>NZ_JBIRUB010000002.1:1007952-1229921 GCF_044334985.1 Embleya sp. NPDC020630
GGGCCCGGGGGGCGGGGGGTTTCTGTTGGGTTGGCCCCGGGGGGGGGGGGGTACGGGGGCGCCCCCCCCCGACGCCGTCTCGCGTGATCGACCGGCCCGACGCAGGCCCGCCCCGCCCCCGCGCGCCGGACCCATCCCGACGGCCCGGCCCCGCCCCGCCCCGCCCCGCCTCAGGCCCGCGCCGCTCGGATGAACAACGCCTCCGCGTCCGCAACCAGTTCGCCCCCGGCGTACGAGCGCGCCGTGACCCACGCCTTGCGGCCCTCGACCCGGGTGACGCCCGCCTCGTAGTCGATCCGCGTGTACAGCGGCGTCGCCCGCCGCATCCGCACGGTCAGCGACACGGTCATCCCGAGCGCCCCCGCGCCGGACTGGGCGCAGCCCATCACCTCGTCGAACGCCGCCGCCACGATGCCGCCGTGCACCCGCCCGTACGGGCCCTCGAACGCGGCGCCGAACGTCGCGTGCGCGCGCACCAGCGGACCGTCGCCGGTAATCGACATCGGCGGGGCGATCGGGTTCGCGGCGCCGATGAACGGGCTGCGCTCGTGCAGGGCCAGGTCGCGCGAGGTCGGTTTGCGCTCGCCCACACGGGTCAATGCGGCGATGCGATCCGCCAAATCTGATACATCGTCAGCTACGCTTTCGAGCATGGCCTCGGCGTCGTGCGGGTCGACCGTCTTCACCGCCTCGATCAGGCGGCGGGTCGCCTCGGCCAGGCGGTGTCGGGCCGCGCGGCCCGCGCTGTCGGGGTCCGGACGCGGCGTCCAGGTCAGGCGCAACTCGCGCAGTACGTCGGCCGGTACGGGCGGCGGCTCGGCGGCGTCCGAGGCTTCGGGGGCGGCGGCGGTCATGACGGCTCCCGGGGTGACGTGATCCCGGCCGCAGCCGGGCGAATGGCCGATCATTGCATGTAAAAAGAACGAGTTCTAGTTTTGGGCGGGTGGCGCGGCCCGGGGGGTCGGCGCCATCGCAGCCCGAGTCACCGGTCATCATCACAGCCACACCAGAGGAGACGCCATGCCGATCGACGCCGCGAAGGCCACCGGAGCAGAGCCCCGCACGGGTGAGATCGCCTGGTCGAACAAGGACGTGATCCTCTACCACCTGGGCCTGGGCGCGGGCACGCCCGCCACCGGCGCGGACGAGTTGCGCTACACGTACGAGAAGAACCTGCACGTGCTGCCCACGTTCGCGACCGTGGCCGGCACCAAGGTCGGCGGCAGCCTCTCCTCGCTGCCCGGCATCGACATCAACCTGCGCGCGGTGCTGCACGGCGGCCAGGAGATCGTGGTGCACAACCCGCTGCCTGCCAAGGCCAAGGGCGTCAAGGCGACCAGCCGGGTGGCCGACGTGTTCGACAAGGGCAAGGCCGCGGTGATCGTGCTCGAATCGTCGGCCGAGCTCGAGGACGGCACCAAGCTGTACGACTCCCGCGCCGAGATCTTCGTCCGGGGCGAGGGCGGCTTCGGCGGCGAGCGCGGGCCGGCGACGAAGATCGATGTGCCGGAGCGCCCGGCCGACCACACGATCGATGTGGCCACCCGCGCCGACCAGGCGCTCCTGTACCGCCTGTCCGGCGACTGGAACCCGCTGCACGCCGACCCGGACTTCGCCAAGGCGGCCGGCTTCGACACCCCGATCCTGCACGGCCTGTGCTCGTACGGGCTGACCCTGAAGGCCGTCGTGGACAACGTCCTGGGCGGCGACGTCTCGCGGGTCAAGCGCTACCGCACCAAGTTCGCGGGCATCTTCTTCCCCGGCGAGACGATGCGGGTGCGGGTCTGGGAAGAGGACGGGAAGCTGCTGATCAACACCTGCGCCGTCGAGCGCGACGAGGCGATCGTGCTCTCCGACACGGTGGTGGAGTACAGCGCCTGACGGCGCGCCACGGGCCCGGCGCGGAAGGCCGCGCCGGGCACCGGGTCGGGACTGGATCGCCGCTGCTCACCCGGCCGGAGGCCGGCGCTCCTCGACCCCGGTCTCGACGAGCAGCAGAGGGCTGTCCGGGGGAAGCGGTTGGTCCGCCTCTCCGTAGGCGGTCATCACCGCGGCGAGCCGGAAAAATCGCGAAAAGCGGCCGGACCCGCAGCCGGCGGGTGCTCAGGCGTGTGCCGTCCATCACCGGGTTCAGGATCGCCGTGCGGACGTAGGACTCCGGATGCTCCACCGACCGGGCCTGTCGGGTGCCCAGTGCCCGCGCCGGCGCCTCCCGGACGAGGTCCTCCGCGAGCGGCGCGTCGCCGCACTGCGGGTACGCGTCGCCCTTGAGTACCGTCCCGCGCGCGGTCGACAGCCGGGCCAACGCCGTACCGTCGGCGTCGCCGTCCTCCGGCGTTCCTGCCTCCGGTCCCCTTTTGTTCCGCCGCCGGGCTGCCATGTGATGTGACGTACAGGGGTGAGGTCTCGTTGGGGGAGCTGCATGCCTTTCGTCCCGCAGCAGGGGCGGATACCTTGACCGTGTCATTGGTCTTGAGTCAAAACAGGAACACGTTATAGTTCTTGACCGGGCCAAGTATTGGTGCAGGAAAGACGAGGAGCCCCCATGCGCGCAGCGGTTCTGCACGAGACCGGCCAGGACAAGCTCGACGTTCGTGACGACGTCGAGGCGGTGGGCATGGGCCCGGGGCGCGTGCGGGTCAAGCTGCACGCGACCGGTGTGTGCCACTCGGACCTGTCCGCGATGACCGGGGTCCTGCCCCAGCCCGCGCCGTTCGTACCCGGCCACGAGGGCGCCGGCGAGGTGGTCGAGGTCGG
Source organism: Embleya sp. NPDC020630 (assembly GCF_044334985.1). Classification (NCBI taxonomy): domain Bacteria; kingdom Bacillati; phylum Actinomycetota; class Actinomycetes; order Kitasatosporales; family Streptomycetaceae; genus Embleya; species Embleya sp. NPDC020630. The sequence continues at coordinate 1,010,710 of NZ_JBIRUB010000002.1, forward strand.
CGACGGCGTGAGCAGCGTCGCGGTCGGCGACCGCGTCATCATCTGCTGGGCGCCGCCGTGTGGCGCCTGCAACTACTGCCGCGGCGGCCAGTCCAACCTGTGCCTGGCCGGGTTCATGAACGCGGGCAACCAGAACTTCACCTTCGGCGGCACCCCGTCGTACGGCTTCACCGGCACCGGCACATTCGCCGAGGAGGTCGTCGTCGCCGCGCCGTGCGCCGTCAAGGTCGCCGACGACGTGCCCTACGAGATCGCGGCGCTGATCGGCTGCGGCGTCACCACCGGCGTCGGCGCGGTGTTCAACAGCGCGCGGATCCAGCCGGGCGCGTCCTGTGCGGTGATCGGCGCCGGCGGCGTCGGCATCGCGGTGATCCAGGGCCTGCGCGCGGCCGGTGCCGCCGACATCGTGGCGATCGACCCGGCCGAGTCCAAGCACGTGTGGGCGAAGAAGTTCGGCGCCACGCACGCGATCACCCCGGACCAGGCCGCCGACGCCAAGCGCGACCTGACCGCCGGCCAGGGCTTCGACTACGTCTTCGAGGTGGTCGGCAAGTCGTTCACCGCCCGCAGCGCGTACGAGCTCACCCGGCGCGGCGGCGACGTGATCATCGTCGGCGCGGGCGCGATGGACGACAACGTCTCGTTCAACATGTTCGAGCTGTTCTTCGACCAGAAGCGCATCATCGGCAGCATCTACGGCGGCGGCGACATCGTCTCCGAGTACGAGCGGATCACCAAGTTGTGGCGCGCCGGTCGGCTCGACCTGGAGGCGATGATCACCCACCGCCTCACCCTCGCCGACATCAACGACGCGTTCGACCTGATGAAGAGCGGCGAGTCGATCCGCACCATCGTCACCCTCTGACGAAGCACACCGAGAGCGCCCGGCACCACCCCGCAGCACCCCGCAGCACCCGGCAGCACCCACAAGCTCACAACAAGCGGCGCCGTAATCCGCACCCCGCCCACCCGACACCCCGGGTGGGCGGGTGGGCAGACCAATGCCCGAGCCAACCCACACGCGACCGCGGCAAAGCCACCGACCCCACGGGAGAATCCGCATGACCACGTCGCTGGATGGCAAGGTCGCCGTAGTCACCGGCGCCGGTCGCGGCCTCGGCCGCGCCGAAGCCCTCGAACTCGCGAAGCAGGGCGCGGCCGTTGTGATCAACGACTTCGCCCCCGAAGGCAGCCCCAACCCCGCCGACGACGTCGTCGCCGAGATCGTCGCGGCCGGCGGCAAGGCGGCCGCGCACCGCGGCGACGTCTCCGACTTCGACGCGGCCGGCAAACTGATACAGCTCGCGATCGACACCTTCGGCTCGATCGACATCGTGGTCAACAACGCGGGCATCCTGCGCGACCGGATGATCTTCTCGATGACGGAGCAGGAGTGGGACTCGGTCCTGGCGGTGCACGCCAAGGGCCACTTCAACACCACCCACCACGCCTCGAAGTACTGGCGGGAGAAGTCCAAGGCGACCGGCGGCGCGGTGTACGCGCGGGTGATCAACACCGCGTCCGAGGCGTGGCTGGCCGGTTCGGCCGGGCAGCCGAACTACGCCGCCGCCAAGTCGGCGATCGTCGGCCTGACCATGTCCACCGCCAACGCGCTGGTCAAGTACGGCGTACGGGCCAACGTGATCTGCCCGCGGGCGCGTACGAGCATGACCACGCACGTGTTCGGGGAGAGCGCGGGCGCGCTGGCCGAGGGCGAGCTGGACCCGCTGGCGCCCGAGCACGTCGCGCCGCTGGTCGCGTACCTGGCCAGCCCGGCCGCCGAACAGGTCACCGGGCAGGCGTTCGTGGTGCACGGCGGCTTCGTCGCGGTGATCGAACGCCCCACCCTCCAGGCCAAGTTCGACTCCAAGCAGGCCACCTTCACGCCGGAGGAGCTGGACCAGGTGCTCTCCGCGCACTACGCCGACCGCAAGCTCGGTGCCGGCTACACCGCGGACGACCTGCTGTTCCTCAAGCGCGACCCGCGCTGACTCCGAAGCGCGGGGCCGGAGGTGGCGCCATCACCTCCGGCCCCGCCTTTCGCCCGCACCGTTGACACGTGTCGTGCCGCGAGGGTCGCCTCTCGGGCCGCACCGAGAAGGGGTTCCCCGTGCTGACCTCCGCCGACGACTTCCCGATCCACCAGACCCCCGAGCCGGTGGCCACACCCGCCACCTCGGACCGCAACGCCTACGACCGCTACTGGTTCAACGGCTACGACCGCGACGGCGGGTTCTACTTCGCCGCCTCGCACGGCCTGTACCCGAACCGGTTCGTCGCCGACGCGCACTTCACGATCGGGATCGACGGCGTCCAGCACAGCCTGCACGCGTCCCGGCGGGCGCCGCTGGACCGATTCGACCTCACCGTCGGCCCGTTCGGCATCGAGGTACGCACACCGCTGAAGGTGCTGCGCCTGTACGTCGAGCCGAACGAGCACGGCCTCGGCTGCGACCTGACGTTCACCGCGCGCGCCGCGGCGATCGAGGAGGAGCGCACCACCACCCGCAACGGCCACCACGTGATCATGGACTCGACCCGGCTGACCCAGCTCGGCGTCTGGTCGGGCACCATCACGCTGCCCGGTGGCCGAGTGCTCGAGATCGACCCGGCGACCACGCTCGGCACCCGCGACCGCTCGTGGGGCGTACGCCCGGTCGGCGAGCGCGAGGAGGGCGCGCCCAAGCCGTTCAACCCGATGTTGTGGTTGTGGACGCCGATCCACTGGGCCGACGAGGTCAGCCTGTGGGCCTCGTTCGAGCGCGCGGACGGGCGGATGTACCACGTGGACGGCAAGCGGGTGGCGGCCACGCCGCTGGGCGCGGCCCCGGACCCGGCCGCCGTACCGCTGCCCGAGGACGAGCCCGCGTTCGCCACGCTGACGCCGCATCGGCACGCGCTCACATGGGTGCCGGGCACGCGGCGGATCGAGGGCGGCGAGTTCCACATGACGGACGAGAACGGGGAGCCGTTCGCGTACCGGATCGAGCCGATCGGCGCGCGCGGGCTGCTCGCCGGGCTCGGCTATCTGCACCCGGAGTGGGGGCACGGGGTCTGGCAGGGGGAGCTGAAGGTCGGCTACGAGAGCTGGGAGTTGGACAAGGTGGACCCGCTCCGGTTCGACCGCCAGCACCAGCAGCAGGTGATCCGGGTGACCGAACTGACCGGCGCGGGCCGGGTCGGGGTCGGGGTGGTGGAGCAGTTGTTCTTCGGGCCGCATGTGCCGTACGGCTTCAAGGAGATCCTCGACGGGTACGCGGGCTGACCCTGGGTCAGGTCCGGGGCGGTGCGCCCTCCGTGATCCTGGTCGGCTTCGTCGGCTTCTCGAACCAGCCGCCGGCGTCGGTGGGGCGGTGCTCCCACGCGCCGACCAGGTCGCGGTACAGCGGTGCGCGGGCGAGTAGTTCGTGGTGGGTGCCCGGGATCGGCCGGTTGCCGTCCATGAGCAGGATGCGGTCCGCGCGGCGGGCCGAGTCGATCCGGTGCGCGATCACCACCAGCGCGCCCGCGCGCGTCGCGAACGCGGCCTCGGCCAGCGCCTCGGCGGGCGGGTCCAGGTGGCAGGTGGCCTCGTCGAGGATGACGAAGCGGGCGGGGGAGAGGTACGTCCGGGCCAGCGCGATCAGTTGGCGCTCGCCCGCGGACAACGTGCCCGGGTCGGCGAGGCGGGCCTCGTAGCCGCCGAGCCGGGCGACCAGTTCGGCGGCACCGACCAGGCGCACCGCGCGGTCGAGGTCGGACCGGGAGACGTCGGGGTCGAGGTAGCTCAGGTTCTCGTGGACGGAGCCGGCGAAGACGTACGCCTCCTGCGGGACCACCGCGATCGTGTTCCGCAGCGCGGCTTCTGGGTGCGCGGCGAGCGGGCGGCCGGCCAGCGACACGGTGCCCTGATCGGGCGTCAGCAGGCCGGCGAGCAGCGCCGCGAGGGTGGACTTGCCGATCCCGCTGGGGCCGACGACGGCCAGGTGCGAACCGGCGTCGAGGGTCATCGACAGGTCGCGGACCACCGGTTCGGCGAAGGGGCCGTAGGCGAAGGTGACGCGGTCGAGGACGAGGGGGCCGGGGGCGGTGGCGGGTGACGGGAGTCGGGTGGGGCCTGTCGTGTTCGGGGCCGTCGCGGCGGGAGTCGCCGGGGCCGGGGCCGCCGTTTGGGCCAACCGCCCGGCGACCACGAGGAGTTCCAGCAACCAGCCGCCCACGGTCGCGGTCGCGGCGCGTACGGCGGGCTCCAGGTGCTGGGCCAGATAGAGCGCGGCGCCCGCCACCTCGCCGGTGCTGAGCATGCCTTCGCGGACCAGCCACGGGGCCGCGATCAATACGGCCAGCAGCGGGAGTTGGCCGCCCAGGGCGACCGCGAGCAGGCGTAGGGACGAGGCGCGCGCGAGCAGCCCGGTCGCGCGGGCCTGGGCATCGGCGGCGGCGCCGATCTCGGCGGCCACCCGATCCTGGGCGCCGCAGGCCACCACGTCCCGGAGCCCGGCCACGGTGTGGGCGGTGCGGATCGCGATGCGCTCGTCGGCGAGTACGAGGTTGCGCCGTCGCCTGGCCAGCGGGGGCAGCAGGCGGACGAACAACCAGGTCGCGAGGGCGAGCGGGATCAGCACGAGCGGGAGCAACACGGGGGCGAGGAGGGCGAGTCCGAGCAGGGCGGCGACGATGGTCACGCCGAGCTGGCGCAGCGTGCGCAGGAGCGAGGCGGTCAGATTGCGGCAACTCTCCACCTGCTCGGTGAGCCGGGCCACCGCCGCGTCGGCGTCCCGGCCCGCGTCCGGCCGTCCCGACGTCGCGTCGAGGACCGCCGAGGTCACCACCCGACGGACCAGGGTGTCCCGGAACGGCTCCACCACGTCAGCCAGATGCGGGAACATCGCGTAGGTGGCGGCGGCCCGAATCAGCATCGCCAGCGCGAGTACGCCCAAGAGCACGAACCCCACGCCGAGCCGCCCGACCAGGAACCCACGATCGAGCGCGGCGGCCAGTAGCGCCCCCGACAACAACGCCGGCACTCCCTCGGCCACCGACCACCCCAGGACCCGCCCCAACGCCGCCCGCCGCTCCCGCAACGCGTCTGCCAACAACGCCCGCCCAGCGCGCAGTCCGCCGCCGTAGGGGCCGGCGCTGTGTCGCCTTCGGCGCTCGGGGGTGGTCGCGCCCGGGGGCGGCGTCGGCGCGGCATCTGCCCCGAGCGGCACGGCAGGGTCGGGCGTTGCCGCGTGGGGCGCTGCCGTGCCGCCGATTGCTTCGCTCGGATCATGTGATGCCGGATCGGGGCCCTGGGTCCGGCTCGACCGGTCGCCGCCGGGCTCGGCCCACGCGGGGTCGTCGGGCGTGGCTGTGCGCCCGGATTCGTGCGGGCGGTTCGGTCCGTCCGGGCGGTTCAGGCGGTTTGGTCGGTTCGGCGCGGGGAGGGCGAGCGGCTGCGCGTCTTCCTCGTCGCGAACGCCGTCCGACGGATCGAGAGCGCCGGCCGCCGCGGACCGGGGCGTTGCTAGGGGGGCGGCGTCCGGTGGCGGGAAGGAAGGAGCCGAGCCGTCGTCGAGCGGTGCGGTGGGTCGATCTTCGGGAAGCGCGTTGCGCGCAAGCGCGTTTCGGAGGCCGCGTGCCGATTGTCTACGCGGCTTGCGGCGTCGGCCGCCGCTGCGTCGGGCGGGTGTCGGGCGGTCGGCGTCCTCGGCCCGAGCCGGATCCGGGGCCGGGGCACGGCCCACGCGCCGATGACGACGGGGTTTGCGCGCGGGGGCATCGGGCGGAAGCGGTGCCGGGTCGGTCGGCGTGGGCTTTGCTTCGGAGGCTGAGCCGTCCTCGTGGCGCGGCTCCGGTACCGCTGCCGCCGGTCGGGCGTCGGCCTGCGGGCGGCCGAGCGGGACTTCCGGGGCGGTATGCGTGGAGTCCGTCGGCGTCGGGTCGAGTGTCGAGCCATCCGGGCCCAGGCGTCGGCCGGTGTGCAGGAGGCGGCGCCGAGCTTGCCTGTTCGGTGGGTTCTGTACGTCGGCCCGCGTGGCGGCGGGGCTCGATTCCGAGGGGACCGGTGCGTCGTCGGTGCCCGGCTTCGATACCGCCGCCTCGCGTCGTCGGCCGGTGCGCAGGATTCGCCGCCCGCCTCCGTTTGCCGGCGTTGGCGGTGCCTCGTCCGGCCCTGGCTCCTCGTCGGCGTCCCGACGCGGCGCCGCTGCGTGGTGTAGGCGGCCGGGGCGGGGCGCTCGTCGGCGGCCCGGACGATCGGGTGATTCGTCCGGGTCGACCCGGATCGGGGTCTGGGCGACCTCCGGCGTGGTGCCCGACCACACCACCAGGCGGCGGGCGGATCGGGTCTCCGTGGCCCGGGGCGGCTCGCGGTCGCCCTCGTCGGAAGCGGTGGCGCGCTTGGCCGGCTCGGCGGGAAGGCCGCCCAGGTCCCAGATCGGGACCACCACCCGTCGGCGGCGGTCCGTCGGCCCGTCGTGGTCGTCGTCCGTCATCCGGCTTCCCCCTTCGGCCCCGGCCCGTTCGCCGGATTCCGTCCTGTCGTCGGCGGCATTCGCCGTCGGCCGCGCGGCGCTCGCGCGTGGTTTGACCATTCGCGTCGCGTGCACGGACACCGCCGAACACCAGGCCCACTCACCACTCCGCCCCCCGACCGAGCCCTCGCTGCAAGACCCGATCGCGCCCCGAGGCCGGGACCCACCGGCGGTCGCCACGGGGGCATCGACCTCGGGCCCGGTCGTGATGTCCGCCCCGACCCGGTCGCCGGTCCGGGACTCGACCCCGACCTCGGGCCCGGCCCAGGACCCCGACGAGGCCCCCGTCCACGTCTCGGGCTCGGCTCCGGCTCGGGTGTCGGCCCCGACCCCATCCCCCGTCACGTCCGCTCCTCCCTCGTGAATACCGCGCGGTATGCCGGGTCGTTCCACAGTTCCGTGTGTGGGCCGAGGGCCTTGATGCGGCCGGATTCGAGCCAGGCCACGAAGTCGGCGTCGGCCGCGGCCGTGGCGCGGTGGGCGACGACGATTCGGGTGCGGTCGGCGAGGCCCGTGCGGAAGGCCTCGTGGATGTGGTGTTCGGTGACCGTGTCCAGGCCGCTGGTCGCGTCGTCCAGCACCAGGACCCGCGCGTCCTGGACCAACGCGCGTGCCAGACCGAGCCGTTGCACCTCGCCGCCGGACAGCGCCAGGCCGTCGATCCGGGTCGCGTAGCCGGCCGGCAGTCGGCGGACGAAGTCGTCCGCGTAGGCCATCCGGGCCGCCCCGGTCACCGCCTCCGGATCCGCCCCGGGCCGGCCGTACGCCAGCGCCTCCGCCAGATCGGCGCCCACCAGGACCGGGCACGGAAACGCGTACGCGACCCCCCGCCGCAACTCGCCGCGCGCCAAGCGTGTCACCGGCAGCCCGTCGAGCAGCACCTCGCCCTCGTCCGGCTCGCGCAGCCGCCCCGCCAGCGCCGCCAGCGTCGACTTGCCCGACCCGGACGCCCCCACCAGCGCCACACACGCCCCCGCCGGCACCGTCAGGTCGATCCCGTCGAGCACCACCCGCCCCCCGGCCGAGTCGGCTGCCCGCACCCGCACCCCCCGGAAGACCAGTTCGCCGCCCCCCGGCGGCAGAGTGCGTGCGGTGCCGTACCCGGCGGGTTCGACCGCCAGCAACTCGGCCGCCCGTACCCGCCCCGCACGGGCATGCGCCACCCCGACCAGCGCCTCCACCTGCTCCAGGAACCCCAGACCCAGCGCCGCGTATCCGGCCGCCGCGACCAACTGCCCCGGGGGAATCCGCCCCTCGGCGAGCAACCACCCCGCCGTCGCGAGCACCGTCAGCTCGACCATCGGCGCGAGCAGCAACACCTGTGCGACGGCGCTGCGTTGGGCCCGCCACAGGCCGTGCCCGGCGGCCGAGAGCTCCGGCAGCGGGGCCAGGATCCGGGCGATCTCCCGATCACGCGTGCCGCACGCGCGGATCGTCCGCGCCCCCGCGAGCGCGTCGGTCAACCGGCCGGCCAACCCGCCCTGTACCGCCTGGTATCGAGTGAACAGGTCGGTCGCGCGGGCCATGAACACCCGCACCACGAGCAGCCCCGGCAGCAGCCCGCCCAGGAAGCCGACCGCGAGCCACGGATCGATCAGGGCCAGCGCGACGATGCCGCCGAGCGAGGTGACCAGTGCGCCGAGCGTGCCGAGCAGCGACGGGACGAGCCCGGCCGCGTCGGGCGCGGCGCCGACCAGGCGCGAGGTGACGTCGCCGGCGGGAAAAGGATTCCGCGACCCGGTGCCCAGGTCGGTGACGTGCACGGCGAGCCGGCGGCGCAGGCGCGCGGTGAGTTCGGCGGCCAGCCCCGGACCGGCGATCTCCGCGAGCAGCCCGGCCAGCAGGCCGAGGACCAGGACGGCGATCAGCCGTACGGTCGGCCCCGAGGCCAAGTCGCCCCGCACCACCGCGTCCACCGACCCGGCCACCGCCGCCGGCAACAACAGCGCGGCGATCGATCCGGCCGGGACGGCGAGCGCGAGGGTCACCGTCGCCCCGGGCGCCACCCGCAGCGCGCCGCGCACCCCGGTGCCGGTGCGATCCGTCGGCGCCGACGCCGGTTTCGGCGTCGGTGTCAGCGCGCCCGCCGGGAGCGCCTGCGCGGCTATCGGGACGTCGACCACGGCGTGCCTCCTCGGATGCGCGGACCGTCGAGCGCAGCGAACCGGCGCGGCAGCCGCGCCCCCGCTCCCGCCCTCGCCGTCGCGGGGGAAAAACGCGCGCGAGCGGCGTGCCCCCTGGGCGTCGGTCGCCCGGATTGCGATGCTGAACTGGGCCCGGTGACCGGGAGCTCCTGATTCCGGCAGGAACTCCCGGTCCCGGGTTCGTACTTGTCGAACAACCTGCCGACCCGACCGAAGCGTCGACCGGTCTCACGAGCGCGACCGATCGTGCCCGCGAACCGCGTCCGGCCGTCGAGTTCGGCTGCGGGGACCGTCTACCGAATCCGGGTGCCGAGTCCGGTACCGGATCCGCGTCCCGGACCCGGTGCGCTAGTTGATCGTGAAGAGCAGGCAGGTGATCAGCAGACAGGTGAACTGACACCCGTTGCCGCCGTGCCCGCCCAACTCGACCGACTCGGTCTCGGGAAGCTGCTGCAACGCGGCGAGGTCGGTTTCGATGTGCTCCATGGTGAATCTCCTTCGGGACGTGCCGCCGCCGCGAGCGGTTGCCCGCGACGGGTGGTGCGGGGCGATTCCCTCCTGTCGTCACACCCGGCCGGTTTGCAGGAAACCGGTGAGGTGGGCGTGGAGTTCGGGCGCCCCATCCCCGGCCAGGGCCTCATGGCCGAGACCGGGAAGCTCCAGATAACGAAAGTCGGCGCCCTCGACCCGGCCGTGCGCGAGCAGCGTGTGGCGCAGCGCCCTGGACTGGCCGACGGGGATGGTGTCGTCCCGGTCACCGTGCACGAACAGCAGCGGTACGGCGATGCGTTCGCACACCGCGAGCACGTCGCGCGGACCCTGGTCGTCGACGTATTCGGTGTCCCCGCCGAGCCGGGTCATCAGCGCGCGGATCGGCAGCGACGCCTCGGCGATCAACCTCGGCCCGGACAGGAACGGCGCGACCGCGAGGCAGCGCGACCACGCACTCGGCGCGAACGACGCGGCGAGCAGCGCGAGGTAGGCCCCGTAGCTGACCCCGAACAGGGCGGCCGGCGCGCGGCCGAAGGCGGCCCGCTCGGCGGCCAGGGTGCGGCCGATCGCGGTGACGTCGGCCAGATCCGGGCCGCCCCACGCGCCGTGCAGCTCGCGGGCGAAGCGGGCGCCGTATCCGGTACTGCCGCGCTGGTTCGGCGCCACCACCGCGATGCCCGCCGCCGCGAGCCGTTGCAGCAGCGGGTCGAACTCGAACCGCCACGCCGCCGCCGGGCCGCCGTGCAGGGCGAGCAGGACGTGCTCGGCGCACCGCCAGTCGGGGCCGCCGTAGACGATCGACTCGACCGGACCGGTCCCGCCGACCAGCAGTTCCAGATGGGCCGGCCGCCACTGGGGCCGGTCCGCGTCGTCGAAGCCGACGAACGGGCCCGGTTCGCCGTCCTGGCGCCACGACCCCGGCCGGTACGGGTCGAGCCGGGCCAGGCAACTGGGCCGATCCGGCGCGGAGAACGGGATCCGCAACCCCTGTTCGGTCCACCGGCCGACCGCGCCCAGGCACCCGTCCGGCGTGGCCGCCTCGATCAGCTCGCCATCCTCCGGGGTCCATACGGCCAGCCGCGAGATCGCCCCCCGGTCGAGCTGGATCGCCACCCGGCGGCCGTCCGGCGCGATCGCGATCGGGCGCACCTGCGCATCGGGCAGGTGTACGACCTCGGGAAACCGCACCCGGCCCGGCGCCTGCGTGCGATCGGCGGGCAGCCGGATCCAGCCGAGCCGGTCCGACCCCGGCGCGTCGCTCGCGATCACCAGCAGGCCGCCGACCGGATCGGCGAGCAGGAGCCGGTCGTTGCTCTCGTCGGTCAGCTCCAGGAACGGGCGTACCGTCGCCGTCTCCAGGTCGAGCTCGACCGTCTTGACCCGGCCGTCGCGCACCCTGTCCAGGGCGAGTCGGCCGCCGTCCGGGTCGAGCCAGACCCCGCCGCTGTACAGCCCCGACAACTCGGCGACGGGGTCCAACCGCCCGTCCTCACGGACCAGCCACACCGTCGTCGACGGGGACGTGTCCGCCCCGAGGGCGAGGGCGAGGGCGTCCGTACCGGGGTAGGGGAGCAGCCGCAGGCCCGGCAGCCGGACCATGGCCAAGTGCCGTTCGCTGCCCGCGTCGTCGGCTTCGAGCAGGACCAACTCGTGCCGCCCGGGCTCGTGTCGGCAGGCCAGTACCCGACCGTCGGGGAGGGCGAGCAACTGCGTGTGCAGCCGCTCGGGCGCACCGGTGCCGACCGGGATCGCGCCACTGGCCCGTCCCGGCCGCAACGACCACGACTCCACCCGCCACGTGCCGTCGCCCGGCGTGGCCAGGCACGTGGCGTGCCCGCCGTCGACCGCGAACGACCAACTGATCCGGCGCAGCGGTCGAGTCGACACCATGGTGCTCACGCTTCCTCACCGTCCAACCACAACCGCGCTCCGCCATGGCGGAGCCGGAGCAGGAAGCCGAGGACACCGGCGGTGCCGGTGCCGTACGAGGCGGACACACCCGTGGCGCTTTCGTCGGCCGGCACCCGCAGGCCGTCGACGATCGCGGTCCGCACCCGCAGCTGATCGGCGAGTTCGGCGGCCCGCGCACGATGGATCGGCTCGCCCAGCGCCTCGGCGAGGTCGAGCAGGAACTCCCCGTTGCCCGCGAGGCCGTGGCACGCGGTGGTGCCCGAATGCCACCGGGCACGATGGGCCGCCGCGCCGGCCCGCTCGGCCAGGTCGCGGTGGAGCGGATCGTGGTCGGCCCGCCACAGCCGGATCAGGAATGTACCGACGCCGGCCGAGCCGCTGCACCAGTACGCCAACCGGACCCCCGCCGGATCGCCCGGACCCTGCGGCCACCACGCGCCGTCGCCGTCGACGCGCACGGTGCGGGTGAGGGTGTGCGCCGCCGCCCGGGCGCCGTCGAGGTAGCCCTCGCGGCCGGTGGCCAGCGCCGCTTCGAGGAGGAACGTGCCGACCCCGGCGACGCCGTGCGCGAATCCGAGGTGCGCGGCGCCGGCGAGGCGCGAGTCGAAGTCCTGCGGTACGGGCCACAGGGTCAGGTCGCCGGCCTGCCGGGCGGCGCCGAGCAGCGTGTCGGCACACGCGACGACGCGCTGTCGGAAACGTTCGTCGCCGGTGGCCCGCCACATCCGGACCTGGAGCAGACCGGCCCCGGCGGCGCCGTGGCACACGTCCGGGTTGGGCCAGGCGATCGGTACGCGTAAGGCGAGGTCGGCGGCGCCGGCGGCCAGTTCGGCGTCGCCGAGCAGCGCCGCCGCGTCGTGCAGGGCCCAGGCGGTGCCGGAACGCCCGAAGTGCAGCCCGGGTAGGACCACCGGCTCGGTCGCGGCCCGATCGCGCAGCCAGGCGGCGCCGTCCTCGACCGCGCGATGCAGGGTGTAGCGCAGCCGGGGTTCGAGCGTGGTGGTGTGCGCGGCCCGGGCCAACACGCCGAGCACGCCGGCCGCGCCGTACTGCACGCTGCACGGATCCATCGCCGCCGCGCCGGCCGTCATCGGCCACAGCCGATCCACCCGCCCCGGCGTCATCGTGGCCACGAGGTGCGCGAGCCCGTCCCGAAGCAGCACATCGTCCTCCGGCGGCTGCGGATGCGGCGGCACCTTGTCACCCTCGGTATCCGGATGCGGCCGAGGCCCATCCGGCACATCCCGCCGCCCGGCACATCCGGCCCGCCCGTCGGCGGCACCGCCGAGGCCCGACTCGCGGCGGGGGCCGTCGCCCGGCAGCCCTGCCGGTACGAGTCCCGACCGTTCGTCCACCGCGCCCACGGCGTGGTCCGATTCGCGGCGGGGGTCGTCGCTCGGCAGGTCTGCCGTCATGCGGTCCGACCGGCTGCCCACCCGGTCGCCCGACAGGCCCACCGACTGTGCGCGCGTCACGTTTCCCACGCCGGTAGGCGTCCCGTCGCTCGTCCCCGTGGCTGCCCTGTCGCTCGGCTCGCAGCGCGAACCGGTGGCCGACCCGCCGTTCGGCCCGGCGGCAGCCCCGTCGTCCGGCTCACCGCTCGGCCCGTCGCCCGAGCTCGAGCGCGCATCGTCGACCGTGTCCGCCGCGTCCCCGCCCGCCGTCCCCGCCGCGAAGGCCGATGCCCGCTCCGTCGACCAGCGTTGTGTCGGGTCCTCGTGCCACAGGCCGCGGATCGCCGGGGCCAGGCGCCGTGCGGTTTCGCCGTATCGGGCCGCCAACTCCAGCCATGCGCCGAGGCGTTCCACCGTGTCGCGGGTGGTGCCGACGTCCTCGGGCAGGGCCGGGTCGGCGCCGGTGGCGAGCAGGAAGAACAGGCCGCCGAGGCTGTACAGGTCGGCTGAGGGATCCGCGCGATGGCTGCCGTCGACGCCCGGCCGCTGCTCCGGCGCCCGATAGCCGGGCGTACCCGCGGCGCCGGCCGACACCCCGATCTCGGCGGCCAGTTCCAGATCCACCAGCCGCAGCGCGCCGTCCGGTCCGACCAGCACATTCGTCGGCGACAGGTCGCGAATCACCAGACCCTCGCCGTGCACGGTCCGGACCAGCCGGATCAGCCCCTCGACGAGAGGCCGCGCGAGTGCCCACGGTACGCCCGGATCCGCGGCGTTCCGGACCACCCAGGCACGCAACGGCTCGCCCGGTACCCGCTCCTGGGCCAGGAAGATCGTCTCGGCCTCTTCGAGCAGCGCGACGTGCCGAGGGGTTACGCCGGTGTGTTCGAGTCGCCGCATCAGCACCGCCTCGTGCCGCAGCGCCGCGCACGCGTCCCGCCCGGAGCGGTCCACCTCGATGTGCGCGCGGGCCTGCTTGACCACGACGTCGGTGTCGTCGATGGTGTCCTTGCCCAGGAACACGCCGCCCTTGGCGGAGTGCCGCAGCGCCGAGGTGACCGCGAATCGGCCGCCGATCAGCACCGCCGCCCGCCGAGGCGCCGGCTCGGACGCGGCGGCCGGCGCCGAACGGGCCCGTCGTACCAGCGGATCGGGCGCCCACGACGGCGGAGTGAACCACGCCTCCCGGGCGTCATCCACGGCCGACCCGTCGGGATCGGTCAGCACCGCGCGATAGCCGCCGTCGTTGCCGAGCACCGCCCGACGGCCGAACCCGCCGTAGCGGTAGTGCACCACGCTGCCGGGCCGGCACGGCCGGTCGGAGAGGATGCCCGGGCCGGTCAGCTCGCGGGTGACCTCGTCGAGCGCGTCCACCAGTTCCATGAACTGCTCGTCGTCGTCGGGATAGACGGTGATGAACTTGCCCGCCGAAGCCCGGTCCGCCTCACGCGAGTTGAGCATCCGCAGCCGCTCCAGGTCACCGGCGAACTTGAACGCCACCCGGCGCGGCAACAACACGTCGCACACCCGGCCGAGCACATGCGGGGCGTCCCCGGTCCGCGCGCTGACATGGATCTTCCAGCCCTGCGCGCGAGCCGCGTGGCCCGGCGGCCGTACGGTGCACCAGAAGTCGTCGGAGCGTACGTCCCACGCATCGGTGGAGCCTGAGGGCCGCCCGTCGTTTCCCTGTTCCCGGGCACCGACCGCATCGCGATCGAGCGCCGCACGGACGCGGTCGACCAGGTTCGTACCCGGCGCGCCGTGGCCGCCGGTGCGCTCCGCCCGGTGCCCACGAGTCGTCGTCGCCATCCCTGGACTTCCCCCTCGACAGTGCCCTCGCGCCCCGGCCGACGACGCGTCGCGCGCCCGTCGACCGATGCCCGGAAACGGTTGTCGAGCGACCGGGTGCCCCGGTCGCCGACGCGGCCACCCCGCCTCGGATCGCTCCCCCCGACGGGACGGCATGACCGTACGCAGCGCCTTCGGGCCACCTCAACGAGTTACGACTCCCTTCACCCAATTGAGTGAAGTGACCCGCATTGAGGACCAGTTGGTCAGTTCATCTGCATATTCCCGCCCAGCCACCATCCCCCCAGCTCACCCCACCCACCGCCCCACCCCCACACGCCAGAGGATGGCCTGGCCGGAGGAGATCGAGGCCGGCGACCAGTCCCGGCCCCCCGCCTGGTGAACACGATCAGGTGCGGGGCCGAATGACGACGGCCGCGGTGAGGTAGCCGTGTCCAGGTAGACGTAAGCCCGCATGTCCCTACTCGGCGATGCCGCGTTGTTGGGCCAGGATTGCGGCTTGGACTCGGCTGTTGAGGCCCAGTTTGGTGAGGATGCGGCTGACGTGGGTTTTCGCGGTGGCCTCGGCCATGTCCAGGTGGGCCGCGATGCGTTGGTTGGACATGCCTCGGCCCAGGCAGGCCAGGACGTCGCTTTCGCGCGGGGTGAGTGAGGCCAGGGCCTCGGCGGGGACCTCCGGGCCGTCCGTCGGCCGGGTCGGGGGCGGGCTCGCGAACGCGTGGATCAGCCGACGGGTGACCTCCGGCGCGACGAAGCCGTCGCCGCGCGCGACCAGGCGTACCGCCTCGACCAACCGGGCGGCGTCGGCCGTCTTGAGCAGGAAGCCGGCGGCGCCCGCGCGCAGTGCGCCGAACACGTACTCGTCCAGGTCGAACGTGGTCAGCACGAGCACGTCCAGGCCCGCCGCGGTCAACTCCCGGGTGGCGCTGATCCCATCGAGGCGCGGCATCCGTACGTCCATCAGCACCACGTCCGGCCGCAACGTCCGGGCCAGCGCCACCGCGTCCTCGCCGTCGGCGGCCTCGCCGACCACCTCGATGCCCGGCTCCGCGTCCAGGATCAGGACGAGCCCCGCCCGGACCGCCGCCTGATCCTCCGCGACCAGCACCCGCAGCGTCTCGGGGTCGTTCACCCGATCCCACCCTTCGGCCCCGTCGGGGCGTTCTTGATTCCGGCGTCGAGCACCACGTCGTCACCGCAGGGGAGTTCGGCCCGCAAATGCCACCGGCCGTCACGCGGGCCCGCCTCGAACAGGCCGCCGAGCAACGAGACCCGCTCCGACATGCCGACCAGACCCGCCCGCGCGCCGGGCAGTCCGGTGACGTGGTCGGGGTCGATCCCGTTCTCGCCGGTGATCACCACATCATCGGCGCGATAGGCGAAGACCAGGCGCAACCGCTGCGGCGTGGCGTGCTTGAGGGCGTTGGTCAGTGTCTCCTGGACCACCCGATAGGCCGCGAGGTCGACCGGGGTGGGCAACTCGCGCACCATGCCGACGATCTCGATGTCCACGTGCAGCCCGGCCCGGCGCACGTGTTCGACCAGTCGATCGGTCTCGGCCAGGCGAGGTACCGACACCGGCTCCTCGGGAGCGTTCTCCGAGCGCAGCAGACCGATCATCCGGCGCATCTCGGTGAGCCCCTGCACGCTGCTCTCCCGGATCACCTCCAGCGCCTCGCGCAGCCGCGCCTCGTCCAGGCTCTTCACGGACAACGCGGCGGTGGACTGGACCGCGACCGCGCTCAGGTGGTTGGCGATCACGTCGTGCAACTCGCGGGCCATCCGCGCGCGTTCGGCGATCACGGCGGCTTGGTGGTCGAGTTCGGCCAGCCGCGCCGTCTGGGCGGAGCGCAGCCGTTCCACCTCGGCCTTCTCCCGGTGCTCGCGCACCGAGAACCCGGTGAGCGCGGGGGAGATGGCGACCAGGCCGATGTAGAAGACGGCGAGGACGAAGGTCCGAAAGCTGCGGGTCGTCGCCCAGATGGTGATCGTACTCACCACCAGCACCGTCAGATTGCCGTACAACAGGCGCCAGGCCAGTCGCGAACTGCCGTACACGCTGACCGCGTACAGCACGTCCGACCACATGATCAGGCCGCCGATCGAGGGCCCGAGCACGGTGTCGACGCCCTCGCCGACGAGTCCGATGGCGAGGGCGAAGCGCGGCGACGAACTGCGGTGGCACTGGGCGACGGTGAGCAGCAGCAACGGCGCGAGCCGCAACCACGGACTCGGATCCCACACGCTCCAGACCACATACGAACGGGTGAAGAGCAGGACGAGCGCGCCCACGAACACCACGCCGCCGATCGCGCAGTCGCGACGGATCGGCGGCGCCAGGCCGGGCAGGTGTACGGGCAGGGGGCGCTGCCACGCGGAGGTCTGATCGCTCACGACCCCATCCCAACATCATGGGGACGAGCGTGCCGACCATTGCCGCCGATCGACGGGGGAAAGCTCCCGGTTCGCAGTGATTACCGCTATTTCGGCTGAAAGCGAATCCCGCCGTCGAGCCGGATCACCTCGGCGTTGAGGTAGCTGTTCGTGAGCAATTCGTACGCGAGCGAGGCGAACTCGTCGGGCACGCCCATGCGCTTGGGGAAGAGCACCTGCGCGCCGAGGGTGTCCTTGACCGCCTGCGGCGCGGCGGCGAACAGCGCGGTGTCCATGGTGCCCGGCGCGATGGTGTTGACCCGTACGCCGATCGCGGACAGGTCGCGCGCCACCGGCAGGGTCAGGCCGACCACGCCGGCCTTGGAGGCGCCGTACGCGGCCTGCCCGATCTGCCCGTCGAACGCGGCCACCGAGGCGGTGCACACGATCGCGCCCCGCTCGCCGTCGGCCTGCGGCTCGACCGAGGCCATCGCGGCGGCGGCCAGGCGGACGGCGTTGAACGTGCCGGTCAGGTTCAGCCGGACGATGAACTCGAACGCGGCCAGCGCATGCGGGGTGCCGTCCCGCGCCACGGTACGCGCGCCCATGCCGGTGCCCGCGCAGGACACCAGGGCGCGCAGCGGCGCGACGGCGACGGCCGCGTCCACCGCGGCCTGTACCTGCTCCTCCTGCGTGACGTCGGTGGCGACGAAGACACCGCCGATCTCGGCGGCGACCGCCTTGCCGCGTTCCTCGTTCCTGTCCGCGATCACCACGGAGGTGCCGCCGGCCGCGAGCCGGCGGGCGGTGGCCTCGCCGAGCCCGGAGGCCCCGCCGGTGACGATCGCGGACGCGCCGGTGAGATCCAGCATGAGCAAGCTCCCTTCGCCTGTTCTTGACTGAAGCAAGCTATTGCATGGCATGGGGAAGCGACCAGGCCCGCAGCGTCGACCGGCCCCGGCCCCCGCCGTCAGCGCGGCGCCGGAGACCCCGTGCTCGGCGCCGTCGCCACCTTCACGGTCACCGTCGAGCCGCGCCGAACCTTCGCTCCCTCGCCCGGAGCGCAGTCGAAGACCGTGTCCTCCGGCGAATCCGCGGTCGGCACACGCACGATGTGCGCCACCAGGTCGGCGCCGCGCAGCCGGGACTCGGCCTCGGACGACGACGCGCCGACCAGCGGCGGCACCGTCGTCGTCGCCGGCGCGGTCGCCGTGGGGGAGGAGATCGGCGCGGCGGTGGTCGGCGGCGGGGTCGTCCTGGCCCCCGACATCACCACCACGACCTCCGCCCGATCCCGGTCCACCTTCGTCCCGGCCGCCGGGTCGGTGGACACGATCGTGCCGCCGCTGCCCCGGACGGTGCCCCGGAAGCCCTTCTCGCGCAGCAGCGCGACGCCCTGCGCCTCGGTCATCCCGACCACGTTCGGCACGGTCAGCCGAGTGGGCGCGCTCGTACTGGGCACGGCCGAGTCGCTCGCGTCCGGCGTGCTCGTCACCGGTGCCTCGATGGTCGGCCCGGCGGCCGGCATCGGGCTCGTCGACTCCGGCACGGCCGTGGTCGGATTCGTCCTGGCCGCCGGCGAGGTGTCGTCCGAATCCGCCATCGCCATGCCGAGCACCACGGCCACCACGATCGCGGCCACGGTGGCGAACACGGCCGCGACGACCTTCGTCCGCCGATTCCCGTTCCGATGCTCGCGGTCGACCGAGGCACCCGCGGCCGCCCCCGCCGCGCCCCACGCCCCCGCGCCGGCGCCGGCGACCACCCGAACCGAGAACGGCGCGCACGCCGCCACCCGCATGTCCCGGGCGGAGACCACCCGCACCGGCACGTCGTTCTCCTCGACGACCCGGGAGTCCTCCTCGAACGCGCTGCCGCCACCGTCCGCGCCGACCTCGCCGAGGCCGAACATCCCGTTCGGCGCGAGCTGGTCCTCCACGTCCGGGGGCACCGTGTACACGATCGTCCAGGTCCGGACCTCGCCCGGATGCAGCTCGGGCGGCCCGGGTCGGTCGAGGCCGATCCGCCGGGCGGCGTCCCGGGGCAGTTCCGGGTCGTAGACGTCCGACACGCTGCCCGTGTTGCGCAGGGTCAGCGTCACCATGACCGTCTCGCCGGGAGCCGCGGTGATCCGACGGGGCTCGCACCACGCCTGTACCGCGCAGGCCGGGTCGCCCATGCGCTGACCGTGCAGGTCGGTGCCGCATTGTTCGCCCGGGCAGTACGCGTCCGTCTCCAGATAGGGCGTACCGCACAGCAGACAGTGCAGCATCGTCGTCGTCCCCCTCGTGTCGTACGACAGTGCGAGCCTGCATACCGCACAAACGCTGCGGATGGGGCCGACTTCACACAACCCGGAGGCATTCCGGTGTGCTCCGTCACCGTCCGTCCCGGGATGCCCGAATCGGGGCGGCGGGCGCGGAGAGGTAACCTCCCTTCGTGCCCAAGCTCTCCGACGTCGTCGCCACCCTCGAACGGATCTACCACCCCGACTGGGCCGAATCCTGGGACGCGGTCGGGTTGGTCTGCGGCGACCCGGACGCCGAGGTGCGCTCGGTGATGTTCGCCGTCGACCCGACCCTGGCGGTCGCCGAGGAAGCGCTCGCGCGCGGCGCCGACCTCCTGGTCACCCACCACCCGCTCTTCCTGCGCGGCGTGCACTCGGTGGCCGCGACCGGGTTCAAGGGGCGTGTCGTCCACCGGCTGATCACCGGTGGTTGCGCCCTGCACGTGGCGCACACCAATGCCGACTCGGCCGCCCCCGGGGTCTCCGACGCACTCGCCGCCGCCCTCGGGCTGACCGTCACCGCGCCACTCGACCCGGCCCCGGCCGACCCGAGCGAGTGCCGGGGCATCGGCCGGATCGGCGAGTTGGCCGCCCCGGAGACGCTGGCCGCGTTCGCCGCCCGGGCCGCCCGAGCCCTGCCCGCCACCGCGACGGGCCTGCGCGTGGCCGGCGACCCGGATCGCCTCGTGCGTACCGTCGCGGTGTGCGGCGGCGCGGGCGACAGCCTCTTCGCGGCGGTCCGACGCAGCCGCGCCGACGTCTACGTCACCGCCGACCTGCGCCACCACCCGGCGTCCGAGGCGCTGGAAGCCGGCGGCCCCGCGCTGCTCGATGCCCCACACTGGGCCACCGAGTGGCCGTGGTTGCGCTACGCGGCCGACGAACTCACCCGTGCGCTGACCGCCGGCGGTACTACGGTGGAAACCCACGTCTCGGAACTAGTCACCGACCCATGGACGTTCCACACACCGCATCCCTGAACGCCGCCGTACCCACAGCCACAGCGACACCGCCACACCACACCTGCCACACCGCGACCGGGCACCGCGACGCGGATGATCGGCCCGCCGGCCCGTCCGCGCCGTATCCACCCGACCCGTATTCAAGGAGCCCCCGCTGAACGCCGCGCCCGCCGACCAGCTTCGCCTGCTCGACCTCCAGGCCCTGGACTCGCGAATCGACCTGCTCGCCCACAAGAAGCGCACGCTGCCGGAGAACGAGGAGATCGACCGCCTCGGCTCGCAGCTCGCCCGGTTGCGCGACCTCGTGGTCGCCGCCGAGACCGAGGAGAGCGACGCGGCCCGCGACCAGGCCAAGGCCGAGCAGGACGTCGACCAGGTCCGCAAGCGCGCCGAGCGCGACCGGCAGCGGCTCGACTCGGGCCACGTCACCTCGCCCAAGGACCTGGAGAACCTGCAGCGCGAGGTGACCTCGCTCGCCAAGCGCCAGGACGACCTCGAGGAGGTCGTCCTGGAGGTCATGGAGCGCCGCGAGGAGATCCAGGGCCGCCTGGGACAGCTGGTCGGCGAGCGGGACGCGGCGCAGACCGCCCGGGACGCCGCCGAGGCGCGCCGCGCCGCCGCCGAGGCGGAGATCGACACCGAGGCGGACGCCGCCGCCAAGCAGCGCACGGTGGTCGCGAGCGCGATCCCGGCCGATCTGATCAAGCTGTACGAGCGCATCCGCGAGCAGTCGCACGGCGTGGCGGTGGCCCCGCTGTTCCAGCGCCGCTGTGAGGGCTGCCGGCTGGAGCTGGGGATCACCGACCTGGGCGCGATCCGGGCCGCGGCGCCGGACGCGATCGTGCGCTGCGAGAACTGTCGGCGCATCCTCGTCCGCACCGCCGAGTCCGGCCTGTGAGGCTCGTCGTCGAGGCCGACGGCGGCTCCCGGGGCAACCCGGGCCCGGCGGCCTACGGCGCGCTGGTGCGCGACGCGGCCACCGGCGAGGTACTGCACGAGATCGCCGAGGCGATCGGGGTGGCCACGAACAACGTGGCCGAGTACCGGGGCCTGATCGCGGGGCTGACCGCCGCGCACACGATCGACCCGACGGCGACCGTGGAGGTGCGGGCCGACTCCAAGCTCGTGGTCGAGCAGATGTCGGGCCGCTGGAAGATCAAGCACGCCGACATGCGCGACCTGGCGACCAAGGCCCGCGGAATCTATCCGCCCGGGCAGGTCACCTACACGTGGATCCCGCGCGAGCGGAACAAGCACGCCGACCGCCTCGCCAACGAGGCGATGGACGCGGCGGCCAAGGGCCGGGCCTGGACCCCGCAGAACTCCACCGCGTTCGCGACGGCCGGGTCGGACGAGGCCGCGCCGGCCGCCGAACCCGCGCCGAGCGAGTCGACTGCGGCGCCCAGGGTGCGCCCGACCGCTCCCGGCTGGGGCCCGGACCTGGGCCGCCCGACCACCCTGGTGCTGCTGCGCCACGGCGAGACCGCGCTCACCCCGCAAAAGCGCTTCTCCGGCACAGGCGCCGACCCGGACCTGTCCGAGCGCGGCCGGTGGCAGGCCGCCCGCGCGGCCGAGGCGTTGGCCGAGCGCGGCACCATCGAGGCGATCGTGTCCTCGCCGCTTGGTCGTTGCCGGCAGACCGCCGAGGCGGTGGCGCAGCGGCTCGGGCTGAAGGTGCGCGAGGAGCCGGGCTTTCGGGAGACCGACTTCGGCGCGTGGGAGGGGCTGACCTTCGCCGAGGCGCGCGAGCGCACCCCGGACGCCCTGGACGCGTGGCTGACCTCGGCCGACGCGGCCCCGCCCGGCGGCGAGAGCTTCACCGAGGTGGCCCGCCGGGTCGAGGTGGCCCGGGACAAGACGATCGCCCGGTACGCCGGCCGCACCGTGCTCGTGGTCACCCACGTGACGCCGATCAAGACGCTGGTCCGGATCGCCCTCGGCGCACCGGCGGAGTCGATGTTCCGGATGGAGCTGTCGGCGGCGGCGATCAGCGCGGTCCAGTGGTGGTCCGACGGCAACGCGTCGCTGCGCGTCTTCAACGAGACCGCACACCTGCGCTGACGCGGGCGGCCGCGCCGGCCGTCCGACCCCGGATCGAACAAAAGTTTGACCCAGGTGCCGAGGGTGTGGCATAGTGGCGAGTGCCTTCAGCGTGCCCGCCAGTGGAATCCGGGCGGACCACGCGGAGGACCAAACTTCCGAAAGCCCCGAGCCGATCCCGGCCGGGGCTTTCGTCGTATGCGAGCCCCCGCCTCCGGTCTCGGCGGCGCGACGCGTCGGCCCTGCGGGCATGCGGCACACTCGCGCCCAGCGGCAGCGGCGAGGCGCCGACGAGCCGGAGCGAAGTAGTCGAAGTGGTTCTCGCCGAACAGCCGCTCGAAGCCGGTGTGGTCGGTCCGCACGGTGTGCGTGGGCAGCGCGAGGGACCGATGGAACGGGCCGCCGTACATCAGCGCCAACGGCCGCATCGAATCGGGGGAGTTCGTGCGCAGCAGCGCGCCGACCTCGGTGAGCCGGAAGCCGTTCGGGTCCGCCACGACCACACCCGGCATGGCGAGGTGGCGCAACAGCCGTGCCAGGCTCGGCGGATCGGCGTCGACCGCTCGCGCCGGTGCCGTGAGCCCGACGGCGGCGCCGGTCTCCATGGCGTCGGCCAGGCCCAGCCGCGCACACGTCGCGAGGGCCCGGGTCGTCACGCCCCGGTCGACAGCCGCAGCGGTGTCTCGGTGAGCTGCCTGGTCCGGAAGTCCGCCAAGTGGGCGGCCAGCACCTGTCGGTGGTCGCCGCCCGCGTACAGCTCCAGGCGGCCGTACCCGGCCTTCGAGTCGGCGGGAGCGGTGAAGTAGAAGACCGTGCCGTCCTCGTGCGGGTTGTACCCGCCGCCGTCGGCGAGCGCCCCGTGCCGGGCGAACGTCGCACACAGGCCGCGCAGCACCAGCGGATCGGGCCGCTCGACCTCGAACGCCAGATGCGTCTCGTGTTCCCGCGCCCGCTCGTGCGCGGCGATGTCCGCCAGCCCGGACCCCGGCGGCACGGGGAGCACGAACACCTCGACCGCCCGGCGCTCGCCGTCCGGACCCCATACGACGGGGCGCAGGATGCCCACGTCGAGATCGGCGACGTCGCGCCGGTGTCGTAACGCGAGCCGTTCGCGGACCACCACGCTGGGCCGCCGCGGGGCATCCGCGTCCAAACCGTGCGCGGCCAGCTCCGCCCGCAACTCCGCCACGCCGGGTGGGCACACGAGCAGCCCGGCGTGCGCGAAGCGGCAACGATCCACGAGCGCCCGCAACTCCGGCCCGTCCAGACCCGGCAACAGCAGCGCGAGCAGCGTCGCGGTGTCCTGGTGTCGGGCGATGTCGATCGCCGCGCTCAGGCGGGCCGTGTCGCCTAACATCCGCGCATTGTGGTCTTCTGTCACGGGAATGGATGCTAATCGTCGGTAAATGCCCAACTATTCGGCCATCACCCGAATGCCGGTCACAACAGTCGCGGCAGGCGAATCCACGGCGGGCCGCAGGCCGGCCGGGCTCCGGTCAGATCCCGTAGTGCCACGTGGTCAGCATGTACGCGCCGTACCACATCCCGAACAGGCATGCCCCGCTCAGCACCAGGACGGCCGTGCGGGTCCGGGCCCTGGCCAGCACCGTCGCCAGCGGGACGAAGAACAGCAGCGTGGGGATCATCAGCCGCAACTTCGAGTGGTAGTAGTTGCTCTGACACAGCGTCATCACCAGGATCGACAGCCCGTACACCGCCAGTGGCGGCCAGATGCGCCGGTTCAGCGCGACCAGCGAGCCGACGACCGCCGCGATGATCAGCACCGCCGTGCTGACCGCTATCCACTGGTCGCCGTTGCGCAGCGTATCGGTGAGGAAGTGCCGGACCGCGTCCCCGTTGTCCCACTTCGTACCCCACCCGGCGTCCTGGATGGTGAACCAGGCGTCGATCTCGCCCAACCGCTCGCCCACCCACAACAGGTAGAGCGGCATCCCCATACACGCGATCGCACACGCGGCGATCGGCGCGGACATCAGCCGCCGATGCCGCCACATCTCCATCAGCGCCGCCACCCCGAGCGCGGCGATCGCCGCGATGCCCGCCGGCCTGGTCACGCTCGTCAGACACGCGAGCAGGCCCGCGGTCAGCCAGGCCCGGCGATGCGCGGCCAACAGCGTGCCCACCGCGAGCGCCAGGAAGAGCGTCTCGCTGTAGGCCATCGAGAACACCACGGACATCGGCTGCGCGCCGCCCACCAGGACGACCATCACCAACGCCGCGCGCCGGTCGTACAGGCGCGTCATGAACACGTACAGCACGCACATCGCGGCGGCCGTGGCCAGGTGCCCGGCGATCAGGCCGGCCGTCTCGTAGTCGGTCCCGGTCAGGTAGTGCACGATCCGGACCAGGCCCGGATACAGCGGGAAGAACGCGAGCGTGTTCCCCGTGAGGTCGCCCTCGGGCGTGTACGTGAAGCTGTCCGGGTAGCCGTGCGCGGCGACGTCCACGTACCAGTGCGCGTCCCACTGCAACAGCCGATCCCGCAGGCTCGGTCCGCCCGGCGGGATCATCCACGAGAGCACGAGCAGTTGCGCCAGCGCGGTGGCGGCGTAGACGGCCAGCGGTCGCCACAGGAGGCGAAGGCCGCGCTCCACGAACGACAGGGCTCCCGACACGCGCTCGTCGGATGCGCCCCGGCCCGGTCCGGACGGGGGCGCGCCCGGTATCCGGGGTTCGTCGATGACGGTCAACACGTACTCCTCGTTGGGTTCGTCTATTGAACGCTGGGGGCAACTGGGACGGTTGACGCCCTTCGTGCCGTTTCTGTGTGGCCTATGTCACGCGCTCGACTTCTGACGCTCTGTCAACTCCGGGCGTGAAGTTCTACTGTGCTGCTTCGTAGTTCCGTTCGGAGGAGTCGCATGCCCGTCGCACCGCAGATCCAGCCGATCCTCGACGCTGTCGCCGCCGCGCCGCCCCTTCCGGCCGACCTGCCCCTGGCGGAGCGTCGTGCCGCGTCGAACAAAGGTCTCGAGACGACCATCCTCGCGTCCGTCGAGCCCGCGCCGAAAGATGTGACGACGCGGGAAGTGAGCATCACCGTCAAGGAGCCCGAGCCGGGGAAGATCACCGCCCGCGTGTACACGCCGGCCGGACCCGCGCCGAAGGGCGGTCGTCCAGGTTACGTGTACCTCCACGGCGGCGCGTGGTGGCTGGGCTCGGTCGACGCGTCCGACAGCCACTGCGCGCACATCGCCGCGGAGAGCGGCGCGGTGGTGGTCTCGGTCGAGTATCGCCTTGCCCCCGAGTTCAAGTTCCCCTGGCCCCTGGAGGACGCGTACGCCGCGTGGATCTGGGTCCAGGAGCGCGCGTTCCAGTTGGGCGTCAACGCGGACAAGGTCGCCATCGGCGGCACGAGCGCGGGGGCCAACCTGGCCGCCGCCTGCGCCCTGATGTTGCGCGACCGCCGCCAGCCGACCCCGGTGGCCCAGGTGCTGGACTGCCCGATCCTGGACCTGACCCTGGCGCAGCCGTCGGTGACGGAGAACGGCGAGGGCTACCTGCTCACCCGCGCCGGCCTGGAGTTCGCGATCGCGCAGTACCTGTCCAGCCCGCGCAGCGAGGCCACCGACCCGCTGGCCTCACCGCTGCACGCCGAGGACCTGGCGGGGCTGCCCGCCGCGCTGGTGCTCACCGCCGAGTACGACCCGCTGCGGGACGAGGGCGAGGCGTACGCGAAGCGCCTGGCGGAGGCCGGCGTCGCGGTCGAGAGCAAGCGCTGGGACGGTTTTGTGCACGCGGCCGGCGAGCTGACCGCGCTGCTTCCCGAGGCGCGCGAGTATCGCTCGACCATGGCGGGGTTCCTCAAGCGCACCCTGGGCTGATCCGGGCACGGGGCCGCCTCACCCGCCCCCGCCCCGGACATGCGGCGGCCGTCCCGTCGGGCTCGCGCTCGACGGGACGGCCACAGGTCCACGGCCTTCGGGCGACAGCAGAAACATCCGGCGCGCGGACATTCCAAGTGTGGCGTGCATGATCGAATCCGGCCACCCCTCGACCGGACTTTGATCATGCTTGGTACCGATTCCGCTCACAGCGCAGCGTGTATCGGACAGTGGCGCGGCTACTCGTGCCCGACGGGAGCTTCCTCGGCGTCCAGCGCCTCGCTCACCGTGTCGTGCACGGCGACCATCAGCGTGAAGCCGGTCAGTCGCAACACCCGCTCGACCGCGCGTGTCGGCGCGATCAGCTGCAGCGAACCGCCCCCCTCCCGCACACGTCGCTCCGCGCGGACCAGGATGCGCAGTCCGAAGGAGTCGATGAAGGCGACCGAGGACAGGTCCAGGAGCAGACGCGTCGGCTGGGTCGACACCTGTCGACCCAGCGCGTCGTCCAGGATCGGACCGCTGTCCATGTCGATCTCGCCGTGCACGGTCACCAATGTATGACCGGCTCCGACCGCCGACACCTGCACCAGGAGGGGACCACTCTCGTCATTCACGGGCGCATGCCTACCCCTCGTCCCCGGAACGACACCTCACCCCGTCGATGTGATCGTGCACCCGAGAGCGGGCACTCGACGAGACCCGGCACCCGACGAGACTGGACACTCGACGAGACTCAGCACTCGATGATGTTCACCGCGAGGCCGCCCCGGGCGGTCTCCTTGTACTTGGTCTTCATGTCGGCGCCGGTCTCCTTCATGGTCTTGATGACCTTGTCCAGCGACACGTGGTGCCGGCCGTCGCCGCGCAGCGCCATGCGGGCAGCGGTGACCGCCTTGACCCCGGCCATGCCGTTGCGCTCGATGCACGGGATCTGGACCAGGCCGCCGACCGGGTCGCAGGTCAGCCCGAGGTTGTGCTCCATCCCGATCTCGGCGGCGTTCTCCACCTGCTCGGGGGTGCCGCCCAGCACCTCGGCCAGACCGCCGGCGGCCATCGCGCAGGCCGAACCGACCTCGCCCTGGCAACCGACCTCCGCGCCGGAGATCGAGGCGTTCTCCTTGAACAACATGCCGATCGCCCCCGCGGCGAGCAGGAAGCGCACCACACCGTCGTCGTCGGCGCCGGGGACGGTTTCCACGTAGTGGTGCAGCACGGCCGGAATGATCCCGGCGGCGCCGTTGGTGGGCGCGGTGACGACCCGCCCGCCCGCCGCGTTCTCCTCGTTGACCGCCATCGCCCACAGGGTGACCCACTCCATCGCGTGCGTGGGCCGGTCGCCCTCGGCGCGCAGCGTCCGGGCGGTACGGGCGGCGCGACGGCGCACCTTGAGGCCGCCCGGCAGGATTCCCTCGGTGGCCAGGCCGCGCTCGACGCACCCGCGCATCACCTGCCAGATCTCGAGCAGTTCGGCCCGGATCTCCGCCTCGGTGCGCCAGGCCTTCTCGTTCTCCAGCATCAGCGCGGATACCGACAACCCGGTCTCCCGGGTCAGCCGCAACAACTCGTCGCCGGTGCGGAAGGGGTGACGCAGCACGGTGTCGTCGGGCTTGACCCGGTCCGCGCCCACCGCGTCCTCGTCCACCACGAAGCCGCCGCCGACGGAGTAGTAGGTCTTGCTCAGCAGATCGGCGCCGTCGGCGTCGCGGGCCCACGCGGTCATCCCGTTGGCGTGGTACGGCAGCGTCTTGCGCCGGTGCAGCACCAGGTCGCGGTCGCTGTCGAAGGCGATCTCGTGCACGCCGTGCAGCCGCAACATCCCCGACTCGCGGATCCGGGTCAGCTCCGGCTCGACCTCCTCCGGATCGACCGTGCGCGGCGAGTACCCCTCCAGGCCGAGCAGCACCGCGCGCGGGGTGCCGTGTCCGTGCCCGGTCGCGCCCAGGGAGCCGTACAGCTCGACCCGGACCGAGGCGACCCGGTCGAGGACACCCTCGCTCTTCAGCCGCTGCGCGAACATCCGCGCGGCGCGCATCGGACCCACCGTGTGGGAGCTCGACGGGCCGATCCCGATCGAGAACATGTCGAACACACTGATCGCCAAGGCGGATGGCCCTTCAAGCGGACGGCTGGAGCGCAACGGTGCCGACGGACACGCTCGTGACGCCCCGACGGCTGGGACAACGCTCCCAGGCTAGGTCACCGTGCGACGTGGCGGGGGGCCGGATCAGGCCGGCCCGTCCCAGGCGCGCCACGGGGTCTCGGCCGGGTCGTCGTTCTCGTCGGCCTCGGCCTCGTGATCGAGCGCCTCGCGGACGACGCGGATGGCCAGCCCTTCGCCGTATCCCTTGCGTGCGAGCATGCCCGCCAACCTGCGGATTCGCTTGTCCCGGTCCAGACCGCGCGTGCCCGGCAACCGGCGGGCGACCAGGGCCCGGGCGGTCTCCAACTCCTGCTCGGGTTCCAGTTGCGCGACCGCCTCGTCGACCACGACCGCGTCCACCCCGCGCCGGCGAAGTTCCTGGGCCAGGGCCCGTCGGGCCAGCCCCTTGCCCGTGTGCCTGGTGCTCACCCACGCGTCGGCGAAGGCCGTGTCGTCGATCAGACCGACGTCGGTGAAGCGGCCCAGTACGTATTCCGCGACCTCGTCGGGTACCTCCCGGCGGCGCAGCGCGTCGGCCAGTTGGGCCCGGGTGCGTGCCCGCCCGGTGAGCAGCCGCAGACAGATCGCCCGCGCCGTCGCCTCCGGATCGGCGAGCGGTTCCGGAGCCGCGTCGACGTCCTCGTCGGCCGGCCGCTCCGAGTCCTCGGTGTCACGACGGGCCCGGCCCCGAGTCCCGGCCCGCCTGTCGCGTTTGGCCCGACCACTCCCGGTCCCACGACCGCGAGCGCGTCGGTCCGTGCCCGTGACGTCGGCCCCCGAGCCGTCGTCGATCGGATGCTGTTCGCCCGCCTCGTGCTCCCCTGGGTCACGGCGCGCCGCGCGCGTCCGGCGGGTGCCGGCTCCCGGAGCACCGCGTCGCCCGCCGCCACCACCGCGTGTGCCGCCGGCCCCGGTGCCGGTGCCCGAGGGGGCGGCGGCCTCGATGGCGGCCATCGCGGCTCGCAGTTCGGCGGGGTCGACGGGCGGCCGGGCGGCTGGGGAGACGGATCCGTCGGCGGACCCGTCTCCCCACGTGTTCGACCACTCGCCGGCAGGGCGAACCACGGACTCAGCCCTCCTCGGGTTCCGCCTCCGCCGGTGCGTCGACCCGCGGGCCGACGCCCAGCTTCTCCTTGATCTTTTTCTCGATCTCGTCGGAGAGGTCGGGGTTGTCGCGGAGGAACTTGCGCGCGTTCTCCTTGCCCTGACCGAGCTGGTCGCCCTCGTACGTGTACCAGGCGCCGGACTTGCGCACGAAGCCGTGCTCCACGCCCATGTCGATCAGGCCGCCCTCGCGGCTGATCCCGATGCCGTAGAGGATGTCGAACTCGGCCTGCTTGAACGGCGACGCGAGCTTGTTCTTGACGACCTTGACCCGGGTGCGGTTGCCGACCGCCTCGGTGCCGTCCTTGAGGGTCTCGATCCGCCGGATGTCGAGGCGGACGGAGGCGTAGAACTTCAGCGCCCGGCCACCGGTCGTGGTCTCCGGCGAACCGAACATCACGCCGATCTTCTCGCGCAGCTGGTTGATGAACAGCGCGGTGGTGTTCGTCTGGTTGAGCGCACCGGTGATCTTGCGCAGCGCCTGGCTCATCAGTCGGGCCTGGAGACCCACATGCGAGTCGCCCATCTCGCCCTCGATCTCGGCGCGCGGCACGAGCGCCGCCACCGAGTCGATCACGATGATGTCGACCGCGCCGGAGCGGGTCAGCATGTCGACGATCTCCAGCGCCTGCTCACCGGTGTCCGGCTGGGAGACCAGGAGGGCGTCGGTGTCGACGCCGAGCTTCTTGGCGTATTCCGGGTCGAGCGCGTGCTCCGCGTCGACGATGGCCGCGATGCCGCCGGCCCGCTGGACGCTCGCGATCGCGTGCAGCGCGAGGCTCGTCTTGCCGGAGCCTTCCGGGCCGTAGACCTCGATGACCCGGCCGCGCGGGAGCCCGCCGATGCCCAGCGCCACGTCGAGCGAGATCGAGCCGGTGGGAATGACCTCGATCGGTGCGCGCACCTCGTCGCCGAGGCGCATCACCGAGCCCTTCCCGAACTGCCGTTCAATTTGGGCGAGGGCGTTTTCGAGCGCCTTCTCGCGATCCTGTCCAGCCATGGATGCCGCCTTGCCGGTCTGTGGTGTTCGCTTCACACCTTGAACGCTAACCCGTCGCACCGACACCGAGGCACGACCGGCGCACGCCTGTGGACAACGTCGGATCGAAGCGTAGCCCGAACCTTTGTTCGAATTCGATGCCGACACGCCATCCGGCACCGGCGTCCACCCTTACGGGGGACGGCAGGCGGGCGGTGGGGGAGCGGGGATCGGGCGGCGGGGATCAGGCCCGCGCGGCGAGGTCGCGCGCACGGCGCACCCGCTGCCGGCGCAGGTAGTAGAACGCGATGTTGCCGTCGAGCGCGGCGAGGAGCACGAACGGCAGGCCGAGCCAGCTCCCGTTGACGAAGGCCACCACGGCGGCGGCGAGCGCCAGCACGCACACGATCACGGCGAGGACGACGATGCGGGGCATGGCGGGGGCTCCAGACGGGTGCGGACGGACCTCGGTCGCGGCGCTTTCCGGCGCGACGCGGGTCCATTGTCGCCCCCGACGACCGCCCGATCGGCACCCACCCGGTACCCGCTCGGCAATCGGAAGTTGAATCCACAACAAGCCCGCGCTACATTGTTAAACGTTCAACAACCTGCTGCCGCGCCCCACCCGGCACCCTCTCTCCATCCATGGAGGAACCCATGTCCCGCATCCTTGCCATCTCCGGTTCGCTGCGCGCCGAGTCCTTCAACACGGCACTGCTGAACGCCCTCCAGCCGTTCGCGCCCGAGGGCATGCAGATCGAGGTGTTCAAGGGTCTCGACGAACTGCCGCACTTCAACCAGGACCTGGAGCCGAACCCGCCCGCCACGGTGGTGCGCCTGCGCGAGGCGATCGCCGAGGCCGACGGCTTGATCATCACCACCCCCGAGTACAACCGCAGCCTCCCGGGTGTGCTCAAGAACGCGCTGGACTGGGCCTCGCGTCCGTACGCCCAGGGCGTGCTGACCGGCAAGTCGATCGTCGCGATCTCCGCCTCGCCCGGCCCCCAGGGCGGCATCCGCGCGCTGATCCAGCTCAAGGCGCTGCTGCGGGACTTGGGCAACTTCGTCGTCTCCGGCCCGGAGATCGCGGTGCCCGAGGTGCACACCCGGCTCGGCGTCGAGGCCGACGTACAGCATGTGCTGACCGACCCGGTCACCGCCGGCATGGTCGCCCACGTGCTCGGCGGCCTGCGGGACGCCATCGACAACGGCGCCGGCGAGCTGGTCACCCGCCCGCTCCAGACCTGGAGCGCCGCCCAGGTCTGATCCCCGGGCGATCCGGGGCGATCTCCAGGCGCCTCGGCTTCGGCCCCGAAAAGCACGAACGGCGTGCGGCCCCCACATCCTCGGATGCGCGGGGCCGCACGCCGTCGTGCGCCGGACGGGCACCGGCGGGCGTGGCCGGGCCGGCTCACACGTCGGTGACACGCAGTCCGGCGTGTGCCTTGTAGCGGCGGTTGGTCGAGATCAGGTTGGCGGTCAGCCCCTCGACCTGCCTCGCGTTGCGCAGCCGGCCGGCGTACACCCCGCGCATGCCGGGGATCCGCGACGCGAGTGCCTGCACCGCGTCGGTGGCCTCGCGCTTGTCGCCGAGCACCATGATGTCGGTGTCGAGCGACTCCACGTTCGGGTCGAGCAGCAGCACCGCGGACACGTGGTGGAAGGCGGCGGTGACGGTCGAGTCGGGGAGCACGGCGGCGGCCTGCTGGGCGGCGCTGCCCTCCTCGACGTCGAGCACGAACGCGCCCTGCTTGTCGAAGCCCATCGGGTTCACGCAGTCGACCACGATCTTGCCCGCCAGCTCGCCCGTGAGGGAGAGCAGCAGATCGCGGTGGCCCTCCCAGGGCACGGCGATGATCACGATGTCGCTCTCGGCCGCACAGGTGGCGTTGTCGGCGCCGCGCACGCCGGCGCCGAGTTCGGCCGCGGCGGACGCGGCACGGTCGGCGCTGCGCGAGCCGATGATCACTTTTTGGCCGGCGACGGCCAGACGGTACGCGAGGCCGCGGCCCTGCTCACCGGTGCCGCCGAGGACGCCGACCACCAGATCGTCGATGTTCGGCAGGTCGCGCGGGTCACGCTTGGGGGACGAGGGGGTTGTCATGGGCGCGATCCTGCCGGCCGAAACCGAAGAGAACACGGGGTCCGCGCCCGGATGCAGTCGACGTCACAGTGGTTTTCGGCTGCGGAGGCCGATTCACCCGTAAATAGCCCTTATATATGACAACCAGGACGAACCATGTTTCCGTGGAGGAGAAAACTTTCTCTTCTCTCCCAAGGAGATGTCGTGCCGGCCAAATTCATCGTCACCAAGGGACGCTCCGGCAAGTTCGGATTCGTGCTGACCGCCGCCAACGGTTCGACGGTCATCAAGTCCGCGTCCTATGAAACGAAGCGCGAGGCGCTGACCGCACTTCGCTACATCCAGCGCAACGGCGACACCGAAACGGTCGACGACCGTACGGTCGACGCCCCGGCGGCGCCCGCGGCCATGCGAAAGCGCCCGGTGTCCAAACCGACCGCCTCGCGTCCTCGAAAGGCGGTATCCGGTACCCGAAAGGCGGTATCGAGTCCCCGAAAGGCCGCGTCCCAGCGAAAGGCCGTATCCAAGACGGCCGGCTCGCGTCCCCGAAAGGCCGTATCCAAGACGGCCACGTCGCGTCCGCGTAAGGCCGTGACCCGGACGACCGCCTCGCGCACGCGCACCACGGCTCGCTCGCGCGCCTGATTTCCCGTCGCCCACCCCTCCCTCGATCGCGGTATCCGAACCTCGGCCGTGACCCATTGCTCCGTATGGAGTCATAGCGTGCGAGCAGAGGAAGAAGATCGAGCAGCCCCGGGACCCCGGTCCCGGGCGGAGGAGGTGGGCGCGTGCATTCCGGAACGACCCTGGCGGCGTGGTCGGAGGGGGTCGGCGCGAGTCAGGGGTGGACCCAGTTCTCCGAGTTGATGCTCTCCTTCGTGCTCTCCAGCGTCATCGGCGTCGAGCGCGAGGTGCGGCAGAAGAGCGCGGGACTGCGCACCCACGCGCTGGTCGGGGTCGGCACCACGCTGTTCATGGAGATCTCCAAGTACGGCTTCGCCGACGTGTTGCCCGCGGGCCACGTCGGCTGGGACCCCTCCCGGATCGCCGCGCAGGTCGTCTCCGGCATCGGCTTCATCGGCGGCGGCCTGATCTTCGTCCGCCGCGACACCGTGCGCGGCCTCACCACGGCCGCGGTGGTCTGGCTCACCTGTGCGATCGGCATGGCCTGCGGCGCGGGCCTGCCGTACCTGGCGATCGGGGTCACCACGCTGCACTTCGTGGTCGTCTACGGCTATCCGCCGATCATCCGCCGGATCGGCGGCCCCCGGGACCGGGCGGCCGAGATCCGGGTCTCCTACCTGCCCGGACACGGCGTGTTGTCCGCGGTCCTGGTGGCCTGTACCGGCGCCGGATTCACCGTGGTGGACGTCTCCGTGCACAACCGCGAGCGCGAGCCCGTCGAGGATGCCGGCGAGGTCGCGGCGACCGAACCGAGGGCCGCGGCGGTGGTGTTGCTCCTGGAGGGGCCGGGCGAACCCGGCGAGCTGGTGTCGGGCCTGTCCGAACTGCCCGGGGTGCTCACCGTCGGCGGCGGACGGGTACCCGAACCCGCCGAGTGACCCGTCCGCCGCGCGCCGTACGCCCGGTCAGCGGCGCCCGGGGTCGTTCCAGTGCGGATCGTTCTCCCACGCCTGATTGCGGGTCTTGGCGGTCTCCAACGCGTTCGCCGCCTCGGCGCGGCTCGCGTACGGGCCGAGCCGGTCGCGGGCCGGACAGTCGGGTCCCTCCTCGACCTTGCCGTGTTTGATGCAGTAGTACCACTCGCCGGCGCGACCCTCGGGCCTGCGCCACAGTCTGAACCTCACGGCCGTCCTCCACCCACTCGATGCCGTCGCCGACCGGATCACCCGCCGGCTCGGTCGCGGCGCCGGCTACACTCGCTGGTTATGGCGATTCTCGTACCCGGTAAGCCGACCCCCATCCGCTCCGTACCCGCCGACATCCCGCGGCCGGAGTATGTCGGCAAGCCGGCCCCCACCCCGTACACCGGGCCCGAGGTGCAGGACGCCGAGACCATCGAGCGCATGCGGATCGCCGGGCGGATCGCGGCGGGCGCCATGGAGGCCGCCGCCGCGCACATCGCGCCCGGGGTGAGCACCGACGCACTGGACAAGGTCGCCCACGAGTACGTGCTCGACCACCACGCCTACCCGTCCTGCCTGGGCTACCGGGGCTTCCCGAAGACCATCTGCACCTCGATCAACGAAGTGATCTGCCACGGCATCCCCGACACCACCCGGCTCGAGGACGGCGACATCGTCAACATCGACGTCACCGTGTTCATCGGCGGCGTGCAC
Organism: Embleya sp. NPDC020630; assembly: GCF_044334985.1. Lineage (NCBI taxonomy): Bacteria > Bacillati > Actinomycetota > Actinomycetes > Kitasatosporales > Streptomycetaceae > Embleya > Embleya sp. NPDC020630. The sequence goes on from NZ_JBIRUB010000002.1 coordinate 1,045,073, forward strand.
GGCGACACCGACGCGACCTACCTCGTGGGCGACGTGGACGAGGAGTCGCGGCTGCTCGTCGAGCGCACCCGCGAGGCGCTGAACCGGGGCATCAAGGCGGTCAAGCCGGGTCGGCAGATCAACGTGATCGGCCGGGTCATCGAGTCCTACGCGAAGCGCTTCGGCTACGGCGTGGTGCGCGACTTCACCGGCCACGGCATCAACAGCTCGTTCCACTCCGGCCTGATCATCCCGCACTACGACGACGAGCGGGCGACCACCGTGATGGAGCCCGGGATGACCTTCACCATCGAACCGATGTTGACCCTGGGCACCCACGACTACGACATGTGGGACGACGGCTGGACCGTGGTCACCAAGGACCGCAAGCGCACCGCCCAGTTCGAGCACACGCTGGTCGTCACCGACACCGGGGCCGAGATCCTCACCCTGGCGTAGGGCGTGTCCTGCCGCACCCGCCGGGCGGGCGCGGTGTGTCGCGGGGTGCGGGCAGTATGGTTTCGCGAGATCTCCTCCTGCCCGCTCCCCCGGAAGAGTTGCCGACTACCGATGCGCATATCCCGCATGCCGGCCGCGGTCGCCGCCCTGCTCGCGATCGCGCTCGCCGCGACCGGCTGTGTCACCGTCAGCGGCGCGAGCACGCCCGTCGCGGCGCTGGACAAGCACGAGGCCGCCAAGGTGCTGCACGAGTACGAGGTGCAGAACAACCAGGCGTACGCGAACCGCGATCTCCCGCTCAACGCACGGGCCGAGACGGGCTCGCTCGGCGTGCTCGACCAGGCCGGTCTGCGCATCCTCGCCTTCACCGACCCGAACGGCAATCTGGGCCGGGCCCCGATCCTGCACGAGCGGCCGGAGTTCCTGATCCCGAAGGTGATCGGCTGGCCCAAGTGGTTCGCCGTGCAGAACACCCCGAACTTCAACAACGCCAAGCCGCAGTTCCTGGTCTTCCTCCGGGCGGGCCCGGACGCGGTGTGGCAGGCGGCGTGGGGGCCGACGCTGCAGAGCGAACTGCCCAAGCTGAAGCGGGATTCGTCCGGCTACCTGGAGCAGGTCTCTCCCACCGCCACCGGACTTGCCGCCTCGCCCGGCGAACTGGCCCCCGTCCTCAGCGAGTTCCTCAAGGACGGCAAGACCCGCGCCGAGTTGTTCGGGCCCGACCCGTACACCGCGCAGTTGCGCAAGCAGCGGGACGAGCCGATCGGCGACGGCTACGTCCGGCAGGCCGTGGACAGCCCGGCGGCGCAGTTCCCGCCGTTGGCGGTGCGCACCGCGGACGGCGGCGCGCTGGTGTTGTTCGCGCTCCAGCACAGCATCAAGCTCACCGTGCAGCCCCCGCGCCGACTCGGCGACGTGGACCCGTCGACGCTCGCGTTCCTGACCGGCAAGCCGAGCCGGTCGGTCACCGAGCACCGGCTCTCGGAGTATGTCGCGGTGGTCCCGAAGGCCGGTGGCAAGGTGCAGCTGGTCGGCTGGGTGTACGGCCTGGTCGGCGCCGAGGGCGAGTGAGCGGTCGGCGGGACGGTCGCCGACCGGACGGCCGTGGCGTCGGCCGCTAGGCCCAGTGTCCGTCGGCCGCCGCGGCGCCCACGGTGTCGCACGCGTCGGTGAGGACGTCGAGCACCCGCAGCGGGTCGGGCAGCGCGAGTTCGGGGCCGCGGATCCAGCGCACCGGCTGCCCCGAGGGGTGTTGCGAGGACGGCACCAGGACGTAGCTGCCCCGGCAGTGCCAGCGCAGCCCCGGGTGGGCGTCGAGCGTCTCGGGGTGGCAGTCCAACTCGCAGGGCCACCACTCGTCCTCGTCGGCGGGGGTGCCTCGGGTCGCGGTGAAGAACAGCGTGCGGTCGGGGCCGCAGGAGGCCACCGGGCCGATCTCGATGCCCTGCTCGGCGAACACCGCGAGGGCGATCTCGCCGGCCCGCGCGGGCACGTCGAGCACGTCGTGGCCCGTGCCGGTCGCGGTCACGAAGTTGGCGTCGGGATACAGCTCCAGCCAGCGCGCCACCTGTACGGGGTCGGTGGACGCCTGGGTCTGCCAGGCGAAGGAGACCGGGTGCATGCCCGGCGACGGACAGCCGACCCGGTCGCAGGAGCAGCCGAAGCCCACCGGGTGCGCCGCCGGACAGACGGGCCAACCGCGCTCCACCACGTCCATGAGCAGTCCGGCCCGCCGGTCGCGAACGGTGTCCGGATCCTCACGCGGTCGACGGCGCAGCCATCCGGCCATTCTGCCCATTCGCTCCATGGAACCCCTTCTTCCGCGTGCGTTTCGTGCGCGCCCCACACGGCGCCTCTGCGTATACAACGCGGAAGACCCGTCCGGGCAATCCCCATCATCGCGGGTCGCCCGCGCCCATCTGCCGACCGGGTTCGGAGATGACCGGACCAGTGCGAAATGGCGCGGAATGGCACGGGTAAGACGTCGCGAGCCTGCGAGAAATGTACATCGCGGATCGCTTGTGTTCGGCGCCGCGCTCACAACGACGACCGCCCCGTTCCCGGAGAACCGAGAACGGGGCGGTTGCGCCGGCCACCGACCAAGGAGGCGGGCCGGGGCGGCGAGTCAGCCGGCGTTGACGCAGGTGTTGCCGAACGTCGGGTTGAGCACGCCGATCAGGATGTCGACGGTGTTGCCGCAGATGTTGACCGGCACGTGAATGGGGGCCTCGATGTTGTTGCCCGAGACGACACCGGGCGAGTTGACCGCCGCGCCGTCCGCGTCGGCGCTCGCGTTGGCGATTCCGGCGCCCATGGCCGCGATGCCACCGGCCATGGCCGCGACGGCGGCGATCTTCTTCATGTTCGTCACTGCGTTCGTTCCTCCACGTAGCGTGCCGACCAGGTTCGGCATGCTGGTCAACGACGTGATCGTGAAGGGGAAACGCCCGGCCCGCGAGATTCACTCGTTCACCTCGCGGGCCGGGATCATCCGGGTCCGAGCCGGTTTTCAGGCCGGCGTTCGGGCGGTGGGGCGGGTCAGGAAACCTTGCCCGACTGGTCCGGGCAGAACGCCGCGATGGCGCCGCCGACGAGCATGCCCTTTTCCGACACGCCGCTGACCGCGGTCACCTTCATCGCGGTGTCGAGCAGGGTCTTGCCCGACTTGAGGTCGGAGCAGGCCTGCTTGCCCTGCGAGATCAGGTCGGCGTCCGGCGTCGACTTCGTGCCCGGGATCAGGCGGTGCATCGTGGTGAGGAAGTTGTCCTCGCCCAGCCCGCGCGTGCCGGGACCGGGGCCGGTGGTCGCGTCGTCGTCGGAGGTGGGATCGGGCGCGACGGTGCGCTTGGTCGCCTTGCCCGTCGGGGTCGGCGAATTCGGCTTCGGGGTGCCTGTAGTGGTCGCCGACGACGTGGAGGATGCCGTCGACTTCTTGTCGTCGTCGTCGCCGGACAGCCCCACGGCGACGAGCACGCCGACGATCGCGAGCACGGCGACCACCGAGACACCGATCCACAGACCCTTGCGGCTCTGATTCGGCGGGGGCGGGTAGCCGCCGCCCTGCGGGTAGGCGCCGGGGTATTGCGGTTGTCCGTACGGGCCCGGTTGCCCCTGCGGGTACTGGGGCTGCTGGTACTGACCGGGGTACTGGCCCTGGCCCTGGCCCTGACCCGGATAGGGCGGTTGCCCGTACTGGGGCTGGCCGTACGGCTGGTTCGGGTCCTGGCCGGGCGGCGGCGGGTAACTCACTCATCCCCCATGGATGTCGGGTCGTCCACTCCGTCTGACGTGACGCGCGGATCGTCCGAAAGTAGGACGAAATGCTTTGTTTTCCGTCTGCGGAGGAAGCGTCAGGATCATGAAGCTCCCCGGTTTTGTCAAGGTGGGATCGACGGCGATCACGATCGCCCTCTTGCCACTTGCCGTGGGGTGCACCGGAAACGATGCCAGGAGGGTCGTCGAGCAGGGCACCCGGGAGGCCGGGGATCGGATCGGCGGGGCTGCCGACGCGGTGACCCGCTCGGCCGCGGAGCGTTTCGCCGTCGAGCAGTTGAAGCGAGCCGGCGTCGACGTCGCGGGCGAACTCGACTGCCGTGACACCCGGGGCTCGACGTCCCGGCCGCCGATCGTGGTGACCTGTACGGGTCACACCCCATCCGGGCGGCCGGTAGTGGTGACGGCCCGGCTGACCCGGGACGGGCCGGAATTCCACGGGGAGTTCGTCGGCACGGTGGCCGGGCGGGAGGTGTTTCGGCGGCAGGGGTGAGGGGTCGGACGGCGGGGGTGAGGGGTCAGATCGCGGCGACCACGACGTCCAGGGCCCAGGGGGTGCCCGCCTGCTTCGGTTCGGCGGTCTCCACGGTCCAGCCCAGTTCCCGCAGCGCGTCGGCGAGTTCGGCCGGGTTGCGCGGTTCGGCGCCGGAGACCAGCAGGTCGCGGGTGATCCGGCCCTTGGTCGCCTTGTTGAAGTGGCTGACCACCGAGCGCTTGGCCACCCCGTCCACGATCCGCTCGTGCAGTACCCGCACGGTCGCGGTGCGTTCGGCCACCGCGCCGACCGGCTTCCAGGCCGCGGCGTACGCCGCCGACCGCAGGTCCAGGACGAGGTCGTCGCCCGCGAGCCTGGGCAACACCGGCGCCGTCACCGCGCGCCACTGGCCGGCGAGCGCGCCGATGCCGGGCAGCCGTACCCCCATCGAGCAGCGGTAGGGCGGCACCCGGTCGGTCGGGCGCAGCGCGCCCCACAGCCCGGAGAAGACCAGGATCGAACCGGCCGCGCGCGCCGCCGCCGCGCCGGTGAGCGAGGACAGGTCCAGCGCGTCGTAGAGCACTCCGGTGTACAGCCCGGCCACCGGCAGTGTCGCCGCCTCGCGCAGATCGAGGTTGCGCAGCACCTCGCCGCGCAGCTTCGGGCCGAGGCCGAGCACCTCCAGCGCCTTGCGCTCGTCGCCCTCGCACAGGGTGATCAGCGAGTCGAGCACCTGCCGCCGCACGGAGTTCAGTTCCGGCATCGAAAGACCGGCGAGATCGAGCGCGGGGCCCGCCCCCGCGGCGGCCTTGCCCTCGGAGGGCGGCAACAACACGAGCACGGGCGCAACTCCAAGCGACGCGGACGGCAGGGCGGCCGACCGGGTTTGCGGACGGCGGGGCGACGATCAAGTTTATGGGGACGACCCGGACGGAAGGCGCCGCCGGCGCTCCGGGCGCGCGGGCGAAAAGCCGGGAAAGTCCTTCTCGGCGCAGCGGATCTTTCCTAAGCTCGACTCGTGCCTCGTCGCCATCTCCACATCAGGTCCGCCGACGGTGATCTCCTACGGGCGGGTTTCGCCCGCCTGCGCAGCGATCTGGCGTTGCCGGGGGCGTTCGCCCCGGAGGTGCTGGCGGAGGCCGACGCGGCGGTGCGGCGCGGGCCCACGCTGACTCGGCGGGATCTGACCGGGCTGCCGTTCCTGACCATCGATCCGGCCGAGTCGATGGACCTGGACCAGGCGATGCACCTGGCCCGTCGGGACGGCGGCTATCGGGTGCACTACGCGATCGCCGACGTCGCGGCGTGGGTCGTCCCGGGCGGCGCGCTGGATGCGGAGACCATGCGCCGGGTGGAGACGCTGTACCTGCCAGACGAGCGCATCCCGCTGCATCCGCCGGCCCTGTCCGAGGCCGCGGCGAGCCTGCTCCCGGGTCGGGACCGGCCGGCCGTGGTGTGGGTGCTCGACCTGGACGGGTCCGGCGACCTGGTCGGCACCGACGTCTTTCGCGCACTGGTGCGCAGCCGGGCCCGCTACGACTATCCGGAGGTGCAGCGGGCGATCGAGAGCGGGTCGGCGGCGGAGCCGCTGGCGCTGCTCGCCGAGATCGGCCGGTTGCGCGAGGGGCTGGAGATCGAACGCGGCGGGGTGAGCCTGCCGATCCCGGAGCAGGAGATCGTCGAGCACGGCGACTCGTGGCGGCTGGAGTACCGCGCGCCGCTCCCCGCCGAGGGCTGGAACGCGCAGATCTCGCTGCTCACCGGGATCGCCGCGGCCGACCTGATGACCCGGGCGGGCATCGGCGTCCTGCGCACCCTGCCGCAACCGGCGCCCGAGGCGCTCGACCGGGTCCGCCGGGTCGGGCGCGCGCTCGACGTGGCGTGGCCCGAGGGCGCCACCTACGGCGCGGTGATCCGCTCGCTCGATCCCGACAACCCCCGGCACGCCGCATTCCTGGAGGAGGCCACCGGGCTGCTGCGCGGGGCCGGCTACACCGCGTTCGACGCCGGTGCGCCCGAGCAGGCCGGGCACGCGGCGGTCGCCGACGAGTACGCGCACGTGACCGCGCCGCTGCGGCGCCTGGTCGACCGGTACGCGGGCGAGATCTGCGTCTCGCTGGTCGCGGGCGTCGAGGTGCCCGAGTGGGTGGGCGCGCGGCTGCACGAGTTGCCCAAGGCGATGGAGACCGGCGATCGCCGGGCCCACGAGGTCGAGCGCGAGGCGGTCTCCCTGGTCGAGGCGGTGGTGCTGGCGGACCACGTCGGCGACGTGTTCGACGCGGTGGTGGTGGATCTCAACGAGCGCGGCGACGGCGGCACGGTACAACTCGCCGAGCCGGCCGTCCGGGCCCGCTTCGACGGTGCGGGCCTGGGCCTGGGCGAGCGGGTACGGGTGCGGCTCACCGAGGCCGACGGCACCCGGCGAAGGGTTCGCTTCGCCCCGGCTAGGATGGACGACACGGCGGATGAGTCGGCCGGGCGGCCGCGTCGGGATTCCTCCTCGGAGGGTTCCGCCGAGGAACGTCCGGGCTCCACAGGGCAGGGTGGTCGGTAACACCGACCCGGGGCGACCCGCGGGACAGTGCCACAGAAAACAGACCGCCGGCGTCCTCGGACGACCGGTAAGGGTGAAACGGTGGTGTAAGAGACCACCAGCGCCCGAGGTGACTCGGGCGGCTAGGTAAACCCCACCCGGAGCAAGGTCAAGAGGAGCACCGTGAAACGTGCTCTGCGCGAACGTTCGAGGGCGGCCCGCCCGAGTTCGCGGGTAGACCGCTGGAGGCTGTTGGCAACGGCAGTCGTAGATGGATGGCCGCCTCCCCGGGCGCCGCAAGGCTCCCGGGAGACAGAACCCGGCGTAGAGGCCGACTCATCCGCCGCCCACCCGAACAAGGGCCCCCTGGCCTGCGAACATGCAGGCCATGGGGCCTTTTTGACGCCGCCTCGCAGAGTCGGGGCTCCCGGTTTGGTCATGCGGGCCGGTTCGGGGTGGCTTCAGCGGCCGGCTCCGCGGGCTCGGTCTATGGATTCCTCGAGGATGTCCAGGTTTTCGGGGGGCAGGTGGGCGGCTATGTAGCCGTCGGGGCGGATGAGCAGGATCGTGTGGGCGGTGGCGCCCGGATAGTCCGGGGTGACCACCAGCTCGGCGGGCGCGGCGAGTTTGTCCAGCCGTCCGCGCAGCCTCGGCATCAGGCCCGCCTCGCGCCAGCCGTCGCCGTGCCACACCTCTATGCCGGGGGCGATCAGCAGCACGACCAGGCCGCGGTCCAGGCACTCGCTCAGCCACCCCTCGGCGCCGTCCGCGCGAAACACCTCGACGTCGCGGATCCACTCGCCCACACCCGGCCCGGGGGTGAGCAGCGGCGAGCCGGTGTAGTCCGGGCCGGACGTGCTCGCCGCCGGCCCGCGCGGGTCGAGCCGGCGCAGCGTGGTGCCCTTGCCGCGCGCGCCCATCAGGGTCAGCCGGCGGCCCACCTTCTGCGCCGGGCTCGCGGGCGCGAGGAAGTGCAGCGCGTCCTCGCCGAGCGCGAGCCGACGGCGGGCGGCGCCCCGGCGTTCGCCGTGGTACGTCTCCAGGAGCCGGATGGGCGCGTAGCCCCGCAGCGTGAAGGCCAGCTTCCAGGCCAGGTTGCGCACGTCCTGTAGGCCGAGTTCGACCGCGTCGGCGGCGGATGGGTGGACCAGGTGCGCGGCGTCGCCCGCGAGCAGCACCCGGCCGACCCGAAATCGTCGGGCGAGCCGCTGATGCACCTCGTACTCGCCGCTCCACAGCAGGTCGTGCGCGGGATCCTCGGACGCGTCGGGCTCGGGCGAGAGCGCGTCGAGGGTGCGCAGCACCGAGCGCACCCGCGCGGCGATGCGCTTGGGGTCGGCCGGATCGCCCGTCACCGGGATCACCCGGGTCTCCTCGGCGGCCTTGGCCACCCCGTGCGCCATCGGCAACTGCCAGGTCAGCCGCCACACGTCGTCCGGCAGCGGCTGGGCCAGGACGGTGCCGCCGCGGTGGAACGGCGGGTCGACGAACAACCACGGCGTGGCCGGTCCGCCGAGGTCCGGGCTCGCGGGCTCGTCGGCGAGCGAGGGGTCCGGCGGCACCAACGCCGTCGCGGTGATCCGGCGCGGCAGCCGTACCTTCACGTCGGCGCACAACAGCCGGTCCACCCGCGGCCGGCCCGGAAAGCGCACGTCGACCGCGCGGCGCACCACCGAGCGGGCCCCGTCGCAGCCGACCAGCCACTGGGCCCGAAACCTGACCGGGCCGCCCGGACCCCGGGCGAGCACGGTGACCGAGGTCTCGTCCTGCTCGACGCCCTCGATCCGGTGGCGCCACGCGGTGGTCACCAGGGGACTGGCGTGCGCGGCGTCCAACAGGGCGCGCTCCAGCCGCTGTTGGGACAGTCCGTAGCGCACGGGCGCCTCGGGCTCGGCCACCGGCTGCGGCACGTCGCGAGCGCGACGGCGGATGCGCTGGACCCCCCACGGTTCGGCGGCGCCGTCCAGCCGAGTGCCGGTCAGGTCGTAGACGAAGGCCAGCGTCGAGGCCTCCAGAGCGCAGGCCCGCGAACCCGCGCGCGGCGTGCCGTTGCCCATGTCGAGCACCACCGAGCGCACCCCGCGCCCGGCCAGCGCCAGTGCGGCGGCCAAACCGGCGGGCCCGGCGCCCGCGATGATCACCGAGTCCGCGCGCGGAGCGTTGCCCGCCATCGTGGCCCCCCCAAGTGTTGCAAGACGTGTCGTACTCGTCGCCCATCATCCGGCACCGGGGCCCTAGGACGACAAAGCGACGCCCCGCGGGTGGCGTTCACCGCGGGGCGTCGGTCGGTGGTGCGGGAGTGGGACGGCGGGTTCGACGGGTCAGACGATGGCCATCTTGTCGAGGGACTGCTCGGCCTGCGTCGGCGGAACGACGGTCGGCGGCTTGCCCTTGCGGGAGGTGCGCAGCCTGCGCTCCAGCCAGGTCGCGAACGCCGACAGGATCATGCACATCGCCACGTAGATGGTGCCGACGATGATGGTGACCGGGATGAACGGCATGTTGTAGTCCTGGTAGCCGCCGATCAGCTTGGCCGCCGCGAGCAGTTCCGGGTAGGTGATCAGGAAGCCGAGCGAGGTGTCCTTGAGGGTCACCACGATCTGGCTGATGATCGTCGGAAGCATGGTGCGGATGCCCTGGGGGACCAGGATCATCGTCATCACCTGGGTCTTGCGCATGCCCAGCGCGTAGGCCGCCTCGCTCTGCCCCTTGGGCACGGCCAGGATGCCGGCGCGGATGTTCTCCGCCTGCACGGTGCCGTTGTAGATGGTCAGACCGACCACCAGCGGCCACATCGGATCCCACTTCCACCAGCCCTGGCTGCCCGGGACGAGGTAGAGCATGAAGATCAGCACCAGCAGCGGCATGGCGCGGAAGAAGGTCACGAACGTGGTCGAGGCCCAGCGCACGATCTTGTGATCGGAGAGCCGGCCGGCGGCCAGGAAGGCGCCGAGCACGATGGAGAACACCGCGGCCAGCGCGAACGCCTTCAGCGTGGCCTTGAGGCCGTCGAAGATGAACTGCTGGACACCGTTGTACTGGAACGGGTCCCACTTGGCCGACTCGAACTGGCCGGTGTCGTTGAACCGCACGATCACGAAGACCAGGAACGCGGCCAGACCCAGACTGCCGACGACGCCGATGATCAGGTTGCGGCGACGTGCCCTGGGGCCGGGGACGTCGAACAGCACGCTCGCTTCGCGGCTCATCGGACCACCGCCAGCTTCTTTTCGAGCGCGGCCAGCGCGGCGCTCATGGACAGGGTGATGATCAGGTAGCCGACCGCGATCCACAGCAGGACCCACAGCGACTTGTAGCCGTTCTCGACCATCTGCGCGCTGGTGCCCATGAGTTCGGTGACGTTGAAGGCGCTGGCGATGGCCGAGTTGCGGACCATCGCGATCAGCAGGCTGCCGATCGGCGGGACCGCCGCCCGACCGGCCTGCGGCAGCACGATCTGGCTCAGCGTCTGGGTGAAGGACATCCCGAGGCTGCGGGCCGCCTCGGCCTGGCCGATCGGCACGGTGTTGATGCCCGAGCGGATCGCCTCGCAGATGAACGCGGCGGTGTAGGTGCTCAGCGCGATGACCGCGAACTCGAAGTAGGAGAAGTTGAAGCGCAGCTTCGGGAAACCGAGCGCGACGGCGAAGAAGATCAGCGTCAGGGGGGTGTTGCGGAAAAGATTGACGTAGGTGGTGCCGAACCAGCGCAGCGGCGGTACCGGCGAGACCCGACACGCGGCTATCAGCGTGCCGAGCAGAAGCGACACGATCCCACAGACGACGGTCAGCTTGAGCGTCCCGACGAAGCCGTGCCGCAAGAGGTCCCAGTTGTCCTGGATCACTTCGAGCATCGTGATCGAGCCCTCCTCTCCGAGGTCGTGGGTTCAGGGGTTGGCGTGACGGCCCGTGCCCACGATCCGGTGCGGCGGGGACGGGAGGGGGCACGCGCCGGCCGGTCGAGGGGGAGCCGGGACCGGCCGGCGCGCGGGACTGCGGACGATCAGTAGCGGACGAGCGCCGGGATGGCCGGGGCCGCCGAGCCGGACAGGCCCAAGGTGGCGTCGTACGCCTTCTTCCAGTCGCCGTTCTTCTCGTGCGCCTCGATGGCGTCGCTGACCGCGTTGCGGAAGACCGAGTCGTCCTTGTTCAGGCCGACGCCGTAGTTCTCGGTGGTGAACGGCTCGCCGACCACCTTGAGCGCCTTCGGGTCCTTGGCCGCGTAGCCCTTGAGGATCGCGTCGTCGGTGGAGACCGCGTCGACCTGGTTGGAGAGCAGGCTCTCGACACACAGCGAGTAGGTGTCGAAGACGCGGGTGGTGGTGTCGGGGAAGTTGGTCTGGAGGTTCTGCAGCGGGGTCGAGCCCTTCGCCGAGCAGACCGTCTTGCCCTTGATGGTGTCCTTGCCGGTGATCGCTGTCTCGTTCTTGCGGACCAGGAGGGACTGGCCGGCGATGTAGTACGGACCCGCGAAGGACACCTGCTGCTTACGCTTGTCGGTGATGCTGTAGGTGCCGACGTAGTAGTCGATGTCGCCGTTGACCAGGGCGTTCTCGCGGTTGGTCGAGGCGATCGCCTTGAACTCGATCTTGTCCGGGCCGAAACCGAGGTCGGCCGCGATCATCTTGGCGATCTCGATGTCGAAACCGGAGACCTTGCCGGTGGCCGGGTCCTTGGAGCCGAGGAAGGGCTGGTCCTCCTTGGCGCCGACGACCAGCTTGCCGCGCGACTTGGCCGCGTCGAACGTCTTCGAGCCGGTGAGCGCCACACCCGTCTTGGGCGTGTAGGTGGGCAGCTCGGGCGCGGCGCCGCCGGGCGCGCCGGGGGCACCTTGCGAACCGCCGGTCGAACCGGCCGGGGTCTTGGCCTCGGGCGAACCGTCCTTGCCACACGCGGTGCCGAACAGGGCGAGCACGGCGATGCCGGCGACGGCCACGGATGAGCGCATCTTCATGATCAACGTCCTTCGGAAAAGGGGAACAGGCCTGGCGGTGGCCGAACCACGGGCTGCGGAGCGGGAGTCGCGGCGGCGTCGGGCGGGCTGGGGGCGCCCGACGGCGCTCAGTGGTGCAGGATCTTGGAGAGGAAGTCCCGGGCCCGGTCGCTGCGCGGGTTGCTGAAGAACTCCTCCGGCGTGTTCTCCTCGACGATGCGGCCGTCGGCCATGAAGATCACCCGGTTCGCGGCGGAGCGCGCGAAACCCATCTCGTGGGTCACCACGACCATCGTCATGCCCTCGCGGGCCAGGTCGCGCATGACCTCGAGGACCTCGTTGATCATCTCCGGGTCGAGCGCCGAGGTGGGCTCGTCGAAGAGCATCACCTTGGGCTCCATGGCCAGCGCGCGGGCGATCGCGACGCGCTGCTGCTGACCGCCGGAGAGCTGGGCGGGGTACTTGTCGGCCTGGCTGCCCACACCGACCCGGTCGAGCAGCTCGTGCGCGCGGCGGGTGACCACATCGGCCTTCTCGCGGCGAACCTTGAGCGGGCCCAGCGTGACGTTCTGCAGCACGGTCTTGTGCGCGAACAGATTGAACGACTGGAACACCATGCCCACGTCGGAGCGCAGCCGGGCCAGCTCGCGGCCCTCCTGCGGCAGCAGGGCGCCGTCGATGGTGATCCGGCCGCCGTCGATCGCCTCGAGGCGGTTGATCGTGCGGCACAGGGTCGACTTGCCCGATCCCGACGGACCGATGACGACGACGACCTCGCCCTTGTGGATGGTCAGGTCGATGTCCTGCAGCACGTGCAGGGCGCCGAAGTGCTTGTTGACGTTCTCCAAGACGACAAGGGGTGCGCCGGGGTGGACGGCGTCCTTGCCGACTTCGCTCTTGGTGAGCACCGGCGGCTTCGGTGTGGTGTCAGAGGCATCCGTCGTCACGATGGCGGGCTCCGTCCAGAGTCGTCCCGTATCTTTTTGCGCGACCGGGTGGCAGGTGGGTTCGAGGGCTCCCGGCGAGGCCGGGTGGTGCGTGACACTAAGGCAGGCAGCACCCCTCCAGTCAGTGCACTTGAGCTTGTCTTGAGGTCAAGAGTCGGTAACGGATCGTCAGATGTGAGGAACCACGTGCGCCTCCTGCTCGTTGAGGACGACCTGCGTGTCGCCGCGCCGCTACGCGCGGTGCTGGGCCGACACGGATTCACCGTGCGGCACGCGACCACCGGCGAGGAGGCCCTCGCCGCGCTCGACGACGTGCCCGACGTGGTGCTCCTGGACCTTTCGCTGCCCGACCACGACGGTTTCGAGGTGTGCAGCCGGATCCGCAGGCTGTGCGACGTCCCGGTGATCATGGTGACCGCGCGGGCGGACATCCGATCCCGAATACACGGGCTGAACCTGGGCGCCGACGACTACGTCACCAAGCCCTACGACATCGGCGAACTGCTGGCCCGAATACACGCGGTGAGCAGGCGTACGCGCAGCGACGCACCCGCCGCGGAGACCCCGTCGCCCGCCAAGGGGCCCGGCGGCATCGAGTTGGACCCGGCCACCCGGCGGGTCACCGTCGGCGGCGTCGACGTGGTGCTCACCCGCAAGGAGTTCGACCTGCTCGCCCTCCTCGCCCAGCGCCCGGGTGTGGTCTTTCGCCGCGAACAGATCATCAGCGAGGTCTGGCACACCAGCTGGGCGGGCAACAATCGCACTCTGGAGGTGCACGTCGCGTCGCTGCGCTCCAAGCTCGGGAACCCGGCGATCGTCGAGACGGTGCGGGGCGTGGGCTACCGTGTCGTCCCCGAGGCCTGATCCCACCGGCTTCCCGAAGGATCGTCACCGGTTCCCGTGCGCACCCGCCTGCTCGCATTGCTCCTCGCCCTGATGACCGCGGTGCTGATCGCCCTCGGCATCCCGTTGGCCATCTCCCGTGCCGCCGCGCATCAGCAGGAGCTGATCCGCGATCGCGTGGACGACCTGACCCGCTTCGTTTCGGACACCCAGCTGACCGTGGTCTCGGACACGCTGCGCGCGCAGACCGACGGCGGCGTGCCGCCCGGACCGGACGCCGTCGACCTCGACATGCTCCGCTCCGAGTTGGAGCGCTACGAGGCCGTCTACGGCATCCGGGTCGGCGCCTTCGACCGGCGCGGTGTGCCGATCGCCGTGTCCCATCAGGGATTTCGGGTCGATCCGCGCTCGCCCGCGTTCACCGAGGCGCTGGCCGGACGGCGCAGCGACGACCCCGGACAGGTGTGGCCCTGGCAGCGCGATCGCATCGTGGTGGCGGTGCCGGTGATCCACCGGGGCGACGTGGTCGCGGTGGTGCTCACCGACTCGCCGACCGGTCGGATGCGTTCGAAGATCCAGCAGGTGTGGCTGATTCTGTTCGCCGGCGAAGTGGTCGCGGTACTGGCCGCGTTGCTGCTCGCGACCCGGCTGACCGGCTGGGTGCTGCGCCCGGTGCGGGTGCTCGACTCGGTGACCCACGAGATCGCCACCGGCCGGCTCGGGGCGCGTGTGGCAGGCGCCCAGGGGCCGCCGGAACTGCGGCGCCTGGCACGCTCGTTCAACGAGATGGCGGACCACGTGGAGACCGTGGTGGATCAACAGCGGGCGTTCGCCGCCGATGCCTCGCACCAGTTGCGCAATCCGCTGTCGGCGCTGCTCCTGCGGATCGAGGAACTGGGCCTGTCGTTGCCGCCGGGACACGGCGAGACCCTGGAGGGGGTGCGGGACGAGGGCCGTCGGCTCACCCGCGTGTTGGACGAACTCCTCGAACTGGCACTGGCCGAGAACGCGCGCCCGTCCGCGCGGGCCGTCGACGTGGCGGCGCTGGTGCACGAGCGGGTGGACGCGTGGCAGACCCTGGCCCGCTCGCGCTCCCGGCGGTTCGAACAGGAGGGCCCGCTCGCGCTCACGGGCAACGTGGACCCGGTCACGCTCGGCAGCGCGCTGGACGCGATCCTGGACAACGCGCTCAAGTTCGCCCCGGAAGACAGCACGATCACCGTCGCGTGCGCGGCGGTGGGCGGCGAGGTGGAGATCCGGGTCAGCGACCGCGGCCCCGGGCTCACCTTCGAGGAGATGCGCCGGGTGGGCGACCGCTTCTGGCGCAGCCCCCGGCACCAGAACGTGGACGGGTCCGGTCTGGGCCTGTCCATCGCCCGCACGCTGCTCGCCGCGAGCGGCGGCACCATCGACTTCGCCGCGCGCGAGGGCGGCGGCCTCACCGTTACGCTGACGGTGCCCAGGGCCGACTGAACCGGCGCCGCGCGAGAGGGGATCCCCCCGGCGCCGAAGCCGGGTCCGATGCGCCGCGCGCCGGGTTCACCCGCGCGGGCCCGGCCGCCGGGAAGGCGGACGCGGGCCCGTCCCCGTCGGCGGCCTACTCGTTCACCCGGCACTGCGGCGCGCGCGGCTGGGGCAGGCCCAGCGGGCGCAACCGCGCGTCGTAGGCGCGCTGCCAGTCGCCGTTGGCGATGTGCCGGTTCAGCGCGCCGCACACGGCTTCGGCGAGCGCGACGTCGCCCTTGCTCAAGCCCACTCCGTACGGCTCGTCGGAGAACGGCCGGCCCAGGATCCGCAGCGCCCCCGGGTGTTGCGCGACGAAGCCGGACAGGATCGCGTCGTCGGTGCTCACCCCGCGCACCCTGCCGGCCAGCAACTCGTCCACACACTCCGAGTACTTGCCGCGCTCCTCGACCCGCATGGTCGGGAAGTCGCCGCGGATGCGCAGCGCCGAGGTCGACTCGCGCACCACGCACACCGAGCTGTGCGCGAGGTCCTCGGGGCCGTTGACCCCGGGATCGTCGGTGCGGACCAGGAAGTCCTGCCCGGCGATGTAGTACGGCCCGGCGAAGGAGACCTTCTGCGCGCGGACCGCGTTGATCGTGTAGCTCGCCACGACCAGGTCGACCTGGCCGCTGGTGATCCGGTACTCGCGGTTCTGCGTCTCCACGTCCATGAACGTGACGCGGTCCTTGAACCCCAGGTCCTCGGCGATCATCAGGGCCACGTCGTCGTCGAAGCCCTGATACGCCTGATCGCCGGTGCGCACGCTCCACCCCGGCTGGTCCGGCTTGACCCCGATGATCACCCGGCCCCGGGCCACCATCTCCCGGTAGGTCGGCGAGTTCTTGCGCAGGTTCGCCAGCGGGTCGGCCTGATGCGTGCCGCCCTCGGCCCGGTTGTTCTCCACCGCCAGCCACGACACCCCGACGGCGACCAGCAGGAAGGCCAGCGCGGCGGGCAGCGCGATCCGGGTACGCCGCCACCAACGGGACCGGCGCGCCGGGCGCGCGGACGGCTCGTCGGCCGGCGGCTCGCCCGCGAAGGTCGCGTCGACGTCCTCGTCCCGATCGGCGCGCTCGTCGCGGCGGGGCAGCGGATCACCGCCCCACGTCACCGGTACCGAGTCCTGCACCACCCGGGTCAGCAGCGCGTCGGTCTCCTTGGCGTCCAGGCGCCGGATCGGGTCCTTGCGCAACAGGCCCATGATCACCGGCTCCAGCGGACCGGCGTGCCGGGGTGGCGCGGGCGCCGCGTTGACCACCGCGTCCACCACCTCCACCGGCGAGGCCCGGCGGAACGGAGCCATGCCCTCGACCATTTCGTACAGCGTCGCGCCCAACGACCACAGGTCGGAGGCGGGATCGAGCACGTCCGGTCGGTCGGCGAGCGTGTGGTCCCCGTTCGCGTCGTCGGTGAGCACGCTCGGGCGGGACCGGGCGAACTGTTCCGCGCGCTCGGGCGCCAGATAGCCCGGCGTGCCGAGCAGTTCGCCGAACTGGGTCACCTGCGGCGCGTCGACGAAGGTGGCGATGCCGAAGTCGGTGAGCACCACCCGGCCGTCCATGCCGAGCAGGACGTTGGCCGGCTTCACGTCACGGTGCAGCACACCCTTGGCGTGCGCGGCGCGCAACGCCCGCAGTACGTCCAGGCCGATCCGCGCCGCCTCGGCGTGGTCGAGTCGGCCCTCCGCGCGGATCACGTCGGCCAACGACCGCGAAATCACCAATTCCATGACGATCCACGGCAAACCGTCTTCCTCGAAGACGTCGTGCACCGTCACCACGTTCTCGTGGCGAATACGGGCCGCCGCGATCGCCTCGCGCTTGCTGCGCTCCAGCCACGAACGCTGGGATCCCGCGTCCAGCGACTTGGGCAGCAGCAGTTCCTTGATCGCGACCTCGCGACCGAGGGCGGTGTCGACGGCCAGCCAGACCTCGCCCATACCGCCTCGGCCGAGACTGCGGCTCAGCCGGTAACGATTGTTCAGTATTCGGCCGATCTCCCCCTCGGACACCGCGGTCGCACCCTCCTCCCGAGCAAGCGGGCCTCCCTGAACATGCTGTGCAGCCTTCCCCCCGGTCGGCTCACGGCGTCGGTTCGGGGACCGCGCACGGTCTGGCCCACAGGCTCAGAGCGTAGATGTCGGTCCCGAACACGATGACACGACCCAGCATGTGCCATCGAAGCCGTTCGCGCGACGCCCTGGGCATCACGATCTGTCCCATCAGGGTTTGACCGATCGGTACCATCGCAGCGCGCCCGTGTGCAGCGGCAGCGGATCGGTGAAGATCGCCGTCCTCGGGTCGACCAACTGGGCGGCGTGCACCTCGCGTCCGATCGCCTCGCGGTTCTCCATCACCGTCTCGGTGACCCGCCTGATCAGCTCCGGATCCTGCGACGCCCGGGTGACCAGCAGATTCGGCACCGCGATGGTCGGCGTCTCGGTCCCGCCGGGATAGGCGTCGGCCGGCACCACCGCCTCGCGGTACACCGGCCCGTAACGGTCGCGCAGCTTGCCCGCGAGGTCGCCGAGTTGCACCAGCCGCACCTGCCAGTGCTCGGCCAGATCGGAGACCGCGCCGGTGGGCAGCCCGCCGGACCAGAAGAACGCGTCCACGGTGCCGTCCCTGAGCCGCTCGGTGGCCTCGCCGATGCCGACCCGCACCGGGGTGATGGCCTGCTCCATGTCGCTCATGCCCACCTCGCTCAGCAGCCGGCGGGTGATCAGCTCCACCCCCGAGCCGGGCAGCCCGACCACCACCCGACGCCCGCGCAGGTCGGTGATCTTCTGCACCGGCGAGCCGACCGGCACCACGAGTTGCACGTAGTCGTCGTACAGCCGTGCCACCGCGCGCAACTGGTCCCGGTCGCCCGGCCCCAGATCGGCCACCGCGTCGGCGGTGGAGATGCCGAAGGTGTCCACGCCCGCGACCACCCGACGCAGGTTCTCCACCGACCCCCCGCTGGAATCCACGCTCACCCGCACGCCCAGGTCCGCCGACAGCCGGGGCCGCAGCAGTTCGCCGTAGCGGTGGTACACCCCCATCGGCACCCCGGTGGCCAGCGAGACCGGCCCGCTCGGCGCCGGGCGGTCGTCCTTGCCGAGCACCAGGTAGCCCCCGACCAGGCAGAACAGCAGCAGCGTCGCCACCCCGGCCTGCACCAGGCGGGGGCGTCGCGCGTAGGCGTCGCGCAGGGAAACGGGGAGGAACGACAAGGAGGGCACGGCGGCGATATTGCCATGGAGGTCGGCCACACACGCCAGGAAGCAAACCCCGTACCCTGTCGGGTGTTATGACTGCGCGAAGCTATGAGGTCCGCACCTACGGGTGCCAGATGAACGTCCACGACTCCGAGCGGCTGTCCGGCCTCCTCGAGGAGGCGGGCTACGTCCGCGCGCCCAAGGGGGAGCCGGCCGACGTGGTCGTCTTCAACACGTGCGCCGTCCGGGAGAACGCGGACAACAAGCTGTACGGGAATCTGGGCCATCTCGCGCCCGCGAAGGCCGAACGCCCCGGCATGCAGATCGCGGTCGGCGGCTGCCTCGCGCAGAAGGACCGGGACACCATCGTGCGCAAGGCGCCGTGGGTCGACGTGGTCTTCGGCACGCACAACGTGGGCTCGCTGCCGGTGCTCCTGGAGCGGGCCCGGGTCGAGCAGGAGGCCCAGGTCGAGATCCTGGAATCGCTCGACGTGTTCCCCTCCACGCTGCCCACCCGCCGCGAGTCGGCCTACGCGGCCTGGGTGGCGATCTCGGTGGGCTGCAACAACACCTGCACGTTCTGCATCGTGCCCGCGCTGCGCGGCAAGGAGAAGGACCGCCGCCCCGGCGACGTGCTCGCCGAGATCGAGACGCTGGTCGGCGAGGGCGTGATCGAGGTCACCCTGCTCGGCCAGAACGTCAACGCGTACGGCTCCGACATGGGCGACCGCGAGGCGTTCTCCAAGCTGCTCCGCTCGTGCGGGCGGATCGACGGTCTTGAGCGGGTGCGCTTCACCTCGCCGCACCCGCGCGACTTCACCGACGACGTGATCGCCGCGATGGCCGAGACGCCGAACGTCATGCACCAGCTGCACATGCCGCTGCAGTCCGGGTCCGACACGATGTTGCGGGCGATGCGCCGCTCCTACCGACAGGACCGCTACCTGGGGATCATCGAGCGGGTGCGCGCGGCGATGCCCGACGCGGCCATCTCCACCGACATCATCGTGGGCTTCCCCGGCGAGACCGACGAGGACTTCGAGCAGACCCTGCACACGGTGCGCGAGGCCCGCTTCGCCGCCGCGTTCACCTTCCAGTACTCCAAGCGCCCCGGCACCCCCGCCGCCACGATGGACGGCCAGGTGCCCAAGGAAGTGGTCACCGAGCGCTACCAGCGGCTGCTCGCGCTCCAGGAGGAGATCTCCTGGGCGGAGAACCGCACCCAGGTCGGTCGCACCCTGGAGGTGCTGGTCGCCGAGGGTGAGGGCCGCAAGGACCACGACACCGCGCGGCTGTCCGGGCGCGCCCCGGACAATCGGCTCGTGCACTTCGAGCACCCGGCCGACGGTGTGCGGCCCGGCGACATGGTCTCGGTCGAGATCACCTACGCCGCGCCGCACCACCTGCTGGCCGAGCGCCCCCCGCTCGCCATCCGGCGCACCCGCGCGGGCGACGCGTGGGAGCGCCGCACCGCGACCCCCGCGCCGAGCCCGGGCGTACTGCTCGGGATGCCGAGCATCGGCGCCCCGGTCACGGTGGGCGCGCCGACGGCGACGGCGGGTTGTTGCGACTGACCGGTCGGGCCCCGGTCGGGCCGCTCGGTCAGGACACGTTCCAGCCGAGCATCGCCGGCTGTTCGCGCTCGTAGCCGAGGGTGGACAGCCGGGCGGTCTCCAGGCGGAACAGCCGGCCGTCCTCGGGCGGCAGACCCAGCCAGCGGGCGGTGAGCACCCGGAGCAGGTGGCCGTGCGCGACGAGCACCGCGTCCTCGCCGCGCGCCAGCACCGGGCGCACCTTCTCCAGCACCCGGTCCACCCGCCGGCCCACGTCGGCGATCGACTCGCCGGGGTGCGCCGCGTCGCCCGGGATCACCCCGTCGCGCCACAACACCCAGCCGGGCACCCGCTCGCGGATCTGATCCGTGGTGATGCCCTCGTAGCCGCCGTAGTCCCACTCGACCAGGTCGGGTTCCGGGGTCCCGCCGGTGATCCCGGCCAGTT
This sequence comes from Embleya sp. NPDC020630, assembly GCF_044334985.1. Taxonomy (NCBI): domain Bacteria; kingdom Bacillati; phylum Actinomycetota; class Actinomycetes; order Kitasatosporales; family Streptomycetaceae; genus Embleya; species Embleya sp. NPDC020630. Next base: position 1,065,219 of record NZ_JBIRUB010000002.1, read on the forward strand.
CGGCGGTCTGCCGGGCCCGGCCCAGCGGGCTCACCAGGGTCAACCCGAACTCGCGCCCGGCGAGCAGGTCGGCCACCGCCTTCGCCTGCGTCTCGCCCTCGGGGGTGAGCGGGATGTCGGTCAGCCCCGTGTGCCGCCCGGACCTGCTCCACTCGGTCTCACCGTGTCGCACCAGCATCAGTTCGCGCATGTGATCCATCCCATCATGCGACCCGGGAGGCGTCGCGGCGGCCGCTTAGTACTCTCCCTGAATGCTCGTAGCCGCCGCGGTAGTCCCGTGCCCCCCGATGATCGTGCCCGAGCTGGCCCGCGGGGCCGTAGCGGAGTTGGACGCCCTGCGCGCGGCGTGCGATCAGGCGCTGGCCGCGCTGGCCGCGAGCGCGCCGGACCGGTTGGTGGTGGTGGGGGCGGGCCCCGTCGAGGCGACCCTCGGCGACGGCGGGGTCGGCTCCTTCGCGCGGTACGGAGTCGACCTGGAGGTCACCCTCGGCGGCGGCGCGGAGCACGAACTGCCGCCTGCGCTGGCCGTCGGCGCGTGGCTGCTCGGCCGTTCCCCGTGGGCCGCCGACCGGGTCGCCGCGGGCACCGCGCCGAGCCCGGTGTCCGGCGCGGTGATCGCCGCCGACGCCGATCCGGCGCGCTGTGCGACGCGGGGTGCGGAGCTGGTCGCGGGAGCGGATCGGGTGGCGCTCCTGGTGGTGGGCGACGGGTCCGCGTGCCGGACCGAGAAGGCCCCCGGCTACCTCGACGCGCGCGCCGAGCCGTACGACGTCGCGCTCGCCGCGGCACTGGACACGGCCGACCCGGCGGCGCTGGCGGCGCTCGACCCGGCGCTCGCGGAGGAGCTGTGGGTGGGGGGACGACCCGCGCTGCAGGTGTTGGCCGGGGCGGCGGGCCCGGGCCGGAGCGGGCGGCTGCTGTATGACGAAGCGCCTTATGGCGTGGGGTATTTCGTGGCGCTGTGGTCCTGACGCCTGACGCCTGACGCCTGACGCCTGACGCCTGACGCCTGACGCCTGACGGGCGGGAGGGGGCGGGCCGGCCGCCGGCCGGGCCGGCGGCGCCTCCGCCGTGCCCCGGTGCACGTGCCCCCGGGAACGCGACGGGCGGCGGTCACCGGATCCGGTGACCGCCGCCCGATGTCCGACTCACGCGCCCGACGCCGCCGCGGGCTGCTTGTCGGCCACCTCGGGCGCGCCGTCGCCGGTCTCGGCCGGCGCGTCCTCGGCATCGGCGTCGTGGGCGGCACCCGTGCCCGGCTCCTCCGGGGTCTTTGTCGCCTCCGCCGCGACGGCCTCGTCCCCGGCGGTCCGGGGCGCCGGGGTGGCGACCGGTTCGCCGGTCTCGGTCGCCGCGTGCCCCTCGGCCGGCGTCCCGGGCCGGTCCTCGACCAGCGTGGCGGTATCCGTGCCCGCCGTGTTGCCCGAGCAGCACGAACCGCCCGTCTCCGTCGTGTCGGGGCGCCGCTTGAACCAGTCGAAAACACTCACACTTGCTCCTTGGCCGTATGTCTGTGTCCGAACTCAACGAGAGCGAACGTGGCCGGTCACGACCTCGTGCGCGGCCGTACCGCAACGAGCGACGGCGCGCGCACGTCGGTGCGTGCCGGGACGGGCGCCGTCGTCCACCGCCGTGCGCGGCGACCCGTCGGCGATCCGGCAGACTTGGGGGGTGAGTCCCCGTGTCATTGCCGTCGTCGGTCCCACTGCGGCCGGAAAGTCCGATCTGGGGGTCGCCTTGGCCCGTGCGCTGGACGGGGAGGTGATCAATACCGACTCCATGCAGCTCTACCGGGGCATGGACATCGGTACCGCCAAGCTGACCGTCGCCGAGCGCGGCGGCGTCCCGCACCACCTGCTCGACGTGTGGGAGGTGACCAGCTCCGCCAGCGTGGCCGAATACCAACGCGACGCGCGGGCCGTGGTCGACGACCTGCTCGCACGCGGGCGGACCCCGATCCTGGTCGGCGGTTCGGGGCTGTACGTCCGCGCCGTCCTCGACGACCTGGAGTTTCCCGGCACCGACCCGGAGATCCGGGCCCGCCTGGAGGCGGAGGCCGAGCGGGTGGGCCCCGGGCCGCTGCACGCGCGCCTGGCGGTTGCCGATCCGCCCGCCGCCGCGGTGATCCTGCCGAGCAACGCCCGGCGGATCGTGCGCGCCCTGGAGGTCATCGAGCTGACCGGGCGGCCGTTCACCGCCACCCTGCCCACCCACCGCTCGCTTTACGACAGCGTGCAGATCGGGGTGGACGTCCCCCGGCCGGTGCTGGACGGGCGGATCACCACACGGGTGGACCGCATGTGGGCGGCGGGCCTGGTCGAGGAGGTGCGCGAGCTGGAGCGGGTCGGGCTGCGCGAGGGGCGCACCGCCTCCCGCGCGCTGGGCTACGCCCAGGTGCTGCGCATGCTCGCGGGCGAGTGCGGCGACGAGGAGGCCCGCGAGGACACGGTCCGCACCACGCGCCGGTTCGCCCGCCGCCAGGACACCTGGTTCCGCCGCGACCCGAGAATCGAATGGCTGGACCACACCCGCGCCGACCTGCTCGAAGCGGCCCTGGAAAAGGTGGGCGCTCGGTAGCGCGGACGCCGGGCGACTTGATGCGCGTCCGCTCCGGGCCGGGTGCGCGCGACCGGGTGAACCTGGTCCCGGGTGGGGACTTGGGGGTGTTGCGGGTGGGGCCGGCGTGGCACGGTGGGGGTTCGTGACACACCGGAACCTGTTCGGGGGAGGCTGGTCGTGATTCGCTCGGTTCGTCGCGCCATGGCGTCGGTCGCGGCGCTGGGGCTCGCTATGACCATCCCGGGAGTGGCGTCCGCGTCACCCGGCGGGCCGGCGGAGGCGCCGGCCAAACAACCCGTGGCCACCGGATGGGGCGGCGCGGTGTCCAGCGTCGATCCCGACGCCACCCGGATCGGCTTGGACGTGCTGCGCCGGGGCGGCAACGCGGTGGACGCCGCGGTGGCCACGGCCGCCGCGCTGGGCGTGACCGAGCCGTACTCGTCGGGGATCGGCGGTGGCGGCTACTTCGTCTACTACGACGCGCGCAGTCGCAGCGTGCGCACCCTGGACGGGCGGGAGACGGCGCCCGCCAGGATGCAGAAGGACGCGTTCCTCGACCCCGCCACCGGGTTGCCCATCCCGTTCGACCAGGGGGTCAACTCCGGGCTTTCGGTGGGGGTTCCCGGCACGCCGCAGACGTGGAACACCGCGCTGCGCACGTGGGGTACGACCAGTCTGCGCTCCGCCCTCGAACCGGCCCGGCAGTTGGCCGAGCGCGGGTTCGTGGTGGATCAGACGTTCCACGACCAGACGGCGGCGAACGCGTCCCGGTTCGACGACATCACGCCGACCGCGCAGCTGTTCCTGCCGAACGGGCAACCGCCGGTGGTGGGCAGCGTGTTCCGCAATCCGGACCTGGCCCGCACGTACGAGCAACTCGGTCGCAACGGCGTCGACTGGTTCTATCGCGGCGGCCTCGGCCGCGAGGTGGTGCGCACCGCGCAACAACCGCCGGTGGCACCGGGAGCCGACCGGGTCTTCCGGCCCGGACTGATCGAGAACGGCGACCTGGCGAACTACCGGATCCGGGAGCAGCGGCCGACCCACCTCGACTACCGGGGCCTGGACGTCTACGGCATGGCCCCGTCCTCGTCGGGCGGCTCCACCGTGGGCGAGGCGCTGAACATCCTGGAGACCACCGACCCGCGTACGCAGGACGAGGTCGCCACGACGCACCACTATCTGGAGGCGTCGCGCCTGGCCTTCGCGGACCGCAACCGCTACGTGGGCGACCCCGCGTTCGTGGACGTACCGCTCAAGGGCCTGCTCGCCGACGGTTTCGCCAAGGAACGCGCGTGCCTGATCGACCCGGACCACGCCGCCGTGAGCCCGGTGCCGCCGGGTGACCCGAAGCCGCCGTACGACCGGCAGTGCCGGGCGAGCGGCACGCCGGAGGCGACCGAGCCGATCGAGGGCTTGTCCACGACGCACCTGGTCACCGCCGACCGCTGGGGCAACGTGGTCTCCTACACGCTGACCATCGAGCAGACCGGCGGCAGTGCGATCACCGTGCCCGGACGCGGGTTCCTGCTCAACAACGAATTGACCGACTTCAACTTCGCGCCGCTGACCCCGGGCGTGTTCGACCCGAACCTGCCCGCGCCGGGCAAACGGCCGCGCAGCAGCATGTCGCCGACGATCGTGCTGCGCGACGGCCGGCCGTTCATCGCGGTGGGCTCGCCCGGCGGGGCGACCATCATCACCACGGTGCTCCAGGTGCTGACCGAGCGGCTCGATCGTGGCCTCTCGCTGCCGCAGGCGGTCGCGGCGCCGCGACTGTCTCAGCGCAACGGCGCGGCCACCGAGGTCGAACCGGGGGTGCCGGCGTGGTTGCGCACGGGGCTCGAACAGCGCGGGCACGTGCTCAAGGCCAACCCGGAGATCGGCGCCGCGGCGGCGCTGGAATTCCTGCCCGGCGGGCGCGTCCAGGCGGTGGCCGAACCCACCCGCCGGGGCGGCGGCGCGGCCGGCGTGGTGCACCCGGACCGATAACGGGCCAATGCCACGCGCGAGCGGCCTCGGCGGAACTCCGCCGAGGCCGCTCGCGCGTGGTCCGTCCCGCCCCGTCCTAGGATTGCGGGGTGAGCACTTTGCACTTCTTCAAGGGGCACGGCACCGAGAACGACTTCGTCATCGTGCCGGACGCCGACGGCGAACTGGACCTGTCCGCCGCGCAGGTCGCCGCGCTGTGCGACCGGCGGGCGGGCATCGGCGCCGACGGGGTGCTCCGGGTGGTGCGCTCGGCCAAGGATCCGGCCGCCGAGCACCTGGCCGGCGAGGCCGAGTGGTTCATGGACTACCGCAACGGCGACGGCTCGATCGCGGAGATGTGCGGCAACGGCGTGCGGGTGTTCGCACGGTTCCTGGTCGAGCGGGGCCTGGCCGAGGCGGGCGAGTTGCGGGTGGCCACGCGCGGTGGGGTCAAGGCGGTCACGGTGTCCGCCGAGGGCCCGGTCACCGTGGACATGGGCCCGGCCCGGCTGCCCGGTTCCGAGGGCATCGGGGTCGACGTCGAGGGGCGGGTGCGACCGGCCACCAACGTGGACATGGGCAACCCGCACGCGGTGGTCTTCGTCGAGGACCTCGCCCAGGCGGGCACCTTGTACACCGCGCCGACCGTGACCCCCGCGGGGGCCTATCCGCATGGGGTCAACGTCGAGTTCGTGGTGCGCCGGGCGCCGGGTCACGTGGCCATGCGGGTGCACGAGCGCGGCTCGGGGGAGACCCGGTCCTGCGGCACGGGAGCGTGTGCGGTGATGGTCGCCGCGGCGCGCGCCGACGGCGCGGAGCCCTCGGTGGCCGGCGAGCCGGTCACCTACACGGTGGACGTGCCCGGCGGGCGCCTGGTGATCACCGAGCGGGTGGACGGGCACATCGAGATGACCGGCCCGGCCGTGATCGTCGCCGAGGGACGGGTCGACCTCGCCCGCCTGTGACCCCGGTGCGGGCGTCGCGGAACCGGTGTCCGAACACCTGTGCTCGTTCGATCCGTCGTGATAGGTCTTGCCTGACATGGTCAAGCAAAGTCGTCCCCGGGGAGACACGAGCATGAGCAGCATGGACACCGCCCGCGAGACCACCCGCGCGGTCAAGAAGACGGTGCAGGCGGCCGGGGCCTTCTTCTTCGCGCCGCACACCGTCGCACGCGGCGCCGAACTGGGGCTGGACGGCGTGACGCTCTACGTCGCCGGCCGCGGCGGCGTGCTCGGCGACGTCGACGACGCCGCGGTGGTCGCCGCGTTCCATCACTTCACCGCCGACGCACTGCTTCCGCTGTGGCAGGGCGGCAGGAAGGCCGCGCCGCCCGAGCGGGTCGGCGCGCTGTACGCCCAATGTGCCCGCGACTGGGGGCGCGAGCACCTCGCCGACCTGCCGGAGGCGGCCCGGCTGGCGGAGATCACCACCACGATCGTGCGGGCGAACGACCTGGGCGCGCTGGCCCCGCTGTACTCGGCCTGGCGCGGTGTACCTCTTCCGGATGACGCGCCCGCCCGGCTCGCGCAGAACCTCCAGACGCTGCGCGAGCATCGCGGCGGGCTGCACATCCTGGCCCTGGCCGCGCATCGCCTGACCGCGGTGGAGGCGCAGGTGGCCGAGGCGAGCCCCTACCTCGAGTTCTACGGCCACACCAAGCCGTTTCCGCAGGTCACCGACGAGCTGACGGCACGCCGACAGGCCGCGGAGGACACCACGGACGAGCTGGTGGCGGCGGCGTATGCCGTGCTCGACGATGCCGAATCGGCCGAATTCGCGGCGCTGGCACCAGCGTTGGGCGCGCGGCTGGCGCACTGACCGGCGGCCCCGGTACCGGTACCGGGGTCCGGGAGAACCCCGAGGCGGGCCCTGCCCGGAGGTGGAGTGCCTCGGGGTCGCCTCCTGCCAGGGAAGGAGCCGGTCAACCCGACGCCGGACCGACGCGCGGAACAGGGGTGCTTCCTAGCCTGGAGGGCAAGAGGACAGCGGGGGAGTGGTCGTGCGTTCGGGCGGCGTACCCCGCCCCGACCCAAGGAGACCCTTATGGCTGCCCGCAACCGTCGTCTGGCCCTGCTCGTTCCGCTCGTCGCGCTTCCGCTGGTGCTGACCGCGTGCGAGTTCAACGTGGACACCGACCACGACGCGGAGAAGAAGACCACTTCCTACGACGTCACGCAGAGCGTGAAGTCGCTCAAGGTGGACAGCGCGGCGGGCAACGTCAAGGTGACCGAGGGCGACGTCAACGTGGTCAAGGTGACCGAGAAACAGCATTACGACAAGACCGCGCCGACGACCACGCACAACGTGGACGGCAGCGGCCAGTTGGTCCTGGACTACGACTGCGCGAGCAAGAAGGCCTGCTTCGTGGCGTACGAGGTGACCATCCCGCGCGGCGGCGCCGCGCTCGACATCCGCACCGACGCCGGCAACGTGACGCTGCGCGATGTGACCGGCACGCTCAACCTGCACACCAGCGCGGGCAAGATCGACGGCGAGGGGATCACCTCGGCGAAGGTGACCGCGCAGACGAGCGCGGGCTCGATCGACATGACCTTCACCAAGGCGCCCACCGACGTCAGCGCCAAGACCGACGCGGGTCGGGCGACAGTGCGGGTGCCCGGCGGGCAGCAGTACGCGGCGGATGTGTCCACCACGATCGGCGACAGCGACGTCAAGGTCTCGCGCAACGACCAGTCGCCGCACAAGATCAAGGTGCGCACCGAAGTCGGGCAGGCCCGGCTGCTGACCTCGTGAGAACGCGGCGGGCCGCGCCCCGGTTCGCTTCGGGCGAACCGGCCGAAAACCCGGATGCCCGAGTGCGGACCCTCGTGGGACCATCGTGACGGCCGCTTCGGGGAATGGAGCGGCCCGCCGACTACGTTGAACAGGACGATATGACTTCTCGCTCACACCGCGCCGGACACGACGACAAGGACTCGACTCCCCATTTCGACGAGGCCGACGGCCTCGACGACGGAGCGGCCTTCGACGGATTCGGACCGGGCGATGACGTCGGGGGTCGTCCGGTCGACTACGACGGCGACCAATTCGACCGTGACGAGCGCAGCGCGCTGCGCCGGGTGGTCGGTCTCTCCACCGAGCTGACCGACGTCACCGAGGTCGAATACCGACAGCTTCGCCTGGAACGGGTGGTCCTCGTCGGGGTCTGGACCGACGGAACCGCCGCCGACGCCGAATACTCGCTCAAGGAACTCGCCGCGCTCGCGGAGACCGCGGGTTCGGAGGTGCTGGACGGCCTGATCCAGCGCCGCGACAAGCCGGACCCGGCGACCTACATCGGCTCCGGCAAGGCCCGCGAACTGCGCGACGTGGTGATCGCCACCGGCGCGGACACCGTGGTCTGCGACGGTGAACTGACGCCCGGTCAGCTCATCCAGCTGGAAGACGTCGTCAAGGTCAAGGTCGTGGACCGCACGGCGCTGATCCTGGACATCTTCGCGCAGCACGCCAAGTCCCGAGAGGGCAAGGCGCAGGTCTCGCTGGCACAGATGCAATACATGTTGCCGCGCCTGCGCGGCTGGGGTGCCTCGCTGTCGCGCCAGATGGGTGGCGGCGGCGGTGGCGGCATGGCCACGCGTGGTCCCGGTGAGACGAAGATCGAGACCGATCGTCGGCGCATCCGGGAGAAGATGGCCAAGATGCGCCGCGAGATCGCGGACATGAAGAAGGCCCGCGACACCAAGCGCCAGGAGCGCCGCCGCAACGCGGTTCCCTCGGTGGCCATCGCGGGTTACACCAACGCCGGCAAGTCCTCGATCCTGAACCGGTTGACCGGCGCGGGCGTGCTGGTGGAGAACGCGCTGTTCGCCACGCTGGATCCGACGGTGCGCCGGGCGGAGACGCCCAGCGGACGCGGCTACACGCTGGCGGACACGGTCGGTTTCGTGCGGCACCTGCCGCACCAGCTGGTCGAGGCGTTCCGGTCCACCCTGGAGGAGGTCGCCGACGCCGACCTGATCCTGCACGTGGTGGACGGCTCCGATCCCACGCCGGAGGCCCAACTGGCGGCCGTGCGCGAGGTGTTCACCGAGGTCGACGCACACCGGGTGCGGGAGATCGTGGTGGTGAACAAGGCCGACGCGGCCGATCCCGAGGTGTTGGCGCGGCTGCTCCGTCGGGAGAAGCACGCGATCGTGGTGTCCGCCCGCACCGGGCAGGGCATGGACGAACTGCTCGCGCTGATCGACGAGGAACTGCCGCGTCCCGACGTCGAGGTCGAGGTGGTCGTGCCGTACGAGCGCGGCGACCTGGTGGCGAAGGTGCACGCGAGCGGCGAACTGCTCGGCACCGAGCACCGCGAGTCGGGCACCTGGCTGCATGCCCGGGTGGGCCGGCAACTCGCGGCCGAGCTGGAGCGGTTCGTGGTGGTCACGCGCTGATCGTCGGATGGTGAGGGCCCGGGTCGCGGACGCGACCCGGGCCCTCGTCGTGTCCGGCCCGGTCAGCGCTTGCGCTTGAGGTTGTCCAGCATGCGGCGGGCGTCCTGGTCCAGGTAGGGGCCGGCGATCCAGGTGTGGCCGGCGCCGCTGAGCGCGCTGTTCCCGATCAGGCACAGCGTGCCGTCGGGGGCGGTGGCGTACCAGCCGCCGCCGCTGGCGCCGGCGGTCATGGTGCAGCCGATCCGCAGCAGGGGCGGGGTGTTCGGGTCGACGGTCATCCGGCGCGGGGCCTGGGCGCAGCCGAACATGGTCAGGCCGTCGAAGGGGGCGTCCTGCGGATAGCCGTAGGTGCCGGCCTCGGCCAGCTCGCGCGGGGCGTCGAACCACACGGGCAGGGCGCGGCCGACCACCTCTTCCAGGCTGGGTCCGTTGCGGTCGGGGTTTTTCACCTCGACCACCGCGTAGTCGTACGAGGTGGCGGAGGAGGTGGCGTTGGTGCCGCCGGCGCGCCACTGGTCGGAGGTGGCGACGGAGGTCGCCCACCACTGGCCGAAGGGGGCGACCGGGCCGGGGTTGCCGAGGTTGGCGAGGGTGGCCTGGCCGCTGCTGTTGAACGCGGGTACGAATTGCAGGCTGGTGAACCAGGTGCCGCCGTGTCCGGCGTGGACGCAGTGGCCGGCGGTCCACACCAGGTTGCTGCGGCCGGGCCGCTTGGGGTCGGCGATCACGGTGCCCGAGCAGACGGAGGGGCCGTCGGGGGCCTCGAAGAACAGTTTGCCGACGGCGACCGTACCGGCCTCGCCGGTGTAGGGGCGGGGGACCGCGCGGGCCTGTACCGGGGGCGGTTTGGCCTCGGCGAGCACGTCGGGCAGCGGTTCGGGGTCGGCCGGCGCCCCGGTGCGTCCGGGTTCGGGCGAGGGCAGGGGTAGGGCCGGGCCCTCCTCGTTGCCGCGCGGCTCGCGCGGTTTGGCCCGACTCATCCGCTCCGGGGTCCAGTGCGCGGGATCCCCCGGATCGGCGAGTGCCGCCGGTCCCCGGCCGTGGCCGTCGTCGGTGCCGACGCCGTCCAGTGTCAGTGCCATGACGGTGCCCGTCACCAGCAGCGACACCGCCACCGTCAGCGTGACGAACAGCGTGCGAACGCCGCGCGTCAAGCGCCTACCTCCCCGTGTGCGCCCCCGGTGTGTGCCGGTCGACAGTATCGGAGGGGCCGCCGCCCGTGATCGGGCGGCCGTTCGGTCGTTGTCAGCAAGGGAGTCGTCGATTCGACCAACGTCACTCTTTGTGGTGATGGCGTTGCGATCCGCTGTCGTGCAAAGGTAAGCCTTACCTAAGTTTCCGATCGCCCTCGTGGAGGTGCCGCAGTCATGACCGCTGCCCTGACCAGGCCGGACGACCGCTCCGGTGCCCCAGACCCGACCCCGCTGGGACCGCCCGCCGACGCCGTGAGCCCCGATGGCGGTGGGCGGGTCGGTGCGGCGATCGGCCGGCAGCGCTCGGGGACCACGAGTGCCGACGCGCCGGGTATTTTGCGGCGACAGGCCGCCCGCGAGTCCTCGGCGCGCACCTACGCGCGCTCGTTGCCGATCGTGCCGGTGCGGGCCCGCGGCATGACCGTCGAGGGTGCGGACGGGCGGCGCTACCTCGACTGCCTCTCCGGCGCCGGCACGCTGGCCCTGGGGCACAACCACCCCGTGGTGCTCGCCGCGATCCGGGGCGTGCTCGACACCGGCGCGCCGCTGCACGTGCTCGACCTGGCCACCCCGGTCAAGGACCGGTTCGTCGAGGAGTTGTTCGCCACGCTGCCGCCGGAGTTGGCGCGCGACGGGCGCATCCAGTTCTGCGGGCCGGCCGGCACCGACGCGGTGGAGGCGGCGCTCAAGCTGGTGCGGACCGCGACCGGGCGGCGCGGGGTGGTCGCGTTCACCGGGGCCTACCACGGGATGACCGCGGGGGCGCTGGCCGTGAGCGGCGACACCGCGATCCGGGACGCGACCGGGGCGGGCACGGGAGACACGGTGCGGCTGCCGTTCCCGCAGGACTACCGCTGCCCGTTCGGCGTCGGCGGGGCCGAGGGCGCGCGGATCGCCGCGCACTACGCGGGCACGCTGCTCGCCGACCCGGGCGGCGGCGTGCCGACGCCCGCCGGGATGATCGTGGAACCGGTCCAGGGCGAGGGCGGGGTGCTGCCGGCGCCCGACGAGTGGTTGCGCGAGCTGCGCCGGCTCACCGCCGAGCGGGGGATCCCGCTGATCGCCGACGAGGTACAGACCGGCCTGGGGCGCACCGGCGCGATGTGGGGCGTGGACCACGCCGGCGTGGTGCCCGACGTGATGGTGGTCTCCAAAGCGATCGGCGGCAGCCTGCCGCTGGCCGTGGTGGTCTACCGGGCCGAGCTCGACCGCTGGTGGCCCGGCGCGCACGCGGGCACCTTCCGCGGCAACCAGCTGGCGATGGCGGCCGGCACCGCCACCATCGCCTTCGTGCGCGAGCACCGCCTGCACGAGCACGCGGCCCGTGTCGGGGCACGACTCGCGGGCGCGCTGCGGGGCCTGATGCCCGGCCGGCCCGCGATCGGCGAGGTGCGCGGGCGGGGCCTGATGCTCGGCGTGGAGATCGTCGAGCCCGACGCGGCGCCGGATGCGATCGGGGCCCGGCCCGCGGCGCCCGGCCTGGCGCTCGCGGTGCGGCGCGAGGCGCTGGCTCGGGGGCTGATCGTGGAGCTGGGCGGGCGGCACGACAGCGTGGTGCGGTTGCTGCCGCCGCTGACGATGACCGAGGTCCAGGCCGACGCGGTCCTGGAGCGCCTGGCCGAGGCCATCGAGGCGGCCGGGGCGGGATACCCCGGCCCGCCCGCAGGTCCGGGCGGCGCCGGAACCGGACCGGCCCGGTTCGCGCGCGCGAGTGCCGGGGCGGCGGGTTCCGAGCCGGGGACAGCCGGGGTCGCGAGTGCCGGAGCCTCGATGCCTCCATCCGTAAACGGGACGACCGGGACCGAAAACGCCGGCCCGACCGCCGACTCCCCGGGTGGTGGGTCCGAGGGTGCCGAGGTTGGGGGTGCCGGATTCCCGGGCGGCGGGGCCGCGAGTGCCGGAGCCTCGATGCCCGCGTCCGCGAACGGGGTGACCGGGAGCGGAAACGGCGGCCCGATCGCCGAGTCCCCGGGTGGTGGGTCCGAGGGTGCCGGGGTTGGGGGCGCCGGATTCCCGGGTGGCGGGTGCGGGGTCGCCGAGTCCGAGACCAGCGGGTTTGGGGGAGTCGGGTTTGAGGGCGTCGGGATTGGGAGTGCCGGATTCCCGGGTGGCGGGTCCGAGGACGCCGGAGCTGGGAGTGGCGGATTCTCGGGTGGCGGGTGCGGGGGTGCCGAGTGTGGGGCGAGCGGGTCTGGGGGTGTCGGGTTCGAGGATCCCGGAGGTGGGGGTGCCGGGTTTTCGGGGGTCGGGTGGGGGGTTGCCGAGTCCGAGATGAGTGGGTTCGCGGGTGCCGGGGGTGGGAGCGGCGGGTTTTCGGGGGGCGGGTTCGTGGCTGTTGGATCGGAGTCGGTGTGAGTGGCGGGTGGGGAGTGGGGCACCCCGTTGGAGTGTCGCTCTCGGGGGGTGTGGGCGGGGCCGATGCGTTGCGGGCGCTGGTGGACGTTGCGCTCGGCGCGATGGATGCCGGGGTCGGTGCGCGGGGTGGGCCGTTGCCGTCGGGTGGGCCGGTCGGGGTCGCGGTCGAGGTGGCCCGGGTGCTCGGCTCCGGCGCGGCGGGGCCGGTGCCGGCCGCGCGCGGTGCTGCGTCGGCGGGCCCCGGGCCCGGGACGCTGCCGGACATCGGGGTGGGCGACTTCGCCGCGTTGCGCGAGTTGTCCGCGCTGCTCGCGTGGGGGTCCGCCGACCCGGCCGACCCGCGCTGCGCCGGCCATCTGCACTGCCCGCCGCTGGCCGTCGCGGTGGCCGCCGACCTGATCGCCTCCGCTCTGAACCCCTCGCTCGACTCGTGGGACCAGGCGCCGGCGGCGGTGGCCCTGGAGGCCGAGGTGGTGGCCGCGCTCGCCGGCCTGGTCGGCTTCCCGCCCGGCGGCGCCGGCGGCACGATCACCAGCGGCGGCACCGAGTCCAACCTGATGGGACTGCTCCTGGCCCGCGACGCGCTCGGCCCCGGCGTCGGCCGGCGGCGGATCCTGTGCTCACAGGCCGCGCACTTCTCCATCCGCCGCTGCGCCGGCCACCTGGGCCTGGGCGAGGACGCGGTGGTCACCGTGCCCACCGACGCCGATCACCGGATGGACCCGCACGCGCTGGCGGCCGCGGTCGGACGGGTGCGGGCGGGCAACGACCGGATCGCGGCGATCGTGGCCACGGCCGGAACCACCGACCTGGGCGCGATCGACCCGCTGCCGGCGATCGCCGCGGTCGCGCGCGCGGCGGGCGCGTGGTTGCACGTGGACGCGGCCTACGGCGGCGGCGCGTTGTTCTCGGACCGGCTCACGCCGCTGCTCACCGGCCTCGAAGGGGCCCACTCGGTGGGCCTGGACCTGCACAAACTCGGTTGGCAGCCGATCGCGGCCGGGGTGTTCCTGGTCCGCGACGCGGCCTTACTCCGGCCGCTCGCCCAGCGCGCCGCCTACCTCAACCCCGACGACGACCAAGGCGCCGGCTACGTCAGCCTGTTGGGCAACTCGCCGCGCACCACGCGCCGCGCCGACGTGTTCAAGATCGCGGTCACCCTGCGTGCGCTCGGCCGGGCCGGACTGGGCGAGTTGGTGGACCGCTGCCACGACCTGGCCCGACACGCGGCCGAGGCGATCCGGGTCGACCCGCACCTGGAACTGGCCGCCGAGCCCGTGCTCACCACCGTGCTCTTCCGCTACCTCCCCCGAGGGCACGACCCCGACAACGCGGCCGACCGGACCGAGGCGGACCGGGTCAACGCGGCGCTGCGCCGCCGACTGCTGCACGAGGGGCGCGCGGTGGTCGGCCGTACCGAACTGGGCGACGGGCCCGGCGCGGTCCGCCTCAAACTCACCCTGCTCAACCCCGACACCACCGGCGCCGACCTCGGTGCGCTGCTCGCCGCGGTGGTCGAGGCGGGGCGCGCGGAAAGCGCGACCTCGGGCTGACGCTCCATCAACAATCTTCGTTACCGCGCGCCTCGCATATTCGCGACCATCCTCGCCAAACAATCGACACGGGTCGAAATCTCCATATCCCGAGTGCCGCCTCCGGCACGATGCACGATTCACGATTCACGGGCATCGACCCCCGGGTCGACCGACACCAGACGGAGCAGCGATGACCATCGCGGGTCCCGACCCGTCCGCCGTGCGGACGGACCCCGAAACGGACCACCTCGACGCGCCGAACCCCCGGCACGCCGCCGACGCGGCGACGGTCGAATGCCTGCTCCGCTGCTGGGTGCGCGAACACGCGCTGCCGAGACCGGAGTCGGGCACGCTCACCGTCGAACTGCCCGGGGTCGGCCGGACCCTGACGGTCGTGGTGCGCTACTGGTCGCCGGCGGGCTGGCACCGCTTCGGCGCCGCGCACCTGGACGGCGAGGGGCCGCTGAACGCGGTCACGCTGGCCCTGGTGCTCGGTGACGAGGCGAGTGCGAGCGGGACCGGCGCGGCGGGCGGGGCCTGCGGTGATACCGCGATTCGGGTGGCCGACTCGGTCACCCACACCGAGCGCTACATCGCCCACCGGCGCGCGCATCCCGAAGACCCGCCCGGGACCGCCCCGTTCCTGGCCGCCGAGCAGTCCCTGGTGCTCGGCCACCCGATGCACCCCACACCCAAGAGCCGGGACCGGCTCGACCCCGACGAGGACGCCTCGTGGTCGCCGGAGTTGCGCGGATCCTTCCCGCTGCACTGGTTCGCCGCCGACGCCGACCTGGTCGGCCAGGACAGCGCGCTGGAGCGGGAGGCCGCCGACGTGCTGGCCGACCTCGCCGGGGAGTTGCGCGCCCCCGAGGGCACCGTGCTCGTGCCCGCCCACCCGTGGCAGGCCCGCGACCTGCCGCGGCGCCCGCACCTGCGCGCCCTGCTCGACGCCGGCCGGTTGCGCGACCTGGGCCCCGCCGGCGCCCCCTGGCACCCCACCTCCTCCGTGCGCACGGTGTACCGGCCCGACGCCGAGGTGATGCTCAAGCTCTCCCTCGGCCTGCGGATCACCAACTCCCGCCGGGAGAACCTGCCCAAGGAACTGCTGCGCGGCATCGAGGTGCACCGCATCCTGCGCTCCGGCCTGGAACACGAACTGCGGGCCGTGCACCCCACGTTCGACATCGTCCGGGACCCGGCCTGGATCTCGGTGGCGCCGCCGGAGCCGTTCCCGCGCCCGGACCGGCCCGCGGCCGGCCTGGAACTGGTGCTGCGGGCCAACCCGTTCGGCGCCGGCGACCGGGTCTCGTGCCTGGCCGCGCTGGTCGCCGAACGCCCCGGGATCGGCCCCTCGCGCCTGGCCGGACACGTACACACCCTCGCCGAGCGCACCGGGCGCGCGCCGGCGTCGGTGGCCGAGGAATGGTTCGAGCGCTACCTGGCGGTGGTGGCCGAGCCGGTGTTGTGGCTGGACCGGCACGCCGGCATCGCGCTGGAGGCACACCAGCAGAACACCCTGGTCCTGCTCGACGCCGACGGGCTGCCCTCGGGCGGGCGCTACCGGGACAACCAGGGCTACTACTTCCGCGCCTCGCGCGCCGGCGACCTGGCCCGCCGGCTGCCCGCGGCCGGGATGGCCAGCGACACGATCGTGCCGGACGAGATCGCCGACGAACGCCTGGCCTACTACCTGGGGGTCAACAACCTGCTCGGCCTGATCGGCGCGTTCGGCGCCCAGGGGCTGGTCGAGGAGGGGGTCCTGCTGGCCCGGCTCCGCGCCCTGCTGACCCGCTACGCCGAGGACAGCGGCGCCGCGCGCTCGCTGCTCACCGATCCGCGTCCGCTCTGCAAGGCCAACCTGCTGACCCGCCTGCACGGCCTCGACGAACTCGTCGGGCCGGTCGCCACCCAGTCGATCTACGTGCACATCCGCAATCCGCTCGCCGACGTCCCCGCGTGAGCCCGGCCCCAGGAGGTTCCGTCCCCGTATGAGCCCGTCATTCCTCTCGTCCCCCGAGATCCCGCTCGCCGAGGCCGAGACGCTGCGCCTGACCACCCGCCGGCCGCGCACGGGGCCGACCGGCCCGCTCACCGAGGCGGCCCGCTGGGGTGCGCTGACCCTGCCGGTCGGCCGGTTCTCGCTGCACGAGGTGAACCCCAAGCGTGATCTGCCGCTTTTGCACACGTGGATGAACGACCCGGTGACCGCCCGCTGGTGGGAGCTGGCCGGCGACGAGGAGGTGGTGCGCCGACACCTGGCCGGCCGGGCCGTGCGCGGCCACAGCAGCGCCTACCTGGGCTGCCTCGACGACGAGCCGGTCAGCTACTGGGAGTTGTACCGCGCCGACCTGGACGATCTGGCCCGGCACTACCCCGCGCGCCCGCACGACGTGGGCATCCACCTGCTGATCGGGCCCGCCGGCGCGCGCGGGCGCGGGGTCGGCTCGCTGCTGCTGCGCGCGGTCACCGAACTGGTGCTGCGCGCCGCGCCCGACACGATGCGCGTGGTGGCCGAGCCGGACGTGCGCAACGAGGCGTCGGTGCGCGCCTTCGAGCGGGCAGGCTTTGGGCGCCTGGGCGATGTGCGCCTGCCGGACAAGACCGCCGCGATGATGGTGCGCCCGCGCACCGCGCGGGAATCGGGTGCCCGGCCGTGACCGATCTCCTGCCCGCGCCGCGCCGGGCGGCCGACCCCGGCGCGGTGGTGCACGACCTGGTGGGCATCGGCATCGGGCCGTTCAACCTGGCGCTGGCCGCGCTGGCCGACCGGGTCGAGCCGCTGCGCACGCTGTTCCTGGACCGCGCGCCCACGTTCAGCTGGCATCCGGGGCTGCTCCTGGACGGCACCACCCTCCAGGTGCCCTTCCTGGCCGACCTGGTCACCCTGGTCGACCCGACCAACCCGTGGTCGTTCCTGGCCTATCTGCGCGCGCACGACCGGCTGTTCCCGTTCTACTTCGCCGAACGCCTGCACGTGCCCCGGCGCGAATACGACCACTACTGCCGCTGGGTCGCCGAGGCGTTGCCCGCCTGCCGCTTCGGCAGCGAGGTGGTCTCCGTCGCCTGGGAGGGCGACCTGTACCGGATCGACTTTCGCGACGTGGCCGGCGGCGAGCACCACCGGGTGCACGCGCGACACGTGGTGCTGGGCATCGGCACCGAACCGGTGGTGCCCGAGCCGTTCGCGCACCTGCTCGGGGACAGCGTGCTGCACGCGGCCGACTACCTCGACCACCGCGCCGATCTCACCGACGCCGAGGACGTCACGGTGCTCGGCTCGGGCCAGTCCGGCGCGGAGGTGTTCCTGGACCTGCTGCGCCGGCGCACCGGCCCCAGCCGGCGGCTGACCTGGCTGACCCGGTCGCCCGCGTTCGCCCCGATGGAATACTCCAAACTCGGCCTGGAGCACTTCACGCCCGACTACACGCGCTATTTCCACGGCCTGCCCGAGCCGGTGCGCGACCGACTGCTGCCCGAGCAGTGGCAGTTGTACAAGGCGATCAGCGCGGACACCATCGCCGCGATCCACGACGAGTTGTACGAGCGCGGCATCGCCGGCGGCCGGGTGCGCGCCACGCTGATGCCCGATGTGACGGTCACCGCCGCGCGGATCACCGGCGACGGGGTGGAACTGGGCTGCCGGCACGGCGAGCAGGACCGCGCGTTCACCGTCCGCACCGATCGGGTCGTGCTGGCCACCGGCTACGCCCAGCGGCACCCCGCGATGCTCGACCCGCTGTGGGACCTGATCACCCGCGACACCGCCGGGCGCCCGCTGATCGACCTGGACCACCGGGTCACCCTGCCCGCGCACATCACCGGCGGCCTGTACACGCAAAACGCCGAGTTGCACACGCACGGCGTGGGCACACCCGATCTGGGCCTGGGCGCGCACCGGGCCGCGACCATCCTCAACTCCGTGTGCGGCAGCGCGGTCTACCGACTGCCGATCCGCACCGCGTTCACCACGTTCGGCCTGGCCGCGGGCGACACCGAGCCCGCCCGCCGACCGCACCGACGGAGCGCGACCGACCCCGCAGAGGTATGCCATGTCGCAGTCGAACCCGGAAGCGGAGCCCATCGAGGCCGAACTGCCGCACCAGGGCGCCCGACACGCAGCGCCTGAGCCCGCCTCCCGGGTGCCCGCCGCGCGCCACGGCGCGCCCTCCACGGATACGGAGCTGTGGCGGCGGGTCAACCGGGACATGATCGCCAAGGCGATCGCCGAGTTCGCCTATGAGGACCTGCTCGCCCCCGTCGCCGACGGCGATGCCTACACCGTCGAGGTGTCCGGCGACGTGCACTACCGCTTCCGTGCCCGGCGCGGCGCCTACGACGCGTGGCACGTGGACCCGGCGTCGGTGGTGCGCGAGTGGGAGGGCGGCGCCGATCCGGCCGAGGACATGCTCCAGTTCCTGCTCGACGCGCACACCGTGATCGGCCTCGCCGGCGACACCGCAGGGCACCTGGTGCGCGAGTTGACCGCGACGCTGGCCGCCGACGCGGCGATCGCGGCGAGCGCGCCGGCCGCGGCCGCGCTGGCCGACCTGGGCTACGCCGAACTGGAGGGCCACCAGACCGGTCATCCGTGGATCGTGCCGAACAAGGGCCGCGTCGGCTTCTCGGCGAGCGACGCGCGCGCCTACGCGCCCGAGGCGCGGCGCCCGATGCGGCTGCCGTGGATCGCGGTGCACCGGGACTTGGCACAGTGGCGGGCGGTGCCGGGCCTGGCCGAACAGCGGCTCTACGACGAGGAACTGGACCCGGCGACCAGTGAGCGCTTCCACCGTGCACTGGCCGCGCGGGTGTCGGCGCCGGAGGAGTTCCGGTGGCTTCCGGTGCACCCGTGGCAGTGGGACGAGGCGATCGCGACGCTGTTCTCGCCGGAGTTGGCCGCCGGGCGGATCGTGCCGCTGGGCGAGGCCGAGGACCGGCACCTGGCCCAGCAGTCGGTCCGTACCTTCCTCAACGTGGACCGCCCCACCCGCCGCACCGTCAAACTGCCGCTGTCGGTGCTCAACACGCTGGTGTGGCGCGGCCTGCCCAGCGAGCGCACCCTCGCCGCGCCCGCGGTCACCGCGTGGGTGCACGGCCTGCGCGACGCGGACCCGTTCCTGCGCGACGAATGCCGGGTGATCATGCTCGGCGAGACCGCGTCGATCACCGTGCGCCATCCGGTCCTCGAGGAACTGCCCGGCGTGCCCTACCAGTACCGCGAACTGCTCGGCGCGATCTGGCGCGAACCGCTGGCCCCGCACCTCGACCCCGGCGAGCGCGCCCGCACCCTCGCCTCGCTGCTGCACGTGGACCCGGCCGGGCGGCCGTTCGTCGTCGAACTGATCGAACGCTCCGGCCTGGCCCCCCGGGTGTGGCTGCGCCGGCTCTTCCACGCGCTGCTGCCGCCGCTGCTGCACTGCCTGTACCGCTACGGCCTGGTGTTCTCGCCGCACGGGGAGAACACGATCGTGGTCTTCGACGAGCACGACGTCCCGGTCCGGTTGGCGATCAAGGACTTCGTCGACGACGTCAACATCAGCGACCGGCCGCTGCCGGAGTTGGCCGCGCTGCCCGCCGACGTGGACGCGGTCCTGCTCCGGGAGAAGCCCGACTACCTGTGCCAGTTCATCCACGCCGCGCTCCTGGTCGGCCACCACCGCTACCTCGCCGATCTCGCGGTCGCCCACCTGGGCATCCCCCAGGAGGGATTTTGGGCGCTGGTGCGCGAGGAGGTGCTGGAACACCAGGCGGCGTTTCCCGAACTGGGGGACCGCTTCGAGCTGTTCGACCTGCTCACGCCCCGGATCGACCGGCTGTGCCTGAACCGCAATCGGCTGCTCCTGGACGGCTACCGGGACCGCCCCACCCGCCCGCACGTGGGCGCGCACGGGACCGTGCCGAACGCGCTGTGCATGTGAGGCACACCCCGATCCGACCCGGGCTCACGAACAACCTGTCCGGTTTGCCGATGGTGTGATCCCCATCACGATGCCAGAATGCGGCGGGTGACCGACGTCGCCGAAAACGCGAGGCAACCCCTGAGGGTCGCCGCCGCACAGGCCCAGGCGCAGCCGGGCGACATCCCCGCGAATGTCGCCACGGCCGCGCAACTCGTGCGCTTCGGTTCCTCGGCCGGCGCCGATGTCGTGGTGTTGCCGGAGCTGTTCCTGTCGGGCTACGACCTCGACCTGTTCCGACCCGACGTGAAACCGTGCGACATCGTGCCCGGCGACACCCGGCTCGGCGAGTTGCAGGCCGCCTGCTACGCCACCCGCACGGTCGCCGTGGTCGGCGCCGCGGTGCGCCGGGCGGGCGGGCGCACCATCTCGCTGCTGGTGATCGGCCGCGACGGGGACGCGCACGTGGCCTACGACCGCCAACACCTGTGGCGCGAGGAACGCGAACTGTTCCGCCCCGGCGACCACGGCTGCACGATCGAGATCGCCGGCTGGCGGCTGGGCCTGGGCAGCGCCTACGACGTGAGCTTTCCCGAACACGCGCGCGCGGCCGTGCACGACGGTTGCGACGCGTACCTGTGCCCGGGGGTGTACACGCGCGGCGACGGCGAACACCGGCGCGACCTCTACTTCGCCGCCCGCGCCCTGGAGAACACCTGCTACACGGTGGTGGCCAACCACATCGGCGACACCGGCCTGGGCCCCGCCTGCGGACGCAGCGGGGTGTACGGGCCGGACGGGCGCGTGGTGATCGAGGCCGACGAGGAGCGGGTGGACGTGGTCGCGGCCACCTTCCAGGACATCGAGATCGACGCCGCCCGCGAGTGCCTGACCATGCTGGAGGACCTGCCCTCGCGGGCGCGCGCGGCGGCGGGCGCGCGCCGCGAGACGATCAAGCTCGACTGAGCCGGCACCGAGGCCGGCATTCGGGCGCGGAAAACCGTAGTCTCGCCGGAACGCCGATACCTACCGACGGGTAATGGGCGGGCAACGACGAGAGGGGAGCGCTCGTGCGCACAACTCGCAGGGCGATCGCGGGCCTGGCCGCACTGACGGCGCTCGGCGCGCTGTCCGCCTGCTCGGACGACTCCGGCGATGCCAAGGCATCCGCCGCCGCGAAGAGCGGCGCCCCCGCGGGTACGCAGGCCGCCCCCGCACCGGCCGGCGCACTGCCCGCCGCCGCCAGTGGCGCCACCTACGTCGCGCTCGGCGACTCGTACGCGGCCGGCGTGAAGATACCGGTGATCGTGCCCACCGCGCCGCCCGGCTGCAGCCGCTCGGAGAGCAACTACGCGCACCTGGTGGCCAAGCAGAAGAACATCGCCGGCTTCGTCGACGTCACCTGCGGGGGAGCCAGGACCCCGGACCTGACGGTCGGCCAGCAGACCCAGGGCACCCCGCCGCCGCAGTTCGACGCGCTGCGCCCGGACACCGCGCTGGTCACCCTGGGCGTCGGGGGCAACGACATCGGCTTCTCCGAGATCGTCACGATGTGCGTGCTGCAAAGCCGCAGCACCACCTCGACCCAGCCGTGCACCGACAAGTACGCCCCGGGCGGCAACGACGAGTTGACCAAGCGGATCGCCGACACCGGGCCCAAGCTGGCCGCCGCCATCACCGGCATCAAGGAACGCTCGCCCAAGGCCCGGATCCTGGTCGTCGGCTACCCCACGATCCTGCCGGAGAGCGGCCCCGGCTGCCCCACCCAGGTGCCCGTCGCCGACGGCGACCTGCCGTACCTGCGCAAGGTGGTGCCCGCGCTCAACGACATGATCGCCAAGGAGGCGGCCAAGCAGGGCGCGGAATACGTCGACACCTACACCGGCTCGGCCGGCCACGACGTGTGCAAGCCGGTCGGCACCAAGTGGGTCGAGGGCGTCAAGCCGGAGTCGCCCGCCGGCCCCGTGCACCCCAACGCGCTCGGCCAGGAGGCCATGGCCAAGGCGGTGCTGGCCAAGCTCGGCTGAGCCGGTAGACCTTCGGGGAGGAGTCGGACGAAGCGGGCCGCGCGGTCGGGGATGTCGGTCGGAGCATCTAGGCTTGTCGCCCGATGAGCGACTCCGACCGTCCTGCGCTGACCGAACTCCTGCACGCCGCCGTCGCCGCCGTCGGCGGATCGGAGCGACCCGGACAAGTATCGATGGCCGAGGCCGTCGCCGGCGCGGTCGCCCGCGCCGAACACCTGCTGGTCCAGGCCGGCACCGGCACCGGCAAATCGTTGGCCTACCTGGTGCCCGCGCTTGCCGCGCACCGCAAGGTCGTGGTGGCCACCGCGACCCTCGCGCTCCAGCGCCAACTCGTCGAGCGCGACCTGCCGCGCACCGTCGAGGCGCTGCGCCCGCAACTGCGTCGCTCGCCGACCTTCGCCACGCTCAAGGGGCGCGGCAACTACCTGTGCCTGCACCGGCTGCACGACGGGCCGCCCGACGAGGGCGAGGTGCTGTTCGACCCGGCGCCCACGAGCAAACTCGGGCAGGACGTGGTCCGGGTGCGCGAGTGGGCCGACGAGACCGACACCGGCGACCGCGACGACCTGAGCCCGGGGGTCAACGACCGGGCCTGGGCCCAGGTGTCGGTGTCCTCGCGCGAGTGCCTGGGCGCCTCGCGCTGCCCGTACGGCGACGACTGCTTCGCCGAGGCCGCGCGCGAGCGGGCCAAGCAGGCCGACATCGTGGTGACCAACCACGCGCTGCTCGCCATCGACGCGTTGGAGGACGCGCCGGTGTTGCCCGAGCACGAGCTGCTGATCGTCGACGAGGCGCACGAGTTCGCGAGCCGGGCCACGGGCGTGGCCACCGCCGAGCTGAGCCTGAGCGCGGTCGACCGGGCCGCGCGGCGCGCCGGCAAGCTGGCCAACGAGGGCGCGGTGGACAACCTGAACGCCGCCTCGGAGGCGTTCCGCAAGACGCTGGACGGGCGCGAGCCCGGCCGGTTGCGCGAGGTGGATCCGGACCTGGGCTGGACGGTGACCGCACTGCGCGACGCGAGCCGGGGCGTGATCACCTCGCTCGGCGAGGTCCGGGACAAGTCGCTGAGCAACGAGGACGCGGCCCGCCGCCAGGCGCTGGCCGGCGTCGAGCACATCCACGACACCTGCGAGCGCATCCTGCGGGAGTCGCCGCACGACGTGATCTGGATGGAGCGCAACGAGCGCACCGGCGCGTCGCTGCGGGTGGCCCCGATCGCGGTGGCCGGGCTGCTGCGCGAGGCGCTGTTCGGCGACCGCACCGTGGTGCTCACCTCGGCCACGCTCATGCTCGGCGGCAACTTCCGCGGCGTGGCGAGCAGCCTGGGGCTGAGCCCCGAGGGCATGTTGACCGACGCGCCCGATCCGGTGCCCACGGAGGTCGCGGTGCGGCCGGGCGACGACGAGGAGGCGGCGGGGGAGGACGATGCGGACGGCGACGCCGACCTGGCGCCGTGGCGCTGCATGGACGTGGGTTCGCCGTTCGACTATCCCAAGCAGGGCATCCTCTACGTCGCGCGGCACCTGTCGCCGCCGGGCCGCGACGGGATGAACGCCGGGACGCTGGACGAGTTGGCCGAGCTGATCGAGGCCGCGGGCGGCCGGGCGCTGGGCCTGTTCTCCTCGCGGCGCGGCGCCGAGGCGGCCACGGAGGCGCTGCGCGAGCGACTCGACGTGCCGATCCTGTGCCAGGGCGACGACTCGCTGGCCGAGCTGTTGCGGCGGTTCGCGGCCGAGCCGCGCACGTGCCTGTTCGGCACGCTGTCGCTGTGGCAGGGGGTGGATGTACCCGGGCCGTCCTGCCAACTGGTGATCATGGACCGGATCCCGTTCCCGCGTCCCGACGACCCGCTGATGAGCGCACGGGCGCAGTCGGTCCAGGAAAGCGGCGGCAACGGCTTCATGGCGGTCTCGGCCACCCACGCGGCGCTGTTGATGGCCCAGGGGGCCGGCCGGCTGATCCGGTCGATGAACGACCGGGGGGTGGTGGCGGTGCTGGACCCGCGGCTGGCCACCGCGCGGTATGGCGGCTTCTTCAGGGCTTCGATGCCCCCCCTGTGGTACACGGAGGACCGCAATCAGGTCCGCCGGTCATTGGCCGCGATCGACAAGGACTGATCGTCGGGGATTCGGCGCCGGCCCGCGAGGCGTTGGGCCGCGAAGCGGGCGGGCGGCGTCGCGGGCGAGTGAAGCCCGGGGCGGAGTCTTGTTCGCGGCGTTGCTTCTTTGTGGGCGCTTCGCGCCGGCTCGCGAGGGGCCGCTTTTCTGCTCCCCCGCTTCGCTCCTCCGCAGAAAAGCGGCCCCTCGCTCGGGCCGGGTGTCCCTCCGCTTCGCTCCGGGCCACCCGGCCCGAGTTCTGCGGCTCCGCCGCTCTCCGCGCTGCGCGCGTCGATCCCGCGGGCGGCCCGAGTCGTGGGCGCCGACGCGCCTGGGGTGGGGGCGTGGGCCGGTTCGGTGGGGCGGGCCGTGTCGTTTCGATTGGCGAGGGGGTGCTGCGTCGTGTGGGTGAGCACGGGGCATCGCGGCGGCGGGGGCGCCTCGGACGCGGGACGGGCGGTCGTTCGGCGTGAAGTTGCCGGACGACCGCCCGTGGGCGGTATATGGGGGTCCCCGGTCATCTCAGACTCGGCGCATGACGGCGACCACACGGCCCAGGATGGTGGCCTCGTCGCCCGGGATGGGCTCGTAGGCCGGGTTGTGCGGCATCAGCCAGCGGTGGCCGTCCCGGTGCCGCAGACGCTTGACGGTGGCCTCGCCGTCGAGCATCGCCGCGACGATGTCGCCGTTCTCGGCGACCGGCTGGCGGCGGACCGCGACGTAGTCGCCGTCCATGATCGCGGCCTCGATCATCGAGTCACCGCTGACCTTGAGCAGGAATACGTCACCGTCGCCCACCAACTGGCGCGGCAGCGGGAAGACGTCCTCGACGGACTGCTCGGCCAGGATCGGACCGCCGGCCGCGATCCGGCCGACCACCGGGACGTAGGACGCGGCCTGCGAGCCGCGCTCGGCGTGCGGCCCGGCCGGCGCGAGCGGACGCCCGCCGTCGGGCGAACGCACCTCGTAGGCGCGCGGCCGATGCGGATCACGGCGCAAATAGCCCTTGCGTTCGAGCGCCATCAGCTGGTGCGCGACGGAGGACGTGCTGGACAGTCCGACCGCCTCGCCGATCTCGCGCATGCTCGGCGGATATCCGCGCGACTCGACGGAGGTCCGGATCACTTCGAGGACGCGCGTCTGGCGCGGCGTCAGCCCCCCCGCCGGACGCCGCGTCGCACCGCCTTGGACCTGCGCGTTCTCGGTGCCCGGGGCGGGCGCCGGCGGCGGCACGGTGGCGCTGTGCGGGTGTTTCGCGGGGAGGGTTTCGGTGCGGATTCCGGGGTGGATGGCTCCGGTGGCTTCTCCGGTCACGGCTGGCCCTTTCGACGGATTGCTCGCACGTGGAGAACGGTAGTCGGGTTCGAAAGGTTGCGCCAAACACACGTTCGAGTGAATTTAGGCCAATCCGGTGGCGATCATTCGGTTCCCGCTGTAGTAATCGTACATACATTCGAATTCCGTTCGGGAATTGCCCGCGGAAACGATGCCCGAAATGTCGCATGCGCCGCTCGTGTGCCGCGACACGCGGCCGGTCGGGTTAATTTCGCCGACTTCTCGGGCGGTGACCTGCGGGGATGACGAGAGGTCACCACGGGCTCTCCGAGTGTCTGCGAGTCGGCTTGCAGCGCCCCGGGTCGCGGTCTACCGTAGCCACTACATCTTGTGGTCGAGGGCGTTGCAGAAGCCCACAAGTTGTGGTTGCCGTATATACTATGTTCCCGGAGCATTCCCGGACCGCACCGGACGGGCCCCCAGGCGTGGGCCCTCGGGGCGAGGGCGCGGCAACCCGCGGCACCACCAGGGCACGTTTCGCCGCTCCGCGCGCGACGCGCACGAGCACCACGCAGGACCTGTGTCTGAACGAGGGGGAGAGGGAACGGCATGCACTGCCCCTTCTGTCGGCGAGCGGACAGCCGCGTCGTGGACAGCCGGACCACCGACGACGGGGCCGCCATCCGGCGCCGTCGCTCGTGCCCCGACTGCGGACGGCGCTTCACCACGATCGAGACCGCCTCGCTCACGGTGATCAAGCGCAGCGGCGTCACCGAGCCGTTCAGCCGGGACAAGGTCATCGCCGGTGTGCGCAAGGCGTGCCAGGGCCGCCCGGTCACCGGTGACGCGCTGGCCCTGCTCGGCCAGCGGGTCGAGGAGGCGGTGCGGGCCACCGGGTGCGCCGAGTTGACCACCCACGACGTGGGCCTGACCATACTGGGCCCGCTCCGTGAGCTCGACGAGGTCGCCTACCTGCGGTTCGCGTCCGTGTACCGGGCCTTCGAGTCCCTGGAGGACTTCGAGGCCGAGGTCGCGCTGCTGCGCGCCGGTCGCGCGGAGTCGAGCGGGCCCGAGGTGTCCGCGAACGCGGCGGACGCTCCCGCCGCGGACTGAGCGCGGGTCATCCACGCGCGGGTCATTCACATTTTCATTCGGTAGTACACGTCGGTAGCACAGGAACGACGGACCACCCGACCGGTCATCCGGGTCCTCCCATCGGGATGCCCCGGCCTGCCCACGGCGTTGTTCAAAAGAGGAGACGGCATGACAGAGACGACGAGCGGCTCAGCACGCGGTGCCGGTCGGTCACGACCCGGCAAGGGCCTGCGGATCGAGCGCGTCTACACGACCCCCGGCGTCCACCCGTACGACGAGGTGGTCTGGGAGCGTCGTGACGTCGTCATGACCAACTGGCGCGACGGCTCGATCAACTTCGAACAGCGCGGCGTCGAGTTCCCCGACTCCTGGTCGGTGAACGCGGTCAACATCGTCACGAGCAAGTACTTCCGCGGTGCGGTGGGCACGCCGCAGCGCGAGTGGAGCCTGAAGCAGCTGATCGACCGGGTCGTGAAGACCTACCGCAAGTCGGGCGAGGAGAACGGCTACTTCGCCGGCCCCGCCGACGCGGAGATCTTCGAGCACGAGTTGGCGTACGCCCTCCTGCACCAGATCTTCAGCTTCAACTCGCCGGTCTGGTTCAACGTCGGCACCGCGCAGAAGCAGCAGGTCAGCGCGTGCTTCATCCTGTCCGTCGACGACTCGATGGACTCGATCCTGGACTGGTACAAGGAAGAGGGCCTGATCTTCAAGGGCGGCTCGGGCGCCGGCCTGAACCTGTCCCGGATCCGCTCCAGCAAGGAACTGCTCACCTCGGGCGGCAACGCCTCGGGTCCGGTCTCCTTCATGCGCGGCGCCGACGCCTCCGCCGGAACGATCAAGTCGGGCGGCGCCACCCGCCGCGCGGCCAAGATGGTCGTGCTCGACGTCGACCACCCCGACATCGAGGACTTCATCGACACCAAGGTCAAGGAGGAGGAGAAGATCCGCGCGCTGCGCGACGCGGGCTTCGACATGGACCTCGGTGGCGCCGACATCGCGTCGGTGCAGTACCAGAACGCGAACAACTCGGTCCGGGTCTCGGACGAGTTCATGAACGCGGTCGAGCAGGGCGGGGAGTTCGGGCTGCGCGCCCGGCTCACCGGCGACGTGCTGGAGACGGTCGACGCCAAGTCGCTGTTCCGGCGCATGGCCGAGGCCGCGTGGGCCTGCGCCGACCCCGGCATCCAGTACGACGACGAGATCAACAAGTGGCACACGTGCCCCGAGTCGGGTCGGATCACCGCGTCCAACCCGTGCTCGGAGTACATGCACCTGGACAACTCGTCCTGCAACCTCGCCTCGCTGAACCTGATGAAGTTCCTGCGCGAGGACGACACCTTCGACGCGGTCAACTTCGCCAAGGTCGTCGAGCTGGTCATCACCGCGATGGACATCTCGATCTGCTTCGCCGACTTCCCGACCGAGAAGATCGGCGAGACCACCCGCGCGTTCCGCCAGCTGGGCATCGGCTACGCCAACCTCGGCGCGCTGCTGATGGCCACCGGCCACGCGTACGACAGCGACGGCGGCCGGGCGCTGGCCGGCGCTATCACCTCGCTGATGACCGGCACCGCGTACAAGCGCTCCGCCGAGCTGGCCGCCATCGTCGGCGCGTACGAGGGCTACGCCCGCAACGCCGAGCCGCACAAGCGGGTGATGCGCCAGCACGCCGACGCCAACGACGCCGGCAAGCGTATGGACGACCTGGACACCCCCGTGTGGGACCTGGCCACCAAGGCGTGGAAGGACGTCGTGAGGCTCGGCGACAAGCACGGCTTCCGCAACGCGCAGGCCTCGGTGCTGGCCCCCACCGGCACGATCGGCCTGATGATGGACTGCGACACCACCGGTGTCGAGCCCGACCTCGCGCTGGTGAAGTTCAAGAAGCTGGTCGGCGGCGGCTCGATGCAGATCGTCAACGGCACGGTCGCCCGGGCGCTGACCCGGCTCGGCTACCAGCCGGAGCAGGTCGAGGCGATCGTCGAGCACATCGCCGAGCACGGCCACGTGGTGGACGCTCCCGGCCTGAAGACCGAGCACTACGAGGTCTTCGACTGCGCGATGGGCGAGCGCACCATCTCGCCGATGGGCCACGTGCGGATGATGGCGGCGATCCAGCCGTGGATCTCCGGCGCGATCTCCAAGACGGTCAACATGTCCGAGGACGCCACCGTCGAGGAGATCGAGGAGATCTACTTCCAGGGCTGGAAGCTGGGCATCAAGGCGCTGGCGATCTACCGCGACAACTGCAAGGTCGGCCAGCCGCTCTCGGCCGGCAAGGGCGAGAACAAGGGCAAGGCCGACGACGGCAAGTCGACCGCGACCACCGTGGTGGAGAAGGTCGTCGAGTACCGCCCGGTCCGCAAGCGCCTGCCCAAGGGTCGGCCCGGCATCACCACCTCCTTCTCGGTGGGCGGCGCCGAGGGCTACATGACCGCCAACTCCTACCCGGACGACGGCCTCGGCGAGGTCTTCCTGAAGATGTCCAAGCAGGGCTCGACCCTCGCGGGCATGATGGACGCCTTCTCGATCGCGGTCTCGGTGGGCCTGCAGTACGGCGTGCCGCTGGAGACCTACGTCTCCAAGTTCACCAACATGCGGTTCGAGCCGGCCGGTCTGACCGACGACCCGGACGTGCGGATGGCCCAGTCGATCGTCGACTACATCTTCCGCCGCTTGGCGCTCGATCACCTGCCGTTCGAGACCCGCTCGGCGCTCGGCATCCACTCGGCCGCGGAGCGCACCCGGCACCTGGAGACCGGCTCCTACGAGCCGGACGAGCCGGCCGCCGCGGAGGACATGCGCACCCTCGCGCAGTCCGCGCCGACCGATGCCGCGCCCAAGGCCCCGGACCTGAAGCCGGTGCCGGCCGCGGTGCACTCCTCCACCGAGCTGCTGGAGGCCCGCCAAGGCCGCAGCGCGGACGCCCCGCTGTGCTTCTCCTGCGGGATCAAGATGCGCCCGGCGGGCAGCTGCTACGTCTGCGAGGGCTGCGGCTCGACCAGCGGGTGCAGCTGACCGCGAGAGCGGTGCGTGCCTCGGGATGAGGTGAACGCCTGAAAGGGGCGGGGAACCGGTACCGGTTCCCCGCCCCTTTCGGTGTTGCGCGCCTTCGGGCGTCAGCCCGCGAGTTGCTTGGCCTTCGCCTCGCGCTTGGCGAACACCTCGTCGCGCATCGACTCCATCTCCTTGAGCACGTTCTTGCGCTCGCGCTTGGAGAGCCGGTCGATGTACAGGTAGCCGTTGAGGTGGTCGGTCTCGTGCTGGAGGCAGCGGGCGAAGTAGCCCTCGCCCTCGATCACCAGCGGGTTGCCGTCCTTGTCCACCCCCCGCGCGATGGCGCGGTCGGGGCGGGCCAGGTCCTCGTGCGGGCCCGGGACGGACAGGCAGCCCTCGCCCGCCTCCTCCAGGTGCCGCTCGGTCGCGGGCAGTTCGTCCAGGACCGGGTTGAGGATGTGGCCGACGTGCCGGTGGCCGTCCTCGTCCACGCAGTCGTAGACGAACAGCCGGATGCCGACGTCGACCTGGTTCGCGGCCAGGCCCACGCCGTCGGCGACGTACATGGTCAGGAACATGTCGTCGATCAGCGTGTTCAGCTCGTCGGTGCCGAACTCGGTGATCTCGGCGCAGGGCCGGTGCAGGACTTCCTCGCCGACCACGGTGACGCGCAGGACCTTGCCGCGCGCGGCCTCGGGCGCCATGGCGGGGTACGAGTCCACCGGGCGGCCCATCACAAAGATCCGGCCCTTTTCGTGATCGTGGTGATCGTGGCTGGAGTGGTCGTGGTGCTCGGCCATCGGTCTGCTTTACCTTTCCACCAGGGCATGAACCCGAATTACCCTACCCGCCCCGGTCAGGGCAGGACGGCCGACGCCTTGGCCGTGATGGTGACCTCGCCGGGTTCGGTGACGGTCACCTCGGTCCAGCCGTCCTTGGTTTCGCCGATGCTCGTATTGGGCTTGTTCGCGACGAACCAGCTGGTCCGGTGGATTCGTATGGTGAAGGTGCCGGCCTGCTGGGCGAGCAGGGTGAAGCCGCTCGGGGTGATGTCGACCAGCTGCCCGGGGCCGTCCAGGAGCGGAACCGGGTCGGCCACCTCCCAGATCACCCAGTGCGGGTCGGACCACACCGGCACCAGCCAGTCGGCGCCGGCGCGCAGGATCTCCGCCTCGCGCTTGGCCGACGGGTCCAGCGGGACGTCGGGCAGGGCGATGAAGCGCACCCCGGTCTCGCGCACCCACGCGTGGTACTGCGCCTCGTCCAGGCCGGGGCCGTACAGCACCGAGTTGTGCGCGCGGTCGAGCTGGCGCTCCCAGCCGCGGGCGAGCGGCATGTGCTCCGCGACGTAGACGGTCTCCCAGTGGCCGCGGGTGAACGGGATCTCGATCCGGCCCACCGGCAGATTGGCCCGCTCCAGGAAGTCGAGCATCCCGGTGTAGTAGGCGGAGTTCTTGCCGGTGCTGTCCTGGTTGTTGAAGGCGACGGCCTTGCCGGCGGAGGAGAACTGCCAGGCGAGCAGCGGTACGGCGAGCAGGACCACCAGGCGACGGCGACCCAGCGAGAGCAGCACCACGGCCATCAGCGGGCCGGCGCACAACTCGCCGAGCCGGGCCACGTTGCCGCCCACGGCGCTGGGGATCAGGTACAGCACGGTGGAGGAGAGCGCGTACAACCACAGGAAGCGGCGCGCGCTGACCTCGGTGCGCGGCACCAGGGCCAGGCCCACGCCCGCGAAGCCCAGGATCGCGGCGAACCGCCACAGCGGGAAGGCGAAGTCGCCGCCGCCGGGGAAGACCAGCGACATCACCAGGCCGAGCACGGCCGGGGACAGGCTGAACCGGGTCGCCCACACCCGCTCGGAGGGCACCCACGCCAGCGCGATCATCAACAGGAACGCCGCGGCCAGCGGGCTGGCCAGGCCGCAGAAGCAGGCCGCCACCGCCGCCCACGCCCGATGCCCGGTCCGGGCCGCCAGGATCGCCATCAGGCCGGTGGCCACGCCGAGCACGAACGGGGTGCGGCCGATCAGGTATTCGATGCTGACGATGACCGCGAACCAGCAGCTGCCGACCCGGCGGGCCAGGTCACCGCGCCCCAGGCGCAACCGGGAGAACGCCCACGCGGCGGCGACGCAGGAGATCGCGGTGAGCAGGCGCGTGCCGATGCCGCCGGCCAGGACCGGGGTGATCACGCTGTAGCCGGGCAGCAGGTGCCCGCCGTACCACTGGTTGTTCCACAACACCGCGCCGTGGTCGCGCACCAGCCAGGCACGGAAGATCTGGGCCGGCCAGTCGGCGCCGTTGATGCCGAGCACGGTCAGCAGGCCGACCAGGGCCAGAGTGATCACGTACGGGTGCTCGGTGATCCCGATCAGCACCGTGCGCGCGTGTCGGCGCCACGTACGGCGGGCGGTGCCGCCCGCGCCCGATGTGGGCTCCCCCAGGGGTATGCGGCCGTCCAGAGCATGTGTCATGACGGCCCCAGTTTTTCACGCCGGGGCCGATGGGGTGCAGGTGGGCATTGAGGTAGGACGCCGGATTGTCCGATGTATGACGGGCCATGGCGCAATGTCCATCGAGGAATCACCGGTGTGTCGCGAAAAAATCCTTCGTTCGGATGAATCGGTGGTTCAGACCACGGGGCCATTCGGGGGGGCGGCGGGGTCATCCTCAGGGGGTGGTTCGGGCGGGTTGGGCAGCCCCGCGCGGGCGCGCAGGTCGCGCGGGTCGCGGGGACCCTCGATGCGGCGGATCACGGACAGCGCGGCGGTGTGGAACGCCTCCAGGAACGCCTGCGCGGTGGACGCCGGCCATTCGGCGCGCTGGACCGCGTGCATGTTGTGGTCGGTGTCGCACCAGCACGCCACCTCGACGGTGGCGGTGACGCTGACGAACGGCCCGTCCAGCTGCCAGACGTCCAGACCCAGTTCCAGCCAGTCCCCGTCGGCCTCGTACAGGAGCAGCGCGGTGCCCAGGATGTGCGGCGACGGCTCGGGCTCGGGTTCCGGGCTCAGCGGGTCGGGCTCGTTCCAGAACCAGCGCGCGGGGTCGTCGAGGGAGCGGCGCAGATCGAGCGCTCTCGCGGCGGCGACCAGGCGTTCACGGCCATGGTCGTCCAGATCGGGAAACAGCCGCTCGAACGGGATGTCCGAGGCAGGGCGCTCGGTGGCGGGCACGCGGGCATTCTGCCGTGGCGAGGGGTCTTCCCGTCAACGTCGGGTTCGGTGACAGCCACCGACGATGGCCGAATTTGCCCTTCTATGCCGGGACTGTGCCGCCGCCATGGCGGGTGAGAGGCGATTCATCGACTCGATGCGCCACCGATTCGGCACCGACTCGATGAGGCTCGACCACGCCGCCCCGGACGGGACCGCCGTCCGCGGGCGTGACCGGATTGGGCAGAATTTGATCGGCGTATTTTTCTGCGCACACCACCACGGTGGTCTTCGACGAGGGGAGCCCGTCATGCGGGTAGCGGTGTTCGCGGGGTCGGCGTCGGGCGTCTCGCCCCGGTTCCGGGAGGCGGCGACCGAACTCGGCCGCGGGCTCGCGGAGGCGGGTGTCGGGATCGTCTACGGCGGCGGACACGTGGGTCTGATGGGCGCGGTCGCCGACGCCTGCCTGGCGGCGGGCGGCGAGGTGATCGGCGTGATGCCGCGCTCGCTGGTGGATCGCGAGATCGCCCACCGCGGCCTGACCGATCTTCAGGTCACCGAGACCATGCACGAGCGCAAGGCGGCGATGGCGGCCCAGGCGGACGCCTTCGTCGCGCTGCCCGGCGGTGCGGGCACGCTGGAGGAGTTGTTCGAGGTCTGGACCTGGCAGCACCTGGCCATCCACACCAAGCCGGTCGCGGTCCTGGAGGTGGACGGCTTCTGGGGTCCGCTGCTCGACGCGCTGGACACGATGACCGCCAACGGCTTCCTCAAGCCGGATCTGCGCTCGACGCTGCTGGTCGCGCGGAGTGCCGCGAGCCTGTTGGCCGAGGTCAAGGCGTGGCAGCCCCGGGCGCCCAAGTGGGCCGGCGGTCTGGACCCGGACGCGCCGCCGGCGCCGTGAGCGGGCCGGGGGCGGGTCGCGGACCCGCCCCCGCTCACCCGGCGCGGATCAGGGTTTGTTGCCCTTGAAGAGTTTGGCGTCGCGCGCGGACACCGTGACCGGTCCGGGGCGGTCGACGGTGATCTCGCTCCACTCGTCTTTGGTCGCCCTGATTACGATCTCGGGCCGGTCGGCGGTCACCCAGAAGGTCGGGTGGATCTTCACCACGAACGTGCCCGCGGAGTGTGCGTTGAAGGAGAACCGGCTGGGCGTCAGCTCGGTCAGCTCGCCCGGCCCCTCGACGATCGGGCTCGGGTTCTCGACCTCCCAGATCTGCCAGCGCCCGTCCTTTTCCGTGTAGACCGGCTTGAGCCACGGGATGCCCTTGCGGATCAGGTCGGCCTCGGGGACCGCCGACGGATCGATCGGGATGTCGGGCAGGGCCACGAAGCGCACGCCCGTGTCGTCGATCCAGTCGCGGTACTCCTCGACGGTCAGGTCCTTCTGGTAGAGCACCGCGTTGTAGTTGCGGTCCAGCTGGCGCTCCCAGCCGCGTGCCAGCGGCATCTTCTCGGCGACGAAGACCGACTCCCAGTGCCCACGCGTGAACGGGATCTCCACCCGGCCCAGTGGGTGGGTGTTGTTCTTTTGGAGGTAGTCGAGCATGCCCGCGTAGTACTGCGGCTTCTCGCCCGGCGAGTCCTTGATGTCGTGCGTGATGGCCAGCGCGGCGGACTGGAACTGCCAGACCAGCAGCGGCAGGGTCAGCAGCACCACCAGCCGGCGCCGGCCGGCCGAGAGCAGGACCACCGCCATCAGCGGCCCGGACGTCAGCTCGCCCAGCCGGGCCAGGTTGCCGCCGAGCGAGGTCGGCACGAAGAAGAAGATCACCGCGGTGGCGGCGTACAACCACAGGAAGCGCCGGGCGCTCTTCAGCTCCTTGGGCAGTATCGCCAGGCCGACCGCGGCGAAGGCCAGGATCGGCAGGAACCGCCACCACGGGAACGGGAACATGCCCTCGTTCGGGAACGCGAGCGCGGCGACCAGGCCGAGCGCGGCCGGGGCGAAGCACAGCCGGGTCGGCCAGACCCGCTCCCGGGGTACCCACGCGAGCGCGACCAGCATCAGGAACGCGCCGGACAGCGGGCTGGACAGGCCGCACAGCAGCGCGGCGAAGCCGGCCCACAGCGGGTGCCGGCGGCGGGCGGCCAGTATCGCGAGCATGCCCGCCGCGACGCCGAGCGCGAACGGGGTGCGGCCGATCAGGTAGTCGACGCTGCACATCACCGCGAACCAGCAGCTGCCCACCTGGCGGGCGAAGTCGTTGGCGCCGACCCGGAGCTTGTCCCAGGCCCACGCCGAGGTGACGCAGGACAGCGCGGTGAGGGTGGCGGTGCCGATCTTGGAGGCGATCACCGGCGCGAGGATGCTGTAGCCCGGGAGCAGGTGGCCGCCGTACCACTGGTTGTTCCACAGGTAGGTGCCGTGGTCGCGGATCAGCCAGGTGCGGAAGTATTGCGCCGGCCAGTCGGGGCCGTTCACCCCGGTGACGATGATCAGGCCGATCAGACCCGCGGTTATCAGGTACGGACGCTCGATGATCGCGTTGGCGAGTGCCCGGAAACGACGGCGACCCGCCGGCGCTGCGGGTCGATCCGTCGTCGGTGTCTGCACATCGCTCGTCACATGACCCGAGTTTTCCAGACGCGCGGCTCCGCGTCGCCGGCGGGTGTCCGATATGAGCAGTTTTGTGGGTTTATTCGCTTTGATGCCGAGGGTATTCCCGCAGGTTGCGCCGAGGTGCCGCCTGCCGCCGCGCGGCCGGTGCGGGGCCGCCCGATCCAGGTCCGCTGCTCGGTCTACGCCCGCTGCTCGGCGCGCCGGAGGCCGAGTACGACGAGGGCGCCGAGCAGGGACGCGCCGGCCGCCATCAGGATGGCCAGGTCCATGCCGCCCGCGTCGACGAGGGCGACCACGAGCGCGGCGCCGATCGAGGCGCCGGTGTAGCGGGCGGTGCTGTTGGCGCCGGAGCCCATGCTCGCGCGGTCGGCGGGCACGCTCTCCACCCCGAGGCGGGCCAGCGCGGTGTTGACGAGGCCGACCCCGAAGCCGCCGACCAGCAGGCCGGGTACGGCCCGGAGCCAGGAGTCGGCGGGGCCGATCCCGTACAGGCCCAGGAAGCCGACGGCGGAGACGAGCAGGCCCGCGGCGAAGCGGTGGGCGGCGTCGGGCAGCACGTGTACCCGGCCGACGACGAAGGAGGTGATCGCGGCCATGGCCGACCACAGACCGAGCAGGAGCGCGGAGTCCAGGGCGCTCAGGCCGAGGGTGCCCTGGAACACGGTGGCCAGGTAGGCGGCGATGGCGATCACCGCGATGCCGGCGATCAGCGCGCCGAACGTGGCGGCCAGGAACGCGGGCCGGGCGAACATGCGCAGGTCCAGCATCGGTGCCCGGCCGCGCAGCGCGGTCGCGGCATAGCCGGCCAGCAGGAGTACGGCGGCCACGAGCAGTGCGTCGACCACCGGGCGCGACCACCCCTGGCGGCCCTCGATCAACGCGGCGGTGAGCGCGATCAGGCCCGGGCCCAGGGTGAGCGTGCCCCACACGTCCGGCCGGCGCGGGTGCTCGGCGCGCGACTCGGGCATGCTGCGGGCGACGGCGGCCAGGCCGAGTGCGGCCAGGGCGGTGAACCAGTAGGGCGCGGACCGGTGCAGTTGCATCAAGGCGGCGCCGGTCGGCGGTCCGAGCACCATGCCCACGCCGATCGAGGAGCCGTAGGCGGCCATCGCCCGCCCGCGTGCGGGGCCCCGGTGGTTGTGCGCGAGCAGGCCGAGCCCGGCGGACATGATCGCTGCGCCGGCGACGCCCTGGAGGGCGCGGCCGACCACGTACAGCGGCAGTGACGGGGCCAGTGCGGTGAGCGCGGAGGACAGCGCCAGGCCGAGCGCGCCCGCGGTGAACACCCGGCGTCGGCCGAGGTCGTCGGCGAGGCTGCCGGTGATCAGCAGGGCGGCGGACAGGCCCAGGCCGATGGCGCTGAGGATCCAGGCCGGGCCGCTCGGACCGGCGTGCAGGTCGCGGACGGTGTCCGGAACGATCGCCATCGGCATCGTGTAGGTGGCCAGGAGCAGCAGCGTGCCCAGCGCCACCACCGGCACGGTGCGGTCGGCGCCGGTTCTGTCGAGGGTGGACTCGGGCATGGCAGGCGCTGCGGGTGTCGTGCGCGTGGCGGTGGATGTGGCGACGGACATGGTTGTGCTCCCCGGATTGCGACTCCTGGCGCGTAGGTTCGATGAATGAACCGACGGTGCCCGAGCAACGTAGCATCCATTGGTTCGATGAATGAACCGACCCGGGGTTAAAGTGCTCGCATGGCTTTGGGCAAGGACTACGGACAGCAGGACTGCGCGCTCGCCCGCACGCTGGAACTCGTCGGCGAGCGCTGGACGCTGTTGATCGTCCGGGACGCCTTCTACGGCGTGCGGCGCTACAGCGACTTCCTCGGGCACCTCGACATCCCGCGCGCGGTGCTCTCCGGTCGGTTGCAGACGCTGGTCGACGCGGGCGTGCTGGATCGGCGCCGCTATCAGGAGTCTCCGCCGCGCGACGAGTACGTGCTCACCGAGCGTGGCATCGACCTGTGGCCGATCATCCGGGCGATGGCCCGCTGGGGCGAGCAGCACGTGCAGAACGGGGTGCCCTGCCGGATCTTCCGGCACGAGAGCTGCGGCGGGGTGGTCGACCCGCACGGGCTCTGCGCGGCGTGCGGGGCGACGGTCGCGCCGCACGAGACCGAGGTGGCGCCGGGGCCGGGGGCGAACCTGCTGCGCCGGGACGATCCGGTCACCCGGGCGATGCGGCAGCCGCATCGGCTGCTGGAGCCGCTGCTGCCCTGAGGGGGTTGTCGGCCGGGCGGCGGGCGCACGGCGAGCCCTCTGTGGGCCTTCGGCGTGCGCCCGGCCGCCGGTCGATGCGCACGGATGCCCGCGGATCCGGCGCGGGTCGTGGGCCAGGCTCTAGGGTCGTCCTCGAACGGGTGAATATTCCTCGAGGGGGACCGATGGGCGCACGGACGGGCCTACGCGCACTCGCCGGGGTACTGCTCCTCGGCGTGCTCTACGTCGTTCTCGCGCTGCCGCTCCTGGTCGTGGCCTTCGCCACGGGCGCGATCGTCGACCACGGGCGGTTCTTCACCTCGGGCGCGGCGGTGTTGTGGGGCCTGGGCGTGGTCGCGGTGGTCGCACTGCTGCTCGAACTCGCCGGCCCGCGCCGGCTGCCGTCCGGACTCGCCGTCGACGCGTTGGCGCAGCCGGTGTTGTGGGAGCTGGTCGAGGACGTGGCCGCCGACCTGAGGGTGCCGGTCCCGGACGGGATCGTGCTGACCGGCGGCGCGGGGTGCGAACTGCGGGTGGTGCGTCGGCCCGGGACGCTGCTGCACCGACACCTGGTTCTCGGCGGCACGCTGCCCTACGTGATGACCGGCCGCCGGCTGCGGGTGGTGATCGCGCACGCGCTGGGCCACTCCCGCCGCCGCCGACCCCCGCTGGCGGACCGCATCGCCTGCCACGGCGTGGACGCGGTGGTCGGGCTGGCCGACGCGTTCGCCGGACGGGGCGCGTCGGCCCGGATCGCGGCCGGCTACGCGGCGCTGTACCGGCGGGTGTGCGCGCCCGTGGTGGGCTTCGAGGAACGGGCCGCCGATCGCGCCGCCGCGCGCGCGTACGGCACCGAGGCGGTCGTGGACGCGCTGACCGAGCTGGCTCTCGTGCGGGCGGACTGGCGGCGGTTCCGGGACGAACTCCTGGTGCCGGGGATGGCGGCGGGGTGCGTACCGCGCGACCCGATCGCCGGCTTCCGGGCTTTTCGGGCGGAGCGGGACGAGGCCGGGAGCGAGCCGGAGCCGGCCCTGGTGGACCGGATCGAACGGCTGCGCGCGCGACCGACGGACGGGCGGGGCGCACCCGCCGGTACGGACCTGGTGGGTGGCGCGTCGGCCGAACCGAGGTTGTTGGCGCATGTGCACCCGTACCTGTTGGCCACCGACGACGACGGGCACCTCGGGCGGCGCGGGTTCGCGCCGCTGGAGGGTCTGGTGAAGTTGTCCGACGAGGCGTTCCTGGGGCACCTGCTCGGCTTCGGGTCGGCCCGTCGGGCGGCGGCGCTCGGGATGTCCGCGCGGCGGGCGGGCGTGGAGTATCCGGTCACCCTCGGCGGGGTGCTCGGCCTGCTCGTGGAGGGGCGGGGCGACGAACTGATCGCCCGGCACGGCGAGGGCACCGCCGAGGCGCTGGCGGCCCTGCTGGAGTGCGCGTGGGTCGAGTCGGGGCGGGGCCGGATGCGGCCGAATTGGGCCGGCACGGGCACCGTCACCGATCACGACGGCGTCGACCTGGACCTGACCGGGGCGGCCGAGGCCGCGTTGGCGGACGCGGCCGGGGCGCGGGCGCTGCGCGACCGGTTGCGGGCGGCGGGCGTGTCGACCTACTTCGAGCCCAAGCCGCCGCTTTCGATCGCCGACGGCGAGCGCGAGACGGTGGTCGGCCGCCGCTGACGGGTGACCTACGGTGGAGGCGTGAAGCAGCCCAGCGCCGAACCGACGAACACCCCGGCGGACACCGCGGCAACGGCCCCGGAGCCGAGCACCGACACCACGCCGCGCACCCGGGCGCGCAGCGCCCCGAGGGCAACGACGGGCACAAAAGCCGCTGCCGGGACGGTCGCCGGCAAGAAGGTTGCTGCCAAGAAGGTCGTCGCCAAAAAGGTGGCCGGCAAGAAGGTCGCGGGCAAGACGATCACCGCCAAGAAGGCCGCCGGCAAGAAGGTCGTCGGGCCGCGTAAGGGCGGCGGGCGGATCGCGGCGCCGACCTACGACGTCGAGCGGGAGCTGATCGCTCGCGGCGCACGTGTGGTGGCGGGCGTGGATGAGGTCGGGCGTGGGGCATGGGCCGGGCCGGTGTTGGTCGCTGCGGCGATCACCGACCTGTCCGTACCGCCCGCCGGGCTCACCGACTCGAAGTTGCTCACCGCGCGGCGTCGCGAGGAGGTGGCCGCCGCGGTCGATCCGTGGGTGCGGGCCTACGCGTTCGGTGCGGCCGAGCCGGAGGAGATCGACACGCTCGGCATGACCGCCGCGCTGCGGCTGGCCGCGGTGCGCGCGTTGTCGGCGCTGCCGATCCGCCCCGACACGATCGTGCTGGACGGCAAGCACGACTTCCTCGGCGCGCCGTGGGCCGTGCGCTGCGTGATCAAGGGCGATCAGTCGTGCGTCAGCGTCGCGGCGGCCTCGGTGCTCGCGAAGGTGCATCGCGACGCGATGATGGCGGGGCTCGGCGAGAAGTACCCCGAGTACGGCTTCGCGGGCAACGCCGGCTATCCGGCGCCGGTGCACCGCGCCGCGTTGGCCGAATTCGGCCCCACCCCCCACCACCGGATGTCGTGGGCGTACTGGGACGACCTGCCCGCGTGGCGGCATCTGAGGCGACCCCGCCCGGAGCCGGCCGTCGACGGTCAACTCGGCCTCGACCTGGGCTGATCGCGCCCGCTCGCGGTGTCCGCGTTTCCGAACGGTCACGTTTGTCGGGTGGTGCTCGTGTCGCGCCGGGGCCGGTTGTACCGTCACGCGGGTGACTGCCTCGATTCCTCCCGGCTGGTACGAAGACCCGTCGGCTCCCGGCTCCGAGCGATGGTGGGACGGAGCGCAGTGGACCGCCTCGACCCGGGCTCGCGCGCAGGGCGAGATTCCGCCGCCGCCGAGCAGTGCCCCGCCCGGTCCGCCGCACGCCGGCTACCCCCAGGGGGGATACCCCGGCGGCTATCAGCCGATCGGGCCGCCCCCCGGCGCCGCCCGACCCGGTCGCGGCAAGGCGATCGGACTGGGCGTGCTGGCGCTGGTCGTGGTGGGCGGACTGATCGCCGCGCTGATCGTGCTCCTGGGCGGGGACGACGACGGCGGCACGACGGTGGCCACGGACGGCACGATCACCGACCCCACCACCGGGTTGACCGTGCCCAGGTTCAAGGACTGGATCGTCCCCGACCCCGATTCCCCGGCGGACCAGGCGGTGGAGGGTCCCTGCCCGAGCAGGTCGGCGTCGCGCAGCGGCGGATCCGACGTCGAGACGCGGTTCCAGGCGGAGCGCAAGTGCTACGTGGCGGGAGTGACGCTGACCGCCCGCAAGGCCGACTCCATGGCCGAGCTGGTCGCCGCTCTGAAGAAGGACGTGAGCGGCGGCGACAAGGGCAAGGTCAAGTTGGAGAGCCTGGAACTGGACAAGGCGATCACGGTGGACGGCCACCCGGGCTACGTCCTGCGCGGCCGGGTCTCGGGCAAGCCCGAGGACCTGGGTACGAACGCGGACTCCGCCTGGGCGCAGGCGGTGGTGATCGACGAGAAGAACGAGCGCGGCAGATACCCGTGTGTGCTGCTCAAGTTGGCGATCACCGCCGGAGCCCCGGACAAGGCGACGCTCGACACCGTCCTGAAGGGCATCCGGGTCGGCAAGCCGCAGCCCTCGGCGAGCACGTCCTGATCGTGTGTCATATCTGATGACTCGTCACCAGCGGTACGGTTACGACCGATCGGTCGCGCCGTACCCCGCACCGGTCGCGAGCGCGTACGGTGGACGCGCGCCGCAGGTCGGGCTTGCCGGGGTGCGACCGAAGGAGGCCGCACCGGGCACATCATCATTGGGGGGTGACTGTGCGCATCGGTGATCGCCTCGCATGCCCCGGCTACTCGGTGGTGGCCGTGGAGACGACGGGTTTGTCCCCACA
The DNA here is from genome assembly GCF_044334985.1 of Embleya sp. NPDC020630. Lineage (NCBI taxonomy): Bacteria > Bacillati > Actinomycetota > Actinomycetes > Kitasatosporales > Streptomycetaceae > Embleya > Embleya sp. NPDC020630. Next base: position 1,106,438 of record NZ_JBIRUB010000002.1, read on the forward strand.
TCGACATCGCATCATCGAGATCGCGGTCGCGCAATGCGATCTCGACGGACGCGTGACCGAGTTCTTCACGACCCTGCTCGATCCCCAGGGTCCCGCCGGCGACTTCCAGGCCCACGGGCTGTTCGACGACGACGTGGTCAACGCCCCGACCTTCGCCGAGGTCGCGCCGTGGCTGGCCAACCTGTTCCGGCAGCGGGTCGTGGTCGCGCACAACGCGCGCTTCGACATCGGCTTCGTCGAGCGCGAGTTCCAGCGCCGGGGCCGGCCGACCGTGCCGCCGCTGACCACCGTATGCACGATGCGCGAGGCGCCGCACCACCTGCCGGAGGCGCCCAGGTTCACCCTGCTCGCCTGCTGCGAGGCGGCCGGGGTGCCGGTGGACGGCGGACACGGCGCGGCGGCCAAGGCGATGGGTACGGCGCGCCTGTTGGAGCACTACCTGAGTCGCGGCGCGGGCGAGGCCCGGCACTGGCAGCAGGCCCGGACCGTGGCCGCCTCGCTCAACTGGCCGCGGCGCAGCGCCGATCCGCCGCGCGTGTTCACCCGCGACGACGCGCACACGGCCCGGCGCGCCCGCGAGGAGGCCGAGCAGGTGCGCCGGCGGGACGCGGTGTCGTACCTGGAGAAGGCTCGCGCGTACGGGCCGCCGACCGGCGTGGGGGAGGGACCCGACAGCTACCTGGCGGTGCTCGACGCGGCCCTGGAGGACCGGGTGATCACCCCGCAGGAGGCGATCGACCTCGCCGAACTCGCGGTCTCCCTGGGCATCTCCGAGGAGCAGCGCAAGGACCTGGACCGGTTGTACGTGACCGCGCTGGCCGCCTCGATGGTCGCCGCCGGGCCGATCGACCGGGAGGAACGGGCCGATCTGACCCGGGTGGCGGCGCAGTTGGGCATTCCGCGCACCGCGCTCGACGAGATCGTCGGGATGGCCCGCTCGACCGTCGAGGAGGGTCGTGGCGGGCCGCGCATCCTGGCCCGGGGGCGACCGCTGGAGTCGGGTCTGCACGTGCTGTTCCACGGCTATCTGGCGGTCACCCGGGGCGAGTTGGAGCGTCGCATGGCCCGGGCGGACCTGTCCGTGGCGTCGGGCATCCACGACCGGGTGGACGTGCTCGTGGTCGCCGATCCGGACGAGTCCGCGGACCGCACCTACTGGGCCCGGCAGCGCGGGATCCGGGTGCTGATCGAGCCGGTGTTCCTGGCCCTGCTCGCCGACCTGGAGCGCGGGCGCAGCAGCGCGGCCGACGCGGCGTCCCAGGTGGCCGCCGCGTCGTTGGCGCTGGCCGTGCCGGGGATGCCACGCACCACCAGCGGCTTCCTGCTGCCCCGGCCGAGCGCGTCGGCGGCGGCCGGTGCCGGGACGTTCACGCCGGGGCCGTACCGGCCCTACGACACCCCGGTGGACGGTTCGGACGTGCTGCCCGCGGTGGCGGAGCCGACCGAGGCGTTCGAGGCGACGGAGGCGTTCGGGCCGGACGCGCCGACGGAGGCGTTCGACGTCACCGAGGCACAGTCCGCGTCGGGCACGCCGATGTCCGGGGCGGGGTCCGCCACCACGCCGGCGCCGGTGCCGGGTGCCGGGGCGACGCTGCCGAGCATTCCGCCGCCGCCGACCGCGGCCGATCTGCCGGTCGCGGCCGGGTCGTCGGCCGCCGAGGTGTTGGAGGCGACCGTCCCGGACGTGTTGCCGCCGCCGCCCGAGGTGCCGTCGGTGCCGGACGCGGGGCCGCGTACGCCGCCGCCCGTGCCGGGGCCGCAGACGCCGCCGCAGGTGCCGCCGGGCGCGGGGGGGCGCACGCCGCCGCGGCCGACGGTGCCGGTGCCGCCGCCCGTGCCGGGGCCGTCCGGGCCGGTCCGGTCGGTGCCGCCGAAGCCGGAACACCCGGCGTCGGGCGAGGTGTCGGCGGAGTCGGCGGAGTCGGCGGCCGAGGGTCCGGCGCCGACCGTGCCGCCGCGGCCGGCGATCGCGCCGCCGCGCGGGCTGACGCGGGGGCAGGCGGTCACGATCGAGGATCTGGGCCCGTTCGCGGGCACGGTGCGGATCGAGGCCGCGTGGTGGGCGCCGGCGCAGGTGGACGGCGACACCGTGGCCCTCGTCCTCGACGACGATCGGCGGGTGGCCGACGACGGCGACCTGGTGTTCTTCAATCAGCCGGTACACGCCAGCGGCGCGGTGCGGTTGGCCGGCAAACTCCAGACCGGGACCACCAACGACGTGGAACCGGGCTCGGATTCGGTCGAGATCGACGTCACCACGCTGCCCCCCGGCCGCAGTCGGGTCGTCGTCGCGCTCGCGTTGGACGCGACGAGTGGCACCACCTTCGCCCAGGTGCCGGTGACCGTCGGTATCGTCGACCCCGTGACCTGCCGTCGACTCGCCGAATTCCGGTTGAGCGGAGGCGACGAGACCGTCATGATCCTGGCCGAGGTCTATCGGCGCGGCGACTCCTGGCGCCTGCGGGCGGTCGGTCAGGGCTACGCGGAGGGGCTGGCAGCTTTGGTGATCGAGCACGGGGTGGTGGTGGACGATTGATCCGGCCGAGCTGACGGGGCATCGTAGTATGCGCCGTCGTACGCCCGGGCCACACCCCAGGAGCACCCTGGGTGGGCACGCCCCGCGCGGCTTTGATAGGACTGCCACCATGCCGCGCGTGTTCTCCGGGGAACGGGACTCCACCGATCCCTCCCCGCGTCTCCTCACCGCCGGGCATCCCGGTACCGCCACGAACGAACCGAGCCTTCCCCAGACATGACTGTGAATCCGGTGACTGCCGAAAACACCGCGGACACGACGTCCGCAGCAAAGACCCCGTCCGTGCCGCGTCCCTCCGGCGCGGTGCCCAAGCCCGGACCGCGCCCGAAGCCGAGCCCGCCCAAGCCCGCCGTGCCGCGGCAGGCGAGCGCGGGGGCCAAGCCCGGTCCGGCCAAGCCCGGTCCCCCGAAGCCGGGTGCGACCAAGCCCGGCCCCGACCTGTCCGCCTCGCCGACGCCGCGCGTGGCGCTGATTCCCGCCGGCGCCGACGACGTCTTCGACGTCGCCGACGACGCGGTCGACGCGCTCCTGGAGGCCGGCACGGAGCCCGGCGCGATCCTGGTGCTGACCACGGGTGGACCGCACCCGTGGCAGCAGCACGAGGAGACGTTCGGCGCCGCGCAGTACTGGCGCCAGTACGACGAGGGCAAGGACGTGTTCTACGCGTCGCTGCCGGCCTCGCGTCCGCTGCGGCGGGCCGCGGTCGTCGTCGTGGTCAACGGTTTCGCCGAGGGCGCCGACGCGGGTCGGATCCTGACCTCGGCGCTCACGGCCGGGGCGTCGGTCACGGTCTGCGGCGACGTGGAGCAGGTGCGCGCGCTCACCGGCGTCGCGTAACACGTCGTAGCACGTAGGGGGCCCGGCCGTATCCGGTCCGACCGAACTCGGGCCCCCTGCCCCGCGGATCGCCAAGGTCGGCTACGGTTCGTTGCCATGTCGGAATCGCCGTCGATCGCGCAGCTCCTTGACCGGTTCCTCAGCGACCAGGAGGACCGGCTGAAAATCCAGCAGTACCGGGCCTGTAGCACCGTCATCGACATGTTGTCGGGCTATCTCAACCGGTACGCCTACACGACCCTGATCGGGGAAGAACGCCAGGAATGGGACCGTGCCTTCTCGGCCGGTGACGACCGGGCGTTCTGCAACGTGTTCGGGGTACGCAAGTTGATCTCCGGGATCAAGCCGTTTCACGCGCAACATCTGCGCGTGCGGCTGCAGAGTCCGGAGCTCGTTCAGGACCACGCGTTGACGGTCACGACCGATCTGGTCGACTGGCTTGCCGAACGTGGTCTCACCGCCTGATCACACACGTGTCCATCAGGACGCGGAGGGTCGTACCAGGGGAGTGGGCCCCGTCTCCGGCAGGTAGCGCACCTGCGGCAGTTCCGTCGCGGGGCGGGCCGGGGCGATGCCCGCTGCCCTGATCGGCGTTTTGGCGCCGGGGCCGCCGTCGCGGCCCGGGGGCAGCGCGGGGGTACGTCCGCGACGCCCGTCGGCGACCAGTTGCCAGCCGTCCTCCGCGACGATCGCGAAGGCGCCGCAGCGCAGACCGTGCAGGACACACGCGTCGTGCAGCCCCCACATCCAGCGGCCGTCGTCCGCCACCCAGCCGCGCCCGCCCTCACGATGCACCGCCAACACCGTGGTGTGCGTGGGGGTGCCCCGGCGCAGGTCGTCGGGGACGATCAGGCGCAGGTTGGCCAGGATCAGGTTGCGGCAGCGCCAGCCGTCGGTGCGGCCCTCGCCGAAGCCGAAGGACGCGCTGGCGACCGGCCGTTCGGACCGATCCAGAACCGCGACCACCGCCGTGCGGGCCACCGGCCGATGCAGATCGTCGAGCCGTTTGAGCAGTGCTCGCGGATCGCGCAGCAGGGGAATCCGGCGCGCGCGCCAGGACTCCGGGTCCAACCAGCGGGAGGGACTGGCCGGGGGCGTACCGGTGTGGGCCGGCGCCGGGGACGCGGTTGCGGCGATGTGCACGGTCCTCCTTCCGTCCATGGCGGACAGCGGCGCACGCTCCGACTACGGGCGGCTCGCGGCGGAGCGGCGCCGACAGGGCCCGCACGGGAAAGTGAAGAGAACGCCTTGTCGATTCTTGCGTGACGCCGACGAACTCGGCAACACGTACCGGTGATCATTCGCTACGTCCGTGTGACGGCGCGGCGACCGGCCGGGGCGGGGTGGACGACCGGCCGGCGTGGGGCGGGCGGCCGTCCCGGGCGGGTCACCCCTCCGTCATGAGCACCAGGGGCAACACCTGGACGGCGCCGGCGCGACGCAGCAGGCGGGCCGCCACGGCGAGCGTCCACCCCGTGTCGGTGCGGTCGTCGACCAGCAGGACCGGGGCGCCGAGGGCGGCCACGCGCTCGGCGACGTCGGGCGGCAGCACGAACGCGTCGGCGACCGTGCGCAGCCGCTGGGCGCTGTTGCTGCGCGGGGCGGGGCCGCCGGCGCCCGGCGCGTATTCCACCCGGCCCAGCCAGGGCAGCCGGCCGACCTCGGCCAACCGCTCGCCCAGGCTGTCGATCAACGTGCCGCGCGTGTGCGAGGCGATGGTGACCACGCCGCCGGGTCGCCGCTGCCAGCCCCACCCGGCCAGGACCTCGACGACGGCGGCGAAGACGGCGTCGGGGACGGGTCCGTCGGGCGCGCCGGGGGCCAGGATCGGCCGCAGCCGGTTGCCCCAGCCGATGTCGGAGGAGCGGCCCAGGGCCCGACCCGCGGCGGCCTGCTCGCCGTCGGGGATGCGGCCCTTGAACGCGACCCCGGTGACCGCCATGCCGGTGGGCCACATCCGGCGTGCCTCCACCTCCACGCCCGGCCGGCCCAGCGCGGCACGGGCCGCGTCGCGCGAGGCGGGATCCACCCGCGTGTCGTGGCGCGGCCCTGCGCACGTGTCGCAGCGCCCGCACGGGGCCGCGCCCGGGTCGTCCAGGCAGCGGCGCAGGAACTCCATCCGGCAGGTGCCGTCGGCCTGGTAGTCGCGCATGGACTGCTGTTCGTGCTCGCGCGCTGCGGCCACGCGCGCGTAGCGCTCGGCGTCGTAGGCCCAGGGCCGACCGGTGGTGATCCAGCCGCCGCGCACCCGCTTGACCGCGCCGTCGACGTCGAGCACCTTGAGCATCAGCTCCAGGCGGTTGCGGCGCAGCTCGACGAGGGGTTCGAGGGCCTGGGTGGACAGCGGGCGCCCGGCTTCCTCCAGCGCGGCCAGGGTGCGCTCGACCTGCTCGCGGGCGGGGAAACCGAGCGAGCCGAAGTAGCGCCAGATCGCCTCGTCCTCGCGGCCGGGCAGCAGCAGCACGTCTGCCCGCTCCACCGCGCGCCCGGCCCGGCCGATCTGCTGGTAGTAGGCGATCGGCGACTGCGGGGCGCCCAGGTGTACGACGAAGCCCAGGTCGCCCTTGTCGAAGCCCATGCCCAGGGCCGAGGTGGCCACCAGCGCCTTGACCCGGTTGGCCAGCAGGTCGGCCTCGGCGACCCGCCGCTCGGCGTCCTCGGTGCGGCCCGAGTAGGAGGCGACCGCGTGGCCGCGCGAGCGCAGGAACGCGGTGACCTCCTCGGCGGCCGCGACGGTCAGCGTGTAGACGATCCCCGAGCCCGGCAGCTCGGGAAGGTGCGTGTCGAGCCAGGCCAGCCGCTCGACCGGATCGGGCAGCCGCAACACGCCCAGCGACAGGCTCTCCCGATCGAGCGCGCCGCGCAGGACCAACGCGTCGCCGGTCGGGTCCAGTTGCTCGGCCACGTCGGTGCTCACCCGGGCATTGGCGGTGGCGGTGGTGGCCAGGACCGGAACGCCCGCCGGCAATTCCTCCAGGAGGGTGCGCAGGCGACGGTAGTCGGGCCGGAAGTCGTGCCCCCAGTCGGAGACGCAGTGCGCCTCGTCCACCACGAGCAGCCCGGTGGTGGCGGCCAACTTCGGCAACACGGTGTCCCGAAAGTCGGGATTGTTGAGCCGCTCCGGGCTGACCAGAAGCACATCCACGGTGCCGTTGGCGACCTCCGCCTGTACCGCGTCCCAATCGTCGACGTTGGCCGAGTTGATGGTGCGGGCCCGGATCCCGGCGCGAGCGGCGGCATCGACCTGATTGCGCATCAACGCCAACAACGGCGAAACGATCACGGTGGGCCCCGCCCCACGAGCACGCAGCAGCGCGGTGGCCACGAAGTACACGGCCGACTTGCCCCACCCGGTGCGCTGCACCACCAGAACCCGCCGATGCCGCGCGACCAGGGCCTCCACGGCCCGCCACTGATCCTCCCGCAGCCGAGCCGCACCCCCCACGAGCTCCCGCAACACGGCATCGGCACGATCCCGCAACCCGTCGCCCGAGGCTGAGCCGGGGTCGGGCCGGGAGGGATCGGTGGCGCTTGGTTCGGTGGCGCCCGGCCCGGTATCGCTGCGGCCGGTATCGCTCGGGCCGGTGCCGGCGTCGTCCTGTTTCATGCCCCCTTTGTAACCCCCCACCCCGACGGAGAGGAGAGCCGGTGCACGCTTTTGTGCAGAAACGTGTCGCCTACCCACCCACGACCCCCCGCCCACCACTACCGGCCCGACCCCCTTCGGTACCCGACTCGGCCGCACGTCCGCCTCGCCGTGCGACGCCGGCGGCCCGGCCGGGTTTGCTGCGCGACGTTGGCGCGCCGGTTGCTTGGGGGTGGGGGACGGGCGCGCGTCGCGCTTTGGGTTGCGGGTGCCTGGTGCGGGGCGGGTCTGAGTCGGTGGTGGGTCGCCGCCGGCGTGCGGTGCTCCGAGACTCCGGGCGTCCGGTGAGGCGGGTGTGTCGGTCGGCTTGAAAGCGACCAGCAGCGGCGGGCGGGGTGGGTGCTCGGGTTGGGTTCGCCGGGCGTGCGTTCTTGAGTGGGCCGGGTGCTTCCGGCGCGCGTCGCGCTTGTGGTCGCGGGTGGCTGGTGCCGGGTTGTCAGAGTCGGTGGTCGGTCGCCGCCGGCGTGCGGTGCTCCGAGACTCCGGGCGTCCGGTGAGGCGGACGTGTTGCCAGGCGGAAAAACGGCCGGCGGCGAGGGAACGGGTGGGTGCGCGGGTCGAGTTTGCCGAGAGGCATTCCGGGGTGGGTGGTGCGTTTTGGTGGTGTTGGGGAGGTCGGAACCGGATCTCGGTGGGTGCTTGTGGGCTTCGAGTCTCTGTGACCTGCGGTTTTGCGGTGTCGAGTTGGAGAGTGGGGTGTCGAGTGCCGGTTTCGTGTTCTTCGGCCTCTTCGGCGCGAGTGTGGAGACCGAATGTGCCTGGTTGGGGTTGGCTGCGGGCGCTGCGACCTCGCGGAGGCCGTTGAAGAGACCGAAAGTGCCCAGTGGGGGCCGAAACCGGATCCCGAGGCGCCTCAAACGCTCCCCTCTCCACGCTGACCTGCGGTTTTCTCTCACGCCGAGGTCACGGCACCCCACGCCGTCCGGTTTCGGAACCTTCGTCACCCACACGCCGACCGCACGCCGAAAACACCCGGCCCACTCGGGAAGGCTCCTCGGCGGACTCGACCCGAGCGCCCTCCTGCCCGCCGCTGCCGGCTGGTTTTCCGCCGAGCAACGAGCCCGTCTCGTCGGGAACCCTCCGTCTCGGAGCCCCGCACGCCGGCGGCGACTCACCACCGACTCTGACAACCCGGCACCAGCCACCCGCGACCACAAGCGCGACGCGCGCCGGAAGCACCCGGCCCACTCAAGAACGCACGCCCGGCGAACCCAACCGACCACCCACCCCGCCCGCCGCTGCCGGTCGCTTTTTCGCCGACCGACACACCCGCCTCGCCGGACGCCCGGAGTCTTGGAGCCCCGCACGCCGGCGGCGACCCACCACCGACTCTGATCCGCCCGACCGGGCTTTAGCGACCAAAACGCAACGCCCGCCGAAAGTGCCCGGCCTACTCGGGTAGGTTCCTCGACGCACTTGACCCGAGCGCCCTCCTGCCCGCCGCTGCCGGCTGGTTTTCCGCCGAGCAACGAGCCCGTCTCGTCGGGAACCCTCCGTCTCGGAGCCCCGCACGCCGGCGGCGGCCCATCATCGACTCTGGCCGGCCCCGGATCGGCCGCCCGCAACCACAAGCGCAACGGTCGCCGGAGGCACGCGACCCACTCGGGAAGGCTCCCCGGCGGACTCGACCCGAGTCCGCCCGCTCGCCTCGTGGCTGAGGCCGGTCGGTGACTCCGGTTGGGTTCGCTACGGCTGCCGAAGGCTTGCGTGGGCCTCGGGCGTGGGGGCGCTGTGGTTCGGCGGTGTCGAATCGGCGGTCCACAAGGGGCCAGTTGTGCACAGCCCGGTTGGGCAAGTCCGGTCGGGGGTGGGGGCGAGCGCACGCTCGATGCATGAACGACACCGATGGGTTCGACCGTACGCCCTATGTGGCCATGTCCCCGCAGTCCGTCCTGCGGGTTCGTTCGCCCGCCGATCTGGTGGAGGCCGTGCCGTATTTGATCGGTGTGCGGCCCACCGACAGTGTGGTGCTGCTCGGGATCCTGCCGGGGGATCGGAGCCGGGTCGGGCCGGTTCTGCGGCACGACCTTCCGGCGCCGGCCGACTTCGCGAACGCCGCCCGGCACTTCGCGCGCCTACTGGTGCGGACCGGGGCGCGCGGGGTGGCGGTGGCGATATACGCGGATGGGGAGCGCAGCCCGGTGAGCGGGGCGGAGGAGGCTGCCGGGACGTCGCGTGCGACCGACACCGCCGGTGGATCCGACGGGGCGGGTGCGTTTGCCGATACCGCCGGTGGATTGGGTGCTTCGGACACGTCGGGAGGACGCGCGGAGGCGTTGCCTGGTTCGTCCTCCACCCCCCTCGGCGGGCTGCCCGTAGCTGTTGGTCGGTTGCGGCCGCTGTATGTGGCCATTGTGCGGGAGTGTGCGGCTCTGGGGATCGAGGTTCGGGAAGCGGTGTGTGTTGCCGCCGGGCGGTGGTGGTCCTATGGGTGCTCCGATGCGCGGTGTTGTCCGATGGAAGGCACGCCGCTGCGTACCGAACGTAATTCGACCGTGGCCGCCACCGCGGTTTGGGCCGGGTTGCCGGAGCCGGCCTCGTTGGCCGAGTTGGTGCGGCTGTTTCGGCCGCCGGAGTATGCGATGCGTGAGCGGATGCTGCGTGCGTATACCGACGTGCGGGGTGATCCCGCGGGCTTCGAGCCGGGGCGCACGTTGACGGCGTTGGCGAGTCACCGTGTTCGGTTTCGGGCCGGTGATACCGAGATCGAGCCGGAGGAGGCGGCGCGGCTGGTGCTGGGGCTCGGCGACGCGCGGGTGCGGGACGAGGTGATGGCCTGGCACGGGGAGACGCCGGGGGAGGCCGACGACCGCACGCTGCTCGCCCTGTGGACCGTGCTTGCCCGTCGGGCGTTCGCGCCCGCGTCCGCGCCGCCGCTCACCCTCGCCGCGTGGTCGGCTTGGACGGCGCACGACGGGGTGCTGGCCCGGGTCGCGGTGACCGGGGCGTTGCGCGCCGATCCCGGCTACACCATGGCGCGGCTGCTGCACTCGGCGATCAACAGTCCACTGAGCGCCGCCGAGGTGCGGCGGCGGATCTTCCGCGATGCCGTGACCAACCGGGCGCCATGAGCGTTGGGGGGCCGGGGGCCGGTTGTCGAACGCGGGGGTGCGCTGCGGCTCGACGCGTCGCCGCCGTCCGGATGGACCGGTGCGGACACGGCCCCGCGTGGGACCTGGGAGAAGCGGGAGGCGAGAGCGGTGACGGTGAGCACGATTCCACATCCGGTCGCGCACGACGCGCTCGTCTGCGTGGACGCGCCGGGCATGGTGATCAGTGGTCGTGACGGGCAACTGCGCGGTCAGGGCGTGGAGGGCATGTACCACGACGGGCGACGCACGCTCTCGCGCAACGTGCTGACGCTCGGCGGCATCGAGCCGGAGCCGGTGTCCGGGCACGTGGTCGCTGCGGGGGCCGTGCGATACCTGGCGATGCGCCGATTCTCCGCAGACACCACGCCCGACCCCGCCCTGGTGGTCGAGCGCACCCGGTTCGCGGACGGCCGGGAGCGGATCGTGGTGCGCAACACCGGTCGCCGGCCGCTGAGCTTCCCGGTCGAGATGGTGCTGGGCGCCGACCTGATCCCGCTCGACGCGCTGCGCGCCGGATACCGGCCGGCCGAACTGCCCGCCCGGGTCGCTGCGGCGGGCCTGGGCTGGAGCGCGCCGGACGGGATGTCCGTGCGCGCGGTGACCGAGCCCGCGCCGGACACCGCGCTGGCCGCCACCGCGACGCTGCGCTGGGAGGTGGCGCTGGAGCCGGCCCGCTCGTGGGCGGTCGAACTGCGCATGCTCGCCGAGCCGGTTCCCGGCCGGTCCGGCCCGCGCGCGGTCTCGGGCCGACCGCCATGGACCGAGCCGCGGGTGCGCTGCGACGACGTGCGGGTGGCGGCCTGGGTCGACCAGGGCCTGCGCGATCTGCGGGCGTTGCTCGTGGTCCCCGACCCGAACCTGCCGACCGCGGCGCTGCCCGCCGTCGGCGCGCCCTGGCAACTCGCCCCCACCGGGCGCGACTCGTTGTGGACGGCCCGGACGTTGCTGCCGCTGGGCACCCGCTTCGCGAGCGGCGTGCTGCGGTTGCTCGCGTCACGCCAGGGGGTGCGGTCGCGATCGGGGGTCGGCGAGGAGGTCGGGCGCATCCCGCACACCCTGGGGCGGGGCGGTGAGCAGGTGCGCTACGACTGCGCGGGCTCGACCGCGTTGTTCGTCACGCTGCTCGGCGAGGCGTGGCGGTGGGGGCTGCCGGCCACCGAGACCGCCGCGCTGCTGCCCGCTCTCGGCCGCGCGCTCGGACATCTGACCCGGACGCTGGGCGAGCGGCCCGGCGACTTCGTCCGACTGGGGCCCGAGGGGCCGGCGCCGTGCGAACTCCAGGCCCAGACGTACGAGGCCGCACGGCACGGTGCGGCGCTCCTCGACGCTTACGACCTGCCGGGCGGAGCGGCGTTGCGCGAGCGCGCCGAGCAGTTGGCCGTGGCGTTTCGCCGGGCGTTCCGGGCCGAGGACGCGGCGGGGGAGTACTACGCGGCGGCGCTCGACCCCGGCGGTCGGCCGATCCCGGTGGCCTCGTCGGCGATGGCACACCTGCCCGGCAGCGGCATCCTGGACGCCGGCGGCAGCGAGGCGGTGGCCCGTCGGCTCACCGCGCCCGACCTGGACTGCGGCTGGGGCCTGCGCGGCGCCTCGGTCCGTACGCCCGGCTATCACCCGCTCGCCGCGCGCGGCGGGGTGGTGCGCACCCACGACACGTGCGTGGCGGTGGCCGGGCTGGCCGAGGCCGGTCATCCCGACGCCGCGCAGCGGTTGTTCGCCGGACTGCTCGACGCCGCGCCGTGGTTCCAGTACCGGCTGCCGGAGATGCACGTGGGCGAACAACGCGTCGAGGGCCACGCACCGGTGGCCCACCCGCTGGCCTGCCGCCCGCACGCTCGCGCCGCCGGCGCGATCCTGCCGGTCCTGGTCGCCTTCGCCGGCATCCGCCCCGACGCCCCCACCGGCCGCGTCACCGTGCGCCCGGGCGGCCCCTTGGACATCGGCGAACTCGAACTCCGCGACCTGCGCATCGCCGGCGACCCCTTCACGGTCCGGGTCAACCGCACCGGCCAACCCATCATCGAAGCGGCCCCCGAATCCCTCCAACTCTCCACATAGCCAAACCCCACCCGCCGGCAGCCGGCACGACCCGGGCGGCGGCGGGATGTGGCGGTGGCGGGCCCGGCAGAGGGCGGCGCGATGTCGGGCGTGGGGTGGTGTGGTGTGGCGTGGCGGGTCTCCTGGTGCGTGGCGGGGTGTCCGACGCCGTGCCGGGCAGCCCCGGGCCGGCCGCTGCCGCGACCCTCCGGCCGCCGCACGCGGCGTCACGCCACGGTCTCACCTTGCCGCCGTGCCGCGGCCGCACGTGCCGCGATCGTGTTCCGCCCCGCCGGATCCCGCACGCCATCCCCGATCTCGGGACCTCACCGGGCCGCCGTCCCGCCCCTGCCCCGTCGGCCCTTACGGACCGTGAGCCGTGGACTGCCTCATCGAGCCGGCCCCATGCCCGCGCTCCCGTCGTCCGGTGCCGACGGGCGCCGTCTCCGCGCTGTGTTCCCTCACGGCGGGCATCCGCGCGCGTGCCGCCGGCCCTTCGGTGACCACCCGCACCGACCCTGTCGGTCCGGGCCGGTCCGTGCTGTGGTCCGTGCAGGTCCCGATCGGCGCCGCCACCCCGTTTCGTCTGATATGCCACCCTGCCCGTCGGTGGGGCGATTCGGCGGCGGAACGTTGCTCCGCTTCGGGGGGAGTTCGGATGTTGTTCGAGGGGCCGGCGGGAAGGGTGAGGTTGGGGGTGGTTTTATCGTCAGCCAGACAGCTAGTGGCTTTCGGGCACTAGGATCGCTCCATGCCGCGCTCCGAGACCTCGCTCTTCCCGCCCTTCGGAGTCACCGTGGATCTTGTCGTCCTCACGGTGCGCGAGCACGCTCTGAGTGCCCTGACCATTCGTCGGGGCGAGCCGCCGTTCCAGGGGGCCTGGGCATTGCCCGGGGGATTCGTGCGCGAGGGGGAGGGGCTGGAGGCCGCCGCGGCGCGGGAGTTGGCCGAGGAGACCGGGCTGGATCGGCTGCCCGTGCACCTCGAACAACTCGCCACCTTCGGCGACCCCGGTCGGGACCCCCGGATGCGCGTGGTCAGCGTCGCCTATCTGGTCCTGGCCCCCGACCTGCCCGCGCCGCGCCCCGGCGGAGACGCGGCGGGTGCGCGCTGGTCCTCGGTCGGGGAACTGCTGGGCGACGGCGGTCGGCTCGCGTTCGACCACGCGCGGATCCTGGAGGACGGTGTCGAGCGGGCCCGGTCCAAGATCGAATACTCCTCGCTGGCCGCCGCGTTCTGCCCCGAGGAGTTCACCGTGGGCGAGCTGCGCCGGGTGTACGAGTCGGTGTGGGGCGTGGCGCTGGACCCGCGCAACTTCCACCGCAAGGTCACCGGCACCCCCGACTTCCTCGTGCCCACCGGCGGCACCACCACGCGCCAGGGCGGCCGCCCCGCCCAACTGTTCCGTCGCGGCTCCGCGGAGAAGCTCAACCCGCCGATGTTGCGCCCCGAAGCCTGATCGCCAACCCTTGTCCGATCGCCAACCCCCGCTCGATTACCAACCCCCGCCCCACGGCCAAGCCTGATGGCGCGGCGCGGCGGACCTCCGGCACGCCGACCCGGCCGCACTTCCCGTCGGCGTCAGCCCTGTCCGCCCAGGTCCACCGCCATCGCGTCATACGCGAGCTGGGCGTCACGGCTGCGGTGACGGACCAGTTGGGCGAGCAGATCCAGCACCCTCGGCCGCAGCGCCGCCCAGCCGGCCGCGTCCTGCGGGTCGTATGCCAGGCCCGAGAGCAGGTCGTCGAGGAGCAGGCCGAGGCGGGTGTGTTCACCCCGCAACCGCCACACCGTGGGTTCGAACCTGGGATCCGCGCGGCGCACCTCCTCGTAGAGCCCGTCGGGCCCCTCGGTGGCCACGACGTGTTCGTACAGATCGGCCCGCAACTCCCGCAGCCCCGCACACAGCACGGCCGTCCGGCGCGGACCCGCGCGGTCGCCGACCAGACCGTCACGAACGATCAACAACGCGTCGTCGAGGTCGCTCCGCCTGCGGCGGACGGCGTCCAGGACGCCCGGATCGGGAAGAGACATACCGACCTCCAGAGACGTGCTCGGCGGTAGTTCGATGGTCCTCCCGCACCCCGCGACGTGTCCAGGTTCGGGGGACTTTTCCCAAGCTCGCCGATACAGGGCTAAATGCCGGGAAAATTATGGTTTCGCCGGTATGTTGCCAAAGATCCAAAGATCTCCCACGCATGGGATGACCAGGAGCGATGGCGATGGCGATGATCCAGACACGTGCGCTGACCAAGAGATACGGCGGCATCGTGGCCGTCGACGACCTTTCCTTCGACGTGCTGCCGGGCAAGGTGACCGCCCTGCTCGGGCCCAACGGCGCGGGCAAGACGACCACGCTGCGGCTGATGCTCGACCTCGAACGCGGTGGCGGCGAGACGCGGTACGACGGCCGTCGATATCGCCGACTGCGTCGCCCCGCCACCGTGGTCGGCGCCTGCGTCGGCCCGGGCGCGGCCCACCCCGGCCGGCGCGTGCGGGCGCACCTGCGGATGCTCGCCGCGGCCGGGCGCACCCCGGCACGTCGGGTCGACGAGGTGCTGGACCTGGTCGGCCTGACCCCCGTGGCCGGTGCCCGGGCCCGGGTGCTCTCGGCCGGCGCGCTCGGCCGACTCGCGCTCGCCTCGGCGCTCCTCGGCGATCCGGACACGCTGATCCTGGACGAACCGGCCGCCGGCCTGGACCCGCAGGGGGTGCGGTGGCTGCGCGACTTCCTGCGTGCCTATGCCGCCCAGGGCCGTACCGTCCTGGTCGCGGGGCACATCCTGGCCGAGACCGCGCGCTGCGCCGACCGGGTGCTGGTGATCAGCCGCGGGCGGCTGGTCGCGGACGAGTCGGCCGCCGACTTCCTGCGCCGAGGGGTGCGCACGGGGGTGGCGGTACGGACCCCGCAGGTGGCCCGGCTGTCCGCGCTGTTGCGGGCCGAGGGGGTACACACCACGCGCCCCGGGGGCACCACACTCACCGCGATCGGTGCGGATCGGGCCCGGGTCGGCGAGATCGCCTTCCGCGGCGGCGTGCTGCTGCACGAGTTGACCGAACGCGAGCCGGGCGTGGGCGACGCGTTCGCCGACGCGATCACCCGCCGCCGCGAGCGCACGGCCGTCACGGCCGAACTCACCCGCGACGAGCACCGGACCGAGCACCACGCCGGGCACCGGACCGAGCACCGGGCCGAGCCCCCCAGCGCCCACCCGCCCGAGCCCCCCGCCGACGCGGTGCCCACCGCAACGGGACGCCGCGCCGACCCGACACGCGCGGACCGCGCGACACACCACCCCGCCGACCCGGTACAGACCGACGATTCGGCCTGGACCGACGACCTGGCCTGGACGGACGACCCGGTCCGCGCCGACCACCACCCGGAGGCACCCGCACCCGCGCCCGCGCCCGTCCCCACCCCCGCATCACCCACCGACCACCGCGTCGGTCCCATCCCGACGACGGATCACCTCACCGAAGCCCTCGCCGAGTCCACGCTCGCCCAATCCGGCCCCCGCTTCGACACCCCCACCCGCGTCGACCTCCCGCGAACCGCCCTCACCCCCGACCCCCTACGCGCCGAACCGGCCCCGGAGGCCGCGCCCGAGGTACATCTACTTGACGCGCCCGGGCCGGCCCTCGACGACCCGCCCGCCGCGCGTCCGCCGCGGCGTCGATTCGCCCGCGCCTGGCGCTCCGCCGACCGTGCCCGACAGACCGACGAGGTGAGGAGCGCATGAGCGCGATCCGGTACGAACTCGCGCGAGCCCGGAGCCTGCGCGCCACCTGGTGGGGCGCGTTGGCGCTGATCGCACTCGCCGCCGGGAGCACATGGGTGGCGGTCCGCCAGGCCGGGGCCGCGCCGATCGGCTCCGGCGAGGTGGCCAACCTGCTCACCGCGGGCCCCGGCCACACACCCGTTCTGGTCCCGGCGATCATGCTCGCGATCGCGTTGGCATGTGCGCACGAGCAGCGTCGCGACGCGCTGCCCACGCTCTTCCTCGCCCTGCCGCGACGCGACCGGGTGTTCCTGGCCAAGGTCGTCGGCACCGCGCTGGCCGCCGCGCTGGTCGCGGTCGTGGCGGTGGGCGCCGATCTGGCCACGGCCCGCGCGGTGTTCGGTCCGACCTTCCCGGACCTCGCGGCGATCGACCCTCCGGCGCCGCGGATCCTGGTCGGCTTCGTCGGCTACGTGGTGCTCGCCGCCGTACTCGGCCTGGGCGTCGGGGTGTTGTCCCGTGGCGCGCCGCTGGTCGCGGTCGTCGTCGCGGCGCTGCCCGCGGGCGCCGAACGGCTGATCGCGGCGGCCATTCGGGCCGGCGTTCCGCCGGCGCAGCGGGACCTGGTGCGTTACCTTCCGTTTCGCGCCGCCGACCGGATGCTCGTGGTCGGCGAGGGTGGCGGCGCGTGGTCGCCGCTGGTCGACGGCGCGGCTCTGGCCGGACTCACGGGTGTGGTCGCCGTACTGGCGATGGTGACGTTCCGTCGTCGGCGGGCCTGAGGGCGGGGCCGCTTCGGAGGGCGGGGCCGCTTCGTGGGGTTGTGCGGGCTTCACACTTTCGGACGATCGACCCGCAAGGTAGATCACCCTTTCGTGTGTTTTTCAGCCGGGAGCGGGTTTGCGGCTCAAGCCCGACCCGTTCGAGGCCGAGATGGAGAGCGTGAGTATCGCTGCCCATCAGACAATGACCCACGCCCCGGCGAGCGGCTCGGCCGACGCGTTCCGCGCCGGCGAGCCGGGCGCCGCCGGCACCGACCCGATGTCCCGCCGGCCGTACGTGTGGGACGGACCCGACCTCGAACCGGCCCGCGCCGTCCGCAAACCCGGCGTCGGCCGGGGGCGGGGCCTACACGGCCAACTCGTCCAGCAACTCGGCCAGATGATCGTCGCGGGCGAGGTCGGCGCCGAACGCCCGCTGGTGCCCGAGGAGATCGGCCAGCGTTTCGAGGTCTCCCGGACCGTGGTCCGCGAATCGCTCCGGGTCCTGGAAGCCAAGGGCCTGGTCAGCGCCCGGCCCAACGTCGGCACCCGGGTGCGTCCGGTGAGCGACTGGAACCTGCTCGACCCCGACGTCATCGAGTGGCGCGCGTGCGGCCCGCAGCGTGATTCGCAGCGTCGCGAACTGTTCGAACTGCGCTGGGGGATCGAGCCGCTGGCCGCGCACATGGCCGCGTGTCGCAACCACCCGGAGATCGTCCGTCGGCTCGCCGACGTCGTGGAGATCATGCAGCGGGCGGTGGCCCAGCCCGATCCGCTGACCTTCAGCCGCGCCGACGCCGAGTTCCACGGCCTGCTGCTCCAGGTCGCCGGCAACCGGATGCTCGACCACCTCGCGAGCATCCTGGCCGCCGCCCTCCAGGTGTCCGGCGGCCATGTCGCCGGGTGCGAACACCTGTCGGAGGCCTCGGTCGCGCTGCACGCGCGTCTGGTCGACGCGGTCGCCGCCGGCGACGGGGAAAGCGCCGAGACCGCCATGCGGTCGCTGCTCGCGGTACACCCCGAGGTGGACCGCCAGTTCCCCGCCCCCCGCGAGGGATGACCCGCGCCGCCGCGTCCCGGATACCGCGCATCGCCCCTTCGCCGACCCACCGCCCGGGTCGCCGGAGGGGCGCGCGTATGCCTCGGGCCCCGCTCCGATGCTTGGCCCGGTCGGCCGCCGACGGAGCGACGACCGACCTCGATCCGTCCACATGCGCACGGCAGTTCGCGACGCGGTGCGCGAGACGGGGAGAGTTCGGGGCAATCCTCCCGGTGAGGCGGTTCGCGTGCGTACTCTCGATATCTGACTCGATCCGACTCGCCGGCCCGTAATTGCCAACAGGTGGGGTTGTGAGGCAATGAACGACGACAAGGGCGGAAGCGAGCGGCCCGCGGCCGTCGACGCGGCGTTGCTCGACACCTTGAGCGCCCATGGATCCACCGCATTCGCGTTCTACGACCGGCAGTTGCGCTGTCGCCGGGTCAGCGGCGCGCTCGCCCGGATGCATCGGCGCGCCGCCGCCGATCTGCTCGGCAAACGTCCCGGCGAGATTTCCCCGGACGCGCGGGGCCGGCGGATCGAGGCGGTGTTGTCCCGGGTGCTGGCCGACGGCGAACCCCACATCGAGCCGCACGCGACCGGCCCCGACGGCGTCGCGGACGCCCCGGATCCCGCGGACTCCGCCGACCCGGCCCGGCCGGAGCCCGTGGACGGGTGCGAACGGGCCTACGAGGCACAGTGGTTGCCCGTCCCCGACTCCGTCGACCGGGACGGCCCGGCGATCGGCGTGCTGCTGGTGGTGCGCGATGTCACCGAGCAGCGTCGCTGCGAGGACCTGCTGCGCGCAGGGCAGTGGCGCACCGCCGGCCTCCAGGCGATGACCGCGCGGATCGCCGGCACCCTGAGCGTGCCCGAGGTCGAGGAAGCGATCGGCGAACTCGGTGTCGGCATCGCCGCCGTGTGCTCGGAGGCGTATCTCCTCGACGAGACCACACCGGTGTACCCCCGGCCGAACGTGCCCGCGCAGCGCACCGTCGGCCGCCGCCGGGGCATGCCCGCACACTGGCCGGCGGACCTGGTGGCGGCGGTCACCGACGGAGTGGCGCGGTACACCTGCGCCGACGGCCCCGGCGCATCCCGGGCGATCCTGCCGCTGGTCGGCTCCGGCGCGCCGCTGGGCGTGCTGCGCTACACCTTCGACGACGGACGGGCGTTCGGGTCGGACGACCGCATCTTCCTGGAGGCGTTCGCGGGGCAGTGCGCGCTGGCGGTCGAGCGGTCCCGGCTGTACGAGCGCGAACACCGCACCGCGGTCGCCCTGCAGCGCAGCCTCCTGCCGGATCGGTTACCCGCGGTGCCGGGGGTCGAGTTCGGCTTCCGCTACCTGCCGGGCGCGCCCGACTTCGAGGTCGGCGGCGACTGGTACGACGTGTTCCAACTGCCCGACGGGCGGGTGGCGATCGTGGTCGGCGACGTGATCGGCAAGGGGCTGACCGCAGCGGCCGGCATGGGCCGGGTGCGCTCGGCGCTGCGGGCGCTCGCCTTCACCGATCCCGAACCCGCCGCCGTACTCACCGGTCTGGACCGGCTGTTCACCGCCACCGAGGACGACGAGTCGCTGACCACGCTCGTCTACGCGGTGATCGACCCCGCCACCGGCCTGCTCGACCTCGCCGACGCGGGGCATCTGCCGGTGGTGGTCGTCTCGGCCGACGGCAAGTCCCGACTGGTCGAGATCGGCGAGGAGTCCACGCCCCTGGGGGTGGCCGAACACCGCACCCAGCACACCGTGCGCCTCGATCCCGGCGACATCCTGATCGGCTTCTCCGACGGGCTCGTGGAGACGCGCGGACGCGGCATCGACGAAGGGCTGGACGACCTCGTCGACATGGCCCGAGGAGCCAACGAGGGCCTGGAGCCACTGTTGACCGCCATCCTCGACGGACTCATCGGCGACCGGGGCCGCGACGACGACGTGACCATCCTGGGGGTGCGGATCACCGGCGACGATTGAGGCGGATCCCGCATACATCCCTCACACAGGGTGTGACGCGCGCCGCAAGGGGGAATCGTGTGAGCTGCGCCACTGAAGGGGCGCGTAACACTTCTTCGCCTGGCCCGATGAGTACGAAGGTGGCAGCCGTTCGGGAATAGCAAAACAAGCCGAAGCGCTGACTCGAGTGCAACCGGTTTGCCGGAACCACGCGCTGTCCGCCCGAGTGTCGTTCGCTTGGCGGCGCCTGCCTGTTCACCAGGCCGTGACGCCGTCCAGATCGTCGAGAGGTTGTTTGTGTCGGCCAGCACATCCCGTTCGCTCCCGCCCGAGATCGCCGAATTCGTCAATGTGAAGTCGTTGATCGAGCGGGGTGAGGCCCAGGGGTACATCGCCAGCGACGAGGTGCGCCAGGCGTTCGAGGCCGACCAGATTCCGGCCACCCAGTGGAAGAACGTCCTGCGCAGCCTCAACCAGGTCCTCGACCAGGAGGGGGTGACCATCATGGTCAGTGCCGCGGACTCGGCGGCGCCCAAGCGCAGTCGCAAAAGCGTGGCGGCGAAGAGCGCGGCCAAGCGCACGGCGACCAAGACCGTCGTCACCAACCGCGCCGCGGCCGCCCCCGTGCCGGCCGCCCCCGCGCCCTCCGGCACGGCGCCCGGCTTCACGCCTCCCGGTATCACGGCGGAGCCGACCGCCGGCGCCACGACACCCGACGAGAACACCGCCCCGGACCCGATCGCCGAGGCCGCCCCGGCACCCGCCGTCGCGCCGCGCAAGGCCGCCGCGAAGAAGACCGCCGCCGCCGGCGCCAAGAAGGCCGCGCCGAAGAAGGTCGCCGCCAAGAAGACGGCGGGCAAGGCCGGCGAAGCCGAGCCGGACGCCGAGGAGTTGCCCGACGAGCCCGACGTGGTCGTCGAGGACGCGGTACCCGACGAGCCGGAGAGCAAGGGCTTCATCCTCTCCGACGACGAGGACGACGCGCCGGCCCAGCAGGTCGCCGCCGCGGGCGCCACCGCCGACCCGGTCAAGGACTACCTCAAGCAGATCGGCAAGGTCCCGCTGCTCAACGCCGAGCAGGAGGTCAACCTCGCCAAGCGGATCGAGGCCGGCCTGTTCGCCGAGGACAAGCTGGGCTCCGGCGAGAAGGTGCAACCCAAGCTCCGGATGGAACTGGAGATCATCGCCGAGGACGGCCGCCGGGCGAAGAACCACCTGCTTGAGGCCAACCTCCGCCTGGTGGTCTCGCTGGCCAAGCGCTACACCGGCCGCGGCATGCTCTTCCTGGACCTGATCCAGGAGGGCAACCTGGGTCTGATCCGCGCCGTGGAGAAGTTCGACTACACCAAGGGCTACAAGTTCTCCACCTACGCCACCTGGTGGATCCGGCAGGCGATCACCCGGGCCATGGCCGACCAGGCCCGGACGATCCGCATCCCGGTCCACATGGTCGAGGTGATCAACAAACTCGCCCGCGTGCAGCGCCAGATGCTCCAGGACCTGGGCCGCGAGCCCACCCCGGAGGAGCTGGCCAAGGAACTCGACATGACCCCCGAGAAGGTCATCGAGGTGCAGAAGTACGGCCGCGAGCCGATCTCGCTGCACACCCCCCTCGGCGAGGACGGGGACAGCGAGTTCGGCGACCTGATCGAGGACTCCGAGGCGGTCGTGCCCGCCGACGCGGTCAGCTTCACCCTGCTCCAGGAGCAGCTGCACTCGGTGCTCGACACGCTCTCCGAGCGCGAGGCGGGTGTGGTGTCGATGCGCTTCGGGCTCACCGACGGTCAGCCGAAGACGCTGGACGAGATCGGCAAGGTCTACGGCGTCACCCGCGAGCGCATCCGACAGATCGAGTCGAAGACGATGTCCAAGCTGCGCCACCCGTCCCGCTCCCAGGTGCTGCGCGACTACCTCGACTGATCCGACCGACCCGATCGACCCCTCCGCACGGCCCCGGATACACCATCCGGGGCCTTCGTGTGTGCGGACGCGGGTCAATCACCCGTTCGCCGGGGCGAAGGATTCCGGATCGTCACGCCTGGGCACCGGATACTACCTGACGGTAGCCGGCGAGAGGTTCCCCATGATGGTGCGAGCGCCCGAGCGGAACGAACGCAGCAGTTTCCGGCGGTACACACGAGGATCGGCGGCCGCGTTGGCCGCGATCGTGGTCGCGGCGGTCCTGACGGGGGCCGCGCCCTCCGCGCCCGCCGGGCCCCCGCGCGGCGTGGTCGGCGGGTCGCCCGCCGACACCGCGACCTATCCGTGGGCGGTGGCCCTCTCCAGTCGTGCCGAGTACGGCTCCGCGCGATCGGGGCAGTTCTGCGGCGGCACGCTGATCGCACCCACGAAGGTGCTGACCGCCGCGCACTGCATGTTCGACCAGAACGGAAAACGCGACGATCGCCCGGATCTCAAGGTGATCCAGGGCCGGACGGATCTGCGCACCACCGCGGGCCGCGAGGTCGCGGTCGGCTCGGTGTACGTGAACCCGGATTTCGACGCCGCCTGGATCTCGGGCGATTGGGCCGTGCTGACCCTGGAGGAGCCGCTGAGCACCGGCAGTGCGTCGCTGGTCGGCGCGGACGAGGACGTGTACGCCGTCGACACCCCGTCGACAGTGGTCGGCTGGGGTGACACCACGGGACGGGGCGACTACTCCCCGACGCTGCGGCAGGTCACCGTGCCGCTGGTGTCCGATTCCGCGTGCGGTACCGCGTATCCGGGTGGGCGGTACGGCACCTATGACGCCGCGTCGATGGTGTGCGCGGGGGAGAAGCGGGGCGGCAAGGACGCGTGCAGCGCGGACAGCGGCGGACCGCTGCTGATCGGCGGCCGGGTCGCCGGGATCGTGTCCTGGGGCGACGGATGTGCACTGGCGGGCAAGCCGGGCGTGTACACCCGGGTCGCCGCGTTCGTCCGGGACATCCGGGATGCCGCCGGATTGTGAGGGATATCACGCACGTTTCGGACCCCGATCACCTGCCCTGAAGCGGGCGGGTGCGCAGGACAGACGCCGATGGCGGCCACCTCGGTGGCCGCCATCGGCGCGATGTCTGCTCGTCGGGATCTCAGAGGGTCGGCTGTTTGGTCAGTTGTCGTCGTCCGGTGCGGTAACGGGGACCGCCGTGAGGCGGTCGGTCTCGTCCTGTATCTCCACGGCCACCTTCCGAAGTTCCGGCTCGAACTTGCGGGCGTGGTGCGCACAGAACAGCAGTTCGCCGCCGCTGGAAAGGACAACCCGAAGGTATGCCTGGGCGCCGCACCGATCACAACGGTCGGCGGCCGTCAACGGACTGGCGGGTGTCAGAACCGAATTCACGTCGCCTCTTCTCTACTCGACGAAGCCTTCATCGATGTCCAACATCAAATCAGCCTCGAACGTTCCCGGGGTGATCGTGTCATGTTCAACAGCTTCTCGGCACACCCCTTTTGCAACTCGTTCCTTGTGCATAGGACGTGCCCTGTGCGCGTACGGTTCATGCCGGCCACCCGATCGGGTGGTCGAAGATGTGTTCGGATGCCGGCTAGTATGCGGCGGCGAGCCGTCGCCGGGGTGTCTTCCGGCCCCGGTAGCCTTGCTCTCCGGCGCGACGAGGGTGATCACCGGGCCCACTTCCGTGGGTTCGACACACCGCGAACGCGCCGTACGGATCGACGCGTACGCGGCGATCCGACTACTCGACTACATGCGAGGAGTTGCACCGCGTGACCGCCCAGACGACCGCGCAGTCCACCGCGCTCCTGGCGGGCGAGCCCGACCACTCGAACTACACCGCACGGCACCTCCTCGTCCTCGAGGGTCTGGACGCGGTCCGCAAGCGCCCCGGCATGTACATCGGCTCCACCGACAGTCGGGGCCTGATGCACTGCCTGTGGGAGATCATCGACAACTCGGTCGACGAGGCCCTCGGGGGCTTCGGCGACCGGATCGAGGTACTCCTGCACGCGGACGGCTCGGTGGAGGTTCGGGACAATGGTCGCGGTATTCCCGTCGACGTGGAGCCCAAGACCGGCCTGTCCGGTGTCGAGGTCGTCATGACCAAGCTGCACGCCGGTGGCAAGTTCGGCGGCGGTTCCTACGCCGCGTCCGGCGGCCTGCACGGCGTCGGCGCGTCGGTGGTCAACGCCCTGTCCGCCCGACTCGACATCGAGGTGGACCGCGGCGGACACACCCACGCCATCTCGTTCCGCCGCGGCGTGCCCGGCGAGTTCGCCGACCTCGGCGCCGACGCTCCGTTCAGCAGTGGTAACGGACTGCGCCGCATCAAGAAGATCGCCAAGGCCAAGAGCGGGACCCGGACCCGCTACTGGGCGGACCGGCAGATCTTCCTCAAGGACGCCGCCCTCGACCTCGAACTGCTCCACGCGCGGGCCCGCCAGACCGCGTTCCTGGTGCCCGGACTGACCCTCGTTGTTCGCGACGAGCGTAATGGGGCGAATCAGGGCGAAGTAGACGAACAGGTCTTTCACTACTCCGGCGGGATCAGCGAGTTCTGCGAATACCTCGCTCCCGACCGCGCGCTCTGCGACGTGTTGCGCTTCACCGGCTCCGGCACGTTCAAGGAAACCGTGCCCGTGCTCGACGAGCAGGGACACATGGTGCCCACCGAGGTCCAGCGCGAGCTGGGCGTCGACGTGGCGCTGCGCTGGGGTACCGGCTACGACTCGACGCTGCGCTCGTTCGTGAACATCATCGCCACCCCCAAGGGCGGCACCCACGTCGCCGGGTTCGACCAGGCGCTGCGGCGCACGGTCAACGACGCGCTGCGCTCGACCAAGCTGCTGCGCGTGGCCGAGGACGACATCACCAAGGACGACGCCACCGAGGGGCTGACCGCCGTGGTCACCGTCCGGTTGGCCGAGCCGCAGTTCGAGGGGCAGACCAAGGAGGTGCTGGGCACCTCGGCCGCCGCGCGGATCGTGCAGAACGTGGTGTCCAAGGAACTCAAGGCGTTCCTGACCTCCACCGGGCGCGACCACAAGGCGCAGGCGCGCGCCGTCCTGGAGAAGGTCGTCTCGGCGGCCCGCACCCGGATCGCCGCGCGGCAGCACAAGGAGGCCCAGCGTCGCAAGACGGCCCTGGAGACCTCGGCGCTGCCCGCCAAGCTGGCCGACTGCCGCAGCGACGACGTCGACCGCAGCGAGTTGTTCATCGTCGAGGGCGACTCCGCGCTCGGCACCGCCAAGCTCGCCCGCAACTCGGAGTTCCAGGCCCTGCTGCCGATTCGGGGCAAGATCCTGAACGTGCAGAAGGCGTCCGTTTCGGACATGCTCAAGAACGCCGAGTGCGCCGCGATCATCCAGGTGATAGGGGCCGGCTCGGGGCGCACCTTCGACATCGACCAGGCGCGCTACGGCAAGATCATCTTCATGGCCGACGCCGACGTCGACGGCTCGCACATCCGCTGCCTGCTGCTGACCCTCTTCCAGCGCTACATGCGCCCGATGGTCGAGGCCGGCCGAGTGTTCGCCGCGGTCCCGCCGCTGCACCGGATCGAGTTGTCCCGGCCCAAGAAGGGCCAGGACAAGTACGTCTACACCTACTCCGACGGCGAACTGCGGCGCACGCTGCTCGAATTCGAGCGCAAGGGCGTGGCCTGGAAGGACCCGGTCCAGCGCTACAAGGGCCTGGGCGAGATGGACGCCGATCAGCTCGCGGAGACCACGGTCGACCCCCGACACCGCACCCTGCGCCGGATCAACCTCGGCGATCTGGAGGCGGCGGAGCGGGTGTTCGACCTGCTGATGGGCAACGAGGTCGCGCCGCGCAAGGAGTTCATCACCAACTCCGCGTCGCTGCTCGACCGGTCGCGCATCGACGCCTGATCGAGGGCCCTCGGACCGGGGATTGCGGTTCGAGGACTCCCGACGCACACACGCCGGGCCCGGTGGGATTCGTCCCATCGGGCCCGGCTTTTTCATGATCGGGACATCCGGGCCAAACGCTCCGTATATCTGCGATAGAAGCACCAATGTCACTCATTGGCGTGTGACCGACCGGTCTCCCGTATCGGCGGAGCTCGACCCCTCGTTGGCCAGACGATTCCACGACGCATGGCGGCGCCAGGAGCGCGGCCGTGCCGGTGGTTCATCCGTACAGGTGAATCGCGCAGAACCTGGCCGTGCGGCCCGCGCCCGCTGACCATGCTGAACACCAGTCCCATCGAACGCCTGTGTCGGCGCTCGGACCGGGAGGCATCGCGCGGTTCGGCGATCGACGAGGAGAGCTACGGTGACGACCAGTTCGTACCGACCCACACCCACCCTGGGTGTGCCGTTCGGCGACCCGGAGCCGGATCCGGCGGCGGAGATCTACCTGCGCGCGCAGGCGAGCCCCGAGTTCCAGGAGATTCGGCGCCGCTACCGCGACTTCGTCTTCCCGATGTCGCTGGCCTTCCTCGCGTGGTACCTGCTCTACGTGTTCGCGTCCACGTTCGCGCGGCACTTCATGGCGCACCGGCTCCTGGGCACGTTCAACGTCGCGCTGGCGTTCGGGCTGCTCCAGTTCGCGAGCACCTTCGCGATCACGTGGGCGTACGCGCGCAACGCCCGGGCCAAGCGCGACCGCGCGGCGCTGAACCTGCGCTGGGAGACCCAGGAGATGTTCCGATGACCGGCCCGCACCTGGCGGCCGCCGCCGGCCATCGCGGCCTGACCGGCCTGCTGTTCGTGGTCTTCGTGCTGATCACCCTCGGCATCACCGTGTGGGCCAGTCGCAACAACCGCACGGCCAACGACTTCTACGCCGGCGGGCGGGAGTTCTCCGCCGCGCAGAACGGGCTCGCGATCGCGGGCGACTACATGTCGGCGGCGTCCTTCCTGGGCATCGCCGGGCTGATCGCGCTGTTCGGCTACGACGGCTTCCTGTACTCGATCGGCTTCCTGGTCGCGTGGCTGGTCGTGCTCATGCTCGTGGCCGAACTCGTGCGCAACTGCGGCCGGTTCACCATGGCCGACGTGGTGGCGTTCCGGATGAGCCGCAAGCCGGTGCGCACCGCCGCCGGCGCCGCGACGATCGTGGTCTCGATCTTCTACCTGATCGCCCAGATGGTCGGCGCGGGCACGCTGGTGGCGCTGCTGCTCGGCGACAGCGGCGGCTCGGCGCAGACCTGGACGATCGTCGGGGTCGGCGCGCTGATGGTGGTCTACGTGACCTTCGGCGGAATGAAGGGCACCACCTGGATCCAGATCGTCAAGGCGGTGTTGCTGCTCGGCGGCGCGATCCTGATGACCCTGCTGGTCCTGTGGCGATTCCACTTCGATCTCGACGCGTTGCTGCACACCGCCGCGCACACCAGCGGCCACGGGCAGCAGTTCCTCGAACCGGGCCTGAAGTACGGGAAGAACCTGACCAGTCGGTTGGACTTCATCAGCCTGGCCATCGCCCTGGTGCTCGGCACCGCGGGGCTGCCGCACATCCTGGTGCGGTTCTACACCGTGCCCACCGCGCGGGCAGCGCGGCACTCGGTGATGTGGGCGATCGGGCTGATCGGCACGTTCTACCTGCTCACCATCGTGCTCGGGTTCGGCGCGGCGGCGGTGCTCGGGTCGGACAAGATCCGCAAGTCGAACGCGGCGGGCAACACCGCGCTGCCGCTGCTCGCGGAGGAACTGGGCGGCGGGCCGGACACGTTCGGCGGTGTGGTGCTGCTCGCGGTGATCGCGGCGGTGGCGTTCGCGACCATCCTGGCGGTGGTGGCCGGACTGACCCTGGCCTCCTCGGCGTCGTTCGCGCACGACCTGTACACGAACGTGATCCGCAAGGAGGCGACCGACGAGAAGAGCGAGCTGCGGGCGGCGCGGCTGTCCGCGATCGTGATCGGCGGGATCGCGATCGGGCTGAGCCTGTCCGCGCAGAAGCTCAACGTCGCCTTCCTGGTCGCGCTCGCCTTCGCGGTGGCCGCCTCGGCGAATCTGCCCACGTTGCTCTACACGCTGTTCTGGCGGCGGTTCAACACCAACGGCACGGTGTGGGCGATCTACGGCGGGCTCGGCTCGGCGCTTGTGCTCGTGCTGTTCTCGCCGGTGGTCTCCGGGGGCAAGACGCCGCTGGTGACCGGCGTCGACTTCCACTGGTTCCCGCTGGAGAACCCGGGGATCGTGTCCATCCCGATCGGCTTCCTGTGCGGCTGGATCGGCACGTTGCGCTCGGACGAGGAGGCGGACGCGGCGAAGTACGCCGAGATGGAGGTGCGTTCGCTGACCGGGGCGGGCGCCTACTGACGCGAGGTCGCCGCCACCCTGGCCCGCATGCTGATCGGGAGGCCGCCGCCCTTGCCGCAGCTCTCCGGCCGGGCCGGGGCCTCCTCGCGCGGGTTCACGACCACGGTCCAGCGGCGCCCGTCGACGTGGTGGACGAGTACGGTCCACCCGCCGTCGTCCTCGGCCCGCTCGTCGTGCACCGACAGGGCGTCGGCCCGGCGCTCGCCGCACTCCTCCCGGACCGCGAGTTCGGCGGCCTGGCCGGCGCGGGACCAGGTGGCCCGGCCCCGGCAGTGCTCCGGTGCGATCTCGCCGCGGCGTGCGGCGGTGAGCACGGCGCCGGCCGCGACGGGGTCCAGGCGGCCGTACAGGTAGCCCTGGGGCAGCGCCACGGCGGTCGGGGCGAATCGGTGCCCGCCCAGGTGGGTGGCCTCCCACGTGGCCTCTGGGAAGCTCGTGGCGAGGGCGGCGGCCAGCGGGCGGCCCTCGACCGCGCAGCAGCGGTCACGCTTGCCGTTCGTGCAGATCAGCATCAACGGCTCGGCGACCGGTTCGCCCACCGAGGGCTCGACCGGTCCGGCGAGCGCGGCGAAATCGTGGGCGAGCAGCTCGGTGACGTCGCTCACGCGCAGGCGGCGCAGCCAGGTCGCGCCCGGCTCGGTCCAGGCCAAAAAGACCGTGCGCGGCGCGTCGGGCTCGGCCGGCTCCGCCTCGGCCCGCGCGCCCGTCTCGTCGGGCCTGCGGATCAGCGTCGCGCGAAAGCCCGCCCGTGCCGCGCGCGCCTCCAGTTCGCGACCCACGCCGTCGGCCAGACCCCGGCTGTCCACCAGCGCCTTCGCCGCCCACGGCCCGGGATGCTCGATCAGCAGCCATCCGCGCGTGGTGGGGGCGGTGCCGGCCATCGGCTCGGCCAGTTCGTGCGAGAGAAAGACGCAGGTTTCCACGACCGTGCACGGTACAGCCGCGGCGGGGGCGGGCACCGGATCGGCCCCGCCCCGAGCGCCACGATCGGGTGATCCCGGTACGGTTGTTGCACACGGTAACGATGGGAGGCGGCCATGCCCCAGGGACGGACCGACGGGAGCCCGGCGATAGCCGGCTTCACGTTGGACGACGCGGTGGCGCTCGCCAGAGCCGCGCACGACGGTCAGTTGGACAAGGGCGGTCACCCGTACATCACGCACCCGCTGCGGGTGATGCAGCACGTCGAGGGGACCTACACGCGGATGGCGGCGGTCCTGCACGATGTGATCGAGGACACGCCGGTGGGTGCGGACGACCTGCGCGCCGCCGGTGTGCCGGAGCAGGTGGTGGCCGCGGTGATCGCGCTGTCCAAGCTGCCCGGCGAGCCGCTGGATCGCAGCATGGCCCGCGCGGCGGCGGACCCGATCGCGTTGGTGGTCAAGCGGGCGGATATCGCGGACAACCGGTCCGAGGCCCGCCTGGGTCAGCTCGACCCGGCGACGCAGGTGCGGCTGCGGGAGAAGTACGCGCGCTCGATCGAACTGCTGGAGAAGTTCGCGGCGCGCTGAGCGGGCGTCCCGGCCGTGGTCGGGACGCCCCGGGACGGGAGAGGCCCCCGCGGCGAGGGACGCCGCGGGGGCCCGTTTCGTGGGAGCCGGCGCGTGGGGCGGGCTCCTCGGTCAGACCGCGCCGGGTGGACCGCCGACCACTTCGACGTGCTTGGCCAGCGGGGTGCCCGAGCCGTCCCGACGCGGGTCCGGGGTGGGCAGCTCGACCGGCTGTCCCTTGGCGTCGGAGCCGCGTGCCGGCGCCGGGCCCGCCCAGGCCAGGCGCAGCGTGGTCTCGCCCTTGAGGAAGCGCTGACAGCGCACCCCGCCGGTGGCCCGGCCCTTGCGCGGATACTCGGCGAACGGGGTGACCTTGCAGGTGCCGTGTTCCGCGCCGAACAGCGCGTCGCCGCTGTACGCGGCCACGGTGACCACCACCGCGTCGGCGCCGGGGTCGACCGCGGTGAACGAGAGCACGGACTGCCGGTCACCGAGCTTGATGCCGGCCATGCCGCCGGCCGGACGGCCCTGGGGCCGGACCATGGACGCCTGGAAGCGCAACAGTTGCGCGTCGTCGGTGATGAAGACCAGGTCCTCCTCGCCGGTGCGCAACTCGACCGCGCCGACGATCGAGTCGCCGTCGCGCAGCGCGATCACCTCGAGGTCGTCCTTGTTGGCCGGATAGTCCGGCACGACCCGCTTGACCACCCCCTGCGCGGTGCCGAGCGCGAGCCCGGGGGAGTCGGCGGAGAGCGTGGTCAGGCACACCACACGCTCGTCGGACTCCAGGGAGACGAACTCGGACAGCGGCGCGCCGCCGGCCAGGTTCGGCGCGGTCGCGGTCTCCGGGAGCGCGGGCAGATCGACCACGTTGATCCGCAGCAGCCTGCCGGTACTGGTGACCGCGCCGACCTCGCCGCGCACCGTCGCCGCGACCGAGGAGACCACCAGGTCGTGTTTGGCCCGGCCCCCCTCGGGCGGCAGCGGGCCGCCGGTGGAGGTGCGGGCCAGCAGGCCGGTCGAGGACAGCAGGACCGAGCACGGCGCGTCGGTGACCTGCAGCGGGACCGCCGCGGCGGGGACGTCGGCCGATTCGAGCAGGACCGTGCGGCGCGGCGTGCCGTACTTCTTGGACACCGCGGCCAACTCGTCGGAGACGACCTTCCGCAGCAGCTTGTCGTCGTCCAGGATCTTGGTCAGCTCGGCGATCTCGGCGCGCAGCCGCTCCTGCTCGGCCTCCAGTTCGATCCGGTCGAACCGGGTGAGCCGGCGCAGCGGGGTGTCCAGGATGTAGGACGCCTGGATGTCGGACAGCGAGAAGGTCTCCATCAGGCGTTCCTTCGCCTGGGCGGAGTTGTCGCTGGAGCGGATCAGCTCGATCACGCGGTCGATGTCGATCAGCGCGACCAGCAGGCCGTCGACCAGGTGCAGGCGCTCCTGGCGCTTGCGGCGGCGGAACTCGCTGCGCCGGCGGACCACCTCGAAGCGGTGGTCCACGTAGACCTGGAGCAGCTCCTTCAGGCCCAGGGTGAGCGGCTGGCCGTCGACCAGGGCGACGTTGTTGATGCCGAACGTCTCCTCCATCGGCGTCAGCTTGTAGAGCTGCTGGAGGATCGCCTCGGGGTTGAAGCCGTTCTTGATCTCGATGACCAGGCGCAAGCCGTGCGAGCGGTCGGTGAGGTCCTTCAGGTCGGCGATGCCCTGGACCTTCTTGGACTGCACCAGCTCCTTGATCTTGGCGATCACCCGCTCCGGGCCGACGTTGTACGGCAGTTCGGTGACCACGATGCCCTTGCGGCGCGCGGTGACCGACTCGACCGTGGCGGTCGCCCGGATCTTGAACGTGCCGCGGCCCTTCTCGTAGGCGTCGCGGACACCGCCGAGGCCGACGATCCGACCGCCGGTGGGCAGGTCGGGGCCGGGCACGTGGCGCATCAGGTCGTCGAGGTCGGCGGTGGGGTGGCGGATCAGGTGCCGGGCGGCGGCGACCACCTCGACCAGGTTGTGCGGCGGCATGTTGGTCGCCATGCCGACCGCGATCCCGGACGCGCCGTTGACGAGCAGGTTCGGGAACGCGGCGGGCAGCACGCCCGGTTCCTGCTCCTGGCCGTCGTAGTTGGGGCCGAAGTCGACGACGTCCTCGTCGATCGAGTCGACCATCAACATCGCGGCCGTGGACAGCCGGGACTCGGTGTAGCGCATCGCGGCGGGCGGGTCGTCGCCGCCGAGGGAGCCGAAGTTCCCGTGCCCGTCGATCAGCGGCAGGCGCATCGAGAACGGCTGCGCCATGCGCACCAGGGTGTCGTAGATGGGGCCGTCACCGTGCGGGTGCAGCTTGCCCATCACCTCGCCCACGACGCGGGCGCACTTGACGTAGCCCTTGTCGGGTCGAAGGCCCATCTCGGCGGCCTGGTACAGGATGCGGCGATGTACGGGCTTGAGCCCGTCGCGGGCGTCCGGCAGTGCCCGCGAGTAGATCACCGAGTAGGCGTACTCCAGGAAGGAGCCCTGCATCTCGTCGACGACGTCGATGTCGAGGATGCGTTCCTCGAAGTCGTCGGGTGGCTGCGGACCGGAGGTTTTCGTACTACGGCGGGCCATGCGCGGCGTTGCTCCTTTGCTTCTTCGGGCCGGCGCCGGGCCGTGTCTCCCGTGTCCGCCCGAGGGCGGCGCGGCCGGGGACGGCCCGCACGGCGTGCCCATTGTGGCGCGCCGGTGCGACAAGTGAGTGCATCGACCCGGGTGACAGCGTGCTTGGGGGCCGTGCGAGGGGGGAAGGACAGCCCTTTGGCCCACGGTTGTGCCGCAGTTCCCGGCCGCCGTTCGAGCAGGAGGAAGAAAGGTTCCGCGCGATGGACGACAAGCAGATCCGCGACCGCATCACCGACATGGTCGAGCAGGAGCGTGCCTTGCGCGACCGACTTGCGCAAGGCGCGCTCACCACCGACGAGGAACACGGGCGGCTCGCCGAGGTGGAGGCCGAACTGGACCGGTGCTGGGATCTGCTGAGGCAGCGTCAGGCGCTGCGCGACGCCGGCGCGGATCCGGAGACGGCCGCGGCGCGTCCCGCGCGCCAGGTCGAGGGCTACCAGCAGTAGCTCCGCGCGCCCCGCTTCGCCCGTCGCGAACAGCCCCGCGAGCGGGAGTCGAACCGGTCCCGCGCGTCGTTAGGGTGAGGGTGGCCGCCGTCGCGGCGGTCACCCTCCAGGAGAGGACGGATGGGCTTATGGCAGGACCGGCGACTGCATCGTTGGGGTTCACCGCGACCACGCACACCCTCGGCAACGGGCTCCGCGTGGTGCTCTCGGAGGACCACGTCGACCCCGTGGCCGCCGTCTGCCTCTGGTACGACGTGGGTTCACGGCACGAAAGGCCCGGGCGGACCGGGCTCGCGCACCTCTTCGAGCACCTGATGTTCCAGGGTTCGGCCAACGTGCACGGCAACGAGCACTTCGAGTTCGTGCAGTCGGCGGGTGGTTCGCTCAACGGCACGACCAGCTTCGAGCGCACGAACTACTTCGAGACGATGCCCGCGCACCAGGTGGAACTCGCGCTGTGGCTGGAGGCGGACCGCATGGGTGGGCTGCTGCAGGCGCTGACCGAGGAGAGCCTGGACAACCAGCGCGACGTGGTCAAGAACGAGCGCCGGCAGCGCTACGACAACGTGCCCTACGGCACCGCGTGGGAGCGGCTCGTGGCGATGGCCTTCCCCGAGGGCCACCCGTACCACCACATGCCGATCGGTTCGATGGCCGACCTGGACGCCACCTCCCTGGAGGACTGCCGGGCCTTCTTCCGGACCTACTACGCGCCGAACAACGCGGTCCTGGCGATCGTCGGCGACGTGGACCCCGAGCAGACGCTGGCCTGGGTGGAGAAGTACTTCGGCACGATCCCCGCGCACGACGGCAAGCCGGTGCCGGCCGACGGCGCGCTGGCGCCGGTGATCGGCGCCGAGCTGCGCGAGACGGTGCACGAGGAGGTGCCCTCGCCCGCGCTGATGGCCGCCTACCGGATGCCGGCCGACGGCACCCGGGGCGCCGACGCGGCCGACATCGCGCTGACCGTGCTGGGCGAGGGGGAGAGTTCGCGGCTGAACACCCGCCTGGTGCGGCACGACGAACTCGCGGTGTACGCCGGGGTCGGTCTGATGCGGCTGTCCGGGACCGCTTCGGTGGCCATGCTCGACGTGAAGGCGTCCGGCTCGGGCGCGGTGGCGGCGATCGACGCGGCGCTGGCCGAGGAGTTCGCCCGGTTCGCCGAGGAGGGCCCCACCCCGGCCGAACTCGAGCGCGCACAGGCCCAGTTGGAGCGCGCCTACCTGGACACGATGGCCACCGTCGGCGGTCGGGCCGACGAACTGTGCCGCTACGCGACGCTGTTCGGCGACGCGAACCTGGCGTTCACCGCGCTGGATCGGCTGTTGGACATCACGGCCGAGGAGGTGCGGGCGGTGGCCGCCGAGCGCCTGGTGCCGGACAACCGTGCGGTGCTCGTGTACGAACCGACCGACGACGCGGACGAGAACGAGGAGCAGGTCGCGTGACCCAGACCGGCGAGATGGTGTTCCACCCGCGCCCCGGCGCGGGAGCGGCCCGCGAGTGGACCTTCCCCGCGCCCGAGCGCTCGGTGCTCGGCAACGGCCTCGCGGTGTTGCGGGTGGACCGGCCCGGACAGAAGGTGGTGGCGGTCGAGCTGGTGCTCGACTCGCCGCTGGCCGCAGAGCCGACCGAGTGCGAGGGCGTCGCCACGATCATGGCGCGCGCGTTCACCGAGGGCACGGATCGGATGGGCGCGGAGGAGTTCGCCGCCGAACTGGAGAGCTGCGGCGCGACGATCGACACCGACGCCGACCACCCGGGTGTGCGGGTCGCGCTCGACGTGCCGGCCTCGCGCCTGGAGCGGGCCTTGGGGCTGCTCGCGGACGCGGTCCGGGCGCCGGCGTTCCCGGCCGGCGAGGTGGACCGTCTGGTGCGCCAGCGGCTGGACGAGATCGTGCACGAGATGGCCAGCCCGCCCCGGCGCGCGGCGTTCGCGCTGAACGCGACGCTGTTCGACGACGCGGTGCGGCTGTCCCGGCCGCGCGCGGGCACCGCGGAGAGCGTCGCGCGGGTGGACCGGGCGGCGGTGTGGGACTTCTTCATCGCGCACGTGCGCCCGCAGACCGCCACCCTCGTGGTGGTCGGCGACTTCGCGGGCGTCGATGTCACGGGTGTGCTGGAGCGCACCATCGGCACCTGGAGCGCGTCGCCCGCCGAGCCCTCGAGGCCGGGCCCGGTGGTCGCCGACGACCATGCGCGCGTGGTGATCGTGCACCGCCCCGGCAGTGTGCAGACGCAGCTGCTGGTGGGCCGGATCGGCCCGGGCCGCGAGGATGCCTCGTGGCCGGCCCTGACCATCGGCACCTACTGCCTCGGCGGCACCCTCACCTCGCGCCTGGACCGGGTGCTGCGCGAGGAGAAGGGCTACACCTACGGCGTGCGGGCGGCGAACCAGTCGTTGCCGAACGGCTCGCTGCTCGCCATCCACGGCTCGGTGGAGACCGATGTCACCGGACCGGCCGTCGCGGACCTGGTCACCGTGCTGCGCACACTCGCCGCCGAGGGCCTGACCGACGGCGAGCGGGACGCGGCCGTGCAGAGCATCGTGGGGGTCGCGCCGCTGAAGTACGTGACGCCGCGCGCGGTGTGCGACTCGCTCGCCGACATGGCCGCCGAGCGGCTGCCCGACGGCTATCTGCCCGAGCTCTACCTGAAGCTGGCCGACGTGGCCACCAAGGACGCCGCCGAGGCGGCCACGCGCGGCTTCGATCCCGCGCGCCTGGTGGCGGTGCTCGTCGGTGACGCGGACAAGATCCGCGAGCCCCTGGAAGCCCTCGATCTGGGACCGGTCACGGTCGTCGAATAGGGCGCCGCGGCGGTGGGCGGATCACAACGGTCGGCCCACCGCCAACCGGGATCACCCCGGGCACTTACGGTAGACCCATGACTCAGCCGTTGCCGGGCGCCGGGCCCGGAGAGACGACAGCCATCCCGCCGGTCGACAGACCCGACGGGAAAGAGAGCGAACCGAACGTGCGCCTCGGCGTCGGACTGACCACCGCGGACGTCGCGGAACGGGTCGCGCGAGGCGACGTCAACGACGTCCCCGTGCGGTCGAGCCGATCCACCGCCGAGATCGTCAAGGCGAACGTCTTCACCCGGTTCAACGCCGTCATCGGTGTGCTCTGGCTGATCATCCTGTCCGTCGGGTCGGTCAAGGACGGTCTGTTCGGCTTCGTGATCATCGCCAACACCGGGATCGGCATCATCCAGGAGATGCGCGCCAAGCGCACTCTGGACCGCCTCGCGGTGATCGGCGAGTCCAAGCCGGTGGTGCGCCGCGACGGACGGGCCATCGCGCTGTCCCCGTCCGAACTGGTGCTCGACGACGTGATCGAGCTGGGCGCGGGCGACAAGGCCGCCGTGGACGGTGTCGTGGTCGAGGCCGACAACCTCGAGATCGACGAGTCGCTGCTCACCGGCGAGGCCGACCCGGTGATCAAGCGCCCGGGCGACCCGGTGATGTCCGGCAGCTTCGTGGTGGCCGGCAACGGCGCGTTCACCGCGACCCGGGTCGGTCGCGAGGCGTACGCCGCGCAGCTGATGGAGGAGGCCAGCAAGTTCACGCTGGTGGCGTCCGAGCTGCGCAACGGGATCAGCACGATCCTCAAGTACGTCACCTGGATCCTCTTCCCCGCCTCGATCGCGCTGATCATCAGCCAGTACCGGCTGGAGGACACCACCTGGCGCGAGGCGGTGACCCGGATGATCGCGGGCATCGTGCCGATGGTGCCCGAGGGCCTGGTGCTGCTCACCTCGCTGGCCTTCGCGGTCGGCGTGGTGCGCCTGGGCCGCAAGCAGTGCCTGGTCCAGGAGTTGCCCGCGATCGAGGGGCTGGCCCGGGTGGACGTGGTGTGCCTGGACAAGACCGGCACGCTGACCGAGGGCGGGATGAACGTCGCCGAGGTCCGCGAGCTGGCCGAGGGCCTGCCGGTGCGCTCCGCGCTCGGCGCGCTCGGCACCACCGAGCCCCGGCCGAACGCGAGCCTGGCCGCGATCATCGACGAGTGCCCGGTCGAGCAGGGCTGGACCTCGGTGGAGAGCGTGCCGTTCTCCTCGGCGCGCAAGTACAGCGGGGCGACCTTCGAGGTGGCCGGCGCCCGTGCCACCTGGCTGATCGGCGCCCCCGAGGTGCTGGTGACCACGCAGGCGCACGGCGACCTGCTGGGCGAGGCCGAGCGGCTCGGCGCCCAGGGACTGCGGGTGCTGCTGCTCGTGCGTACCGACGCCGCGCTCGCGGACACGGTCGACGCGCTGGTCGGCGGCCCCGACGGGGCCGATGTCACGCCCGCGGCGCTGGTCGTGCTGGAGCAGCGGTTGCGGCACGACGCGGGCGCGACGCTGGACTACTTCGCCGACCAGGGGGTGGCCGCCAAGGTCATCTCCGGGGACAACGCGATCTCGGTCGGCGCGGTGGCCGCCAAGCTCGGCATCAAGGGCGCCGACCACCCGGTGGACGCCCGGACGCTGCCCAGCGACCAGAACGAACTGGCCGACGTGCTGGAGGCCAACACGGTCTTCGGCCGGGTCACCCCGCAGCAGAAGCGGGACATGGTCGCCGCGCTCCAGTCGCGCGGCCACAACGTGGCGATGACCGGCGACGGCGTCAACGACGTGCTCGCGCTCAAGGACGCCGACATCGGCGTGTCGATGGGCTCGGGCAGCGAGGCCACCAAGGGCGTCGCGCAGATCGTGCTCCTCGACAACAGCTTCGCCACGCTGCCGTCGGTGGTCGGCGAGGGCCGGCGGGTGATCGGGAACATCGAGCGGGTCTCGAACCTGTTCCTGACCAAGACCGCCTACTCGGTGCTGCTGGCCATCCTGGTGGTCATCGCCAACGTGCCGTATCCGTTCCTGCCGCGGCACCTGACGCTGCTCGCGTGGTTCACCATCGGTACGCCGGCGTTCTTCCTGGCGCTGGCGCCGAACAAGGAGCGGGCCCGGGCGGGCTTCGTCAAGCGGGTGCTGCGCTACTCCGGACCCTCCGGCGTGATCGCGGGCACCGCGACGTTCACCGCGTATCTGCTGGCTCGTTCGCACTACGGGGCGACGGACGCCACGCGTACGGCGGAGACCTCGATCGCGACGCTGACGCTGTTCTTGGTCGGCTTGTGGGTGCTGGCGATCATCGCGCGGCCGTACACGTGGTGGCGGATAGCGCTGGTGCTGGTGATGGGCGCGGGATTCGCCTTGGTGTTGACGGTGCCGTGGTTGCAGCGGTTCTTCGAACTGAAGCTGGTCGGTACGCAGATGCCGTGGACGGCGGTTGGCTTGGCGGTTGTCGCGGGGCTGCTGCTGGAGGTGGTGGCGTTGTGGAACAAGCGGCGATTGGCTTTGGAGGTCGCGGGGGCGGCGTCGGCCTCGACGTGATGGTGTGACGGGTATGAATGAGCGCCGCCCCGGTTGCCCGGCGACCTGGGGCGGCGCTGTGTTTGTTGGGCGCTTCGCGCCGGCTCGCGAGGGGCCGCTTTTTTCTCTCCCTGCTTCGCTCCTCCGAGAAAAAAGCGGCCCCTCGCTCGGGGCTGGGTGCCCCTCCGCTTCGCTCCGGGTCACCCAGCCCAAGTTTTGCGGCTCCGCCGCTCTCCGCGCTGCGCGCGTCGATCTCCAGGGTCGGCCCTTGTCGGGGGCGCTGACGCGCCATGGGGGTGCTGCGCGCGGAGGGAGGGGCGGGGCGCGGTAGGGGGTTCGGGGGGCTGTTTCAGGGGGTGTGGCGTTCTGTCAGGGCCAGGGTTGTGCCGAGGAGGGCTGAGGCGGCGGCCAGGGTTGCGACGGTGGTGCGGTGGCCTCTGGGGAGGGCCTTGGCGTGTGCTGCGGTGATCAGGACATCGCCTACGTCGGCAGCGGCGGCCATCAGGGCCCATAGGCGGATCGGTTCGCCGCGTGCTGCGGTGATCATGGTTCCGAGGCCAAGGGCCAGGTCGCGGCCGCCCAGGGCGCGGGCGAATACCAGCGCTCCGGTGCGATTCGCGTCGTCGCCGATCCAGGGGCGGGCCACGCGGGGTGGGTCGAGCAGCGCGACCACCCCCAGTGCCGTACGGGCGCCGCCCCAAGCCAGCGCCGCCGCCCGTCCGAGCCGGTCGAAGTCACCTGCGGTAATCGTCACACCCGGCACGGTATCGCTCCCACGGCACTTCAGCGGCGCGCCATTTCGTGCATTAGCCTCACCCTGCCGAACACACGCACCGGCAACATCGAGCGAGCGGCGCCGGCGTGACGTCCCGTCACGCGTCCACGGGGGTGGAAGACGGCGCCCGGTCGCCACACGGGGATGGAGAACCAGTTGTACCTGCGTAAGCCTGCCCTTTCGGGACTGCTCGTCGCCGCGTCCGTCATCGCTCTGTCGAGCGGCTGCGGCCTGGCCGACAAGGTCAAGGGTGACGACGACAAGAAGAAGGATCCGGCCACGGCCGCGCCCCAGACGAGTGCCGGCGGCGGTTCGACCGGCGGCGCGACCGGCGCACCCGCGACCCAGCCCGGCGGGGGCAAGGGCACCGCGCCGGCGACGGCGCCCGGCACCACCAAGCCCGGCGGTACCGGCAACCTCGACCCCAAGGCGTTCTGCGAACTGCTCACGCCCGCCGAGCTCAAGGGTGTGCTGAACACCGAGGTCACCCGCACCAAGAACGACGAGGCGCTGCGCACCTGCCGCTACTACGGGCCCGGCGACTCCGGACTGGTGACCCTGCAGTACTTCCTGCGCAGCAGCAAGGGCACCGACACGCCGGAGAGCGTGGTGGCCAAGAACGAGGTGTCGAAGTACGGCAAGCCGATCACCGACCTCGGCGCGTTCCCCACGCTGTACGTGCCGGGCACCGGCAGCTACCCGGCGCCCAGTGTCCCCGAGGTCTACTTCGCCAAGACGCACGGCGACGTGATCGTCGACATGCACGTGAGCCTGTCACCCGCCGCGAAGGATCTGCCGCGCGCGCAGCACATCGCGATCGCGAAGATCGTCGCCGACAAGATCTGAGCCGCCGCGCGGGGGCCGGGCCCGGCTCGGCCCCCGCGCGAACCGGGTGTTCGTCCGCCCGGGTCAGCTGCCCTTGAGCTCGGGGAAGTCCTCCTCGAACCATTCCAGGGTGCCGCGCGAGGCCAGGTCCTCGTCGTGCAACTCGCGCTCTCGACCCCGTAGCTCGACCCGGCGGATCTTGCCGGAGATGGTCTTGGGCAACTCCGCGAACTCGATCCGGCGCACCCGCTTGTACGGCGAGAGCACCGCGCGCGCGTGCCGCAGGACCGACAGCGCCGTCTCCCGGGTGGGCTCGTGCCCCGGAGCGAGCACCACGTACGCCTTGGGCACCGCGAGCCGGACCGGATCGGGCGAGGGCACCACGGCGGCCTCGGCCACCGCGTCGTGCTCGATCAGTACGCTCTCCAACTCGAAGGGCGAGATGCGGTAGTCGGACGCCTTGAACACGTCGTCGGAGCGGCCCACGTAGGTGATGTAGCCGTCCGCGTCCCGGGTGCCGACGTCGCCCGTGTGGTAGAAACCGTCGCGCATCGACTCGGCGGTGCGCTCCGGGTCGTCGAGGTAGCCGGCCATCAGACCCAGTGGGCGCGCGGCCAGTTCGAGGCAGATCTCGCCCTCGGCGCCGGGGTCGGTGACCACCTCGCCGGAGATCGGGTCGACCAGCGCCACCGTGTATCCGGGCAGCGGGCGGCCCATCGAGCCCGGACGGACCTCCTGCCCGGGCGCGTTGCCGATCTGCGCGGTGGTCTCGGTCTGTCCGAAGCCGTCGCGGATGGTCAACCCCCAGGCGGCCCGCACCTGTTCGATCACCTCGGGGTTCAGCGGCTCGCCCGCGCCGATCACCTCGCGCAGCGAGGTGCGCCACGCGCCGAGGTCCTCTTGGACCAGCATCCGCCACACGGTCGGCGGCGCACAGAAC
Source organism: Embleya sp. NPDC020630 (assembly GCF_044334985.1). Classification (NCBI taxonomy): domain Bacteria; kingdom Bacillati; phylum Actinomycetota; class Actinomycetes; order Kitasatosporales; family Streptomycetaceae; genus Embleya; species Embleya sp. NPDC020630. The sequence goes on from NZ_JBIRUB010000002.1 coordinate 1,146,765, forward strand.
GAGGTCGCCCCGCAGCGCACCATGGTGTCCAGCAACGGGCGGGCGGCGAACCGCTCCTGACGCACGATCAGGATCGTGGCACCGGCGTTCCAGGGGGCGAAGAAGTTGCTCCACGCGTGCTTGGCCCAGCCGGGCGAGGAGATGTTCAGGTGCACGTCGCCGGGACGCAGGCCGATCCAGTACATGGTGGACAGGTGCCCGATCGGATAGCTCGCCTGGGTGTGCCCGACCAGCTTGGGCTGCGCGGTGGTGCCGGAGGTGAAGTAGAGCAGCAGCGGGTCGCTTGCGGCGGTCGGCCCGTCGGGCGCGAACGGGGCGTCGGATACCCGCGCGTCGTCGAACGACAGCCAGCCCTCGGTTGGCTCGCCCACCACGATCCGGGTCCACTCGCCCGGCACCTCGGCGAAGCCCGCCGTCACCGCCGACTCGGCGATCACGTGCGCGACGCCGCCCCGGGTGACCCGGTCGGTCAGGTCGACCGGCGCCAGCATCGTGGTGGCCGGGATGATCACCGCGCCGAGCTTCATCGCGGCCAGCATCGCCTCCCACAACTCGACCCGGTTGCCGAGCACGAGCAGGATCCGGTCGCCGCGCCGCACGCCCCGCGCCCGCAACCACCCGGCGACCCGGTCGGAACGCCGGGACAACTCGGCGAAGGAGACCTTGGTGTCGGTGCCGTCCTCGGCCACGATCCACAGCGCGGTGGTGTCGTTGTCGCGCGCGATCGCGTCGAACCAGTCGAGCGCCCAGTTGAATTCGGTGGGTTCGGGGCGCGGGAAGTCCCGGCACGCGGTGGGCTGATCCTCGCGGTGTTCGAGCAGGAAGTCGCGCGCAGCGCGAAACGCCTCGGTCGCACCCGTCGTCATCGCCGAATTCCTCCGTCTGTCGTGTGGTCTCGCTGTACCGCAACACGGGGTCGCCCGTGCAGAAACGCACCCTCGCATCACCCGTTCGAGCGGTCAACGACCGAGACCGGGCCATACACGTTGACCGTCGCGGCGCGGGGCAGCCAGACTCCCCGGGGACACGGAGCGAAGCGCACAAAGATGATCTTGATCTGACATTCGGGACCGTAATTGACAGACAGTACGGCGCGATCCGGCCCACGCGTGCTCGTCCTGGCCGATGACCTCACCGGCGCCAACGCCACCGCGGTGCGCTTCGCCCGGCGCGGGATGCGCACGCTCGTCACCGGCGGGCCGCCGCGCACGTGTGTCAGCGCCCCCGACGTGCTCGTGCTCGATTTGGCCACCCGGCACCTGCCCGGCGTCCAGGCCGCGCGCCGGGTCGTCGCGGGCGCCTCGGTGTTCCCGGACACCCCACTGGTGGCCAAGCGGGTGGACAGCACGCTGCGCGGCAACCCGGGCGCGGAGACCGCCGCTCTGCTGCACGTGCTGGACGCCCGCCCGGGGCCGCCGGTGCGGGCGCTGGTGGTGCCGGCCCATCCCGAGGCCGGTCGGACCACCGAGGGCGGCGTGCACCGCGTACACGGCGTGCCGATCGCGGACAGTGAGGCGGCCCGCGACCCGTTCCACCCGGTCAGGTCCTCCTGCGTGCTCGGTACGTTCGCCACAAGCGAGCACACCGTCGCGCACATCCCGCTCGACGTGGTGCGCGGCGATCGGCCGGCGCTGGCCCGCGCCCTGGGCGATCCGGGCGCGCGGATGCTGGTCTGCGACGCGATCACCGACGCCGACGTGGAGACCCTCGCGCTGGCCGCCGCGGCCCACGCCCTGGAGGGGGATCTGCGCTGGTTGCCGGTCGACCCCGGACCGTTCGGCGCGGCCCTGGCCGGCGCGCTGGGCACGGTGCCCAGCGGCCGCCCGGTGCTCGGCGTGGCCGGCAGCCTGAGCCGGCTCAGCCGGGAGCAGATCGCGCAGACCCAGCGCTGCCTGGACGCGCGCTGGCTGGACGTGGGCGACGCGCCGGACCCGATCCGGCTCGCCGCCGACCTGGTCGCGCTGGCCCGCACCGGCGTCGCGCTGGCCGGGATCCGCACCCGCATACCCGATCGGGTCGACCCGGTGATCGCCGCCCGCCTGCCGGTGCTGCTCGGCGAGGCGGTCAAACGCGCGCTGGCCGCCGCGCCGTTCGCGGGCGTGTACGCCACCGGCGGGGACATCGCGGGGGCGGTGTGCACGGCGCTCGGCGCCGACGGGCTGGCGGTGGAGACCGAGGTCCAGCCCCTGGTGGTGGCCGGCCGCCTGGTCGGCGGGGCGCACGACGGGTTGCCGTTCGCGGCCAAGGGCGGCCTGGTCGGCGACGCGCACGCGGCGGTGGCGTGCGCGTTGCACCTGCGGATGAGTTCCACCGTCACGGCGACGACGTCGCCGATGCCGATCACGACCGGGGAGAGCGACGATGGACCACGCCGGTAACCCGATGGACCACGCCGGCGACCCGCCGCCCGTGGTGGCGCTCACCCTCGGCGATCCGGCCGGGATCGGCCCGGAGATCGTCGCCCGCACCCTGGCCGACCCGGGCCTGCCGCACATCGCCCGGTGCGTCGCGGTCGGCGACGCTGCGGCGCTGCGGCGCGGTGCCCGGGCCTGCGGCCTGGAGATGAAGGTGCGCTCGATCGACACGGCCGGGATCGGGACGCGGCCGGAGCCCGGGGTGGTCGACATCCTGGACACCGCGGCCGTGACCGACGCGGAGATCGCCGACACGATGCCGTGGGGCCGGGTCGGCGCACCCGCCGGCGCCGCCGCGCTCGCCGCGATCCGGCTCGCGGTCCGGGCCGCCGAGGCCGGCGCGGTCGACGCGATCGCGACCGCCCCGATCAACAAGGAATCGATCTGGGCGGCGGGCGCCGGGCAGTTGGGCCACACCGAGCTGCTCGGCGAACTCACCGGCGCCGCCCACCCCGACACCATGTTCGTGGTCGGCGGCCTGAAGATCTTCTTCACCACCCGACACGCCTCGCTGCGCACCGCGCTCGACCTGCTCACCCCCGAGCGGGTGGACGCGGCGATCACGGCCGCGCACCAGGCGTTGCGGGTGTTCGGCGACGAGCCGGACCCGGTGCTCGCGGTGGCGGCGGTCAATCCGCACGGCGGCGAGGGCGGCGCGTTCGGCGACGAGGAGATCGAGGTCCTGGCGCCCGCCGTGGCCCGCGCCCGGGACCGCGGCCTGGCCGTGGTCGGTCCCATCCCCGCCGACTCGGTGTTCCACCAGGGGCTGCGCGGGCGCTGGGCGGGGGTGTTGTCGCACTTCCACGACCAAGGCCACATCGCGGCCAAGACCTTCGACTTCGACGGCACCGTCTCGGTCACCGTCGGGTTGCCGATCCTGCGCACCTCGGTGGACCACGGCACCGCGTTCGACATCGCGGGCACCGGCGTCGCCGAATACGCGTCGATGCGCGAGGCGGTGCGCACGGCGGCGCGGTTCGCGCCCGCGGTGCCGCGCCTGCGGGCGACCTGGCCCCGGACGGTCGACCCGGCCGGGTGACGAACGTATCCGGCACGCCGTCCGGTGACGATCGACCCCGGGCGCGGTCAGGTGATGGTCAACGCCCTCGCGATCCGCGCGGCCAGGTCGGCGTTGCCCAGGATCAGCGCGATGTTGGCGGCCAGACTCGCGCCGCGGGTCTCCCGGTGGAAGAACTCCAGCAGGAACGGGGTGACCGCCTTGCCGCGCACCCCGCTGTCCGCCAGCGCGGCCAGCGCCCGCTCCAGCACCCGATCGTGCAGGTCCGGATCCATCTGATCGCCCCGGGGCACCGGATTGGCCACCACCACGGCGGTACGACCCAACCCCAGCGCCTCGTGCGCGCGCACCACGTCGGCCACCTCGTCGGCGGTGTCCACCCGCCACTCCAGGCGATGGCCGGAGTCGGCCAGATAGAACCCGGGGAAGGCGTGCGTACCGAAGCCGAGCACGGTGACGTTGAGCGATTCCAACCGCTCCAGCGTCGCGCCCACGTCCAGGATCGACTTGACCCCCGAACACACCACGGTCAGCCCGCACCCGGTCAGCGCGATCAGGTCGGCCGACTCGTCCCAACTGTCCCGGGCCTGGCGATGCACCCCGCCCAGGCCGCCGGTGGCGAAGACCCGAATCCCGGCCTGATGCGCCAGATGCGCGGTCGCCCCCACGGTGGTCGCGGCGTGCCCGCCCCGCGCGGTGACCGGCGCCAGATCGCGGATCCCGGCTTTGAGCACCTCCCGGGAGCCGGCCACGAATTCGAGCGTCTCGGCGTCCAGACCGATCGACGGGCGCCCGTGCACGACCGCGATCGTCGCCGGCACCGCGCCCGCGGCCCGGACCCGCCCCTCGATCTCCCGCGCGATCCGCAGATTGTCCGGCCGCGGCAGCCCGTGCGCGATGATCGTGCTCTCCAGCGCGACCACCGGCCGGCCCGCGGCCAGCGCGTCGGCGACCTCCGGCAGAATCCGCAAGCCGTTCACCGGAAGGACGCTACCGGGCGCGAGCGGCAGCGGGGTGGCATACGCGCCGGGACGTGCCGGCTCGGCCTCACCCCGGCGCTCGGATACTCCGATGATCATGGCAATTCACCGTTCCACCCCGACGCGGGGTCAGCGCCGGGGCTGGTACAGCACGGCCGCCCAGCCGTCCGGGCCGCTCACCCGGACCCGCACCTCGTGCGGCCCCTCGACCGGCTCGCCCACCGTGAACCCGCCCTCGCGCAGCGGCGCGAGCGCCGCCTCCAGGTCGGCGACCTTGACCATCACCGAGGCCGCGTCGCCCTCGCGGTCGGTACCCGCCAGCGCCAGCCGGCCGCCGGCCACGTCGAACTGCGCCCAGCGCTCCCCGTCGACGAAGGTCGGTTCGGCCCCGAGCACGGCGGTCATGAACCGCACCGCGGCGGCCATGTCGGCGACGGGGAAAGCGGCGGACAGGCCCTGAGCGGACATGGGTTGCCTCCTGGAGTGAGACCGGGAACGGTATCTGATGGTCTATCAGGCGTGTCGGACACCAACCGAGTCGGGGCGCCTCGAATCCGCCGGCGGCACGACACAGGGGTTAGCCTCGCAAACGTGGAGCCCACCGACACCGCAGGTCCGCCGCCGAAGCCCCCCGAGCACTGGGAGGCCGACGTCGTGCTGCGCGACGGCGCGACCGCCCACCTGCGCCCCGTCGGCCCGGACGACGCCGGTCGCCTCGTCGACTTCTACGCGCGCGTGTCCGCCGAGTCGAAATACCTGCGCTTCTTCACCCCCTACCCCCGCCTGTCCGACCGCGACGTGCGGCGCTTCACCACGCACGACTGGGTCGACCGGGTGGGCCTGGGGCTGTTCGTCGGCGACGAGATGGTGGCGATCGTGCGCTACGACCGGATCGGCCCCGACGGCCGCTCGGTGCGCACCGGTCCGCAGGGCCGCTCGTCCACCGCCGAGGTCGCCTTCCTGGTCCAGGACGACCAGCAGGGCCGCGGCGTCGGATCGGTCCTGCTCGAACACATCGCCGCGGTCGCCCGCGAACGCGGCATCCGACGCTTCGTGGCCGACGTACTGCCCTCGAACCGGCGCATGGTCACCGTGTTCACCGAGGCCGGCTACACCCAGCAGTCCGCGTTCGAGGACGGCGTGGTCCGGCTCAACCTCGAACTCGCCCCCACCGAGACCTCGCTCGGCGTGATGCTCGGGCGCGAGCACCGGGCCGAGGCACGCTCGATCGCCCGCCTGCTCACCCCCCGATCGGTCGCCGTGATCGGCGCCGGCCGGCGCGAGGGCACGGTCGGCCACACGCTGTTGACCAACCTGCGCGCGGGCGAGTTCACCGGCGAGGTCTACGCGGTCAACCCGAAGGCGGGCGGCGAGCCGATCGACGGCGTGCCGACCTACGCGTCGGTGTCCGACATCCCCGGCGACGTGGACCTCGCGCTGGTCGCCGTCCCGGCCGACGCGGTACGCCGGGTGGTCGACGAATGCGGCCGCAAGGGCGTGCACGGCCTGGTCGTGGTGTCCTCCGGCTTCGCCGAGACCGGACCCGAGGGGCGCGAGAGCCAGCGCCGCCTGGTCCGCGCAGCCCGCCGGCGCGGCATGCGGGTGATCGGGCCCAACTGCCTCGGGATCCTGAACACCGACCCCGACCTGCGCGTCAACGCGAGCCTGTCGCCCCGGATGCCGCGCCGCGGCCGGGTGGGCATGTTCGCCCAATCCGGCGCGCTCGGGATCGCCATCCTCGAATCCACCGTCGGCCGCGGGATCGGGCTTTCCACCTTCGTGTCCGCCGGCAACCGCGCCGACGTCTCCGGCAACGACCTGCTCCAGTACTGGGAGGACGACCCGGCCACCGACGTGGTGCTGCTGCACCTCGAATCGATCGGCAACCCGCGCAAGTTCACCCGCCTCGCCCGCCGGATCTCGCGCACCAAACCCGTGGTCGCGGTCAAGTCCGGACGGCACAGCCAGGGCGTCCCACTCGGCCACGTCACCCGCGCGCTGACCCTGCCCGACTCGGCCGTCGACGCGCTCTTTCGCCAGGCCGGCGTGATCCGCGTGCCCACCGTCGCCGAACTTTTCGACGTCGGCCAACTGCTCGCCTACCAACCCCTGCCCGCCGGCGACCGGATCGCGATCATCGGCAACTCCGACTCGCTCGGCCTGCTCACCCAGGACGCCTGCGCGAGCGCGGGCCTGCGCCCGCTGCGCCCGGTCGACCTGACCACCGGCGCCACCGCCGACGACTTCCGCGCGGCGCTCGCCGACGCGCTGGCCAGTGCCGAGACCGATGCGGTGATCACCGTTTTCATCCCGCCGCTGACCACCTCCGGCGACGAGGTCGCGAGCGCCATCGCGGAGATGGCCGGGCAGGCGGCGGAGATCGGCAAACCGCTGCTGACCACCTACCTCGCACACGAGGGGCTGCCCACACAGCTGCGCCGGCTGGACGCCGACGGCGTGCCCGCGTTCGGCTCGGTGCCCTCCTACCCGGCCCCGGAGAACGCGGTGCGCGCGCTGGCCGAGGTGGTGCGCTACGCCGCCTGGCGCCGGCGGCCCACGGGCCGGGTGCCCGAACACTCCGAGGTACGCACCGACCAGGCCCGCGCGCTGGTCCGGGCCCGGCTCGGCGGCGCGGACGCGGTCGGCCTGTCGCCGGCCGACGCCGCCGAACTCCTGGACTGCTACGGCATTCGGCTGCGCCCGGCGGTGCGGGTGGACAGCGAGGACGCGGCGGTGCGCGCGGCGGCCGAACTGGGCTATCCGGTCGCGCTCAAGACCATCGCCGAACACCTGCGCCACCGGGTCGACGTGGAGGGCGTGCGCCTGGACATCGGCGCCGAGGCCGGACTGCGCCGGGTGTTCCGCGAGTTGACCACCCGCCTCGGCGGCCCGGACCAGGCCCGGCTCGTGGTGCAGTCGATGGCGCCGCACGGGATCGCCACGGTGCTCGGGCTCACCTACGACGAGTCGTTCGGCGCGGTGTTGTCCTTCGGCCTGGCCGGACCGGCGAGCGAACTTCTGGGCGACGTGGCCCACCGCCTGGTGCCGGCCACCGATCAGGATGTGGCGGATCTGGTCCGCGAGGTACGGGCGGCGCCGATGTTGTTCGGATATCGCGGCGCCCGACCGGTGGACGTACCCGCGCTGGAGGACGTTCTCCTGCGCTTGTCCCGGCTCGCCGACGACCTGCCGCAGGTGACATCGGTCGAGCTGAACCCGGTGGTGGTGGCGCCCGAGGGCGCACACGTGCTGGGCGCGCGCATCCGGCTGTCCCGCCCACCGGCGCGCACCGACCTGGGCCCGAGGGCACTGTCGCGGCCGTAGCGCCCGGGGGTCCGCGAACCCCTCGACGTCGCCCGGACATGTGGAACCGCCGCCGTACTCACATGCCACCCCGAGCTGTGGCACCTACGTACGGCGGCGGCTCCGGGCCGGATCCGCTCCGCGGCATGCCCCTCCGCGCCTACCCTCCACATGGCTGCGCATTTCATGCCGTTCACGCTGTCCGGACCGAGCCGCCCCACGCCGGTCGTTTCCCCGAGTGTCCCCGGCGATGAGGCGGTGTCACTCGTCCCCCCGCCCGGGGGCACGAGTGTCGCGAGAGATCCGCCGGTGCCACCGTCTGCACGGCGCGTCCCTGTTGCCCCGGCCGGGTCTCTCGAGAGATCAGTCAACCCCGCCGAGCCGTCGAACGGGAGGGCGCACTAAAGGCGCACGGTGGCGATCCGTAGAGGGCGCCCCAACGGTGCGCATCCACCTCACCCGTTCGGTCCTGTCATTACGTCGACAAACCGTCACCATTCGGCAACGGCCGGTATCCGACCCGATCTTCGGACGAGGCGGATGGCGCACGGGTGCCCTCGGAGGTGCCAGGATGGGGGGTATGGCTAAGACCACCACCTCGACCCAGGGGCTGCGCACGGCCATCGAGCGCAGCGGTTACTACCCGAGCCTCGTTGCCGACGCGGTCGAGTCCACGATCGGCACCGAGCCGGTCGACGCTTTCCTGGTGCACCAGGAGACCACGTTCGATTCCAATGAGGTCCGCCGCCACATCACCGTTCTGGTGCTCACGCCAGGCCGATTCCTGGTCAGCCACACCGACGAACACGCACCCGACGACACCTCGCCCACGCCCTACGCGACCACGTCCACCGAGACCGTGCGGATCGACCGACTCGAGTCGGTCGTGGTCAGTCGGGTCGTAGGCAACCCCGCCGAATACGTTCCGGGGGCCCCGCCGCGCGAAGCCGTGCTGACCATCGGCTGGGGCGCGGTCGGCCGCATCGACCTGGAACCGGCCGGATGCGCCGACCCGAACTGTGAGGTCGACCACGGCTACACCGGCTCGTTGACCGCCGACGACCTGTCGCTGCGGGTGAGCGAGGCCGCCGACGGCCCCGAGGCGGTGGAGCGCACGCTCACCTTCGCCCGCGCGCTGTCCGAGGCCGTGGCCGGCATCAACCAGTGAGCACCTCCGTCTGGCTCGACGAGCAACCCCCGGTCCCGTTGCCCCGCTACGAGGCCGGGGCGCTGTGCGACCTGCTGCCCTCCATAGCCGCCTCCCTCGGCATGCCGGGGGAGCGGAACATCCTCGGCCTCGCGCCTGCGCGCGCCGCGTGTGTGTTCCTGATCGACGGCCTGGGGTGGGAGTTGTTGCGGGCGCATCCCGTCGAGGCGCCGTATCTGTACTCGCTCCTGGCCGGCTCGTTCGCCGGCAGCGGCACACCGCTCACCGCGGGCTTCCCGGCGACCACCGCGACCAGCCTCGCGTCGTTCGGCACCGGGCTCACCCCCGGTGTGCACGGCCTGGTCGGCTACGCGGTGGCGGTGCCCGGCGAGAACCGGCTGATGAACCAGCTGCGCTGGGTCGGCGACATCGAACCCCGGGCGTGGCAGCCGTATCCGAGCGTCCTCGAACGCGCCGCCGCGGCCGGGATCACCGTCGCGCAGGTCAACGACACCATGTTCGAGCACACGCCGCTGACCAGGGCGGCGCTCGCCGGCGGTCGCTACTTCGGCGCCGAGTTCGGCGACCCCAGGATCGAGGCGGTACACGGGCAGTTGGCGCAGCCGGGCCCGGTGCTGATCTACACCTACGCGAGTGAGCTGGACCGCGTCGGGCACGGCATGGGCGTCGACTCGCCCGAGTGGCGCGCGGAGTTGCGTCGGATCGACGGGGTGGTCCGGGCGATGGCCGAGGGGATGCCCGCCGACTCGGTGTTGTACGTCACGGCCGACCACGGCATGGTCGACGTAGCCCCCGAGCATCGGGTCGACGTGGACGCCGACCCCGGCCTGTCCGCCGGAGTGGCCCTGCTCGGCGGCGAGGCGCGCGCCCGGCACGTCTACACGCGACCCGGCGCGACCCGGGACGTGTACGCGATCTGGGACGACATGCTGGGCGACCGGATGTGGGTGGTCACCCGCGACGAGGCGATCGAGTCGGGCTGGTTCGGGCCCAAGGTCGAGGACCGGGTCCGCGAGCGCATCGGCGACATCGTCGCGGCGGCCTTCGGCGACGTCGCGGTGGTCGCTTCCCGACGCGAGCCCGGCGAGTCCCGACTCACCGGCGTGCACGGCTCGATGACCGCGGCCGAACAACTGATCCCGCTGCTCGAAGTGCGGAGTTAGCGCCTGCGCGCGCCGGATTCGGCGGGCGCGGCGCGTCTCGGTGGGCCCGGCATCTCGGCAGGCGCAGCTTTTCCGCAAGCACAGCTTTTCCGCAAGCACAGCCTTTTCTGCAAACACAGCCTTTTCTGCAAACAAAAGGGGCGGCCCCCGATGGGGGTCGCCCCTTTATGCGAATCACCGCCGGTTCAGGCCTGGTTGCGCTTCTTCTGCACAGCGAGCGCGACACCCGCGGCGGCGGCGAGCAGCAGGACGATCTTGAACAGCTTGCCCATGGAAATGGACCCCCTCGATGGTCGAAACGATGGTGCGTCTCCCGGCGGGGAAGGTCGCGGGTGACGCGGCCCGTGTGTACGTAGGCGCACGGGTCCCGCCGATCCCGGACCCCGCTCCGGTCGGAAGCCCGTCAAGCTCGACTCTACGTCACCCGTTTGGTTCAAGGGGGGAGCGGTTTCCGGTCGGAGTGGCGGCCCGGTCCGGCCCGATCCGGCGGCGGATCGGGAGCAGTCGACTATTCCGGACCATTCGGATTCGAGGCCACCGCGATCACGTTGAACAGCGCGCCCTGCGGATCCCGTATGGCGGCCACCCGGCCGTACGGGGACTCCTCCGGCCCGCGCAGCACGATGCCGCCCAGGTCGTCGACCCGTGCGACGCTCTCGTCCGCGTCGCGCACCGCGAAGTAGACGGCCCAGTGCGGCGGCGGCCCGTTGCGCACCCCGGCGAGCCCGCCGCGCGGCACACCGTCGACGTGGAAGGTGGCGTAGTCGAAGTCGGCGTCGGACATGTCCTGGAAGGTGACGCCGAACACGTCCGCGTAGAACCGCTTCGCCCGGTCGCTGTCCGGTGTGTACAACTCGTTCCACACCACGGCGCCGGGCTCGTTCACCACCCCCGCGCCGATGTGTTCGCGCGCCTGCCAGACGGCGAACACCCCGCCCGTCGGGTCGGCGGCCACCGCCGTGCGGCCCAGCGTGCGCACGTCCATCGGCGGCACCGTCACCTCGCCGCCGGCGGCGACGACCGCGCGGGCCACCGCGTCGATGTCGTCCGCCGCGAGGTGGGTGGTCCAGGCGATCGGCCCCGGCTGCCCGGGCGCTCGGTCGAGCAGGCCGGCGACGGGCCGCCCGCCGAGGGTGCAGGTCGTGTAACTGCCCGGCGGGGCCGGCTCGATCTCGTCGTCCCAGCCGAACAGTCCGCGATAGAAAGCCAGTCCGGCCGCGACATCGGGCACGGCCAGGTCCACCCAACACGGCACGCCGGTGGGATATCGCGAGGTCCACACACTCATCGCTGCCTCCTCGGCAGAAGGTGACAATCGGGGACGATACGACATCGATGCTGCCGGCCGCGTGCCCCATGTGCTCGTCGCCGAGCCGTCACACGAGGCAGGATGCCGTCATGAGTTCCCTGATCAGCGCGGCCGACCTGGCCGCCGCCCTGGACGGTTCGTCGCCCCCGATCGTGCTCGACGTCTCCTGGCAACTGGGCGGCCCGCCCGGCATCGACGCCTACCGGGTCGCACACGTGCCCGGCGCGCACTTCGTCGACCTCGCGAAGGAGTTGTCGGGACCGCACACCCCGACCGGCGCCGGCGGCCGGCATCCGGTGCCCGAACCGGCCGCGTTCGGCGCGGCCATGCGGCGGTACGGGATCGGCCCGGAGACCGACGTGGTCGTCTACGACGCGGGGCAGAGCATCGCCGCGGCGCGCGCGTGGTGGTTGTTGCGCCACTTCGGTCACGACCGGGTGCGCGTGCTCGACGGCGGCCTCGGCGCCTGGACGGCGGCGAACCTGCCGGTCACCGACGTGGTGCCGGCACCCGCCGAGCCGGGCACCTTCGTACCGCGCCCCGGCGGCACGACCCGGCTCGACGCGGACCAGACCGCGGCGTTCGTTGCGGGCGGCGGTGTGCTGCTCGACGCCCGCGCCGGGGAACGTTTCCGCGGCGAGACCGAGCCGATCGATGCCAAGGCCGGCCACATCCCCGGCGCGGTCAGCGCGCCCGCGACCGACTACACCCACGCCGACGGCCGGTTCCGCGAACCCGCCGAGCTGGCGGAATACTTCGCGACCAAGGGCGTGGTTCCCGGCGCGCGGGTGGCCGCCTACTGCGGCTCCGGCGCGACCGCCGCGCACGAGGTGCTGGCGCTGCACCTGATCGGCGTACCCGCCGCGCTGTACGCCGGTTCGTGGAGCGACTGGATCTCCGACCCGGAACGCCCGGTGGCCACGGGCGAGTAGCCGTGAGCGGTCGGCGCCGCCGGAGACGGGACACGACAAAGGAGCCGAGGAAGACCTCGGCTCCTTTGTCGTGTCGTCTGTGGTTATTCGGTTATTCGCGCCGTTTGCGCCTGCTGCCGAAGACGATCTCGTCCCAACTGGGCACCGTCGCCCGGCGGCCGGGGCGCACCCCGTCGGCCTCGGCCTGCCGGTCGGTGCTGCCGACCAGCCGCTCGCGGTGCGGGCCGACCACACCGCGCGGCACCAGCACGTTCTCGTAGGCGCTGCCCGCGCCCGCCGCCGCGGCGGGGGCCTGGGTCTCCTCCTCCTCGATCGGCTCGGCGCGCTCGGGGCGTTCGGCCCGCTCCGCGCGTTCGATCCGCTCGGGCCGCTCGACACGTTCGATCCGCTCCGGGCGCTCGGGCCGCTCCGTACGCTCGATGCTGCCCACGCGCGGGCGCTCGGCCAGCGCGGTGACGTCGATCCGCATCGGCCCGGGGGAGGCCTGCCGCTCCTGTGCGGCCGGCTCGCCGCGCAGTCCGGGTACGGCGTCGAGCAGGCTGGTGATCGCGTCGTCGTCGCTCTCGCGCGGGATGGTGGCCAGGCGCGGGCGAAACGGGAACGGCGTCTCGGACGCCGCCGGGTGTTCGCCGATCAGCGAACGCGCCTCGTCGTCGTTGGTGGTCACCAGGCGGCGGGGCGGGTCGAAGCTCCAACTCGCCGAGCGCATCTCGCCGTCGGCGCGGTACAGCAGCAGGATTTCCCAGCTGCCGTCGTCGCGGCGCCACGAATCCCACTGCACCGACTCGGAGTCGGCGCCGCGCAGGTGCAGTCGCTCGGTGACGATCTCGCCGAGCAGTGGACCGGTGGTCTCGCCCTGGCGGCGGATCGGGGTCTTGCGGGCACGCTCGGCCATGAAGGCACGCTCGGCGAGCACCGGACCCTCGAACCGCCGTACGCGGTCCACGGGGATGCCGGCGAGCTGTGCGACCTCCTCCGCGGTGGCACCGGCCCTTATCCGGGCCTGGATGTCACGCGGACGCAGCTGGCTCTCGACCTCGATCTCGATCTGACCGAGTCTGGCGCGGTCGCCCCGGACGGCGGCACGGAGCCGCTCGTCGATGGGCAACATGTACTCAGTGCCGTCGGCAGCCTTCAGCACCAACCGTGTGCCGTCGTTGCTGACGGCCACGACACGCAGTTCGGGCATGGGGACCTCCCGGGTGGTGCCTGCCGACGTCACCTGCGTCGTTGCTCCCGCTACGAGTGTGACCTGCCCAGCCTCGGCATGACCACAACCTGACCGAGTTGTCCGGCGTGTCGGATTTATTACCTGACTGGCCGAATTGCCTTGGTTACACCATTTCGGGTAGATACCGGGGCGGTGCCCCACCCTGACCCCTGCGGTCGGTCGCCTCCCCCTTCGCGCACAGGCCTTTCCGGAACCTGGCGTGAACAGTACTCCATTCGGGGGCTCTACCGGGACACACCGCGCCGCATCGGCGCGTCCCGTTCGGACGAGTCGTTTTCGGCCGTCCGGGGTGATGTCGATCACAAGATTGGGCCGATTGGAACGATGTCGCTGGGCCGTTCAGTCGTAACCAGGGTGAAGTCGTGTTTTTCATGATTAGCCGCCGGTTGTGAACGAACGTGCAAGGAAAGTGATGCCGGAAAGGACCGAGCGTGAACGTCGCCGGATCGATGTCAACGGGGTGCAGGTCGTGGGCAGTGCCCTGGCGGCCATCTCCTCGGCGTTCCTGCTCTCCACCCTCGGCGTCGCCGGGACGGTGATCGGCGCGGCGCTCGCGAGCGTGGTCGCCACCGTCGGAAGCGCGGTCTACGTCCACCTGTTCCGGCGCACCGGCGAACAACTGCGCGACGTGCGCGCGACGCTGACCCCGCCGCCCGAGAGCGGGCCGGCCACCGAGCCGACCGCGATCCCAGACCGGCCGACGGGCGTGGCCGATCCGGGGCGGGCGACCGACGAGACGATGCTGCTGCCGGTCGGCGAGTACACCCGGACGCCGGGCGACGCCGGGGCCGAGACCGGGGCGGAGCCCGCCCCGACCGGCGAGCGGCGGGTCTGGCTGGCCCGTTCGCTGGTCGGCGCGGTGGTGGTGTTCGTGGTGGCGATGGGCGTGGTCACCCTCGCCGAGACCGCGATCGGCCGTTCCTTCGCGAGTCTGTTCGGGCACGGCGACGACGGCTCGACCATCTCGCGCATCGTCGACGACAAGCGCACCCGCGACGACACCCCGAAGTCGCCCGGCGGGGCCACCCACGGCCCGACCGGCTCGACCGGATCGACGTCGAGCCACGCCCCGGACACCGGCGACAAGGCCACGTCGACCCCGAACGGCGGCGGGGGCGCGACCTCGGTGCCCTCGACCACCCCGACCACCCGGCCCAGCGGCAGCGCCTCGACGAACCCGACCGGCTCCACGCCGCCGACCACGCCCGCGTCCCCGACCAAACCCCCGGCGGGCGGCTCGGCCGGCGGCGACACGGACGCCGGCGGCGGCGCGGCGGCCGGGAACGAGGCGGGCGGCCGGGGCGGCACGAACGCGAACGCGGGCACCCGCTGACCGACCGGCGCCCCCGCTGCCTCAGTCGCCCAGCACCCGACGCAGATAGTCGTTGCCGAAGCGGCGCTCCGGGTCCACCCGGTTCCGCAGCGCCGTGAAGTCGGCGAACCTCGGATAGAGGTCGGCCAGGTAATCCGCGTCGCGGGTGTGCATCTTGCCCCAGTGCGGGCGCCCGCCGTGGGCGACCATGATCTTCTCCACCTCGGTGAAGTACCGCTCGTGCGGCGTCCCCTTGTACAGGTGCACCGCGATGTAGGCGGTCTCGCGCCCGTACGCGGTGGACATCCACAGATCGTCCGCCGGGGCCACGCGCACCTCGACCGGGAAGCCGATCGGCAGGCCGGCGGCGTCCACGAACGCGCGCACCTCGGTCAACGCCTCGGTCGCCGCCGCACGCGGCAGCGCGTACTCCATCTCGATGAAGCGCACCCGGCGCGGACTGGTGAACACCTTGTGCGAGGTGTCCGAGTAGGTGCGCGCCGACAACGCGCGGCTGGAGAGCCGGGCGATGGTGGGCACCGTGCGCGGCGCGGCGCGGCCGACCCGACACGCGAGCGAGAACACCCCGTTGGACAACAACTCGTCGTCGAGCAGGAAACGCGCCTTCGACAGCGGCTTCGCCGGCCCCTCGATCCGGTTGTTGCGCTTCACGTTGCAGTTGTCGGTGTGCGGGAACCAGTAGAACTCGAAGTGCTCGTTGTCCGCGCACAGCGCGTCGAAGTCGGCGAGCACCGCGTCGAACCGCATCGGCTCCTCGCGCGCCTCCAACAGGAAGCTCGGCTCGACGCCGAAGGTCAGCGCGGTCACGATGCCCAGCGCACCCAGACCGACCCGGGCCCCCGCGAACAACTCGGCGTTCTCGGTCGGCGAGCACGTGGTGATCTCGCCGTCGGCCAGCACGATCTCCATGCCGCGGATCTGCGCCGCCAGCGAGCCGGACGCCCGCCCCGTGCCGTGGGTGCCGGTGGAGGTGGCGCCGGCCAGGCTCTGCACCGCGATGTCGCCCATGTTGGTCAGCGCGAGGCCGTACCCGGTGAGCAGCGTGTTGAAGTCGCTCAGCCGCATCCCGGAGCCGACCGTGATGGTGCCGGCCGCGCGGTCGAGCGCGTGCACCTCGGTCAGCCCCTCCGGGCGGATCTGTACGCCGTCGGTCACCGCGATCGAGGTGAACGAGTGGCCGGCGCCGACGGCCTTGACCGAGAGCCCCTGCGCGGCGGCGCGGCGGACCGCGGCCGAGATCTCCTCGGCCGATCCCGGGGTGAGCACCGAATGCGGTCGCGCGGACTGGTTCCCGGTCCAGTTCCGCCAGGCGGGGGGCGTCTTGGAGACGGCGGTGCCGGCGCTGCTCAACGGGATTCCTCCTGGGGTCGAACGCGGGATCTGCCGGACATTACCCGCCGGTCAACGGACCGGGAAGGGGTCGCCGCAGGATGGGCGGCAACTCACCCGCGACACACCCCCCGCGGCCCGGGGTGTGATGTGGGCCGGCGCGGCGCACGATGCGAGGATCACAGGCATGCACGCGACACAGGTCCTCGACCCCGAGCCGTTCGACGCGCTCCTGGTGCTCTCCTTCGGCGGCCCGGACGCCCCCGACGAGGTGCTGCCGTTCCTGGAGAACGTGACCGCCGGACGCGGGGTCCCCCGCGAACGCCTCGAAGAGGCGGCCGGCCACTACGCGCACTTCGGCGGCGCCAGTCCGATCAACGCGCAGAACCGGGCGCTGATCGCGGCCGTCGAGGCCGACCTCGCCGCCCACGGGGTGCGGCTGCCCGTCTACTGGGGCAACCGCAACTGGCGCCCCTACCTGGCGGACACCGTGCGCCGGATGGCCGACGACGGGATCGAACGCGCCGCGGTCCTGGTGACCAGCGCCTACGGCTCCTACTCGGGCTGCGCGCAGTACCACGAGAACCTTCTCGCCGCCCGCGCCGAAGTCGGCGAGCGGGCCCCGGTGTTCGACAAACTGCGGCACTTCTTCAACCACCCGGGCTTCGTCGAGCCGCTGGTGGACCACACCGCGCAGGCGTTGGCGCGGCTGCCGGAGCGGGTCCGGGCCGGCGCCCGCCTGGTGATGGTCACCCACTCGATCCCCACCGTCACCGCACGCACCGCGGGCCCGGCCGGCAACGCCTACGTCACCCAGCACCGGGAGACCGCGCGCCTGGTCGCCGAGGGCGTCGCGCGCGCGGTCGGCCGCGAACACGACTGGGACCTGGTGTACTCCAGCCGCAGCGGCCCCCCGCAGGTCCCGTGGCTGGAGCCGGACGTCAACGACCACCTCGTCGAACTGGGCGCGGCCGGGGTGCCCGCCGTCGTGCTGGTGCCGATCGGATTCCTGTCCGACCACATGGAGGTGGTCTACGACCTCGACGTCGAGGCCGCCGCCACGGCCGCCCGGATCGGCCTGCCGCTGGCCCGGGCCGCGACCACCGGCGCCGACCCCAGGTTCGCCGCCGCGGTGCGCGAACTCGTGCTCGAACGGGCCGCGACGGTGCGCGGCGAGGCGCCCGCGCGGTGCGCGCTGGGCGTGCTGGGCGCCGCGCACGACGTGTGCCCGGTCGGCTGCTGTCCCGACCCCCGGGCCCTGCGTCCGCGCCCCGGGGCGTCGGCCCCCGACCCGGAGGCGACCGCGCGGGCGCCGCGCGGGGCGGCGCTGCTCGGTGAGCGCTCCGGCAGGATGGACCCATGACGATCGACACCGCGGAACTCCTGGCCATCGCCCGCGACGCGGCGCGCCACACCGGGGGCTTCCTGCTGCACGAGCGCCCCGCCGACCTCGGCGTCGCGGCGACCAAGAGCAGCCCCACCGACGTGGTCACCGAGATGGACACGGCCGCGGAGAAGCTGATCATCGAACGCATCCGGGCGCATCGACCGCACGACGGCTTCCTCGGCGAGGAGGGCGACGCGAGCGAGGGCAGCAGCGGGGTGCGGTGGGTGATCGACCCGATCGACGGCACCGTCAACTACCTGTACGACCTGCCCGGCTGGTGCGTGTCGATCGCCGCCGAGACCGCCGAGGGCACGCTCTTGGGCGTGGTCGAGGTCCCCGTGGTCGGCGAGACCTTCCACGCCGTGCGCGACGGCGGCGCCTTCCGCAACGGCAAGCCGATCCACTGCCGGCCCGCGGTGCCCTCGGCCCGGGCGCTGGTGGCGACCGGATTCGGCTACACCGTCGAGCGGCGCACCCGACAGGCCGAGGCGATCGCCGCGCTGCTCCCGCGCGTGCGCGACCTGCGCCGGGCCGGCTCGGCCGCGATCGACCTGTGCTCGGTGGCGGCGGGCCGGGTCGACGCCTACTACGAACGCGGCCTGAATCCCTGGGACGTCGCGGCCGGCGCGCTGATCGCCCGCGAGGCCGGCGCCGACGTGGTCGTCGACCTGTGGCCCGAGGCGGACGGCTCGACGATGTGCCTGGCCGCCCCCGCCGCACTGCGCGCGGAACTCCAGAGCGCCCTGGCCGCTCTGCACGCGTAGACGCGCCCACGGGTGAGGCCCGGATCGAGGTGATCCGGGCCTCACGGGTCTCGGCCGGACAGCCGAACCCCCGGCGTCCGCTGGGGACCTCGCCGGGGGAAACAAGAACGGGTGTGTCTGCTGCTGTACCGCGGTGGTGTGTGGCCGGTGTGGCTCAGGCGCTCTCGGGCAGCACCCGCACGCCGTGCTCCGACGCCATCCGCAGAAGATCGTCCAACTCGGACTGCTCGACCTCGACGAGGAAATCGTCACCGGTGTCGCATGCCTGCTTCAACGCCTGTTCGGTCTCACGTATGCGCCGCAGTACGCCGGCCGTGAATTCGTCCATAAGGCCGCCCCAATGTCACTCGTCGTCGCCGGTTTCGGTTGTCCTACCCCCCGTGCAACGCCGGGGAAACCACCGAAGCGGGGCCTTTGCGGCCCCTCGATCCAGGGGTCTGACCAGGGGACTTGCGCGAGCCAACGATCCGGTGTCGGACTTTCCGGGGCGTACCGGAATCCTTCCCTCCTTCGGGGGGTCCCGTAACGTCGGCAACCGGACATCTGCGCCGGGCCCGCCCGCGCCCGCCCGGGTCGGGTCGGGCCCGGCGCCGGCTTACCGGGGCTTTACCGGGCCGCGAGGGAAGATGGACAACGGATCCACCTCATCTCCATCCCCGTCTTCATCCTCGATTCCTTCGCGTCCCGCGAAGTTTTCGAGTCTTTCGAGCAGGAGGCACAGCCGGTGCGGGTTCTCGTAGTCGAGGACGAGCAGCTTCTGGCGGACGCGGTCGCTACCGGGTTGCGCCGCGAGGCCATGGCCGTCGATGTCGTATACGACGGGGAGGCCGCCCTGGAGCGGATCGCCGTCAACGACTACGACGTGGTGGTGCTCGACCGGGACCTGCCGATCGTGCACGGCGACGACGTGTGCCGGGCGGTCGTGGACACCGGCATCCCGATGCGGGTGCTGATGCTGACCGCCGCCGGCGACGTCAGCGACCGGGTCGAGGGCCTGGAGTTGGGCGCCGACGACTACCTGCCCAAACCGTTCGCGTTCAGCGAGCTGATCGCCCGGGTGCGCGCGCTCGGCCGGCGGGCCGTCTCCCCGCTGCCGCCGGTCCTGGAGCGGGCGGGTATCCGGCTCGACCCGAACCGGCGCGAGGTGTTGCGCGAGGGGGTGCCGGTGCACCTGTCACCCAAGGAGTTCGCCGTCCTCGACGTGCTGATGCGCGCCGACGGCGCGGTGGTCTCGGCCGAGCAGCTGCTCGAGAAGGCCTGGGACGAGAACACCGACCCCTTCACCAACGTCGTCCGCGTCACGGTGATGACGCTGCGCCGCAAGCTCGGCGAGCCGCCCGTCATCCTGACGGTGCCCGGCGCCGGATACCGCATTTGAGGACCGCCATGAACGACAGCTCTCGGGCCGTCCCGGCGGAAGCCGGCCCCGCCGCGACCCCGGCCGCGGCGACACCCCCCGCCCCGACGTCGGGGTCGACCGCGGCACCGGCCCCGGGCGCCTCGACCGCGCCCGCGCCCGCCTCGGCCGGGTCCGCCGCCGCGCCGCGCTCCGGACCGCCGCCGCGCCCGGGCCGGCCGCCCCAGCCGCCGCGCCCCAGCGCGCCGCCGAGCGCGCCGCCCACCAAACCGAACCGCGAGCCCGCACGCGAGGCGGGCCGCGACCCGCAGCGCCCGACCGCCGGCGGTCGGCGGCTGATCCTGGGCCGCGACGCCGACGACGCGGCGGAGATGTCGCGGCTGTCGCGGATGGCCCCCTCACAGCTTCCGGACCTGCTGCGGTCCACCATCAAGATGCGCCTGACCGCGCTCTACGGCGGCATGTTCGTGATCGCCGGGGTGCTCCTGCTCGCCACCGTCTACCTGCTGGTGCGGCAGAGCCTGAACGAGGGCCGGCTGAATCTGACCCTGGCCCCGAACACCTTGATGACCATCAACGGTGTGCCGATGACGCCCGACCAGTTCGACCAGTGGCAGAGCCTCCAGCAGATCCACCAGCGCGACGCGGCGCTGAACTCGCTGCTGCAGCAGTCGCTGCTCGCGCTGCTGCTGCTCTCGGTGATCGCCTTCGGCTTCGGCTACGTGATGGCGGGCCGGGTCCTGCGCCCGCTGGGACGGATCACCTCCATCGCCCGCGAGGTGGCCGGATCCAACCTGCACCGGCGCATCGACCTGGAGGGGCCGGACGACGAGTTCAAGGAGCTGGCCGACACCTTCGACGACATGCTCGACCGGCTGGACCGCTCGCTGGAGTCGCAGCGCAAGTTCGTCGCCAACGCCTCGCACGAGCTGCGCACACCGCTGGCGATCAACCGCACCCTCCTGGAGGTCGCGCTCGGCGACCCGGAGGCGTCGGTCGAGCTGAAACAGCTCGGCAAGACCTTGCTGGCCACCAACGAGCGCAGCGAGGGACTGATCGAGGGCCTGCTGCTGCTGGCCCGCAGCGACAACGAGCTGACCGAGCGCAAGCCGGTGGACCTGGCCGAGGTGGCCCGCCGCGCGGTGGACCAGACCGGCGCCGAGGCGGCCGAGCGCGAGGTGACCCTGCACGACGAGCTGGGTCCGGCCGTGCTCCAGGGCAATGGGGTGTTGCTGGAGCGGGTCGCGATGAACCTGATCCAAAACGCGGTGCGCTACAACCGGGCCGGCGGCACCGTCGACATCTCCACCGAGTCGGGCGCGGGGGTCGCGGTGCTGACCGTGACCAACACCGGGCCGGTGGTGCCCGCCTACGAGGTGGACAACATGTTCGAGCCGTTCCGGCGGCTGCGGACCGAGCGGATCGCCAGCGACAAGGGCGTGGGCCTGGGGTTGTCCATCGTGCGTTCGATCGTGCGTGCGCACGGCGGCTGGATCGAGGTCGAGCCCCGGGAAGAGGGCGGGCTGATGATGCGGATCGGTTTCCCGGTCGGCTGATCGCCCACTCGTCGTCACCGACTGTTTCCGGCCGGCGGCGGCCCGCTGTCGAGAGCCGCCGCGAACGCCCGTATTCGTACATGTGTACGAGAGTCGGGGATCACATTTCCGTCTGAGGGTGGAACCAACCTACGCTGTCGTAAGTTACGGGAACGTAGGGACGCGTCGTGCGGGCGATGCACAGCGTCGTCCTCCCTGTCTGCCGCTGTACGACGCCGTCTGCCTATGCACTGGAGTGCCGATGAATCTTCTCGCCGCCGCACCGACCGGCCCGCACCTGCTTCGTGAGTTGGAGCAGGTCGTCGCCGTCGAGCTCGACCGCCATCTCGCCGCGGCCAAGGAGTGGTTCCCGCACGAGTACGTGCCGTGGAGCGCGGGTCGCGACTTCGACGGCGTACTCGGCGGCGAGGCGTGGACCCCGGAGGAGTCGGGGCTCACCGACGTCGGCCGGATAGCGCTGACGCTGAACCTGCTGACCGAGGACAACCTGCCCAGCTACCACTACGAGATCGCGGCGATGTTCGGCCGCGACGGCGCGTGGGGCACGTGGGTGCACCGGTGGACGGCCGAGGAGGGCCGGCACGGCATCGCGATCCGCGACTACCTGATGGCCGCCCGTGCGGTGGACCCGGTCGCGCTGGAGCGTTCGCGGATGGAGCACATGGAGGCCGGCTACCAGGGCGACCACATGGACAATCCGCTGCACGTGATCGCCTACGTGACCTTCCAGGAGCTGGCCACCCGGGTCTCGCACCGCAACTCGGGCCGCACCTGCGGCGACCCCATCGCCGAGCAGCTGCTCGCGAAGGTGGCGACCGACGAGAACCTGCACATGGTCTTCTACCGGAACCTGCTCAGGGCCGCCTTCGAGCTCGCCCCGGACCAGGCGATGCGCGCGGTGACCGACATGGTCACCGACTTCCGGATGCCCGGATACGGCATCGGCGGCTTCGAGCGCGCGGCGGCCAAGCTCGCCGTGGGCGGCGTGTACAACCTGCCGATCCACCAGAACGACGTGCTCCTGCCGGTGCTGCGCAACCTCAAGGTGATGGAGCGCACCGACCTGGGCCCCGAGGGCGAGAAGGCCCGCGAGGAGCTCGCGGTGTTCCTGGACGGCCTGAACACCCAGGCGACCCGCTTCGAGGAGCGCCGACTGGCCGTGGAGGCCCGCAAGGCGGCCAACCGCGCCTGACCGCCACCACGACGCGCGACGGGCCCGCCGCCTCCCGATCGGAGGCGGCGGGCCCGTCGTACGCGGTTCCCGGGCCGACCCCGGCCCGACGTCGCGCGCGGTGCCCGGGTCAGCCCTTGCGGGCCGTGCCGAGGGATTCCCTGAAGCCGACCTTGCCACCCATCCGCAACACCGCGCCCTCGTACATCCGTGCCGCGAGCCGCACCAGCCCCACCAGCGCCAGCAGCGCGATCGCGAAGGCGACCAGGTTCTCCACCACCGACACCTTGTCGGCGGCGGTCAGCACCGGCTGAAGCATCGCCGAGAACGGCGGGACGTAGGCAAGCACGTGGGCGATCGTGCCGCCCTTTTGCCCGAGGAAGACGGCGGCCAGGAACGAGGCGATCAGCAGCGAGGTCATCGGCGTGATCACGTTCTGCAGATCCTCCTGGCGGGACACCCGCGCCGCCGCCGCGGCGAACATGCACGCGTAGAGCGCGTAGCCCACCACGAACCACAGCAGCACCAGTGCCACCGGGTAGATCATCGCCCCGGTCAACTCGACGCTGCCGAGCGCGGACGCCGCGGCCAACCCGACCACCGCGGTCACCAGCATCTGCAGCAGCCCGAGCAGGCCGATCCCGAGGACCTTGCCGGTCAGCAGCGCCCGGGCGGGCACGGTGGCCAACAAGATCTCCACGATCCGGCTCGACTTCTCCTCCACCACGCCACTGGCCACCCACATGCAGAAGAGCATCAACATGCCGTAGAGCACCAGGGTGCCGACGAAGGCGATGCCCTTGCGCGCGTCACGCTGGTCGGCGTCGGGATCCAGCGTGGTCTTGGGCATCGGTTGGATCGCCGACGCCTGGTTCACCGCGCCCGGGTCGATGCCGCTCGCGCTCAGCCGCAGATCGCGCTCCACCGTGGCCCAGGCGCTCTGCAGCACGGCCGCCAGCGGGTCGGACAGCTTGGAGTCCACCAGGATCCGGCCGTCGTCCACGACCGCGTCCAGTCTGCCGTCGGCCAGCGCCTTCTCCGCCGCCGCGCGGTCGGCCACCGTGCCCACGCGCACGTCCACGTCGAGCAGCGCCGCCTGGCGCTCGGCGGTCTGCGCCAGCTGCGTGCGCTGCGGGCCGAGGAAGGCCACGTCGTACTTGTCCGAGCCGCCGCCGATCGCGGCCGGAATGGCCACCGAGGCGAGCAGGATCACCAGCATGACGCCCACCGAGATCTGGAAACCCCGATCCCGGATGCGTTCGGTGAACTCGCGGCGCGCGACCAGACGCACGGCGGACCAAAACGTGCTGCCACCGGTGCTCACGCGCCGACCTCCGATTCCTCGCCGACCGCCGGGTTCGCGCCCTCGGAGCCGCCTGCCTCCGGGTTCGAGGCCGGCGGGTCGCCTGCCTCGGGGTCACCTGCCTCGGGGCCGGCGCCCTCGCCGTTGACCACCTCGCGGAAGAGTTCGGCCAGGGAGGGCGCGGCGGGCGCGAAGGCGAGCACCCGGCCCGCCGCCCGGGCCGCGTCCAGCAGCGCCTGCTCGCTCGTCCCCGGGAGCAGTTCGACCAGCACCGCGTCCTCTGCGGCCGGGCCGAGCACCCGCACGCCGGGCAGCGCGTCCGCCCAACCCGCGGGCGCCCCCGCCACGCGCACCCGATAGCGCACCGCGCGATCGTCGCCGCGCAATTCGGCCACCGTGCCCGAGGCGTGCATGCGCCCGCCGTTGATGATCCCGACCGCGTCGCAGAGCGACTCGACGAGTTCGAGCTGATGACTGGAGAAGACCACCGAGGCGCCCGCCGCCGTGCGCTCGCGCAACACGCCGGCCATCACGTCCACACCGACCGGGTCCAGGCCGGAGAACGGCTCGTCCAGGACCAGCAGCTCCGGCTCGTGCACCAGAGCGGCGGCCAGTTGCACACGCTGCTGATTGCCCAGCGACAGGGTCTCCAGGCGGTCCCCGGGAGCGCCGGTCACCCGCAGCCGGGTCAACCAGCGCGCGGCCGACGTCTGCGCCTCGGTCCGCGACATCCCGTGCAGCTCGGCCAGGTAGACCAGCTGGTCCCGGATGCGCATCTTCGGATACAGGCCGCGTTCCTCCGGCATGTATCCCCAGCGTCGTCGCACCTTCCGGTCCGCCGGCGCACCCCGCCAGCGGATCTCGCCCCGATCGGCCGCCAACACGCCCAGCGCGATGCGCATGGTCGTGGTCTTGCCCGCCCCGTTGGTGCCGACGAATCCGAACATCTGGCCTGGCTGCACGGTCAGCGAGAGGTCGTCCAGGACGACCTTCGCGCCGAACCGTTTGTCCAGGCCGGCCAACTCGAGCACGTATCTCCCCGTATGGATCCAACCCCCCGTGTCGCACTTATATACGGGTCGATCCGGGCATTCAAACCCGCGCCCGCGTGTGCGATCGGACACATCCGGTCAGCGCGGCCGGCGGCTGCGGATCAGTCCAGGCGGCGCAGGTCGCGGCGGAAACGGCGGCCGTTGTCGACGTAGCTGCGCACCGCCTCGGCGAACGCCCCGGGCTTGACCGCGTTCTCCCGGATCTTCGCCGGCACCCCGAGCGCCATCGCGTAGGACGGCACCTCGATCCGATTTCCGACCACCGCACCCGCTCCCACCAGGGCACCCGTGCGCACCACGGCCTGATGCATGACCACCGCGCCGTTGCCGACCAGGCAACGATCCTCGATCACGCAGCCCTCCAAATGCACAATGTGACCGATCACGCACTCGTCGCCCACTACCGTCGGCCACGGCGCCGTGGTGTGCAGGACGCACCCGTCCTGTACCGACGTGCGCTCGCCGATCACGATGCGGCCGTGGTCCGCGCGCAATACGGCGCCCGGCCACACCGTAGAATCCGCGCCGATCTCCACGCTGCCGATCACGACCGCGTCCGGGTGCACATACGCATCGGGGTGCACCTTGGGTACTTGATCACCCAGCGCGTAGACCGTCACGATTCCTCCTGGTTGTGCAGGGCGGTACGGGGTTACAGTGGCCCCCCATCCAACCAAGTCACCTCTTTGGGGGTTCGGTTGGGTGTCGATTGCGTAACGAGCCTTGATGTAAGGCAAAATCTGCGCTTCGGGTCGGGCACAACTCCGGCCCCTCGCGCGTTACGTGCGCTGAAGGCATCGTCCAATGAAGGTTCAGGGGCGGTGCCTGCACGACTGAGCACCGCAGATCCACCCGGAGGGGGAGAGGTACATGGCAACCGACTACGACACCCCGCGTAAGACCGACGACGACATCAACGAAGACAGCATCGAGGAGCTGAAGGCTCGGCGCGTGGACAAGTCGGCCGGTTCGGTCGACGTCGACGAGTTCGAGCAGGCCGAGTCTCTCGAGCTTCCCGGCGCGGACCTCTCCAATGAGGAGCTGTCCGTCCGGGTCGTCCCGAAGCAGGCCGACGAGTTCACCTGCTCCAGCTGCTTCCTGGTGCACCACCGCAGCCAGCTGGCCAAGGAAAAGGACGGCCAGCCGATCTGCAGCGACTGCGCCTGACCGTGTTCGGTCGAGGACGACCGGCGATGAACGGCAACCCTGCACACGCCACACGGGTACCGGCAGGAGTTGGACCGTCGACGTTCGCCGAGCGTCCTTGAACACAAGGACACGACAAGGGGCACGGGAGACACCGAAGACGCACGCATGACGTACGAAGTCGAACGTCCGCCGGCACAGGGCGGGCGTTCTTGACTGTCGGCGCCGGTCCGGATCGAGCCCCTTCGGCTCGATCGAGTCGGGCCGGGCCCGCTCGCGACCGGTTCAGGCGCGGGCGCGCAGCGCGGCCACCACGTCGACCAGACGCTGGGGGTTGCGCGAGGACAGGTAGAGGTAGGGCGTCGGATCGGCCGGGTCGACCACCTCGATCCGCGCCGCCCCGGGGATGTAGGCGCGCAGCAGCATGAACGCGCGCGGATCGGCGTTCTCCATCCGCAACGAGCGCGCCTGCTCGGGGTCGAGCGCGACGCCCGCGCCCAGCGCGCTCAGCGGCACCCGCGCGCGCCCCGCGCACACCTCGGTCTCGGTCACGGTGATCCGCGCCGAGCCGTAGGCGCTCGTGGCCCACGCGGTCAGCGCGCCCAGGACCAGAGTGAGCACGATGGTCGGCACGATCCCGAAGGCCAGGCCCACCAGCCCGCCCGAGACGGCCATGAGCACGGTCAGGGCCCACCACGAGGCCGGCACGCCGAGTCGTTCGCTGTACGCCTGCATGGCCCCAAGCCTGTCATGGGCGACCCGCGGGTCTCAGCGGGGGCCGTGCCGCCGGGTCAACCGGGCGAGGGCGCGCGTGACCCCCTCCGGGGGCGTACGCAGGCCCGTCGCCACTCCTTTGGCGTAATCCGAAAGCACGGTCGGGGCCAGCAGGTCCAGCGCCGCCCCGGCCCGGGCGTCGTTGCCCACCAGGTAGCGCGGGCGCGGCCGGGGCACGCTCAGCGCGGTGCGCACCGCGTGCGCCACCGGAGCCGGATCGGGCAGCGTCTTGGCCCGCCGCAACACCTCGTCGGCGACCTCGTAGGAGTCGTGGTACGCCGACGTCTTGCGCGGCGGCATCCGGGCCATGCTCCGCTCCCAGATGTCGGTGCCGAAGCTGCCCGGCTCGATCAGCACCACCTTGACGCCGAAACCGGCCGTCTCGATCCGCAGCGCGTTCGAGATCGCCGCCAAGCCCTGCTTGCTCGCGCAGTACCAACCCACGAAGGGTGAGGAGACCCGGCCGGAGATCGAGGAGATGTTGACGATCCGCCCGTCGCGGCGACGGCGCATCTGCGGCAGGACCAGGCGCGCGATGCGCGCGGGCGCGACCAGGTTGGTCTCCAGCTGCGCGCGGACCCCCTCGTCGTCCACGTCCTCGATCGCGCCCGGCTGGGCGATGCCGGCGTTGTTGACCACCGCCCACGGGCCGCCGTCGGTCATCTGGGCGATCTCGGTGAAGGCCCGCACCGTCGAGGTGGCGTCGGCGACGTCGAGCAGGACCGTGCGCACGCCCACCTCGGCCCGCTCGGCGCTCTCGCGCAGCCGCTCGGCCTTCTCCTCGGTCCGGGCGGTGCCGATCACGTCGAACCCGGATCCGGCCAGCTCCAAGGCCACGGCCAGGCCGATCCCACCGGTCGCCCCGGTGACGACCACACTCTTGGTCATGCGCTTCCTTCCGTCCCGCGACCCTCTCGGGCCGCGGCGCTCGAGGCCCCCGAGCCTCTGCGCAGGTGTCGGTCGGAACGACGGTAGTGTCCTTCGGCGTGAGTCGACCAACATCCCTGACCCCGCCTCCGGACGCGGTGGTGCCCCAGCCCCACCCGGACGCCCCGTCGCCCGGCACCGAGCTGGGCGAGCACTACAGCGACTGCTTCGGCTGCGGCGAGGCCGCCCCGGGCGGGCTGCGCCTTCGTACGCGCGCCGGCGAGGGCGTATCCGTGGACGCCGAGTTCACCGTCACCGCCCAACACCAAGGCGCCCCGGGCCTGGCCCACGGCGGGCTGCTGACCTGCGCGTTCGACGAGGCGCTCGGGGCGATCGGATACATGCTGCACACCACGGCGGTGACCGGGCACCTGGAGACGGACTTCCGCCGCCCGGTGCCGGTGGGCAGCACCCTGTACATCCACGCCTGGTGCGAGGCGGTGGCCGGCCGCAAGATCTACTCGCGTGCGGCGGGCCGGCTCGACGCCCCGGACGGGCCGATCGCGGTCGAGGCGGCCGCGTTGTTCGTCAGCGTCGGACTCGAGCACTTCGTCGACAATGGACGTGCGGAGGAAGTCCGGCGCGTGCTGGACAACCCCGATCTGATCAAGGCCGGCCGAGCGTTCGAGGTGAACCCGTGAGCACGAGTGTGGACGTCCTGGTGCGCCGGCTCGACCCCGAATTGCCGCTGCCCGCATACGAGCACCCCGGCGACGCCGGGGCCGACCTGGTGACCGCGCAGGACGCGGAGATCGCCCCCGGGGAGCGCGTGGTGCTGCCCACGGGCATCGCGATCGCGCTGCCCGACGGCTACGCCGCGTTCGTACACCCGCGCTCGGGACTCGCCGCGCGGTGCGGAGTATCCCTGGTGAACGCCCCGGGCACAGTCGATGCGGGATACCGTGGCGAAATCAAGGTTGTCGTGGTCAATCACGACCTGCGTACGCCGGTCGTCTTCCGACGCGGCGACCGTATCGCCCAACTCGTGATCCAACGGGTCGAGCGAGCGGGGTTCCACGAGGTCGCCGAACTGCCCGGGTCCGGGCGGGGCGAAGGCGGCTTCGGTTCCACCGGCGGGCACGCGGCGGTCGGCGTTTCGAGCGTCGGCGCGGCGGGCAGCGCGGGCATCGTGCAACA
Source organism: Embleya sp. NPDC020630 (assembly GCF_044334985.1). Classification (NCBI taxonomy): domain Bacteria; kingdom Bacillati; phylum Actinomycetota; class Actinomycetes; order Kitasatosporales; family Streptomycetaceae; genus Embleya; species Embleya sp. NPDC020630. Next base: position 1,175,519 of record NZ_JBIRUB010000002.1, read on the forward strand.
CTCGGCTTCCGACAGGGAAGGACTGTGACGTGTTCGGTCGTCGCCGACGCAGCGAAAAGGATGATCTGCCCGTCGAGGAGCGCGAAGACCTCAACGAGATCATCGAGGACGAGGACGATGCCGACGAGGCGCCCGGCGCCGGAGCCGCATCGGACTCCGACGACGCGGACCTCGACGAACTGAGTCGACCGGTCCCGCCCGCGCCCCGGCCGGACGGACCGTGGGACTTCGACGAGCTCGAGGATCCGCACGAGGATCGCATCGACCTCGGCGGGATGCTCATCCCGGCCGATCCGCGAATGGAGCTGCGGGTCGAGGTCTCCAACGACATGATCATCGCGGCCACCGTGGTGCTGGAGGACAGCGGCCTGCAGCTGCAGGCGTTCGCCGCCCCGCGCAACGAGAGCATCTGGCACGAGGTGCGCGCCGAGATCGCCTCCGGCATCACCCAGCAGGGTGGCGTCGTGGACGAGCAGGACGCGGGCCTGGGCTGGGAGCTGCGCGCCCAGGTGCCGGTCCAGCTCCCCGACGGCACGCAGGGCCACCAGCTGGTCCGGTTCGTCGGCTGCGACGGCCCGCGCTGGTTCCTGCGCGGGGTGATCTCCGGCCGGGCCGCGGTGGATCCCGCCGTGGGCGCCGACCTGGAGGCCATGTTCCGCGACACCGTCGTGGTCCGCGGCAACGACCCGATGGCGCCGCGCGACCCGATCCTGCTGCGCCTGCCGGAGAACGCCCAGGTGGACCCGAACAGCGGGCTCGCGGTGCCGCAGCAGGGCGCCGAGGACAACCGCTTCGCGGGCGACCTGGACCCCTTCCAGCGCGGCCCGGAGATCACCGAGGTGCGCTAGCCCCACCGCTCGACCGCTATGCCCCGAGGACACCGAAGCCCGGTTCCGCCGAAAGGCGGGGCCGGGCTTTGTGCGTTGCGGTTCCGGGCACTCGCGAATCTTGATGTCAAGGGCGCGTCAAGAAGGCATATAAGCACGTTAGGGCGCCGCCAACGCTTTCGGTTTTACCCCTTTTATGGCGACTTTTGACGGCTTGGAACTGCTATCAATGAGCTCGCCACGGGCGATCAAGCGCCCGTCCGTTCCAAGGAGTACCCGCGATGGCTGATCTGGCCTTCGTTTGCCTGACGATCGCGTTCTTCGCGCTGGTCGTCGTGATCGCCAAGGGGGTGGCGAAGCTGTGAACGCAGACGGCATCGTCGGCCTGAGCGTCGCCATCGCCCTGCTCGGCTACCTGGTCCTGGCCCTGATCTTCCCCGAGAGGTTCTAGGTGAGCGTCACGCTCGCGGGGATACTCCAGCTGTCCCTGCTGATAGGCGTCCTGGCCGCGGTACATCGCCCCTTCGGCGACTACATGGCCCGCGTGTACTCCAGTGACAAACACCTGCGCGGCGAGCGCGTCCTGTACAAGCTGATCGGCGCCGATCCGAACGCCGAACAGCGCTGGACCGTCTACCTGCGCAGCGTGCTCGGCTTCTCCATGTTCTCGCTGCTCGGGCTCTACGCCCTGCAGCGGTTCCAGGACCACCTGCCGTTCGACCTCGGGATGAAGCCGATCACGCCGGACCAGGCGTTCAACACCGCGGCGTCGTTCACGGCGAACACGAACTGGCAGTCGTACTCCGGTGAGACCGCCATGGGCCACACGGTCCAGATGGTCGGCCTGACCGTGCAGAACTTCGTGTCGGCCGCCGTGGGCATGGCCGTGGCGATCGCGCTGGTGCGCGGGTTCGTGCGGGTCCGCTCGGGTGAGATCGGCAACTTCTGGGTCGACCTGATCCGCGGTTCGATCCGGATCCTGCTGCCCATCGCGATCATCGGCACGATCGTGCTCGTCGCGTCCGGCACGATCCAAAACCTCTCCGACCCGCACACCGTGCAGACGTTGTCGGGCGGGTCGCAGACCATCCCCGGTGGTCCGGTGGCCTCGCAGGAGGTGATCAAGGAGCTGGGCACCAACGGTGGCGGCTTCTTCAACGCCAACTCGGCGCACCCGTTCGAGAACCCGAACGCCTTCACCAACCTGTTCGAGATCTTCCTGATCCTGGTCATCCCGTTCTCCATGCCGCGCACCTTCGGCCGGCTCGTGGGCAACCTCAAGCAGGGCTACGCGATCCTCGCCGCGATGTTCGTGATCTGGTTCGTCGCGGTCTGCCTGATGTGGTGGACCGAGGCGCACGGCAACGGCGCCGCGCCGGAACTGGCCGGCGGCGCGATGGAGGGCAAGGAACAGCGGTTCGGCATCCCCGGCTCGTCGGTCTTCGCGGTCTCCACCACGATGACCTCCACCGGCGCGGTCAACTCGTTCCACTCCTCGTTCACCGGCCTCGGCGGCGGCATCACCATGCTGGGCATGATGCTCGGCGAGATCACGCCGGGCGGCGTCGGCTCGGGTCTGTACGGGATCCTGATCATGGCGATCCTGGCGGTCTTCGTGGCCGGTCTGATGGTCGGCCGCACGCCCGAATACCTGGGCAAGAAGATCGGCGCCGGCGAGATGAAGCTGGTCGCGATGTACATCCTCGTGGTGCCGGCGACCATCCTGACCTTCACCGGCATCGCCATCGCGCTGCCCGGCGAACAGGCGGCGATCCTCAACTCCGACTCGCCACACGGCATCTCGGAGGTGCTGTACGCGTTCACCTCGGGGGCGAACAACAACGGCAGCGCGTTCGCCGGGCTCGGCGCGAACACCGAGTTCTACAACACGATGATCGGGTTGGCCATGCTGATCGGCCGGTTCGTGCCGATCGCGCTGGTCCTGGCCCTGGCCGGTCGACTCGCCGAACAAAAGAGCGTCCCCGACACCGCGGGCACCCTGCAGACGCACAAGCCCCTGTTCGTGGGCCAGCTCGTCGGCGTGATCCTGATCATCACCGGCCTCACCTTCTTCCCCGCCCTGGCTCTCGGGCCGCTTGCCGAGGGATTGGCATGACAGACACCGCAATACGCCCCACCGAGGAACACGTCGATGCCCCCGCCGGCCCCGGCCGGGTCTCGGCAGGCCTGTTCGAACCCCGTCAACTGCTGAAGTCGCTGCCCGGCGCGCTGCGCAAGCTCGACCCCCGGATCATGGTCCGCACCCCGGTCATGTTCGTGGTCGAGATCGGCTCGGTGATCACCACCGTCATGGCGATCAAGGACCCGAGCACCTTCGCCTGGCTGGTCGCCGTCTGGCTGTGGCTGACCGTGGTGTTCGCCAACCTGGCCGAGGCGGTCGCCGAAGGACGCGGCAAGGCGCAGGCGGACACGCTGCGCAAGGCCAAGACCGACACGGTCGCCCGCCGCCTGGTCGACGGCCGCGAGGAGAAGGTCGCGGCCACCGCGTTGGCCATCGGCGACCTGGTGGTCTGCGAGGCCGGCGACATCATCCCCGGTGACGGCGACGTCGTCGACGGGGTCGCGAGTGTGGACGAGTCGGCGATCACCGGCGAGTCCGCGCCGGTGATCCGCGAATCGGGCGGGGACCGCTCGGCGGTCACCGGCGGCACGAAGGTGCTGTCGGACCGGATCGTCGTCAAGATCACCACCGAGCCCGGCAAGACCTTCATCGACCGGATGATCGCCCTCGTCGAGGGTGCCGCCCGGCAGAAGACGCCGAACGAGATCGCGCTCAACATCCTGCTCGCCTCGCTGACGATCATCTTCCTGTTCGCGGTCGTCACGCTGCAGCCGATGGCGATGTACGCGCACGCCGAGCAGTCGATGATCATCCTCGTCGCGCTGCTGATCTGCCTGATCCCGACCACCATCGGGGCGCTGCTGTCGGCGATCGGCATCGCCGGCATGGACCGGCTGGTGCAGCGCAACGTGCTGGCCATGTCGGGGCGCGCCGTGGAGGCGGCGGGCGACGTGTCGACGCTGCTGCTCGACAAGACCGGCACGATCACGCTGGGCAACCGGCAGGCGTCGGAGTTCGTCCCCGTGGACGGGGTCGAGGAGGCGGAACTGGCCGACGCGGCGCAACTGTCCTCGCTCGCCGACGAGACGCCCGAGGGCCGCTCGATCGTGGTGCTGGCCAAGGAACGGTACGGGCTGCGCGAGCGGCACCAGGGCGAACTCGCCCACGCCGAGTGGGTCGCCTTCACCGCGCAGACCCGGATGTCGGGTGTCGACCTGAGCGACGAGCGCGGCGTGCGCATGGTCCGCAAGGGCGCCGCCTCCGCGATCAACGCCTGGGTGTCCGAGCGCGGCGGCACCGTCCCCGCCCGGTCCGGCGAACTGGTCGACGCCATCTCCGCCGCCGGCGGCACCCCGCTCCTGGTCGCGGTCGAGGACACCGAGGGCGCCCGGATCCTGGGCGTCATCCACCTCAAGGACGTGGTCAAGGAGGGCATGCGGGAGCGGTTCGACGAGCTGCGCCGCATGGGCATCCGCACGGTGATGATCACTGGCGACAACCCGCTGACCGCCAAGGCGATCGCGGACGAGGCGGGCGTGGACGACTTCCTCGCCGAGGCCACCCCCGAGGACAAGCTCGCGCTGATCAAGCGCGAGCAGGCGGGCGGCAAGCTGGTCGCGATGACCGGCGACGGCACCAACGACGCCCCGGCGCTGGCCCAGGCCGACGTCGGCGTGGCGATGAACACCGGCACGTCGGCGGCCAAAGAGGCCGGGAACATGGTCGACCTCGACTCGAACCCGACCAAGCTGATCGAGATCGTGGAGATCGGCAAGCAGTTGCTGATCACGCGCGGCGCGCTGACCACCTTCTCCATCGCCAACGACGTCGCGAAGTACTTCGCGATCATCCCGGCCATGTTCGCGAGCATCAAGGGCGCCGAGGCCCTGGGCCCGCTGGACAAGCTCAACATCATGCAGCTCGCCACCCCCGAGTCGGCGATCATCTCGGCGGTGATCTTCAACGCCTTGATCATCGTCGCCCTGATCCCGCTCGCGCTGCGCGGTGTGCGCTATCGGCCGATGTCGGCCGACAAGCTGCTCGCCCGCAACCTGCGGATCTACGGCCTCGGCGGCCTGATCGCCCCGTTCGTCGGGATCAAGATCATCGACCTGCTCGTCTCGCTCATCCCCGGAATCGGTTGATTCAGATGGCCACCAACTTCAGTACCCGCATCCGCGTCCTGGGCGCGGCCCTGCGCGCCTTCCTCGTCCTCACCGTGCTCCTGGGCATCCTGTATCCGCTGTCGATGACCGGGATCGCCCAGGCGCTGTTCAAGGACAACGCCGACGGCTCGATGGTCAGCGTCAACGGCAAGGACGTCGGCTCCAGCCTGATCGGCCAGTCCTTCGACCTCGTCGACGCCCAGGGCAACCCGCGCAAGTTCGACGCGGACGGCCGCGAGGTGCTGGCGACGGCGGACGGCGCCGGATACACCTACCTCCAAGGCGGCGGCGCGCTGACCGCCGAGCAGGCGGCGGGCGTCGGTACGCTGCCCGACCCGAAGTGGTTCCAGCCGCGTCCGTCGGCCGCGAACTACGACGGCCTCGGCTCGGGCGCGTCCAACTACGGCCCCGAGAACCCGACCTTCGTCAAGCTCGTCGCCGACCGCAAGGCACAGGTGGCCAAGTTCAACGGCGTCGGCGAGGACCGGGTCCCCGTGGACGCGGTCACCGCGAGCGGATCCGGCCTGGACCCGCACATCTCCAGGGCGTACGCGCTGATCCAGGTCGAGCGGGTGGCCAAGGAGCGCGGCAACCTGGACGTTGCCAAGGTGCGCGCGCTGGTCGACAAGCACGAGGACGGACGTAACATCGGCTTCCTCGGCCAGGAGCGGGTGAACGTGCTGGAGCTCAACATCGCCCTCGCCAAGCTCGCCCGCTGACGGGGCGGTCACGATGTTCGCGGGTCGGAGCGTGCCGGTGTCGGCACCCTCCGACCCGAGACAGAGAATGGATGTCATGGCACGCGGCAAGCTCCGGATCTATCTCGGTGCGGCGCCCGGCGTCGGCAAGACCTACGCGATGTTGGGCGAGGGGCAGCGTCGGCGCAGGCGCGGCAGCGACGTCGTGGTTGGTTTCGTGGAATGCCACGGCCGACCCAGCACCGAGGAGGCACTTCAGGGTCTGGAGGTGGTCCCCCGGCGGGACATGGTCCACCGAGGCGGCTCGTTCACCGAGATGGACGTGGACGCGGTGATCACCCGGCGGCCGAAAATCGCCCTCGTCGACGAACTCGCGCACACCAACGTGCCCGGTTCGCGCAACGAGAAGCGCTGGCAGGACATCGAGGAAATCCTCGACGCGGGGATCGACGTGATCTCCACGGTCAACGTGCAGCACCTCGAATCGCTCAACGACGTGGTCGAGTCGATCACGGGCGTGCCCCAGCGCGAGACCGTGCCCGACGAGGTGGTCCGCCGGGCCGACCAGATCGAACTGGTCGACATGGCGCCGGAGGCACTGCGCCGGCGAATGGCACACGGCAACGTGTACGCGCCGGAGAAGGTCGACGCGGCGCTGTCCAACTACTTCCGGGTCGGCAACCTGACCGCGCTGCGCGAGTTGGCGCTGCTGTGGACCGCGGACCGGGTGGACGAATACCTCCAGCAGTACCGCAGCGAACACCAGATCGACGCGACCTGGCCGGCGCGCGAGCGCATCGTGGTCGGCCTGACCGGCGGCCCCGAGGGCGAGACGCTGCTGCGTCGCGCCGCACGGATCGCCACCCGCGGCTCCGGCGGCGAACTGCTCGCCGTCTACGTCTCGCGCAGCGACGGCCTCACCGGCGCCTCCCCGGAGGCGCTGGCCCGACAGCGTGCGCTGGTCGAGTCGCTCGGCGGCACCTTCCACTCGGTGGTCGGCGAGAACGTGCCCACCGCGCTGCTGTCCTTCGCGCGCGGCGTCAACGCGACGCAGATCGTGCTCGGCAGCAGCCGGCGCAAACCCTGGCAGTACCTGTTCGGCCCCGGCGTGGGCGCCACCGTCGCCGCGCAGTCCGGCGACATCGACACGCACATCGTCACCCACGAACACGCGGGCGTGGGGCGGGTGCTGCGCCCGCTGCGCTCACCCCTGGGGCGCGGCAGGCGGATCGCGTCGTGGGCGGTGACGGTGATCGGGCCGGTCGCGCTCACCTTCGTCCTGGACGCGACGCGCGGCAGCCACGGGTTGTCCACCGAGATGTTGCTGTTCCTGACGGTCACCGTCGCGGTCGCCCTCATCGGCGGCCTGTGGGCCTCGATCCTGACCGCCGTGGTGTCCTCGGTCCTGCTCAACTACTACTTCACGCCGCCGCTGCACAACCTGACCATCGCCGACCCGGAGAACATGCTCGCGCTCGGCATCTTCGTGCTGGTCGCGCTGTCGGTGGCCTCGGTGGTGGACCTCGCGGCCAGGCGTACCCACCAGGCCGCGCGCAGCCAGGCCGAGGCACAGACCCTGAGCTTTCTGGCGGGCAGCGTGCTGCGCGGCGAGCAGGCGCTGCCGGCGCTGCTCGACCGGGTGCGCGAGACGTTCGGGATGGAGTCGGTCGCGCTGCTCCAACGCGAGGAACACCGCAGCCCGTGGTCGTGCGTCGGCAGCGTGGGACCGCATCCCGCGATCAGGCCCGACGACGCCGACGTGGACGTGCCGGTGTCCGACTCGCTCGCGCTCGCCCTGTCCGGGCGGGTGTTGCCGGCCGAGGACCGGCGGGTGCTCGGGGCGTTCGCGGCGCAGGCCGCGGTGGTCCTGGAGCGCCGGAAGCTGGTCGCGGAGGCGGCGCAGGCGCGGCAGCTCAAGGAGGGCAACCGGATCCGCACCGCGCTGCTCGCCGCCGTCTCCCACGACCTGCGCACCCCGCTGGCCACGATCAAGGCGAGCGTGTCCAGCCTGCGGGCCGAGGACGTGAGCTGGTCGGAGGAGGACGAGGCGGAGCTGCTCGCGGCGATCGAGTTCGGCGCCGATCGGCTGGACACGCTGATCGGCAACCTGCTCGACATGAGCCGGTTGCAGACGGGTACGGTCACCCCGCTGATGGGCGATGTCGGTCTGGACGAGGTGGTACCGGGCGCGCTGGCCGGGGTGGCCGAGGAGCGGGTGGCGCTGGACATCCCCGAGACGCTGCCGGCGGTGTGCGCGGACGCGGGGCTGTTGGAGCGGGTACTGGCCAACGTGATCGAGAACGCGGTCAAGCACAACCCGCCGGGCCGCCGGGTACACGTGTCGGCCGGCGCGCTCAGGGACCGGGTCGAACTGCGGGTGGCCGACCGCGGCCCAGGGGTGCCGGACGAGTCGAAGGGGCGGATCTTCGAACCGTTCCAACGCCTGGGCGACGCGCCGAAGGGCAACGGGGTCGGGCTCGGGCTCGCGGTCGCCCGCGGCTTCGCGGAGGCCATGGACGGCACACTGACCGCGGAGGACACCCCCGGTGGCGGCTTGACGATGGTGCTGGCGCTGCGCACGGCCGGATCGCCGGCCGGCGGCGCGGTCGCGGGATCCACCCCCGCGGCCGAGGAACGAACCACTTGGGAGGAACAACGATGACACGGGTCCTGGTCGTCGACGACGAGCCGCAGATCGTGCGGGCCCTGGCCATCAACCTCAAGGCCCGCGGCTACGACGTGGACACCGCGGGCGACGGTACGGCGGCGCTGACCGCCGCCGCGGACCGGCATCCGGACGTGGTGCTGCTGGACCTGGGGCTGCCGGACATCGACGGGGTCGAGGTGATCAAGGGTCTGCGCGGGTGGACCAGGATCCCGATCATCGTGCTGTCCGCGCGGCACGCCTCGGCCGAGAAGGTCGCGGCCCTGGACGCGGGCGCGGACGACTATGTGACGAAGCCCTTCGGGATGGACGAGCTGCTGGCCCGGCTGCGGGCGGCGGTGCGGCGCGCGGTGCCGGAGGAGGAGGCGCCGGTCGTGGTCACCGACTCCTTCACGGTGGACCTCGCGGCCAAGCGGGTCTCGCGCGACGGCGCGGACGTGCGACTGACGCCGACCGAGTGGCATCTGCTGGAGGTGCTGGTCCGGCACGCGGGCCGGCTGGTCAGCCAGCGGGCGCTGTTGCAGGAGGTGTGGGGGCCGCAGTACGGGACGGAGACGAACTATCTGCGGGTCTACATGGCGCAGCTGCGGCGCAAGCTGGAGCACGACCCGTCGCACCCCAGGCATCTGCTGACCGAGCCCGGGATGGGCTATCGGTTCGAGGGTTAGGGTCGCGCGTCGCCCGGCGCGGTGCGGTTCGTGGACCTCGGGCGCGACGCGGCGGCGCGGTCCGGGGCCGGTGGTGTCGGTCGGGCCGTGGGGGCCGATGGTGGGTGGGAGGTTTCGGACCTCGGAGGGCCGTGGGATAGGCGGTACCCTTGCCGGCATGAGTGGTAGCGCAGCCGGCGTGGAGCGTAGATCCGGGCGATTGCGGCGGATGTTGGATCGATGGACGTCGACCCACGAGGAGTTGCACGCCGAGGAGCTGCTGCACGACACCCAGCGGCTCGGCTGCACGAAGATCGTGGACGTGGTCGAGCGGGATCTGATCACGGTCGGCGGCACGCTGCGCACGGTGACCTTCCGGCCGAGGGCGGGCGTACCCGCGCTCGAGGCGGAGATCTACGACGGATCGGGCGCGTTGTCGGTGGTCTGGTTGGGTCGGCGGCGAATAGCCGGGATCGAGCCGGGGCGGCAGCTGGTCGCCCACGGTCGGGTCAGCACCACTCAGGGGCGGCCCGTTCTGTTCAACCCCAGGTATGAACTGCGCCCCGTCGGCCGAGAGTGAACGAGTGACCGCCTCCATGGATAAACCCGCTTCCGACGTGCCCGGCGACCGCCCGGCCCCCACCGACAGCGCGGCCTCGATGATCGCCGCCTTCGGCGGTGTGCGGGGCATGATCGACATGACCGTGCCGGGGCTGGTCTTCGTGATCGCCTACACGATCAGTCGGTCCACCTGGACGGCGGCGATGACCGCCGGTGGTGTCGCACTGGTGTTCGCGGTGGTGCGGATCATCCGCCGGGAGACCCTGCAGCACGCGCTCGGCGGCTTCCTGGGCGTCGCGCTGGCCGGCTGGATCGCGGTGAAGTCCGGCAAGGCGGAGAACTTCTACGCGTTCGGGATGTTGTTGTCGGGCGGCTACGCGCTCGCCTACCTGATCTCGATCCTGGTCCGCTGGCCGATCATCGGCGTCGTGCTCGGCCCGATGCTGGGCGAGAACTTCACCTGGCGGCGGATCCCGGCCCGCTACGCGGCGTACCGCAAGGCCACCTGGGTCTGGTTCGTCATGTTCGTGCTGCGCATCGTGATCCAGATCCCGATCTACTGGACGGGCAACGTCACGGCTCTGGGCATCGCGAAGGTCGCGCTGGGTGTGCCGCCGTTCCTGGTGGCCTGCTACATCACCTGGCTGATCATGTCCAAGGCTCCGGCGCCGGTGAAGGTCGCCGACGAGGAGGACGAGGACGAGGGTGCGGAGGGGGAGCGCGCCGCCGGCGTGGAGTCGGGCGCGGCTGCGGTGGTGGAGCAGCGCGACGAGCGGCGGGAAGACCGCGTCGCGGACTGAGCGGGGGCCGGGCGGGACGAGCCCGGAGGGGGCGGGTCCGGCATTCGTTCGGGCTCGCCGTTTCGGCTTGGCGCGCCCGTATGGCTCGCTTTTCGGCCTGGCGCGCTCGTATTTTCGGCTTGTGGTTCCGGCTCGTTTTTCCGGACCGCGTTTTCGGCTTGTGGCTCGACGGGCGTCGCGGCGTGCGTGCTGATTTCCGCTTCGACCCCGGTTCCCGCTTCGATTCCGGTTACCGTTGTCCGGCTGTCGGAGTTTATTATCGGAAGATTTGCCGAATTGGTCGCTTGAGTGATCATTCCTGTCGAGAACTCCGGTCGATTCCAGAGAATTTGGACCAACTGCGGTCGAATCAGTCATTACCGCATGATCCCGTAACTGTGCGATTAGCGTCCCGTTAGACCTCCAGTGGACGAAGGAGGCGGGGACGGTGGCCGGAAACGGTGACCTCATCGCATTGGTGACACAAGCCGGTCTCTCCCGGCGCGAACTGGCCCGCTGGGTCAACGTGGTGGCCGAGCGCCGCGGGCTGCACCTCGGGTGCAGCCACACCTCGGTGGCCCGATGGCTCGAAGGCGCGCAGCCGCGGTGGCCGATTCCCGAGCTGTTGGCGGAGGCCCTGGGCCGACGTCTGGGCTGCGAACTGACCGTCGCGGACCTCGGCTTGCGTGATCGGCGACCACCGACCCCCGACTCCTTCGACGGGCTGATCGTCGCCCGGACCGCGGCCGAAGTCAGACACGCCGTGGCCGAATTGTCGGAGAGAGACATGAACCGCCGTACTTTCCTGGCCAACACGACCTTCGGCGCCGGGGCGTTCGCCGCTCCCGCGTTGTTCTGGTCGACCGCATCCAGGGCCGAGGGCGAGCCCGAGCAGCTTGCCTCGCACGGCCCCACCACGGTGCGTGACGCAGACGTACAACGCATCCACCAGACCGTCCTGGCGTTTCGCCGACTCGACCGCGCCCAGGGCGGCGGGGATTTGCGGGACACCGTGGTCCACCACCTCAACGGCGTCGCGCGGACCAAGCTGGCCGGCTCCTACGGCGACGAGGTGGGCCGCAGACTGTTCCGGGCGGTGGCCGAACTCACCGAGTTGGCGGGGTGGTTGTCGTTCGATTCCGGCCGGCACGCGCTCGCCCAGCGCTATCACATCCAGGCGCTGCGGCTGGCCCAGGCGGCCGACGACCCGGCGTACGGGGCGTACGTGATGGCCAACATGGCCTGCCAGGCGGTGTATCTGGGCCACGGGTGGGAGGCGGTCCAGCTGGCCCGGGCCGCCGAGCAGGGCGGCGGGAGCCGGCTGGGCCCGCGGGCGCGCGCGATCGTGGCCTCGATGGAGGCGCGGGGCTACGCGGCGCTGGGCGACCGGCGCGCGTGCGAGCGGGCGATGGGGACGGCCGAACGGCATCTGGACGCGGCGAACGCGGTCGAGGACGACCCGTCGTGGTGCAACTACTTCGACGAGTCCGAGTTGCAGCACGAGTTCGCGCACAGCCACCGCGACCTCGGCCTGCCGGACAAGATCCACGGCTTCGCGGGCGCGTCGATGAAGCTGCGCCGGGCCGGCGCGTCCCGTCGGTGTGCGCAGGACACCACGTTCATGGCCGCGGCGCACCTGGCCCAGGGCGATCTCGACGCGGCGTGCGCCAAGGCCGGCGAGGCGCTGCGGATCACGGGCAACCTGTCGTCCGCCCAGTGCAACGACTTCCTGGCGGACTTCCGCAGGCGGCTGCGCCCGTACGCGAAGGAACCGATCGCGCGTGCGTTCAACGAGGAGGCGGACCACATCCTCGGCGACCTGGTCGCTGCCTGAACCCTGTCGGGCCGATCCCGGGGGATGAGGTCGCGGCGTCCGGTGCCGTGCCGCGTGGGGTGCCGGAGAAGCAGGCGCGGGGTGGTTGCGTGCGGCTGCTTCTCCGGTGCGGTGAGGTGCGGCGCTTGGCGGTGCGGCCCCGCCGGGATCCGCCGGACCGGGGCCGGTCGCCGGCACTGCCGTCGGTCAGGCCGACAGCAGCTCCTCCAGCTCCTCTTCGCGGTGCGGCGCGGCGACGAACAGCAGCTCGTCGCCGGCCTCCAGCGAGTCGTCCTTGCCCGGGACCAGTACCCGGCCCTCGCGGATGATCGTCACCAGCGCCGTGTCCTCGGGCCACGCCACGTCGCCGACGCGCGTGCCGACGAGGGCGGCGTCGCCCGGAAGGGTCAGCTCGACCAGGTTGGCGTCGCCCTGGCTGAACCGCATCAGGCGGACCAGGTCGCCGACGCTGACCGCCTCCTCGACCAGGGCCGACATCAGGCGCGGCGTGGACACGGCGACATCCACGCCCCACGCCTCGTTGAACAACCACTCGTTCTTCGGGTTGTTCACCCGGGCGACCACGCGCGGCACGCCGTACTCGGTCTTGGCCAGCAGCGACACGACCAGGTTCACCTTGTCGTCGCCGGTCGCCGCGATCACCACGTTGCAGCGCTGCAACGCGGCCTCGTCCAGCGAGGAGATCTCGCACGCGTCGGCGAGCAGCCACTCGGCCTGCGGCACACTGTCCACCTTGATGGCGTCCGGTGCCTTGTCGACGAGCAGGACCTCGTGGCCGTTCTCCAACAGCTCCGCGGCGATGGAGCGACCCACCGCGCCGGCGCCCGCGATTGCGACCCGCATCAGCCCTCCTCCGGTGCTTTCTCGAAGGCCGCCTCGACGGCGGCCACATCCGCCTGGTGCATGACCACGTGCACGAGGTCGCCCTCTTGGATCACGGTCTCGGAGGTCGGCAGGATGCCCTCGCCCAAACGGGTGACGAAGGCGATCCGGGCGCCCGACGCCTGTTCGAGCCGGCTGACGCGGTGTCCCACCCACGCCGCGTTCACGTGCACCTCGGCCAGTTGCACGCTGCCGGAGGGGTCGCGCCACAGCGGTTCGGCGCCACTGGGCAACAACCGGCGCAACATCTGGTCGGCGGTCCAGCGCACGGTGGCCACCGTGGGGATGCCCAGGCGTTCGTACACCTCTGCCCGGCGCGGGTCGTAGATGCGCGCGGCCACGTTCTCCACACCGAACGTCTCGCGCGCGACGCGCGCCGCGATGATGTTCGAGTTGTCGCCGCTGCTGACCGCCGCGAACGCGCCTGCCTCTTCTATACCGGCCTCGCGCAGGGTGTCCTGGTCGAAACCGATGCCCTTGATCCGGCGGCCGGAGAAGTGCGACCCCAGCCGGCGGAACGCGGAGGGATCGCGGTCGATGACCGCCACCGAGTGCCCCAGTTCCTCGAGCGTCTGGGCCAGCGTGGATCCCACGCGCCCGCAGCCCATGATGACGATGTGCACGGCCGTCCTTCCGGATTTGGTCCGTTGTGCCCGGTCTGATGCTCGTTTGTGGTGTTACCAGGGTGGCAGACCTCGCCGAGACGTTACACGTGGACGCCATACGGCATGCCCCCGGCCCGGCAAAAGTCGATGGGCTTACGATCACCTGCGTGTCAAGACTGACCGATCTGTCCAAGCGCATCCTTGTCGGCCGAGCCTTGCGCAGCGACAAGCTGTCCGAGACGCTCCTGCCGAAGCGCATCGCGCTGCCCATTTTCGCCTCCGACGCACTGTCCTCCGTCGCGTACGCGCCGGACGAGATCCTGCTCACCCTTTCCATGGCGGGAATGGCGACCTACCACTTCTCGTGGAAGGTCGGTCTGGCCGTCGTCGTGGTCATGCTGACCGTGGTGGCCTCCTACCGCCAGAACGTCCACGCCTATCCCAGTGGCGGCGGTGACTACGAGGTCGCGAACGTCAACCTCGGTCCCAACGCCGGTTTGACGGTCGGCAGCGCGCTCCTGGTCGACTACGTGCTGACCGTGGCGGTATCGGTCTCCTCGGGCGTCGCCAACATGGCCTCCGCGGTGCCCGCGCTCGAGGGGCACAAGGTGTTGGTGGCGGTCGGCCTGGTGCTGCTGCTGATGGCGATGAACCTGCGCGGTGTCCGCGAGTCGGGCAAGCTCTTCGCCGTCCCCACCTACGCGTTCATGGCCGCCATCCTCGGCATGACGCTGTTCGGCCTGATCCGGGCCGCCACCGGCGCCACCATGGAGGCCGAGAGCGCCGGGTTCCACATCGAGGCCGAGGACAGCTTCAGCGGCTTCGCGCTGGTGTTCCTGCTGCTGCGCACCTTCTCCTCCGGGTGCGCGGCGCTGACCGGTGTCGAGGCGATCAGCAACGGCGTACCGGCCTTCCGCAAGCCCAAGAGCAAGAACGCGGCCTCCACGCTGCTGCTGATGGGCACCATCTCGGTGACCATGCTGATGGGCATGCTGGCGCTGGCCAACATGACCAAGGTGCGGTTCGCGGAGAACCCGGAGAGCCAGATCCAGGGGGCGCCGGCGGGGTATGAACAAAAGACCGTGGTCGCGCAGGTCGCCGACGCGGTCTTCGGTGGCACCTTCGCGTCGCCGCTGTTCTATCTCGTACTCGCGGTCACCGGCCTGATCCTGATCCTGGCCGCGAACACCGCGTTCAACGGCTTCCCGGTGCTCGGCTCGATCCTGGCCCAGGACCGCTACCTGCCGCGGCAGCTGCACACGCGCGGCGACCGCCTCGCGTTCAGCAACGGCATCATCATGCTGGCCGCGTTCGCGATCGTGTTGATCGTCGCGTTCGAGGCCGAGCCCACCAAGCTGATCCAGCTGTACGTGGTCGGCGTCTTCGTGTCCTTCACGATGAGCCAGGCGGGCATGATCCGGCACTGGACCCGGCACCTGAAGACCGAGACCGAACCGGCCGAGCGCCGGCGGATGATGCGCAGCCGGGTGATCAACGCCTTCGGCCTGTGCATGACCGGCGCGGTCCTGGTGATCGTCCTGGTGACCAAGTTCGTGCAGGGCGCCTGGATCGCGATCGCCGCGATGGGCGTGCTGTTCCTGCTGATGAAGCAGATCCGGCGGCACTACGACCGGGTGGCCACGGAGCTGGCGGCCGTGGAGATGGACGACACCAAGCTGCCCTCGCGGGTGCATGCCATCGTGCTGGTGTCCAAGCTGCACAAGCCCTCGCTGCGGGCGCTGGCGTACGCGCGCTACTCGCGGCCGAACGTGGTCGAGGCGGTCACGGTCAACGTGGACCCGGCCGAGACCGAGGCGCTGCGGCGGGAGTGGGACGAGCGTGGGATAGAGGTGCCGCTCAAGGTGCTCGACTCGCCGTATCGGGAGATCACCCGGCCGGTGATCGAGTACGTGAAGTCGGTGCGTCGGTCCAGTCCGCGCGATGTGGTGAACGTGTACATCCCGGAGTACGTGGTCGGCCGCTGGTACGAGCAGATCCTGCACAACCAGAGTGCGCTGCGGCTCAAGGGGCGGTTGTTGTTCACGCCGGGGGTCATGGTCACCTCGGTGCCGTGGCAGCTGGAGTCGTCCGAGCGGCTGAAGGAGCCGAAGGCCTGGGTGGCGCCGGGGTCGGTGCGGCGGGGGCCTGCGCGGACGCCTCGGGGTGGGGATGGGAAGCGGGGTGGGCCCGGGAACGGGTCTGGTTCGGGGTCGGGCTCGGGGTCCGGGTCCGGGGCGGGGGCGTCCTGAGTTCGGGCGGGTCGTGACGGTGTGTGGTGACGGTGGGCGCGGGTTCTTCGGGTAGGGACTACCCTGGAAGCCGCGCCCACCTCCGTGAGGCGCTTTCTTTGTGTCGTCGTCGTGTCGGTGCGTGCGCCTGGGCGTGGTCGGCCGCGGGCATCCGAGGCCCCTTGTCGTGCGTCGGTTGCGTTCGGCCCCTGGTTTTCGTCTGTTGCCCGTTGTTTTCATCGACTGTTTGCGTCGACGTTGTACGAGCTGTGCTACGAGCTGTGCGAGGAGTGTCGTGTCTGTCGGATCCACCACCCCCGAGTCGGACCAGTCCCTGCGGGGTGAGCGGTACGAGGTCGAGATCGGCCCGGTTGCTCACGGTGGGCACTGCGTCGCTCGCCACGAGGGCCGTGTGATCTTCGTTCGGCACGGCCTTCCGGGCGAGCGGGCCGTCGTGGAGATCACCGACGGCGGGCCGACGTCGCGTTTCCTGCGCGCAGACGTGGTCGAGGTGTTGCAGGCGTCGCCGGATCGCATCACGCCCGCGTGCCCGGTGGCCGGGCCCGGCATGTGCGGCGGTTGCGACTGGCAGCACGCCACGCCCGCCGCGCAGCGTCGACTCAAGGGCGATGTGGTCGCCGAGCAGCTGCTGCGGCTCGGCAAGGTCGACGTACAGGTCGAGGTGGAGGCCGTGGACAGCCCGCCGGGGCAGCCCGAGGGCCTGGGATGGCGCACGCGGGTGCAGTTCGCGGTGGACCCGGCGACGGGCCGGGCGGGACTGCGCAAGCACCGCTCGCACGACGTCCAGCCGATCGACGCGTGCCCGATCGCGGCGCCCGGTGTCGAGGAGTTGGGCATCGAGGCGCACGAGTGGCCCGGCGTGGCGTCGATCGAGGCGGTCTCCGCGACCGGCTCGCTGGACCGCGCGGTCACCGTGGTGCCGGCCGAGGGCGCGGACGGGCGCATGCCGATCGTCGAGCTGAACCGGGCCGTGTCGGTGTTCCGGGCCGACGACAAGGGCCGGGTACGCAAGGTGCACGGTCGGCCCGCGGTGCGCGAGGTGGCCGCGGGACGGACCTGGAAGGTGTCGGGCGGCGGCTTCTGGCAGGTGCACCCGGCCGCGGCCGACGTGCTCGTGGCGGCCGTCCTCGAGGGCCTGGAGCCGCGGCCGGGCGATCTGGCGCTCGACCTGTACTGCGGCGTCGGGCTGTTCGCGGGCGCCCTCTCCGAGCGGCTCGCGGACAGCGACACGATCATCGGCATCGAGAGCTCCAGGCAGGCGGTCGAGGACGCGATCCACAACCTGCGGGACGTGCCGGGCGCGCGCTTCGAGGTCGGCACGGTGGAGAAGGTGCTGAGCCGACCCGGCTTCCTGCGCCGCGCCGACATCGTGGTCCTGGACCCGCCGCGCGCGGGCGCGGGCAAGGCGGTCGTCGAGCGCATCGCGCGCCTGACCCCGCGCCGGGTCGCCTACGTCGCCTGCGACCCCGCCGCCCTGGCCCGCGACGTGGCCTACTTCGCGGCCGCGGGCTTCAAGCTCCGGTCGTTGCGCTCGTTCGACCTCTTCCCGAACACACACCACATCGAGTCGGTCGCGATCTTGGAGCCGGCCCCTCGGGCAGCCAAGCGAGAGGGTGCCCGCGGCCGCCGCTGACCGGAGAAGGACGACGCCTCGGCGCCTTTGCCGACCGGGCCGCCCCCGCCTTGCCGGGGCGGCCCGTGCTCGTGGCGGCGCGTCACGCGGCCCATCGTGGCGTTGTTGCCCACGTCGCCGCCCGGTTCGCGCCCGCACCCGCGCCCACGCAGGTGTCGGCGGCGTCGCCGACACCTGTGCCTCGCACCTATGCCCTACGCCCGGACCCGCGTCCGCACCCGCGTCCGGGTCCGACATCCATGGCCACCTCCACCCACCCGAGTTCCTTGCCGCCCTGAACCGCCGGGTCCATGCCCACGCCTGCGCGCGCGGACGCGGGTATGCCCACGTCCGGGCGCATGCCCGCGTCCGCATCGGCGCTTGCGCTCGGGTCCACATCCGCGCTCTCACCCGGCGCCTCCACTCGCGTCCGCGCCCCACGCGCGCGTCCACGCTCTCGCCCGTGTTCCCGTCCCCATTTGCTTCCTGGACGGCGGTCGTGCCTTGGGTGTGTGTCTGCGCTCTGCCTTTGTTCGTGTTACTTCAGGGGTGCTGCTGGGGGGGTTCTTCCGGGGTCGACCAGGCTTGGGCCGAGTGCGTGCCGTAGCGGTTGGTTCGGCGGGGGCGGATCGGGGTGGTGGGGGTGCCGCCGGTGGTGGGGGCGGTCACCCACGTGGGTGATGCGGGCGTGGGGGGCGTGCCGGTGTGGGTGGTGCCGCCGAGGACGGTCGGGGCGGGGTCGGCGGTGTGTGCGGCGTCGTGTGTGGCCGCCGGGTGGTCGCCGGTGCCGCCGCGGAGGCCGGGGGCGATCCGGATGCCGGTCACCGGGGCGATCGGAGGCGACGGCGGTGGGGCGGCCTGACGCGAACGCGGGCCGATGCCGGCCGGCTGTACCGGGCGGGGATCGCGGGGGAGCGGGGTTCCGACCACGGCCGGTGTGAGCGGGGTGGGCATCGCGGCTTGTGGCGGGCAGGTGATCGGCGGCGGCCCCGGCGGGGTGGTCGGTGGTGGTGGCGGTGGTGGCGTGGTGGCGGCGATGCACGTGGCCAGTGGGGCGGTGGGCGGCGGTGGTTGCGCCGGGGGCGCGGGCGCAGGTGCCGCGGGGGTGTCGGGCGTCGCCGGCGCGCATGGGGTGGTCGGATCGACGGATGTCGGCGGGGGAGACGGGTCCGCGACGGCCGCCTCCGTCGCGGTTGGTGCCGGGGCGGTGATGTCCGGGTCGCCGCTCGGGGGCGCGGTCGTGGCGCATGGTCGGCTCGGAGGCGGTGCGTCGGCCTGGGCGGTGGTGGGGAGCGCGGTGGCAGGTCGGCTCGGCGCGGTGTCGGCGGGAGCGCACGGCAGGAGGGGCAGGCGCTCGCCCAAGTCGCGGTAGGTGCCCTCCAGTTGCGCGATGGCGACCTCGGCGGCCTGCGGGTCGGTGGCGCTCTTCTGGGCCCGGGCAAGGGCATGTGCCGCCTCGGTGAGGTGTTCGTGCAGCGCGGTGCCCTGCCCGGCGAGTCGATCCGCGCTGTCGGCCAGTGCGTGGCAGCGGGCGGTGAAGCGCTCGGCGCCGCCGCCGGACCACACCCGTGTGCCCAGGCGGGCGGTCTCGGCCAACTCGTCCCGCAGTTCGGTCAACCGCGCGGCGGCCAGGCGCCACCCGTCGGCCGCCGCGCCGACCAGAGCGGGGCGGGCGGCGTGGATCGCCGCGAACGGATCCGTGTTGTCGCCGGCGCTCATCGTGCCGCCATCGCGCGCAGCAGGGTGCCGACCTCGGTCTCGGTGTCGGCGAACCGGTCCGCGGTACGGCCGAGTTCGACCCGCGTCGTGGCCAACTCGGCGCGGATCTCGGTCAACAGGTCGACCATCCGCGCGGCGGCGCGGCGATGCCGGTCGGCCAACTCGGCGGCGCCCGGGAACCGGCCCAGCGCTTCCGTGTCGAGCGCGGTGTGGTCGGTGACCCGGGCGGGCTCGGCGGCGCAGCCCGGTGTCAGGTAGTCGGCTCCGATGTTGTGCAGGCGTCGTACCAACCCGTGCAGTTCGGCCGTGTCGACCGCGTAGCCGCTCGCGCCGCCGCCGTCGGTGCGGGACATGCCACCACCCCCTTGATCTGTGCTGGATCGCCGATCGCCCTCGGGGATCGCGGCCGGCGCGAACTCGACGTTCGCCCGAGGCCGATCGCGGCACCCCTTCGGGAAACGACGAGGTTGGCACAGTGGTCACCCTGCGTGCAGAAGCCCTGTGGACAACTCCGCAAGACATCACTCCGAAGAGTGAAACCCCGCCGAAATACGCCTGGTTGTCCACAGATTGTTCGATGGCGAGCGATCCGTACGCTCCCCGGGCGCAACCTGGAGTCGTCGGAACACACCGGCCGAACTCCGGACGAGCCGGACGGGCACCGCACGAGGGAGCGATCACCATGCACACCATCGAGACCTTCGCCGAGTTGGACGACGAGCTGGCCACGGTCGATTCCACGCCACGCGCGCTGGCCGCGGTCACGCTCGCCCTGCACACCGTGCAGGAGGTGGTGCACGCCTGGAGCGGCAAGCCGGACCGTGGCGGCTGCCTGTGTCGGGTCGCCGACGAACTGGGTGACGCGCGGGAGATCGTCGCCCGGGTCGTGGGCTCGGCCGCCGACACGGTCGTCCCGCTGCCCGGCGGCGACCCGGCCGGCGTGCCGATCGCGGGCGCCGCCCGGGTGCTGGGTCGGGCGGCCAAGGTGCTCACCCTGCTGGCCCGACAGGGCGTGGCGGGCAATCCCTGCGCGGACTGGGCGCGGTTGGCGCCCGCCGAGCGCCGGGCCTGCGCGGCGGCCTGGGCGATCGTCTTCCGCAACCTGATCAGGCTGCGGGCGGCAGAGGAGAGCGCCGCCTGGTCGGGCCAACCGCACCGGCACACCCCGGCGATTCCCCAGCGGCGGCGGCGCGGCTCGGCGCGCGTGGTGCCCTTTCCCGCGCGGCTCGCATGATCGGGTCCGGGGTGCTTCGCGCGCTCGCCTCGCCCGCGTCCCGCGCCTTCGGGAGAGGATGGGCGCATGGATCTTCGTATCTTCACCGAGCCCCAGCAGGGCGCGACCTACGACACACTCCTGACCGTCGCCAAGGCCACGGAAGACCTCGGCTTCGGAGCCTTCTTCCGCTCGGACCACTACCTGCACATGAGCGGCGACGGCCTACCGGGTCCCACCGACGCGTGGATCACCCTGGCCGGACTGGCCCGCGAGACCAAGCGCATCCGTCTGGGCACACTGATGACGGCGGCGACCTTCCGACTTCCGGGCGTGCTGGCCATCCAGGTCGCGCAGGTCGACGCGATGTCCGGCGGCCGGGTCGAGCTGGGCATCGGCGCGGGCTGGTTCGAGGAGGAGCACACCGCCTACGGAATTCCGTTCCCGCGCGAGAAGTTCGGCCGCCTCGAAGAGCAGCTGGAAATCGTCACCGGGCTCTGGGACACCCCGGTCGGCGCCGACTTCCGCTACGAGGGGCGCTACTACTCGTTGGCCGACTCGCCCGCGCTGCCCAAGCCCGCGCAGCGTCCGCATCCGCCGATCCTGGTCGGCGGCCTCGGCGCCAAGCGCACGCCCGCGCTCGCGGCCCGCTTCGCCGACGAGTTCAACATCCCCTTCGCGTCGGTGGAAACCAGCGCGCAGCAGTTCGGCCGGGTCCGCGAGGCCCTGGTCGAGCACGGCCGCAAGGCCGAGGACCTGGTCTTGTCCAACGCCCTCGTGGCCTGCGTGGGCCGGGACGACGCCGAGGTGTCCCGGCGCGCCGCGGCGATCGGCCGCGAACCCGCCGAACTCAAGGAGAACGGTCTCGCGGGCTCGCCCGCCGAAGTGGTGGACCGGATCGGCCGCTTCGCCGAGGTCGGCTCGACCCGGATCTACTTCCAGATCCTGGACCTGCACGACCTCGACCACCTGGAGCTGATCGCCTCGCAGGTGATGTCCCAACTCGGCTGAGCCGAGGGCCCGACGGCCCGGGGGACGGGAAAGGGCCCTGTCGCAGCCCGTGCGCTGCGACAGAGCCCCCTTCTCACCCCACCGCCCGGGTGTCGCAGGCGGCCGTGCGGTGTGTTTCCTCGTCAGGCGGTCGCGGGAGTGTCCTCGTCGCCCTCGCCGAAGGTGCCGCTGCCGGCGAGCAGCGCGCTGCGGCTGCCGCGGGCGCGGTACCACATGACGCCGCCGATCAGCAGCAACGTGCCGCCGGCGGTGCCGAGCAGCCGCGGGTCGAGCAGCGCCCCGGTGTGCGCGAGCCCACCGCCCCCGCCACCGTTGCCGGTCCCGGCCGAACTGCCGGAGCTGGTCCCGGTGCTCGTCCCGGCCGTGGTGCCCGTGGTCGTTCCGGTGGTCGTCCCGGTCGTGGTACCGGCGGTGTCACCGGCCGTGGTCCCGGAGGTCGTCCCGGTGGTGGTGCCCGCGGTCGTCCCGGTGGTGGAGCCGGTGGTGGTCCCGGTGGTGGTCCCGGTGGTGGTGCCGGTCGTCGTACCCGTCGTGGTGCCGGCGGTCGAGCCGTTGGTGGCGCCGGCGTGAACCAGAAGCAGTTTGAAGGGAATCTCGACCTTCGTGCCGGACGGGGTGGCCGTGGCCGTCACCGTGTAGTTGCCGTCGACCCAGGTGGCGCCGTCACGGGGGAAGATGAGCTGATTGTTGACATAGGCACCGATGGTGTCCGTTTTGGCGTTGGTCAGCTCCACGGACGGGAAGGCGGCGTCACCCGACTTGGTGATGACGGCCTTGAAGTCTTCACCCGCGGGGAAGCCGGACAGGCTCAGGCGCGCCGCGACGGGGCCCGCGTCCGGGATTCGTATTTCATTGTCGAAGGTTCCGGCCGGCGTGGCGTGTTCGACGACCTTCCACGTGCCATCCGTCGCCAGCAGGTCGACGCGAGCGAGGTCGTCCACCACGATGGCTCCGCCGGCATCGAGGCATTGGGCACGAATGTGGTAGTTGCCGGAGGTGGCGGCGCCGCCCGGAAACATCTTCTTGTTCGGGTAGACAGGCTTGAGGTCGGCGGCCAGCGGCAGGGGAGTGAAGCCACCCATACGCTGCTCCGACTCCTGGCCGGGAAGCTTCAGCTGGAACAGGGCCGAGGTCGCCGTCGCCGGGCACGCCTTCGAGGAGGTGATGGTCGTCTTCTGGTCCATCGGCCCCGTGGTGGGATTGAGCACCAGCACCTCGTCCGACCCGCCGGGTGGTGTGGTGGTCGGCGGCGTGGTCGTCGGGGGCGTGCTGGTCGGCGGCGCGGTGGTGGGCGGGGCCGCCACGGTCCACGCCTTGCCGTTGGGGCCGTCGGCGGTGGTGAGATCGACCGCCGCGAGCTCCTTGAGCACATTCCCGGCGTTGTCCATGCACTCCGAGGACAACTTGAACGTACCGTCCAAGACGGTGCCGGTCAGGAAGAGCTGGATCGGGCTCTCCCGAACCGGGATCCGGTCCGCGGGCAACGGGTTGCCCGTGGTGCCACCGATCAACCTCGGCGCGGTCAGGGTGCCGCCGGTGACGACCCACCGGTAGTTCGTCGCCGGTTCCGGGCACGGCGCAGTGGCCTTCAACGTCACCTTGGTGGTGGCCCCACCGGTCCCCGGGTCGACGACGATCGTCGGCGCGGGTGTACCGCCGTCGGCGGCCGCTGCGATCGCCGGCAGCGCCGACAGCACGAGCAGCCCGGCTCCGCACGATGCCAGCACGCGCGCGAGTCTTAGGCTCATCTGGTCAACTCCGTTGAGAAATAAAGGAAACGGGGACGGACGGCAAGTGGGCCACCGGGACGAATCCCGATGGCCCAAGGCGTGTCACCGACGCCGCGTCACCACCACAGGCGGGACGAGTCGAGGGTGATCGCGACCGAGGAGGTCGCGTGCGAGTTCGTGCCGGAGAGCACGAGGGTGTAGGAACCGTCGGCCAGAGTGGCCGGCAGCGTCAGCAGTGCGCCGCCCCAGGTGCCGTCGGGGGTGATCTGCGGCTGCAGCGAGACCGGGGTGGAGGTGCCGTCGGCGGTGCGCACGACGCCGTCCACGCGGTCACCGGGCGCGAAACCGCGGAACAGGACCAGACCGAAGCGCAGCGCGCCGATCTTGGTCGGCAGCGCGCGCACCTCGGGCGAAAGCGAGGTCCACACACCGTTGTTGACGCGCAGGTCGACCGACGCCGGCTCGGTGATGGTCAGCGCGCCGTCGGCGTCGAAGGTGTAGCACTGCGCGACCAGCTTGTGCGCGACGCCCTCCTGGGCGGCGGAGCCCGCCGGGAACAGCGCGCGCAGACCGACGACCGCGGTGTCCGCGACCTTGTCGGCCGGCAGGTCGGTGCCGAGGAATGAGCCGCCGAACACACGCTCGTTGGCGCCGGGCGAACGCAGGACGAAGCGGAACTTGGTCGCGTCCGGGCCGCACGGCACGCTCGCGCGGGCGGTCGCCTTGCCGGTGCTGTCGGCCGGACCGTACAGCGGGCTCACCGTGACGGTGCCCTGCGCGGCGGTCGCGGGCGCGGCGGGCGCGGAGTCCTCGGCGACGGCCGGCACGGTGGCGATCGCGAACGCGGCCGGAACCGCGACGGCGAGCGCGAGCAGACGACGGAGCTTCATGAAGAATGCCCTTCCGGGGTCGGTGGGTTCGAGCAAAACAGCACGCGGCGGCCCGTTGGGCATCCGCGGGGGAAACGTCGGACGCTCGCGATGGCGGATGGATGAGCGATCCGCCACCGGAGGGTGAACAGTTCTTCTGCGGCGTGTGCGGAGCGTCGGATCGGCGGACTCGAGGGCGCGGGCCCACCAGACGGATCCGAGAGCCATTCGTGCGGTTGTGGACACCTGACGCGGGAGCGGGAACGGGCCGTCTCGAATCGCCGATCCGAGACGACCCGCTGCTGATCACGTCATGTCATGCGGTGCCGGTCGGGGGTGGCTCAGACGGCGAAGCCGAAGGTGTTCCAGATCGGGCGCTGCGCCGGGGCCTTGGCCCAGTTGATGAAGGCGACGACGTTGGCGTTGGCCGCCGTGCCGTTCTGCGGGTCGTAGACGAAGTAGACCGAGCGGTTGCCGACGAAGCCGGTCGCGTTCGGCGCCTTGGAGTCGATGTTGCCGAGCTTGAAGCCGTTGGTGTGGTTCGGCACACCGGAGGCGGGGGTGGTCTGCTCGCCGTAGGCCGCGGCCGAGTAGGCGATGATCGCGTCGGTGGAGGTGATCTGCGGCGCGTCGCCGCGGTTCTCCTGCGCGGTCTGGATGACCGTGGCGGCGCACGCGCCGTTGGAGGCAGCGGTCGGGTCGAAGCCGAGCACCTTGTCCTGGAACTCCGAGCGGGTGCCGGAGCCGGCCTGCGGGACGTGCTTTTGGATCACGCCGGACACGGTGCTGCCCGGGATCTGGTTCCAGTTGGTGATGTTGCAGTGGTAGATGTCCTGCAGCTGGGCGCGGGTCAGGTTGGTCGGCGCGCCGGCCTTCTTGGTCGCCCAGGTCACGGCGTCGCCGGCGACCCGCTCGAAGGTCAGGGTGGTCTCGGCGGTGCCGGTCTTCGGGCCACGCGAGGAACGGGCGAAGTCGAGGCACTTGGCGTTCGTGCCCGCACGCTGGTCCAGCAGCGCCTTGATGCCGTCACCCGAGCCGTTCGGCCACGCGTGACCGGTGCCGGCGCCGTACTGGGTGTTGCACTCGGCCTTGCCGGTGTTGATGCCACCGGCGGCTATGCCGGCATTCACCGTCACCCAGTCGTTGCCATTGGGATCGACGTTCGCCGCGTACTCCGTCGTCAGCGCCTGGGTGACGTTCTGGAGGGTGTCGGAACCGGCGTTGACGTAGGTGTTGGCGTTGGCCGACGCGTTCGCGCCGACGACGAGCGCCATGGCGGCACCGACGGTGCCCAAAACGGTGGCGGTCTTGCGCATGCTGAAGACGCTGGACATTCGAAGTCTCAACTCTCTCTTGGCATTTGCTGGCCGTCGACCCGCAGTGGCCGACGCCGACAACGCTGCCGGCGGCCCGATCGTGGTGGGATGTCCGGCAGGGAAACGGCACCGGGCCGCACAAGGCGCCGACACGAACGGGCCGCGCCTGTAACGGAAACCGGATACTCCGGCACCCGTACGGCACGGACACGACGTCTGCCGTACACCCTCGGCACCGGTTGTTTCCGTAGCGGACAGTTGCCCGGGGGCTGCGCTCTGGTTGTCTCCAGGCAGGGGTTTCCGGCTTGATCGCCGGCCGTCTGACGAACGGTCAGATCGGTTCGCCACCCGCTTCCAGGAGCCGCAACCCATGGCACACCCGACCGTGTTCGCCCCCGAATCGCCGGAGCTGCTCGATCGGCCCCGCCGGATCGTGGTCCGTCGCACCAGGGCCGACCACGTGTTCCGCTGGACCACGCGTGGTGTCGCGATGCTGGTCCTGGCCCTGCTCGCCGCGATCGGTGGCTACCTGCTCTACCAGGGCAGCAGCGCGCTCGACCGGGCCGGCTGGGGATTCCTCACCGAGGACGCGTGGGAGCCCAAGGGCGGCACCTTCGGTGTACGCGGACTGCTCACCGGCACCGTGCTCGTGGCCATCGTCGCGCTGATCGTCGCGGTACCCATCGCGCTCACCGCGGCCCTGTACATCACCGAGTTCGCCCCACGACGTCTACGCGGGGTGCTCACCTCGGTCGTCGACCTGATGGCCGCGGTGCCCAGCATCATCTACGGCATCTTCGGCTTCTTCGTACTGCAACCCCAACTGATCCCGGTCAGCCGGTGGTTGGCCACGAACTTCGACTTCCTGCCGATCTTCGAGATCCGCACGATCGACGTGAAGGCCCGCTTCGTGGACAGCCAGTTCAGCTCCTCGCTGTTCATCTCCGGCGTGGTGGTGTCCACGATGGTCATCCCCATCTGCTGCGCGGTCAGCCGCGAGGTGTTCGGCCAGGCGCCGGTCGGTGAGAAGGAGGGCGCGCTCGCGCTCGGCGCCACCCGCTGGGGGGTGATCCGCGCGGTGGTCCTGCCGTTCGGCCGCGGCGGCATGATCGGCGGCGTGATGCTCGGCTTGGGCCGAGCCCTCGGCGAGACCATCGCCGTCGCGATGATCATCTCGTTCAACACCGACTTCTCGTTCCGCATCCTCGACGGCCAGGGCTCGACGATCTCGTCGCTGATCGTGCTCAAGTACGGCGAGGCCGACACCGAGTCGATCTCCGCGCTGATGGCCGCCGGCCTCGCGCTGTTCGTCCTCACGCTCGCCGTCAACACCGTCGCCGGCGTCCTGGTCGCCCGCTCGCGCAGCGGCAAGTCCACCGAGATCTGACCGAGGTCCGACCGGACCCGGCACCGAGACCCGAGACATCGAGCCCGGGACATCGCGTCCCGGCCCACCGAACTCCCGACAGCGACCCACGGCTCCACCAGACCCACCATCGAGGGGATCCACGACGATGACCGTCACCGAGCCGATCGTTCGGCCCGGACCCGACGCGCCGCCGCCCGCGTCCGCGCCGCGACCACCGGAGCAGGCCCGCGTGGCGCTGCGCCGTGTCGCCCCCGACGACATCGGCGTCGCGCTCGGCGCCATGGTCGCCGGCGCGAGCTTCGCGTGGGTGCTGTACGGGCGGATCCTGCCGGTCGCCGGCTGGCAGGGCTACCTGATCACCGCCTACCTCAGCTTCCTGCTGCTGTACGCGATCGCCACCCACATGCGCCTGGACCGGGTGGCCGCCGGCGACCGCGTCGCCGGCGCCGTGATCTCCACCGGCGCTGCCCTGATGGTCGGCACGGTGGCGACCGTGATCGGCTACGTCTTCGTCAAGGGCTTCGGCCGCATCCTGAACACGGACTTCTTCACCGCCACCCAGCGCCACTTCAGCGCGCTGAGCCCGCACGGGGTCTCGGTGGGCGCCGCACACGCGATCGTCGGCACCTTCGAACAAATGGGCATCGCGATCCTGCTGAGCGTCCCGCTCGGGGTGATCGCCGCGATCTACATGAACGAGGTCGGCGGCCGGTTCGCCGTCGTGGTGCGCGTGGTCGTCGAAGCGATGACCGCGATCCCCTCGGTGGTCGCCGGCCTGTTCGTCTACGCCTTCTTCGTCATCTCGCTCGGCCAGGGCTTTTGCGGCCTGGCCGCGGGCCTGGCGCTGTCGGTGGAGATGATGCCGGTGGTCACCCGCGCCACCGAGGTCGTGTTGCGCCTGGTGCCCAATGGCCTGCGCGAGGCGTCGTTGGCCCTGGGCGCGGGGGAGTTCCGCACCCTGTGGAACGTGGTACTGCCCACCGCCCGCAGCGGCCTGGTCACCGCCGTCATCCTCGGCTGCGCCCGCGTGGTCGGCGAGACCGCGCCCGTGCTGCTGGTCGCGGGCGGCGGCGCGGGCATGAACTGGGACCCGTTCAGCGGGGTGCAGACCTCCCTGCCGTACTTCATCTGGGTGAACTACAAGTCGCCCAGCGACGAGCTCAACTCCCTCGCGTGGGGCGCCGCCGTGACCTTGCTGCTCATCGTCCTCGTGCTGTTCTCCCTCGCGCGCCTGATCGGCGGTCGCGCCCCCGGCGAGCCCGGACGCCGCAAACGGCGCCGCGCCGGCGCCGACACCAAGTCCCTCACCCCGGAGCCCACTTCATGACCAGGACCACGCGCCTGCCCGCGCATCTACTCCGCGTGGCGATCGCGTCCGTGCTCGCCGTCCCCCTGCTCGTCCTGCCGTCCGGCACCGCCTCGGCCGCCGCCGGCATCCACGGCAGCGGCTCCACGTGGAGCTCGCCCGCGACCATGCAGTGGTCGGCCGACGTCGCCGCCCGCGGCCTCGCGGTCGACTACACCCCCAACGGATCCACCGCCGGACGCAACGACTTCATGAGCCACCTGGTCGACTTCGCGGTCTCGGAGATCCCCTTCCAGGGCAACTACGTCGACCGGGCCGGGCAGGCGACCAACGAACTCGCGCGCCTGCAGGCCGACAACACCAAGTTCAAATACCTGCCGATCGTCGCGGGCGGCACCTCGTTCATGTACAACCTGAAGATCCGCGGCCAGCAGGTCCGCAACCTCCAGCTGTCGCCGCGCACCATCGCCGGGATCTTCACCAACCAGATCAAGGTGTGGAACGACAAGGCGATCAAGGACGACAACCCCGCCCTGTCCCTGCCCGCCACTCCGATCACCCCGGTCGTGCGCTCGGACGGCTCGGGCACGAGCGCGCAGTTCACCGCCTTCCTGACCAACCAGGTCAACGACATCTGGCGGCCGTTCTTCCCCGGCGGCATGACCTCCGAGTTCCCGGTCAAGGGGGCCACCAAGGCGCAGGCCGGCTCCGAAGGCGTGGCCAACTACGTCGCGGCCGGATACGGCGAGGGCGCGATCACCTACGTCGAGACCGCCTACGCGATCCAGCGGCAATTCCCGGTCGCCTCGGTCAAGAACGTCGCCGGCGTCTACACCCAGCCCAGCTCCGACGCGGTGTCGATCGCACTCACCAAGGCCCGGCTGAACCCGGACAGCACGCAGATCCTCGACGACGTCTACACCAACCCGGACAAGCGCGCCTATCCGATCTCCAGCTACAGCTACATGATCGTGCCCGCCGCCAAGCAGTTCTCCTTCGACGAGTCCAAGGGCGAAACACTCGGCAAGTTCATCAAATACTTCCTGTGCGCCGGGCAGGGACAGGCGCCGCGGCTGGGATACTCGCCGCTGCCCCCCAAGCTGGTCAGCTTCGGCTACGACGCGATCAAGTCGATCCCCGGCGCGCCGGACCCTGGGGCACTGCCGGCGAACCTCGACAAGCCGACCAAGGCGGACCACGACGCCTGCCCGAACCCGACCTTCGACCCGGCTTGGGTGCCGCCGGAGCAGAAGCAGCAGCAACAGCAACCCCAGCAGGGCGGTCCGGGCGGCGCCAACAACCAGAACAACAACGGCACCACCAACAACGGCACCGGCGGCAACACCCCCAAGCCCGGTGACACGCCGGGAGCCGCCGGCGGCGGAACCGGCGCAACCCAGGGGCCGGACACCGGCGGCGGAGCCGGCCTCGACCCGGGCACCGGCGAAGTCGTCGCCGGCGGCGACAAGTCCGGTCCCGGCGGCCCGGTCAGCGCCGGATCGGTGGAAGCCGGCGACTCGCCGCCGCTGCCACCGGTCTGGTTCTACGCACTCACCCTGGTGTGCCTGATGGCGGCGGTGTTCGGCGCGCCATTCCTGTACGGCCGACTCGGTCGAGGACGTGGTCCCGATGTCCGCTGACCCGCGCGAGCAGGCCGCGTCGGGTGACCGGGAGATGTCCGGTCCGTACGCCGCAGGCGAACTTTCGAACACCGTGTCGGTTTCCACTCCCCTCGCGCCGCCGCGCCGCGCGAGGATCGGCGCGGGTCGTTCTCGCCGGGGGGAATCGGCGGGGAAACCGTCCTCGAACGGGGGCGAGGGAAGTGGGGTTGCCGTGAGCGGCATCGAGCGTTCCACCGCTTCGCCGGGCCGCGCGTCGTCCGTCGCCGGTGTCATCGCGCTGTGCGTCGCGCTGCTCGCGGGGTGGCTGGGTGCGGTCGCCGGGACGGCCGGCGCGGCCGAGCCCGCCGCCCGCCCGGCGGTGACGGTGTCGCAAAGCACCAACCTCGTCAACCAGCGCATCCTGGTCAAGTGGACAGGCTTCACCCTGGCCGCCGGTACCAACAGCGTCGTCGTGATGCAGTGCAAGGGCACCACGCCCCGGCCTCGGGACTGCTGGTCGCCGACCTACACGGACAACGGCGTCTTCCAGCAACCCGACGGCAATCCGCCGATCCTCGCCACCAAGCAGACCGGAGTGCCCACCCGCGCGGACGGATCCGGAGAGGCATGGCTCCAGGTCAGGCCCGCGCTGCGACTGCCACAACTGGGTTGCTCGGACCGACAGGCGTGTTCGGTCGTGGCCTTCGTGATGCCCGCGGCGGGCAGTACCGCCACCTCCTTCCAGCCGAAGCCGCACATCGATCTGGGCGTCCAGTACCAGATCACCGACACCGAGATGGCGCTGGCCTTCGCCGCCGGGCAGGCGGCGGTGACGCCGCTGTCGTTCATCCCCGCGCCCGACGCGTGTCCGGGCATGGAACACCCGGACCTGTCGGTCAGCGGCACCGGCGAGTTCTCCCAGGCCGGTGCCTCGTGGGTGTTCGGGCTGTGCGGGGCGCGGACCAACCCCGTGAACATGACGGTCAGTTCCGGCTCCGGCCCCAACGCCCGCGAGGTCTTCCTCCGGGACGGAGCCGACATCGGTGTCACCCAGCAGCCCATCGGCGGCGCGCTCGACCAGGCTCGCCCGGTGGGATTGACCGGCACCCGCGACAAGGACAAGACGGTGTACGCGCCGCTGACCAACGGCGCGCTGGCGATCGCGTTCAACATCGACGACTCCAGTACCCACGAGCCGATCACGTCGATGAGCCTGACCCCGCGCCTGGTCGCGAAAATGATCACCGGGGCCTACACCACGGGGCCGCGTGGGCCGGGCGCGATCATCAAGGTCTACGACGACCCCGAGTTCAAGGCCATCAACCAGCCGCACGAATGGCCCGTCGCCGACCGCAGTCCGATCCTGCGCGGCGTCCAGGACGACATGATCTGGGCACTCACCGCCTGGCTCGCCGCCGACCCGGAAACGGCCGCATGGCTCTCGGGGACACCGGATGCCGGCGGCATCGTGTGTCCGCCGGAGTGGCGCGTCGGCGCGGCGACCTACCCGCTGGCGGTGTACACCAACCGCTTGGAGAACCAGTCCAACGTGAACGTGCCGCAGACGGTGTACGAGGACATCGTCAACCGCCTGGGCAACGCGGTGCCGATGAACCGCACCGTGGGCGACTTCGGGCCCAAGGACGACGGTCAGGACGCCTTCGGTTCGCACACCGTGATGGCCGTGACCTCGGTCGAGGCGGCCCTGCGCATGGGTACTCCGGTCGCCAAGCTCCGCAACGCCGCGGGCAACTTCGTGGACCCGACCGACCCCGCGACCGTGCGCGCCGGAATCGCCGCCGCCAAGCCGGGCCCGGACGGGGCGACGCTGACCAACGACTACCGCAGCACCGCCGCGAACGCCTATCCGCTCACCGCCACCGACGTGGCGATGGTCTCCACCGACAAGCTCACCGCCGCCAAGGCCGCCAAGATCGACACCTTCCTCGCCTACGCGGCGACCACCGGGCAGACGCAGACGGGCACCTTCCAGCCCGGTGCGCTGCCGCCCGGCTACACCCCGCTCACCGACGCGCAGAAGCAGCAGATCGCGGATGCCCGCAAGAAGATCGCCGACGCGCCCAAGTGGACCGGGGAAACCCCGCCGCCCACCAACCCGCCCGTGAACGGGAACACCGACAAGAACACCGGCACCTCCGCGGGCACCAGTGCCGGCAACACCGGTATCCCGAACACCCCGGTCACCGGCGACCCCGGCGCCTCGCCCTCGGCCGCGCCGTCGACCGCCGCGCCCTCCACCGCACCGGTGGGTGCCGCCGCGCCGCCGACCGACAAGGGGCCGTTCCCGAAGGTCGCCAGCGTGATCAAGGACGCGCTCGAGGGCGACGGGTCCGCGATCGTGCTGCTCGTACTGATGTGCGTGAGCGCGGGCGCGCTCGTCGCCTGCCCCGTACTGCTCTCCCTCGGACACAAACGCCGCACCGGCAACTGGCCACCACCGGTGGCCGCCGTCCTGCGCCTGATCGGTCGCCAGGGAGTGCCCGCATGACCGCCGACACCTTCTCCAAGGCCCCCGCGACCGCGCCGGCGACCGCCTTCGCGACCGCACCCGCACCCGCACCCGCGAGCGCGACCGCACCCGCAGGCGCCGGCGCCGGCGGGCACCCGCCGGCGACCGCGGGCGGGGCCCGCGCAAGCAGGGCCGACCCGTACACCGTCGCGGGCGCCGCGGTCGCGCTGCTCGCGCTGCTCATCGCGGGCTTCGTCGGCTACGTGTACGTCGTCTCCGACATCCAACAGGCCCGCGACCAGAGCATCCTGGCCGACCGACTCTCCGACGAGCTCTACCGCGACGTCGCCCCTCTCGGCGGCACCATCGCCAAGGGCAGGCCGGTGGCGATGCTGCGGATCCCCGCGATCGGCCTGCGCCAGGTCGTGGTCGAGGGCACCACCGCCGACTCGCTCGCCAAGGGCCCCGGACACCTGCGGACCAGCGGCCTGCCCGGGCAGGGCGGGCACAGCGTGATCATGGGCCGCGCGTACAGCTTCGGCGGCCCGTTCCACGACCTCGACGACCTGCGCGTCGGCCAGCGCGTCGAGGCGACCACCCAGCAGGGCGATTTCACCTACAAGGTGATCGAGCGCAGGCACATCGCCAACGGCAAGGACGACGTGCTCGCACCCGGCCGGGAGAACCGACTGGTGCTGATCACCGCCGACTCGTGGATCCGCCCCGGCGGGCGCACGGTGGTCGTCGCCGAACTGCAGGGCGCCCCCAAGGCCCAGGAGGGTCGGCGTCCGCAAGGTCTACGCGCGGACGAGAAGGGCACCGGCGGCTACGCGAACGCCGGCGTGCGACTGCTCCTGTGGGCGCAGGCGTTCACCATCGTGGTCGCCGTCCTGGTCTGGGCCCTGCGCCGTCACCCCGATCGCCGAGTCACGCTCCTGCTCGGCACCCCGGTCGTGCTCGCCGTCGTGTGGGCACTGTACGAATCCGCCGCACGCATACTCCCGGCGACGCTCTGACGCCGGTTCCCGTCCCACTCCACACCCCGGAGGCTCCGCACGTGACCAGCCCGGACAGCGGTGCGACGACTCTCGCTCCCGCAGCCGAGACCCAGCCTTTACCGGCTCAATCCGCCGGCGGGCGTGGCTCGACGCTCACCGCGGAGACCGTCAGCGCCTGGTTCGGCACCCACAAGGTGCTCGAACGTGTCGACCTCGTGATGGCGGCCAACTCCGTCACGGCCCTGATCGGGCCGTCCGGCTGCGGCAAATCCACGTTCCTGCGCATCCTCAACCGGATGCACGAACTGGTACCCAGCGCCCAACTCGCGGGCCGGGTCCTGCTCGACGGCGAGGACATCTACGACTTTGCCCGCCGGCCGATCGAGACCCGGCGCCGGGTCGGAATGGTCTTTCAAAAGCCCAACCCGTTCCCGGCGATGTCCATCTACGACAACGTGGTCGCCGGCCTCAAGCTGACCGGCGTGCGCAACGCGGACAAGGACGCCGTCGTGGAGTCCTCGCTGACCCGGGCCGGCCTGTGGATGGAGGTGCGCAACCGACTCAGGCAACCCGGCGGCGCGCTGTCGGGAGGCCAGCAGCAACGTCTCTGCATCGCCCGTTCGCTCGCGGTCGACCCCGACGTGCTGCTCATGGACGAGCCGTGCTCGGCCCTGGACCCGACCTCCACCAGGCGGATCGAGGACACCATCGGCGAGTTGCGCGACCAGGTCACCATCGTCATCGTCACGCACAACATGCAACAGGCCCAACGTGTATCCGACCACTGTGCGTTCTTCCTCGCGGCGGAGAACACCCCCGGCCACATCGTCGAGGCCGGACCCACCACCGCGATCTTCGGTGCCCCCCGCGACCCCCGGACGGCCGACTATGTCGCCGGTCGCTTCGGATGAGTCGCAGGCCCCGGACGGTACGCCGGAACGGCACGCGCGCTACGACGTCCACCTGGACGCCGAGCAGCACGTGCGGTGGCGGCTCATCGCCCCGAACGGCCGCGTGCTCGCGCGGTCCGCTCGGGGCCATGTCACGGCGGGGGCCTGCCGCATCGAGCTGGACCGGCTGCGTCGCCGGGTCGTGGACCTGGTGCCCGTCATCGGACGGGCGACGGGGGCACCGGGCTGGTTCTGGAGCGTTGCTCTCGAACCCAGCGCCCCCGTCGCGTTGTCGGCCCGTACCTACGAGCGCCTGGAGAGTTGCCAGGTGTCCTACGAGAGATTCGTCCGCCTGCTGACCGTCACCGAGCCCGACGACTGGTGACCCGGGCCGCGCGCCCGCCGCGATGGCACCGCCGCGATCGCACCGATCGTGGCGGTGCGCACCCGCGGCGCACGCGCCCGACCCGGGGCGGTGGACCCTCCCGTCACGGGAGGGGGCACCGTGGTCGGCCGGGAGGTGATGAGGATGTTCCTCGGCATCGGAGACTTCGCGCGCGCCACGGGCCTGACCGTCAAGGCCCTGCGCTGGTACGACGAACAGGGCGTATTGGTGCCCGCCGACGTGCACCCGGGTACGCGGTATCGCCGCTACTCGGTCGGCCAACTCGAACAGGCGGGCGTGGTCCGCGCTCTGCGGGCGGCGGGGGTGCCGCTCGCGGAGGTACGGATCGCGGTGGCCGCCGGCGGCTCCCCGCAGCAGGCCCTGCACGCCCGTCGCGAGGCGGTGCGCCTCGAACGGGCGCGCGAGGACCGGGCACTCGCGGCGGCCGAGCGGGTGCTCGCCGGCACGGAGGCGCGCTACGACGTGCGGTTGCGGCCCACCCGGGCGCAGGCGTGGGTCGGCGTCGTCGAGCGCATCGCGACGCCTGGGGACGGCGTGGAGTCGGCGGGTGCGGGCGCGGGTTCAGGCGCGGTGGTCGCGGGGGCGGAGCCGGCAGGTGCAGGTGCGGGCTCACGCGCGGTGGCCGCGGGCGAAGGCGGTGCGGGCTCGGGTGCGGTGGTCGCGGCGGACGGGACGGTCGTGGACGCCGATGTCGCGGTCGAGGAGGCCCTGTTCGATCTGTACGCCAGTCTCGCGGCGGACGGAATCACCCCGAGCGGCCCCTTCTGGCTGGACCTGGGCCGACCCGCCGCGGACGCCGGCGCCGAGGTTGCGCTGTGCCTGCCGCTGTCCGCGCCGGCGCCCGAGGGCTGGTCCGTTCCGGGCCGGCGGACGGTCGCCGGCGTGCGCCCGGCCGGTCGCGAGCTCGCCACCGACCATCCGGTCACCGACGACGACCCCGACGACGACACCGCCGTGCATCCGGCGTTCGCCGCCCTCGTTCGCGCCGCCGCCGAACGGGGCCTGTCGATCGACCTGGGCACGCTGCGACAACACTGCCCGCGCGAGGTGCCGGCCGCGCCCGGATCCGGGACGTCCGGGACGGCGGTGGAACTGTCCGTGGCGGTCGAGGGCACGCACCCTACGGGTGAATAAAGGATCGTCGGCGCCGGTACATCTGACACATAATCGGTCCGGTGTTCCTGACCATCGCAACCACGCATCGGCCTGCCACCGACCTCGGCTTCCTGCTGCACAAGCATCCCGGGAAGGCCCAGCGGTTCACCACCACCTATGGCGACGCCCACGTCTTCTACCCCGAGGCGGACGAGGCACGCTGCACCGCGGCGCTGCTGCTCGACGTCGACCCGATCGCGCTCACGCGCGGGGTCAAGCGGGGCAAGGGAGCCAAGGGCTCGCCCGACCTCACGCTCGCGCAGTACGTCAACGACCGGCCCTACGCCGCCTCGTCGTTGCTCGCGGTCGCGCTCGGCACGGTCTTTCGCACCGCGATGCAGGGGCGCTGCGACGCGCGACCCGAACTGCCCGCGATGGCACTGCCGCTGGAGATCGAGGTGCCCGCGCTTTCCGCGCGCGGTGGCGCGGAGATGGTCCGGCGGCTGTTCGAGCCGCTGGGGTGGCAGGTACGGACCGAGACCGTGCCGCTGGACGCGGGATTCCCGGAGTGGGGCGAATCGCGTTACGTGCGGCTGGCGTTGACCGGCACCATGCCGCTCGCGGAGGCGCTGCGACAGTTGTACGTGCTCCTCCCGGTGCTGGACAACGCGAAGCACTACTGGGTCGCGCCGGACGAGGTGGACAAACTGCTCCGAGCCGGCGAGGGTTGGCTGGCCGCGCACCCGGACCGTGACGTGATCGCGAGCCGATACCTCGCCCGCCGATCCACCCTCACCCGCAGCGCGATCGAACGACTGGCCGAAATCGACGAGACCGCACCGGAAGACCTCGACAACGCGATACCGGACGAGCCGGACGAGGACCAGGCACCGGGATCGGGGCCTGCGGTCGCGACTGACGACGCAGCGCCCGCAACCGTCACGGTCGCGAGCGCCGGCGCTGCGCCTGCGTCTGCGTCTGCGCCTGCGGGCGTCACGCACGCGCCTGCGACCGGTACGCCGGCGCCCGCGACCGCTGCGTCCGTGCCCGCGACCTCGGGTGTTGCGCCCGCGGGTGCGCCCGCGGCGGGTGTGTCCGTACCTGCCGCGTCGAACGTTGCGCCTGCGGGTGCGGATGAGACGGCGGGTGCTGCGCCTGCGGGTGCGCCTGAGAGCCTGGGCGTCGCGTCTGCGGGTGTGCCTGCGGCGGGTGCGTCCGTGTCCGGGGCGTCGGGCGTTGCGCCTGTGGGTGCGCTTGCGGCCTCGGGTGTTGCGTCCGTGCCCGTGACCGGTGTCGTGTCGTCTGCGACCGGGACCTCCGTCCCTGCGGACGCGTCTGCGGGCGAGGTCGCCGGCGGGGCCGGCCTGTCGCTTGCCCGGCAGCGGCGGGATGCGATTCTGGAAGCCCTGCGGGCGGCCGGCGCCGAACGGGTGCTCGACCTCGGGTGCGGCGACGGCAAGTTGATCGGAGCCCTGCTCAGGGAACCGCGTTTCCGCGAGATCGTCGGCGTCGACGTGTCCGTCCGCGCGCTCACCATCGCCGAGCGCAAGCTCAAGCTCGCCAGGATGTCGGAGCGGCAGCGCGATCGGGTGCGCCTGATCCAGGGCGCGCTGACCTACACCGACAAGCGGCTCGTGGGCTACGACGCGGCGGTGTTGTGCGAGGTGATCGAGCACCTGGACGAACCGCGTCTGCCGGCCCTCGAGTACGCGGTACTGGGCGCGGCCCGACCCGCGACCGTCGTGGTCACCACGCCCAACGTCGAGTACAACGTCCGCTACGCGCCCGAGGAACCGGGCGGCCACGGCCTCGCCGCCGGCGCCATGCGCCACGGCGACCACCGCTTCGAATGGGACCGCGCGACGTTTCGTTCCTGGGCCGAACAGGCGGCGGCGACCTACGGCTACGCGACGCGCTTCGAACCGGTCGGTGAGGTCGACCCCGAGGTCGGCCCCTCCACCCAGATGGTGGTGTTCACCCGTACCGACGCGGGCGCGGGCACGATCACCCACACCGGCGACACCCCCGCGACCACCGACGCCCCCACCACCCCCACCGACGACGAAGGCACCGGAGCGACGGCATGACCCACGACGCGAGCGCCCGCCGCGCACTGACCATGCCCGACCTGTGTCTGGTGGTCCTGATCGGCACCACCGGCGCGGGCAAGTCCACGTTCGCCCGCACCCACTTCAAACACACCCAGGTCCTCTCCTCCGACTACTTCCGCGGCCTGGTCGCCGACGACGAGAACGACCAGTCGGCCTCCGGCGACGCGTTCGAACTGCTGCACCACGTCGCCCGCATGCGCCTCGCCTCCGGCCGGCTGACCGTGGTGGACGCGACCAACGTGCAGCGCGAGGCCCGGGCGCAACTGGTCCGCATCGCCCGCGACCACGACGTGTTCCCGATCGCGATCGTGCTGGACATACCCCAGGACGAATGCCAGGCGCGCAATGCCGAGCGCCCGGACCGCATGCACCTGCCCCCGCAGGTGATCCAGCGCCAGCACCGCGACATGCGCCGCTCGCTGCGCGGTCTCCAGCGCGAGGGCTTTCGCCGCGTGCACGTGCTCTCCGGCACCGACGAGGTCGCGCGCGCCGAAATCGTCCACGAGCGCCGCTACAACGACCTGCGACACCTGACCGGCCCGTTCGACATGATCGGTGACATCCACGGCTGCCGGGCCGAATTGGAGTCGCTGCTGGTCGAACTCGGATACACACTCACCCGCGACGAGGCCGGGCGGCCGGTCGACGCGGCGCACCCCGAGGGCCACACCGCCGTGTTCGTCGGCGACCTGGTCGACCGCGGGCCGGACACGCCCGGTGTACTGCGCCTGGTGATGGGCATGGTCGGCGCCGGACACGCCCTGTGCGTGCCGGGCAACCACGAGAACAAGCTGGTGCGCGCACTCAAGGGCCGCCAGGTCAAGACCACCCACGGCCTCGCCGAATCGCTCGAACAACTGGCCGCGGAGAGCGAGGAGTTCCGCACCGAGGTGGTCGACTTCTGCGAATCCCTGGTCAGCCACTACGTGCTCGACGGGGGCCGGCTCGTGGTGTGCCACGCCGGTCTGCCGGAGAAGTACCACGGCCGGATGTCCGGGCGGGTGCGCAGCTTCGCGCTGTACGGTGACACCACCGGCGAGACCGACGAGTACGGCCTGCCGGTGCGCTACCCGTGGGCCGACGAGTACCGCGGCAAGGCCACCGTGGTCTACGGTCACACGCCCACGCCGCGCGCCGTGTGGGTGAACAACACGATCTGCCTGGACACCGGCGCGGTGTTCGGCGGCGAGTTGACCGCGCTGCGCTGGCCGGAGCGCGAACTGGTCGCGGTACCGGCCGAACAGGTCTGGTACGAGCCGGTGCGACCGCTCGCCTCCGCCGCCCCCGGCGGTCGCGACGGGCGCGCCCTCGACCTCGGCGACGTGCTGGACCTGGCCCCCGGCGGGGTCGGTCGCCGGCACATCGAGACCGCCGGCGCGGGCCTGGTGACGGTGCGCCAGGAGAACGCGGCCGCGGCCCTCGAGGTGATGAGCCGGTTCGCCATCGACCCGCGCTGGCTGGTTTACCTGCCGCCGACGATGGCGCCCTGCGCCACGAGCACGCTGCCCGGTCTGCTCGAACACCCGGCCGAGGCGTTCGCCCAGTTCCGCGCGGACGGCGTCAACCGGGTGATCTGCGAGGAGAAGCACATGGGCTCGCGTGCGATCGCCCTGGTGTGCCGGGACGAGGCCGTCGCACGCGAGGTGTTCGGCGTGGACGAGGGGATGGGCGCGGGCGCGGGCGCGGTGTGGACCCGCACCGGCCGCGGTTTCTTCCCCGACCGAGCCACCACCGACGGCTTCCTCGACCGCGTGCGCGGAGCGATCGACGCGGCGGGTCTGTGGGCCGAACTGGACACCGATTGGTTGCTGTTCGACGCCGAGTTGATGCCCTGGTCGGCCAAGGCGCAGGAGCTGCTGCGGCAGCAGTACGCGTCGGTGGGCGCGGCCGCGACCGCCGCGCTGCCGGTCGCCGGCGCCGCGCTGGCGCGTGCACTCGCACGCGGTATCGACGTCGGGGGCCTGGCCGACCGGATCGCCGGACGCACGGCCAACGCCCGCGCGTTCGTGGACGCCTACGGCCGGTACTGCTGGCCCACCGACGGCCTGACCGGGCTGCGCTTCGCCCCGTTCCAGGTGCTCGCCGGCCGTGGCGGCTCCTACCTGGGTCGTGACCACGAGTGGCATCTCGCGCTCGCCGACCGGCTGGTCGCGGCCGACCCCTCGGGGCTGCTCGCGCCCACCGGGCGACTGA
Source organism: Embleya sp. NPDC020630 (assembly GCF_044334985.1). Lineage (NCBI taxonomy): Bacteria > Bacillati > Actinomycetota > Actinomycetes > Kitasatosporales > Streptomycetaceae > Embleya > Embleya sp. NPDC020630. The sequence continues at coordinate 1,215,423 of NZ_JBIRUB010000002.1, forward strand.
TCGTGGACGTCACCGACGAGGAGCAGGTCGCGGCCGGCATCGCCTGGTGGACCGAACTGACCTCCACCGGCGGCGAGGGCATGGTGGTCAAGCCGCTCGCGGGCGAGGCCGACCGGGTCGCCAACCGGCGCGTGCAGCCGGGGGTCAAGTGCCGCGGACCGGAGTACCTGCGGATCATCTACGGCGCCGACTACACCGAACCGGTGAACCTCGACCGGTTGCGCGATCGCGGCCTCGGCCACAAGCGCTCGATGGCCCTACGCGAGCACGCCCTGGGCGCCGAGGCGCTGGCGCGGCTCGTGTCCGGCGAGGCGCTGTGGCGCGTGCACGAGGCGGTCTTCGCCGTACTCGCGCTCGAATCGGAACCGGTGGACCCGCGACTCTGAGTCCACGTCACCTGTTCGCAGCAAGGGCGGCATCCACGGAAACACGGATGCCGCCCTTTTTGTATGTGAATGCCGACAACTTCGGGTATGTCGCTTCAAAGCCATGTGCCGATCGCGGCGGGTCGAAGGTCCCGGGTCGATCGGTCCGAGCGTCGCCGCAGGTGGGGACCTGTGTCGGAGGTCGGGGACCCGGGTCCGGGTGCAGGATCCGAATGTGGCGGAAAACGGCGCCGAACACCCTCGACGCCGGGCCGCCTCGACACACGGAGGAGCAGCGATGAGCCACGCGGTGGACCCCAAGTCCCCGACCGTCACATCGGCGCCCCCACCCGCGGCGGACGACCCCGATCCGGCACAGGGCACCCTCGGTCTGCCGCAGGCGACCGCGCTGGTGATCGGCGGCGTGGTGGGCACCGGGATCTTCCTGTTGCCGGCCACGCTCGCCAAGTACGGCACCATCAGCATCCTCGCCTTCGGCCTGGTCACCGTCGGCGCGCTGGCGATCGCCGCGATCTTCGGCAAACTCGGCGCCCGCGTCCCCGCGGCCGGCGGCCCCTACGCCTACGCCCGCGAGGCGTTCGGCGAGTTCCCGGGCTTTTTGAACGCGTGGTCCTTCTGGATCACCGCGTGGGCCGGCAACGCGGGCATCGCGGTGGCCTGGGTCGGCTACGTCAACTACTTCCTGCACTGGGACTCCACACCGGGCAAGATCGCGATCGCGCTCGTCGGCCTGTGGATCCCGGCCCTGATCAACCTGTCCGGCGTCAAGAACATGGGGCTGTTCCAGGTCGTCACCACCGTGCTCAAGTTCGTCCCGCTGATGTTCGTCGCCATCGTCGGCCTGTTCTTCATCGACAACGCCAACTTCGGCCCGTTCAACGCGAGCGGCAAGAGCTTCCTCGGCGCCCTCCAGGTCTCCGCCGCGCTGGTGGTGTTCGCCTACTCGGGCATCGAGGCCGCCTCGGTCGCCGCGGCGAAGGTCAAGGACCCCCGACGCAACATCGGCAGGGCCTCGATCCTCGGCACGCTCGCCTGCGCCGGGGTGTACATGCTGAGCACGATCGCGGTGATGGGAAACGTGCCGCACGGCGAACTCGTCGACTCCTCGGCCCCGTTCTCCGACGCGCTGAACAACATGTTCGGCGGGAGCGTCTGGGGCGGCCTGATGGCCGCGATGGCGGTCGTCTCCGGGATCGGTGCGCTCAACGGCTGGACCATGCTGTGCGCGGAGATGCCGTACGCCGCGGCCAAGGACGGCATGTTCCCCCGCCCGTTCGCGGAGGTCAACCGGGCGGGGGTGCCCGCGTTCGGGATCCTCGTCGCGACGGTCCTGACCTCGGTCGTGGTCGCGGTGAACTACCTGTGGTCCGAGGACGCGTTCGAGACGATCCTGCTGCTCGCCACCGTCACCACCGTGATCCCGTACCTGTTCTCCGCGTCGGCGCAACTGTTCTGGCTGGTCACCCGCGAGCGCCCGGTCTCTCGCGCGGCGCTGGCCAAGGACCTGGCCATCGCGGTCGTGGGCTTCGTGTTCACGCTGTGGATGGTCTACGGCGCGGGCTCCGACGCGGTGCTCAAGAGCCTGATCATGCTGCTGCTCGGCATCCCGGTCTACATCTGGGTCAAGGCCGCGCGCGGCGAGTACGGCCCCGGCGGCGCCGAGGCGCCACCCACCGACCCGGCGGACATCACCGTCGACATGCGCGGGCACTAGCGCGGTGCGCGCCCCGCGCGCGCATCGTGTCCCCACGAACCGGAAACACCATTCGCAAGCCCGTCCGGTCCCGACGACCGGCACGTACATCGCAGTTCGCAACGGTCAGGAGGACCATTCCATGGGGTTCCACGTCGAGTCGGAGACCGGTCGTCTCAAGCAGGTGATCCTGCACCGTCCGGACCTGGAGATGAAGCGGCTGACCCCGACGAACAAGGACGAACTCCTGTTCGACGACGTCCTGTGGGTCAAGCGGGCCCGCGAGGAGCACGACGCCTTCGCGGACGCGCTGCGCGATCGGGGCATCCGCGTACACCTGTTCACCGACCTGCTGCGCGAGACCCTCGCGAGCGAGCCGCCGGCGAAGAAGATGGTCCTGGACCGGGTCTTCGACGAACGCGAGTTCGGCCTGCTCGCGGTGGACGAACTGCGCGGCCTGTTCGAGGGCTTCGACGTCAACGAACTGGTGCGCTACCTGGTCGGCGGGATCACCAAGCGGGAGATCCTGGAGTACATGGAGGAGCCGCACAGCGTCGCGTTCCACACCATGGACGTGGACGACTTCGTGCTCAAGCCGCTGCCCAACCACATCTTCACCCGCGACACCTCGTGCTGGGTCTACGACGGCGTCGCGGTGAACGCGATGACGATGCCCGCCCGCCGGCGCGAGACGGTGCACTTCGAAGCGATCTACACCTACCACCCGAACTTCGCCAAGGGCGACTTCAACGTGTGGAACCCCGGCCAGAACAGCTTCCCCGCGACGATGGAGGGCGGCGACGTCCTGGTCATCGGCAACGGCGCGGTACTGGTCGGCATGAGCGAGCGCACCACCCCGCAGGGCGTCGAGGCGCTGGCGCGAGCACTGTTCAAGCACGGCTCCGCGACCAAGGTGGTGGCGCTGAGCATGCCGAAGAAGCGCGCGTTCATGCACCTCGACACGGTGATGACGATGCTCGACGGCGAGACGTTCACCAAGTACGCGGGCATGGGCATGCTGCCCTCGTACACGATCGAACCGGGCGACCACGAGGAGGCGCTCAAGGTCACCGACCACGCCGCCCACGACATGCACAAGGCGATCGCGAGCGCGCTGGACCTGTCCGACATCCGGGTCCTGGCCGCCACCCAGGACGTGCGCTCGGCCGAGCGCGAGCAGTGGGACGACGGGTGCAACGTACTGGCCGTGGAGCCCGGCGTGGTCTTCGCCTACGAACGCAACGTCACCACGAACACCTTCCTGCGCAAGAACGGCATCGAGGTGGTCACCATTCGCGGCAGCGAACTCGGCCGCGGTCGCGGCGGACCGCGCTGCATGAGTTGCCCCGTCGAGCGCGAGGCCGTCTAACCTGGCGGTTTGCCGATCCGTACGACCGTCGCCCGACTGTCGTGCACCCGCGTTTGAGCCGTCGAACCCCCCGTGTCCGACGGCTCCCCGACCCCCGATCCCCCGGATCCCCCGATCCCGTTCGAAGAGAAGCCCGGAGCCATGGCCTTCAATCTGCGTCACCGCAACTTCCTCAAGGAATTGGACTTCACGCCCAAGGAGTTCAATCACCTGCTCGACCTCGCCGCGGACCTGAAGGCCGCGAAGTACGCGGGCATCGAGCAAAAGCGCCTCGTCGGCAAGAACATCGCGCTGATCTTCGAGAAGACCTCGACCCGCACGCGGTGCGCGTTCGAGGTCGCCGCGTACGACCAGGGCGCGGGCGTGACCTACCTCGACCCGGGCGGCTCGCAGATCGGCCACAAGGAGTCGATGAAGGACACCGCGCGGGTGCTCGGCCGGATGTACGACGGCATCGAATACCGAGGCAGCAAGCAGGAGTACGTCGAGGAACTCGGCAAGTACGCGGGCGTGCCCGTGTGGAACGGCCTGACCGACGAGTGGCACCCCACGCAGATGCTCGCGGACATGCTCACGATGCGCGAACACTCGGACAAGCCGCTGCACCGCGTCTCGTTCGCCTACCTCGGCGACGCCCGCAACAACATGGGCAACTCGCTGCTGATCACCGCCGCGATGCTGGGCATGGACGTACGCATGGTGGCGCCCGAGGCGTTGTGGAACCACCCGGAGATCGTCGACAAGGCCAAGGAGATCGCGGTCGGGACCGGGGCCACGATCACCCACACCACCGACGTCGTCGAAGGCGTCAAGGGCGTGGACTTCCTCTACACCGACGTGTGGGTGTCCATGGGCGAGCCCAAGGAGGTCTGGGACACCCGGATCGCGCAACTCAAGGCGTACCAGGTCAACATGGACGTGGTGAAGGCGACCGGGAACCCCAAGGTCAAGTTCATGCACTGCCTCCCCGCCTTCCACGACCGCAACACCGCGGTCGGTCGGGACATCTTCGAAAAGACCGGCATGGAGGCGCTGGAGGTCACCGACGAGGTTTTCGAATCGGAGTTCTCGATCGTCTTCGACGAGGCCGAGAACCGCCTGCACACGATCAAGGCCGTCATGGTCGCCACCCTCGGCGACTGACACGCGGCAGGAGGATCGGCGCGGCCCGGGCACCGGACCACCGGTACCCGGGCCGCGCGTGGTTGCGGAACACCCCATTCATCCCGCTTTGCCGCGACGATGTGATCGGCCGACCGCCGTTCGCGATCGTCGCCCGGACCGAAGGGATCCACCATGCGCGTCGTCGTCGCCCTCGGCGGAAACGCGATGCTCCAGCGCGGGGACAAGCCCGACGCCGACATCCAACTGCACAACATCCAAAAGGCGGTCAAGTCGCTGGCCCCGTTGGCGCGCGAGCACGAGCTGGTGGTGACCCACGGCAACGGCCCCCAGGTCGGCGTACTGGCCCTGCAATCCGCCGCCGACCAGTCGCTCACCCAGCCCTACCCGTTCGACGTGCTGGGCGCGATGACCCAGGGCATGATCGGCTACTGGCTGCTCCAGTCGCTGCAGAACGCGTTGCCCGGCCGCCAGGTGTGCTCACTGATCAACCAGACCCTCGTCTCCACCGCCGACCCCGCCTTCCAGGACCCGACCAAGTTCGTCGGCCCCGTCTACGAGGAGGACGAGGCCAAACGGCTCGCGCAGGAGCGCGGCTGGATCGTCAAGCAGGACGGCAAGTGGTGGCGCCGCGTGGTGCCCTCGCCCAAACCCGCGCGCGTGGTGGAGACCCGGCTGATCCGCCAACTGCTCGCCTCCGGCGCGGTCGCGGTGTGTGCGGGCGGCGGCGGCGTGCCCGTGGTGCGCAACGAACTCGGCCAGCTCACCGGCGTCGAGGCCGTGGTGGACAAGGACCTCACTGCGGCGCTGCTCGCCGAAGCCCTCGACGCCGACGCGCTGTTGCTGCTTACGGACGTGCCCCGGGTAATGCGCGGATTCGGGCAGCCCGACGCGCAGGAGATCGCCAACGCCACGCCCATGCAACTGCGCGCCGGCGACTTCCCGGCCGGGTCGATGGGGCCCAAGGTCGATGCCATCTGCCGGTTCGTCGAGATGACCGGTGACATGGCGGCGATCGGAGCGTTGGATCAGGCCGCCGAGATCCTGCGGGGCAATGCCGGGACGATCGTCACGCCGAGCGGCAAGTATCCGGAGACCAGCCTGCTCTGACGGGAGTTCGGGGGTTGGTGCTCGGTGGTGGGCGCTCGGTGCCTGGTTTTCGGTACCGGGTGTTCGGTGCCGGATGTTCGGTGCCGTATGTTCGGGGCACTGCGGTCGCTGGCGGGCGGTCGCCGGTCGGTCGTCGGCGCGGACGACCGGGGTGGTTCGGGACGCGGCGGGCCCGCGGGAACGCGGGTTCGCCGACGATCTTTTCGAGCGCGGATCGGTAAAGGGTCTGGTTTGATCGACCCGTGTGCTGTGACCATGTCGAGCATGGCCGTCTCCGTGATGCCTGCCGCCGACACACTCGCTCGAACGCTGCTCGCCGCCCGAGGCGCCGAGTGGGGGGACTGGTCCGTCGAAGCCCTCCAGGAGACCGCCGGGCGACTCGGCTGGGAGACTCGCCGGGACGAGGACGGGCGCCTGGTGATCGAGACCGGCATTCCCGGACTGCTGTGCCGGGGCGATCCCGGTGAGCACGCCGAGGGAGCGCCGTGCGTACGTCTCACCGCTCCGCTGCCGGTCCGCGTGGATCCGCCGCCGCCGACGCCGGGCCTCCAGGGCCCCGTGGTGCCGGGCCAGTACGCCTACGGCGGCGGAGGGGGGATCGGCGCCTGGGGCACGGTGCCGTATGTCCGCGACCGCGGGCGGGAGTTGGACGCCGCGCACACCCGGCTCGGCGCGGCGCTCACCGCGACCCTGGGGCCGGCGCCCTGGCGTGGCGGGCCGGCCGCGTGGTTGCGGTGGCGGTCGCGCCGGATCACCCTGCGGCTCTCGCGCGACGACGCGAACGAGGCGCTGGTGATGGAGTTGTTCCCCACCCGCGCCGGCGAGGCCTTCGAACGACGCGGATTCGAGCGCGCGCAATCGCTCGCCGGACTGCCGTACATCTGGTGCGTCAGCCGGCCCGACATGAGCCTGGCCGAGCTGTTCCTGCCGTTCGGGCCCGACCCGCGCGACTGGGCCGACTTTTGCGACGCGCTTCCGCGCGTACTGTCCTCGCTGGTGGTGGACATGCCACTGGTCGGATGGGTGGAACCGGTGCTGCTGGTCTTGGGCGACGTCGCCGAACCCGCCCACACGGCCGAGATCCGGGTCGGACAGGACCGGCTCGAACTCGGCAACATGCCGGGCAACGGACGCCAGGTCTGGCTGCGCCCCGGCGCCGAACACGCGGTCGAGGCCGCCGAGTCGATCCTGGAGGCATTCGCCCACTGGGGCATAGACGGCGTCCGCAGACTCCGCACCCGGGCGTGGACGTCCGGCGGATACGTCGACCTGCCGGGCATCGGCGTACGCCCGGAGGGAACCCACCCGGACGACGCGTGAGCGGGCACGGGGCGGCCGGCCGGGCGTACGGCGACTGCGCGCCGGCCGCAGGCACCGAATGGCCACACCGGAGGCGCCCGCATGGGCGTAGGGCAACTGCACCGGCTGCAAGCGCCGAATAACTGCACCGGGGGGGCGCCTGCGTGGGCGTAGAGGTGCGCCTGCGGCCGCAACCGCGACAGAGGCCGCACCTGCAACCGCTCTCCCGGCCCGTGCGCCTGCGACAGAGTCCACGCCTATGAACCACCCGCGCCCGTGCCCGCGCCCGCAGCCGCGCCCGCGCCCACGCCCCCGCGACGTGCGCGAGCTTGGGCGCGGGTGTCGGCTTCGCGTCAGTCCTTCGTGCCCGCCCGCCACTGCAGGCCCCAGCCATACGCCTGGTCGACCTTCTCCTGGTTGCCCTTGATGTAGCGCACCTCGCGCTGGATCGTCAGGTCCCCACCCTGGTTCTGCACCAGCGCGATCGCGCACGACCGCGCCGCGCCGCCGGTCTCGTCGAGCCGGATCTCCAGCTCGGGTCCGGTCGCCGGCGTCACCGTCACCACCGCCTGTGCGTCGTCGAACGTCACACCCTTGTAGATGAACGCGAAGATCAACAGGCGCTTGAAGCTGCTCTTGTGATCGAGGTTGATGAACAGGTTCTCGCCGGCGGCATTGGCGCCCGTACGGTCGTCGCCGTCGAGGTACACGTACGGGGGTGAGTCGGCCGAGCCGAACGAGTTGCCGAGCGCCTGCACGATCCCCTTCCTGCCGTCGGACAGCTCCCACAGGCAGCACAGGTCGAGGTCCGTCGGCCCCATCAACCGCTTGAGCATGCCGCGCCCGGGAGCGGCCTGAACCCAGTTCAGGTTCACCCGCATCCGACTCCCGGTGATGCCCTCCTTGCTCAGCGAGACCATCGGCGATGCCTTGGTCAACGTCACCTTGCTCAGCCGCACCGGCGGCCGGGCCGGGGTACTCGGGGCCGGCGACTGCCGGGTGACGGGCGGCGGCGTGGAGGCGGGCCGTGGCGCCGGCTCCGGTTTGCGGACGTTCAGCCGGGGCGGAGCCGGCTGCTGCACCGGCGGCGGAGGCGGCGGCGCCTGTACCCGCGGGGGAGCGGGCGGCGTCGGCGGGGCGGTCACCGAGATGCCGAAGTCGGTGGCGAGCCCTTCCAGACCGGTCGAGTAGCCCTGCCCGATCGCCCGGAACTTCCAGGCCCCGCCCCGGCGATACAACTCGCCCGCGAGCATGGCGGTCTCCACGGTCGCGTTCGCGATGTCGAACCGGACCAGGTCCGCCTCGGCCCCGGGGTCGCTCACCAGCAGGTGCAGATCCCGGATGCCCGCGAAGGTGCCGTTGTGCGCCGACGCCGCGAGCACCACCCGATCCACACTCGCCGGCATCGACCCGAGATCGATCTCCAGCGCGTCCCGAGACCAGGTCCCCTCGTCCTTGCCGACGTGTCGCACCGCGCCGGACGGATGGGCCGGCTGGTTGTAGAACACGAAGTCGGCGTCACTCGCGACGCGACCGGACGCACCCAACAACAGCGCCGACGCGTCCAGACCGGGTGTACCCGGCCCCGGCCGCCAGACGAGGACCGCGCGCACCTTCGCGGGGGTCACCGGCGTGTTCTGTCCCTTGCCCAACTGCTGCACCATGGACACGATCGTCACACGAGTGTGCTCATCGGTTCATCCCTTGGCGCGAAAAAACCGGGTGCCCACTCGTACGGGTGAGTAAAACCTGGGTGAAACGTACCCGCGTGTCCGCTATTCTTGCTCGCCTTGCCCGGGGTGTTGCGGGCCGGAGTCGGCGTTCGTCACGCATCAGACTCGGCGCAACGAAACCAAGAGTGAGCATCCCCACGCCTCCGACCGAGGCCACTCCGGTATGCCCGGACTCGCGTGCCCGTTCGGCTCCGCCGACGCCGCACGCCGCCCGGGGAAGGGATTTCACCATGTCGTTCGTATCCGCGCGCCCGCTGCGGCCCGACCGTCCGCCCGATCGCCGGGCCCGCGTGTACCGCTTCGGCGCGCTGTTCGGCGCGGGCTTTCGCCGCTGGTCCACGTACCGCCAAGCAGCGCTCGCCGGACTGTTCACCAACATCGTCTTCGGTGTGATGATCTACTCGCTGCTGCGCGCCCTGGCCGACGACGGCCGCCGGCCGGGCGGCTACGACACCACCCAACTCGCCACCTACGTCTGGGTCGGCCAGGGCATCCTCAGCGTCGTCCACGTGTGGTCCTGGAACGAACTCGCCGACCGCGTCCGCAGCGGTGACGTGACCGCCGATCTGCTGCGCCCCATCGACCCCTTCGAAGCGTTCCTGGCCGCCGACCTCGGGCGCGCCGCCTACGCGGTCCTCGCCCGCATGGTCGTTCCCGTCCTCGCCGGCGGCCTGATGTTCACCCTCTACGTGCCGCATCGCCTCTACACGGTGCCGCTGTTCGTCATCTCGCTGACCCTGGGCACGGTGCTCAGCTTCGCCCTGCGCTATCTGGTCAACCTCGGCGCGTTCTGGCTCCTCGACGCGCGCGGACTGAGTGCGGTGTGGTTGCTCGCCTCCGGGGTGTTCGCGGGCACCTTCTTCCCGCTGCGCTTCCTGCCCGAGTGGGCGCAGGCGGTGTTGTGGTTCGGCACCCCGTTCCCCGGGTTGTTCCAGATCCCGCTCGACGTGCTGGTCGAACGTCCCGGCCCCGCTCAGCAGATCGGCAGCGTCGTTCTGCAACTGGCGTGGGTCGCGATCCTGATCCCGCTCGTGTCGCGCGTGCAGCGCGCCGCCACCGACAGGCTGGTGATCCAGGGTGGCTGAGCCGGGAGTCGGACAGGCGTACGCGCGCCTGGTGCGGGCCCAGATCCGCAGTCAGACCCAGTACCGGTTGTCGTTCGGCATCGATGTCGCGTCCTGCGCGCTCGGCACGCTCGTCGAAGCCGCGGTGGTCCTGGTGGTGTTCCGCGTCTCGCCCACGGTCGGCGGATTCGGTCTGCGCGAGGTGTTGGTGATGTCCGCGCTCGCGGCCTTCGCGTTCGACCTCGCGGACCTGCTGGTGGGTAACATCGAACGCTTGTCCACCTACGTCCGCAAGGGCACGCTCGACACCATCCTCATCCGCCCGCTGCGCGTGCTGCCGCAACTGCTCGCCACCGACTTCGCGTTGCGCCGCGTCGGGCGTGTGGCGCAGTCGTCGGTGCTGCTGGTGGCAGTCCTCGTATACGCCGACATCGACTGGACACCGGCGCGCGTGCTGATGCTCGCGCTCACCCCGCTCGCGGGCTGCGCGCTGTTCGCGGCGGTGTTCCTGCTGGGCGCCTGCGTCGCGTTCTGGTTCGTCGAATCCGGTGAGATCGCGAACGCGTTCACCTACGGCGGCAAGGAGTTCGCCCGCTATCCGGCGACGATCTACCCGGGGGTGCTGCGCCGGGTGTTCGGGTACGGGGTCGGCCTCGCGCTCGTCGGCTATCAGCCCGCGCTGTTCCTGACGGGGCACGCGGATCCGCTCGGCGGGCCAAACTGGCTCGCCTGGTCCTCTCCGGCCGCCGCCGCGCTCGCCTGGGCGATCGCGCTGCTGGTGTGGCGGACGGGGATTCGGCATTACAGGAGTACGGGATCGTGATCGACACCGCGACCGAGACGATGATCGACACCGACACGATGATCGAAGTGCGCGACCTGCGCAAAGAGTTCACGATCAAGCGCAAGATCGGCCGGGTACGGCGGGAAACGCGGACGGTGTCCGCGGTCGACGGCGTCGAACTGAGCATCGCCCGGGGCGAGATGGTCGGCTACATCGGACCCAACGGGGCCGGCAAGTCGACCACGCTCAAGATGATGACCGGCATCCTGACCCCGACCTCGGGCCACATCCGCGTCTGCGGACTGGAGCCGGTGCCCCGCCGGCGCCGGCTCGCCCGCCGGATCGGGGTGGTCTTCGGGCAGCGCTCGCAACTGTGGTGGGACCTGCCGCTGCGCGAGTCGTTCCGGCTGTTGGGCGCGGTGTACACGGTGCCGCGCGTCGAACACGAGGCCCGGCTGAAGCGATGCCGGGCGATGCTGGAACTGGACGAGTTCATGGACACGCCGGTGCGTCAACTCTCCCTCGGGCAGCGTATGCGCGGCGAGATCACCGCGGCGCTCCTGCACGGACCCGACGTGCTGTTCCTGGACGAGCCGACGATCGGACTCGACGTGGTCAGCAAGCAGTCGCTGCGCGTGTTCCTGGCGGACATCGGCGCCGGCGGGGAGGTGACGACCGTACTCACCACCCACGACCTCGCCGACATCGAACACCTGTGCCGACGCCTGATCGTGATCGACCGGGGACACGTGGTCCACGACGGCACGCTGGAAGCCCTGCACGCGCGCTACGGCTCGCGCCGGCGAGTGGTGGTCGATCTGGACGAGGCGCGCGAGCTGGACGTGCGCATGCCGGGGGTCACGGTCGAGGGCGTCGAGGCGGACGGTCGCCGGGTCACCTTCGCGCTGGACGGGGTGCCTGCGGGGGAGTTGATCGCCAGGATCGCGCGCGATGGTGGGTTGCGGGACGTGTCCGTGCGCGAGCCGACGATCGAGGAGGTGGTGGCGCGGTTGTATCGCGGGTGACGGGGCGTGTCGGGTGCCTGGGGAGCGGGCCCGGGCGGTGGTTCCGGAAGCGGGCGCCGGCGGTGCGTGCGCCGATCGACGCGCCGTGGCCCGGGCGGGTTCCGGAACGGCGGGCACCGAGCCCCGGTTTGAGGGATTGCCCGCTGCGGGCGTGTGCCGCCCGGGAGGAGAGTCTTCCCCAGGGAGGACGGGACATGGCGGATGGTGAGGGGGAGGTCGTCGGTGCCGCGCTGCTGCGCTGGGCGGACGGGCGGTTTCCGTTGCCGGGCGATCCGGGGCATCGCTGGTACACCGCTCGCGGGGGCGTCGTCGCGGCCTTGGCCGGGGCCGCGGTAACCCTGCGGGCGGGGGATCCCGACGCGAAGGCGACGGGGTGGGTGGGCGACGCCGACCCGGACCAGTTGCGGATCCTCGCCGCTGCGTCCGCCCGTCCTCCCGTCCTTGTGGTGGTGGGCGCGGCCGGGACGGGCAAGACCAGGACCGCCGCGATGATCATCCGGCGGGAGATCGACACCGGCGGTCGGGTGCTGGTGGTGACGCGACAGCGCTATGGCGTACGGCGGTTGTGGGCTGAACTCGCCGACGTCGGGGTCGGGGCACGGGTGCCACGCGCGGGTTCGGGTGCGGGCGGGAGGCGGGGCGCGAGCGAGGGGGCGGGTGCGGACGACGGCGCGGTGTTGGATCGGCACAGGCGTGCCATGGTCGAGCCGTTCGGCGCCTGGGGGCTGACCCTGCGCGGGATTCAGGACCACCTCGTCGGACGGGCGCCGTGGACCGGGCCCGTACTCGATCCCCGGCGTGCGGCGGAACTCGATCCACGCGAGGCCCGGCGGCTCGCGCGCGACCTCGAACGTTTCGCGCACGCGGGCGGGCTGCGCGACGGCGTCTGGCACGGGGTACGGATCGACACTCCCGAGCAGGCGCGGACCACGGTCGGCGAACTCGCCGAGTTGCGCGCCCGCTTCCGGGAGATCCGCGCGGCCGCGGCGCGGGCCCGACTGCATCCCGATCGGCCCGAACCGCGCGATCCGGCCGAGTGGGCCGCGTGTCTGGCCCTCGTCAAACGGGTGCGAGAGTTCTCGGTCGTCATCGATCCGGGAATCCTTGCCGGGCCGTATTCGATCCGACAACTGCTGGCGGCCACGCGCTGGTACGGCCGTCCCGCCGTCCACCGCCATCTGCGCGAGCACACCCGCTTTCCCATCGATCGGGGCGGGATGCGGCTCGCGCTGGCGGAGGCGCGTGCACTGCGTCGGCTCTTCCGGGAGCAGCCGGGCGGACTGCCCGAAGCGGCGTTCCTGCGGGCGATGGTGCCGGCGTGGGTCGACTCGGAGCACCAATGGCAGGCGCTCGCGGCGTACACCGAAACCCTGTTCCCGACCCTGGGCTTGGCGGCCGACACCTCATTGCCCGACATCGCGGCCCGCCTCGACCGGTTCGCCCGGTCGATCTCGGCGGAGGGCGTGTCGCCGGAGGTGCTCGCGGACCGCTGTCGCTCGTACGCCCGCCTGGCGACCGCCGGCCTCGCCCCGCTCGTCGCGAGCCTGACGGCGCGGACGGTGCCGGCGGACGAGGGCGCGGACGAGTACGAGCGATTCCTGTACACCTCACTCGCACACGCCGCGACCACCGGCGACCCCGGCGTGGTGGTGGGCCTGCAGGCGCACGCGCATCGGTATCGGATACAAGCGGCGGCGACTGCGAGCGCGGGTGGACCCGGGGCGGTCGCACTCTCGGGTGGGTTGATGTCGTCGCAGGCGATGCCGGCAAGCGAGCCGGTGCACGTGATGTCGCCGCGTGCGGCACGGCAGTTGCCGGATAACGCGCACTTCGACCTGGTGGTGGTGGACGACGCGGGGACAGTGAGCGAACGCGACGCGATCCCGGCGCTGTTGCGGGCGGATCGGGTCGTCGTGATCGGTGACCCCCTGGGGCCGGGGCTCGGTGATCCGGACGGCCCGGTCGAACCCGGCGACCCCGGTTCCGAAGGCGACCTGCGATCGGTGCTCGCGTCGGTGAGCCGGTTCGTCGAGCCGATCCGGATCGGCTACCCGCACCGTGCCCTCGACGAACGGCTCGCGATGCCTTCGGGCGGGGCGACCGGCGCCGAACTCCCGGGCGTGCACGGGGAGGCGGCCGTGCGGCACATCGTGTCGGTCGAGGACGATGTCGCGGCGGTGGTCGAGACGGTGCGGGAGTGCCGGGCCCGCCATCCCGACGAGAGCGTTGCCGTCGTCACCCTGGGTGGGTCGCAGGCGCGCCGGATCCAGGCCGCACTGCCGGCGGGGCACTCGGGCCCGGATCTCGTGGTGGGTCGCGCGGCGGCCCTTCATGGGGGCGAGTGGGACACGGTGCTCCTCAGCGTCGGGGCGAAGCGGGATCGCGAGGGTCGGCTGATCCATCGATTCGGCGCGGCGACCATGCCCGGTGGGGACGCACTCGTGGCGTCGGCGGTGTCCCGTGCACGCCGGCGACTGATCGTGGTGAGCGCCTTCGAGGCGAGCGAACTCGACCCGACCCGACTGCGCGCACGCGGTGCACGGATGTTGCGAACGGTGCTACGGCACGCGGGCTCGGACAACTGCGGGTGCGGGTGCGGCCGTGGGAGATCCGAGGGCGAGGCAGCGGTCGCGAGGGCGCCGGCGCGTGTGGATGCGGTCGCGGGTGTGCGGGCCGGCGGGAACAGGCGCGACGTCGACGGCCCGGACGTGTTTCATGCGGACGTGCTCGATCGGCTGAGGGAGGCCGGTCTCGACCCGATGTACGAGTTCGGGGGACCTGCGGGTGTCGTGATTGCGCTCCCCGACCGTCCTGCGGACCTAGTACTGCAATTGCGTTTGCCGTGACTTCTGGGCCTGGTGGTCGTTGTTCAGGTCATGGGTGGGGACCTTGGTGTGGGTGATGTGCGGCGATG
>NZ_JBIRUB010000003.1:0-309275 GCF_044334985.1 Embleya sp. NPDC020630
CCGCTTCGCTTTCCTCGCTTTCGGCGTCCGGCGCGTTCCCGCGCTTTCCGCCTTTCAGACTCTAGCAGATCTTCCGACCCGCTTTTCGTCCGTTTCCGCTGCCTTCTGCTTTCGAAACTTTCGCTTCTCTGCGTCCGGCCCGGCGAGCCTAGCAGACCCGTTTTCCCGCCTCCACCGACCCCGCTTGATCAATCCTGCGGTGCCGGCGGCTTGCGAGCCGCGCGTCCTGCTCCGGATCTCTCCGGTGCTCGATGCCTCAACCGTAGCAGGTTTCGGCGGTATTTCCGAACCACATTCACGGAATGTGATTCCCAGTAATAAATGGCAGCACAAATAAAACCCCGGAATTTGGATGATCAAATTCCGCGTGCTTCATAAGACTGTCTCGATCACTGGTTCTACTGGTTCACACCCATGGAGACACCACAGGCACGGCGCAGCCGAAGGCTGTCCGTGGCCGGATCTATCGTTGGGGTATGAGTCGCGGTGGGATCGGCCATCGCGCCGGTGTTGAGGGCACGCCTGTCCGGATCTCCCGGAGTTGCGACTCGTACGAGTTTAAACCACCCTCTTGGACGGGTCAAGCCGGTCCCCTATACCCAGTGGAACGGGTCGGGAACCGGCTTGACGCGTCTTCCGCGCGAACAGCTGGTGAACCATCAACTGCCTTGTGTCAGGCGGTGATCTCCGCCGCCGCGAGGTTGCGCTTGCCGCGGCGCAGCAGGGCCCAGCGACCATGCAGCAGGTCGGCCGTGCCGATCACCGCGTCCTCGTCGGCCACCTTCACGTTGTTGAGGTAGGCGCCGCCCTCCTTGATGGTGCGCCGCGCGCCGCCCTTGCTCGGAGCGAGGCCGGTGGCCACCAGGGCGTCCACCACGGTCGGGCCCTCCGAGAGCCGTGCGCCGGGGAGTTCCGCCACGGCCGAGCGGAGCGTGGGCTCGTCGAGCGCGGTCAGGTCGCCCTGGCCGAACAGGGCCTTGCTCGCCTCGACGACCGCGACGCACTGTTCGACGCCGTGTACCAGCGTGGTCAACTCCTCGGCGAGGGCGCGCTGGCCGATGCGGGCGGCGGGGCGTTCCTCGCTGTCCCGCTCCAGGGCCTCGATCTCCTCGCGCGAGCGGAAGCTGAACGTACGCAGGTAGCGCGAGACGTCGCGGTCGTCCGCGCCGAGCCAGAACTGGTAGAAGGCGTACGGCGTGGTCAGCTCTGGGTCGAGCCAGACCGTGCCGCGCTCGGTCTTGCCGAACTTGGTGCCGTCGGCCTTGGTCAGCAGGTTGGTGGTCAGCGCGTGTGCCTGGCCGTGCGGTTCGTTGGCGGTGATCCGGCGGATCAGGTCAAGGCCTGCGGTGATGTTGCCCCACTGGTCGCTGCCGCCGATCTGCAGCGTGCAGCCGTGCCGTCGGTACAGCTCGACGAAGTCGTAGGACTGGAGCAGCACGTAGCTGAACTCGGTGTAGCTCATCCCCTCGCCGGCGAGCCGGGACTTCACCGTCTCGCGCGCGAGCATCTGGTTGACGCTGAAGTGCTTGCCGACGTCGCGCAGGTACTCGACGATGCTCAGCCGCGAGATCCAGTCGTGGTTGTTCGCCATCACCGCGGTGTTCGGCTCGCCGCCCTCGAAGTCGAGGAACGCGGAGAGCTGGCCGCGGATCCGGTCGGTCCAGCCCGCGACGGTGGTTACCTCGTTCATCGCGCGCTCGGCCGAGGGCTTCGGGTCGCCGATCAGGCCGGTGGCGCCGCCGACCAGGGCGATCGGGCGGTGCCCGAAGAGCTGGAGCCGGCGCAGCGTGAGCACCTGGGTGAGGTGGCCGACGTGCAGGCTGGCCGCGGTCGGGTCGAACCCGCAATAGGCCGTGACGGGACCGTCCGCGAACGCCTTCTTGAGCGCGTCCTCGTCGGTGGTCTGGGCCAGCAGGCCCCGCCACCGCAGCTCGTCGACGATGTCCGTCACAGTGCCTGGTCTCCTCGGTAGGTTCGACAGGTGGGGTGGTGCGGGTCGGTGGTACGACCGGTGGTGCAAGGGTGCCCGACGCTCGGCCCTCGACGCTAACCGCTTTGCACCGGGGCACCGGCGGCGGGTGGCTCGCCCGGCTTCGTGGTGCGCTTGCGGGGCTGGTGGGCCCGGTAGGGGCTGACCGTCGGGTCGCCGGCGATGTGGAAGCGCCAGGGCTGGGTCGCTCCGCCGCCGCCGACGCCGGTGCGCGGGCCGGTGCGGATCGCGGTGCGCGGGGGCGGGGTGCCGTACAGGACGCGGATCGGGCCGGTCGGGTCGCAGACGTCGACGCCGTCCTGGGCGCGGTCGAGGGCCAGCGCCGTGGCCAGGCGGGCCGGGCCCCTGGCGAGGTCGGTGTCCTTGCGGGTGGTCGGGCGGCGGGCGCGGGCCGGCGCGAGGCCGGTGATGATCTCGCCGGCGCGCAGCAGTACTCCGGAGGCGCGGTCGGGTGGACCGCAGACCAGGTTCGCGCAGTAGTGCATGCCGTAGGTGAAGTACACGTACAGGTGTCCCGGCGGGCCGAACATCGTCGCGTTGCGGGCGGTTCGGCCGCGGAAGGCGTGGGAGCCGGGGTCGTTGGCGCCGTCGTACGCCTCGACCTCGGTCAGCCGCAGCTCGACCGGGCCCGCCTCGGTCTCGTGGACCACGGTGCGGCCGAGCAGGTCGGCGGCGACGGCGAGGACCGGGCGGTCGAAGAACGAGCGGGGCAGCGGAGCGGTGGGGCCCGCGCCGGCGGTGGGAGCACGCATGGGGAGCCAGCTTACGGCCGGTCGTGCGTGATGGAATGGCCCGGCGTAACGATTCCGCACGGCGCACGCCGTGTGGAAAGGGGAGGAGACCTCGTGGTTTTCAAGAAGCTGATGGCGAGCATGGGCGCGGGCGGTGCCTCGGTGGAGACCGAGTTGCACGCGGCCGAGACCACGCCCGGCGGTGTGGTCGAGGGTCGGATCCGGATCCAGGGCGGCAAGGTCGACCAGGAGATCGAGGGGGTGTTCGTCGGCTTCCAGGCCGTGGTCGAGGTGGAGACCCAGGACGGCGAGCAGCGGCGCAACGTGGAGTTCGGTCGGCAGCAGGTCGGCGGCGCGTTCACGCTGCGCGAGGGCGCCACGCACGACCTGGACTTCCGGCTGCCGGTGCCGTGGGAGGCGCCGCTGACCACGTTCCGGGGCGTGCCCCTGCGCGGTACCACGGTCGGGGTACGCACCGAGCTGGCCATCGATCGCGCGATCGACAAGGGCGACCTGGACCCGGTCGCGGTGGGCGCGTTTCCGGCGCAGGCGTTGATCCTGGACGCGTTCGGGAACCTGGGCTTCCACTTCCGGGCCGCGGACCTCGAACTGGGGCACATCCGGGGCACGGATCAGCGGCTGCCGTTCTATCAGGAGATCGAGTTCACCCCGCCGCAGGCGTACGCGCGCGGGATCAACGAGGTGGAGCTGACCTTCGTGTCCGGTGAGCACCGGACCGAAGTGATCCTGGAGATCGACAAGAAGGGCGGCGCGTTCTCCGGTGGGAGCGACGCGATCCGGCGCTTCACCGTGGAGCACGCGGGCGCGCACCAGACCGACTGGAACGCCTACCTGCACGGCTGGTTCCAGGAACTGGGGCAGCAGCGGGGCTGGTTCTAGGCCCTGTCCGGCGGATCTTGGCGGGGCCGGTCCGGGTCAGGCGTCCAGGAGGGCGTGTACCCGGGCCGCCCAGTCCGCCTCGAACTCCGCTCGGGCCAGGCCGGTGGCCCGGTCGAGCGCGGCGTCCACGGCCGCGGGGGCGGGGTCGGCGTAGACGGCGGTGACGAAGCCGTACACGGCCTGGGTGCCGCCGATTTCCTCGATCCGGCGGATGGCCAGGTGCGCCAGCTCGTACGCGGCGGCGTTGCCGACGGTGTCGGCCTGGTAGAGCTCGTTGTCCGTGGGCAGCTTGCCGGTGAAGCGGTTGCCGGCGATGTAGGTCCTGGCCTCGTACAGCTCGTCGGTGCCGAGCAGGGTGTGTCCGCGCAGGGACAGCCAGTCGGCGAAACCCTCGACGACCCAGACGGGTTGGTCCTGGTTCGGAACCTCGTTGCGCAGCGGGGTGACCAGGGCGTGGGCCATCTCGTGTCGCAGCAGTTCGCCGAGTCGGCGCGGGTTGGTGGAGGTGAACCAGCCCGAGGTGGTGTCCAGGACTATCCGCGAGCCGCCGAAGTGGCCCTTGCCGTCCGGGCCGATGGTACGCAGGGCGTAGGTGAGGCCGGATTCCTCGCCGTGGTCGCCGGTGCGGCCGCCGTAGAGCCGATAGAACGTGTCGCGGTCGGCGACCGGGACGATCACGAACCCGGGGGCGGTGCCGGGCGGCCCGCCGTCGGACCACGTGTCGATGTCGGCGCGCGCCGCCGCCTCGGCGGCGTCGGCGAGGCGGTCGGCGCCCCGGGCGGTGGCCGGGTCGGCGAGCACGACCACGTGTTCGCGGCGGACCACGGTCAGGTCGGCGTGGTCCCAGGGGGCGGGGTAGTCGCGGGCGTAGGCGTAGCCGGCCCCGTCGTAGGGGGTGCCGTCCACGCCCGTGATCCGCAGCGGCGCGCCGGGGGCGTCCCGGACGACGGTCCAGCGGTAGCCCTCGCCGACGGTGGCGGTGTCGGCGTGGGAGATGCGGTGGTCGAAGGAGACGTCCACGTAGGCGGTGATCCGGTCGTCGTTCGCGGG
Organism: Embleya sp. NPDC020630; assembly: GCF_044334985.1. Taxonomy (NCBI): domain Bacteria; kingdom Bacillati; phylum Actinomycetota; class Actinomycetes; order Kitasatosporales; family Streptomycetaceae; genus Embleya; species Embleya sp. NPDC020630. The sequence continues at coordinate 4,672 of NZ_JBIRUB010000003.1, forward strand.
CATGGTCTGCACGGTCTCGACGCGGTATGCGAGCCGGTCGAAGGTCACTCGGGCCAGGTTGCGGAACAGCTGCTGTTGGCCGCCGACCAGGTCGGGGACGTCCGGGTCGAGGTCGACGGTGAACGCGGCTTCGTCCCGGGCCAGGATCGCCGCGGTGCGCCGGTCGGCGATGGCCTGGATGTCCGCCGTGGCGATGGTCGGCCCGTGCGCGGGGGCCATCGGCGTGGCGGTGCCGGGACGCGGGGCGCCGAGCGCGCCGTCGGCGTCGTGGGGCCTGGCGCTGCCCGGTCCGCTGAGGGTGACGCCGAAGGCGATCAGCGCGGCGAGGGCCAGCGCGAGCGCGAGCAGGGGGGCGGCGAGGCGACGGGCGACGGAGCGGGGACGGGCGGGGGCCGGATGCGCGGGGTGGAGCGGCGCGGAGCTCGGGGGTTCGGTGGCGGCGGGTACGGCGGAGGCCGACTCGGGGGCGTCCGGCGCGGCGGCGGGAGGGCCGGCGGGCGAGTGTGTCTCGGCCGGGGACCCCGTGCTCGATATTCGGCTGCCGGGTATCGCGGCGAAGGCGGCGCTCGCGTCGTCCTCCGCGGTGACACCGTCCGTGGGCGCGCCGCCTTCGGCGGGATCGTCCGTGCTCGGATGATCCGTGCGCACGCCTTCCGCCGTCCTGCCCCCCGGCTCCGCGGAAATGGCCGGCTCTGCGCCCGCGGCCGGCCCTGCCCCGACGGGCGGGTCGGTGGGTGTGGCGGATGAGGCGTCGTCGGTGGCGTTGCCGCTTTCGTGCGTCGGCTCGGTCACGCCGGATGCCCTCCCCCCTCTTGGCCCCCTGTTGGCGCGAGGATACCTACGCGATCTTCGCCGGTTTCGCGGACGGTGAGAATAGGCTCGTCCGAACGAGGCGTTCGGCAGCCGGCCGGGCGCCGGTGTCCACGATTTCGGAGTCTCGCGTGTCCGAGTCCACCAAGCCCCCGTTGCCGTACGAGTACCTGCCCGCGAAGCCCGCCTTCACGCTCACGAGTGCGGATCTGACGGACGGCGGGGTCCTGCCGACCGCACAGGTCAGCGGCGTCATGGGCGCGGGCGGCGAAGACCTCTCGCCGCAGTTGTCCTGGTCCGGCTTCCCGGCCGGCACCAAGAGCTTCGCCGTGACCTGCTTCGATCCGGACGCGCCCACCCACAGCGGGTTCTGGCACTGGGTCGTGGTCGACGTCCCGGCGACGGTGACCGAACTGGCGAGCGGCGCGGGCGCGAGTGACGGCAAGTCGCTGCCGGCCGGCGCGTTCCACGTGCGCAACGACACCGGTGGTCCGGGCTACGTGGGCGCGGCGCCGCCGGAGGGCCACTACCCGCACCGGTACGTCTTCACGGTGCACGCGCTGGATGTGGCCGAGTTGGGCGTGGACGAGACGGCGACGCCGGCGTTCGTGGGCTTCAACCTGTTCGCGCACACCCTCGCGCGCGCCGTGCTGGTGTCCACGTACGCCCGCTGAGCCGCGTCCGACCGCGCGAAAGCGGAATCTCGTCCGGTAATTGCGTTGTCCCGATGATCGCCCGAACGGCACAGTGGTCGAGTTGTCCGTACTGACGGTTCGTCGAGTCGAAGGGTGCGCATGAGCGTCGCAGCACCGCCCCAAAGCTGAGCGCGTGATCGCGCCCGGTCGGTTCGGTGCGCGTTCGAATGTGCTCGCTCGTCCCCTCGTCGACCAGGTGAGGGGAGGTCGCATGCGGGAGACGTTGGTGCTGAACGCGACGTATCAGCCGCTGGCGACGGTGTCGTTCAAGCGCGCGCTCGTGTTGGTGTTGCAGGAGAAGGCGGTCGTCGAGCATGTCGATCCCGGCCGGGTGGTACGGGCCGCGACCGTGGAGATCCCGCTGCCCCGGGTGATCAGGTTGCTCAAGTTCGTCCGGGTGCCGTTCCGACAACAGGCCGCGTGGTCGCGCCGGGGTGTGTTGCTTCGGGACAACCGGCGCTGCGCGTACTGCGGTGGGCGCGCGACCACGGTGGACCACGTGCTGCCGCGTTCTCGCGGTGGGGCCGACTCGTGGCTGAATACCGTCGCCGCGTGCGGAAGCGACAACCAGCGCAAGGCGGCGCGGACGCCGGCGGAGGCGGGGATGCGGCTGTTGTTCCAGCCGTACGAGCCATCGGCGACCCGGGCCCTGGTGCTCGCGTTCGGCGTGGCGAGCGTCGAGGGCGCGCAGTGGCTGGCCGAGCCGGTGCGGCCGCCGGCGCTGGCGATGGGGGCCTGACCGGGCGCGCGGGTCGGGACGAGTGTGCGGAAGCCGTCGGGGATTGGCCCCCGACGGCTTCCGGCGTTCGGGCCCGGCCCGCGCCGCGGCCCCGTCAGACCGTTTTGCGGACCCAGGCCGCCCAGTCGGCGCGCAGGCGGTCCGGGGACAGGCCGAAGCTCGCGGTCAGTGTTTCGTCGATGTCGGCGTGGCGGCCGGTCAGGGCGTCGGTGAAGAAGGCGCAGACGCGCTCCGCGCCGTACGTCCGGACAAGGTATCGGACCATCAGGTGGGCCAGGTTGTAGGCGTTCTCGACCCGGTCCTCGTCGGCGGTGTCGAAGTCCTCGTCGGCGGGCGGCGCGCCGGTGAATCGGCCCCGGTCGATCATCGTGCGGATGTTCGTGGTGATCTCGCGCGCGAGCGGCCGGTCGGCCTCGGCCTGCCAGTCGGCGAAGCCCTCGGCCAGCCAGGTGGGCATGGTGCCGGCGACGCCCGGCCGGGCCAGCGGGGCGATCAGGGCGTGGGTCATCTCGTGCCGCAGCAGGATCGGCGCGAACGTCGCGTCGCCGGCGAGTTGTTCGTCGTCCACGACCATGCGGACCCCGCCGACGAATCGGTCGGTGCCGGGCATGGACAGCGCGTATCCCGCCGCCCAGTCGCGGATCTCGCTGCTGCTGTACAGCTTGCCGAAGGAGGTTCGGGACGAGGTCAGCACGAGGGCGAAGCCGGGCGAGGTGCCGGCGCCGCCCTTCCAGGCGCCGAGCGTGTACACGGCGGCCTGCTCGGCCAGGTCCGCGTTCCGGCGCAGCGAGCTCGCGTTCTGCTTCGGGCCCATCACCACGACGTGTGGGCGGCGTTCGACCTGGAGGTCCCACAGGTCCCAGGCGGCCGGGTAGCCGGCGAATCCGCCTTTGGCGTCCGCGTCGGCGGCGCCGTCCAGGCCGATCAGCGTGCAGCGGTCGGTGGGGTCGGCGCAGCGGACCTTCCAGGTGTAGGTCTCCGGGACGCGGGCCACGTCGACGCCGGTGATCGTGTGCTCGAAGACCACGTTCAGGCTGATCGTCACCGGCCAGGCGGCGGGGGTGCCGGCCCGGCTCGGGGCGGAGCCGTCGGCGGTGACCACCTTCTTGTCGCCGCCGCGGGCGACCCAGCGGGCGGCGTCGAACGGGATCTTGCGCAGGTTGTCGAAGAGCCGCCGCTGTCCGTCGACGAGGGCCCGGTCCTGCTGGTCGACGGGGGCGAGGAAGGCCGCCTCGTCGCCTTGTTCGAAGGCGGCCGTGCGGGTGTCGGCGAGTGCCTGGACGCGGAAGAACACGCGGGTGTCGATCCGGTCCGAGGGCCAGGTGCCCTCCTCCGTCGGGGCGCCGGAGCCGGGGCCGCGCGCGGAGTCGGCCCCCGCGGGGCGCGCCGGGGGCGGGGCGTGGGTCGGGTCTTCGGCGTCGAGCAGGCGGTCGGCGCTGTCCAGGCCCGCGGGGCGGCCGGCGACCGCCGTCGTGCCGATCAGGAAGGCCAGGGAGAGCAGCGCGCCCAGCAGGGTGACGCAGATCGCCCACGGTCGGGAGCGGCGGGGTTCGACGGCGTTCGGCCACGGGCCGTGCGGGCCGTGCGGGTCGTGGGGGGCCTGGGGGGCCTGGGGGGCCTGGGCGTCTTGGGGCTCCGGGAAGTCCTGGGGGTGCACGTCAGTTGCCCACCTTGGCCTTGACGTACTTGGCCCAGTTGCTCTCGAAGGTGTCCCGGTCCAGGCCGGTGGCCTCCTTGAGCGCGGCGTCGATCGCGGCCGGGGACGGGTCCTTGTACACCGCGACGACGAAGTCGTCGGCCTTGGCGACGCCGTACTTCTCCGCCATGTAGCGGATCGTCAGCATGCTGTAGTGGTAACTGACCGTCGAGGTCTTGGCGTCGGGCGAGTTGACGTCGGCGTCGGTGGGCAGTTTGCCGGTGAACTTGCCCGCGCGGACCTGCTCACGCGCGGTCGGCTGGAACCATTCGGACAGCGAGAGGTCGGTCCAGGCGAGGTATTCGGCGAAGCCCTCCGAGACCCACAGCGGCGGGCCCTCGCCGCCGCGCTCGAACTCGGCGACCATCGCGTGACCGAGTTCGTGCCGGATCAGGTGCGTCTGCTGCTCGCCGTCGTTCTTGGCGAACATCTCGTCCGAGCCGTCGAGGGTGATTCGGCTGCCGGCCATCGGTTGGTCGCGGCCCATCGTGGGGCGCGCGGGCGGCATGGTGCGGCACACGCCGGTGACGTTGGGCAGATCGTTGCCGGACAGTGCGCGGATGAAGGTCTCGTGGTCGGGCGTGACGTAGATGACGTAGCGCTGCGGCGTGATCGCCGGGCCCTTCCACACCGCCAGGTTCTTCTTCAGCGCGCTCTCGGCCCGGTCGGCCCAGGCGGCGGCCTTGGTCTTGTTCTTGGCCGGGACGGCGAGCAGGACGTGCGGGCGTTCGATCACCGCGAGTTCGTCCTCGTCCCAGGGGGCGGGGAAGGCGTTGCCGCCGCCGCGGGTCGAGCCGCCGACGATCTTGGTGATCAGCAGCGGGGCGCCGACGGACGCGCGCGAGACGGTCCAGGTGTAGCGCTCGGCGATCGGCTCGCTGTCGACGCCGGTGATCTGGTGGGCGAAGACGACGTTCACGTCGCGGGTGAGCGGGCCGGCGTCGTTCGCGGGCTCGACGGTCGCGGTGGAGGGCCGGAACTCGACGCTGGTGAACGGGAACAGCCGCAGGTTCGCGAACAACCGGCGCTGGGCGGTGGCGAGTTCGGGGGCGGCCGGGTCGATTCCGGCGACGAAGCCGTCCACGTTCCCCGACTTCAGGGCCTGGGTACGGCTGTCGGCCAGGCCGGACAGGTCCGCGGCGGCGATCCGGGTGACCTGGGGCTTGTCCCCGGCCTTGGCCGAGCCGCCGACGGTCTCGTCCTCGGCCGACGACGCGGCGGTCGGGGTGGTGGTGGGGTCGAACACGCCGCCGACGGCGAGAGAGCCGAGCAGGGCGAGGATCGCGAGCACTCCCCCGGCGGCGGCCAGCAGGTGCCGGCGAGCGTTGCGCCGCTGCTGGTCGGGGGCGGGAACGAACGGGAGCGGCCCGTACGGCCCGACGGGCGCCGGAAAGGGGGGCGCCTCGGGGGTGGGCGGTATCGCTCCCGAGTCGTTGCCGGTGACGGCGTCGGGGTCGAGGGACGGGGGGCCGGCGGGTATCGCAACGCCGCCGGCGGGCGCGGGCGCGGTCATCGGCGGGGCCGGCTCGACCGAGGTGACGGGCGCCGAGCGCGAACCCTCCGCGTCGTCGGGCACCGGCACCGCGTCTTCGGCCGGCCGCCCGGCTATCTCCTCGACGGTCGCGGGCGCGGGTCCGTCGGCGGATGTGGGCGCAAGCGCGCCGGCGGGCGCGGTCGCCGGCGCGTCGGGCGCGGTCGCCGGCGCGGCTACAGGCTCGCCGGCGGGTGCGGAGGTGGTCGTGGTCGGATCCGGGTCGGGCGAAGTCACGGGTACCGGAGGCGTACCGGCCGCGCTGTCGGGTGCCGGAGCCGCGTTTTCGGGCGCCCGCCCGATGGTTGCCTCCGCGACGGGCGCGGGCACCGGTGCGGTCGCTGGTGTGCCCGTGGATCCGGGCGCCGGTGCGCGGGGAGGTTTGGGTGGGTTTTCCTCCGTCGGGCCGTCCGTGTTTTCCCGTGCGTCCTCGTTCGTGCCCATGTCCCACCCCGTGCACGGCTGTTCGTGGTCTGCTGTCGTGGTGCCGCTCGGCGGGTGTGTCACGCCGTCGGCGGTGTTGGGCATGTCGGACATGCCAGTCCTCCCCTGGATCGCCGGCCCGGTGATTCCGCCCCCGGCCCCGAATCGGCGATCCGATCATGTGTTCGCCGAGGTTATCCATGTCCCCGGACAACCTCGGCAGTGGGGCCCGGGTACGGTCACGCGCGGTAGCCGCCGCGGGTCAACCGCCGATCTCGGCCCGTACGTAGCCTGCCCATCCGGCCTCGAACTCATCACGTTCCAGCCCGCTCGCCGCCTTGATCGCCGCGTCGAGCGAGGCGGGGTTCGCGTACATCGCGACCACGAACTCGTCCGCCTTGGCCGCGCCGTACTTCTCGGCGAGGTAACGGATCGTCAGCATGCTGACGTGGAAGCCCGCTCCGGCGCCCTGATCACCCTTCACCATCGGCAACAGGTCGGTGTCGACGGGGAGTTTGCCGCTGAACCGCCCGGCCCGCAGCTCGGCCCGGGCCGCGCCCCGGTAGCTGTTGTCGCCGGCGAGGTAGTAGGCGAAGCCCTCGGAGACCCAGCGGGAACGGCCGCCGCCGCCGATCAACGACGATTGCGCGAACTGCCCCACCATGGCCTCGGCCAGTTCCCGGCGGAGAAGCCCGATGCCGGTGTCCGGGTTCGTCGAGGACGCGAACGCCGTATCGGCGCCGTCGAAGGTGACCCGCGCGCCGACGGGCGACATGCTTCCGCCGCCGGGCCGGGCCGGCGTGACGAGTTCGCAAAAGCCCGCCTTGTCGCCGAGCACCCGGCGGACGGTCTCCCGCTTCGTCGGTACGAAGACCGCGAAGCGCCGAGGGGTGATCGCCGGCCCGTGCCATGCCTCGGCGTTGCGCTTCGCGGCGAGTTCGGCGCGATCGGCCCACGCCGCGGCGCGGTCCCGGTCCGTCGCGGCGACCGCGAGCAGAATGTGTTCGCGTTCGACCACGGCGAGTTCGTCGCCGTCCCACGCGGCCGGATACGTGACCGGCCGGGTCGGAGCCGACGTCGGGTTGCTTCCGACGATCTTGGTGATCTGTACGGGTGCGTCGATCGAGGCCCGGCTCAGCGTCCAGGTGTAGGTCTCGGCGGCCGGCTCGCTGTCGATTCCGTCGAGTTGGTGGGAGAACACGATCACCATGTCGTACGAGTACGCGCCCGCGTCCTCCGCCCGCACCGCGTCCAGGCCCGTCGGCGGCAGGAACTCGGCCCTGGCGAACGGGAACAGCCGCAGGTTCGCCAACAACCGGTGCTGTGCGGCCATGAGTTCCGCGTTGGCCGGGTCGATCCCGGATACGAACGCGGTCGCGTCGCCGTCCCGGAGCGCCCGGGTGCGGGCGTCGGTGAGGGCCTTGACGTCGGCGTGGGTGATGCGGGTGACGGTGGAGGGCGGTTCCGGGGATCCGGAGGTCGCCGGCGGCGGGGTGCTCTCGGCGGGGCGTTCCCGCGCGGTCGGGGCGGTGGAGTCGCCGTCGCCGTCGAAGGCGCCGCCGATCGTCAGGGCGCCGACCACGAGGGCTGCCGTAACGATTCCGCCGACCACCAGAAGCGGGGTGCGGCGACGCCGGGGCGCGGCCTCGGTGGGCGCGTCGGCGGTGGGTGTGTCGGACACGTGGTCCCTCTCGTGCATCACCCGTCCGGAGGCCGCCCGCATCGGCCCGCGTCGGACCGGCTCGATTCGGCTCGGTGATTCGATCGTGTGTGCGCGCCGAGGCTATCCACCCTCCCCCGCTTCGTCGAGGCGAATACGCTTCGCGCCGGCGGCTCGTCAGGAGCCGGTGGCCGCCTCCAGCGTGCCGGGATCGGCGTCGGCCGCCGAGGTCGACGCGGCCGGGTCGAGGAGCAGCCACGAATCGGCGACCCGGTAGCCGGGGACGTCGTAGGACGCCATCGGGTCGGCGGCCAGACCCTCGACGCGCGTCACCGAGCCGTCGGGGTGGGCCAGTTCCTCCGTGTAGCGGAAGTGCAGGTGGCCGTGCGCGGCGACGGCGGGCCGGTAGGCGTCCACCAGGCGCTGGATCCGGGCCTGGTTCGGCAGGCAGCGCGGTTCGCCCTTGCGGTTGAACTCGGGTGCGGCCCGCAGCGGTTTGTCGTGGGTGAGCAGGACGTCCACCGGCGAGGGGTCGGTCAGGATCGTGTCCACGTCGGTGTCCGTACCCTCCTCCTCCGGGAACCACAGGCTGCCGGCGTAGGTCGGCACCTCGGCGGGCGGGCGACCCGCGCCGACCCGAAAGTCCTCCTTGCGCAGCGCCTTCTCGTACCGCCGCCGCTCCTCGGCCAACCGCCGCTCCCGATCCAGCGACAACGCGCCGCCGAAGGCGAGGAAGTTCGTCCCCCGCCAGGACCACCGGTGCCCGCGCGGCGCGTAGCGCACCCGGGGCCGCACGATCACGAACCCCTGCTCGTCCCGGTCGTCGCCGTAGGACTCCATCAGCAGCGAGGACTTGTCGTGGTTTCCGTCCAGGAAGTACACGTCGACACCCCGCGAGCGGGCCGAACGATTGACCGCGTCCAGATACCGGACGCCGGACGGCTCGTGCTCCCAGTAGCCGAAGTCGCCCAGCTGGAACACCGCGTCCACGTCGAGTTCGGCGGCGACATCGAGCACACGACGCACGTGCCCGGTGTTCCCGTGTGTGTCCCCGGCCAACAAAACCCGCATCACGACCCCCCGCCTCTCCGCCGACCCCCGAACCCATCATCGACGATCGACCGAAGTCCCGTCCGGGGTATTTCCCCACGGTCGGCGGATGCCGCGCGCTCAGGCGCCCGGGGGAACGAACGGCAGCCCCGGGGTGGGGCCTCGGGTGATCAGGTGGTCGACCGCGGCGTTGTCGAGGTGGTCGGCGATCAGGTCGCCCAGGGCGTCGAGGCGGGATTGGCGGGCGGCTTCGAAGGAGGTGTTCGGGGAGACGGTGAAGCGGCGGCCGGAGGACGCGGCGGTTCGGGACAGGAACGTACGGCGGAAGTCGTCGTTCTCCAGGGCGCCGTGCCACAACGTGCCGGTGATCGCGCCGACTCGGCAGCCGTCCAGGGCGCCGCCGTCGGCGTCGGTGAACAGCGGCTCACCCGCCTCGACGTCGACCACGCCGTGGTGGATCTCGTACGCGGTCACCGGCGACCCGTCGGCGTAACCACGCGGTCGGGCCAGGGTCTTGTCGGCGGCGAAGCGTACCCGGACCGGCAGCAGGCCCAGGCCCGGCACCGTCCCCGCGCGGCTCTCCACGTCGTCGTCGATCTCGCGCCCGAGCATCTGGTAGCCGCCGCAGATGCCCAGGATCGGCCGCCCCTCGGCGGCCCGCCGGGCCAGCGCGGTGTCGAGGCCGCGTTCGCGCAGCCAACCGAGGTCGGCGACGGTCGCCCGGGAGCCGGGCAGCACCACCAGGTCGGCGTCGGCGATCTCGCCGGGCGTACTCACGAAGCGCACCACCACACCGGGCTCGACGGACAGCGCGTCGATGTCGGTGAAGTTGCTGATCCGGGGCAGGCGCACCACCGCGACGCGCAGGACGTCCGCGCCGAGCGGCGGTTCGGCCGTACCCCGGTCGGCGTCCAGGGCGAGCGAGTCCTCGACGTCCAGCCACAGGCCGCCGAGGAAGGGCAGCACGCCCATGACCGGACGTCCGGTGAGTTCGCGCATCCGGGTCAGCGCCGGATCCAGCAGGCGCGCGTCGCCGCGAAACTTGTTGATCACGAACCCGCAGACCAGTTCCTGGTCTTCGCGGGAGAGCAGGGCGAGGGTGCCGAAGAACGACGCGAAGATCCCGCCCCGATCGATGTCGCCGACCACGAGCACCGGCAGGCGGGCGGCCCGGGCCAGCCCCATGTTGGTGATGTCGCGATCGCGCAGGTTGATCTCGGTCGGGCTGCCCGCGCCCTCGCACACCACGACGTCGTAGCGCGCCCGCAGGTCGGCCAGCGAGTCCAGTACCGCCTCGAACAGACGCGGCTTCAGATCACGGTAGTTCAGCGCCCCGACCTCGGCGATCGGCTTGCCGAGGAGCACCACCTGACTGCTCATCAGGCCACCGGGCTTGAGCAGCACCGGATTCATCACCGCCTCCGGCTCGATCCGCGCCGCCGCCGCCTGCATCGCCTGGGCGCGGCCGATCTCCGCCCCGTCGGCGGTGACCATCGAGTTGAGCGACATGTTCTGCGCCTTGAACGGCGCGACCTTGACCCCTTCGCGGGCCAACCGCCGGCACAGCCCGGCCACCACGACGCTCTTCCCGGCATCGGAGGTGGTCCCGGCCACCAAAAGCGCACCGTTCACCGCTCCTCCTCCCGAACACGGCGTCCACGACGCCCGGTTGCCATCCGCTCACCAACCCGCGCGCTCATCGGACCGCCTTGCCGGTGCGGCGCGCCGCGCGGGCGGCGATGGCGGCGCGGGCGGCCGGCGCGCCCACGGCAAGCGCGGCGGCGGCCAAGCCGACCGTCGCCGAGAGGCGGTTGGCGCGCGCTATGTCGGCGGGGGCGGGGGGCGGCCCGTCACCGAGCCGCGGCCGATCCTCGGTACGGCCGGCATAGACGTTCCGGCCGCCGAGCGTGACATCCAGCGCGCCGGCGGCGGACGCCTCGCAGCGGCCCGCGTTGGGGCTGGGGTGACTGCCGCCGTCCCGCCTCAACACCGCCCACGCCCGGCCCCGATCGCCGCCGACCACGGGGGCCGCCGCGACGGTGAGCAGCCCGGTGAGTCGCGCGGCCGGCCAATTGGCGACGTCGTCCAGCCGGGCCGAGGCCCAGCCGAAGTGCTCGTGGCGCGGGGTGTGATGGCCGACCATCGCGTCCAGGGTGTTGATCGCGCGGTAGCCGAGCAGCCCGGGGATGCCCGCGACCGCGCCCCAGAACAACGGCGCCACCACCGCGTCGGACGTGTTCTCCGCCACCGACTCGACCACGGCCCGAGCGATGCCCTTGTCGTCCAGCCGGCTCGGGTCGCGCCCCACCAGGCGCGGCAGCGCGTCCCTGGCGGCGGGCAGGTCCCCGGCCACCAGCGGCGCGGCGATCGCCCGGGCCTCGCGGCGCAGGGTGGTACCGCCGAGCACGGCCCAGGTGCAGCCGGCGGTGGCCAGGACGGTGGCCGCGGGGCGGCCCGCGACGGCCCGACGCACCCCCAGCGCAAGCGCGGTGGTCGCCCCGACGCACAGGGCGCTGTACGCGACGCCGCGCGCCCGACTGTCGCCGTGCATGGCCCGCTCCGCGCGCCCGGCCAGGATCCCGAAGCCGGCCACGGGATGGCCGCGCCGCGGATCACCGAACGCGGCGTCGAGGACAACGCCCAGGGCCAGGCCGAGGGCGGTGTGGGTCGGATGTGCGGTCGCGGGCATCCGCGCATCGTTTCACGGCCCTTCGCCCACACACGCGCCGACCCGGGGCCGGCCGGCGGGGCCGTAGCCCTCACGCGTCGAAGCGGCGGCGTGCGCTCTCGATGTGGCTCAGGTTCCGGTGCGTCCAGCCGCACATCGCGTCGACCGTGGCGCGTAGGCCGCGGCCCGGCTCGGTGAGGGTGTACTCGACGCGCGGCGGCACGGTCGGATACACCTTCCGGTCGAGCAGCCCGTTGCGTTCCAGCATGCGGAGGTTCTGGGTGAGCATCTTGTGGCTGATGCCCTCGACCTCCGTACGCAGCTCGCTGAAGCGCAGCGTGCGCTCGCCCAGCGCCTCGATGATCAGCAGGGCCCACTTGTTGGCGACGTCGGAGAAGATCTCCCGCGCCAGGGAGTCCGCGCGCCTCAGGTCCGCGTCCTCGGGCAGGCCCGCGAGTTGCTGCTTGGTCCCCATCCGGTTCCCCAGTCGCCGAAGAGTGCGTTCTTCCAGGTCGGCGTTCACTCTCCGACAGTTCCCGGGTAACCACAAGAGAGCACACCGAAGGAACCCACACGCGGCACGCCCGGCCGACCCCTACAGCAGCAGCCGGATCACCGCGATCGAGCCGACCACCACGATCACCGCCCGCAGGACCGTCGGCGGCAGCTTGCGACCGACCTTCGCGCCGATCTGGCCGCCGATCACGGACCCCAGGGCGATCAGCAGCACCACCCACCACGCGACGTCGGCGACGATCATGAACAGGATGGCCGCGACACCGTTGACGACGGCGGCGAGTACGTTCTTGACCGCGTTCATCCGCTGGAGGTTCTCGGCGATGAACACGCCGAACAGGGCGAGCAGCAGCACCCCCTGGGCGGCGCCGAAGTAACCGCCGTAGACGCCGGTGCCGAAGACGGCCACCCACAGCAGCGCACCGCCGTGCCGCGGCCCCTCCTCGGGTGTGCCGTTGCCGGCACGGCGCGCGGCCAGGCTCCGGGCCAGGCGGGGTTGCAGGACCACGAGCACCAGGGCGATCACGATCAGGACCGGGACGATCGCCTTGAACGCCCCCGCCGGCAGCGTGAGCAGCAGTATCGCGCCGGTGATGCCGCCCAGCAGGGAGGCCAGGCCCAGGCGGAGCAGGCGCGGGCGTTGGCCGGCGAGTTCGCGGCGGTAGCCGATGGCGCCGCTGATCGAGCCGGGGACCAGGCCGATGGTGTTCGACACGTTCGCGGTCACCGGCGAGTAGCCGAAGCCGAGCAGCACGGGGAAGGTGATCAGGGTGCCGGATCCGACCACGGCGTTGATCCCGCCGGCCGCGATGCCCGCGGCGAAGATCGCCAGTGCTTCCCACCAGCTCATGCCCATCGTGCCCACCCGCTTCGCCGCGATGACCGTGGCGCCGGGAGGACTGTGCCGGTCCCCCGTGGCCGTGACGCGACGATCATCGCAGCAGGCGGTGTGGCCTCAGCGCGGTGGGCGGTGGCCACGCTCGATGTGCGGCGGCTCCACGTCGCCGGCGGGCGCGCCGCCACGACGCGGCGGGTCGATCGGCGGGGCCGGGACGGTCGGCGGCTCGGCGGGCGGGCGCGGCACCGACGAGGCGCCGTTCCCGGCCGGCTGCTTGCGCACCGACCCGGGCGGGCCGGCGGCCGGGCCGCCCGCGGCCGGCGGGCCGGCGGGGGGTGCGGACGTGCCGGGCCAGGCCGGCTCCTCCTCCAGCGCCAACTGCGGCACGCGGTGCGCCGGGCCGGATCCGTTCGGCGACAGGTTGCCGACCGCGTCGCCGATGCCCTCCAGCGCGCGGGTGACCTCGCTGGGCAGGATCCACAACTTGTTCGAGCTGCCCTCGGCGATCTTCGGCAACATCTGGAGGTATTGGTAGGCCAGCAGCTTGTTGTCGACCTCGCCCGCGTGGATCGCCTCGAAGACGGTCTCGATCGCGCGCGCCTCACCCTCGGCCCGGATCACCGCGGCCTGCCGCTCACCCTCGGCGCGCAGCACGGCGGCTTCCTTGTCACCCTCGGCGGTGAGCACCTGCGAGCGCTGGTGTCCCTCGGCGGTCAGGATCGCCGCGCGCTTGTCCCGCTCGGCGCGCATCTGCTTCTCCATCGAGTCCTGGATGGAGGGCGGCGGCTCGATCGCCTTGAGCTCGACCCGGTTGACCCGGATGCCCCAGCGTCCGGTCGCCTCGTCGAGCACACCGCGCAGGCCCGCGTTGATCTCCTCGCGCGAGGTGAGCGTCTGTTCGAGGTCCATGCCACCGATGATGTTGCGCAGCGTGGTGATGGTCAGCTGCTCGATCGCCTGGATGTAGTTGGCGATCTCGTAGGTGGCCGCGCGCGGGTCGGTGACCTGGAAGTAGATGACGGTGTCGATCTGGACGACGAGGTTGTCCTCGGTGATCACCGGTTGCGGCGGGAACGGAACGACCTGTTCGCGCAGGTCGATCATCTGCCGGATCCGGTCGATGAACGGCACGAGGATGTTGAGTCCGGCGTGCAGAGTGCGGGTGTAGCGCCCGAAACGCTCCACGATGGCCGCGCTCGCCTGGGGGATCACCTTGACCGTCTTGACCAGGGCGACGACCACCAGCAGTACGAGTACGACCAGAACGATGACGGCGGTGGCCTTCACGATCTCTCCCGAGGTCCTGCGTGCCTGCGGCTGCCTGCGAATTTCGAGGCTGGTTCGAGCCTAGGGGTTCGCGGGCCGGCGTGGGACGTCAACACGGTCGGCGCAACCGATCCGATCGTCACATCACCACGGCGGTGGCGCCCACGATGTCCGCGACGTCCACCTGGGCACCGGGCTCGAACACGGCCGTGCTGTCCAGCGTGCGGGCCGACCAGACCTCGCCGTTGAGCTTGATCCGGCCGCCGTGTTCGTCCACCCGCTCCAGCACCACGGCGCTGGCGCCCTTGAGTGCGTCGATCCCGGTCCGGGTCCCGGGCGTGTTGTTGTGCCGGACCACGACCGGTCGCACGAAAGCGAGCAGCACGATCGCGACGACCATGAACACCACCACTTGGACCAGGAAGTTGCCACCGGCTCCCGCCGCGATCGTGGCCGCGAGCGCGGCCACCGCGAGCATGCCCATCTCCACGAAGGAGGTGAGCACCCCGAAGATGCCGAACGCCCCGACCGCGATGAGCCACCACATCCATGCGTCCACGACTTCATCGTAGATCGTGGGCGCACGGATCAGGAGAGTGTTCTCGGACCAATGACCGGCGCGGACGAACGCCCGACGCCCCCCGCCGTACGAACGACCGCCGCCCCGCGGACGACCGCCCCGCGCCGGGTCAGCGCGCCTCCGGGGCCTCCGGCATCGGCAGCCCGCGCGCCGACCAACGCCCGTACTGCTGCTCGACGATCAGCGGCAGACCGAAACAGTGCGACAGGTTGCGCGAGTTCAGCGTCTCGGCGATCGGACCCGCCGCGAGCACCTGCCCCTGACGGATCATCAGAATGTGGGTGAAGCCCGGCGGAATCTCCTCGACATGATGGCTCACGAGGATCATCGAGGGCGCGTACGGGTCGGCCGCCAACGCGCCGAGCCGGCGCACCAGGTCCTCGCGTCCGCCCAGGTCGAGCCCGGCGGCCGGCTCGTCGAGCAGCAGCAGTTCGGGGTCGGTCATCAGCGCGCGGGCGATCTGTACCCGCTTGCGCTCGCCCTCGGACAGCGTGCCGAACGTGCGGTCCACGTATTCGGCCATGCCGAGCTGGTCGAGCAGCCGCCGGGCGCGCCGCTCGTCCTCGGCGTCGTAGCGCTCGTGCCACTTGGCGGTCATCCCGTAGGCGGCGGTCAGCACGATGTCCAGCACCCGCTCGCGCCGCGGCAGCTTGTCGGTCAGCGCGGCGGACGCCATGCCCACGCGCGGACGCAGCTCGAACACGTCCACCGAGCCCAGCTTCTCGCCCAGGACGGCGACCGTGCCGGAGGTGGGGAACAGGTAGGTGGACGCCAGTTGCAGCAGCGTGGTCTTGCCCGCGCCGTTGGGTCCGACGACGATCCAGCGCTCGCCTTCCGCGACCGACCAGGTCACCTGGTCCACCAGAGGGCGACCGTCGCGCACCACCGATACGTCAACCAGTTCGAGAACGTCGCTCATCCCTGCCAGCTCCCCATCGTGCGCTACGCCGCCGGACGGCATCCCCTTGTGTGGGATCACCGCCTCGCTCCGTGGTCCCGCGTTGTTGCACCCGGTCCGGGAGAAACCTATGACACCGAACCACCTCCGGTCGTGTCCGGGAGCATTGCGAGCACCCGTGTGAGCACCCTTACGCTTGTCCGCATGCATGCCGAACCCCGCTCCGGACTTCTCGTCGCATGGGGCAATGCCCTGCTGGCCGGGCACGTTCCGCCGGACGACGCGGTGACCGAGATCGTCGGTACGGACGAGCCGCATCGGGTGACGGGCGTGCCCGGCGAGTCCGGGGCGGTCGGTCTGTCGCTCGCGCTGGGGCGGTTGCGCGCGTCGGGAGTGCGCGGGCTGCGGCTGGCGCTGCCGGTGGCCGGCGATCCGCTCGCGCTGCCCGGGCCGCCCGCCTTCAACGACCTCGCGCTCGACGCCGGCGAGGCGGCGATCACCGTCGGCGCGCCGGGTGTGGCCTACGGTCTGGTGCCCTCGGTGACCCGGCACGGCACGGCCGACGACGCGACGGTACGGGTGGCCTGGACCATGTTCGAGGTGGCCGACCGGCCCGCGCCCGGCCCATTCCTGGCCGAGGCCGAACGCGAGTTGGCCGAGGCGATGCGGGACACGATCGAGGACCTGGCCCGGCTGGACGTGGCCGGCAGCGGACCGGCCGCGCAGCGCGCGCTCGCCGGGCTGTACCGCAAGGATTCGGACACCCGGATCGCACCGGGCCACCCCGGTCGGGCCGGGCGGGTGCTGGACCAGGCGCGCCGGATCCACACCGTGATCCGGGTGGCGAGCGGCGAGGACGGCGGGGCGGTCAGCGCGGCGGAGATATCCGCGCGGCTGCTCGCGTTGGCCCCTTTGGAGCGGGCGTGCCGACGGGCGATGGTGGCCGCGTACAGCGCGGCGCTGGAGCCGGACCGCGCCTGAGGCCCCGAACCGCTCGCGGCGCAGCGAACGCCCCGCGTCAGTGCGCCATCGCCCGTGCCTGATCCGGGTCCGGTCGATCGCGCGGCAGCAGTACGGCCGACGCCGCGGCCGCCGCCACGGCGATCGCCGCGCAGGCGAGGAAGGCGTGTCGGAAGCCGGTGACGCCGCCGGCGCCGTCCAGGGCCGCGCCCGCGATGGCGGCGAGCACCGCGACGCCGAGGGCCGCGCCGAGTTCGTGCGCGGTGCCGATCAGGCCCGAAGCCAGGCCGGTGTCACGATGCGGCAGGCCGTGCATGGCGGCGGTGGTGGCGCAGACGAACGCGGCCCCGAGGCCGAGCGAGAGCAGGGCGAACCCGGGAACCAGATCCATCCAGACGTTGCCGGCGGCGGACAGTCGGGTGAGCAGCCCCGCGCCGGCCGCCGCGAGGCCGAACGCACCGACCCCGACCGGACGCCATCCGAATCGCCCGAGCGCCTGCCCGCCGAGATGCGCGCCGACCGTGACGGTCGCGGCCACCGGCAGGAAGACGAGCCCGGTGCGCAACGCGCGGACTGCCTGGCCGCCGATCCGCAGGCGAGCATGTCGGCGATCGCCCGGGCCGCCGGGGTCAGCCGGGTCACCCTCTACGCGCACTTCGCCTCGCGCGAGAGCCTGATCGAGGCGGCCCTGGACCGGTCGGTCGGCGAGGCGGTACAGGTCTTCGCCGAGGAAGCCGCCGACGCCGCGCCGGCCGATGTCGCGCCGGCCCGGCTGATCCGCTCCTCGTGGCGCGTCCTCGACCGGCACTCGGCGCTGTTCGCCGCCGTGTCGTCGACGCTGACCCCGGACCGCATGCGCGAGCAGCACGAGCGCATCCTCGGCCCGATCCGGCGATTGTTGCTCGACGGGCAGGCGGCCGGCACGATCCGGGCGGACCTGCCCGTCGACTGACTGGTGACCGTGCTCTACAGCCTGGTCCACGCGGCGGCGGCCGAGGTACAGGCGGGCCGGCTCACCGCCGAGGCCGCGCCCGAGGTGTTGACGAGCACGATCCTGGCCGCGGTACGGCCGTGAGAACCCGGCCGCGGCCGGAGCGCGCTACTTGCCGCGCCGACGCCGCGTCTTCGGGTCGAGCCGGCGCAGCATGAGCAGGGCGATCGTCCCGTATATCGCGATCTGGCCGGTCAGGATGCCGACGTTGCGGTACCAGACGGCCGGCTCGTGCTTCCACAGCGGGTCCGGGGACTCCCCCGGTTTGAGCGGCAGTTGGGTGGCGAGGTCTATCGTGCTACCCGACGCGGCGAAGGCCCAGCGGGCCGGGGCCAGCCAGGAGATCTGCTCGATGCCGGCCTTGCCGTTGAGCGGGAACAGGCCGCCGCACAGCACCACCTGCACGATCGCGATCACCACGAGCAGCGGCATCGCCAACTCGGCACTGCCGATCGACGCGGAGACCACCAGCCCCACCGCCATCGCCGCGATCGCCGACAACACCACCGCGATGCCGATCTCGACGATCGCCGGGCCGATCACGACGCCCTTGGCGGGCAACTTCACGCCGACCAGCGCGACGGCGGTGAGTACCGCGCCCTGGATCGCCGAGATCATGCCGAGCACCAGGATCTTCGAGCCGAGATAGGCGGAGACCGAGAGGCCGGCGCTGCGCTCGCGACGGTAGATCGCGCGTTCCTTGATCAACTCGTTGACCGCCGTCGCGGTGCCCATCAGGCCGCTGATCACGAACAGCACGAGCAGCTTGGTGGTCGCCTCCTGGTTCGACCCCGGCGGCGACCCCGGCGGACTGACCAGTTTGCCCGGGATGACTCGGCACAACATGCCCAGGAACAGCGGCGCTATGGCCAACAGCGCCAGGTATTTGCGGTCGGAGGCGATCACCGCGAGGTAGCGCCGGGACAGCGTGGCCAGTTGGGAGAACCAGCCCTGCGGCTTGGGCGGCTTCGTCTGCGCCCGCTCGCCCTGTTCGGCGTGCGCGCGGTCCCGGCCGACCTCTATGTACTTGCCGTACAACTCCGAGCGACGGAACGGGCCCTCGTAGTCGCGGTCGGGCTCGTCGTCGAACATGGTGAAAACTTCGGGCCAGTCGCCCTTGCCGAAGAACGGCAACGCCTCGTCGGGCGGGCCGAAGAAGGCGATCCGGCCGCCGGGCGCGAGCACGAGCACGCGGTCGCACACGTTCAGGCTGCGGGTGCTGTGGGTGACCACGATGACGGTGCGGCCGTCGTCGGCGAGTTCGCGCAGCTTCTCCATCACCGAACGTTCCAGGCCCTCGTCCAGCCCAGAGGTGGGCTCGTCGAGGAACAACACCGACGGTTTGGTGAGCAGTTCGACGGCGACGCTGACCCGCTTGCGCTGGCCGCCGGAGAGGCTGCTGACCTTGGTGTCGGCGTACGGCGAGGCGGCGCCGCGCGGCACCTTGTCCAGGCTCAGCTCGCCGATCACCTCCTCGACGCGGCGCTCGCGCTCGGCCGCGTCGGTGTCCTCGGGGAAGCGCAGTTGCGCGGCGTAGCGCAGCGCGGTGCGCGCGGTGAGTTGCGCGTGCAGGATGTCGTCCTGCGGCACCAGGCCGATGCGCTGGCGCAGTTCGGCGTTGTTCGCGTACAGGTCGCGACCGTCGTAGAGGATCTTGCCGCTGGCCGCACGCCGGCTGCCGGTGAGCGCGCCGAGCAGGGTGGACTTGCCCGCGCCGGAACCGCCGACGATGGCGAGCAGGTTGCGCTCGGCGAGCGGGAAGGAGACGTTGTCGAGCAGGACCCGCTTGCCGGCCTTGACGGTGAGGTTCTGCACCTCGAGGGAGACCTCGCCGGTGTCGATGAACTCGCGTAGTTCCTGGCCGTCGAGGCGGAAGGTGGCGTGCCCGATGCCGACCAGGTCGGCTTCGCCGAGCAGCGCCCGCTCGATCGGTTGGCCGTTGAGGAACGTGCCGTTGTGGCTGCCCAGGTCGACGATTTCGCGCCGGCCGCCGGGGGTGGTGCGCAACTCGGCGTGGTGGCGGGAGACCATCAGGTCGGTGAGGACCAGGTCGTTGTCCAGCGCGCGGCCGATGCGCAGGGTGCGGACCGGGAGCGGGATGACCATACTCGGCTGCCGGTCCACGCTCGGGCGCGGGTCGACGGCGGGCCCGGCGCCGATGTGCGCGCGCTCCAACGGGTTGGGCCGGTCCGGGACTCGGCGCGGCGGCTCGGGGACGGAGGGCGGCTCGGGGATCGACGGCGGCTCGGGGGTGTACGGCGATTCGGCGCGGTGCGGGGGTGGTTCGCCGCGGCCGGGCGGTTCGGGGATCTGTACGTGCTCCTGTCGCGCCATGCGCGGCGGCACCACCTCGGTGGCGGTCGCCTCCGGCGCGAGGCGCAGCGGATCACCGTCGTCGGGGTCGCCGAGCAGCACCTCGCACCCTCGGCCGACGACCACCCGGTGCACCCGATTGCCGCGCATCCACGAGCCGTTGACGCTGTTCCCGTCGACGAACTCCCAGCCGTCGGGACCGACTCGCAGGATCGCGTGGCGCCGGCTCACCCGGCGGTCGTCGAGCACGATCGCGCAGGACGGATCGCGACCGACGACGTGTTCGCGCCCGGGATCGAGGATCACGGGCGCGCCGGCGCTGGTGCCGACGGTCAGGTGCGGCACTGCCGGTCCTTCTGGCGTATAGCTGTCCCCCACCCTTCGAGAGTGTAGGGACGCGGGGGCCTCACGGGCAGGCTTTCTCGTCCGGAAGCACCGTGAACCACTCCGAAGGCCGATTCCGACATCAACTTCGCCTTCCACTTCCGGGGGAATCCGTTGACGTGTGACTCGGGGCGGCTCGATAGTCGAGTTTGTCCCGCTCGACCGGCGGTCGGGTCGCACGTGACAGGAGCGGTCGTGGCCTGGAACCAGCAGCAGCACAACGCACCGCCTCCGGCCCGACCATCGGCCGGTCCCGCCTCCTGGGGCGGCGTCGCGCCGTGGCTGCACGCGTTCGGCGCGGTGCTCGCGGCGTTCGGCGCGATGGCCGCCGCCGCGTGGCTCGGGTTGTGGCTGCTCGGCGCCGACGATCTGGGCTCGGGCACGATGCCGGCGCTGGTGGCGGCGGTGGTCGCGCTCGCGGTGGGCGGCACGGTAGACCTGAAGGGCGCCGAGAAGAGCGGTACGGGCGACGATATTCTCAGCCGACTCACCGGTGACATATCGCTCGCGCAGGGCAGCGGCAAGGTCGACATCATGCTGCTCGGCATCGGCCTGATCGGCGCGCTGGTCCTCGGCTGGTTGTTCCTGCGTCCGCTGCGACACCGGTTGGTGATCGGCGCGTTGGACCTGGTCGTACACGGCGTGCGGGTGCTGGTGTTCACCATGGCCGCGCTCGGCGTGGTGGCGACGACGGGCAAACACACGCTGCCCATCGAGCAGTTCGTCTCCCGGGTCGGCGGCGCCAAGGCGCAGGACCTGATGAACATCTTCAGCCTGGGCGCCGCGGCCCGGTTCGAGACCGACGTGACCGGCACGCTCGCGTTCGGCGCGTTGTGGCTGTTGATCACCCTGGCCGTCGCCGTCGGGGTGTCCGTGCGCGGTCCGCTGCCGGTGAAGTGGTTGCGGCATCGGGCGGTGCTGCGTCCGCCGGTGGCCGGGGTGCTCGCGGTGCTGATCGCCGCGGTGGTCGCGGGGGTGGTGGGTACGCCGTTCGTGGCCGCCTCCGCGCCCGCGCCGAAGCGCATGATCGGCGGCATGTTCTTCGCGCTGCCCAACGCGGTCTGGCTGCTCGCCTCGCTCGGCCTGGGCATCCCGTGGAAGGCAACCACGACCGACCCCACCGGCGGCGGCTTCTCGTTCGGTCTGCCCGGGCCGCTGGGCAAGCTGGTCAAGGCCTCCGCGGGGGACGGTCTGCCGATCCGGATCGACCGGTTGGCCGAATTGGACTCGCGGGCGTGGTTCGTACCGCTGTTCTCCGCGCTGCTCCTGCTGCTCGGCGGGACCCTGATGGCGCTGCGCGCGCCCGCGTCGGTGCGCCCGCATCAGCACGCGTGGCGGTTCGCGATGGCGCTGGCCGGCGGGCTGCTGGTGATCGCCTATCTGATGCAGCTTCAGCTCAAGGTCGCGGTGTCGGTGTTCGGCGGGGTGGTCTCCCCCGGCGCGTCGGTGTCGCTGCACGCCGACTATCTGTGGACGGTGCTGCTGGGGCTGCTGTGGGGCGCGTGTGCCGGCTTCGTCGGCGGCGCGCTCGCGGACTGGGTGCGCTACCGGAGGACGGACGCCGCACCGCTCGCCGCCGGCCCGCCGCGCCCCCTCCACACGGCGCCACCCGCCCCACCGGGACCGCCGCCGTACTCGAACAGACCCGACCCCACGCACCGCCCGCCGCCCCCGCCCGAGCCGCAGGGACCGACCCGGTCGGGCCCCTGGCCTGGGTGAATCCGGCCCGCCGGGCGATTCGTCGGCTGTTCGCAGTGTGGACCGGTGCGGCGGTCGATCTCGAACGGCCGGTACCGTGAAGCATCATGAATGCGCCGCGCACTCTTCTCGTCAAGATCTTCGGCAAGGACCGACCGGGGGTGACGGCGAGCCTTTTCGATGTCCTGGCCGGCCACACCGTCGAGGTCGTCGACGTCGAGCAGACCGTCACCCGGGGCCGGCTCACGCTGTGCGTCCTGATCACCACGCCGACCGACGAGGGCCGACTGCGGGCCGGCGTACACCGCTGGGCGGACGGTGAGCGCCTGGAGGCGGAGATCCTGTCCGGCGTCGGCGACAACCGCCCGCGCGGCGAGGGCCGCTCGCACGTCACCGTGCTCGGCCACCCGCTGGAGCCGGACGCGTTCGCCGGGATAGCGCACCGGATCGCGAACGCCGGCGCCAACATCGACCGGATCTTCCGACTCGCCAAGTATCCGGTGACCGCCATCGAGCTCCAGGTCTCCGGCGTGGAGACCGACAAGCTGCGGCTCGAATTGGCCATCGAGGCCGCCGAGCGCGGAGTGGACATCGCGGTCCAGCCGTCCGGGCTGCGGCGCCGGGCCAAGCGGCTGATCGTGATGGACGTCGACTCGACCCTGATCCAGGGCGAGGTGATCGAACTGCTCGCCGAGCATGCGGGCTGTCTGGACGAGGTGGCCGAGGTCACCTCCGCCGCGATGCGCGGCGAACTGGACTTCGCCGAGTCGCTGCGGGCCCGGGTGGCGCTGCTGGCGGGGCTGGACGAGAGCGCCATCGACCGGGTGCGCGAGCAGGTCGTCCTCACCCGGGGGGCACGCACGCTGGTGCGGACGCTGAAGCGGCTCGGCTACAAGGTCGGCATCGTCTCGGGCGGATTCACCCAGGTCACCGACGTGCTGGTGGAGAAGCTGGGGCTGGACTACAGCGCGGCGAACACCCTGGAGGTGGTCGACGGCAAGCTCACCGGGCGGGTGGTGGGCGAAATCGTCGACCGGGCGGGCAAGGCGCGGTTGTTGCGCGGCTTCGCGGCGGACGCGGGGGTGCCGTTGACGGCGACCGTCGCGATCGGTGACGGGGCGAACGACCTGGACATGCTCAATGCCGCGGGGCTCGGGGTGGCGTTCAACGCGAAGCCGGTGGTTCGGGAGGCCGCGGACACGGCGGTCAATGTGCCGTTTCTGGACACCGTGTTGTTCCTGCTCGGGGTCACGCGGGACGAGATCGAGGCGGCCGACGCGGCCGACGCATAGCGCCGTGCGGCCGAGCGGCCGAGCGGGTCGGGGCGACCGCGTGCCCGGGTCCTCCCGAGCCGGGGTGGGCCGTCCTCAAGCGCCGGACGGGCTGAAAAGCTTGTCCTCAAACGCCGGACGGGCTGGATATGCCGGACCCCGGCCGAGCCGTCGGCCTCGTGCCGCTCCGACAGCCCAAGCGCCGAACCGGCTTTGGGGGCCGGTCCGGCGGTTCGGGTGTGGTTCGGTGCTCAGCCGGCCGGGGTGGTGAATCTGGTCAGGTGGGCCGAGCGTTCCTGGAGGTCGGACCAGGGGGTGTGCAGGCTGAGTACGGCCACCGCCGAGGTCGGGTACTTCTCCCGCAGCCGCACGAGCGTGTCGTCCTCACCGCTGCCGGCCAACGCGTTGACCAGCGTGGCCACTCCCGGGTTGTGCCCGATCAGCAGCAGCGTGTCGACCTCGTCGGGGGTCTCCTGCACGAGGTACAGGAGCGCCTGCGCGCTCGCCTCGTAGACCCGCTCGTCGTAGACGGTGTGCGGCTTGTGGTCGTAGACCTTGCCGACCAGCCGCCAGGTCTCGCGGGTGCGCACCGCCGGGGAGCACACCACCAGATCCGGGGTGATGCCGCCGGCGAGCAGCCGGTGCCCGGTCTCGGCGGCGTCCTTGCGGCCGCGTTCGGCGAGGGGTCGCTCGTGGTCCGGCCCGTCGGGCCACTCGGCCTTCGCGTGCCTCATCACCACAAGATTGCGCTGTCGGTGGGATGCCATGGGTTCAGCCTCTCAGACATCGGCCGTTGTGCACTGCGGGTCGGTGCTTCCGTTTTCCGCGCCGACACGCACGACGGGTCGGGACCGAGTATCCGGTCCCGACCCGTGCTTTCGGCGGAGGTGGCGGGTGGTCGGGTCACCACCGGCGTGGTGCCGGTGGTGACCCGACCTTCGATCAGCCGGCCGGCGGCCGGGGGATCCGCCGCGAGGAGGACACGTTCTCGTCGTATCCGGTCCCCGGGTACGCCGGCTCGTAGCCGGGCGCCTGGTAACCGTTCGCCCCGGCGTAGGCCGGAGCCGGCTCGGCGGCCGGGGCCGGCACGTCGACCGCCTCGTCGCCGTGGTCCATCTGCGGCAGCCAGTTCAGCCAGCGCGGCAGGTACCAGTTGTGGTCGCCGAGCAGGCTCATCACGGCCGGCAGCAGCAGACCGCGGATGATCGTGGCGTCGAGCAGAACCGCGACCGCCAGGCCGACACCGAACTGCTTCATCGACTGCATCGACAGGGTGCCGAAGACCGCGAACACCGCGACCATGATCGTCGCCGCGCTGGTCACCACACCGGCGGTGGTGCGGATCCCGTGCGACACGGCCTCCTTGGTGTCCATGCCCTTGTCGTAGGCCTCACGGATCCGGGAGACCACGAACACGTGGTAGTCCATCGACAGGCCGAACAGGATCACGAACAGGAACATCGGGATCCAGGAGACGACGGCCCCCGGTGCGTCGGTGCCGACCAGGAAGTCGCCGTAGCCGTGCTGGAAGACCAGCGTCATCACACCGTACGCGGCGCCCACCGACAGCAGGTTGAGCACGATGGCGGTGGCCGCGATGGCGATCGAGCGGAACGACACCAGCATGAGCAGGAACGCGAAGCCGAGCACGAAGGCGAAGATCGGCAGGCGGGCCGCGCCGAGCTTGTCGTTGAAGTCCTTGTTGCCCGCGGTGTTGCCGGTGACCGGGGCGTCCTGGATGCCGTCGACCTTGTTCAGGGTCTCCGGGACGACCTTGTCCCGCAGTGTCGCCAGGGCGTCGTTGCTGGTCTTGTCCAGCCCACCGCCGGCGAGCGGCACGGAGATCTTGAAGATGTTGGTGGTGCCCTGGCGCTCGACCTCGATCGGCTCGTGCATCTTGCCGGTGGCGATCGCGGCGCGGCGGAAGTTGTCCCAGGCGGCGGCCAGCTTCGGGTCGTCGGGGTTCTTGGTCTTGACCACGACCTGGGCGGGCGCCGGGCCGCCGGGGAAGGCCTTCTCGATGTGCTGGTAGGTCTGCACGATGGACAGGTCGGTGGGCAGTTCCTTGTCGAGCGGCAGCTGGGCGGTCTTCATGCCCACCACCGGGATGGTCAGCGCGATCAGCAGACCGCCGGCGAGCACCGCGGTGGCCCTGGGCCGGGTGAGCACCACGCCCAGGATCTTGCCCCAGACCTTGCTGCCGCCGGTGGGACGACGCATCTTGGCCAGCCCGGGGATCTTGCCGAAGTCCACCTTGTCGCCGAGCATCGACAGCAGCGCAGGCAGCACGGTGAGCGAACCGAGCACCGCGGTGAGCACGACCAGGATGGTCGCGGAGGCCATCGACTCGAACTCGCTCAGACCGGAGAGCAACATGCCGGCCATCGCGACGATCACGGTGATGCCGGAGATGAGCACCGACCGGCCGGAGGTGGCGGCGGCGATCCGCAGCGCGGTCTCGGGGTCGCGGCCCTTGGCCCGCTCCTCCCGCTCCCGGCGCAGGTAGAACATGCAGTAGTCGACACCGACGGCCAGGCCGATCAGCAACATCACCGACTGCGCGTTGTCGCCCACCGGCATCAGGTGGCTGCTCAGCGCGAGCAGGCCGCCCGCGGCGATGAACGCGGTGAGTGCGAGGGCCACCGGCAGCAGCGCGGCGACCACGGCGCCGAACGCGACGAGCAGGATGCCGAGCGCGAGCGGGACGGCGGTCCATTCGGCGCGGGTGAAGTCCTTGGCGATGGTGTCCTTGAACCACTTGTCGCCGCTGGCGTCACCGAACTGCTCGATGACCACGTCCGAGTGCGCGCCGCGGGCCGCTGCCACCGCGTCCAGGACCGGCTGGATGTTGTCGACGGCCTTCTCGCTGTCCCCGGCCATGTCGAACTGGATCAGCGCCGAGTGCTTGTCGGAGGAGATGCCGCCCTGTCCGGCGTACGGAGAACGCAGGTGCTGGGTGGCGGGGCCCTTGTCCTTGATCTGCGTGGCGTTGACGCGGTTGATCACGTCGTCCACGGCGGCGCGGAACTTCGGGTCCTGCGCGACGAGCTTGTCGCTGCGGACCAGGATCATCTCGCCGGCGGGCTCACTGATGCCCGCGTCGTCGATGATGCGTGCCGCGCGACCCGACTCCCCCACGCCGCGCTCGGCCTTGGTGATCTTGTCCGTCCCGCTCATACCGCCGATCACCACGGCGAGGACCACGAACAGCAGCCACCCGAATACCGCCGTTTTCCGATGCTGTGCACTCCAGCCACCGATCGAGGCGGCCAAATTGCGCCTGGATGCCATGGTCCCCGCTCCTATGTTCTCCGCTGCCGAAGGTTTTCCTCGACACGGAAACGCTATTGGCGGGCGACCGGGCCCCACATCCTGCGGACCGGTGTCTTGGTCCGGGGGGCAGACACACCTGCGTAGTAGGGCTGGCCCCACCCCTGAGAAGGAGGGCCATGGTGATCACTCGGGGCATACCGGGATACGTGTAAGGGGAACGCTCTCCGAACACCGCCGTGACCTGCGGCGATACCAAAACGATCTTCCGAGAGGGTGTCACTCGTGTGAGGGACCTACACGTGTGCACAACGCCCGGACGGACGGCCGGAGTTCCCGGGGCGGGGATTCGAACGCACGGGCCACCCGGCACCGAGGCGTACCCACAGCGAACGGGTGGCGGGTCGGGTGTCGGGCTCACCCTCCGCCGGACCGGTGGTGCCGGTCTGCGAAACTCGTCCGCATGGCTGCTACATCCGGCGAATCCTCGAAGGCGCGGTACGAGCGGGCGATGGCGGCCCGCAAGGCCCGCGAGGAGCGCACACACGCGGAGGAAGTCGCGCGGTCCGACGCGCGCAACGAGATCCTGGCCCGCAAGGCCGCCGAGTCCGGCGACGACGGGATCCGGCAGACGGTGCTGGCGCCGCCGGACCCGAACAAGTCCTCCGCCAGACAACTCGGCGGCATCCTGGGCATCATGCTGCTGATCACGGTCCTGATCGGCATCGCGGCGACGATCGCCGCCGCGACCGGTTGAGCGAGGCTTTGGCCCACTCGCCCCCCTCGGCCGTGACGTCCGCGAACAACGCCGCGGCCCGCGGCCCACAACGACGCAGCCCGACCCCCCGACCTGTTCGGCCGGGCGATCGGGCTGCGTCGGACGTATCGCGCGCTACGCGCCGATTGCGTGCAGGCCGCCGTCGACGTGGATGACCTCGCCCGTGGTCTTGGGGAACCAGTCGGACAGCAGCGCGCACACGCCGCGCGCGGCCGGGTCCGAGTCGCGCAGGTCCCAGCCCAGCGGGGCCTTCTCGTTCCAGACGCCCTCGAACTTCTCGAAGCCCGGGATGCTGTTCGCGGCCATCGTCTTGACCGGGCCCGAGGAGATCAGGTTGACCCTGATGTTCTTCTCGCCCAGGTACTTGGCCAGGTAGCGCGAGGTCGACTCGAGCGCGGCCTTGGCCACACCCATCCAGTCGTAGCCCGGCCACGCCACCTGCGCGTCGAAGTCGAGGCCGACGACCGAGCCGCCGCGCCCCTCGTTCGCCTCCATGAGCGGCAGGCAGGCCATCGTCAGCGACTTCAGCGAGTACGCCGAGACCTCCACCGCGGTGGCCACGTCGGGCCACTCGGTGTTGAGGAAGTTGCCGCCGAGGGCGTCCTTCGGGCCGAACGCGATCGAGTGCACGACGCCGTCCAGGGCCGGCACGTGCGCGCGTACGTTGTCCGCGAGCGCCGCGAGGTGTTCGGCGTTCGTCACGTCCAGCTCGATCACCGGGGCCGGCTTCGGCAGCCGGTTCGCGATGCGGTTGACCAGCGAGAGCCGGCCGAATCCGGTCAGTACGACCTCGGCACCCTCCTCCTGGGCCCGCTTGGCGACGTGGAAGCCGAGAGAGGCGTCGGTGATGACGCCGGTGACGAGAATGCGCTTGCCCGCAAGCAGGTCGCCCATGAGTTCAGTGCCCCATTCCAAGTCCGCCGTCCACAGGGATGACGGCTCCGGTGATGTACGACGCGGCGTCGGAGGTGAGGAACCTGACCACGCCGGCCACCTCGTCCACGTCGGCGTAGCGCGCCAGCGGGATCTCCTTGAGGATCTGCGCCTTGCGCTCCTCGCCCAGCACCTCGGTCATCGCGGTGTCCACGAAGCCCGGCGCCACCACGTTCGCGGTGATGTTGCGCGAGCCCAACTCGCGGGCGATCGAACGGGCGAAGCCGACCAGGCCGGCCTTGGACGCCGCGTAGTTGGCCTGCCCCGGCGAACCGGACAGCCCGACCACCGACGAGATCAGCACGATGCGTCCCTTGCGGGCCCGCAACATGCCCTTGCTCGCCCGCTTGACCACGCGGAAGGTGCCGGTGAGGTTGGTGTCGACGACGCTGGTGAAGTCCTCCTCGCTCATCCGGAGCAGGAGTGTGTCCCGGGTGATGCCGGCGTTGGCGATCAGCACCTCGACCGGGCCGTGCGCGGCCTCGACCTCCTTGAACGCCTGCTCGACCTGCTCGCCGTCGGTGATGTCGCACCGCACGCCGAGCAGCCCCTCCGGGGGCTCGCCGGAGCGATACGTGATCGCGACCTTGTCGCCGTCGGCGGCGAAGGCCCGGGCGATGGCCAGGCCGATGCCCCGGTTTCCTCCCGTGACCAGTACGGACCGGCTCAACGGATCACTCCTCTGTTCTGGGATGTTCCGGGGTATCCCCGAATATCGCCGACTGTTCCTCGACCGTCCTCGGCCGTGCTCGCGCACGCCCCGGGTGGCGCCCGGGCATACCTCGACTCGCGTCACGATGACGCTATCGGGCTACCCCGGGGTAAGGGGAATCCGGTCCGGGACAGCGTCCCCGGACGGATCGTTGTGGGAACCCGACAAGACGGACGGAAAACGGAACGATCTCCTCCATCGCCTGGGCACCGACGGAATCCGGCCGGCCCGTCTCCGGCATGTTTCGTTCCGGTTGCCCCGGCGCAAGACCCGTCCGAGCACACGACCGGTCCTTCCGGGAGACCGGAATGCCGGCGGCGGCGTGTCTGGTTGACTGAACGACGCGAGCCGACAGGCCGAACGTATGGAGGAATGGGTGCCCAACGAGATCGATCCGACGTTCCTCGCCTATCCCCTTCGGGAACTGGCCGCCGCGGCCCTGTCCCGAGCCGGGGAACTGGGCGCCGAACACGCGGACTTCCGCTTCGAGCGCGTACGAGACGCGTCCTTCCGGCTCCGCGACGGACGCACCGACTCGTCCGTGGACACCACCGATGTGGGCTTCGCGGTCCGGGTCGTGCACGACGGGGCGTGGGGCTTCGCGGCGGGGGTGGATCTGACCCCCGAGGCGGCGGCGTACGTCGCCGAACAGGCGGTCGCGGTCGCGCGCGTGTCCCGCTCGGTGAGCGAGGCGGCCGGCGCGGGCGAGACGGTGGCGCTCGCGGAGGAGCCGGTACACGCCGACGAGACCTGGATCTCGGCGTACCGGATCAACCCGTTCGACGTGCCCGAGGCCGAGCGGATCGGCCTGTTGGCGAGGTGGAGCCGCGAACTGCTCGCCGCCGACGGCGTGGACCACGTGGACGCCACCTGCATGGTGGTCCAGGAGAACAAGTTCTACGCCGACTCGGCCGGCACCACGACCACGCAGCAGCGGGTGCGGATACACCCCCAGCTGACCGTGATCGCGGTGGACCGCGAGTCGGGCGCCTACGAGACGATGCGCACTATCGCACCGCCGGTCGGCAGGGGCTGGGAGTACGTCAAGGGCGTGGGCTGGGACTGGGACGAGGAGCTGGCGTCGCTGCCGGGCCTGCTCGCCGAGCGGGTCAAGGCGCCGAGCGTCGAGGCCGGCGAATACGACCTGGTGATCGACCCGAGCAACCTGTGGCTGACCATCCACGAGTCGATCGGGCACGCCACCGAGCTGGACCGCGCGCTCGGCTACGAGGCCGCCTACGCGGGCACCTCGTTCGCCACCTTCGACCAGCTGAACAAGCTCAAGTACGGCTCGCCGGTGATGCACGTCACCGGCGACCGCACCGTGCAACACGGCCTGGCCACCATCGGCTTCGACGACGAGGGCGTGGCGACGCAGAGCTGGGACCTGGTCACCGACGGCGTGCTGACCGGCTATCAGCTGGACCGGCGGATGGCGCTGATGCAGGGGCTCGGCCGGTCCAACGGCTGCGCCTTCGCCGACTCCCCCGGGCACGTCCCGGTGCAGCGCATGGCCAACGTCTCGCTCCAGCCGGGCGCGGACGACCTGTCCACCGCCGAGCTGATCGGCCGGGTGCACCGCGGCCTGTACATCGTGGGCGACAAGTCGTGGTCGATCGACATGCAGCGGTACAACTTCCAGTTCACCGGCCAGCGGGCCTACCTGATCGAGGACGGCCGGATCGTCGGGCAGGTCAAGGACTTCGCCTACCAGGCCACGACAACCGACTTCTGGGGCTCGATGGAGGCGGTCGGCGGTCCCGGTACCTACGTCCTCGGCGGCGCCTTCAACTGCGGCAAGGCGCAGCCCGGGCAGGTCGCGGCGGTCAGCCACGGGTGTCCGTCGGCGCTGTTCCGCGGCGTGAAGGTCCTCAACACGGTTCAGGAGGCGGGTCGATGAGCGGCGGGCAGACCGTGGTGACGCGGCCGGACGAGACGGTCGAGCGGGCGCTGGCGCTGTCGAAGGCGGACGGCTGCGTGGTGATCGCCGAGGAGACCTCGGCGGCGAACCTGCGCTGGGCGGGCAACGCGCTGACCACCAACGGCGAGACGCGGGGTCGGCGGGTGACCGTGGTGGCCACGGTCGCGGGCACCGAGGGCACCGCGTCCGGGACGGTCTCGCGCAGCGGCGTGACGGTGGATCGGCTGGAGGACCTGGTACGGGCCGCGGAGGCGGCGGCTCGGGATGCCGGTCCGGCCGAGGACGCGCGACCGCTCCTGGGGGCCTCGGGCGGCCCGGACGGCGGCTTCACCGAGGCGCCGGCACAGACGTCCATCGGCGTGTTCGCGGACTTCGCGCCGGAGCTGGGCGCCGCGTTCGGGCGGGCCCGGGAGGCGGACCGGCTGCTGTACGGGTTCGCCTCGCACCAGCTGACCTCCAGCTACGTGGGCACCTCCGCCGGGCTGCGCCGCAGGCACGACCAGCCCACCGGGCACGTCGAGTTGAACGCCAAGTCGGGCGACCTGACCCGGTCCGCGTGGGGCGGCACGCCGACCCGCGACTTCCGGGACGTGGACCTGGCGGCGCTGGACGCGGACCTCACCGAGCGGCTGTCCTGGGCGACCCGCACGATCGACCTGCCGGCGGGCCGCTACGAGACCCTGCTGCCACCGTCGGCGGTCGCGGACCTGATGGTCTACATGTACTGGCAGAGCGGCGCCCGGGACGCGCACGAGGGCCGTACGGTCTTCAGCAAGCCGGGCGGCGGCACGCGGGTCGGCGACCGGCTCACCGACTTGCCGCTGACCCTGTTCAGCGACCCGAACCACCCGGGCCTGGAGAGCGCGCCGTTCACCATCGCGCACGCGTCGAGCGACACGGCGTCGGTGTTCGACAACGGGCTGCCGCTGGAGCGCACGAACTGGGTCACCGACGGCGTGCTCACCGCGCTGGGGACCAATCGGCACACCGCCGAGCTGACGGGGCTCGCGGTCGCGCCGGAGATCGACAACCTGATCCTGGACGCGCCGGCCGGTGGGCGCACGTTGGCGGAGATGGTCGCGTCGACGGAGCGTGGGCTGCTGCTGACGTGCCTCTGGTATATCCGCGAGGTGGATCCGCAGACGCTGCTGCTCACGGGGTTGACCCGGGACGGGGTGTACCTGGTGGAGGGTGGCGAGGTGGTCGGGGCGGTGAACAACTTCCGCTTCAACGAGTCGCCGGTGGACGTGTTGGGGCGGGCCGTCGAGGCGGGGCGGACCGAGCGCACGTATCCGCGTGAGTGGGGTGACTGGTTCACGCGGGCGGCGATGCCGGCGCTGCGCGTGCGGGACTTCAACATGTCGTCGCCGAGTCGGGCGCAGTAGCCGGACGGGACGACCCTGCCTGTCCTCAAGCGCCGGACGGCTGAGGGGTTTCGGCGCCGCCGGCGCCGGAGGCCGCCGTTTGCCGGTGGCCTCCGGCCCGGTGTCCTCAAGCGCCGGACGGGCTGGATATTCGGCTCGGGCCGCAGGGGCAGCCGCGGTTTTCCTGTCCAAGGAAAATCGGTGTGCTCGGGTGGGGCTTCGTGGTTTTGTTGGGGTTCATCATGAACGTCGTCAAGATTTCGAAGTATCTCTCCCGGCATCTGCGGCATCAGCCCGAGCGGCTCGGGATCGTCTTGGACGAGGCCGGGTGGGTCGAGGTGGATGTGTTGCTCGCGGCCTGTGCCGCGCGCGGGGTGGGGTTGTCGCGCGCGCAGCTCGAACGGGTGGTCGCGGAGAACGACAAGCGGCGGTTCGCGTTCTCGGCGGACGGGACCCGGATCCGGGCCAGTCAGGGGCACACCGTCGCGGTGGACCTGGGGCTGGCCGAGGCGGTGCCGCCCGCCGTGCTCTTCCACGGGACGAGCCCTCGGAGTGTGGCCGCGATCCTGGCCGAGGGGCTGCGGCCGATGGATCGGCACGACGTGCACCTGTCCGTCGACGTGGAGACGGCCCGCCGGGTGGGCGCGCGGCGCGGCCGGCCGGTGGTGTTCGCGGTGCGGGCCGAGCGCATGGTCGCCGACGGGCATGTGTTCCGCCGCTCGGACAACGGCGTCTGGCTGGTCCCGGCGGTGCCGCCGCAGTATCTGGACCCGCGCGACTGACCGGCCCGGCGCATCCCCCACTCGGGTCGCTCCGCATCCCCCACTCGGGTCAGCTGACGGCAAAGCTCCCGCCCCCGCTCTCGGTGTGGGGCACACGCGGGCGTACCGTGAAGACGCGGACGAGTGTGTGGTCACATAAGCGGAGACGGTGGGACCGTGAAAAACACCAAGGGCGCGGTGTTCCAGATCAGTGGCGCGCGCAAGGGGCTGACCGAGGACGTGGCCGGGCGCCAACGCCGGTACGTGATCTCGATGTCGATCCGCACCGTGTGCTTCGTGGCGGCGGTGTTCACCCCGTCGCCGTGGCGGTGGATATTGGTCGCCGGCGCGTTGTTCCTGCCCTACATCGCGGTGGTGCTGGCCAACGCGGGTCGCGAGCCCACGTCGAACGCGCCGGTGCAGGCGCAGTTCGTACCCCCGCTGCCGCCCAAGGCGCTGGAGCCGCCGCCCGGCGCGGTGCTCACGAGCGCCGAGCGGGAGACGTTGCACACACACTCCGAGGACTCGTGGACGACGACCGTCGGGACCCCGCCGGCGGCCGGTGCGGAACCGACCGACCTTTTGTCGCACACGAATTCGGATACACACGGTGACCCCGAGGCTGCCGATCGGGGCCACATCGGTGACCCGAAGGGTGCCCCTTCGCACAGCGTCAAAAATTAGCGGCAAGCGCTACGCGGGTTGGTGCTTCAACCGCCGGCCGGACGTGCCATACTTCGAAACGTGCTCCGTATCCCCCGTCGGAGCGACCGACGCGATGCCGGGCGGCTCCCCCCGTGGCTGCCCGGCATCGCCCGTGTCCGGGGTCTTTCGCCGGTCCGCAGGTGGGTCCGCACGGCGATACCGCACCAGCCCGTTGCTTACTGAGAGCAGCGCTCCGGTTGGTGCCTGACACAGGGTCAGTTCCTGGTGACAGGCACTGCGGTGGGGTGAACGGCCTCGTCTGCGACACTGGTGGGCATGTTTCCCACCCCCGCCGATCCCGGTCGACCGATCTGTTCGGCGAAGGGTTGCCGCGCCGACGCCCGGTGGGTTCTGGCTTGGAACAACCCCAAGCTGCACACCCCGGAACGGCGCAAGACGTGGCTCGCGTGCGACGAGCACCGTGAGCATTTGGCCGAGTTTCTGGGGATTCGCGGATTCCTCAAGGACACGGTGGCGTTCGCTGATTGGCACGAGCCGGAGCCCCCGGGCGGATCGGCGCACGAGCCGTCCTGAGGGGCACCGCGCGAGAGCGCGTCGGCGTCCGACGACGCCGGTGGGTCAGCCGCCGATCGCCGACATCGGTCGGTCGGGCTGGAGGAACTCCGGGTCGTCGATACCGGCGCCGGCCTTCTTCGTCCACATCGCGGCGCGCCAGCGGTCGGCGATCTCCGCGTCGTCCGCACCGCCGCGCAATGCCGCGCGCAAATCGGACTCCTCGCGCGCGAACAGGCAATTGCGGATCTGCCCGTCGGCGGTCAGCCGGGTCCGGTCGCACGCCTCGCAGAACGGGCGGGTGACCGAGCCGATCACGCCCACCGTGCCCGGGCCACCATCCACGAGCCAGCGCTCGGCGGGGTCGCTGCCACGCCCGGACTCGGGGTCGAGCCGGAACACCGCGCGCAGCGCGGTCAGGATCTCCCCGGCGGTGATCATCTCCGAGCGCTGCCAGCCGTGCTGCGCGTCCAGCGGCATCTGCTCGATGAAGCGCAGCTCGTAGCCGCGCTCCAGGCACCACGCGAGCAGCGCGGCGGCCTCGTCGTCGTTCACTCCGCGCATCAGCACGGTGTTGACCTTGACCGGACCGAGCCCGGCGTCCACCGCGGCGGCCAGCCCGGCCACCACGTCGGCGTGCCGGTCGCGGCGCGTCATCGCCTTGAATCGGGCCGGGTCGAGGGTGTCGAGCGAGACGTTGACCCGGTCCAGGCCGACCTCGCGCAGCGTGGGCGCCAGGCGGGCCAGGCCGATTCCGTTGGTGGTGACGGACAACTTCGGGCGCGGCTCCAAGGCGGCGGCCTCGCGGACGATGTCGACCAGCTCGCGGCGCAGCAGCGGCTCGCCGCCGGTGAAGCGGACCTCGCGCACACCGAGGATGGTCACCGCGATCCGTACCAGGCGGGAGATCTCCTCGCCGGTCAGCAGCTCGGGTTTGGCCAGCCAGTCCAGCCCCTCTTCGGGCATGCAGTATGTGCACCGCAGGTTGCAGCGGTCGGTCAGCGACACCCGCAGATCGGTCGCCACGCGACCGAAACCGTCGACGAGTCCTCCGGTGCGGTGGTGCGTGCTCACCTTCGACTCCTCTTCTCCATGCGGCCAGTCTCCTTGCGGCAAGCTTCCCAGGTTACGCGGGTCGCTCCGACCGGTGCTCACCAGGCTACGAGCCGGACGCCGGATCGGTTGCAGTGGTGTATCCCACACACGTCGGGACAACCGTGGCTCGCTCGGCGCGCGTGAATCGCGAGAGGATCCAGGCTCACTACGAGGAGGCTTCACCAGTGAGACACGCAGCGGGCAGCGGAGAACCACAGCCCGACGAAGGGGGCACACCCGACGGAGCGCACTTTCTGGACACCTCGTGGGAACAGCACAGCTCGGGCTCGGGGCACGCGGCCGGTCCACCCGGATCGCAGCCGCCCGGCGCACCCGGCATACCCGGTACGCCCGGCAGGTTCGACGCGGAGACCACGCCGGTCCCGGCCGACTGGTACACGCGTGAGCAGCCGCCCGTCGGCTCGGCCGCGCCCGTCGCCGAGCCGCCCCGACCGGCCCCCGCGGCCGAACCGGAGCCGGCACGGGGCCGACGCGGCAAGCTGGTGGCCTGGAGCCTGGCGGGTGCGCTGATCCTCGGCGGGGCCGGGGTCGGCGCGGCGTTGTTCCTCGGCGGTGGCGACGACAAGAAGGACCGGGCCGACTCGGTGGGCGTGCAGGTGACGTCCAACCCCGAACAGGCCCCGAACACCCAGGCAGCCCCCACGAACGCACCCTCCTCCGGCCCCCCGTCGAGCACGTCGGCGACGACCAAGCCGCCGAAAGCGACCACGTCGAGCACCGCCAAGGCGCCGGCCAACGACAAGGACGCGCCGAAGGACCCGAAGGCGCTCACCCCGGCCGCGTACGCCGCGTGGAAGAAGATCGACCAGGCGATGGCGGCCGAGGGCATCAAGCTGAACCTGAACTCCGGCAAACGCGGCTGGGCACACCAGCAGCGGCTCCTGGACGAGAAGATCGCCGAGGTCGGCTCGCGCGAGGCGGCACTGCACTGGGTGCTGCCGCCGGAGAAGTCGATGCACGTCCAGGGCGTCGCGGTGGACATCTACCCGGCCAACGCCCAGGCCTGGCTCCAGGCCAAGGGCAGCAAGTACGGGTGGTGCCGGATGTACGACAACGAGGAATGGCACTTCGAGTACAACGCCTCATACACCAACGGCTGCCCACCCCGCCTCCCCAGCGCCCTGGACGCCGACTGACCCCACGCCCGACCCCACGCGCGCGGAAGCCGATCGGCTTCCGCGCGCGTGGCGTTTCAGGCGTCGAAGTCGTACTCCAGGACGTACGATCCGGCGTCCATCACCATGTCGTTGACCTCGACGACCCGGCGATCGGCGGCAAGGGCGGTACGACACACCAGCACCACCGCCACACCGGCGGCACGAACGAGGCAGTCTTGGCCGCGCTGTACGTGTCTGTGGTGCGCTCGTGAACCCGAGTTGCGGTGAATCTGTACCGGCCCGTGAACACGCTTGTCGCGCCGGAACGCTGGTATCGCGCCGACGCGCGTTGACCTACACGCGGTGGGCGCTGTCCGGGTGGGACTCGTATTCGGTCGGGTCGCCCCTGAAGGTGATGGTGCCTCGGCTGAGGGCGTAGACGACCTCGGCGCGGCGCAGGGCCTCGCCCGTGTGTTGTTCGACCAGGATCACCGTGCGCTCGGCCGTGGCGAGGCCGGCCACCACGTCGTACAGGTGGGCCGCCACCCGGGGGGCCAGGCCCTGGCTGAGTTCGTCCAGGAGCAGGAGCCTGGCGGGGGTGAGCAGGGCCCGGCTCACCGCGAGCATCTGCTGCTCGCCGCCGGAGAGCGTGCCGGCCCGCTGCCTCAGCCGATCGGCCAGCACCGGGAACGCGGTCAGGGCCGGCGTCACGTCGCGGCCGTCGGCGAATAGACGCAGGTTGTCGGCCACGCTCAGGCCGGCGAACACCCCGCCCCGCTCCGGGATCAGGGTCAGGCCGGCGCGGGCGCGACGGTCGGCGGGCCAGGCGGTGATGTCCGCCCCGTCCCAGGTGATCGTGCCGGCGGTGGGCCGGACCAGTCCGGCCAGCGTGTCGAGGAGGGTGCTGCGGCCCGAGCCGTTGCGGCCGACCAGGGCGGTGAGGGCGCCGGCGGGGACGTCCAGGTCGACGCCGTGCAGCGCCTCGATCGGGCCGTGCCGGACCCGAAGTCCGGCGACCGACAGGGTGATCGGCATCAGAGGTACACCTCCCGGGCCCGCGCGTCGCGGCGGATCTCGTCCGGGGTGCCGGCCGCGACGATCCGACCCGCGGCCATCACGTGCACCGTGTCGGCCACCCCGAACACCAGGTCCATGTCGTGTTCGACCAGCAGGATCGCCAGGCCGTCGGCGGCCAACGCGCGCAGTTCGACGCACAGCCGCTCGGCCTGCGCGTCGTCGAGTCCGCTGGCCGGCTCGTCCAGGAGCAGCACCGACGGGGACGCCGCCAGCGCGCGGGCCAGTTCGACCATCCGCAGTGACCCGGCCGGGAGTTCGCCGGCCGGGGTGTACGCGTGTTCGGTGAGCGCGAGCCGGTCCAGCGCCGCCTCCACCGCGTCCCGGGTCCGTCCTCGGGCGGGATCCGGCAGGCCGAGCAGGCGGGCCGGGGCGGAGGATCCGGACCGGTTCTCCGCGGCCACCCGCAGGTTGTCCACCACCGTCAGACTGGGGAAGACCGACACCGTCTGGAACGTCCGGGACAGCCCGAGCCGGGCCCTGCGGTGCGCGGGCAGCCGGGTCACGTCGCGCGCGCC
Source organism: Embleya sp. NPDC020630 (assembly GCF_044334985.1). NCBI lineage: Bacteria > Bacillati > Actinomycetota > Actinomycetes > Kitasatosporales > Streptomycetaceae > Embleya > Embleya sp. NPDC020630. The sequence goes on from NZ_JBIRUB010000003.1 coordinate 42,421, forward strand.
CATGTACACCCGTCCGGCGTCGACCCGCCCACCCGCCAGGCAGTCGAACAGGGTGCTCTTGCCCGCCCCGTTCGGCCCGATCACCGCCGTCACCACACCCGGCGGCACGGTCAGGTCGACCCCGTCCACGGCCCGCAGCCCCCCGAATCGGCGGACCACACCCTCGGCTCGCAGCGCGCTCACCCGCCCACCTCCGCCCGGCCCGACCGCACCCGCTCGCGCAGGGTGCGGCCCAGCGGGCTGAGCCGGACCGGCGCGGGCGGCGCGGCGGGCACCGGCGCCGGCCCCGCGGCCAGGCGCAGGAGCGTCGCCGAGACGCCGCCGGGCATCCGCGACAGCAGCACCGCCAGGCCGCCGATCACGATCGTGGACATGCCCGCCGTGGTGGCCGCGTCCAGGGCGACCACCAGGCCGGCGGCCAACACCGCGCCGGCCGCGCTGTCCACGCCGAACACCACCACCGCGGCGAACCAGATCAGACCGAGCACCGGATCGAAGGCCGCCGCGTCGAAGGCCCGCCCACCCATCCCGAGCAGCGCGCCGCCGAGCCCGGCCACGCCGGCGCTGACCGCGAAGACGAAGACCTTGGCCGAGGAGACGTCCACGCCGGCCGCCGCCGCGCCGCGCTCGTGGTCGCGCACCGCGACCAGCATCCGGCCGAGCCGGCTCACGTGCAGCCGGCGGACCACCAGGAGCACCAGTACGAGGCAGGCCAACTCCAGCGCGTAGAAGGAACGTTCGCCGTCGAACGGCCACGGGTGGTCGAGCGCGAGGTCGGTGGTGAAGCGCGGCTGGGCGAAGACGAACCGGCTGACCACCGCGGCCACCGCGAACGTGGTCAGCGCCAGGGTCAGCCCGCGCCGCCGGATCGCCGGCCACCCGGTCAGCAGGCCCACCGGCACCACCAGCAGCGCGGCCAGGAACAGCGCGAGCAGGGCCGGGACACCTCGGCCGGCCAGCTGCGCCGCGAACAACGCGCCGAGTCCGGCGAAGCCGGCCTGGCCGAGAGAGATCTGGCCGGCGTATCCGGTGAGCATCACCAGCGACACGAACACGATCGCCATCGCCGGCACCTGCTGCGCGACCCGCAGGTGTTCCGCGCCCAGCGCGAGCGGCGCCGCGGCGACCGCGACGAACGGCACCCACCAGCCCACCGGCGCGCTCTCCCCGTGCCCGGTCCCTATCCGGGCGCCGGCCGCGCGTTGCGGGTCGGGGCCGCCGACCTCGACCATGCGGGGCAGTACCAGGAGCGCGACCAGCATCACCACCACGAACAGGTTCGCCTGGAGCGCCTGGATCAGCCCCCACGAGTCGAGTTCGAGCCGGGACAACTCGCTCTGCCCCACCCCGATCGCCAGCGCCGCCAGGATCGCCACCGGCAGACTGGCCAGCCGGGCCACCACCGCGACCCCGATCGTCTCCAGGACGAGCAGGGTCAGTCCGTATGGATCCAGCCGCAGGTGCGGCGCGAGCAACACGCCGGTCAGCCCCGCCAGCATCGACCCGAAGGCCCACCCGGCCGCGGCGACGCGGTCGGCCGGCACCCCGGACAACTCGGCCAGGGCCCGCCGATCCACCACCGCGCGCAGCCGCACCCCGAAGCGGGTGAACCGGGTGACGACGGCGACCAGGACGGCGACCGCGGCCACCACGCCCAGTTCGACCAGCGTCCCCTTCGCGACCGACGTGTCGCCGGGCAGGGCGACCGTGCCCGTCGGCACGATCGAGGGCGGGTCGAGCCGGGCCTGCGTACCCCAGGCCAGCGTGGCCACGCCGACCAGGAGCACGAACACGCCCAGCGAGGCGACCAGCATCCGGGCCGGACCGGCCCCCTCGCGGTGCAGCCCGCGAAAGACGAAGCGCTCCAGGACCAGGCCGAGCGCCGGCGCCACCACGCCCACGTCGAGCAGCACCGCCGCCCACAGCGGCCAGCCCCACACGCGCACCTGCTGCCAGACGAGGTAGGCCACGATCATCGCGAGCGCGCCGAAGGACAGGTTGAACACGCCGGTGGCCCGGTAGGAGGTGATCATCCCGACCGCCGCGAGCGCCGCGATCGCGCCCACGCCCAGGCCGGCGAGCGCCAGTTCGACGGTGAGCACGGCGCTCAGCCGTCGGCGCCGTGCGCGCTCGGCCCGTCGGTCCCGACATCGCCTCCGGAGGCCCCGCCCGACCGCTCACCGACCGCACCGGACTCCCGCACACCCGGCCGCTCACCGACCGCACCGCGAGGGCCCGAACCCGCCGCCGCATCGGCCACATCGGGATCGCACACCCGGCACGGCCGCAGATCCCGGTCCCGCACCGCCGCCGCGTCCACCGGCCTCACCCCGTCCTTGCCCCGCACCAGCGAGCACCCGCTCCGGTGATAGCGCGCCCCACCCGGGACCGTCACCCACGCCGCCCCGACATCCAGCTCCACCGCCGCCTCGGTCGGCTCCGGCTCGACCAGCAGCTCGTACAGCCGGCCCATCATCCGCCGCAACTCCGCGTTCTCGACGCTCGTCTCGGCGGGGGCCTGCGCCGCCCCGCGCCGGGGTCCCACCATGAGTACCGCGCCGGCGACGATCAGCGCCGCGCCCGGAATGGTGGCCGACGCCAGGTAGGGAAGTTGGCGCGCCTCGTACCGTTCACCCGACACGCCGTACCACCCCACCGCGCACAGCAGCGCCCCGCACAACGCGACGAGCCGGCCGCCGTGCGTGCGCGCCAACCGCCGCAAACCCTCGATGGCCGGGGTCGCGGCGGCCGTACGCTGTCTTTCGGCAAGGGGGTTCGCCTTTCCCGTGGAACCTGCCGAGTTCGTCGAACCTGCCATATGGTCCACCCGTCGAATCCGCCCGATTGCGTATCGGTGCCTCAGCGTAGTTCGCCGGGATCTGGTCATACGGCCCGGAACACGATTGGATACCGAGTCGCGCATGGCAACATGACTTGCCGGTAACCCAGGTACTACCTGGCTACATCAACAGCAACAGGACGCCGGGCGACCGGCGGAACGGGTGGTGAACGCACGTGAGCGTGGACTTGATCAACGAGCGGGCCAAGCAGAACGGCACCGGTGTGGGTCGGCGCAAGGGCGCGCGCCGTGCGCTGCTGGCCCTGCCGCTGGTGGCGGTGCTGGTGATGTCCGGGTGTAGCAGCGACGACAAGGACGACAAGAAGGACAGCAAGTCGTCGCAGTCGGCGAGCGCGCCGGCGGCCGGCCAGCCGAGCACGCCCGCCGCGCCGGGAACCACTGCGCCCTCCTCGCCCGCCGCCTCGGGCGGCAGCACCGGCGCCCCCGCGACCGGCGGCGGCGGCTCGACCACGTTGACCGGCGAGGAGAAGAAGGTCGCCGACAACTGGGACAAGCTGTTCGACAACACCCAGCCGCTCGACGCGCGCAAGGCGGTCCTGGAAAACGCGGACAAGATGGGCGCGCTCGTCGAGACGCTCGCCAACGACCCGCTGGCCAAGTCGGTCACCTCCAAGACCACCGCGGTGAAGATCAACGGGGACACCGCCGAGGTCACGTTCGACATCCTGCTCGCCGGCACCCCGGCGCTGCCCGGCCAAAACGGCAAGGCGGTCAAGCAGGACGGCACCTGGAAGGTCAGCCTGGGTACCGTCTGCACGCTGGTCGGCGCGCTCAAGCCGGGCACCGTCGCCCCGGGTTGCCCGACGGCCTGACGCCCCACTCCGCACGGGCGGGTTCCCCGCCGGCCCCGGGTCACCGAGGAGCACGCATGCATCGTCGTATCCACGGACGGCGCATGCCGTGCGCCTCGGTGGCCCTGGTGCTGTCCGGCGTGTTGTGCGCGGTCGCCGCACTGACCGGATGCGGTTCGCGGCTGCCGGAGCGCGACTTCCGCGAGGAGCGTGGCCCGGCACCCGCGTCCGCCGGCGCGGTGCCGAACACCAACACCGCGTCCGACGTGGGCGTCACGCCCACCGAGGTCACCGTGGGCATGATCGACACCGTCCAGGGGGTGCTCGGCAACGAGACCTTCTCCGGGCCGATGTACGGCGCCCAGGCCTATTTCAAGGCGCTCAACGACCGCGGTGGGGTGAACGGGCGCCGGGTGAAGGTGTCCGCCTGCGACGACAACGGCTACGGCGTGGCCAACCAGCGCTGCGCCCGCCGACTGGTCGAGGACGACAAGGTGTTCGCCTTCGCGGGCAACAGCGTCTACAGCTACAACGCCGCCCAGTACGTCAGCGACAAGGGCGTGCCCGACGTCGGCGGGCAGCCGATCGGGACCGCGTACGAGACGTACCCGCACCTGTACTCGATCTACGGATCGCGCGCGCCGCGCGACGGCAAGGTGGGCTGGGACGGCCGGCTGTACGCGAGCACCGAGGTCTACCGCTACTTCAAGGAGAAGCTCGGCGCCCGCACCGCCGCCGTGGTGTCGTACAACCAGGCCGACTCCGCGCGCTACGCGCAGACCGTCGCCGACGGGCTGCGCGCCGAGGGCTACACGGTCGTCGAAAAGCAGGTCGACTTCGCGCTGCCGAACTTCGCCGCCGCGGTGGTGGACATGCGCAGCAAGGGCGTCGACATCGTCTTCGACGCGGTGGACACGCGCGGCAACGTCGAACTGTGCAAGGCGATGGACGGCAGCGACCTGCGGGTGACCGCCAAGGTGACCAACGTACAGAACTGGAACGCGCGCGTCGGCGAGGACTTCAAGGCGTCCCCGACCTGCCGCAACAGCATCTACGCGACCGGCAACAGCCGCGGCTACACGGACACCGGGCAGCCCGCGGTGGCCGAGTTCCGGGCCGCGATGAAGAAGTACTTCCCCGACCGGGAGGACAAGCTCTCCCAGTGGGAACTGGAGGGCTGGGCCTCGGCGATGTGGCTCACCGACGCGATCGCCTCGTGCGGCGCGAAGGTCACCCGGACCTGCGTCGAGGGCTTCGTCAACCGCCCCGAGGGCTACGACGCGCACGGCCTGCTGATCCCGGTCGACTTCAAGGCCGAACCGGTCGACCGCGTCGCCGCGCCCACCCGCACCTGCTTCGACGTGGCCCGCTGGCAGGACGGCGCCCCGGGCGGCTGGATCGCCCAGGTGCCGGACATGACCACGAACTGCTTCGACGTACCGTCCCTGCCGTACAAACCGTGAGCCCGGATCGCCGTCAACGCCCTTCGGCGCGATACCACGGCTCCGGCTTGTCGAGCCTGGTCACCGGCGGGAGGCCGAGAGGTGCGGCGGGGGTGGGGCCGGGGACACCGGTCACCGGGTAGGGCAGGGGCACCATGCCGAACGGGCGGCGGTGGTGCGGATCGGGGTTGGGGGCGATCAGGGCCGAACCTCGCACGGGGGGCTGCCTTTCGCTGCGCCGGCCCCGAGGTCCCATGCCCCGACGCCGCGCCCGTCGAACCACGTCGACGGACACGGCGTTCAACGACCGGGCGGGGGTGGAGTGTCGCCGGGTCACTCCGGCGGCCCCGCACGGGGGCGGATTTCGGCCACGGCCGGCGGGCCCGCGGGGTGTCGGCGTCAAGTGCCACGGTCGGGCGTGGACAACCGAGAGGAGATCGGCGTGTTGCCCCCGATCGAGGAACACGGCGAGTTCACGGCCGTGGTGATCAGGACGGACTACACCGACGACGCGGCGTGGGCCGCCACGGTCGCGGAGTCGTCGCAACCTATCGCGAACCTGTCGTTCCGGGAGTACGCCGAACACGCCCGCTCCGAGCCCGACGGCGTCTTACGGCCCCTCGCGGACCGATCCCGCCGCGAAGCGAGTCAGCGTGGCATCACCGTGCCCCGCAGCACCACCGCGCGTGGGTCGGCCAGCACGCCGACGTCGGCTCGTGGATCGGCCGAATACACCACCACGTCGGCCGACGCGCCCTCGGCGATCGTGTCCCGGCCGAGCCAGCGGCGGGCGGACCAGCACGCGGCCGACAGCGCGTCGCGGGCCGGGATGCCGGCCGCGACCAACTCCGCGACCTCGTCGGCGACCAGGCCGTGCGGCAGCGAGCCGCCCGCGTCGGTGCCCACGAAGATCGGGATGCCCGCGTCGTAGGCGGCCCGCACCGTGGCGTAGCGGTTGGCGTGCAGCGCGCGCATGTGCGCGGCGTAGGTCGGGAACTTGGCGCCCGCCTGGTCGGCGATCCCGGGGAAGGTGGCGATGTTGACCAGAGTCGGCACGATCGCCACGCCCCGCTCGGCGAACAGCGGGATCAGATCCTCGGTCAATCCGGTGGCGTGTTCGATGCAGTCGATGCCCGCCTCCACCAGGTCCGGGAGCGAGTTCTCGGCAAAGCAGTGCGCGGTGACCCGGGCACCCTCGGCGTGCGCGGCGGCGATCGCCTCCTGAAGCGCGTCCTTGGGCCACAGCGGCGCCAGGTCCCCGGTGTCCCGGTCGATCCAGTCGCCGACCAGTTTGACCCAGCCGTCGCCGCGCCGGGCCTCCTGGATCACGAACGCGGTCAGGTCACCCGGCTCGATCTCGTGCGCGTAGTTGCGGATGTAGCGCTTGGGCCGGGCCAGATGCCGCCCCGCGCGGATCAGCCGGGGCAGGTCCTCGCGGCCGTCGATCCAGCGGGTGTCGGCGGCCGAGCCCGCGTCGCGCAGCAACAGCGCGCCCGCGTCCCGGTCGGTGATCGCCTGGCGCTCGGCGGTCGGCGCGTCGACCGCGCCGTGCGCGTCTATCCCGACATGGCAGTGCGCGTCGACCAGGCCGGGCAGTACCCACCCTTCCAACGTGGCGTCGACGGCGAGCGACGTCGGCCGCTCGAAGGTGATCCGCCCGCCGATCACCCACATCTCGTCACGGACGTCCTCGGGGCCGACCAGAACGCGGCCCTTCACGTGCAGCACGGTCATGCCGAGACCCTACGACCTGCCGACCCCCGACCCGCCGCCGCGAACGCCCCGAGGCCGATACCCCACCTCCAGGCACAGCTAATCCGGTTGTGCGGGTCCCGCCCCGTGTTGAAGGCTCCTCTCCCATGAGCACCGACAACGATCTCGACCGGGTGTGGCGGTGCCTGGAGGCGGGTGACGTCCCGGGCGCGATCCGCGGTTTGCGCGGTGTCGCGGCCGGCGTCCCCCTCGGCGAACTGGCACGGGCGCTGGAGAAGGCGGCGCGACTGGCCGGTTTCGAGGACCTGGCCGAGGCGGCCGGGCAGGCCGCCGCACAGCCGTCGAACCCTCGGCGCCTCTACGACCTCGGATACGCGTGCATCGAGCGCGGCATCGCGTTCGCCGCCATCCCCCCGCTCGTCGAGGCGGTCCGCCGGGTGCCCGACTCGACGGGCGTACGCAACGAGTTGGTGGCGGCGTACGAGGCGGAGGCACGCCACGGCGAGGCCGTCGCCCTGCTCGAAGCCGACAAGGCCGCGCTGCGCCCCTGGCCCGACCGCTACCTGCTCGTCTACAACACGATCCTGAGCGGCGACCTCGCCCGCGCCCGCCGACACGCGGCCACCCTGCCCGCGCCCGACGAGGACAGGTGGACCTGGGCGTACGGCCGCGTCACCCGCATGCTGACCCGCGCCGACGCCGCCTCGCGTGCCGGCTCCCTCGACCATCTCGACCTGCGTGGTTGGCAGTTCGCGCTGACCGGCGGCGTACTGGCCACGCTCTCCCCGTACGGTTTCGCCGCCGGCATGACCGGCCGCTACGCGATGCACCAGGACGACTACACGTCCTGCCTGCACGGCCTGAGCCGCCTCGTGCTCATCCTCGAAGCGGCCGGCGTGGCGCCCACCACGGTGTCCCTCCTCGACGACCGGGGCAGCCGCATCATGGGCCTCGCCGCCGCGGACCTGCTGGGCGTGCCCACCGTGCCCTACACACCCACCCGCCCAGACACCCTCGTCGTCGCGTATCGCCTGGAGGATCTCGCCCCCGAGACGGGCGCGGCGCTCCGCGAACGTGCGCCCGGTCAGGTCCTGTACGAGCACGCCACCTGCTGGACACAGCCGCCCGCGGTCTCCGCGGACGTCTCGGGACTGCTGCGCCAGTACGGCAACGCACCCTGGGAGGAACAGCTGTTCGTACAGCCGGACGACGGCGGGAGGGACGGGGTCGACACCCGCCCCGAAGCGGACCACGCGGCCGAGGTGCTACGCGCCGGGCCATCCGACGACGAGGGCGACGGCGAGACACCGGCCGACCCCGACGAGGCGCTCGGCGCATTCACCCGAACAGTCGCCGACACCTGGCTGACGGGCACCCGGGACCGGGTCGACTCGCCGGGTCCGGTGCGCAGTTCGCGATTCGCTTAGGCCCTGTCCGGCCGGGGGCGTCGGCGGCGAGTGCCGGGGGCGGGCTTCACCCTCGCTTCACCAGTCCCCGCCGGACTCCCGCGGCCACGGCGGCCGTTCGGGAGTCGACCTCCAGCTTCGCGTAGATGTGCACCAGGTGGGATTTGACCGTCGCCTGGCTCAGGAACAGTGCCTTGCTGATCGCCAGGTTCGACAACCCCTCCGCGACCAGCCCCAGCACCTCGATCTCCCTCGGGCTCAACACCGGTTGCGGCCGGCGCAGTCGGCTCAGCAGGCGGCCCGCGATCCGGGGCGCGAGCGCCGACTCGCCGGCGGCGGCCGTTCGTACCGCCGCCGCCAGCTCCTCCGGCGGGGCGTCCTTGAGCAGGTAGCCCAGCGCGCCCGATTCGACCGCGGCCAGGATGTCCGCGTCGGTGTCGTAGGTGGTCAGCACCAGGACGTGCGGGGCGCGGGGCAGCGCCGCGATGGCCGCCGTGGCCGCGTTGCCGTGCATGGCGCCCGGGCCGAAGCGCAGGTCCATCAGCACCACGTCGGGTACGAGGGAGCCGGCCAACTCGACCGCGCGCTCGGCGGTGTCCGCCTCGCCCACCACCTCGAAGTCCGGCTCCGCCGCCAGCACGGCGCGCAGCCCGGCGCGCACGACGGGATGGTCGTCGGCCAGCAACAACCGGATCATCGCGCGGCCCCGTCCGCGGGGGCCGGCAAAGTCTCCGGCCGCTCCCGGTCGGGCGCCGGCAAGGTCCTCGGCCGATCCCTGGCCGGCGCCGGGACGGTCCCGGGCCCGTCGGTGCCGGACCCCTCGGTCTCAGGCACCGCAAGGGCCCCGGCCTCCCCCGCACGCGCCGGCACAGCCCCCGTCCGCTCGCCCGCCGGCACCGGAAACGTCACCGCGATCGCCGCCCCCTGGCCCGGACCCGACTCCACCGTCAGCACTCCGCCCAGTTCGGCCGCCCGAGTCCGCATCGCCGCCAGCCCGAACCCGGTGCCGGCCGTCCCGCCCCGATCCGCCCCGGCCGGGCGCGCCGCCGGATCGAACCCGCGCCCGTCGTCCACCACGTCGAGCGTCACCGACGCCTCCATGTGGCTGAGCGTCACCTCGGCCCGGGACGCGCCCGCGTGCCGCACCGTGTTCCCGAGCGCCGACTGGGCGATCCGCAGCAGCGCCACCTCGACGGCCCTCGGCAGCCCGGCCGCCTCCCCCGTCCGGTGGAAGCGCACGTCCAGGTCCGCCTCGGCGGCCGTCCGCGCGCACAGCCGCTCCAGCGCCGCCGGCAGCGAGGAGTCGTCCAACTCCGGCGGCGCCAGCGCCCGGACGAACCGCCGCGCCTCCGCCAGGCTGTCGGTCGCGGTGACCCGCGCCAGCCGGACGTGCCGATCGGCCGCCGTCGGATCCGCCGGCAGCGCCCGCTCGGCCGCGCGCAGCAACAACTGGATGCTGCTGAAGCCCTGCGCGAGCGTGTCGTGGATCTCCCGGGCCAGCCGCTCCCGCTCCGCCAATACCCCCGCGTGCCGCTCCGCCGCCGCGAGTGAGGCCCGGGCCGCGACCACGTCCTCCACGAGGCGGCGCCGCGCCTCGCTCTCCCGGTGCAGCGCCTGGTAGCCGAGCACGGTGGCCACCGCGACCGCCGCGCCCAGCAGCGGACCGAGCACCATGCCCAACGACACCGCGCCGCGATGGGCCGCGTAGCCCCCGACGGCGATCACCGCGAGCCCGCCCACCACGGGCAGCGCGACCCGTACCGGGAGCAGGTGCGGAACCAGGAAGAACAGCGGGAAGGCGAACCAGATCCCCTCCGCCGTGAGCACGTACAACCCGCACCAGGACAGCGTCAGCGCGCCCAGCCACCACGCCGAGGCCCGCCGCGACGGCCCCACCGAGGGGATCAGGTTGCCCACCGCGTACACCGCGGCCGTGACCGCGGCGGCGACCGGGATCAGCGCGGTCCGTACGGCGGAGGCGTCGGTGCCGACGAGGGCGCGCAGCGCGGCCATCGCGAGCAGCAGCGCGACCAGCGCGTGCATACAGGCGCGGAGCGTGCGGGGCACGGAGTCGGGGGTCGGGATACCGGCGTACATATCGGGTCAAGGCTAACCGGGGCGGGTGGAGCAGCCATCGATCAAAAGGTTGACCGGGGCCGGTCAACCCGATCGATGACGCGGACGCCGCCGGCGACCAGGCTTGGCATTGTGTTCGTAGCGTTGCGGGACCTCGTCTTCGCCCGGGGGCGGTTCGCCCTGATGATCGTCACCGTGGTGCTGGTCACCGCGCTGGTCGGGCTGGTGTCCGGGCTGACCGTGGGGCTGGGGCGGGCCAATACCTCGGCGATCGACGCGCTGCCGGCCGATCGGCTCGCGTTCGCCGCGCCCGCCCCGGGACAGGGTGTCTCGTTCGCCGACTCGACCGTGGAGCAGGCGCAGTGGCAGCGCTGGGCCGAGCAGCCCGGGGTGCGCTCGGCCGCGCCTCTCGGCATCGCGATGACCCGGCTCGGGGTCGGTACGCGGACCACCGCCGCGGCGGCGTTCGGCGTGGAGCCGGGCGGGCCGATGGCCCCCGCCGGGCTGGCCCCCGGGACGGTGGTGTTGTCCCGGGACCTGGCCGACGAGCTGCGCGTACGCGTCGGCGACCGGCTGACCGTCGGCGCGGACACCCCGCTGACCGTCGCCGCCGTGGTGTCGGGATCCTCGTACAGCCACGCGCCGGTCGCGTGGACCACCCTCGCCGACTGGCAACCGCTGCGCCCGGGACCGCGGCTCGGCGGCCCGCACGCGACGGTGATCGTGCTCGACCTGGCCGGCGGGCACACCGGGGCGGCGGACCGGGCGATCGGCACGCGCAGCACCTCGATCGGCGACGCCCGGAAGGCGATCGGGTCGTACACCGCCGAGAACGGCTCGCTGCAACTGATGCGCGGGTTCCTGTTCGCCATCTCGGCACTCGTGGTGGGCGCGTTCTTCACCGTCTGGACCATCCAGCGGGCGGGCGACGTGGCGGTACTCAAGGCGCTCGGCGCACCCACCGGCTACCTGCTGCGCGACGCGCTCGGCCAGGCATTCCTGGTGCTGCTCGCGGGCACCACCGTCGGCATCGGCGTCGCCGCGCTGTTCGGCGCGGTCGCACCGGCGGGGGTGCCGTACGTGGTGGACGCCTCGACCACGGTCCTGCCGGGGGCGGTGTTGATCCTGCTCGGCATGGTCGGCGCGGGGCTCGCGGTGCGGCGGGTGACCTCGGTCGACCCGCACACGGCGCTCGGCGGGACCCGGTGAGGTGTAGCCGATGAACCGCACGTCGATGAACCGTACGGCGATGAACCACCCGCGGATGAACCGCACGGCGACGAACCGCACGGCCATGGCCCCGCAGCCCGATACCCCCACGCCCGAGAGGCCCGCCATGCACCCGTCCCCCGGCCTGGAACTCGCCGACGTGACGCTCACCTATCCCGACGGCGACAGTCGGCTGACCGCGCTGGACCGGGTCTCGCTGGCGGTGCCGCCCGGAACACTGACCGCCGTGGTCGGACCGTCGGGATCCGGCAAGTCGAGCCTGCTCGCCGTCGCCGCGACGCTGACCACGCCGGACGCGGGCCGCGTGTCGATCGCCGGCCTGGACGCGGTGGCCCTGCGGCCGGCCGAGCGGGCCCGGTTGCGCCGGAGCACCATCGGGATCGTGTTCCAACAGCCGAACCTGCTCGCCTCGTTGACGTGTGTCGAGCAGCTTCAGGTGATGGCGCACCTGGCCGGCGGCAGTGCGCGCAAGGCGCGCGCCCGGGCGCTGGAACTGCTCGACCGGGTCGGCCTCGCGGACCGGGCGGAGCATCGCCCGCACCGGCTCTCGGGCGGCCAGCGGCAGCGGGTGAACATCGCCCGCGCGCTGATGCACGAGCCGAGCGTGCTCCTGGTCGACGAACCCACCGGCGCGCTGGACCACGAGCGCGGCGCGGCGATCGTGGCATTGCTCGCCGACCTGACCCGCACGAGCGGCGCGGCCACCGTCCTGGTCACGCACGACCGCAGCCACCTTCCGCACGCGGATCGGGCGGTGGAACTGATCGACGGCCGGCTGCGCGCGCTCGCGACCGCGTAGCGCCCGGTGCCGGGCGGCTTCGCGCGCCGCCCGCTACTCCCCCGCCTCCGGCCGCCATGCGCTCGATCCCGACGCCGACCCTCCCGACCCGGCATCCGGTCGCCACGCGCTCGACCCGGACAGGCTCGGCTCCACGTCCGCCGTCCGCCACGCGCTCGATCCGCCGGTGGTGCCCGGCAGGCTCGGCGAGCCCGGCCCGTCCGGACCGCCGGGAATCACCGGCCAGTTCGGGTCGACGACCGCGCCGCCGCCGTCCGGGTTGCGCCGGTCGAAGTAGCTCTGCAGCGAGGCCGCCTGCTCCGCGTACCACTGCACCTGCTTCTCGTGCAGCGTGCGCAGCGAGTCGGCGGCCAACTCCGGGAAACGCGCGCCCAGATCCTGTGCGAGCAACAGGCAGGCCAGCGCGTCGCCGTCGGCGGTGTGCGCGTCGGTGAGCACCACCTCGTAGAACGCGCTGGTGGCCGCGAGGGTGCGCTTGCCCTTGCGGTAGCGGTCGAGCTGCTTGTCGATCACCAGGGGGTCGATGATCGGTGCGGTGTACGGGAGTTGGGGCAGATTGTGGCGATGCAGCTCGGCCTGCAGGATGGTCAGGTCGAACGGCGCGTTGTAGATCGCGATCGGGGTTTCGGCGGCCAGGTATTCGGCCATCGCCTCGCCGATCTCGGCCAGGCACAGGGCGGGTTGCCGTCCCTCGGCCCGGGCGCGCGCGGTGTCGATCCCGTGGATCGCGGTCGCCTCGGCGGGAATCTCCCGCTCGCCCGGGTCGATCAGCCACGACCGCCGGGTGCCGGTCGAGTCCACCAGGGCGGCGGTGACGATGAAATCGGTGAGCGGATCGACTCCGGAGGTCTCCACGTCGAACGCGGCCATCGGCCCCCGGTGCCAGCCGTCGTGATTGCCGCGCGGCGGCGCGGCGGGCTTCGGCTCGCCGCAATCGGCGCAGTACGTAACCCACTTGCCGTCCCGGCGGACCAACAGCCCGTCGCCGGCTTTGACATAGGTCGTGCACGTGGCACAGGTCGCGCCGAACTTGTTCGTTGCCATGGGGTGCCCTTTTCCGATCGCGGATCAGATTCACGTCGTCACTGCCGGAAACGCTAGTGCCCGGGTACGACGCGATCCGCACGAGCCGTCGCCAGTCGGCGCAACAACGGCCGCTCGGCGGTGGTCCACGCGGTGCTCGTGAGCAGATACAGGCCGACCGCGAGCGGGACGAACGCGGCGGTCAGGACCGTGGCGAAGGGCATCCACCGAAGCAGGGCGGGGGTGTTCGGCGCCGCGGCGGCCCCGGCCGGCGCGAGGACGACGGTCATCGCGACGTCGACGCGGTGATCCGACCCTGGCGATACATGCACATCATCGTATTCCGCCCGACCGCCCCACACGCGGCCCCGAGCCGACGAATTCCGCCCGCTCCGACGGCGGGCGGGTGTGCCAGGATGACCCCCGTGCGCGTGCTGCTAGGGGACGGCTTCGGGGTGACGTCACGTCAGATCGCGGTGGCGGTCGGGCGATCGGGGCACGAGCCGGCGGTGTTGGCGCCGCCCGGTCGGCCGATCCCGGGTCGCCCCCGGTCGGTGGCGAGGGTGTACGAGGTGCCCGCCTTCGGCACGGATCCGTGGGTCTGGCTGGCCCGGGCGGAAGCGGTGCTCGGGGCCGAGCCGTACGACGTGCTGCTGCCCACCGACGAGCACGTCGCAGTGCTGGCCCGGGCCCCGGAGCGGATCACCGCGCACGGAGTGGCCCTGGCCGTACCGTCGTTCGCCGCGCTGCGCCGCGTCGCGGACCGCGCCTCGGCGGCAAGCACGCTGACCGAGATCGGCATGCCGCAGCCGGCCGGGACGGTGGTGGTGCACACCGCCGAGGAACTGCGCCAGGTCGCCGACCCGCCGCTCTACGTCAAGACCCTGCTCGGCTCGCATCGGGTCGAGCGCCGCGAACAACTGCTGCGCCTGGCCGACGAGTTGGACCGCGCCGGCGCGTTCGTGGACGGCGCCGGGGTGCTGGTGCAGGAGCACGCGACGGGCCCGGTCCTGTCCGCCCAGGCGGTGTTCGAGCACGGCCGACTGGTCGCGGTGCACGCGTACGAGCATCTGCACGGCCCGGCGGTGCGGCGCAGCGTGGTCGCGCCCGACATCCGCGAACACGTGGCCATGCTCGGCGGCCACCTCGGCTGGCACGGCGCCCTGTCCCTGGACGCCGTGCGCACCACGTCGGGCCCGGCCTGGCTGAACGTCCGCCCCCATCTGGCCGAGCCCGGCAACGCCGCCGCGAGCGGCACGGACCTGGTCGCCGCCCTGATCGCGGTCTCCCGGGGCGAGACGCCACCCTCGATGCCGTGGGGCCGCCCCGACGTCCGCACCCGCCAGGCCCACGCGGGCGTATGGACCGCCGCCCGAGCCGGCCGCCGCCGGGCCGCACAGGAAATCCTCCGCATCGCCCTACGCCTCGAGCCCTACCGCAACACCACGGAAGAATCCCTCAGCCTGCGCCAGGAACCCCGCCGAATCCCCGGCGCCCTGTGGTCCGCCACCACCGCCCTCACGTTCCCCACACACACCCTCACCCGCATCACCCACCAGGAATCCCAATCCACGCTGACCCCCACCACCTGGCGCCAAATCCTCGCCGGCCCACCCCCACCCCGGGTAGCCACCCCGGAACGCTGAACCTCACCCACGCGGAACGCCGGACGTCGGCGGCGCACTACAAACGGATGCGCCACCCCGAAGCCCCACCCCACATCGACGTCGTGCCTTCCGGAGTCACCACCACAGCAAACCCCCGGACCCCGCCGCGGTGGCTGCCCGCCAACTGGAGGGGATCGAGTGAGCGGCACCGACCTCGGCGAAGCGCGAACCCCTGTACAACGCGACGCGTCCGGAAAGGCTCGCCTGACCGCGCCGGACGGGTGACCGCCGCGTGGGTGACCACGTCCCCACCCGGTCGTTGGGCGGGGTGTGACTCGAAATGTCTCCATGGTCCGGATCGCGGCGGCGTCCTTCGTCGGTACCGCGATCGAGTTTTACGACTTCTTCGTCTACGGCACCGCCGCCGCCCTGGTGCTCGGGCCGCTCTTCTTTCCCGGCTTCTCGCCGATCGCCGGCACCCTCGCGGCGTTCGCGACCTACGCGGTCGGGTTCGTCGCGCGCCCGCTGGGTGCGGTGGTGTTCGGACGCCTGGGCGATCGGCGCGGGCGACGGCCGGTCCTGGTGGTGTCGCTCGTCCTGACCGGTGTGGCCACCGTGCTGGTCGGGCTGCTGCCGACCTACGACCGGATCGGCGTGGCCGCGCCGATCCTGCTGGTGGTGTTGCGGTTCTGCCAGGGCTTCGGCGTGGGCGGCGAGTGGGGCGGCGCGGTGTTGCTGGCCGCCGAGCACGCACCGCCGGGGCGGCGGGCGTTGTGGGCCGGGATTCCCCAGGCCGGCCCCTCGATCGGGTTCCTGCTCGCCAACGGGCTGATGCTGATCCTGTCCGGGTCGTTGACCGACGCGCAGTTCCACGCGTGGGGTTGGCGGGTGCCGTTCCTGTTCGCCGGGGTGCTTGCGGCCGGCGGGCTGCTGCTGCGCGCCTCGGTCGAGGAGACGCCCGCGTTTCGGGCACTGGTGGCCGGCAACGAGACCTCGGCGAGTCCGGTCGCCGAGGTCCTGCGCGGACACTGGCGCCTGGTCCTGCTCGCCGCGGGGGCGCTGGCCTGCGGCTATGTGGGCTTCTACCTGACCACCACGTGGTCCCTGCAGTACGCCGACGACCGGCCGACGGTCGGCCGCACCACGATGCTGGCCTGCATCATGATCGCGGTGACCGGGATGGCCCTGGTCACCCCGCTGTTCGCCGTGGTGGGCGACCGGTACGGGCGCAAGCCGATGTGCCTGGTGGGCTGTGCGGGGATGGGCCTGTGGGCGTTCCCGATGCTCGGCCTGCTGGCCACCGGCGAGCCGATGTGGATGACCCTGGGATGCCTGGGCACGTTGGTCGCGTTCATGGCGATGTTCTCGGTGGTCGGGGCGTACCTGTCCGAGCTGTTCGAGCCGCGGGTGCGATGTACCGGCGCGTCCACCGCGTACAACCTGGGCGGCGTGCTCGGCGGCGCGCTGACCCCGATGGTGGCCACCGAACTGGCCCGCGGCGACGGCACACCGTGGGGCGTCGCCGCCTATCTGGCGGGCGCGGCGACGGTCAGCGCGACCTGCCTGCTCCTGCTGCCCGAGACGAACACGGTGCCCGTCGCGGACGGTGAACCCGCCGCGGCGTGATCTTCCATCCCGGGCCGATCTGCGCCAGGGTGCGGCCATGACCACGCATGCGACCGAATCGGCCGAGGCACGCCGCGCGCACCACACCCGCGTCGCCCAACGGCTGCTCGCCGCCGTCGGCGCCGGCGATCGCGCCGCCCAGGTGGCCTGCTACCACCCGGACGTCGTGCTCGAATTTCCCTACGCCGCGCCGCCGGTGCGGATCGAGGGCCGGGCCGCGGTGGAGACCTACCTCGCCATCGCGCTCGGCGTCTTCGAGCTGAGCCTGACGGTGACCCGGGTCCACGACTGCGTGGACCCGGACACCGTGATCGTCGAGTTCACCGGGACGGGCCGGGCCCGGACCACGGACCGGCCCTACGCCAACACCTACATCGCGGTGTTGACCTTCCGGGACGGTCTGGTGGTCGGACAGCGCGAGTTCTACAACCCGGTGCCGGCCGCTCAGGCCTTGACCGCGACGCCCGCCAGCTGAGGCAGCTTCACCGCCGGGTCGCCGAGCGGGCCCTCGGGACCCCACACGTCGACCGGGACCAGGCGGGCGGGCAGCAGTTCCAGGCCGCCGAAGACGGCCAGGATCTCGTCGTGCGAACGGGCGTGCATCTGCTGCACGTTGGACGAGTACTCGCTGAGCGCGCGGTCCATCCCGGCCGGGCGCTCCTCGCTGCGGTGCGCGTGGGACAGGGCCAGGTGGCTGCCGGGGACGGTGGCGTCCATGTACTGGCGCACCACGCCGACGGGGTCGGCCTCGTCCGGCAGGAAGTGCAGCACCGACACGATCAGCACGCCGACCGGCTGGGAGAAGTCGATCAGCTTGCGCACCTCGGGCGAGTCGATCACCTTGGCCGGATCGGTCAGGTCGGCGCCCACCACGGTCGCGTTCGGGTTGTCCGCGAGCAGCAGCTGGCTGTGCGCGACCGCGACCGGGTCGTTGTCCACGTACACCACACGCGCGTCCGGGTCGGCCTTGTGCGCGATCTCGTGCACGTTGCCCACGGTCGGGATGCCCGAGCCCAGATCGAGGAACTGCCGGATGCCCAGGTCCAACAGGTGGTGGACGGCGCGGGTGAGGAAGACCCGGTTCCCGCGCAGCACGTCGCGCAACTCGGGCATCGCCTGGGTGACCAGCTCCGCGGCCTCGCGGTCGACCGCGAAGTTGTGCGCGCCGCCGAGCGCGTAGTCGTAGACGCGGGCGACGCTGGCGCGCGTGATGTCGATGTGCTCTGGAGCCCAGTCCGGTCGAGTCATGGCTCGGACTCTAAGCCGTGCCGACACGATTCACCGGAAAAATCGCCCGCCCGCCGGTACGAAGCCCTGTGCAAGGCGTCACACCCCCGGCGGCGGGAGCGGAACGAGGGTTCCACTCCCGCCGCAGGCAGGCTCGACCGAGGCCACCCGGCTCTTACGGCTTGACGCCCGTCACCCCCACGAACGCCGGGCACTTGTCCGCGCCGACCGGGATGTCCTCCGGCGCGAGCGGTGCCCACACCTGTTCGACCCTCGGGCCCACCCGGGCCGCGATCGGGGCCAGCGCGTCGAGGTCGAAGCCGTACAGCTTCGCCGCGTTGCCGCCGACCATGGCCGCGACCTCGACCGGGTCGATGCCGTTGTAGGTGAGCTGGAGCGCCTCGCGACTGAACGGGTGGCTGGCCTCCTTGTGCGGGTAGTCGCTGCCCCACATGACCCGGTCCACGCCCACCTGGTAGCGCAGCTTGGCCTCGGCGGGACGCTGGAAGCTGGCCCCGACGTGGCACTGCCGGGCCCAGTACTCGCTGGGCTTGAGCGCCATCCGGCCGACCAGTTCGCTGCCCCACTCGTACTCCTGGGAGCCGACCGCGGTACTCATCCGATGCCAGTAGTAGTCCAGCCGCCGGGTCTCCTCCGGGATCCAGGCGGTGCCCTGCTCGGTGAACACGAACTGGAGATCGGGGTGGCGGTCCATCGCGCCGGAGACCACCAGGTGGGTGAACGCGCGGTGCGCCCACCAGGACACCTCGGTCAGGAACACCACCTTGTCCACGTCGGTGTCCCCGGCCGGCGGCGCCGCCGAGCCGGTGTGGTGGTTGAGCGGCATGCCCAACTCCTCGCACACCCGCCACAGCGGCTCGTAGTGCGCGTAGTCGAACATCGGCACCAGGCCGGAGCCGGGCGGGGTACCGGGCAGCAGCACGCCGCCGGTGAGCCCCGCCTCCTTGGCCCAGCGGATCTCCTCCACCGCCGCCGGGATGTCGTGCAGCATGATCTGGACGATGCCCGCGCGGCGTCCGGGAGCCGCCGCGCAGAAGTCGACCATCCAGCGGTTGTGCGCCTTCAGCCCCTCCCAACGCAGCGCCAGGTCACCGGCGTTCGCGGCGGGCGGCTGGTCGGTCAGCGACGGCTTGGGGAAGAACGGCGGCACGGTGTTCGGGAAGATCACCTCCGCGACCACCCCGTCCGCCTCCAGGTCGCGCAGCCGTCGATCGGAGTCCCAGTTGCGCGGACCCAGATCGCCCTTCAGGTCCGGGTACGGAATCTCGTAGCCGGCCACCCACGCGTCGAACTCGGCGTGCAGGCGGGCCGGCAGGTAGTCGCGATAGCCGTGGATCTCGCCGCCGCCGTGGCAGTCGGCCGAGATCACCGTGTATCGCTCGGGCAGGTCGGTGAACGGGGGGCCGCCCGGGACGGCGGGCGGGGTGGTGCGCTCGGTCATCGGGGATCAGACCTCCTGGGCCGGCGCGTTCGGGTTGATCGCGGCGCCCGTGTCGTGTCCGGTGAGCCAGTGCCGGCCGATCTCGGCGGCGGCGGCCCACTTGGTCGTCAGGTCCTTCGCCGAACCGTCCGCGTTCACCTGGCCGAGTGTCGCGGGGGTGACCCCGACGCGCTCGGCGTGCGGCTTGAGCGCGGCCAGGTCGAAGCCGTACACATCCGCGACCGCCTCGCCGAGCATCACGCGCGTTTCGGCGATCGGCACGTCGGAGAACGTCTTGCGCAGGATGTTCAGCGTCTCCGGCCAGGTGCCTTCCGGATGCGGGAAATCGTTACCCCAGCAGATGTTGCCGATGCCGATCTCGTAGCGCATGCCGATCTCGCGGCGCTTGGTGTTCGAGGCGCCGATGAAGCAGTTGCGGTCGAAGTACTCGCTCGGGAGCAGCTTGATCTCCTCGAACCCGGCCAGCTTGGCCGCGCCGCGCGAGCCGAGCAGCAGCCGGTCGGTGAACCACAGCAGGTTGCCCACCCACCAGCAGCCCGCCTCGGTCACCCCGAACCGCAACCTCGGGAACCGCTCGAACACGCCGGACCACAGCAGGAACCACAGCGGCCGGGACGGCCACCAGGTGACCTCGGTGACGTAGATGCCCAGGTGGTTCCCGTACGCCTCGCGGTCGGCCGGACCCGAGTGGGTGACCACCGGTAGCTCCAGCTCCTCGCACAGCGCCCACACCGGGTCGTACCTGCGGTCGTGGTACGGCGTCTGGTTCATCCACATCGCCGGGATCATCACCGCGCCCAGGCCGTCGGCCTTGATCCGGCGGATCTCCTTGAGCACGTCGTCCAACGCCGCGGTGATCGGGATCAGCGCGACCCCGCGCCGCCGCTCCGGGCTGGTCTTGCACAACTCGGCCAGCCAGCGGTTGTGCGCCTGCGCGCCGGCCAGGCCCAGTTCGGGATCCAGGTCACCGGACAGGCCCAGGCCCGCGCCGAACGGCACACACGTACGCGACTCGACCGCGTCGGCGTCCGGGAAGATCACCTCGCCGACCACGCCGTCCTTGTCCAACTCCAGGTCGCGCCGGTCCACTTCCCAACCGCTGCGCAGCACCTCCTCGTTGGTCTCGAACCAGTTCGCCGCGAAGTCCTCGTTGCGCACGCCCAGATCGGTGATCGCCTTGAGCTGCGCCTCGCGCTCGGACATGAACTGGTCGAACGCCGCGTGGTGTTTCGTGGCGAGGTAGTCGCGATACAGCTCGGTGGGCAGCCCGGCGTGGGTGTCCGAGGAGATGATCGTGTAGGGGGTGGTGAGTTCGGTCGTCGCTTGCTCAGTCATCGTCGCTCACTTGTCCAGGACGAAGGTCTCGAGGTACGAGGGGTTGCTGCGGTCGAGCATGCTGCGCGACCGTGCGGTGATCTGGGCGTCGCTGTGCTCGCTCGCGGGCAGGATCCAGAACCGGTTCTCCCGGATGCCGTCGAGCACGTCGGCGGCGACCGACTCGACCGGGGTGAACTCGATCTCCCGCCCCGCGTCGCGCATCGCCTTCTCCCACGCGTCGAGCGTGTTGTAGGGCGTCTTGCGCGGCACCGACTTGGCGAAGCGCTCGGGCCGGTTGCGGTACGACTCCCACAGGCCGGTACGCAACATCTTCGGTCCCGGGAACAGCACGGACGCGCCCAACCTCGCCTGTACCTGGCCCAGTTGCGCGTACAACGCCTCGGTCATGGTGACCACGGCGGCCTTGGTCGTGGCGTACACCGACGCGTTCGGCAGCGGGGCGATGCCGCCGTCGCCGGAGGAGGTGTTGACGATGTGCCCGGGGGTGTCCTGCGCGAGCATCCTCGGGACGAACGCCTGGATGCCGTTGAAGACGCCGAACACGTTGACGGCGAAGCACCAGTCCCAGTCCTTGGGGTCGTGCTCCCACATCTTGCCCTCGGAGCCGGACCCGATCCCCGCGTTGTTGCACAACACGTCCACCGCGCCGAAGTGTTCGAACGCGGCGTCGGCCAGCGCGAATACGGATTCGCGCACCGACACGTCCACCACGTGTCCGTACGCCTGTCCGCCGGCGTCGGTGATCCGCGCGACGGCTTTGTCCAGCGCGCCCTGTTCGATGTCGCCGAGCACGACCTTCATGCCCTCGGCGGCGAACCGTTCGGCCATCGCGAGCCCGATGCCGCTCGCGGCGCCGGTGACGACGGCGACTCTGCCGTCGAATTCCTGCAGCATGTGTCCCGTTCCCTTGTCGTCTGTTGTCGCCTGTTGTCGTCGCTGCCGTTGCCGTGCCTGCGGGGTGCTACGTCGCGGCGGGCGGCGGGTCGTCGGTGATCTGCTGCACGTCGTCGTAGCGCTGGTGGATGTACGGCAGCACCAGGTCGGCCTTGACCCGCTCGGCGACGAAGCCCTGCTGGTCGGAGGTGCGCTCGCTGAGGGTGATCGAGATCAGCCCGCGGACCGGGAGGTCGGCGACGGGGTCGAAGTCCGAGTCGCGCAGGATCACTTCGCCGGTCACGGCGTGTGCGCTGCGGGTGCGTTCGTTGCGCGTGACGTGGACCAGGAGCGGGTCGGCGTCGAAGCCGTCGCCGTCCACGGCGGGCAGGAACTTGTAGTAGAAGCTCAGCGTCTGCCGGGGCTCGGGCAGCGGCAGTTCCTCGCCGACCGTGCCGCGGACCTCGATGTAGGTGACGCCCATCCGGTTCACGGTGGCCACGACGGAGTCGCCGTCGCGCTCGACCTTGACGTCGGCCAGCTTCTTCGGCTCGCCGAACACCTCCCGGCCGCCGATCACGGCACGCTCGGTGGTCATCGGCATGGTCAGCGTGTAGTCGCCCTCGATGTCGCCGTGCTTGCAGCGCACCGCGATCGCGCCCGCGCCGAGCGGGTAGCCGTTGATGTCGCAGCCGGAGATGTTCGCCCGGACCAGCGGCCGGTCGGCGGGCACCAGCGGCGGCGGCAGTACGGCCGCGATCACCTCGGGGTCCGTCTCCCAGATCGCCATCACGCCCGTGGACCAGATCTCCGGAAGGCTGGACCGTTCCCGGGAGGACTTCTTCAGCGCCTCCGCCGGCCGGGCGCCGTACCGAATGCGTGCCACGTACCTCACCTCTTCCGCTCGTGCCGTGCTCGTGCGTGTGCTCGTGCCTGCGCCTGTGCCGGCGCCTGTGCTCGGGTGCTCGGGTGCTCGTGCGAGGGCTGCGCGCGGGTCGTCGACCCCCGTTGTCGCGATCTCGTGCGCAGTGGTGCCGGTTGCTCTGTAACACTGTTACACCGGTGGGTCGGCGAGGTAAAGACCTGCGGCCCGGTTGACCGTGTATCGGGCCACCGGCCCGGGGCGCGAGAATGGGACGTGATGGACAGGATCACGCGAGACACCGTGCTCGACACCGCCATGCGTCTCGTCATGGAATCCGGTATCGAGAACCTCAGCATGCGCAAACTGGCCGCCGAGTTGGGCGTGGCGGTCACCTCGATCTACTGGCACGTGGGCAACCGCGATGTGCTGGTCGACCAACTGGTGGATCGGGTGATCGCGGAGATGGGCGCGATCTCGGTGGACGGGAGCACGCCGGTCGAGCGGGTGGTGTCGATCGCGCGATCGACCCGGCGGATGATCCTGGAGCGCCCGCACCTGGTCGGCCTGGTCCGCGAGCGCGGCCTGGAGTCGCTGATGATGCTGCCCGCCCGCAAGGCGCTGGTGCACGAGATGACGGCGGCCGGCCTGCGGGGCGCACGGGCGGGCGAGGCGGTCCAGGCGGTGCAGTACCAGGTCGCCGGCTTCGTGATGCTGGAGCGCGCCCTGGAGAACAGCGCGGCCGAGCCGCCGGCGGTGGACGAGTGGCGAGCCGAGCTGGCCCTCGACGACCCGGAACTGGCGGACAGCCTGAACAACGTCACCGACGGCGACCGGCTGTTCGTACTGTCGGTCCGAGCGCTGGTGGAATCGCTGCTGGGGTGAGCGGTAGGCGCGGCGAAGCCGGGGCCGGGCCGCACCCGGGGGGGTCACCCATCCGGCGCGGTCAGGCGAGCCTTTCCGGACGCGTCGCGTTGTACAGGGGTTCGCGCTTCGCCGAGGTCGGCGAGCCAGGGAGCACCCGCGTCGTCGCCCACGTGGCCGAGGGACCAGGCCGGGTTCTGGCACATCGCGGTCTGCACGATCTGGGTGCCCGGCAGGGTGATCGGCCAGCACAGCAGGTGTCCGGCCAGCCACCAGAACTTGCCGAGCACCGCCACCGAGAGGTCGTCCTCGCCCGGCGGCCGATCGCGGTACTCGTGCCGATACCACGTGCGCACCACCTGCGCCCAGCTCTGCTCGGCGATCACCGCGCCGTCCCGATCACGCAGCGGCCCGTTGCGGAACTGCACGTCCCGCGCGATGCGATGGGTCACCCGCAGGCCCAGCGCGCGGCGCACCGGGGTGAGCAGGATCGTCACACCACCGCACACCGACCAGGTGAGCATCGACGGCCAAAGTCCGAAGACCAGGAACAACACCGCACCGGCCACACCCAGCGGCAGGCCCACCGCCCGCGCCGCGACCGGCTCCGCGTAGACCTTCAGCGGCGTGATCGGGACCCGGAAAACCGTGTCGGGCGTGGTGCCGTAGCGCGACTCGTCGAAGTCGAGCGCGCGCGCCCGACGATAGGTCCGGGTCTGGAACCAGGGCAGCGCCAGAGACGACACCGCGCCGGCCACACCGACCACAAACCAGGGCAGGGACACATCGTGAAGCTCCATCGCCACGTCACCCCTCCGCGCGTCGATGTCTCCACGGTCGCCCATGACGGCCCGCTACGGAAGACCACGATGTCGGACAAGCGGCAGAAAATATGCCCCCGCACCCGCCACGTGCACCGACCTCGGCCGCGCAGCGACCCCACGACGTGATGAGGGCGATGCCGTCCGATCGCGCACGAGCCGGCG
Source organism: Embleya sp. NPDC020630 (assembly GCF_044334985.1). Classification (NCBI taxonomy): domain Bacteria; kingdom Bacillati; phylum Actinomycetota; class Actinomycetes; order Kitasatosporales; family Streptomycetaceae; genus Embleya; species Embleya sp. NPDC020630. The sequence continues at coordinate 66,606 of NZ_JBIRUB010000003.1, forward strand.
TGCCGCCGGAGTGGACCGGCTCCTGAACCGCCCTACCGCGGTGGGGTGTTGAGCGCGATCGGGGGTGTGGCGCCCCTCAGCCTCGGCGCAGCAGTGCCATGGCCAGTGCCTGGACGGAGCGGGTGAAGTGGCGGGGGTCGTCGGGTGGGGTGGTGTGGCGGATCAGGTCGCCGTCGAAGAGCGCGAGTACGGCGTGGGCGAGGAAGTCGGCATCGAGGTCCGGGCGGCCGTCGGTGAACAGGGCGGCGAGGTGGTGGTGCCAGAAGCGGTAGCTGGGATCGCCGTACCGGTCCTCGGCGCAGGCCTGTCCGTGCGCCGACAGCAGGGTGGCGTTGCCCTCCGCGATCGCGCCGAGGGCCTCGAGGAAGGCGAGCATGCGCTCCGGCGCGGGCGCGCCCGGTCCCAGCGGCGGGGGGCCGTTCCCGACCGCGTCGCGCAACGCCCGGGACCGCTCCTCCAGCAGCGCCTGCAACAACCCGGCGCGGTTGCCGAAGCGCCGGAACACGGTGCCCTTCCCGACTCCGGCCAGCGTGGCGACCCGGTCGAGCGACACGTGGTCCCCGCCGCCCTCGGCCAGGAGTTGCTCGGTCGCGCGCAGCACGGCACGGCGGTTACGCGCCGCGTCGGCGCGCTCGGCGCGCTGTTCGCTCATCGGCATCTCCCGACTGGACGGACCGTCGGTCCGCATATTAGCGTGGGGCTAAGCGGACCGACGGTCCGTGTAATCCACGGCCGCACCACGCCTTCAGGGGGACTCATGGTCATGCGCGCGCTCGTCGTCGATCCCGCCGCTTCGGGATCACTGCGTCTCGGGACGGCCCCGGAGCCCGACCCCGCACCGCATCAACTGGTGATCGCCGTCCGGCACATCTCGCTCAACCGCGGCGAGGTGGCGTTCGCCGGACGCCTTCCGGCCGGAACCGTGCACGGCTACGACGCCGCCGGTGTCGTCGTACAGGCCGCCGCGGACGGCACCGGGCCGGCCGTGGGCGCCGAGGTCGCCGCGTTCGGCGCCGGCGCCTGGGCCGAGCGCATGGTCGTGGACGTCACCGCTGTGGCCGAGGTGCCCGCCGGGGTCGACCTCGCCGACGCCGCCGCGCTGCCGATGGCCGGCATCACCGCGCTGCGCACTCTGCGCACCCGCTCCGTCCTGGGCCGACGGGTACTGGTCACCGGCGCGGCCGGCGGCGTCGGCCGCTACGCGGTCCAGCTCGCGGCCCTGGGCGGCGCCCACGTGATCGCCTCGGTCGGCTCGCCGGCCCGCGCCGCCGGCCTGGCCGAACTGGGCGCGCACCAGGTCGTGGTCGGCCTCGCCGGCATCGACCGCCCGGTGGACCTCGTCCTCGACACCGTCGGCGGCCCGCAACTGGTCGCGGCCTGGGGCCTGCTCGCGCCGGGCGCAAGCGTGCAGAACATCGGCTGGGCCTCCGACGAACCGGCGGTGTTCGCGCCGTACTCGCTGTTCTCCATCGGGCCGGCCAAGACCATGAGCACATTCGGCGACGTGCACGACGTCGGCCCGGATCTGGCCACCCTCCTGGACTTCGTGGCGGCCGGCCGGCTCGCCCCGGAGGTGGACCGGCGCGATTCCTGGGAGCGGGTCGCCGAAGCCGCCCGGGCCCTCCTCGACCGGCACGTCGCGGGCAAGGTGGTCCTCGACGTGGAGCCGGCCGCCGCCTGACCCGTCGCGGCGACTCGGCGGCGGCTCGACAACGGCTCAGCGGCGGCGATACCCCGAAGCGCCGTGGATCCGGGCCAGGTGTTGCCGCAACGTGGCCACACGCGGGTGTTGCGGGCCCAACCGGTGCTCCAGTTCGGCGAGCAGCGGGACCAGCACGCTCTCCGACTGGTACGCGTCGCCCAGCGCGGCGAGCAGCAGGCCGATGCGCTCACGCAGGTCGAAGCCCTGGTACACGTCGGCGTCCGGGATCCGACGGTGCAGGTCGAGCAGGCGCCGGTACTCGCCGAGCGCGGCGGGCAGTTCGCCCAACTCCTCCAGGCACGCGGCGACCTGCCTGCCGTACTCCATCGCCTCCGCGTCGGCCGGCCCGCCCGTGGCCGCGAACACGCTTGCGATGTACCGCAGTTCCGGCAGCGCACGGCGGAACTGCCGGTCCGCGAGCAGCGTGTCGGCGAGCGCCTGGCGCAGGCCCAGGACGAGCGGATCGTGCTCACCGTGCCGGGCGACGGCCACCGGCAGCGCGGCGCCGAGCACGTCTACCGCCTGGGTCAGCGCGCCCTCGCCCAGCAGCCGGTTGGCCTCGTCGAGCGCACTGCCCACATCCGGCGTGGGCGGCGCCGCCGAGGGCACCGCGGCCCAGTCCGGATCCGTCCTGGGCGCGTACGCGGCCGGTCCGGCGCTCATCCCCCACGACGCCGCCGGCGCGGCCGGGATCGGCGCGTGCACCGGCGCGGGCACCCCCGGCAACGGTTGCGGCGCCGCCGGGAAGCGCAGCGGCCGGGTCGGGTCCATCGGCGCGGTCGGGGCCAGCGCCGCGCTCGCGTCGCCCGTGGGCGCGGGCAGCAGCGGGGCCAGCCGCCGATACACCTCCTGCGCGTTCGCCGGCCGCTGGTCGGGCTGCTTGCCGAGCAGGTCCAGGACCAGCCGATCCAGGCCGGCGGGCAATCCCGGCCGCCGTGCGCTCGGCGGCTCGGGTGCGGTGTTCAGGTGCCCCAGCATCACCGAGGCCATCGTCGGCCCGGCGAACGGCGCGCGACCGACCAGCATTTCGTACAGCAGGCAACCCAGCGCGTACAGGTCGGTGCGCGGCTCGACGATGCCGTTCATCTGTTCGGGCGCCATGTACGCGGGCGAACCCGGCGTCGCGCCGGTCGTGGTGAGCTTGGTCGACTCCGGGTCGAGCACCGCGGCCACACCCAGGTCGAGCACCTTGACCGTGCCGTCACGCCGCACCATCACGTTGCGCGGCTTCAGGTCGCGGTGCACCACCGGCACCGCGTGCACGGCGGCCAGCACCGAGCAGATCTGCGCGGCCACCGCGACCGCCCACTCCCACGGCAGCGGCCGGTGCTCGGCGATCAGGTCGGCCAGGTCGCAGCCGTCGAGCAGTTGCATCACCAGGTACAACTCGCCCGCGTCCGCGCCGCCGTCGAACACGGTGACCAGACCGGGGTGGTCGATGCCGGCGGTGACCCGGCACTCGCGCAGGAAGCGGCGTTCCATCGCGCCGCGCTCGCCGCCGGTGTCCACGAGGTCCGTGCGCAGGAGTTTGACCGCGACCCGGCGCTGGAGGGTGCGGTCGTACGCCTTCCAGACCTGACCCATGCCGCCTCGGCCGATCGCCGCGGACAGTTCGTAGCGGTCCGCGATCACCCGGCCCGGCGCACTCATCGAGGCCCGCCGGAGTTGCCGCCGTCCTGTTCGCGCAGCCGCTCGCTGAGCCCCTGGAGCCGGGCCCGGGCCCGGGCGGCGGGATCGTCGACGGCGGGCGGCGGCCCGGCCGCGGGCGGCGCGACCGGCGCGATGTGCGGGCGTATCGCCGGCCCGGGGTGGGGGTAGCCCGGCACCACCGGTCGCGGCAACGGCTGCGACACCGGTTGCGGCGGAAGGCCCACCCCCGCGTGCGCCCCCGCCCAGGGCGCGTACCCGGCCTGCCGCGGCGGCAGTTGCCCCCGCATCGCCCGCGCCCACCGGGCCGACCGCACACACCACCAGACCGGCATGGCCACCATCAGCACGATCAGCATGATCGCCCCGACGTCGTCCAGGATCGTCTGCGGCGCGGGTCCGCCCACCGCCTCGCGCGCGGCCTTCTCGTCCTCGGTCTCGCTGCCCACGATCACACAGACGAAGGCCAGGACCAGGAACACCACGCTGAGCGTGAGGACCACCCAGTCCCAGCGCCGACGAGTGCGAACTCCCGCCACCAGCGGGGCGATCCACCCCAGCATGCCGATCGAGGCGAACGCGACGACGGCGATCCCGATGAGTCCGACCCAGTGACCGGCGGTGCCGCGTCGCCCGGGCACGGGATCGCGCGAGGGACCTTCCATGCTGTGTGACTCCCGAGGCTGGATGTCTCCCGAGCCGGCGGCGCGATGCCGCGTCCGCACCGTGGCCCGTCGGGGCCTGCGGGCGAGGCTTCCGGAGACGGCGTGCGGGCAGCCTATCGGCGGGGACCCCCGGCCGGCGGCCAACCCGGACACCCCACCCCTTTAGTCGCCGACCCCGCGCCGGGCGACGCGCACGAGGCCCCGGCACGACGCACCGAGATCACACGACGCGCCGACGCGCCCCGAACGAGGCGGAAACCGCGGCCCCACCCCGACCCCGGCGAAACGCGGCGCGCACGACGAGGGGTACCGTGCCGGTGTGTACCGCTTCCTGCTGACCCCGCGCTGGATCGCGATGGCGCTGCTCGTCGCCGTGCTGATCCCCATCATGGTCGAGCTCGGCTTCTGGCAGTTCCACCGGCACGAGAACAAGGTCGCGCACAACGACCTGATCAGTGCCAACATCGACCGCAAGCCGGCGCCCGCCGAGGAGATCCTCGCGGTGGGCCGCAAGCTGCCGGGCGATCTCCAGTGGCGCCGGGTCACGCTGACCGGCAGGTACGACACCGACCACGAACTGCTCGTGCGCAACCGGTCCCAGGACGGCGTGCCCGGCTACTACGTGCTCACCCCGCTGGTCGGCGCCGACGGCCGCACCCTCCTGGTCGACCGCGGCTGGGTGAAGAACCCGCCGCAGGCGGCCGACCGACCCGACGTACCGCCGGCGCCGACCGGCCAGGTCACGGTGACCGGCCGGCTGCGCCCGGACGAGACCCGCAAGGACTCCGGCATCCGCGGCCAGACGGCGATCGAGGGCCAGGTGTTGCGGATCTCCGGCTTCGAACTGGGCCCGAAGGTGCCGCACCCGCTGTTCGGCGGCTACGTCGAACTCACCGAGCAGACCCCGATGCCGGCCAGGGCCCCCGCGCTGATCCCGGAGCCGGACGACGAGGACCTGGGCCCGCACCTGGCCTACGCGGTGCAGTGGTGGATCTTCGCGTTCGCGCTGCTCGCGATGTTCGTCAAGCTGATCCGGAGCGAGGCCCGGGAGCTGGAGGCCGAACTGGCCGCGCTCGACGAGGCCGATCCGGCAGACGAGCACGAGGAAGCCGCGAAGGTCTGACCCCGGCTCCCCCGCCGCTCACAACCCTTCGACCAGCTCCGGCAACACCTCGCCGATCGGCTCCCGGATCACCGCGTCGGCGATCGAGTCGTAGGGCGTCTCCCCCGCGTTGACGATCACCAGGCGGGCTCCCGAATCCCGCGCCACGCGGCACAACGACGCGGCCGGCTCCACCTGGAGCGAGGTGCCGACGGCCAGGAACAGATCACCGATCTGCGCGGCGATCGCGGCCCGCTCCAGCACCCCGTGGTCGAGACCCTGGCCGAACATGATCGTCGCGGTCTTCTGGATCCCGCCGCACTGCAGGCAGCGCGGGTCGTCCTCGCCCATCTCGACCCGCTCCAGGGCGGCGTCCAGCGTGGTGCGCGTGTCGCAGTCGGTACACAGGACGTAGAACATCGTGCCGTGCAGCTCGATGATCTTCTCCGGGGAGGTCCCGGCCCGCCGGTGCAGCCCGTCCACGTTCTGTGTGATCAACGCGTTGAGCCGACCGGCCCGTTCCAGCGCGACCAGCGCGGCGTGTCCCGCGTTCGGCCCGGCCAGTCGCGCGGGGTTGTCCCGGCGCAGCAGCCACGAGCGGCGGCGGATGTCCTCGTCGGCCATGTAGTAGCTGTAGGTGACCAACTTCTCGGCGTCGGGATCCTTGGTCCACACGCCCTGCGGCCCCCGGTAGTCGGGGATCCCGGAGTCGGTCGAGATGCCCGCCCCGGTCAGCACGGTGACGCCGTCCTCGGCCGCCGCGATCCACTTCCGCACGAGGTCGATCTGTTCGGTCATGGCACCGAGGGTAGCGACCCCGCCGAGCCGACGGCCTGTCATTTACCCGGCTCCGGGGCCGGTAGCGGGCAGGATGGGTGGCATGGATCTTGGACTTCGCGATCGTGTGTATCTGGTCACCGGCGGCACCCGCGGCCTCGGCTTCGCCACCGCCCGAGCGCTGGTGGACGACGGCGCCCGGGTGGTGGTCTCCGGGCGGGACGAAAAGCGCGCGGCGGAGGCCGTCGCCGCGCTGGGCGGTCCCGAGCGGGCGCTGGGCATCGCCGCCGACAACGGCGACAGCGGCACGGCCGAGCGCCTCGTCGCCGCCGCGCTGGCTCGCTTCGAGCGGCTGGACGGCGCGCTGGTGAGCGTGGGCGGGCCGCCGGCCGGCACGATCGACGCGGTCGACGACGATCAGTGGCGGGAGTCGTTCGAGTCGGTCTTCCTGGGCGCGGTACGGCTGGCCCGGGCCACCTCGGCGGCGCTGCACGCGGGCGGCGCGATCGGCTTCGTGCTCTCCTCGTCGGCGCGTCAGCCGGTTCCCGGCCTCGGCATCTCCAACGGCCTGCGGCCCGGCCTGGCCGGGGTGGCCAAGTCCCTCGCCGACGAGCTGGGCCCGCGCGGCATCCGGGTGTTCGGCCTGCTGCCGGGCCGGATCGACACCGACCGGGTGCGCGAGCTGGACGACCTCAGCGGCGACGCGGAGGCCACCCGGGCCCGGCAGAGCGAGGCCATCCCGCTGGGCCGCTACGGCGCCCCGGAGGAGTTCGGCCGAGTGGCCGCCTTCGCCCTCTCCCCGGCGGCGTCCTACCTGAGCGGCCTGCTGATCCCGATCGACGGCGGACTGGCCCGCTCCCTCTGACCCCGAGCCGGCGCCCCGGCGTACACACGGGCCTGCGGCTCGCCGCCCGGAGGCAGCCCGCGGACCGACGGCGGCGCTGCCCCGGAGGCGGCGCCGCAACCCGGGCAAGCCTCGCGGTCCGAAAACAACGCACGAGCCGACCCGGCGCCCGGGCCCAAGCGGCCCGCAAGCCGAACGAGACACATGCCCCGAAGGCCGCGCACAAGCCAACCGAGTCACGCCGGCCGAAAACAGCACACCGACCCAACGCCGCACGCGGCCCCAAGCCGACACCCGAAACCGACCCCGCACGCAAATCCGAGCCACGCAGCCGAACACGGCACACGAGCCGAAGATGGCACATCGGCCAGAGGCAGCCCGCCTCAGCCGGAGGCAACCGCATCTGCCGGACACAGCCGGCGAGTCGGCGGGCGCCCGCCGGCCGAGGTGCGGGCCGGGGGTGGCGTTCCCGGCCCGTGCCCCGGTCAGTCCAGGTGTCGCTTCGGCAGCCCTCGGCTCGTCCGCAGCGTGAGCACCGTGGGCAGCGTCTCCAGGCCCACCGCCTCGCGCGCGTTGGGCAACACCCGATCGCGCACCGCGCCCAGCAGTTCGCGCGGTTCGGCCCCCGGCTCGGCCCGGACCAGCACCTGCAGCGTGGGCCCGTGCCGCCTGCGCACCAGATGCGCGGTGACATGCTCCACGCCCGCCACGTAGGCCAGGTCGTCCTCGATCGCGTCGGCCAGCGCGTTGCCCGAGACGGTCAGCGTGTCCGCCTCGTCGCCGACCATGCCGAACCCGGTGCCGAGCCCCGACGGACCCTCCCCGGCGTGGTCGCTCGTGTCGTGCACCCGCACCGACCGCACCGGACGCCGGCCCACCTGGGCCAGCAGCCACCACAGCGCGAGCACCAGGATCAACCCCGGCACGCCGAAGGCGACCCACCACCACCAGCCGTGGTCGGTGAGCCGCTCGGCCTGACTCGCGGTGATGAACGGCTTGTCCGCGGTGTGCAGCAGGTCGGGGTACCAGCCCCGCCCGCGCGCGGCGACCGCGAGCCCGCCGACGATCAGGACCAGCCCGGCCAGGAACAGCAGGATCCGGTTGCAGACCGTGCGCATCATCGCCTCACCTCCCGCTCACGGGCTGAAGGCGCAGGTCCACGCGCGGCACCCGGGCCAGCGTGAGGGCGTTCGCGCGTTCCTCCAGGCGTTCGATCAACTCGTCGTGCAGATCGTCCGGATCACGGAAGTGGTAGTCCACCCGCAGTACCGCCTTGCGCCGCCCCATCCGCACCCGCGCGTCCAACACGCCCGAGGAGGCCAGCGCGGTGTGCCGCAGGAACGAGGCGGCGGTACGCCGGGTCATGTAGACGGTCATCCCGCCGCCGGGCGAGCGCAGTCGCAGCAGCGCACGCCGGCCGGGAGTGAGCGCGAGCACGATCAGCCACAGGCCCACCGCGGCGGCGATCGCCCCGGCGGCGATGGTCCAGCCGTCGCGCCACACATGCGTCTGGGCCCGCTCCAACAGGTCGCGCGACCAGCGCGGCGCCCGATCGATCCGGGCCGTCACGCCGATGTACAGCGCGGTGCCCGCGATGCCGCACACGAGCAGCGCCACCAGCGCGGCCGGCAGCCCCCGCGTCGACCAGGCCCGGCGCACCTTCGCGCCGTCGCCCCAGTCGTCGGCGGCCGCCAGGGCCGTCGAGCCGTCGGCCGGCGCCTCCGGCGAAGCCTCCAGGCTCACTGCACTCTCCTCTTGCCGTGCCCCCCACGGGTCAACCGGGCCACCGTCACGTCCACCCGCACCACGGGCATCCCGGTCAGATACTCCACGTCGGCGCGCACCCGTTGCCGGATGGTCCGGGCGATCTCGACCACCGGGCCGGGATAGGGCACGTCCACGTCGAGGTTCACCGTCGCGTGGTCGTGGTGCATCGTGGCGCCCGCCCTGGGGGCACGCAGCACGGTGTCCGGGGCGGCCTCGGTGGTGGCCTCACGCGCCGCGCGCGCGGCGATCTTCTCCACCACCCGTCCGCCGATCTGCAGTACTCCGCGGTGCGCGGCCGGCGCCAGGCCCTCCGCCGGTACCGCGCGCATCAGCGGCGCCGATTGCGCGAGCTGAACAGCTCGCCGAGATCCAGGTCGCCGTCCAGGAAGCGGCCGACGAGGAAGCCGACCACCCCGAGGGCGGCGACCAGGAGAAAGGCCCCGAACCCGCCCAGCGCGGCGGCCAGGCCGAGGGCCATGCCGACCAACAGGCCGACCATGGGTGTAGTCATTGGCGAACGACTCCTCACTGAACCGACCATTGGTTGTTGCCGAGTTGCCGACCCCTGTCGGGCCGAATGCCGCGGAGGTCTCCTGCCGCGGAGCTGTCCGGAATCCATCGGTGCCGCACCCGCCCGCTACTCGACACGCGGGTTGTTGCGCCGCCTATGGCGCTCCGTCAACTGCCGCCAGAGCCGGCCCGGCAAGCGGCCGCGGCGGTAGACCGTAGTCTCCGCCGCGGCCCCCGAACGGATCGGCGCGGGTGGTCCCGCCGCGTCGATCAGCGCCCTGAAACGTTCGAGCCCGGCGACGAACTCCGCCGGGTCGCCCCCACGATCGGGGTGACTCGCCCGGATGAATTCCCGGTATTCGCGCAGCAGTTGTCGCCGCTCGTCGTCGCCGGGCGCACGCGTCACTGAAGCTGGCGCTCCTTGGAGTCGTCGCCGTCGTAGTCGATGTGGATGTCGTCCACCGCGATGTTGACCTCGACCACCTCGAGCGCGGTCATCCGCTCGACGGAGTCGATGACATTCTCCCGGACGGCCTGTGCCAATTCGGCGATGGGCACGCCGTAATCCACGACGATGTTGAGATCCACGGCGCACTGCCGCTCGCCCACCTCGACGCTGACGCCCTGGGCCACGTTGGGCTTGCCCCCCGGAATGCGCTGACGCACCGCGCCGAATGCCCGGGCCGCGCCGCCGCCGAGCGCGTACACGCCCGGGATCTGCCGGGCCGCGATGCCCGCGATCTTGGCCACCACGCCGTCCGCGATCGACGTGCGTCCCTTGTCGGTGGCCAGCTTGACGACCTCCGTGGAACGAGCGCCGTTGCCCACCGAACGCTCTTCGTCCTTCTGGAGCGCCTGCGTGCCGGTCTTGCCCTGGGTCGTTGTGTCCGCCATCGGCGCACTTCCTTCCTCGACTGGCTGCGAATGCCCGAAACCCTGCGACCGGAACCCCACTCGGTCCCGCCTGTCATCGGTGCCCCTTGCCGGGTTCACCACACCTGTACGACACACACACCGGGCGAACGTCACGCGTCGATCGGAGGATGTTTCGCGGAATCCGACGCTATCCCGCCGGGGCGGTCGCCGGCACGTACGCAACGCGCGGCCTCCGTTCGGGTGGCGGTTCTCGTCTTGCGCCCCCGAGCGCAGTACCGTTCGCCGGGTTGGGACGAGGAGGGAAGCCGATGGCCGACGAGGCCGAGCTCGACGAGGGCACCCTGGTGGTGCGCGCTCGAGAGGGTGACGCCGAGGCATTCGAGGTGCTGATGCGTCGGCACGGGCGATCCCTGTACACGCTCGCGCTGCGCATCCTGGGCAGCGCCGGCGACGCGGAGGACGCGGTACAGGAGGCGTTCATCAGCGCGTGGCGCCGATTGCCCGGCTTCCGCGCCGACTCGTCGTTCCTGACCTGGATGTATCGCATCGTCACGAACCGCGCCCTGAACATCGCCCGGACCCGGCGGCCCACGGTCGGCCTGGACCAGGTACCCGATCGGGCGATAGAGCAGATGGCGGACAATCCGGAGCGACGAGCGGAGGGATCGGCGGCACTGAAGGCGCTGCAGGACGCGATGACCACACTGACCGAGGAGCAGCGGGCCTGCTGGGTACTGCGCGAGGTGCACGGGCAGAGCTACGACGAGATCGCGGCGGCCGTGGGGATCGGGACGAACGCGGTGCGGGGCAGGATCTTCCGAGCACGACAGACCCTGGCGGAGGCGATGCGACCGTGGACGTGACCGACGAGACGGGCGACGCCCCGGACGCGCGGCGGCTGCCGTCCGCGGCGGAACTGCTCGCGGGGACCCGCGAGGCGTTGCCGGGCGCGAGCCTCGACGCCGACCCGGGATCGGGCTCGGGCTCGACCCCGCACTCGGACTCGGGGTCGATCCCGGGCTTCGGCGAGCCGGCGGATTTCGACCCGGACGAGGAGCTGCTGCCCTGCGGGCGCGAACCGGAGTCGGTGCTCGAACACGCCGCCGCGGACGCGCTGGACGAGCACGAGCGCTCGTGTCCGGAGTGCCGGGCGGTGTTGCGCGACCATTCGGTGCTCGACCAGGTCACCCGCGAGTGGGCCGAGTTGCCGGTCCCGGTGCCGGATGATCTGGGCACTCGGGTGATGCGTCTGGTCCGGGCCGAGTTGCACACCGGACGGCTACTCCCGTTGGGTGAGCCGGACGAGCAGTTGACGCTGACCGAGACCGCCGCGGCGCGCACGCTGCGCGCGGCGGCCGACGCCGAGCCCGGCGTGCAGGCCCGCAGTTGCCGGATCCGGCCGTTCGAGAATCGGGCGGGGGCGGCGGTGCCGGGTCCGGTGACGGTGCGGTTGTCGGTCGGCGTGCCGTACGGCGAGCCGATCCACGCGCTGGCCGATCGGCTGCGCGAGCGGGTGCGCCGGGCCGCGATGGAGCGACTGGGGCTGGAAGTGGCCAGGGTGGACGTGGACGTGGTGGGCCTGGAACCGGCCGCCGACGCTCGGGAGGGGAACCGATGAGACAGCCGGCGCAGCGCGCGTCCCGCGAGATGTCCGTACTGGCCCGAACCACCGCCGGCGGCGCGGCGCTGGCCGTCCCCGGCGTGGTGGACCTGCAACCGGGTCTGCTCGACGCGGTCGCCCAGGTCTCGGGCGGCCTGCTCCCGGGGCGGGTCCCGGGGGTGACCACGCGCGTGCTCGACGGAGTCCTGCACGTGGACGTGCAGTTCCGCGCCGCGGCCGACCACCGCGTCCTGGACGTGGCCCGCGCGGTGCGCACGGCGGTCACCGCGGAGGTACGCGAGCGCACGGGCCGGCAACGTGTGGTGGTACACGTCCTGGTCACCGACGCGGGGGTGTGAAGCCGCGGCCCCTCGCTCAGACCTTCGCCAGGCCGTACGACGGCCGCTCGTTCAGTGATGCCGGGTCGTGTCCGGGCAGGTGGCCGTAGGCGCCGATGATGCCGCCGATCTCCTCGGCGGCGGTCAGCGGCCCGGTCGCGTCCTCGGCGCGCGGTACCCGGCCGTGGCCGATCAGTTGCAGCCACTTGTTCAGCGGCAGCCGGGCCCGCTCGTACATCTCCAGCGCCTCGACCGGGTCCCGGTACGAGCCCAGCGAGCGGGCCAGCACCCGCGCGTCGACGATCGACTCGGACGCGCCGCCGAGCACATACGGATACATCGGGTGGGCCGCGTCGCCCAGCAGGGTGACCCGGCCGAACGACCACTGGTCCAGCGGCGGTCGGGTCACCAGTGGATAGCCGGACGCCTCGGTGGGCGACCTGACCATGGCCCCGATGTCGGCCCCGGCTATGCTCCAGCCGCGGAAGACCCGGGCCAGCCGGCGCAGGTCCGCCGGGCCGTTCCAGCCGGTGTCGCCGAGTTCGCCCGCCGACTGCCGATCGGGCAGCTCCGCGAGCCAGTTGGTGAGCGTGTACCCGTCGCGCGGATCGATCGGCTTGATCGGGTGCGCCATGAACCGCGCCTCGCCGTGCGCGGTCATGATCATGGTGTGCCCGTCGGCGAACGGCGCGCAGCGCGTGGTGCCGCGCATCAGGATGCGCGGCTGGGCGACCGGCGCGCTCTCGTCCGGCAACAACGTCGCGCGCGTCGCCGAGTTGATCCCGTCCGCGCCGACCAGCACGTCGGCCCGCTCCTGCCAGGGCCGGCCCTCGCCGTCCACGAAGTACGCGGTCACCCCGTCGTCGTCCTGGTCGAACCCGGTCAGCCGGGACCCGGTACGCACCGCCGCGCGGCCGAGTCGCTGATACACCGCGCGCAGCAGCGCGACCTGCAACTCGCCCCGGTGCACGGACAGATGCGGCCACAGGAAACCCGCCCGCTGTCCGCGCGGGGCCAGTACCACCCGGGTCGCGCGGCGGTCGGGGAAGGCCACCCCGGACAGCGGCACGCCCAGGTTGGCGATCGGATGGTAGAGGTCGAGTTCGGCGAGTTCGCGCACCGCGTGGGGCAGGAGGCTGATCCCGAGCCCCAGGGGCCGGATTCTCAGTGCCGCGTCGATCACCGTCACCTCGGTGATGCCCGCGTCATGCAGGCTGAGTGCCACAGCAAGACCACCTATGCCGCCGCCGGCGACGAGAACACGCACCCGGAAAGCCCCTCTTGCCAACCATTTGGAATATCACCACACTACCCGGCGCCCCGAGCTGCGGTCGGCCAACTCGCGAGCACCGCGCAATCGGAACGAATCTTCCCCCCGAAGTCGTCCGAGTGCGTCCAAGGCGCCGGCGGGGCACCCGAGCCGATGGGCGGGCTCGCCGCGAGACCGCTTCGATCACGAGACTCGCGCGAATACCGCCGCCGCCGCTCGGTCACCCCGCGAGCACCGCGGTGTCGATCGGATCGTCTTCCGAGTCCCGTTCCGAATCCTCTTCCCGGTCCCGGAACTGCCGGTGATACAGATCCGCGTACAGACCGTCCCGGGCCAACAGCTCGGCGTGCGTGCCGCGTTCGGCGATCCGGCCGTCGTCCACCACCAGGATCAGGTCCGCGTCGCGCACGGTGGACAGGCGGTGGGCGATCACCAGCGCGGTACGGCCGACCAGGGCGGTGGCCAACGCGCGCTGCACGGCGGCCTCCGACTCCGAGTCCAGGTGCGCGGTGGCCTCGTCGAGCACCACCACACGCGGCGACTTGAGCAGCAGTCGGGCGATCGCCAGGCGCTGCTTCTCCCCGCCGGACAACCGGTGTCCGCGCTCGCCGACCACCGTCTCCAGGCGGTCCGGCAGCCCCTCGACCAGGTCGCCGATGTTCGCCGCGTGCAGCGCCGCCCACAGTTCCTCGTCGCTCGCGTCCGGCTTTGCGTAGCGCAGGTTGCCGCGGATCGTGTCGTGGAACATGTGCGAGTCCTGGGTCACCACGCCGACCGTGTCGCGCACCGAGGCCAGGGTGACGTCGCGCACGTCGTGTCCGCCGATGCGTACCGTCCCCTCGGTCGCGTCGTAGAGCCGGCCGACCAACGAGGTGATCGTGGTCTTGCCCGCGCCCGACGGTCCGACCAGGGCCACCAGCTGACCCGGCTCCGCCCGGAACGACACGTCGTGCAACACCGGTTCGGAGCGCCGCCGATCGAGCACCGCGACACTCTCCAGCGAAGCCAGCGAGACCTCGTCGGCCCCCGGGTAGGCGAAGCCGACCGCGTCGAACTCCACCGTGGCCGCGTCCGCCGGCAGCGGCTTCGCGTCCGGCTTGTCGGCGATCATCGCGGGCAGGTCGAGGACTTCGAAGACCCGCTCGAAGCTGACCAGCGCGGTCATCACGTCCACCCGCACGTTGGCCAGCGCGGTCAGCGGCCCGTACAGCCGGCCGAGCAGCACGGTGAGCGCGACCAGGGTGCCCACCGTGAGCCGACCGTCCACCGCGAGATGCCCCCCGATCAGGTACACCAGCGCGGTCGCGAGCGAGGCGACCAGGGTGAGCGCGGTGGCGAACACCCGGTTCACCAACGCGATCCGGATGCCGATGTCGCGCACCCGCGCGGCCCGCCCGGAGAACAGCGCGTCCTCCTCCTCGGGCCGGCCGAAGATCTTGGCCAGTGTCGCGCCGGAGACGTTGAACCGCTCGGTCATCACCGTCGACATCTCCGCGTTCAACTGCATCTGTTCGCGGGTCATCGCCTGCAACCGGCGGCCGATCCACTTGGCCGGCAGCAGGAACAGCGGCAGCAGCACCAGCGAGACCAGGGTGATCTGCCAGGCGAGGTAGAACATCGTTCCGGCCACCAGGACCAGGCTGACCAGATTGGACACCACGCCCGCCAGGGTCGAGGTGAACGCGCGCTGCGCGGACAGCACGTCGTTGTTCAGGCGCGAGATCAGCGCGCCGGTCTGGGTTCGGGTGAAGAACGCGATCGGCTGGCGCTGCACGTGCGCGAACACCTTGCTGCGCAGCGCGTAGATCGAACCCTCGCCGATCCGCGCCGAGTACCACCGCTCGGCCAGGCCGAACCCGGCGGCGAGCAGCGCGACGCCCGCCACCACGATCGCGAGCACGGTCACCAGGTGACCGTCGCCCTTCAGTACACCCTCGTCCACAATCCGCTGCGCGAGCAGCGGCGGCACGATGGTCAGCACCGCGCCGATCACCACCAGGACCAGGTACGCGGTGATCTGCCGCGCGAACGGTTTCGCGAACTCGCCCACCCGGCGCACCGTGCCTGGCGCGAGTTTTCGCTCCACCACGGACGCGTCGCGCGTGTAGGAGCGCAGGTTCATCCCCATCGGGCCGCCGCCACTCATCCCGCCTCGTTCCCCGTACATCCCGTACGTGTCGCCTGCCCGAGCCGAATGCCCGAACAAATTCCTGAGTCAACCTCAGTACTTCGTACACGGGAACACCGACGCGGGCCCGCTTAGTCCCGGACCCACGCCCGGCGCGTCGACCGCCGGCGGGCATACATGTGGCGCATGTCTCACCGAATCGCGCCCGGCGGATCCCGATGAAGCGGGTCGCGTCGGGATCCGCCGGGCGGGGCCTACTCGCCCATCCCCGCGAGGTCGCGCAGGCGGCGGGCCTGTGCGGCGCGTTCGGCGGCGCGCTGTTCGTCGTAGCCACGCGTCGCGGCGCCCGCGAGCAGGGCCTTCGTCTCGATCACCGCGTCGCGCGGTGCGGCGAGGAGTGCCGCGATCAGGTCGCGTGCGGCACCGTCCAACTCCTCGCGCGGCACCGCGAGGGTGGCCAGTCCCATCGAGACCGCCTCATCGGCCCCCACCCAGCGGCCCGTGACGCAGATCTCCAGGGCCCGGGCATAGCCGACCAGGTCGGTCAGCGGCTTCGTCCCGGCCAGGTCCGGGACCAAACCGAGCGCGGTCTCGCGCATCGAGAACCGCGCGTCGTCGGCGCACACCCGCAGGTCGCAGGCCAGCGCCAGTTGGAACCCGGCCCCCACGGCATGCCCCTGCACAGCGGCTACCGTGATCAGGTCCGGGCGTCGCCACCAGGTGAACGCCTCCTGGAACGAGGCGATGGTGGCGTCGAGTTCGTCGTCGCTCGCCCCGGCCAACGTGACGAGGTCCGATTCCCCCGGGATGCCCCCACCACCCGGGAACATCCGTCGATCCAGGCCCGCGGAGAACGAGACGCCCTCCGCGCGCAACAGCACGGCCCGGACATCACCGGGCAGGTCGCGGCCGACCGCGGCGAGCGCGCGCCAGAGCGCGGGAGTCTGCGCGTTGCGCCGATCGGGGTTGGTGAGGCTCACCACCGCGAACGCACCTTCGATCACGACCGAAAGGCCCTGCCCTGCCGCGCTGTCGGCACCGCCGACCCCGCGACCGCTGTTGTCCGTGCCGCCCCTGTTGTCACTCGTGTTGCCACTCGTGTCGTCGTTCGAGCCGAGCTGATTCGCGCCCACGTCCACGGTCCCTCCCGTGTTCGGGTCGCTTCCGGCAAACGACCACGTGTCCGACGTTACCGGTCGGTCACATGGTCGTTCGACGGATGGTGCCGTACTGCCCCGGGACTCGGTCTCAGGCCGAGGACGACGCGGCGCTCTTGGCCTTGCCCCGTGTTGCCCCACCCCTGCCGCGGAGGGTCACTCCCGACTCGCTGAGCATCCGGTGCACGAAGCCGTAGGAACGGCCCGTCTCCTCCGCGAGGGCGCGGATGCTGGCACCGGAGTCGTACTTCTTCTTGAGGTCAGCCGCGAGCTGCTCGCGCGCGGCACCGGTCACCCGGCTGCCCTTCTTCAGAGTCTCGGCCACACGTGCCTCCTCATAGGAAGTGCGCTCTGGAATCCCATGATCACCCCTGGGGCATGGCAAGGCCAGTGATTCCACCAGGCCCGATGGCTTGATCATCGCGGCGCGTGGCCTCTTGCACACAAAGATCACCCGAGCGGAATCACGCCTTCCTTTGCCGAATGCTTGACCGAATCCTGTGTCCGCCGACAAAGGCGCTGGTCACCCATGAGATTCGCGACCTTGCTCTGTGTCGCCGTCGAGCCTCGTGACCGGCGTCACGTACGGACCGGAAGGATGGCTTCCCCTTGTGAGGGTTTCGTGGGGAAAACCTGTCGGGGGGACGAAAGCGATCACCCCGCCGGGTTGCCGAGGAAGGCAACCCGACGGGGTGTCGGTCGTTCGGGGCTCCCGGGCCGCGTCGCCCGGAAGCTGGGGCGCAGCGCCCGGGTGGTCAGGCGAGCGCGACCAGGTCGGCGTAGTCCTCGCTCCACAGATCCTCGACGCCGTCCGGGAGCAGGATGATCCGCTCCGGCTGCAACGCCTCCACCGCGCCCTCGTCGTGGGTGACGAGCACCACGGCGCCCTCGTACGTGCGCAGCGCGTCCAGCACCTCGGCGCGGCTGGCGGGGTCGAGGTTGTTGGTCGGCTCGTCCAGGAGCAGCACATTGGCCTTGGAGACCACGAGCGTCGCGAGCGCGAGCCGGGTCTTCTCGCCGCCGGAGAGCACACCGGCCGGCTTGTCCACGTCGTCGCCGGAGAACAGGAAGGAACCGAGCACCTTGCGCACCTCGACCAGATCGAGGTCGGGCGAGGACGAGCGCATGTTCTCCAGGACCGTGCGCTCCGGGTCCAGCGTCTCGTGTTCCTGTGCGTAGTAACCGAGTTGCAGGCCGTGGCCCGGCTCGACCTTGCCGGTGTCCGGGTCCTCGACGCCGCCGAGCAGCCGAAGGAGCGTGGTCTTGCCCGCGCCGTTGAGACCCAGGATCACCACGCGCGAGCCCTTGTCGATGGCCAGGTCGACGTCGGTGAAGATCTCCAGCGAGCCGTACGACTTGGACAGCCCGGTCGCCATCAGCGGGGTCTTGCCGCAGGGGGCGGGCTTGGGGAAGCGCAGCTTGGCGACCTTGTCCGACTTGCGTTCGCTCTCCAGGCCGGAGAGCAGCTTCTCGGCCCGGCGGGCCATGTTCTGCGCGGCCACCGTCTTGGTCGCCTTGGCGCGCATCTTGTCGGCCTGCGAGAAGAGTTGGTCGGCCTTCTTCTCGGCGTTGGCCCGCTCGCGCTTGCGGCGGCGCTCGTCGGTCTCGCGCTGGAGCTTGTAGGCGTTCCAGCCGACGTTGTAGATGTCGATCGTGGTGCGGTTGGCGTCCAGGTAGAACACCTTGTTGACGCACGCCTCCATCAGGCCGACATCGTGGCTGATCACGATGAAGCCGCCCTTGTACGTCTTGAGGAAGTCGCGCAGCCAACCGATCGAGTCGGCGTCGAGGTGGTTGGTGGGCTCGTCGAGGAGCAGCGTGTCGGCGTCGGAGAACAGGATCCGGGCCAGTTCGACCCGGCGCCGCTGGCCACCGGAGAGCGTGTGCAGTTCCTGGCCCAGGATCCGGTCCGGCAGCCCGAGGCTGGCCGCGATGGTGGCCGCCTCGGCCTCGGCCGCGTAGCCGCCCTTGGTCAGGAACTCGGTCTCCAGGCGCGAATACCGGCGCATCGCCTTGGCCGCGGTCTCGCCGCTGGCGCTGGCCATCAGGCCCTCGGCCTCGCGCATCCCGGAGAGCGCGACGTCCAGGCCGCGCGCGGACAGGATCCGGTCCCGTGCGAGCACGTCCAGGTCGCCGGTGCGCGGGTCCTGCGGCAGGTAGCCGACCTCGCCGGTGCGGGTGATGGTCCCGGCCGCGGGCTGGGTCTCCCCGGCCAGCGTCTTGGTGAGCGTGGTCTTGCCGGCGCCGTTGCGGCCGACCAGGCCGATCCGGTCGCCGGCCGCGACCCGGAAGGAGGCCGGCTCGAGGAGGATGCGGGCGCCGGCCCGCAGTTCGACGTTGGTTGCGTTGATCATGAAGGACTGGGCTCCCGGTCGGGGACTGACGAAGACGGACGATCGTGCGGGGCTCGCTGGGAAGCCGCACCGCGCTAAGGCCGCTCGCGGGGATATCCAGGGAAACCGACCATGCCCACGAGTCTACGGGAGCCGTCGGAACGAATTTCCGGGCATCCTCCCGGCGCGAAGACGGCGGGCGCGATAAAACCCGCGAAATGGGATATCCGTCACCCGACGTCTATTCCCTGTTGCCTTGGCGGTCGCCCGATGCAGTTCGACGACGATGCGGATCTGGACACGTCCCAGATCGAGGACGAGCGCGGCTCGGGGGGCGGCGGGCTGCGTCGTCCCGGCCTCGCGGTGGGCGGCGGCGCGGCGGGCCTGATCGCCGTGGTCCTCGGCCTGATCTTCGGCCTGAGCCCGAACCAGCTCGGCCTGAGCGACGGCGGCGGAGGCGGGGGCAACGCCGTCCCGGCGGACAATCGCGCGCTCCAGGACTCGTGCCGCAAGGGCACCGACGCCAACGCGCGCGACGACTGCCGGATCGTCGGGGTGGTGAACAGCGTGCAGGCGTACTGGACGGACGAGTACCGGCGTCGGGGCGCGACGTACAAGCCGGCGCTGACCCGGTTCTTCACCGGCAGCACCTCGACCGCGTGCGGCGGCGCCACCTCGGCGGTGGGCCCCTTCTACTGTCCCGGCGACCGCAGGGTCTACATCGACCTGGGCTTCTTCAACGAGCTGCGCACCAAATTCGGCGCCAGGGGCGGGCCGTTCGCCGAGGCGTACGTGCTGGCCCACGAGTACGGCCACCACATTCAGGACCTCACCGGCCAGATGGCCAGGGTCGGCAACGACCGCCAGGGCCCGCAGAGCGGCTCGGTCCGCCTCGAACTCCAGGCCGACTGCTACGCCGGCGTCTGGGCCCAACACGCGACCACACCCCCGGGAGCCCTGATCACCAACCTCACCCCCCAGGACATCGCCGACGGCCTCGACGCGGCGGCAGCGGTAGGCGACGACCGCATCCAACGGCAATTCCAGGGCCGAGTAACCCCGGAAACCTGGACCCACGGCTCGGCAGCCCAACGCCAACAGTGGTTCCAAACCGGCTACACCACAGGCGACCCAGCCAAATGCGACACCTTCACCAGCCGCATCTGACCAAGCCAAACCCCCAAGCCCCCCACCCCAAACCCACCTCAACCCGGCCGGCACTCGAAGCCACCCCAACCAACACCCAACGAGGACCAAACCACCTCAGCCCGGCCGGCGTTTGAGGCCAACCCAACCCCACCGAAGCCCGACGCCGGCCGAACACACCTCAGCCCGGCCGGCGTTCAACGCACTTCAGCCCGGCCGGCGTTTGAGGCCAAACTCAGGCCGCAGCCCGAGCCCGATCCACGATCTCCTCCGCATCGGCGACAGCCGAAAGATGCCGCTCCATCCGAACCCGCACATCCCGCCCCCCGCCATCGGCAACAAGCAACGAAACCCAAGCGGCGGAAGCCTCGAGCGCGGCCCGCGCACTGGCCGCAGCCGCAGCCAGATACGGAAGCACATCGTCGTCCGCCCCATCTCGCACCGTGCCCGCGAGCCCGATCACATCCGCCGCCAACGCCGCGACCCGCAAAGGCACTTCGGCGGAATCCACCCCCGACCCAGACCGATCCGAAACCTCCCGCGCCGCGTGGCCCGTGCGCATGGCCCGCTCCCGCATCCGCCCCGCCTCGGCCCGCGCCGCCCGCATCGTCTCCTCGGCGTCGGTCGTGTGCAGGGCAAGTGCCGCGGCCCGCTCGACGAGCGCGGCGGCCTGCGCGGCCTGGAGCGCGGCGGCAGCCCCCCGTACCCGGACGTCGGGACTGGCCAGTCGGTCGAGGTGTTCCCCGATGGTCTGTTCGCGCAACGGATCCTCCTTGCACACGTGTACAGGCGATCGAAATCGTTCCTGCCAGGGTGCACGGCAGACGCCAATTGCGCCATTTTTTGCACTTATTGGTTCGACCCACCCACACCCGGGTACGCCCTCGCCCACCTTCGCCCAACCGCCCAACCGCCCAACCGCCCAACCACCCAGCCGACAAACCGACTGCCCGACCAACCGCCAGACCGCCAGACCGCCAGACCCGAAGCCGACTCACTCCACCGTCTTCACGTCACACCACACGACCTTGCCATCCGGCACCGGATAGCTCCCCCACTCCTCGGCCATCGCCTCCACGAGCAACAACCCACGACCATGCTCGTCCAGCAGGTCCACCGCGCCCCCCGCTTCGGGAAGCGCCGTGTCGTCGTCCACCACCGCGAGCCGGATCGAGTTCTCCCGGCGCAGCACGGCGACCGCGACCGTACGCCCCCGCGTCGAGTGCTGGACCGCGTTGGTCACCAGTTCGGAGAGCAGCAGTTCAAGGGTGTCCACGGGCGCGCCCGGAACCCGCTGCGCCAGCACCGCGCGTAGCGCGTGTCGGGCGCGAGGTACGGCCTCGACGGTGGCCGACAGACGCAGCGACAACAACAGCGGGCCGGCCGGAGACTCCCCGAATCGCGGCGATGATGCGATTTCGCCCACGTCTCCCCCTGTCTCCCCTGGTGGCGCGGATGAGGCGGCCGGAGGCATCGGCGACCTTTGTCCAAACTAGCCGTCCTTGTCTCCGCTGTTGGTGAGATCGACTTCTTTCCCCCTGGTGAAACGTGGCGCGGGCCGGCGATGGACGCACGGGCGGCGCTCGATCGGCGCGCATGGTGGTGGAAAGCGTCGCCCGATGCCCGAGGGGCGGTTCCCGGCCGGGCCGGCGGGGTAGCGATCCCCGACGACAGCCGCCCCGGGCCACCGGCTCGAACTCGTCGCGTGACCCTCGTCGCACGGCTCGAACCCCGGCTCGGGGAACCAACCGAACCGCCGTTTCGTCCCGCAAACAGACGGCAACGACCCGGGACCCCCCGGTGCCGGCTCGCCACCCGACCGTCGGGATCGCGACCGGAGAGTTCCACCGGCTCCCGGTGCGTGATGCGGCGAGGCGCCGCATCACGCACCACACCGGAGCCGGTGAACCTTTCCGGCCGGGGTACTAACGTCGGGGTTACCGACCGCGTCACGGAGGACCTGCATGCAGCCCCGGCTCCAGGCCACTCTGGCCGATTTCGTACCCGCCCTGCGCTTCGTCGCGCCCGAACTCGTCGCCGACTACCTCGAGCACGACGATCTGCCCGCGGCGTGGTGGATGAGCGTGCCGGTGGTGCGTGCCGCCGACACCTTCGGCCGGGACGAACTGCCGGGACGGCTCGCCGATCTCGCCTACACCGAGCTGCGGCACCTGCGCCTGGGCGACCTGCTGCCCGGGGCCTGGTTGGCACGTAACGGCTTTCGGCTGTCCCAGTGGCCCGACGGCGCGCGGACCAACGTGATGGTGCGCACCCCCGACTGGGCGGACCTGCTCACCACGACGGTGCGCGAGGTCGGCGACTGGACCCAGATCGGCACCTCGACCGTGCGGCCGCTGGTGGCCCGGTTGTTCGAGGAGGTCCTGGGACTGCTGCCGCAGGACGACGAATCGGTCGACGTAGACGCGCTGTTCGACGCGTCCGGCATGGCGGCGAGCCCGGCGGCGATGCCCGAGCAGGCCGTCGACCCGGAGCCCGAGGCCGAGCCGGAACCCGAGCCGGAGCCCGCCGCGGCGACCGTGATCCCGCCCGCCCCGGAGGACGGCGACTGGGACAACCCGGATGAGTGGGGCGACCTGGACGACGAGGAACTGCGTCCGGTCAAGCTGCCCGAGCCGTTGACCGCCGAACTGGGCACCGTGGTGCGCTGGCTGGCCGAACAGGCGCCGGACGTACCGCTGATGGCGCAGCTCGCACAGGTCACCCTGGAGACCGCGGCCGTGGTCGGCCTGGAGGACGCCACAAACGAGGTGCGGAGCGCGTTGACCGCGCTGCTCACCCAGGTGCCGTCCGGGCTGCGCGCGTCGCTGGCACTGCCGCCGGCCCCCGTCGCGACCGAGCCGGAGCCGGCCGTCGCCGGGGCGTCCGAAGCCGATGTCGCCGACTCCGACTCCGACGACGACGATGCGTCCGACTCGGGCCGGGACGCCTACGGGGAGGTCCCGCCGACCACCCGGGCGAGCCTGCCCTCCGTCGCGGCGCCCCGCCCCGAGCGCCCGTCGGCCGCCGAGGCCCGCACGGAACCCCTCCCCGAGGTGGCCGCCCACCACCTCGACGCGCCTGCCGCCGAGCCGGCCGCCCGGACCGGCGCCAGGCCGGTGCCGAAGATCCGCACCACGGACACCTCCGAGGACCGCCGGCCGCACCCGGTCCCGCCGGCGGAGGAGCCCACGATCGACGAGGCGCCCGGCGTGGACGCGTTCGGCGAGACGCCGCCGATGACCGTCGCCGACGTCCCGATCCCCGCACTCACCCGCAAGGGCAAGCGCACGGCCCCGCCGGCCCGATCCGAGTCGCGCGCCGAGAGCGCCGAGAGCGCCGACCCGAACGAGGAGGGCGGCCGGGACGCGTTCGGCGAGATCCCGCCGCCCACCGCCGGCGCGGTGCCCACGGTCGGCGAGGCCGCCGTGCCGCGCACCCCCGAGGGCCTGCGCATCCCGCCCCGACCGAGTCACCCGCCGCGTTCCGCGCCGACGCCCGCGCCGGCCGCCGCGACCGCGGCGGAGGTTCCGTCCGTGCCCGCGCCGCCGGACCCGTCCGCCGTGCCGCCCACCAACCGGGGGACGAAGGCGAAGGCGGCCGACCCCGAGGCCACCGTCGAGATGGTGCCCGGCACGCTGCCGGCCGCGCCCGCCGAGGACGTCACGATGCTCGTCGACCGGCCGCAGTCGCGCGCCGGCGAGCCCGGCGGCGGCGACCTCGTCATCGTCCTGGCGACCTGGTTCCCGGCGAGCGAACCGCGCCGCCGGGTACTCGCCCGGGACCGGCTGTTCACCGACGAACCCCGCGAACTGGATTCGCTGGCCGCCGAGTTCGGCACCTCGCCGGCCGAGGTCAAGATCCTGGAGCGGGACCTGCGGCGCAACCTGGACGAGCGCATCGGCCGCTCCGACGGCGCGCCGGTCCGGGTGCACCTGAGCTTCGTGCGGGACCGGCTCGGCGTCCTGACCACGGTGTCCGAACTGCGCACGCTGCACCCCAAGCACACCGAGACGGTGCCGGGTCTGGAGATCCAGGTCTGGCAGGTGCTGCGCGGCCTGCTCGGCCTGCACACCTCGGTCGACGGCTGGTTGTCGAGCGCGCCGCTGGGCGAGTTGTCCGACCGCACTCAGGCCACCCTGGACGCGGCCTGCGCCCGAGGCCCGGTGCCGCTGGCCGCGCTGGAGCGGGACCTGACCGCGATGGGCATCCGCCCGCCGCTGCAGGCCGCCTGGATCGCCCGCCTGGAGGGCTTCCAGGTGGAGAACGGCCAGGTGTTGTCCCGCTCGGCGGACACCCTGGAGCGGCCGGCCCAGAAGGGGCGGTCGGCGCCGATCGGCGATCCGTCCCGAACCGCAGGCTGCTTCCGCGAGGACACCGGCGCGTGGGCGTTCCGGGTGGACGTGTCCACCGCGATGCTCGAAGGCGAGCCGGTCAAGGTACCGGCGGCGTTCGCCCAATCCCTCGGCGTCACCCCGGGCGGCCAGGTCCGGCTGCACCACGGCCACGGCCCCGCCGCACTGCGCTGGGCCGACACGCCCTACCTGGTGTCCCTGCGCGCGATCCTGGCCGGCCTGTCCGCACACGAGGGCGACATGGTCTTCATCTCGTCGATCCACCAGGGCCGCCTGGAGGCCCGCCTGGTCCGCGGCGACGCCACGGTCCGCCTCCCCCGCTGGGCAAGAGCCCTACGCCACACCGGTGTAGACCCGGTCCCGGAGCAGGTGAACCTCCCCGAACTCCTGGGAGCCAGAATCGGCCTCGACCCAGCCATCGACCTCAAGGCCGTCCTGCACCACCTACAACAACGAGGCGACACAGACATCCTCGAACTCCTGGGCGTCTCCCAACCCCGCCCATAACCGAAGCGGAACCGGGCCCAAGCGGTGGAGCGCAGCGGAACCGCAACCCACTGCGCCACCGGTGGAGCGCAGCGGAACCGGAAACCCGGCGCCGCGCAGCGGCAACGCCCCCGCGCCCCTTCCGCCCCCGACGGAGCGCAGCGGAGGAGAAACCACTCCGCAAGGGCGCCACGGATCAGGCAGGCCACCGAGACTCGGCCATGATCGTGGAGGCAGGTAGTGAGCCGTGTCGGGACTGGCCCGGCGTCCGGGCAAAGCCGCCGCCGGGCCGTTCGGCGAAGTGATTCTCCTCCGCTGCGCTCCACCGGAGGGCACAGCCCGTCACGCAACCTCAGCCCGGCCGGCGCTTGAGGCCACCCCAGCCAACCAACACCCAACGCCGGCCAAAAACCCAAGCCCGAACCCCCAGCCCGGCCGGCGCTTGAGGCCAAGCAGGCCGGGCCAAACCAGCCCGGCCGGCGTTTGAGGCCAAAAGGGCCCAGCGGCCCAGGAGCTACAGGTTGAACCCCAACGCGCGCAGCTGCTCACGCCCGTCATCGGTGATCTTGTCCGGCCCCCACGGCGGCATCCAGACCCAGTTGATCCGCATGTCCGCGACGATCCCCTCGGTCGCGGTCCGCGTCTGGTCCTCGATCACGTCCGTGAGCGGACACGCCGCACTGGTGAGGGTCATGTCGATGGTCGCGATGTTCGCGTCGTCGACATGCACGCCGTACACCAGCCCCAGATCGACCACGTTGATCCCGAGCTCGGGGTCGACGACGTCGTACATCGCCTCGGTGACGTCCTCCGGCGTGGCCACACCGGCCGCCTGAGCCTCGGTCATTTCTGCCCTTCCGTCGTCTGCGCGGTCTGCGCCGTGTTCAGCGCCTGCGCCGTGGCGTCCTTGAAGGCCATCCACCCCAGGAGCGCGCACTTCACCCGCGCCGGATACTTGCTGACGCCGACGAACGCCACGGCGTCCTCCAGCACGTCCTCGTCCGGCTCGCCCTGGCCCTTGGACTGCATCAGCGCCAGGAACTCGTCCCCGGCGTGCATCGCGTCCTCGATCGTGTGCCCGATCACCAGGTCGGTCATCACCGACGCGCTGGCCTGGCTGATCGAACAGCCCTGGCCCTCGTAGCTGACGTCGAGCACCTTCTCGCCGTCCAGCTTCACGCGCAGCGTGACCTCGTCCCCACAGGTCGGGTTGACGTGGTGGACCTGGGTGTCGAACGGATCCCGCAACCCCTTGTTGTGGGGGTGCCGGTAGTGATCCAGGATGATTTCCTGATACATCCCGTCGAGCTTCATCTCTTCGCCTCCCGCCCCTGCTCCGCCGAACCCGTACTAACCGAAAAACCGTCGGACATGTTCCAGCCCGGCCACGAGCGCGTCGACCTCGGCCGGCGTGGAGTACAGGTAGAACGAGGCGCGGGTGGTCGCCGGCACGCCGTAGCGCAGGCAGACCGGACGGGCGCAGTGGTGCCCCACCCGAACCGCGATGCCCTGTTCGTCGAGCACCTGGCCCACGTCGTGCGGGTGGATGTCGCCGAAGGTGAAGGAGATCGCCGCCGCGCGTGCCACGTTGTCGGCCGGGCCGATGATCTTCAGCCCCTCGACGCTGTTCAGCGCGTCGACCGCGTATCCCGTGAGCGCGTGCTCGTGCGCGGCGATCCGGTCCATGCCGATCGCCGACAGGTAGTCGATGGCCGCACCGAGCCCGACCGCCTCCGCGATCGGCGGTGTGCCAGCCTCGAACTTGTGCGGCGCGGGCGCGTACGTGGACGCGCTCATCGTCACGGTCTCGATCATCTCGCCGCCGCCCAGGAACGGCGGCAGCTCCTCCAGCAGACCGAGCCGGCCCCACAACACGCCGATCCCGGTCGGGCCGCACATCTTGTGGCCGGTGAACGCGACGAAGTCGGCGCCGAGCGCCTGTACGTCGAGCACCATGTGCGGCGCGGCCTGCGACGCGTCGACCACGACCAGGGCGCCGACGTCGTGCGCGCGGCGCACGATCGGGTCCAGGTCGTTGACCGTGCCGAGGATGTTCGAGGTGTGCACCACCGAGACGACCTTGGTCTCCTCGGTGATCACCTGCTCGATGTTCGACAGGTCGAGCCGGCCGTCGTCGGTGAGCCCGAACCACTTGAGCTGGGCGCCGGTGCGCTGCGCGAGCAGCTGCCACGGCACGATGTTCGAGTGGTGCTCCATCTCGGTGATCACCACGTCGGCGCCCACGCCGACCTTGAACGGCTCGTCCGCCCAGGTCAGCATGTTCGCGACGAGGTTGATCGCCTCGGAGGAGTTCTTGGTGAAGACGATCTCGTCCCGGCTGGGCGCGTTGATGAACGCCGCGACCTTGTCCCGCGCGCCCTCGTACAGCGCGGTGGCCTCCTCGGCCAGCACGTGCACGCCGCGGTGCACGTTCGCGTTGCTGCTCGCGTAGTAGTGCGTCATGGCGTCGATCACCTGACGCGGGGTCTGCGACGTCGCCGCGTTGTCGAGGTAGACGAGCGGTCGGTCGTCGTGCAGGAGCCGTTCGAGGATCGGGAAATCCTTGCGGATCGTGTCCGTGTCGAGCAGCCCCGGCAGGTGCAGTGTCATGCAGACTCCCCCTTGCCGGTGTACGCCTCGTAGCCCTCGTCCTCCAGCTTGTCGGCAAGCTCGGCACCGCCGGACTCGACGATCCGGCCGCCCGCGAAGACGTGCACGTGGTCGGGCTTGATGTACTTCAGGATGCGGGTGTAGTGGGTGATCAGCAGGGTGCCGATCTGCCCGGTGGCCTGCACGCGGTTGACGCCCTCGGAGACCACGCGCAGCGCGTCGACGTCCAGACCGGAGTCGGTCTCGTCGAGGATCGCGATCTTCGGCCGCAGCAGTTCCAGCTGCAGGATCTCGTGACGCTTCTTCTCGCCGCCGGAGAAGCCCTCGTTGACGTTGCGCTCGGCGAAGGAGGGGTCCATCTGGAGGCGCTCCATGGCCTCCTTGACCTCCTTGATCCACAGCCGCAGCTTGGGGGCCTCGCCGCGGGTGGCGGTGGCGGCGGTGCGCAGGAAGTTGGACACCGAGACGCCGGCGACCTCGACGGGGTACTGCATGGCCAGGAACAGGCCGGCGCGGGCCCGCTCGTCGACGGTCATGGACAGCACGTCGGCGCCGTCGAGCAGCACACTGCCGCCGGTGACCCGGTACTTCGGGTGTCCCGCGACCGAGTACGCCAGCGTCGACTTGCCGGAGCCGTTGGGGCCCATGATGGCGTGGGTCTCGCCCTGCTTCACGGTCAGGTCGACGCCGCGCAGGATCTCGCGCGGACCGTTCTCGGCGTCCACACTGACGTGCAGGTCGCGGATCTCAAGCGTTGCCATAACGGACTCAGGACTCCTGGTTCACTTCGACGTAGACGGCGCCGCCGTCGATCTTCACGGGGTATACGGGGACCGGCAGGTTCGCCGGGGGGCCCGAGGGGCGACCGGTGCGCAGGTCGAAGCGCGAGCCGTGCAGCCAGCACTCGATCGCGCAGTCCTCGACCTCGCCCTCGGACAGCGAGACGTTGGCGTGCGAGCACACGTCGTTGATCGCGTACACGTCGCCCTCGGTGCGCACGAGGGTCACCGGGACGTCGTCGAGCACGACGCGCAGCGGTGTGTCCTCGTGCAGGTCGCCCTCGGCACAGGCCTTCAGGTAGCTCATCGGGCGCCGCCCTCGAGGCGAGCCTCGATCTGCTTCATCAGCCGCTCCTGGAGGTCGGCGATGCCGACCCGGGCGATCACCTCGGCGAAGAAGCCGCGCACCACCAGGCGGCGGGCCTCGTCGGCCGGGATGCCGCGCGACTGGAGGTAGAACAGCTGCTCGTCGTCGAAGCGGCCGGTCGCGCTGGCGTGTCCGGCGCCGGCGATCTCGCCGGTCTCGATCTCCAGGTTGGGCACCGAGTCGGCGCGGGCGCCGTCGGTGAGCACCAGGTTGCGGTTCAGCTCGTAGGTGTCGGTGCCCTCGGCCGCGGCGCGGATGAGCACGTCGCCGATCCACACGGTGTGCGCGTCGGCGCCCTGCAGGGCTCCCTTGTAGGTGACCAGGCTGCGGCACTGCGGCACGTCGTGGTCGACGAACAGGCGGTGTTCGAGGTGCTGGCCGGCGTCGGCGAAGTACACGCCGTACAGCTCGGCGTCGCCGCCCGGGGCGTCGTAGACCACGCGCGGGAAGAGCCGGACCAGGTCGCCGCCGAGGGTGACCACCACGGAGGTGAAGGACGCGTCGCGGCCCACCCGGGCCAGGTGCGCGCCCACGTGCACCGAGTCGGCGTCCCAGTCCTGGATCGAGACGACCTTGAGCTTCGCGCCGTCGCCGACGATGAACTCGACGTTTTGCGCGTAGGTGGTGGAGCCCGCGTGGTCGAGCACCACGGTCGCCTCGGCGAACCGCTGGACCTCGATCGCGACGTGCCCGAAGGCGGTGCCGCCGGCGCCGCGCAGGTCGATCACGATCGGCTCGGCGAGCTGGGTGTCCTTGCCGACCACGACGAGGGTGGCCTTCTCGAACGAGCTGTACGCCTGGGCCGCGACCCGGTCGACGGGTTTGCCGGCCCGACCGATGCGCGCGTCGGAGCGGTCGACGGTCTCGACGGTGACGCCCTCGGGTGCGGTCACCGAGACGGTGACCTCGCCGCGCTCGGCCGCGGCCGCGGTGCCGTCGTGCAGACCACGCAGGCGGGCCAGCGGGGTGAACCGCCAGTCCTCCTCGCGGCCGGTCGGCACGGCGAAGTCGGCCACATCGTAGGAGGCGGCGGCGACCTGGCGGGCGTCGGCGGGCTGGGCGACCGAGCGGCCGGTGCCGGGGCCGGCGAGCACGTTCTCGGCCCCGGCCTCGCGCACGGCGATCGATCCGGCGGTGGTGCTACCGGGAGTGTTGGTGTTCGCAGCCATGGACTAGCCCACAGCCCCTTCCATCTGAAGCTCGATCAGGCGGTTCAACTCGAGGGCGTACTCCATGGGCAGTTCGCGCGCGATGGGCTCGACGAACCCGCGCACGATCATCGCCATGGCCTCGTCCTCGGTCATGCCGCGGCTCATGAGGTAGAACAGCTGGTCGTCGGAGATCTTCGAGACGGTCGCCTCGTGACCCATCGACACGTCGTCCTCGCGGACGTCGACGTACGGGTAGGTGTCCGAGCGGCTGATCGTGTCCACGAGCAGCGCGTCGCACTTGACCGACGAGGTCGAGCCGTGCGCGCCCTCCTCGATCTGCACGAGGCCGCGGTAGGAGGTGCGGCCACCGCCGCGCGCCACCGACTTGGACACGATGTTGGACGAGGTGTTCGGGGCGCAGTGCACCATCTTCGAACCCGCGTCCTGGTGCTGGCCCTCGCCCGCGAAGGCGATCGACAACGTCTCGCCCTTGGCGTGCTCGCCGAGCAGCCACACGGCCGGGTACTTCATGGTGACCTTGGAACCGATGTTGCCGTCGATCCACTCCATCGTGGCGCCCTCGTGGGCCACCGCGCGCTTGGTCACCAGGTTGTACACGTTGTTCGACCAGTTCTGGATGGTCGTGTAGCGCACCCGGGCGTTCTTCTTGACCACGATCTCGACCACGGCCGAGTGCAGCGAGTCCGACTTGTAGATCGGCGCCGTACAGCCCTCGACGTAGTGCACGTAGGAGCCCTCGTCGGCGATGATCAGCGTGCGCTCGAACTGGCCCATGTTCTCGGTGTTGATCCGGAAGTAGGCCTGGAGCGGGATCTCCACGTGCACGCCCGGCGGGACGTAGATGAACGAGCCGCCCGACCACACCGCGGTGTTCAGCGCGGAGAACTTGTTGTCGCCGGTCGGGATGACCGAGCCGAAGTATTCCTTGAACAGCTCCGGGTGCTCGCGCAGCCCGGTGTCGGTGTCCAGGAAGATGACGCCCTGCTCCTCCAGGTCCTCGCGGATCTGGTGGTAGACGACCTCGGACTCGTACTGGGCGGCGACGCCCGCGACCAGGCGCTGCTTCTCCGCCTCCGGGATGCCGAGCCGGTCGTAGGTGTTCTTGATGTCCTCGGGCAGGTCCTCCCACGAGGCGGCCTGCTTCTCCGTGGAGCGGACGAAGTACTTGATGTTGTCGAAGTCGATGCCGGAGAGGTCGGAGCCCCAGGTCGGCATGGGCTTCTTGCCGAAGAGCCGAAGGCCCTTCATGCGCTGCTTCAACATCCACTCGGGCTCGGACTTCTTCGCCGAGATGTCGGCGACGACCTCCTCGGAGATGCCCCGGCGCGCGGAGGCGCCGGCGGTGTCCGAGTCGGCCCAGCCGTACTCGTAGGTGCCCAGGCCCTCGAGCTCGGGGCGAGCGTCGGTGGTCATGAAGTAGTCCTCCCGGAAGCCGGGTCGGCGGCGGTCGATTCCCGCGAACGGGAGGGGCCCCGGCGCGGCGGATTCTGGTCTTCGCTGGTTTTCGAAACGGGGGGTGCGGCCGGCGGACCGGACGAGCCGGTCCTGCGACCGGTCGGACCGGCCGTTTCAGCCTGTACAGCAGGAACGTGCGTGGTGCAGACGCCGTCGCCGTGGGCGATGGTCGCCAGCCGTTGCACGTGCGTGCCGAGAAGGCGTGCGAACACCTCGGCCTCGGCCTCGCAGAGCTGTGGGAACCGCTCGGCGACGTGCGCCACCGGACAGTGGTGCTGGCAAAGCTGCTCTCCGCCGGGTGCGGGCCGCGCACTCGCGGCATACCCGTCGGCGGACAGCGCCTCGGCCAGCGCTCGGGCCCGCTCCCCGGTGGGCGCGGACTCGACCGAGGGACGATACCTCTCCTCGCGGGCGGTAAGCCGCTCGCGGGCAAAAGTTGCCACCGCCTCGGTGCCGAGCCGTTCGGCCACGAAGCTCAGCGCCTCGGCCGCAAGCTCGTCGTATTCCTGGTGGAAACCGGAGCGGCCGGCGTCGGTCAGCGCGAACAGCTTGGCCGGACGACCCCGGCCCCGGCGCCCGTAGACGCGCTGCTCGCCGGCCACCAGCACACCTTCGGCGAGCAGTGCGTCGAGGTGGCGACGCACCCCCGCCGGGGTCAGCTCCAGCCGCTCGGCCAGGTCCGCCGCGGTGGACGGGCCGTGTTCGACGATCGACCGGGTGACCCGGTGCCGGGTGCCCTCGTGGCCGTCGTGTTCGGGCGTGCCGGCACCCGGGACGGTCGCCCGCCTCGGTGCCTCCTCGCTCGTCCGCGCGTTTTCCACAACACCATTGTTGCGTTAATAGTGCGCCAGGCCAAACGGCGTCCGCGTGGAGTCCATCACTTAGGTGTACCTAACATCACACTCCTCTCGGCATGGCGTTCGACCTGCGGATTCATCTGACGCCCCGTCAGTCCCGAGGTGTTCCGGCCGTTCTCGCCGGCCCCGGCACGAGGGGTGCCCGGGGCTTTCTAGACTGACTCGTCATGGACTCCTCGTCGCCGGCAGTCGCGCTCACGGGCCTGGTCAAGCGCTACGGCGACAAGACCGCCGTGGACGGGCTCTCGCTCACCGTCGAACGCGGCCGGGTCACCGCCGTGCTCGGCCCCAACGGCGCCGGCAAGACCAGCACGATCGAGATCTGCGAGGGCTACCGGCGTGCCGACGCGGGCGAGGTCCGGGTACTCGACCTGGACCCGGTGCGCGACGCCGCCGCGCTGCGGCCCCGGATCGGGGTGATGTTGCAGTCGGGGGGCGTGTACTCGGGAGCGCGCGCCGAGGAGATGTTGCGCCACGTCGCCAAACTGCACGCACACCCCCTGGACGTGGCGATGCTGATCGAACGCCTGGGCCTGGGCTCGTGCGGGCGCACCACCTACCGCCGGCTGTCCGGCGGCCAGCAGCAGCGCCTGGCGCTCGCGCTCGCCGTGGTCGGCCGCCCCGAACTGGTGTTCCTGGACGAGCCGACCGCCGGCCTGGACCCGCACGCCCGGCACGCCACCTGGGACCTGGTGCGCGAGCTGCGCGCCGACGGGGTGAGCGTGGTGCTCACCACACACCTGATGGACGAGGCCGAGAAGCTGGCCGACGAGGTGGCGATCGTGGACCGCGGCCGGGTGATCGCGTCCGGCTCGCCCGAGGCGCTGTGCCACGACGGCGCGGAGAACTCGTTGCGCTTTTCCGGCCCGCCCAATCTGGACATGGGCTCGCTGCTGAACGCGCTGCCCGAAGGCGCCAAGGCGTTCGAGGTCTCGCGCGGCGCGTACCGGATCGAGGGCGAGATAGACCCGCAACTGCTCGCCACGGTCACCTCCTGGTGCGCGCAGCACGGGGTGATGCCGGAGCGGCTGACGGTGGAGCGGCGCAGCTTGGAGGACGTGTTCATGGAGCTGACCGGACGGGAGCTGCGGAGTTGAGCGCGGTGGCGAAGGCTGCGACGACGCAGGACGAGACGCGCGGTACGTTCACGCCCGCGCCGGGGGCGGCGCCACTGGGGCGGATGATCCTGGCGCAGAGCGCCCTGGAGACCCGGATGTTGCTGCGCAACGGCGAGCAGCTGTTGCTGACGGTGATCATTCCGACGCTGCTGCTGGTGGTGTTCAGCTCGGCCGACCTCGTGGACACCGGGGACGGCGACCGGGTCGACTTTCTGGCACCGGGGCTGCTCGCGCTGGCGGTGTTGTCGACCGCGTTCACCGGGCAGGCGATCGCGACCGGGTTCGAACGGCGCTACGGCGTGCTCAAGCTGCTGGGCTCGACCCCGCTGCCCCGGTGGGGGCTGATGGTGGCCAAGACCGCGTGTGTCCTGGTGGTGGAGATCCTCCAGGTGGCGCTGCTCACGGCGATCGCGTTCGGACTGGGATGGTCGCCGCACGGGAACCCCGTGTGGGTGATCCTGCTGCTGCTCCTGGGCACGGCGGCGTTCTCCGGGCTCGGCCTGCTGATGGCCGGCACGCTGCGGGCGGAGGCGACCCTGGCGGGCGCGAATCTGGTGTTCATCCTGCTGCTGCTCGGCGGCGGGGTGATCGTGCCGCTGGACAAGTTCCCCTCCGGGGTCGAGCACACGCTAGCGCTGCTGCCCATCTCGGCGCTGTCGGACGGGCTGCGCGACGTGCTCCGGGACGGATCGGGTCTGCCGCTGGGCGATCTGGCCATCCTGGCGGTCTGGGCGGTTTTGGGCCTCGGCGCGGCGGCGCGCTTCTTCCGCTGGGAGTGAGGCCGGAGCGGGGTCGGGGCGGGCGCAGACCGACACCCCTGGTGCGCTTGTGAATTCGTTCACGACGTAGCATGTCGCGCATGAGTCTGCAGGCCGTCTCCCCACTCGTCGCGCGCCGCGTGTTCCTCGCGAACCTGGTGGCGCAGATCGGCATCGTCGTCACGGGCGGTCTCGTCCGACTCACCGACTCGGGCCTGGGGTGCGACACCTGGCCCCGATGCGACAGCGACACGAGCAACTGGACGCCGCACGAGGCGGTCGGCCACCACGCGTACATCGAGTTCGGCAACCGCATGCTGACCTACGTGGTCGGCGCGATCGCGGTGGCGTGCGTGGTGGCGGCGTACCGGATGACCGCGCGCCGCAAGGACATCACCACGCTGGCCTGGATCCAGATCGGCACGGTGGTCGGCCAGGCGCTGCTCGGCGGCATCACCGTGCTCACCGACCTGCACCCGATGGCGGTGGCGAGCCACCTGCTCCTGTCGATGTTGCTGATCGCGTCGGCGGTGGCGCTGTACGAACGCTCCGGCGAGGGCGACGCGCCGGCCCGATTCCTGGTCCGCCCCGAGATCCGCTGGTTCGGCTACGGCACCCTCGGCCTGGCGGGTGCCCTGATCGTGATCGGCACCGTGGTCACCGGCTCCGGCCCGCACGCGGGCGACCTCAAGGCCAAGCGTTTCGACGTGGACATCGACCAGATCGCGTGGCTGCACGCCGACCTGGCCTTCCTCCTCCTGGGCGCGGCCGTCGCCCTGGCCCTGGCCCTGCGCGTCACCGACGCCCCCCAGGCCGCCCAAACGCGCGTGTGGTGGCTGCTCGCCGTCCTGATCCCCCAGGGCCTGATCGGCTACATCCAATACTTCAACGGCCTCCCCGAGTGGATGGTCCTCACCCACATGCTCGGCGCCGCCCTCACCGCGGTCACCGCAACAAGAACCCTCTTCGCCCTCCGCACCCGAGGCGACGAGCCCCGGGAGGCCGCCGCCGAGCCCGAAACCGAAGCCCGCGAACCGGTCGCCACCAGCTACTGAGCGCCGCACCCGTGGAGACGGACCGGACCCCGGCGGGTCCGGTCCGTCTCGGTGTTCTCGGGCGGCGTCGCCCGGGTCAGCTGCTCGGGACGGCCAGGAGGAGGGCGAAGCGGAGTTGGGCGTCGGTCCACCACTGGCGGATCGTGAAGCCGGCCCCGGCGAGTTCGGCTTCCAGTGGCTCGCGGCGGAATTTGGTGGAGATCTCGGTGCGCAGGTGTTCACCCCGGGCGAAGTCGACGGACAGGTCCAGGGGCGGGATCTTGACCGTCTGGTCGATCCTGGAGCGCAGGTGCATCTCGATGCGCTCCTCGGCCGCGTTCCACAGCGCCACGTGGTCGTAGGCGTCGGGGTCGAAGTCGGCGTCGAGTTCGCGGTTGAGCACGTGCAGGACGTTCTTGTTGAACTCGGCCGTGACACCCTGGGCGTCGTCGTAGGCGGCGACCAGCACGGCCGGGTCCTTGACCAGGTCGACCCCGAGCAGCAGGGTGTCGTCGGCGCTCAGCGCGCGGCGCAGGATGCGGTAGAAGGCCGTGCGCTGGGCGGGGTCGAGGTTGCCGAGCGTGCTGCCCAGGAAGCTGAGCAGGCGTGGACCCGGCTCGTCCGCCAGGGCGAGTTCATGTTCGAAGTCGGTGACCGTGGCCGCGACCCGCAGTGCCGGGTAGTCGCGGCACAGCGCCTCACCGGCCTGGACCAGCGCCGAATCGCTCACGTCCAGCGGCACATAGCGCTCCAGCGTGCCCGCCGCGGTGAGCGCGTCCAAGAGCAGCCGGGTCTTGCGGGACGAGCCCGAGCCCAATTCGATCAGCGAGTGGGCCCGCGTCGCCGCGGCGATCTCGGGGGCGCGCCGGGTCAGGATCTCCTGCTCGGCGCGGGTCGGGTAGTACTCGGGCAGCCGGGTGATCTCCTCGAACAACTCGCTGCCGCGCGCGTCGTAAAACCACTTGGGCGGCAACGACTTGCTCGGCGCGGTCAGTCCGTGGCGCACGTCGGCGCGCAGGGTGGTGTCGAAGTAGTCGGCCGGCAGCCGGTGGTCGAGGGTGAATCGGCTGTTCATGGGACGCCGTTCCTGTGGTGCGGATGACGGACGTGCGGCGACGGGTCGCACGGGACGGATCGGGGCGATGCGGACGCCGTCGCGGGTGGCGACGAGGAGGGAGTGGTCGGGTACCTCCTGCCACGGGCCCCAGGTCGCGTCCGGGTGCTCGTCGGGCTCGGAGGCGACCAGGACCCGGCCGGGGCCGGTGCGGTACCAGAGGGTGTCCGCGTAGCGGGTGGCGAACACGGTCCGGCCGTCGGTGAGCAAGAGGTTGAGCCGGGCCGTCGGACGCACTTCGGCGATCCGCCGGACCACGTCGACCAGCGCGCCGCCGACCGGCTCGCGCTGCCGCAGCCGGCGCGCGAGCAGGGCCCAGATCAGCGCCGAGTCGCAGCGCGCCTCCATCTCCAGCAGGGCGGCCTGATCGAGCGCGGGCCCGACCGGCAGCCGGGTCCAGTCCGGGACGGCGCCGTTGTGGCTGAACAACCACGCGCCGTCCCGGTACGGCGCGGCCGCCGCCTCCTCCTGACTGGTGCCGGCGGTGGCGCTGCGCACGGCGGCCAGGAACGCCCCGCTGCGCACGGTCCGGGCCAGGTCGGGCAGGTTCGGATCGGCCCAGATCGGCAACGCGCGCCGATAGCGGGCGGGTTCGACGTCCGCCGGATCCGCGTCCGGGCCCGCGTCGGGATACCAGCCGAAGCCGAACCCGTCGACGTTGACCGTCCCGTACCGCTGCCGGCGCGGCGCCCAGGACTGCTCGTACAACCCGCGCGTCGGCTCCAGCAGCACCGACGCCAGCGGGATCTCCGGCCCCAGATAGGCCAGGTGACGGCACATCAGCCCGCCTCCCCGGGCGCCGCGTCGCGCGCGGTGCGGAATCCGGCGAAGATCTGCCGCCGGATCGGCAGGTCCCAGTTGCGGAACGTGCCCCGGGCAACCACCTCGTCCACCCCGAACGCGCCGCCGCGCAGCACCTTGTGCCCGGGCCCGAAGAACACCTCGGAATACTCCCGATAGGGAAACGCCGCGAACCCGGGGTAGGCGGTGAAGTCGGAGTCGGTCCACTCCCAGACGTCGCCGAGCAACTGCCGTGCCCCGGAAGGCGCGGCGCCCGCCGGATACGCCCCGGCCGGCGCCGGCCGCAGATGCCGCTGGCCGAGGTTGGCGTGCTCGGGCGTGGGTTCGGCGTCGCCCCATGGATACCGCCGCGACCGCCCCTCGGCCGGATCGTGCCGCGCCGCCTTCTCCCACTCGGCCTCGCTCGGCAACCGCCGCCCGGCCCAGCGCGCGTAGGCGTCGGCCTCGTACCAGCACACGTGCACGACCGGCTCGTCCGGCGGCACCGGCTCGGTCCGGCCGAACCGCCGGCGCAGCCACGTGTCACCGTCGCGCCACCAGAACAGCGGTGCGCGCAGCCCGGCTTCGTCCCGATGCCGGCGCCCCTCCGGGGTCCAGCACTCGTCCCGGTCGTATCCGCCGTCGGCGATGAACTCCAGATAGGCCGCGTTCGTCACCGGCACGGTGTCCAGCCAATACGCCGCCACCTCGACGGTATGCGCGGGCCGCTCGTTGTCCAGGGCCCACCCGTCGGTGTCGGTGCCCATCTCGAACGGCCCGGCCGCGACCAGCACTTCACGCGGCAACCCGGCCGCGTCCGGCGGCGCCGCGGGCGGTTCGGGGGCGTCCAGGACGGCCGGTCCGGCGCGCAGCTGGTGGGTGGCGAGCATGGTCTCGTCGTGCTGCTGCTCGTGCTGGGCGAGCATGCCGAACACGAACCCGTGCGCCAGGAGCGGATCACCGTCGGGGTCGAAGTCGGCGCCCTCCAGCACCTCCAGCGCCCGGACCCGCACCTCGCGGACGTAGTCCCGGGCCGGATCGGGCGCGAGCAGCGGCAGGGCCGGCCGGTTCGCGCGAGGGTGGCGGAACGCGTCGTACAGCGCGTCCAGATCCGGGCGCAGCGCCGGGCGCCCGCCGGCCCGGCGGACCAGCCACAACTCCTCCTGGTTTCCGATGTGCGCCAGGTCCCAGACCAGCGGCGACATCAACGGGGAGTGCTGGGCGGTCAGTTCCTCGTCGGTCAGACACTCGGTCAGGGCCAGCGTCCGGCGCCGGGCCCGCGCCAGCGCGGCCTCGGCTATCGATTTCGCGGACGTCGAGGTTTCCGACTGCTTCAGCGACGTCATCGACAGGTCCTTTCGAGCAGATCGTCGGCGGGACATCGGCCCCGTTCGGCGTAGCGCCGGGTGAATTCGGCGACGGCCGCACGGACCGGGCCGGGCGCGTCGGCGTCGGCCAGCGCATTCTCGGTGGCGGCGAAACAGGCGAGGATCACCTTGCCGAGCACCGGGTCGGCGGGTCCGATCCGGGCGGCGCGCCGCCAGACCGCCTCGGTCGGTACGGTCTCGCCGTCGGCGCACAGCGGCTCGGTCGCCGCCCAGGCCGCCTCGGCCGCGACCGGGTCGTCCAGCAGGGTGGCGGCCATCGCGGCGGGCACAATCCAGTCCCGGCCGCACTGCGCGTCGATCATCCGCAACTCCAGCCAGCCACGAGGGCGCACCGGCGGGAAGAGGGTGGTCAGGTGGTAGTCGAGGTCGTCGAGGGTGGGTGGCCGCATCCCGGGTACACCGCGCAGCCAGGAGCGGAAGGTCAACCCCTCCGGGGCGTTCCAGCCGTCAGCCGTGGCGCCGCGCAGGCACAACAGCGGCGCGTCCAGCGCGTAGCGCGCCCACGCGGCGCGCGGGTCGCCGTCGATGCCCGGCGGCGGGCCGGGCGGCCGGGTACGGCCGGGGTCCATCCGGGCCCAGACCAGTTGCCGGGTGGACCGCCAACCGGTCGGCTTGCCCTGCCACAGCGGTGAGTTGGCGAACGCGGCGACCAGTACCGGGCCCAGCCGGTGGGTCAACTCCCAGCGCGATCGATAGCCGCGAAGCCCCGCGCTCTCGTCGCCCGCGTCCAGGTTGACCTGCACGGACGCGGTGCCGCGCATCATCATCCGGCCCCAGGAGCCGTCCCGGTCGAAGTACGCCTCCATCGCCCGATAGCGCGGATGGTCCAGCACGCGTGCCGGGTTTCGATACGGCTCCAGGCCGTGGCCCGCGAGTACGAGTCCGCGGGTGGCCAGCGCCTGCTCCAGGGCCGTCATGTCGGCGCGGAGGTCTCGGGCGCATCCGGCGAGCGTGTCGGCGGGCGGTGAACTCAGTTCGACCTGCCCACCCGGCTCGCGGGTCAATCTGCTGCCGAACGGCAGCCCCTGCGCCTCCAAAGGGGCCAGGGCCTCGTCCAAGCGCTTTGGCGCCACCTCCCGGTGGGCGTCGGCGCCGTCGCGCACGATCCATTCCAGTTCGATCCCGACCCGCGCGGGCGGGCCGGTCTTGAAGCACACCCCGTGTACATGGGCCTGTGCGTCGTCCTCCCGCAGAGTGGCAGCCATCGCGCACGCACTCCTTCGATCCCTCGCGTGGTCCCGCTTCCGGGCCCACTCGTGGCCCCCAGTGTGGCCCTCCCATCACTTCCCGGTCTGCTGTACCCGGCAATCGCGACCCGAACACCCGTACCTCCGGGAGCGAGACCGTCGGGTTGCCGCATTCGCCCGATTATGGTGCGCGAAATGTAACGGTGTGGCAGGAAACGGGCCGCCGTCGACGGCCGTCCGCGCACCGGGCCGGCGGCATGCGAAAGGGCGGGGCGGAAGCCGATCCCGGCCTCCACCCCGCCCTTCGGGTACGGCTAGTGCTCCGGCAGTCGCGCCGCCGCGGCCCGGTCGAGCAGCCACAGCGTCGCGCCGGTGCCGTAGGCGCCGGCCGCCGGGGTCTTCGTGGGGTCGGTGGAGGTCCGCGCCGCCGCCACCGCGTCGGCCTTGTCCTCGCCCGCCGCGAGCAGCCACACCTCGTGGGCGGCTCGGATCGCCGGGAAGGTCAGGGTGATCCGGGTCGGCGGAGGCTTGGGGGCCTCGCGGACCGCGACCACCGTGCGCCCCGTCTCCTCCGTCGCCGCGAAGCCCGGGAACAGCGACGCGACGTGTGTGTCGGGGCCCACCCCGAACATGGCCAGGGTGAACGCCGGCACCGGCGCACCCTCGGGCGCGGCGGCGGCCAGTTCGGCGGCGTACCGCGCCGCCGCCGCCTCCACGTCGTCCCCGTCCGGACCGTCACTGGCCGGCATCGGGTGCACCAGCTCCGGCAGCACCGGGACGGTGTCCAACAACGCCTCACGCGCCTGCGTCTCGTTCCGGTCGGCGTGGCCCGCCGGCAGGAACCGCTCGTCGCCCCACCACACGTGCAGCCGGTCGAAGTCGATCGCGCCCAGCGTGGGCGTGAGCGACAACTCGTGCAACAACGCGTTGCCGTTGCGGCCACCGGTGAGCACGATGTGCGCCACGTCGAACTCGGCCTGCGCGTCGGCGACTCGCTGGATCAACCCGGTCGCCGCCGCCTTGGCGAGCAGCGCCGTGTCGGCGTGCACCCGAACCGGGCCGTGCGGGCTCACGCGCCGTCGCCCTTCTTCTTCCGAGGCGCCCGATCGGCCGTGTTCTTCGGCGCGGCGGCGGGCGCGCCCTCGTCCGCCACCCGCCCCCGCGCGGAGGGCCGCTTCGCCCCCGCCGCGCTCGACGTGCGCTTGACCGGCGGAGCCGTACCGACCTCCTTCTTCGCCTTCCGGAGCGGCGCCTCGCCCTCCTCGGCCTTCTCCACGTCGCTCACCGGCGTCTGCGACACGGGCGACTCGGTGAACGACGCCGCCGACGGCTCCCGCGCCGCCTCCAACGCGGCCCGCGCCAACGTCGCCGCGTACACGTCGTCCGGGTCCAGCCGGCGCAGCTCCTCGGCGACCAGGTCGGAGGCCTCGCGCCGCTTGAGCGCGACCACCCGGTCCGGCTGACCGGGCGAGGACAGCGACGCCATCATCCCGTCGGGGCGGTCGATCACGATCTCGCCGTCCTCGGTCACCAGCGTGACCGCGGTGATCCCGGGGCCGTTGGTCTCCACCCGCTCCACGTCGACCTCCAGGCGGTCGGTCAACCACAGCGCGAGCAGTTCCGCGCTCGGGTTGCCCGCCTTGGCGCCGACCTTCGCGCTCAGGATCCGGCTGTACTTCTGGTCGAGCGCCGCGGCCAGCAGGCTGCGCCACGGCGTGGTGCGGGTCCAGGCCAGGTCGGTGTCCCCCGGCGTGTACGCGCTCGCCCGCAACCGCAGTACATCGGCCCGGCGCGGCGGCGCGGCGGCGTCGGTCACCCGGCGGGTGGCCAGCGCGCCGAGCAGGTCCTTGCTCGGCACCTCCGGCGCACGCCCCGGCCACCACACCACGACCGGCGCGTCCGGCAGCAGCAGCGGCAGCACGACCGACTCGGCGTGGTTGGCCAACTCGCCATGCATGCGCAGCAGTACGGTCTCGCCCACGCCCGAGTCGCCGACCCGGACCTCGGCGTCCAGGCGCGGCGCGATCTCCGCTCCCGGACGGCCGATCACCACCAGGATCCGCGAGGGGTGCTCACGGGCGGCGGTGCTCGCGGCCTTCATCGCGTCGTACTGGTTGGCCTCGTCGGTGACGATGACCAGGGTGAGCACCATGCCGAGGGTGGGGCTGCCCATTCCTCGGCGAGCCTCGACCAGCGCGGCATTGATCTTGCTCGATTTGGTGTCCGTCAGATCGATCATCATGGGCGGCGCCAGCTCCGTCCGTCACGTGCGAGCATCTCGTCGGCCGCGTCCGGACCCCAGGTCCCGGACACGTAGGGCTCGGGCTTGCCGTGCTGTGCCCAGTGCTCCTCGATCGGGTCGAGGATCTTCCAGGACAGCTCGACCTCCTCGTGCCGGGGGAACAACGGGGCGTCGCCGAGCAGCACGTCGAGCAGCAGGCGCTCGTACGCCTCCGGGCTCGACTCGGTGAACGACTCGCCGTACGCGAAGTCCATGTTGACGTCGCGCACCTCCATCGCGGTGCCCGGCACCTTGGAGCCGAAGCGCACCGTCATGCCCTCGTCCGGCTGCACCCGGATGACCAGGGCGTTCTGCCCCAGCTCCTCGGTCGCGGTGGCGTCGAACGGCAGGTGCGGAGCGCGCTGGAAGACCACGGCGATCTCGGTGACCCGACGGCCGAGGCGCTTGCCCGCGCGCAGGTAGAACGGCACGCCCGCCCAGCGGCGGTTGGCGATCTCCAACTTGATCGCGGCGTAGGTGTCGGTGCGCGAGTCCGGCGGGATGCCGTCCTCTTCGAGGTAGCCCTTGGCCAGCTCGCCGCCCTGCCAGCCGCGGGTGTACTGGGCCCGCACCGTGCCGCGGGAGAGGTCGTCGGGCAGCTTGACCGAGCCGAGCACCTTCAGCTTCTCGGCCACCAGCGCGTCGGCGTCGAAGGACACCGGCTCCTCCATCGCGGTCAGCGCGAGCAGTTGCAGCAGGTGGTTCTGGATCACGTCGCGCGCGGCGCCGATGCCGTCGTAGTAGCCGGCCCGGCCGCCGATGCCGATGTCCTCGGCCATGGTGATCTGTACGTGGTCCACGTAGGAGCGGTTCCACAGCGGCTCGAACATGGTGTTGGCGAAGCGCAACGCCAAAATGTTCTGGACGGTCTCCTTGCCCAGGTAGTGGTCGATGCGGAAGACCGACTCGGGCGGGAAGACCTCGTCGACGACCTTGTTCAGCTCGCGCGCGCTCTTGAGGTCGTGCCCGAACGGCTTCTCGATCACCACGCGGCGCCACGAGTCGGCCCTGGGGTCGGCGAGTCCGTGCTCCTTGAGCTGGCGGACCACCTCGGGGAAGGCCTTCGGCGGCACCGACAGGTAGAACGCGTGGTTGCCCTGGGTGCCCTGCTGCTCGTCCAGCTCGTCGATCGTCTGGCGCAGCTGGTCGAACGCCTTGCCGTCGTCGAACTCGCCCTGGACGAACCGGAATCCCTCGGACAGCTGCTGCCAGACCTCTTCCCGGAAGGGGGTCCGGGCGTGTTCCTTGACCGCCTCGTAGACCACCTGCGCGAAGTCCTGGTTCTCCCAGTCGCGCCGGGCGAACCCGGTCAGCGCGAAGCCCGGCGGCAACAGGCCGCGGTTGGCCAGGTCGTAGATCGCCGGCATCAGCTTCTTGCGGGACAGGTCGCCGGTGACGCCGAAGATGACCAGGCCCGACGGGCCCGCGATGCGCGGGAGTCGGCGGTCCTGGGGGTCGCGCAGCGGGTTCTCCGGCCAGACGGCCGGCTTGCTCTTGCCGGCTTTGGGGCTCATCGAGCCGCTCCGTCCGCGAGGGCGCGGGCGGCGTCGAGCAGTTGCCCGAGTCCGGCCGCGCGGTCGGTCAGGTGCAGGCGCAGGACCGGGCGCTCGCGCGAGGTGATCGCGCCGAGGTCGCCGAGGGCCTGGGCCAGTTGCAGGCGGCCGAAGCTGTACGGCTTGGCCGGGACGTCCAGGTCCTCGGTGTTGGCGCCGGTGATCTGGAGGAAGGCGCCGACGGCGGGGCCCCCCTTGTGGAACTGGCCGGTGGAGTGCAGGAATCGAGGTGCCCAGCCGAAGGTGACCTGCTGCCCGTCCAGCGCCTCGGCGAGCAGCGGGCGCAGCTTGGGCGCGTCGGTGTCGCCGAGCCGGTCCAGGTAGGCCATCACCGCGAGGTAGCCGTTGTCGGGCACCGCGGCCAGCAGCGCGCGCAGCGCCCCGGTCACATCGCTCGCGCCGGCCAACAGCTCGGCGTCGCCGTGTACTTCGACCGCGCCGTCGACGAAGGCTGGTGTGCCCACCGGCAGCGGTCCGTCGTCGCCCGCGCGCTCGAGCAGCGCGCCGGTGTTGTCCTTGGACTCCTGCACATTGGGCTGGTCGAACGGGTCGATGCCGAGCACCCGGCCGGCCACCGCGGTCGCGTACTCCCACAGCAGCAACTGCGCGCCCAGCGGGCCGGACACGCGCAGGTCGGCGGCGAGGCGCTCGATGTCCTCGGCGCCGATGACCACGCGCACCGCGTCGGGGCCGCTCGCGTGGTCGAACCCGGGCGCGGTCGGGCCCTCGACCACGACGGGCAGGATGCCCCGACCCTGCTTGCCGGTGGATTCGGCGATCAACTGCTCGGCCCAGTCGCCGAATCCGACGATGTCGCCGCTGTTGGCCAGGACCAGCTTGTCCCGGCCGTGGTTGGCGGCGGCCCCGAGCACCGCGCCGAGCAGCAGGCCGGGGTTGTCCCGATCGCCGGCCAGCGTCGGGGCCAGCGCCGCGGCCTCGTCGAGCAGGCGTTCCACATCCACGCCGGCCAGCGCGCTGGGCACCAGGCCGAACGCGGTGAGCGCGGAGTAGCGGCCGCCGACGTTGGGGTCGGCGAGCACGATGGTGTAGCCGGCGTTGCGCGCGGTGTTCTCCAGCGGCGAGCCGGGGTCGGTCACCACCACGATCCGCCCCGCGAGCTGGTCGTTGGTCAACCCCTCGTCGAGGAAGGCCTGTTCGAACGCGCGGCGGTGGCTGTCGGTCTCCACGGTGCCGCCGCTCTTGCTGGAGACGACCACGACGGTGCGCTCCAGGTCGTCGCCGAGCGCGCGGCGGACCTGGGCGGGGTCGGTGGTGTCGAGCACGGTGAGCGGCTTGCCGTAGGTGGCGGTGATCACCTCGGGGGCCAGCGAGGAGCCGCCCATGCCGGCCAGGACCACGTGGTCCAGGCCCTCGGCGGCCAGCCGCTCGCGCAGTTCGGCGAGTTGCGGCAGCAGCGCGCGCGAGGAGGCGGGCAGGTCCACCCATCCCAGGCGGATCGCGGCCAGCGACTCGGCGTCCGGGCCCCACAGGGTGGCGTCGGAGGCGGCCAGGCGCGCGGGCACCTTGTCCACGACGCAGGCGGTGATGACTTCGGCGACTGCGGCGGAGTGAACGAGGTCACCGGAAACGGTGACGTCCACGCCGCCTGCGGTCACGCGTTCGTCGTTTGCGTGTACCACGGGCGGTCAGCCCTCCTATTAATGGGGTGGGAGTGTGCTGAAATCATGCCCTGATTGCGTGGATTACCCGTCCCGCCGCCGCCGAACGGGTCACGTGCGGCGGTGGCGGGACGAGCGGGTACTGCGCCGGTCGGCGAGGGAGGCCGACCGGGTGCAACGGCCGTTCGA
Source organism: Embleya sp. NPDC020630 (assembly GCF_044334985.1). NCBI lineage: Bacteria > Bacillati > Actinomycetota > Actinomycetes > Kitasatosporales > Streptomycetaceae > Embleya > Embleya sp. NPDC020630. The sequence continues at coordinate 111,567 of NZ_JBIRUB010000003.1, forward strand.
CGAGGTGGGCGTCAGCCCTTGGCGAGCCGGTCCAGCTCGCCCTGTACGGAGGCGAGCAGCTCGTTCCAGGAGGTCTCGAACTTCTCGACGCCCTCCTCCTCCAGCAGGTCGACGACCTCGTCGTAGGAGATGCCGAGCTTGGCGATCGTGTCGAGGTCGGCCTGCGCCGACTCGTAGGTGCCGTGCACGGTGTCGCCGGTGATGGAGCCGTGGTCGGCGACCGCGTTCAAGGTGGCCTCGGGCATGGTGTTCACCACGCCCTTGACGACCAGGTCGTCCACGTACATCGTGTCGCGGTACGCCGGGTCCTTGACGCCGGTCGAGGCCCACAGCGGGCGCTGCGGCCGGGCCCCGGCGGCGGCGAGGGCCTGCCAGCGCTCGGTGCCGAAGACCTCTTCGTACGCCTGGTAGGCCAGTCGCGCGTTGGCCACCGCGGCCTTGCCCGCCGCGGCCTTGGCCTCGTCGGTGCCGAGCGCGGCCAGCCGCTTGTCGATCTCGGTGTCCACGCGGGAGACGAAGAACGACGCGACCGACTCGATCTTGGAGATGTCGAGACCGGCGGCGCGGGCGCGCTCGATGCCCTCGATGTAGGCCTCCATCACCTCGCGGTAGCGGGCCAGCGAGAAGATCAGCGTGACGTTGACGCTGATGCCCTCGGCCAACGCCTGCGAGATCGCGGGCAGCCCGGCCTTGGTGGCGGGGATCTTGATGAACAGGTTCGGCCGGTCCACGAGCCACCACAGCTGGCGCGCCTCGGCGCTGGTGGTCTCGGTGTCGTGCGCGAGGCGCGGGTCCACCTCGATGGACACCCGGCCGTCGAGGCCGTCGGTGGCGTCGTAGACCGGTCGCAGCACGTCGCACGCGTGACGCACGTCGGCCGTGGTGATCATGCGCACGGCCTCTTCGACCGTCACACCACGCTTGGCGAGCTCGCGCAACTGCGGGTCGTAGACGTCGTTGCCGGAGATCGCCTTCTGGAAGATCGCCGGGTTCGTGGTGACACCCACGACCTCGCGGTCGCGGACCAGTTCCTGGAGGTTGCCGGACTCCAGCCGCGCCCGGCTCAGGTCGTCGAGCCACACGGCCACGCCCTCGGCGGACAGGCGGCGCAGGGGTTCCGTCATGACACTTTGCTCCTTATCGAGTGGGCGGCCGGATCCGGCCGCGTCGTGGGCGGCGGATCGACGCCCGGCGTGGGCGGTGTCGGGCGGGTGTTCCCACCCGACACCGCCCACCGGGTCACATGATCTTCAGCTACCGGCGTGCGCCAGGGATTCCCGAGCGGCCGAAACGACGGCCTCGTGGGTCAGCCCGAACTCGGCGAACAGCTTCTTGTAGTCCGCGGACGCGCCGAAGTGCTCCAGCGAGACGATCCGACCCGCGTCGCCGACCAGCTCGCGCCAGCCCTGGGCGATGCCGGCCTCGACCGACACGCGCGCCTTGACCGACGGCGGCAGCACCTGCTCCCGGTACGCCTGGTCCTGCTCGTTGAACCATTCCAGGCAGGGCAGCGAGACGACCCGGGTGGGCACGCCCTCGGCCTCCAGCACCTCGCGCGCGGCGACCGCGATCTGCACCTCGGAACCGGTACCGATCAAGATCACCTGCGGGGTGCCGCTGGACGCCTCGGCGAGCACGTAGCCACCGCGCGCGGTGCCCTCGGCCGAGCCGAACTCGGTGCGGTCCCAGGTGGGTACGTCCTGGCGGGTGAGCAGGATGCCGGCCGGGCGGTCGGTGGTCTCCAGGATCTTGCGCCAGGCCACCGAGACCTCGTTGGCGTCACCGGGGCGGACCACGTCCAGGCCCGGGATCGCGCGCAGCGCGGCGATGTGCTCGATCGGCTGGTGGGTGGGGCCGTCCTCGCCGAGACCGATCGAGTCGTGCGTCCAGACGTAGGTGGTGGGCAGCTTCATCAGCGCGGCGAGCCGGACGGCCGGGCGCATGTAGTCGCTGAACACCAGGAAGGTGCCGCCGTAGATGCGGGTCCCGCCGTGCAGCGCGATGCCGTTCATGGTCGAGCCCATGGCGTGCTCGCGGATGCCCCAGTGCACGGTGCGCCCGTAGGGGTTCGCGCCCTTGAGGGAGTTGCCCTCGGGCAGGAACGAACTGCCCTCGTCGATGGTGGTGTTGTTGGACTCGGCCAGGTCGGCCGAGCCGCCCCACAGCTCGGGGATGACCGGGCCGAGCGCGGCGAGCACCTTGCCGGACGCCTTGCGGGTGGCGACGGGCTTGCCGGCCTCGAACTCCGGCAGCGCCTTCTCCCAGCCGTCGGGCAGCCGACGGGCGGAGATGCGGGCGTGCTCGGCGGCGCGCTCGGGGTTGGTCTCGGCCCACTTGGAGAACGCGCTCTTCCACGCGTCGTGCGCCGCACGGCCGCGGTCGACCACCTGGTGCGCGTGCGCGAGCACCTCGTCGGCGACCTCGAAGGTCTGCTCCGGGTCGAAGCCGAGCACCCGCTTGGTGGCCGCGACCTCGTCGGCGCCGAGCGCCGAGCCGTGCGCCTTGCCGGTGTTCTGCGCGTTCGGCGCGGGCCAGGCGATGATCGTCCGCATGGCGATCATGGTCGGCCGGCCGGTCTCCGCCTTGCCCGCCTCCAGGGCCGCGTGCAGCGCCGCGACGTCGATGTCGCCGTCGGCCTGCGGCTCGACCCGGATGGTGTGCCAGCCGTAGGCCGCGTAGCGGGCGAGGACGTCCTCGCTGAACGCGGTCTCGGTGTCGCCCTCGATCGAGATGTGGTTGTCGTCGTAGAGCACGACGAGGTTGCCCAGCTTCTGGTGCCCGGCGAGCGAGCTGGCCTCGGCGGAGATGCCCTCTTCCAGGTCGCCGTCGGAGGCGATCACCCAGATGGTGTGGTCGAACGGGGAGGTGCCGGGAGCCGCGTCCGGGTCGAACAGGCCGCGCTCGTAGCGGGCCGCCATCGCCATGCCGACCGCGTTGCCCACGCCTTGGCCGAGCGGCCCGGTGGTGGTCTCGACGCCGGCGGTGTGGCCGTGCTCGGGGTGGCCGGGGGTACGGCTGCCCCAGGTGCGGAACGACTTCAGGTCGTCCAGGGTCAGGCCGTAGCCCGACAGGTAGAGCTGGGTGTACAGGGTCAGGCTGGTGTGGCCCGGGGACAACACGAAGCGGTCGCGACCGGTCCAGTCCGGGTCGGTCGGGTCGTGGCGCAGGAACTTCTGCCAGATGAGGTAGGCCGCCGGGGCCAGGCTCATGGCCGTTCCGGGGTGGCCGTTACCGACCTTCTGAACGGCGTCCATCGCGAGCACACGAGCGGTGTCGACGGCTCGCTTGTCGAGGTCGCTCCAGTCGAGAGAGCTGTTGTCGGGGGTCGGCTTGGTGCTCACCCTTGTCAGGGCTCCTTCCGGGGTCTTCCGGGATAGGCCGAATGATTGCGGCCGGCTCGGGACCTTCGCCCCGGCGCCTCAGGCACGTGGCCGAGCCTACCGGGGGCGGCATGTTCCCTCGCTCGGAGGACGGCCACCCGGGTGGTGACGTCGACCGTGTGGTTCACCCCGATGTCCACGTGATCGAACCGACCGCGGGGACACGCGGGACGAGGCACGACGCGTGGTGGGCACGGGACGGCGCACGCGGCGACCTTCCGGTCGGCTACCCGGCAGTGCGGCGGGCATGCCCCGGAGGCTTCGTGCCCCTGGTGAGGGACTACAGTTTCCTGCTAGTGGGTCCGGGCCTCGACGTCTCGACACCGCTTGCCTTCCGCTCACGTATTGACGAGCAAACCGGCTTCCGGGCGGCACCCGGGCCCGGCCGAAAACGCTGCTGATGGGGTGTTCGTGACAGCCGTCGAATCCCGACCGGCCGGGCTGGTGGGAAATGCGCCCGCAGGCGCCCGCCCGCCGATGGCCCGGGTTCTCGCATTCGTGGCCCTCACCAAGCCGCGCATCATCGAACTGCTGCTGATCAGCACGATTCCGGTGATGTTCCTCGCGGCTCACGGGCTGCCGGATCTGGGTCTGGTGTTGCTGGTCGTCTTCGGCGGTTACCTCTCGGCGGGCAGCGCCAACGCCTTCAACATGTACATCGACCGGGACATCGACCGGCTGATGCACCGCACCGAACGGCGGCCGCTGGTCACCGGAATGGTGTCGCCGCGCGAGTCGATCGTGTTCGCGAGCGCCCTCGGGGTGATTTCCACCGCGTGGTTCTGGTTCCTGGTCAATCCGCTGTCGGCGGCGCTTTCCGTCTTCGCGATCTTCTATTACGTCGTCGTCTACACGATGTTGCTGAAGCGGCGCACGCCGCAGAACATCGTCTGGGGTGGTATCGCGGGTTGTATGCAGGTGTTGATCGGCTGGACCGCGGTCACGAATTCGCTGGACTGGGCGCCGGTGGTGTTGTTCGCGGTGGTCTTCTTCTGGACCCCGCCGCATTATTGGCCGCTGTCGATGAAGTTCACCGACGACTACACCAATGCCGGTGTGCCGATGTTGCCGGTGGTCGCGGGCAACAAGGTCGTCGCGAACCAGATCGTGCTCTACAGCTGGGTCATGGTCGGGGTGTCGATGCTGCTGTGGCCGGCCGCGGACACCGGGCCGCTGTACCCGATCGCCGCGGCGGTGCTGGGGGCGGCCTGGTTGTGGGAGGCGCACGGGCTGCAGCGTCGGGCCAAGGCCGAGGTGACCGGCGCGGGGCTCAAGGAGATGCGGCTGTTCCACTGGTCGATCACCTACCTGACGCTGCTGTTCGTCGCGGTCGCGGTCGACCCGCTGCTGTTCTGAGCCGGTTCCGGCGCGGCTCCCGTGCCGTGCCGCCGCCGGTGCGGCGCGACGTGATCCGCACCACGCGCGATTGCGCCGGATCCGGTGACGCCCCGTCGGTAATGTGGGCGCCATGACGGACACCGAGACCACGACGGCCACGCCGGAACCGGGTTCCCCGGATGCGCGGGTCGAGCGACAGGTGCGCAGGATCGCCAAACACATCGAGCGCTTCACCGCCGCGCACGGCGGCGGGGGCGACGCGGTCGTCGAGTACGTCGGCCGCGACGCGACCCGGATCGTGCTCGTCGGCACCGACGGGGCCTGGGGCGACCAGGTCGTGCGCAACCGCGACATCGCCCGCGCGGCGATCGTGAAGGCGGGCGTGACGCTGCACGAGGAGTTCCCGAACGAACTCGCGGCGAAGGTGCGCACGACCGAGTTCGAGTGGTCCCGGATGGCGGGCCTGCAACTGGGCGGCGCGCAGGGCTGACGGGCGAGCCGAGCCCGCCCTGGGCGCTGAACCCCCTCCCGCACCGGGGGTGGTGCCGGACTCTCCCTCGGCGGGAGAGTCCGGCACTGCCGACGGGTCAGGAGTGGAAGATCTCCCTGATGTCGCTGATCTCGCCTGCGGCGTTCAGGGTGACCTCGTAGGCCCCGAACGACGAGCACGCGTGTCCGGGGTCGGTCTGGTGGGTGAGGCACTTGTCGATGTGGTCCCACACCTGGCCGAGGTACTCCGCCTTCCACGGGGCCGGACCGGACAGCGTGCCCGTGGCCTGCGGCGCGAAGCGCAGCGGTGTCTGCTCGGCGCCGACCGGCTCGTAGTGGCCGTCGTTGGGGTCGCACACGAACTTGGTGTTGCGGTAGTACAACGAGTCCTTGCTGGGTGCCTTGATCGGGTAGACGATCCGGTGTCCGGGCTTGGTGGTCGGCGCCGGGCCGCAGTCGTCGCCCGGGTCGCCCGCCGAGGACCGACTCGCCGACGGCTTGGTCGACTTCGGCGCCTGGGTGCCCGGCGCGCCGGAGCCGCCGGGGTTGCCGGTGGGCGGCGGCGCGACCACCGGTGCCGTCGAGGGCGTGCTGTCGGCCGCCTCGGTTGTGCCCTTCTTCTTGTCGTCCGCGTCGCAGGCGACCAGCGCGAGCGCGCCGATCGTCACGGCCGTGATCCCGCCCAAGGTCCTGCGTGTGATCGGATGCATCGAACCCCCTGTGCGTCGGGCGCGGCGCGCCCGTACTTCGATGGAACTCGAACACATTAGCGATCTTGGGACGCGAGCACCCGGGATCCGCCCCCGAGTTGGCAAAGCCGAGCCCAAGGAGTGAACCGGGCCGGGCAAAACGGCACGCTGCGGACATCCCGCCGTCGTCTCGGTCAGGTGTTCGTGGCCGGATCCGTACCCGTTCGGCCCCGTCGGCGGTCCGCTCGCGATAGCGTCACGCGGAGGTCTTCGGGACCAGAGGCGAGGTGGGACCCGTGCGGTTCGGATGGCTGCGACGCCATGAGCGTCACCTGGAGGAATACCGGCACCGGCGCGAGCTGCAATCGCCGTGTCCGGGCCTCGCCACGCCCGAAACCCCGCCCGCAGCGCCGTCCTTCGCCGAACCCGGGCGGACCGAGGGGCATGATCCGGCCGAACCGGAATCGAATCCGCCGGACGGCGCGGGCACTCCGGCCGAGGCCGACGACGCCGAGGCGACCCGGGCCGAGATGTTGACCGAGAAGGCACGGCAGTTGACCCGCGCCGGTCGGCACGCCGACGCCGCCGCGCCCGCCCGCGCCGCGGTGCGGATGCTGGGCGCGCTCGCCGCGAGGGACCACCGCCGGCACGGGCCCGCCCTGGTCGGCGGACTGCGCGCCTTCGCCGCCGTACTGGCCGCCGACGCGCGCACCGAGGACGCGGTGAAGGTGGCCTCGAGCGCCGCCGAACACGCCCGCAGACTGGCCGCGTTCGACCACCGAGCGCACCGCCCGCTGCTCGCGTTGACCCTGCGCGAGTTGGGGGCCCGACTCGGCGACCACGGCGACGAGTCGGCCGCGCTCGGCGCGCTGCACGAGTCGGTACAGCTCTTCCGCACCCTCGCCGCCCGCACGCCCGAGCGGCACCGGGTCGAACTCGCCCTGTCCCTGGACGAACTCGCCGGCCGACTCGCCGCCGGCGGCGCGAGCGAACCCGCGCTGGCCGCGTTCACCGAGGCCGAACGACTGCTCGGGGTCGGCCCGCCCGAGGCCCGGCAGGCCGCCGTACTGCTCCGACACGCCACCCTGCTCGCCCGCCTCGGCCGCGGCCCCGAGGCGATCGCACTGGCCACCGAGGCGGTCGAGGTGCGCCGCGGCTACGCAAGCGCGGAGCACGCCCCCGCCGGGCGCCGCGAGGACGAACTCGCCGCCTCGCTACAGAGTCTGGGCCTGCTGCACAGCGCCGCCGGCGCGCACGACGAGGCGGTGGACGCGCTGGAGGAGGCGGTCCGGCTGCGGGCGAGACGGGTGCGGGCCGACCCCGTGCTGGCCCGCCGCCCCGAAGTCCCGGTCACCTACGCGCTGTACGGCATCGTCCTGGTCGCCGCCGGCCGGGCCGCCGACGCGGTGCCGCCGCTCGCCGCGGCCCTGGGTGTGGGCACCGCGCTGAACCTGGACCGCGTCTCCGACCTGGCCGGCGACACCCTCGTGCGGGCCCACCACGCCGACCCCGACGCGGTGCGCAACCGCTGGCTCGCGGCCACCGGCGAGGAGTTGCCGGCCTGGATCGAACACGGCGGGCGCCGCCCGCTCCCGCACCAGGCCGACCGCCGCCGCGTACACCGCCCGGTCCCCCAGGAGGCACTGCCCGCCCGCGACTGACCCCAGGCCCGGGCGGCGCCCGGGGAACGACGCGCAAAAAAGCCGCCGGAAGTCACGACGGCACCCGAAGGTGGGTCGTCACTCCCGGCGGCTCCCCCGACGGGGGCCTAGCGCGGGTCTGAAGACACGCGCCAGGGCCGACCGTACGGGTACACGCTCGTCGAGCCCGGAACCGGACTCAGAGTTCGCCGCGCAGCTTGGCCAGCGCCTCGGCGAGGATCGCCTCGCCGTCCGCGTCGCTGCGCCGCTCGCGCACGTAGGCGAGGTGCGTCTTGTAGGGCTCGGTACGCGGGGCGTCCGGCGGGTTGTGCTGGTCCTGCCCGGCGGGCAGACCGCAGCGGGGGCAGTCCCACGTCTCGGGGACCTGAGCGTCGGTCGCGAAGCTCGGCTGGGTCTCGTGCTTGTTCGCGCACCAGAAAGAAATACGGAGACGTGGGGCTGCTTCGCCGCGCTCAGCCTCCCCCATCGGGCCGGCGCCGACCCGACTCCCACGGATGGCGTTGCCACTTGCCACGGTAAAAACTCCCCTTGGTCCTTGAGGTCGCGCCCCCGTTGCGCGGCTTGGCGTCCAGTGTACGTGCGCCTCGCGCAAGGTTGAACCGAGCGGTGGCCCTTTTCCGACCGTTTCCGACAGTCCGTCAGAAAGGCCACCGCGCGGGTGGAAACAGCGGCCGAACCGGCCCTGTCGGTACGCGTTTGTCGATACGAGTCGTCAGTACGAGTTCTTCAGGAGCAGACCGAGTACGACGATCGTCGTGATCCAGCACACGCCGACGATGATGGTCATGCGGTCGAGGTTCTTCTCCACGACGGAGGAACCGCCGAGCGAGGAGGACATGCCGCCGCCGAACAGGTCCGACAGGCCGCCGCCCTTGCCCTTGTGCAGCAGCACCAACAGCACCATGAGCAGGCTGAAGACGATCAGGGCGATCGAGAAACCGGTGATCACGGCCGGGCCCAACTCCTTCTGGCGGAACGCGGAGGCCGGAGATTCCCGGCCACCGGACAGAGTACGCTGCCGCGCCCCGCAAGTGGGAGCCGTGCGGCCCTTCGGCTAATCCGGCGGATCATAGTATTACGGCTGGTCGAGCCCGCTCCGCTCCACCGGCGACCGCCCCTCCCCGACGTCTGCCGCCGCGGCGTCGGCCGGCCCGACGTCGCCGGTGTCCTCCAGCTCCACCTCGTGGCCAGTGCCGCTGACCAGCGCACCCGTGCTGGTCAGCGGGTGCCCCCGCCCGGCGTCCCGGGTGCCGCGCACCGCGCCCGTGCGGCGCACCGTGACCCGGTTGTCACCGCCCGCCACGATCGCGCCGGTGTTGGTCACCGGGCCGCCCGACAGGCTGATCCCGTCGTTGCGCGGCTCGTCCGCGTCCCCGTCGTCGGGCTCCGGTCCGGTCACGTTCGGTTCGGCGGCGTTCACGAGGTACCTCCCGCTGTCGATCGTGCGCCGGTGCCGACCCCGCCGGAACCGCGCACGGACGCCTGGTTGCCGCGGCCCGCGACGATCGCGCCGCTGTTGTTGAGATCACCCGAGACGTGCTGGATGATCCCGTTGTTGAGGACCAGCTCGTTGCGCTGCCGATACTCGGTGACATCCACGTTCCTGCGCTGGAGGAAGTCCAGCACGAATACGGTGAACTTGCGCTCGATCAGCTTGAGGTATTTCTCCGCGTCCGAGTTCTGGAAGAACGTGGCGTAATTCGCCGACGCGCCCAACTCGCGCACCGAGGCCCGCGCGCCCCGGTCCACCGGCAGGTTGCGGGCGGTGCGCTCGTGCGCCGCGCGCAGGTTGCCGGCCCGGCGCCACCACGAGGTCCACACCCGCATCAGCCGCCCCGCCGCCGAGGCCATCAGCCCCGGCGCCTCCACGAGCGCGTGGCCGAACGCCCCCCACAGGGTGGCCGCGTCGGCGGCGTGCAGCCACTCGTCGGCGACGTGGAAGTCGGGCCGGATCGGCGGCAGCACCAACTCGTGCAGCTCGGTGTACAACAGGCGGCCGTCAAGGGTGAAGCGGATCAGTACCGAGACGACCACCTCCTGCGACCACGTGCCCACCCGCACACACAGGTAGCGTCGGGTCGCCTCGGCCGGCGGCGGCACCGCGCCGCCGGTGATACCGCTGCTGAACTCGTGCATCTGCACACTCAGCCCGGTCAACCGGTGCCGGCCCTCCTCGGACCGGGACAACTCCTCGAACGCGGTGCAGATCGCACCGGTCAGCTCGTCGACGGTGAACGGGGTGTATCCGTTCTTGTCGGCGGTACGCGGTCGCGGTGCGTCCAGTACGGAGGGCTCGGCCCCGCGCAGTTCGACCGGGAAGGTCCAGCTCTCCACCAACTCGCCCGCGCCGACGAACGGCACGTAGCCGCTGTAGCGCACGGCGGAGGGAATCGGCGGCGGCACCACCGAACCCGGCGGCCCGGCGACGTCGACCGGGGCGTGTGTCGGGCGCGGCGGCAACACCTCGGTCAGCGCCCCCTGCAACGTCCCGACCCCGCCGATCGGCGCCGGGCCGGCCGGCGGCGGCGTCGGCACCCAGGTGCGCCCGGGGCCCAGGTCCGAGACCACCGTGGCGCGCTGCTGCATACGCTCGATCCACACCACGAACACCACCACGGCGTAGGCGGGCAGCACGGTCAGCGCGATCATCGTGAAGTCCGGCGGCTCCCCGGTCCCGCCCGCCACCAGGTACAGCATCAGCCCGAACAGCAGCGCCGCCATCCACGACACCTGCGCCGCCGCCCGGCTCCGGAGGTCGCGCACACCGCCCCCGCCGACGACGCCGCTGCGCACCGTCACCAGACCGAAGAAGACCACCAGCGCCAGCCAGGTCAGCCCGGCCGCGACGCCGAACCCGATCAGGGCCATCATCACCGGCACCAAAAACGCGATCACATCACGCAGGATCCGCCGCCTGCGGGCGGCCAACGCGTGCTCCAGGACCGCCTGTTCGTTGTATCCGTAGGACGGCGCGCGGTCCCGGTGCGCGTTCTCCCACAGTTCCTCGATCACCCGCGCGGCGAACCGCTCGTCGATCTCCGCACCCGTACACAGATACCGTGTGGCTCCGGTATCCCCGGTTCTGGACATGTCTGGAAAGGACACCCGCACCCCCTGGGGGCAGCCGGCCACAGTCGCCGCAGAGGGGCGACTACCGGCCACTTGGCGATGACTTATGGTCAGGTACCGGTTATGGGTGGAGCAAGCGGGTTGGAAATACTCGCGTCGGGTTTATGAGGAACGAGTGGTTCCGGCCCCGATGACCGATCGGCGCACAATCTCGGACACGCGTCGGGCCCGGGACGACGTGCGCCCCGGGCCCGACCGACCACCCTTGGTCCTACTGCTCCTGGTAGCGCACGATCCGCGCGAAGTCCTCCGCGAGGAGGCAGGCGCCGCCGACCAGGCCGCCGTCCACGTCGGCCTGCGCCATCAGGCCGGCCACGTTGTTCGGCTTCATCGAACCGCCGTACAGCACCCGCACCCGGTCCGCCAGGTCGGCGGAGTACAGCTCGGCGAGCTTGCCCCGAATCGCCGCGCACACCTCCTGCGCGTTCTCCGGGGTGGCCACCTCGCCCGTGCCGATCGCCCAGACCGGCTCGTAGGCGATCACCACGGACTCGGCCTGCTCGGGGGTGATGCCCTTGAGCGCGCCCTCGACCTGGGCGAGCGTGTACGCGACGTGCTCGCCGGCCTTGCGCACGTCCAGGCCCTCGCCGACGCACACGATCGGCACCAGGCCGCTCGCGTAGGCGGCGTGCGCCTTGGCGTTGACCAGCGCGTCGTCCTCGTGGTGGTACTGGCGCCGCTCGGAGTGGCCGACCAGCGCGTAGGTGCAGTTGAGCTTGGCCAGCATCGACCCGGCGATCTCGCCGGTGTACGCGCCGCCCGCGTGCTGCGAGATGTCCTGGGCGCCGAAGGTGAAGCGGAGCTTGTCCGCCTCGACCATGGTCTGCACCGAGCGCAGGTCGGTGAACGGCGGCAGGACCGCGACCTCGACCCGGTCGAAGTCCTTGTCGTTCAGGGTGAACGCGAGCTTTTGCACCAGGGAGATGGCCTCGATGTGGTTGAGGTTCATCTTCCAGTTGCCCGCCATCAGCGGGATACGACCGGAGGTGTTCTTCACGGCGGACATCGGATTCAGCCCTCCAGGGCTTCGAGGCCGGGCAGGGACTTGCCTTCGAGGTATTCCAGACTCGCGCCGCCACCGGTGGAGATGTGGCCGAAGGCGTTCTCGTCGAAGCCGAGGGTGCGCACGGCCGCGGCCGAGTCGCCGCCGCCGACCACGGTGAACGCGTCGGAGTCGATCAGCCCCTGGGCCACCGCGCGGGTGCCGTGGCTGTACGGCTCCATCTCGAACACGCCCATCGGGCCGTTCCAGAAGACCGTCTGCGCGTCGGCCAGCTTGTCGGCGAACAGCTCGCCGGACGCCGGGCCGATGTCCAGGCCGAGCCGGTCCGCCGGGATCGCCTCGACGGAGACCACCGCGTGGTCCGCGTCGGCGGCGAACGCGGTGGCCGCGATCACGTCTACGGGCAACACGAACTCCACGCCCTTGGCCTCGGCCCGGGCCAGATACTCGCGGACCCGGTCGATCTGGTCCCGCTCCAGGAGCGACTTGCCCACCTCGTGGCCCTGCGCGGCCAGGAAGGTGAACACCATGCCGCCGCCGACCAGGATGCGGTCGGCCCGCTCCAGCAGGCTGTCGATCACGCCGAGCTTGTCGGAGACCTTCGAGCCGCCCAGGATCACCGCGTACGGGCGCTGCACGTCGTCGGTGAGCCGCTTGAGCACGTCCAGTTCGGTGGCGATCAGGCCGCCGACCGCGTGCGGCAGCCGAGCCGGCACGTCGTACACCGAAGCGTGCTTGCGGTGCACCGCGCCGAAACCGTCGCCCACGTACACCTCGGCGAGGTCGGCGAGCCGGTCCGCGAACGCCCCGCGCTCGGCGTCGTCCTTGGCCGTCTCGCCCGGGTTGAAGCGCAGGTTCTCCAGGAGCGCGACCTCGCCGTCGGCGAGCTTGCCGACGCTCGCCCGGGCGCTGTCGCCGACCGTGTCGGTCGCGAACGCCACGTCGGCGCCCAGGAGTTCGCCGAGCCGCGCGGCCACGGGGGCGAGCGAGTACTCGGGCTCGGGGGCGCCCTTGGGCCGGCCCAGGTGCGAGCACACGATCACCTTGGCGCCGCGAGCACGCAGCGCCTCGATGGTCGGCACGCTCGCCCGGATCCGGCCGTCGTCGGTGATGCGTCCGCCGTCGAGCGGGACGTTGAGGTCGGCGCGCACCAGGACGCGCTTACCGGATACGTCGATGTCGTCGATGGTCTTCAAGTTCGACTCGTCCTCGGATGTCGAAGAAACGGTGGGGATGGTCGTGCCCGGCTGTCGAAGAAACGGGCCCGGGTGACGACGTGTCACCCGGGCCCGCATCGTCAAGCGTCGACTATCGGCACGTGTGCCGGTCCGTCAGAGCTGACCACCGATGTAGCCGACCAGGTCGACCAGGCGGTTGCTGTAGCCCCACTCGTTGTCGTACCAGCCGACGACCTTGACCTGCTTGCCCTGGGCCATGGTCAGGCCCGAGTCGAAGGTGCACGAGGACGGGTCGGTCACGATGTCGGAGGAGACGATCGGGTCCTCGGTGTAGGTGAGGTAGCCCTTGAGCGAGCCCTCGGCGGCCTTCTGGAAGGCGGCGTTGACCTCGTCGCGGGTGACCTCGCGCTCGAGCTCGACGACCAGGTCGGTGACCGAGCCGGTGGGGACCGGGACGCGCATGGCGATGCCGTCCAGCTTGCCCTTGAGCTCGGGGATGACCAGCGCGGTGGCCTTGGCGGCACCGGTGGAGGTCGGGATGATGTTGGTGGCGGCGGCGCGGGCGCGACGCAGGTCCGAGTGCGGGAAGTCCAGGATGACCTGGTCGTTCGTGTACGCGTGGACCGTGGTCATCATGCCCTTGACCAGGCCGAAGTTCTCCAGGAGCACCTTGGCCATCGGCGCGACGCAGTTGGTCGTGCAGGAGGCGTTGGAGATGATCGTGTGCGCGGCGGCGTCGTACTTCTCGTGGTTGACGCCCATCACGATCGTGACGTCCTCATTCTTGGCCGGAGCCGAGATGATGACCTTCTTCGCGCCGGCCTCGATGTGCTTCTTGGCCTTCTCGGCGTCCGTGAAGATGCCGGTGGACTCGATCACGATGTCGGCGCCCAGCTCGCCCCAGGGCAGTGCGGCCGGGTCACGCTCGGCGATGACCTTGAAGGTCTTGTCGCCGACGGTGATCGCGTCGTCGGTGTGGGTGACCTCCTGGCCGATGCGGCCGAGGATGCTGTCGTACTTCAGCAGGTGGGCCAGGGTCGCGATGTTCGTGAGGTCGTTGACCCCGACGATCTCGAAGTCCGCGCCCGAGGCCAGCGCCGCGCGGAAGAAGTTGCGGCCGATACGGCCGAATCCGTTGATGCCTACCCGGATCGTCACGAACCGATCTCCTCTGTCGAACGCCGAATGCCCTGATGGTGAATGGCCGAGGAGATGGTCAGTGGAATCTGCGATATCCCCGGCCATGTCCGACCCTACCGTGACGCCCCGGGCACCTCCACGCAGGCTTGCTGCGCAAGGGGCCCAGAGCGGGACGGATCGTCGCAAAGCAGATCAGTGTGCGATCTCGGGCGGGTTACTTCTCCCCGACCGACTTCGTGATGCCGAAGGCCGCGACCCCGGCGAACACGAAGACGAGGAAGTCGAAGAACTCCAGTCCGTCCTTCCAGCCCCGCATCAGCTCGCTGCCGTAATCGGTGAGCACGTCGAACACCGAGATGTTCAGTTCGTCGGCACCGGACAGGGTGAGCGCGGTGAGCTGCCCCAGGACGACCCCGAGCAGCGCCAGCACCGTGGCGACCACCGGCAGCACCGGGTTGGCCCCGCCGACCCGGCCCACCGCGAACGCGATGAGCGCCGCGACGCCCACGCCGAACCAGGTGCTCTGGATCTCCATCGACTTGACGATTACGCCGTACACCCCGGCGGCGACCAGCATCGCTCCCACCCCGGCCAGCACGGCCAGACCCGCGTTGCCGGTACGCGGCGGCGGCTGCTGCGGCGGCGGGCCGCCGTACGGGCCCGAGCCGAACGGTCCGGGCGGGCCCGGCTGCGGTCCCCACTGGCCGGGACCCTGCTGCTGCGGCCCCCACGACCCCGGCGCATTGTTGCTCACGAAGAAATCCCCCCGAAAGAAGTGCACATGCGGGAACCCGCATGTGCGCAGAGACGTTAATGGCCCCCGGCGGAGAAGTCTCCGCCGGGGGCCGGTGTCACGGCCACCGGTTTTCACCGGTGGGTCGATCACCCGTGCTCGCGCCTACTTGTACAGCTCCCGCAGGATGCGGTCGACGAAGACCTTGCGGTCCTCCGCCGTGGCCAGCTGCTCCAGGCCGAAGCCGACGAGCACGGTGTCGTCGGTGGCGATCACCGACGAGCCGAACACGGCCTGGCTGCGGGTGAATCCGACCAGCGCCGGGTCGCCGGGCGGCGGGCCGGCCAGGGCCCACGGGCCCAGTCCGGTCTCGAAGCCCTCGGCGTCGACCACGCCCGACGTCTTGACGACCTTGGTGTCGTCCACGAACAGGCCGGTCCCGCCGGTGTTCGCGTCGCTGACGTACGAGATCGAGACCTCGATCTTCTTGCCCGCGTACGCGGACAGGTCGAACGCGACCGGCTTCCAGCCCTGCGAGTTGCCGGTGAAGGAGTTCCACGATCCGGTGGTGCCGTTGCTCAGGCACTTGGGAGTGGTCACCGTCAGGTAGTGCCGCAGCTGCGGGTGGGTGCCCGCGAAGCTGCCATCCTCACACGAGGCGGGTGGTTTGGTAGTGCTGTTCCCGTTCAGGTCGGGCAGCGTCGTCCAGTCGTCGGCGCCGACCGTGTGCGCCTCCACGATCGCGTGGTCCCAGTTGGCCTCGGTGCTGTACGAGAACTGCGCGGTCAGCTTCGCCGCGTCCGCCGCGGTGACGGAGGTGAGGTCGATCGTGCGGACGAGGCGCTTGTACGCGTTGTCCGTGTGCAGACCGTTGATGTACCACTTGCCCTCGGCCGGCGAGTACGGCCCGGACGTGTTGCCCGAGTAGGTCGCCACCGAACGGCTGTCGAACATCGGGAACTTGTCCGGCGTCAGGATCGCGCTGGTGGGCAGGAACCCGCCCGCCTCGTTCAGCGGGTTGGACGCGGTGCCCGGGAGCGCCTTGTCGATCCCCTCGAACGGCGCGGCCGAACCCACCACGCCGGTGGCGCCGTTGGTCGCCGACCGGTCGAAGGCGCCCAACCAGTACTGGCTGAAGTCGTCGGAGACGATCAGACAGTCACTGGTCGGGTCGGAGGTGACCTTGCACGGCTGGTCGGGGTGCCCGTTCAAGCCGTAGTAGATGCCACCGCCCGCGGCGCTGCGCAGGGGACCGTAGTAGCCCGCGGTCTCGCCGAGGTAGGCGAGCTTGCCGCCCTCGTTGAGGTAGTCGCGCACGTTGACGGTCAGATCCTGCACCAGCGGGGTGACCTGGGCATCCTTGTAGATCTCGCCCTGGACGTCGGTGTTCTCGTGGGCCGCGTCCGTGGTCAGTCGGTTGTCGCCGAGGTACCAGAACACCCCCTTGAAGTGCGAGAGCACACCGAGGTGGTGCGGTGCGCCGAGCTTGTCGACGTCGTAGACGGCCGCCTTGATGCCGTTGGCCGCCAGCGCGTCCACGTACTGCTGCGCGTACTTGGGACCGACGGTGTTCGGCGGGTAGGTCGGGTTGACGCCCTTGTAGTCCTCGTTGGCCAGGACCAGCGTCTCGGTCTTCTCGGCGATGCCGCTCTCCACCGTGAAGGTGAAGCGATCGCTCTCCACCTTGCCGGTGCCGGCCTTATCGCCGGTGAACCACACCTCGACCCGGTCACCGGTACGCACGTTCTTGATGTCGCCCCGGTATTCGGCGTAGTAGGCCGAACCCTGCTCGCCGTACCGCTTGCCGCCCTTCCACTCCTTGACGCCCGCGGTCTTGGCCGGGCCGCCGTTGACGCGGTAGTTGAGCTTGCGGTTGGTCAGCGCGCGCTTGGCGATCACCGCGACGGTCTGGTCGTCGTGGTCCTCGGCGTAGGAGTGCTCGAACCGGTCGGCGATCAGGTCGGGGGCCTTGCGCCCGACCGAGGAGACCGGGTCGTCCGGGTCCTTGGCCGACTTGGCCACCGACAGCGCGAACGCCTGGTTCTTCGCGTACTCCATCTGGATCAGCGTCTCGTCGTTCGGGAAGCTGAAGATGCCGCCGCAGTTGTCCACCGTGTACGGGTCGTCCGGCAGATAGCCGGCGGCCGTGGCACACGTGGACATCTCCGGGGTGAACGACAACGTCTTGTACGCCTCGTTCATCTGCCCGTCGGTGTCGCCGTTGGTCACGTACAACTCGGCCGACAGGTCCGGGTCGTAGTCCGCGACGGCCGGGTGCGCGTCGTCGCCCGCGAGCGCGATCATGATCTCGTCGTCGGGGCTGGGCGTGGCCACCTGCGAGCCGACCCCGTACAGGATCAGCTGCGCGGCGGAGTGGTAGTTGACCACGAACTTGGCCTTGATGTGCCCGGCGAAGGCCTCCAGCGCCCGGGTCTCCGGCTCGGAGGACGGGGCGGGGCCGCGGTAGGTCTCGTTCAGCGGGTCGGGCGAGGAGCCCTCGTTGTCGTAGCCCCACTTGTAGTCGAAGTTGCGGTTGAGGTCGACACCGTCGCCGGCGGTGATCACCCCGTCGCCGTTGTTGTCGCGCAGGTTCTTGCGCCACAACCGCTGACCGGTTTGGAAGGTCCAGTCGTAGCCGTCGGGGTTGGCCGAGATCACGAACCACAGCTCGTTGTCCTCGACCAGTCGGGTCGCCTCGGCGTCGGTGCCGTAGCCGTCCACGAAGTGGTGCAGGAGCCGGCGGGTCATCTCCGGCGTGATCCACTCGCGCGCGTGCTGGTTGGACATGTACAACACGGCGGGCTTGGACCCGTCGGGGCTGGTGCGGACGTTCTTGGTCACCTTGACCGCGAGGATGTCCTGCCCGAGCACGGTCTTGCCGATGCTGACGGTCTTGGCGATGTCCGGGTGGTCCTTGGCGAGTTGCACCAGTTCGGCGCCGAGGCCGCCCGCACCGCTGTACTTGCGGAAGACGCCCGCCGCGGCCGGAGCCGCCGTGCGGTTCTGCGCCTGGGACTTCGCCTCCACCGAGAGACCGGCGGCACGCAGCTTGGCGGCCTGGGCATCGCTCAGGACCACCTCCAGCTCGGCCTTGCCGTCGGCGCCCTTGGTGGCCTTCGTCTCGTGTCGGTCCACGCCCAGGTCGAAGATCTGCTTCACCTGTGCGGCGTCGGCCTTGATCGTGTAGGACTGCGGACCGTTGTCGCCCGCCGGAGGAAGCTTCGCTTCCGGTGGTGCGCTGGTCACTTCGGGATAGGAGCCGGGGCCGGCGGCGGGTGCCGCGGTGCTCGCCGGCGCTGCGGTCAACAGACCCAGCGCCAGCGAAAGCGCCGCGATCCCCGTCGTGGCCAGCCGAACTCGTCTGGTGGTGCCCGTGGAACGATGACGCCTCATCGACCCCCCAGTCGTGGGTTAGGCGTGCATACGGGTAAGGCGCGGAATCACCACCCGAGGGATGGAACGTGACTCCTGCGCCCGGGTGTTGCGCATGCTACGGCACCTACCGCGTGGTACACGAGACCTGACTGACGGTCATATTCGGTCGAAGCTACGCGCAAAGATTCCACGATGTGATCAAAACCAGTCGGGACACCACGGCTCGCGCGGCGTCCGCAACAATGCCTCGGCCCGCTCGGCGGCGCCGGGTGACAATTCGGATATTCGCCCGGCCACGGCCAGCCGCACCGGCGACCCCGAACCCAGGTACAACGCGCCGAGCGTGGCCACGTCCAGGGCCAGCTCGGCCGGCTCCCCGGTCGGCACACACGTGCCGCCGTCGAGTCCGCCGTCGATCGCGAACCGGCCGGCCGCGTACCCGAGATCGTCGGACACCTCGACCACGAGCCGGTCCCGGGCGCCGTAGGTGCGCGCGGAGAACGCGGCCGGAGCGTCCAGGATCCGGGTCCAGACGAAGTCCCGGCGGGTCTGCGTGGTGATCGCCCGGGGGTCGGTGAGCAGCATCGGCAGCAGTTCGTCGGGGCTGCGGTCCGCGGCCTCGATCTTCTCCACGTAGTCCACGCTCGCGCAGAACCGCCACAGCGCGAACTCGGCCGCCGGGGTCAGCGCCAGCAGCGAGTCCACGGTCAGCGTCACCTTGGGTACGAACTCGTCCCAGTGGTCGTCGGTGCGGTAGGAGACCAGGCCGGCGACCTTTCCGGACGGGTCGCGGTAGATCGCGTGGAAGCGCGGTGGCGCCGGATTCGCGGGAGAGGGGTTCAGACCGGTGTAGTTGCCCCACCACAGCGCCGTGCGGCCGATCGCGCCCGCGCGCAGCCCGCGGAACTCCTCGTGCAGCGGCGGGCCCAGCTCGGCCACCTCCTCGGGGGTGACCAGCTCGACCCGCCCGCCCTCCTCGACCGGCGCGTCGGGGACGAAGTCGGTGCGCAGCATGTCGAGCGTGAACTTTTGGTATTCGGTGGCCACGCCGAAGCCGAACCGCCCGTATATGCGGTACTCGGCGGCGATCAGGATGGCCAGCATCTCGCCGCGCGCGGCGGCGTCCGCCAGGTCGAGCCGCATCATCTCGGTCAGTAGCCCGCGCCGGCGGTGGGTGGGCGAGACGGTCACGTTGGTGATCGCCGACACCGGCACGATCGCGCCGCCGGGCACGGTCAGCCCGGTGGCGAAGCTGCGGAAGGTGCCCACACAACGATCTCCGTCGTAGGCCCCGCGCGTCCTGGCCAGGTCGGCACGCTCGCGCCAGTGGGCCAACCGCTTCTCGCGGTTCTCCTTGGAGTCGTCGGGAACTCGGAGAAAGCCGACGCCGACGGCGGCGGTCCACGGGATGATCTCGTCTTCGTCGATCGTGCGGACGTCCACGGTGATGGTTCCTTCCCTCGCGTGCGCGGCCTTCCCTCCGCGGCAACGGACGAAGGCGCCGATCCCGAGACCCTATGCCTCGCGGATCGACGCCTTCGAATGGGTTTTCGCTCACGCGGCGGACGCGCGTGCCGGGCCCGCCGTTCGCACCGCCCGCGCCGCCGGGCCCCGGAAGCGCTCAGGACACGAGTATGTCCACGGACAGTCCGGCGTCGGTGCCGGGCATGCCCAACTCGCCCGCGCGCTTGTCGGCCATCGCCAGCAGGCGCCGGATCCGACCCGCGACCGCGTCCTTGGTCAGCGGCGGCTCGGCCAGCCCGCCCAGCTCCTCCAGGGACGCCTGCTTGTGGTCGAGCCGCAGCTTGCCGGCCGCCGCCAGGTGCTCCGGGACCTCCTCGCCCAGGATCTCCAACGCCCGCTGCACCCGTGCCCCCGCGGCCACCGCCGCCCGGGCCGAGCGGCGCAGGTTCGCGTCGTCGAAGTTGGCCAGCCGGTTCGCGGTGGCCCGCACCTCGCGGCGCATCCGCCGCTCCTCCCAGGCCAGCACACTCTCGTGCGCGCCGAGCCGGGTGAGCAGCGCACCGATCGCGTCGCCGTCGCGCACCACCACCCGGTCCACCCCGCGCACCTCGCGCGACTTGGCCGCCAGGCCCAGCCGACGGGCCGCGCCGACCAGGGCGAGCGCCGCCTCGGAGCCGGGGCAGGTCACCTCCAGGGCCGAGGAGCGGCCGGGTTCGGTGAGCGAGCCGTGGGCCAGGAACGCACCGCGCCAGGCGGCCTCCGCGTCGCACGTGGCACCCGAGACGACCTGGGGCGGCAGTCCGCGTACCGGTCGTCCGCGCGCGTCCAGCAGCCCGGTCTGGCGGGCCAGTTGATCGCCGCCGACCGCGACCCGGACCACGTAGCGGCTGCCGCGACGCAGCCCGCCGGGGGCCACCACGACCAGGTCCGAGCTGTGCCCGTAGACCTCGAGGATGTCCTTGCGCAGCCGGCGCGCGGCCATCGCCGTGTCCAGCTCCGCCTCGATGACGATTCGCCCGCCCACGATGTGCAGTCCGCCCGCGAAGCGCAAAAGGGCGGAGACCTCCGCCTTGCGACAGCACGACCGGGTGACCGGGAGGCGGCTGAGCTCGTCCTTCACTGCTGCCGTCATCGCCATGGAGCGATCCTTTCACGATCGACGAAGATCCGGCCGTAGGCCGAGGCCAACCGTTCGGGGTCGTGTCGCGGCGAGCCGTCGACCGCCGACACGGGGGCCAGATGGATGTGTCCACCGAGCGCCGCCGTGGCCCGTTCCAGGCCCGGTACGTCCTCCACACGGTCGCGGTCGCCGAGGACGATGTCAAAGGTCAGCCCCGGGGCGTGCGCGGCCAGCACCTCCAGGTGCTGCTGCGGCGAGAAACCCGCCGTCTCGCCCGGTTGTGGGGCCAGATTCAGCGCCAGCAGCCGCCTGGCCTTGGTCTCCACCAGCGCCGCCGCCAACTCGGGAACGAGCAGGTGGGGCAGTACCGAGGTGAACCACGAACCGGGCCCGACAACCACCCAATCGGCGTCACGCACCGCCGCGACCGCCTCGGGCACCGCCGGCGGATCGGCCGGGAGCAGCCGGATCCCGCGCACCTCACCCGGGGTGATCGCGACCTGCGCCTGCCCGCGCACCGTGGACACCCACTCCGGGTGGGCCGGATCGTGCCCGGCGACGTCCGCCTCGATGTCGAGCGGGACCGCCGACATCGGCAACACCCGCCCGTGCGCGCCGAGGAGGCGGCCCATCCAGTCCAGCGCCGCGATCGGGTCGTCCATCAGTTCCCACAGGCCGACCAGGAGCAGGTTGCCGACCGCGTGCCCGTTCAGTTCGCCCTCGCGACGGAACCGGTGCTGGATGACCCGACTCCAGGTCACCCCCCACTCGTCGTCGCCGCACAGCGCGGCCAGCGCCATCCGCAGATCGCCCGGCGGCAATACGCCCAGGTCCTTGCGCAGCCGCCCGCTGGAGCCGCCGTCGTCGGCGACCGTGACGATCGCCGTCAGGTCGTCGGTGAGTCGGCGCAGCGCCGCCAGCGAAGCGGAGAGCCCGTGTCCGCCGCCCAGGGCGACCACCTTGGGGCCGCTCATTCCCTGCCCATGTCGCGGTGCACGAGCACGGTGTCCAGGCCGTCCTCGGTGAGCCGGCGGGCGAGGCGCTCGGCCATCGCGACGCTGCGGTGCTTGCCGCCGGTGCAGCCCACCGCGAGCGTGACGTAGCGCTTGCCCTCGCGCCGGTAGCCCTCGGTGACGATGTGCAGCAGCTCGGCGTAGCGGTCCAGGAACTCCTTCGCACCGGGCTGGTCGAACACGTAGCGGCTGACCGCCTCGTCCATGCCGGTGTGCGGGCGCAGTTCCGGGATCCAGTGCGGGTTGGGCAGGAAGCGGCAGTCGACCACCAGGTCGGCGTCCACGGGCAGGCCGTACTTGAAGCCGAAGGACATCACCGTGGCGCGCAGCTGCGGCTCGCCGGAGCCGGCGAACCGGTCGTCCATCCGGGCCCGCAGCTGGTGCACGTTCAGGTCGGAGGTGTCGATCACCAGGTCGGCCTCGCCGCGCAGTTCGCGCAGCAGTTCGCGCTCGCGGGCGATGCCGTCGGGGATGCGGCCGTCGTCCTGGAGCGGGTGCGGCCGGCGGACCCCCTCGAAACGGCGCACCAGTACATCGTCGGACGCCTCCAGGAAAACAATCCGACGCACCACGCCGGACGCGTCCAACTCGCCGAGCGCGGAGCGCAGGTCGTCGAAGAAGGTGCGTCCGCGCACGTCGACGACGACCGCTATCCGCGCGACCGCCCCTTGCGTGCGGGCCCCGAGGTCGACCATGGCGGGGATCAGCGACGGCGGCAGGTTGTCCACCACGAACCAGCCGAGGTCCTCCATACCCTTGGCTGCGGTGCTGCGACCGGCGCCGGACATGCCGGAGATGATCACCAGCTCCGGGGTGCCCTCGACCTCGTCGTTCGTGTTCTCGGTACTCATGCGTCCCCCCGGTGCGTGCCGCACCTACGGCTGGGCGAGTTCAACGCTTCCTCCTGCTGGTTCCTGCCTCGGGGGTACGACCGGGACCGCCTCGTCCGCCGCGCCGACCCCGTCGTCGGCGCCGCCTTCGCCGCCGTCGTCGACCTCGGCACCGCCACCGGCGTCGACGCCGCCGGCGACGTCGTCGTCTTCCATGATCTCGCCCGTGGCGGTGTTCACGGCGGGAGCCGCGGGCGCCCGCGTGGCGAGCGCCGCCACGATCGCCGCCGCGGTGGCCCGACCGATGCCGGGCACCTCGGTGATCTGTTCGATGCGGGCCGCGCGCAGGCGCTTGAGCGAGCCGAAGTGCGCGAGGACCGCCTTGCGCCGGGTCTCGCCCAGGCCCGGGATGTCGTCCAGCACGCTCGCCGTCATCGCCTTGGAGCGTTTGGCGCGGTGGTAGGTGATCGCGAAGCGGTGTGCCTCGTCGCGGATGCGCTGGAGCATCAGCAGCGCCTCGCCGCTGCTGCGCGGGAGCACGATCGGGTCGTCCTCCCCCGGGACCCAGACCTCTTCGAGCCGCTTGGCCAGACCGCACACGGTGACGTCCACCACGCCGGCCTCCTCCAAAGCCCGCATCGCGGCGGCGACCTGGGGTTGTCCGCCGTCGACCACGACCAGCTGCGGCGGATACGCGAACCGCTTCGGCTTGCCGGTCTCGGGGTCGATCGGCCCGGTGTGCTCCGCGCCGTCGGCGCCCTGCGCGTCCGTCGCCTCCGCAGCGGCGTCGCCGGCCGCGTCACGCGCCAGGTCGGACTTGTACCGCCGAAAGCGCCGGGTCAGCACCTCGTGCATCGCGCGCGGGTCGTCCTGGCCCTCGAAGGTCTTGATCGCGAAGCGCCGGTACTCGCTCTTGCGCGGCAGCCCGTCCTCGAAGACCACCATCGAGGCGACCACCTCGGTGCCCTGCAGGTGCGAGATGTCGTAGCACTCGATGCGCAGCGGCGCGGTGTCCATCTCCAGTGCCTCGGCCAGCTGTTGCAGCGCCAGCGAGCGGGCGGTCAGATCGCCCGCCCGGCGCAGCTTGTGCAGGTTCAGCGCCTGGGCGGCGTTGCGTTGCACGGTCTCCTGGAGCGACTTCTTGTCGCCGCGCTGCGGGACCCGCAACTCGACCTTGGCGCCGCGCAGTTCGCACAACCATTCGCTCAGTGCGGCGGTGTCGGCGGGCAGCGCGGGCACCAGCACCTCGCGCGGTACCGCCTCGCCGCGCTGTTCGCCGTAGAGCTGTTGGAGGAAGTGCTCGACGAGGTCGGCGGTGTCCACGTCCTCGACCCGCTCGGTGACCCAGCCGCGTTGGCCGCGCACCCGGCCGCCGCGCACGTGGAAGATCTGGACGGCGACCTCGAGTTCGTCCTCGGCGAGGGCGATCACGTCGGCGTCGGTGCCGTCGCCGAAGACGATCGCGTTCTTCTCCAGGGCGCGGGTCAGCGCGGCCAGGTCGTCGCGCAGGCGGGCCGCCTTCTCGTATTCCATCGCCTGCGCGGCCTGCTTCATCTCGCGCTCGACGCGCTTGACGTAGGGCCCGGTGCGGCCGGCCATGAACTCGCAGAAGTCCTCGGCCAGCGCGTGGTGGTCCTCGGCGGAGATCTTGCCGGTGCACGGCGCCGCGCACTTGCCGATGTAGCCGAGCAGACAGGGTCGGCCCACCTGGCGGGCGTTCTTGAACACCCCGGCCGAGCAGGTGCGTACCGGGAAGACCCGAAGCAGCAGGTCGAGCGTCTCGCGGATGGCCCACGCGTGCCCGTACGGCCCGAAGTAGCGCACCCCCTTGCGGTGCGGACCGCGCATCACCTGGGCGCGCGGGAACTCCTCGTTCAGCGTCACCGCGAGCGAGGGGTAGCTCTTGTCGTCGCGGTACTTGACGTTGAAGCGCGGGTCGAACTCCTTGATCCAGGAGTATTCGAGCTGGAGCGCCTCGACCTCGGTGCCGACCACGGTCCAGTCCACCGAGGCGGCGGTGGTGACCATGGTCTGGGTGCGCGGGTGCAGGTTGGCCAGGTCCTGGAAGTAGGACGAGAGCCGGGCGCGCAGGTTCTTCGCCTTGCCGACGTAGACCACGCGCCGGTGCTCGTCGCTGAACCGGTACACACCGGGCGACGTCGGAATCTGGCCGGGCGCGGGCCGGTACGACGACGGGTCCATTTCTCCACCCTATGTGCTGGCTCCAACAGATTTTCGCGGTCAACCCACCACGATCTCGCCGTTCGCGACGGTGACCGGCAGCGGCGTCAGGCCGCGCTTGGCGGGTCGGCGCACGACCGAACCGTCGTTCATCGAGAACTGGCTGCCGTGGCACTGGCACTGGATGACACCCTGGTCGACCTTGGTGACCAGACAGCCCTGGTGCGGACAACGGGCGTCGAACGCTTTGTAATCGTCCTTGGCCGGCTGGGTGACCACGATCGAGGTGTCGGTGAAGACCTTGCCCTTGCCGACCACCACGTCGTCGGCCCGGCCCACCGTGACCGGACCGTCGAGCAACTTCTTCTCGTGCGGCGTCGCGGGCTGGTTGTCCGTCGCACAGGCGGTCACGGCCACGCCGGCGACGCCGACCGCGCCCACCACTGCGGCGCCGCGCAGCAGCGTGCGCCGATCCGGTCCGGGCTCGCCCGCGGTGTCGGACGGGTGCTCGGGCCGGGGCTGGTGCTGCGCGGTCATGCGGGATCTCCTTGTGAACGGGTGACGCCGGTGGCGCGGCCGGACGTCGGCCGCGCCACCGTGAGGCCGGTCAATCCTCGCACCCGGCCCCCGCGCCACTCGCGTCAGCGTCGGTCCTGGAGCACGTCCTGGAGGAACTTGCCGGTGTGGCTGCCCGCCACCTCTGCGACCTCCTCGGGGGTGCCCTCGGCGATGACGAGCCCGCCGCCGCTGCCGCCCTCGGGGCCGAGGTCGACGACCCAGTCGGCGGTCTTGATCACGTCGAGGTTGTGCTCGATCACGATCACCGTGTTGCCCTTGTCGACCAGGCTGGTCAGCACGCCGAGCAGCCGGCTGATGTCCTCGAAGTGCAGACCCGTGGTCGGCTCGTCGAGGACGTAGACCGTCTTGCCACTGGAGCGGCGCTGCAGCTCGGAGGCCAGCTTGACGCGCTGCGCCTCGCCGCCGGAGAGCGTGGTGGCGGGCTGGCCCAGGCGCACGTAGCCCAGGCCGACGTCGTTGAGCGTGCGCAGGTGCCGGGCGATCGCGGGGACCGCCTCGAAGAAGGCCAGGGCCTCCTCGATCGGCATGTCCAGCACCTCGGAGATGTTCTTGCCCTTGAAGTGCACCTCCAGGGTCTCCCGGTTGTAGCGCGCGCCGTGGCAGACCTCGCACGGCACGTATACGTCGGGGAGGAAGTTCATCTCGATCTTGATCGTGCCGTCGCCCGCGCAGTTCTCGCAGCGACCGCCCTTGACGTTGAACGAGAACCGGCCCGGGAGGTAGCCGCGCACCTTGGCCTCGGTGGTCTCCGCGAACAGCTTGCGCATGTGGTCGAACACGCCGGTGTAGGTGGCCGGGTTGGAGCGCGGGGTGCGCCCGATCGGTCCCTGGTCGACGTGCACGACCTTGTCCACCAGGTCGGTCCCGGTGATCCGGGTGTGCCGGCCCGGCACGCTGCGCGCGCCGTTGAGCTCGCGCGCCAGGTGGGTGTACAGGATGTCGTTGACCAGGGTCGACTTGCCCGAGCCGGAGACGCCGGTGACCGCGGTGAGCACGCCGAGGGGGAAGCCCACGGCGACGTCGCGCAGGTTGTTCTCCCGGGCGCCGTGCACCACCAGCCGGCGCTTCTTGTCCGGCACCCGGCGCTCGGTCGGGGTGGGGATCGACCTGCGGCCGGAGAGGTAGTCGCCGGTGGCCGAGCGCTTGTTCTTGAGCAGGTCCTTGTAGGTGCCCGAGTGCACCACTTCGCCGCCGTGCTCGCCGGCGCCGGGGCCGATGTCGACGACCCAGTCGGCGACCCGGATGGTGTCCTCGTCGTGCTCGACCACGATCAGCGTGTTGCCCATGTCGCGCAGCCGGACCAGGGTCTCGATCAGCCGGTGGTTGTCGCGCTGGTGCAGGCCGATGGAGGGCTCGTCGAGCACGTAGAGCACGCCGACCAGACCGGAGCCGATCTGGGTGGCGAGCCGGATGCGCTGCGCCTCGCCGCCGGACAGGGTGGCCGCGGGGCGGCTCAGCGAGAGGTATTCCAGGCCCACGTCGATCAGGAAGCGCAGCCGCTCGTTGACCTCCTTGAGCACCCGCTCGGCGATCTTCTTCTCCCGCGCCACGAGCTTGATCCGGCTCAGGAACTCGGCGCAGTCGCTGATCGACATGCCCGCCACGTCGGCGATGGACTTGTCGGCGATGGTCACCGCGAGCACGATCGGCTTGAGCCGGGCGCCGTGGCAGGTGGCACAGGGCACCTCGCGCATGAAGCCCTCGAAGCGCTCGCGACTGACGTCGGTCTCCGCCTCGGAGTGCCGGCGCACGATGTAGGGCAGCGCCCCCTCGAACGAGGTGTAGTAGGAGCGCTCGCGCCCGTAGCGGTTGCGGTACTTGACGTGGATCTGCGTCTTGTGGCCGTTGAGCAGCGCCTTCTTGGCCCGCTGCGGCAGCCCGTCCCAGGGGATGTCGGTCCGAAAGCCCATCTCCTCGGCGAGCGAGGAGACCAGCCGGCCGAAGTATTCCGACGCGTGTCCGACGTTCCACGGCGCGAGCGCGCCCTCGTCGAGCGACTTCTGCCCGTCGGGCACGACCAGCTCGGGGTCGACCTCCATGCGGGTGCCGATGCCGGTGCAGTCGGGACAGGCGCCGAACGGCGAGTTGAACGAGAACGAGCGCGGTTCCAGCTCCTCGAACGACAGGTCGTCGTAGGGGCAGTAGAGGTGCTCGGAGAACATGCGCTCGCGGTGCGCGTCGTCCTCGGGCAGGTCGACGAAGTCCAGGATGACCATGCCGGAGCCGAGCGCGAGCGCGGTCTCCACCGAGTCGGTCAACCGGCGCTTGGCGGAGGACTTCACGGTGAGGCGGTCGATGACCACCTCGATCGTGTGCTTCTCCTGCTTCTTCAGCTTGGGCGGGTCGGTGAGCTGGATCACCGTGCCGTCCACCCGCGCCCGGCTGTAGCCCTTGGACTGGAGTTCGGCGAACAGGTCGACGAACTCGCCCTTGCGCTCGCGCACGATCGGCGAGAGCACCTGGAAGCGGGTGCCCTCCTCCAGCTCCAGGACCCGGTCGACCACCTGCTGCGGGCTCTGCCGGGCGATCGGCCGGGAGCACTGGGGACAGTGCGGGTGGCCGATCCGGGCGTAGAGCAGGCGCAGGTAGTCGTAGACCTCGGTGATGGTGCCGACCGTGGAGCGGGGGTTGCGGTTCGTCGACTTCTGGTCGATCGAGACCGCGGGCGACAGGCCCTCGATGAAGTCGACGTCGGGCTTGTCCATCTGCCCGAGGAACTGGCGCGCGTAGGACGAGAGCGACTCGACGTAGCGGCGCTGTCCCTCCGCGAAGATCGTGTCGAAGGCGAGGGAGGACTTGCCGGAACCGGACAGGCCGGTGAAGACGATGAGTGAGTCGCGCGGAAGGTCGAGGGAGACGTCCTTGAGGTTGTGCTCGCGCGCGCCACGGACGATGAGACGGTCGGCCACTTGAGAATCGAAACCCTTCGACGACATGCCGCTGCGGCTGAATGGTGTCGAGCTGAACGGAAGCCGATCAGAGGCTGATCGGTACGCGTCGACAGTGCGGATCGAGGATGCGGACCCGGGAGTGGTCGCAGCCGAGGTCACGCCGGTGGTGACGTTCTGCGGCCCCGGGTCGTTATGTCCTCGCGCCATCGTAAGCAGCCGGGGGCAGGTGTTTGTTCCCCTTTGAGGCGCCAGGCTATCGCACATTCATTCGAACAAAACTTCATCGGGTCGTTCTTCACCCGATCGTGTGAAGCCCCGGCCCGGGCACTCGGGCCTGCCCGCCGCACTAAGCTGCAACATCACAGACCTCCGTCGCATCGGGACCCGTCTCGTTCCGCGAAGCCGCGGCGGAGGGCGATCCGGGGGAGGTAGACGTGACCACGGACGGGTTCGAGCCGGCCGCGATGCTCGCGGAGATCAACGAGGCGACCGCTCAGGTCCTGGCGAGCGCGGAACGACTGTCGGCCGATCACCTGGCCGGCCCGTCGCTGCTGCCCGGATGGAGCCGGGGCCATGTGCTGACCCATCTGGCCCGCAACGCGGACGCCCTGACCAACCTGCTGAACTGGGCCCGGACCGGGATACCCACCCCGATGTATCCGCCGGGCGACGCCCGCGACCGGGCCATCGAGGAGGGCGCCGGCCGGCCGCCGCAGGAGCAGCTCACCGACCTGTACGACGCCTCGGGCCGGTTCGCCCGGGCGTTCACGGCGATGACGCCGACCGCGTGGGGCGCAAAGGTGACCGCGCGCAACGCCGGCGAGATCGCCGCGACGACGCTGCCCGCCAAGCGGCTGCGCGAGTTGTACATCCACCATGTCGACCTGGACGCGGGCTGGACGCCGGCGCACTGGCCGACCGAGTACGCCGACCGTGAGCTGAACGAGGTGGCGGCGTCCTTCCGCGGCCGGCCGGACTGCCCGCCGCTGCTGCTGCGCGACGACATCACCCACCGCGAGCTGCTGATCGGCCCGGAGGGCGTGGCCCCCGCCGCGGTCGTCTCGGGCCGCCGCCAGTCGCTGCTCGCCTGGCTGATCGGCCGCGCCAACGGCGACGGATTGAGCGTCGAGCCGGCCGGCCCCCTGCCGACACCGCCCGCCTGGATGTAGCCGGCCGGTAGCCGAGAGGGCGCGCGGCCGGGGAGGATGGCCCGCATGACGTATCACGGATCCGTGAAGGTCGGCGGCGCCCCGGCCGTGCGCGAGCTGGCCGAGCTGATGATCACCAAGGTGGCCGTCGGGCCCTACGACAACGACGCCTACCTGCTGCGCTGTCGCGCCACCGATGAGCAGTTGCTGATCGACGCGGCCAACGACGCGGGCACGCTGATCACCCTGGTGGGCGACGGCGGCCTGGCCAAGGTGGTCACCACCCATCGGCACCAGGACCACTGGCAGGCGCTGTCCGAGGTGGTCGCGCACACCGGGGCCACCACGCTCGCGGGGCGCGCCGACGCCGAGGCCATCCCGGTGCCCAGCGACGTGCTCCTGGACGACGGCGACACGGTCGCGTTCGGGGCGATCGAACTGCGGGCCATCCACCTGGTGGGGCACACCGAGGGCAGCGTGGCACTGCTGTACGACGACCCCAAGGGGCACCCGCACCTGTTCACCGGCGACTGCCTGTTCCCGGGCGGGGTGGGCAACACCTTCGGCGATCCCGCCGCCTTCGACCGCCTGATCGACGACGTCGAGCACAAGTTGTTCGACGTGCTCCCCGACGAGACCTGGGTCTACCCGGGCCACGGCAACGACACCACGCTGGGCGCGGAGCGCCCCAACCTCGCCGAATGGCGCGCCCGCCGCTGGTAGCGGATCCGCGGGGCGCCGGGCCGGCTCAGGCCCGTCCGGCGCCTTCGGCGGCCCGGCGCCTGGCCCGGTGCGCCGCCACGTTCGCCCGGTTGGCGCAAGTGTCCGAGCAGTAGCGCTTGCGGCCGTTGCGCGAGGTGTCCGCGAACACGCGGTCGCAGACCGCCGCCGCGCACACCCCGGAGCGGCCGAGCCCGTAGTCGGCCACCAGGTTGGCCAGCCCCAGTGCGGTGCTGATCCGGATGCGCTGGACGAACGGCACCCCCGACGGCGCGTGGTGCAGGTGCAGCCCATACCCGTGATCCACCAGCCGAGGCCGTGACTCGACCCGCTCCAGCAGGCCGTTCACGTGCGCCACGGCGGCCTCCAGATCACCGAGCACGAAGAACGCGCGCAGCTCCCGCGCCCAGGCGAGCAACGGTTCGAGCGCGCTCTCGTCCAGGTCGGCGACCAGGTACGAGAACGGCCTCAGCACATCGCGCGCAGACTGCACGTCCGGCGCCGAGCCCTCCTCGCCGGTCCACGCGTTGACCATCGCGACGGCAGCGCCGACCCCGTCACTGCGGTAACCGTTGACTTCCATTGAACCCTTACCTAGGCTGCGAACTATGTAAGGAGCTACACCAGAACACCCATTACCCTAGCCAACATGGGGGCAACGCGATGTCTTCCCGGTGCGACGCCTGCGGACGGATCGAGGATCCGCGTATGACCGTACTGTCCCGGCACCTCACATCCCAGGGCGAAGTCGTCTACACCCGCTGCCTGTGCGGCAGCGTCGGGGTCCGACTGCGGCCGGGCCCGGACGCGCGACGGCCCCCGCACGAGATCGTCCTCGCACAGGGGCCGCCGGCCGTACCGCTTCCGGGTTAGACGCTCGCGTCCCGGTCCGCCTTCGCGGCCGCCTCGGCCGCCGCCCGCTCGTCCTTCTTCGTCTTGCGCAGACTCAGCACCGTGGTCACCGTCAGGGTCGCCACGATCACGCCGAGCGAGAGCGGGATACCGATCTCCGGCACGTGCACGCCCTCGCCGTGCAGCGCCTCGAAGATCAGCTTGACCCCGATGAAGCCCAGGATCACCGACAGGCCGTACGACAGGTAGACCAGCTTCTTCAGCAGTCCGCCGATCAGGAAGTAGAGCTGGCGCAGCCCCATCAGGGCGAACGCGTTCGCCGTGAAGACGATGTACGGCTCCTTGGTGAGGCCGAAGATCGCCGGGATCGAGTCGAGCGCGAACAGCACGTCGGTGGTGCCGACGGCGATCATCACGATCAGCATCGGCGTGACCAGCCGCTTGCCGTTCTCGCGGACCACCAGCTTCATGTCGCGGTAGCCGTCGGTGGTCGGCAACACCTTCTCGACCTTGCGCAGGAGGGCGTTCTCCTCGAACTCCTCGTCCTCGTCCGACTGCGCCTCCTTGATCAGCTTCCACGCGGTCCAGATCAGGAACGCGCCGAAGATGAAGAAGACCCACGAGAACGCGGCGACCACGGCGGCGCCGGCGGCGATGAAGGCGCCGCGCAACACGAGCGCGAGCAGCACACCCACGAGCAGCACCCGCTGCTGGTACTGCGGCGGCACCGCGAACTTGCCCATGATCAGCACGAACACGAACAGGTTGTCGACGCTCAGCGACTTCTCGGTGATGAAGCCCGCGAAGAACTCGCCACCGGGCTCGGCGCCGGCGAAGACCGTCAGGCCGATGCCGAACAGGACGGCGAGGCCGACCCAGAAGACGCCCCACAGGGACGCCTCCTTGAGGGTCACCTCGTGGGGTTTGCGGTTGATGAACAGATCGACGGCCACCAGTGCCAGCAGCACGACGATGGTCAGGATCCAGGCAACGGGTGAAACGTCCACTGCGCCTCCGGCAGACGTGGGGGGTCGCGTCATCGCCGGAGGGGGGTCTGTACCCCTCCGATTGCCTCCAGGATGCCAGAAGGTAAAGGAAACACCAAGCGATCCTTTGCCAAATCCTGGTGACAGGGCGCCCGGTGATCCCTGTGTCGGACAGCTCGAATACCCGTCACCGGGCGGGCGCGAACCCCCGGCGCGGCTTGAGCGCGGGCGCGGGCAGGGTCTCGGGGGCGCGGGCCGGCGGCACCGGCAGACCCAGGCTGCGGGTGCCGAGGCCCGCGAGGAGCAGCGGCAGCAGGCGGGCGGTGACCCGGGCGTCGGCCAGGGCCGCGTGCGCGTCGGGGAAGGTCAGCCCGAAGTGGGCGCAGCAGGTGCCGAGCTTGTGGTCGGCCAGCGGCAGGCCGGACGCCTTGGCCAGCCGCATCGTGCACAGTGCGGGCAGGGTGGGCGGGGCCAGGCCGGCGGCGACGAACTCGGCCTCCAGGAAACGCTGCTCGAAGGAGGCGTTGTGGGCGACGACGACCGCGCCCGCGAGCAGGCCGGCCAACTCGGTGGCGATCTGAGCGAAACGGGGCGCGCCCACCACGTCGGCGGCGGTGATCCGGTGCACGTGGCTCGCACCCACCGACCGCCCCGGATCGAGCAGCGTGGTCCACTCCCGCAACACCTCACCGGTACCGCGCATCCGCACGACGCCGATCTCCACGATCCGGTCCCCACGCGCGGGCGAGAACCCCGTCGTCTCCAGATCGACAACCGCGAACTCGGTCCGCGCGACCTCGGCGGCCACCCCGAGCATCCGCACCGGATCGGCATAGGCGAACAAGGCGACATCCCTTTCCCCAGGCCGCCTCGATCACGACCGACGGCCCGAGAGTCTACGACCCCGAGCCCCCGCTTCCCGCCCCTTTCCCCCCAACTCCCCCAAACCGACGACCCTTCCACCCCCACCCCAAGCAACCAGCCCACCAGATGCCCAAGTCCCCCAACGCCCCGACCACTCGGGCAACACCCTCCACCGATCCCGGATATCCCAACCGCCAGAAGCCGCAGCTTGGCGGCCACCCACCCGAATCACCCCAACCGCCGAACCGGCTAAGCCTTTTCAGCCACCCAAGCCCCGCGCCCCCGCGGCCTGGTAGCCGCCTCCGCCAGGATGGCCCTCAAACGCCGGACAGGCCGGCTGCGCCCCGGACACCCCGCCCACCGAAAGCCGCGGCCGGACGGCGATCCACGCGGGGTCGGTCCTCAACCGCCGGACAGGCTGGGCAATTTCGGGTACCCCGACCAACGAGGGCTGAGGACACCCGGCCGGAGGCCACCACCAACCGCAACCGCCGGCGCTCGGGGCACCCGAACCACTCAGCCCGTCCGGCGCCTGAGGACAACCCGGAAGGAGGCGAACAGCAAACCGCAGCCCCGGCACCCGGGGCACCGAACAATCAGCCCGTCCGGCGTTTGAGGACACCCGGCCGGAGGCCACCACCAACCGCAACCGCCGGCGCTCGGGGCACCCGAACCGCCCAGCCCGTCCGGCGCTTGAGGACGCCGCGCGGCACGCGACCCGGCGGCCCGGCCGGGCCCGGAAGACCCCGACCCGGCCGCCCCCGGCCTAGCGCGCGCCCGCCACCCAGGACAGGAGTTGGCGTGTGGCCTCGGCGCCGCCGGAGGGCAGGTCCGGGGTGTACACCCACGGCAGGCCGATCCACGGATCCATGATGTGGTCCTCCGGAATCGCCGTCAGCCGCAACAACGACCGCCACAACGGCTCCAGCAGCGGCCCGAACGACTCGGCGTCCACCCGCGATCCGACCACGATCACGTGCACCCCGACCCGCGGCCCCTCCTCGACGATGTGCCGCAACTGCGCCGCACTGCGATCGTCGAACCCGAACGGGAAATCGTGCACCAGCAACAACTGCCGCGCCAGATCCAGCCCGTCCGGCAGCGAGTCCACCGCGTCGTTGGCCACCGCCATCCGCACCAGCTCGATGCGGTCGATGATCCGACCCAGCAGCGCCGAGATGTCGGCCGCGTCGGTGGCCACCGGCCCCACCAGCAGCCGTGAGGCCGCCAGCGGCTGCAACGGCGCCGCCGCCGTGCCCTTGCCCGCCGGGTCGATCACGTGCACCTTGAACTCGCCCACCGGGAAGGCCGCGAACATCCGCGCGGTCAACGACACCGCCAGCTCGTTCGCCCGCTCCGCGCCGTCGCCCCGCTCACCCTCGAGACCGGTGGCGCCGGTGTCCACCCACAACCCGCGATCCATCGGCAGCCGCAACACCATCGGCACCCGCAACTCGGGCCGCTCCGGCAGATACAGGTCGCCGAGCCGAATCGCCGGCGCCCCGTCCTCCGGCGCCTGCCACCCGGCCCACGAGGTGCTGTCCCAACGCGCCATCACCGGCGGCAGGTTCGGCTCCAACTGCTCGACCTCGCCGACCAGTTGCGCGGTGTCGCGATCCAGCACCGCCTTGGCCTGCTCGGCCAGCGCCCGATGCCGATCCCGCGCCGTGTCCTGCGCGGCCAGCCCCGCGGGCGAAAAACGCGCGGCGGGGTCGTTCAGGACCCCCTCCAGCTCCTTGTCCAACCGGCCGTCCGCGTACTCGATCGCCGAGCGATAGGCCGCAGCCGACCGCGCCGCGTCCTCGAACACGCCCCAGACCACTTCGTACAGCTTCTCCACCTCGCGCCGCGCGGCCCGCCGGCTCGCCTCCTGCTCGACGTCCGGCGGCGGCGCGGCCCAGGCCATCCCACCGTTGGCGTCCACGCGCGGCACGGTGCCCGGCTCGCGCGGCTCCGTGGGCGCGTTCGCCGCGCTGAACGGCGCGGCGGCCGGCCCGCCGAGCGCGGTCCGCGCGCGGTCCACCACCCGGGCCCGGTTCTGTACCCCGACGTCCTTGAGCAGCGCCTCCAGGCCCGCGTCGTAGCCCTGCCCGACGGCGCGCACCTTCCACGCCCCCTGGCGCCGGTACAGCTCGACGGTGTGCAGTGCCCGCTCGTTGCCGAGGTCGGTAACCCGGAAGGAGGCCAGGTCCTCGCCCCCCGCGCGCACGGTGACCACGGGCGCCGCGACCACGCCGAAGCGGTCCACGCCGCCGCCCTCGAGGGAGGCGCCGACCAGCACCCGCTCGATCTCGGCGGGCAGTTTGTCCAACTCGAAGGTCGCACCGGCCTGACGGATCGTCACCCCGGCGGTGTCGCCACCGCCGCGCTGGACCACGTCGTCGTCGCCGCGGACCCGATCGTCGGCCCCCACCAGGGCCACCACCAGCTCGACCGGACACTGCGCCGCGACCTCGACCTCCACCCGGGTGTCGGGCAGTGCCAGATTCTGACCCCGTACCAGTTCGGTGCTCACGTGCGTTCGTCCCCTCCCCGCCCCGCCGGGACGGACCCCGCGCGAGCGGGCCGGGAGGCGTCGTCCGCCCGTCCCGGCCCGCTCGCCATGTGTGGTTGTGCGTCCTACAGGTGCGCCATCAGAGCCGGCAGGAGGTCGCGCAGGGTCTGCCCGTGGGCGGGCTCGCCGATCGCGGCCATCTTCCAGCCGGTGCCGTGCCGGTACAGCTTGGCCATGATCTGGCCGGTGTAGTTGCCACCGCCGGAGAGCGTGTAGCGGGCCAGCTCGGTGTTCGTGGTCTCGTCCACGATCCGGCAGAACGCGTTCTCGATCTCCTGGAAGGTCTGCCCCTGGAAGGAGCTGACCGTGAAGATGATCTGGTCCACGTGCACCGGCACGCGACCCAGGTCCACCAGGATCGACTCGTCGTCGCCGTCACCGTGCCCGGTCAGGTTGTCGCCGGTGTGGCGCACGGACCCGTCCTTGCTGGTGAGCTGGCCGAAGTAGCAGACGTCGACCGGCTGGTTCTCCGCGAAGAGCACGCACGACGCGTCGAGGTCGACCTCCTTCTCCCGGCTGCCGAACAGGCCGCGGCGCTTGATGGCGTCCCAGCCCAGGCCCATCCGGACCATGGTCAGCTCGCCACCACCCGGCTTGTCGAGTGAAATCCTCTGGCCCTTGGACATGTTGACGGCCACTGGCGACGTCTCCCCTCACAGATTTTCGGTCACGCGGCTCGTGGGCCCCGCCCCGGAACGGGGCAGGCGGGCCCGTACTGGCCGCAGAGTAGTCCTCGGGGGTCGCCGGTGTCCCGGCGAGCCCCCTCGGACACATTCAGGGTCACGAACCTACCGGTCATGACGTACGGACTCGGCAGGCCGTTCCCTCGGATCCGGCGCGCCGTCCCGTCATCCTGCTACGCGATGCCCGCGGCCTTCATCCCGCGCAGCTCCTTCTTCAGCTCCCCGACCTCGTCGCGCAACCGCGCGGCCAGCTCGAATTGCAGTTCGGAGGCGGCGGCGTGCATCTGGTCCGTCATCACCCGGATCATGTCGGCCAGGTCGGTCGCGGGCATGTCGCTCGCCCCGCCCTTGCGGCCGAGCGCCGGCACCGGTGCCTTCTGCCGGCCCCGGCCCCCGCCGGACAGCAGGTCGGCGGTGTCCGCGTCCTCGCGCGAGATCGAGTCGAGGATGTCCACGATCTTCTTGCGCAGCGGTTGCGGGTCGATGCCGCGCTCGGCGTTGTACGCGACCTGCTTCTCGCGCCGGCGATTCGTCTCGTCGATCGCCTTCTCCATCGACGGGGTGATCCGGTCCGCGTACATGTGCACCTGGCCGGACACGTTGCGCGCGGCGCGGCCGATGGTCTGGATCAGCGAGGTGCCCGAGCGCAGGAAGCCCTCCTTGTCCGCGTCCAGGATGGACACGAGCGAGACCTCGGGCAGGTCCAGGCCCTCGCGGAGCAGGTTGATGCCGACCAGCACGTCGAACTCGCCCAGCCGCAGCTCGCGCAGCAGCTCCACCCGGCGCAGCGTGTCGATGTCGCTGTGCAGGTAGCGCACCCGCACACCCTGCTCCAGGAAGTAGTCGGTCAGGTCCTCGGACATCTTCTTGGTGAGCGTGGTGACCAGCACCCGCTCGTCCTTCTCGGCCCGGATCCTGATCTCGTGCAGCAGGTCGTCGATCTGGCCCTCGGTCGGCTTGACCACGACCTCGGGGTCGACCAGACCCGTCGGCCGGATGATCTGCTCGACCACCTTGTCGGCCTTGGCCAGCTCGTACTTGCCGGGCGTCGCCGACAGGTACACCGTCTGGCCGACCCGCTCCAGGAACTCCTCCCACTTCAGCGGGCGGTTGTCCATCGCGGACGGCAGCCGGAAGCCGTGCTCGACCAGGGTGCGCTTGCGCGACGCGTCGCCCTCGTACATCGCGCCGATCTGCGGCACGGTCACGTGCGACTCGTCCAGCACCAGGACGAAGTCCTCGGGGAAGTAGTCGAGGAGCGTGTTCGGCGCGCTGCCGGCCTCGCGGCCGTCCATGTGCCGCGAGTAGTTCTCCACGCCGGAGCAGGTGCCGATCTGGCGGAGCATCTCGATGTCGTAGGTGGTGCGCATGCGCAGTCGTTGCGCCTCCAGCACCTTGCCCTGCTTCTCCAGCAGCGCCAGCGACTCCTCCAGCTCGCGCTCGATCCCGACGACCGCGCGCTCCATGCGCTCGGGACCGGCCACGTAGTGGGTGGCGGGGAAGACGTAGAGCTCGTCGTCCTCGCTGACCACCTCGCCGGTGAGCGGGTGCAGCGTCATCAGCGACTCGATCTCGTCGCCGAACATCTCGATCCGCACGGCCAGCTCTTCGTAGACCGGGAAGATCTCGATCGTGTCACCGCGCACCCGGAAGGTGCCGCGCGTGAACGCGACGTCGTTGCGGGTGTACTGGTTGCCCACGAAGCGGCGCAGCAGGTCGTCCCGCTCGATCTCCTCGCCGACCCGCAGCCGGACCATGCGGTCCACGTATTCCTGCGGGGTGCCCAGGCCGTAGATGCAGGACACCGAGGCGACCACGACCACGTCACGACGGGTCAGCAGCGAGTTGGTGGTCGAGTGCCGCAGCCGCTCGACCTCCTCGTTGATCGAGGAGTCCTTCTCGATGTAGGTGTCGGTGGTCGGGACGTACGCCTCGGGCTGGTAGTAGTCGTAGTACGAGACGAAGTATTCGACGGCGTTGTTGGGCAGCAGCTCGCGGAATTCGTTGGCGAGCTGCGCGGCCAGGGTCTTGTTGGGCGCCATGACGAGCGTCGGTCGCTGCAGTCGCTCGATCATCCACGCGGTCGTCGCCGACTTCCCCGTGCCGGTGGCACCGAGCAGCACCACGTTGCGGTCGCCGGCGTTGATCCGCTCCTCGAGCAGATCGATCGCCTGCGGCTGGTCGCCGGACGGTTGGAAGGGACTGACGACCTCGAAAGGCGCCACTTTGCGTTCGAGATCGGTGATGGGTCGCACCCCATACACGTTACGACCCCACACCGACAAACGCCGCGAGCCCATCCCCACGGCCCCGACGGGCGGCCCACGGGCCTGATCGGGTCACCCACCCATCAAAGCAACCGCAGCCTGCGCGCCCAACGCAACGGGCGGAGCGGGCGGGTAAAAAAACCCCGACCCGGGCCGCACCCACGACCGAGGCCTCAGGCGCCCGTCAACCGCGCCCACAACGAGTGCACCTGCGGCTCCAGCGCCGCCAACGGTCCGTCGTTGTCGATCACCACGTCCGCGACCGCCAGCCGCTGCTCCCGGGACGCCTGCGCGGCCATCCGGGCCCGCGCGTCGGCCTCCGGCATGCCCCGCAGCCGCACCAGCCGGTCCAGCTGCGTCTCGGGGGCCGCGTCCACGACCACCACCAGGTCGTACAGCCCGGCCAGGTCGTTCTCCACGAGCAGCGGCACGTCGTTGACCAGCACCGCATCCTCCCCGGCCGCCGCCGTCAGCTCCGCCGCGCGCGCCCCGACCAGCGGATGCACGATCGCGTTCAGCGCGGCCAGCCGCTCCGGCGCGCCGAAGACGATCCGGCCCAGCCCCGGTCGATCGAGCGAGCCGTCGGGCAGCAGCACCGACTCGCCGAATTCGGCGACCACCGCCGCCAGGCCGGGCGTCCCGGGCGCCACCACCTCGCGCGCGATCCGGTCCGAGTCGATCACCACCGCGCCCAGCTCCGCGAGCAGCCGCGCCACCTCGCTCTTGCCCGCCCCGATGCCACCGGTCAGGCCGACGTTTCCCCTGCTGCCCATGCCCGCGCCCCTCGTCCGTACCCGGGTCAACCACGACCGGGCCACCGTAGCGGCCGGGCGGCGCCCGCCCCGAAGGCCCTGGCCCCGGACATCCGAAAGCCCGCCCCGGACCACCGGGACGGGCCTGCGCACGGCATGGGGCGTCAGATGTTGAGCTTGCGGAAGATCGGGCGCGGCACATGCCGCAGCGCCGACATCACGAAGCGGAACTGGCCGGGCACCCACACCACCGACGACTTGCGCCGCAGGCCCTTGACGATCGCCTCGGCGACCACCTCGGGCGTGGTGGCCAGCGGCACGTCCGGCAGGCCCTCGGTCATCTTGGTCCGGACGAACCCGGGCCGGACCACCATCACGTGCACGCCCGTACCGTGCAGCTTGTCGCCCAGGCCCTGCGCGAACGCGTCCAGGCCGGCCTTGGTCGAGCCGTAGATGAAGTTCGACTTGCGGGCCCGCTCGCCGGCCACCGACGAGATCACCGCGAGCGCCCCGTGCCCCTGCCGCGACAGCGCGTTCGCCGCCGCGAGCCCGGCCGACACGCCCCCCACGTAGTTCACCTGCGCGACGCGCGCGGCGGCGGCCGGGTCCTTCGCGTCCGCGTCCTGGTCGCCGAGCACCCCGAAGGCGAGCAGGACGACGTCGATGTCGCCCGCCGCGAAGACCTCGTCGATGGTCTTCTCGTGGTCGTCGGGCTCGGCCGCGTCGAACGCGACCACCTCGACCGTGGCACCGCGACCGCGCAGGTCGTCGGCGGCCGCGTCAAGCCCGGCGGAGGGGCGTCCGGCGAGCACGACCCGCCGCACGCGCTCGGCGACCATCGCGCGGGCCGTGGTCAGCGCGATCTCGGAGGTACCGCCGAGAACGAGCAGGGACTGCGGTGCGCCCAAGGCGTCTTTCACGGTGCGTCCTTCACAAAAGCGTGGTTCACGAGACGGAGGAGGGAGTGCTGCGGGGCCGGCCGGTCAGATCCCGAGCCGGCGCGCCTGGTCGGAGACGAACACCCCGTCCGGGTCGACCTTGGCGCGCACCTCGCGGAACTGCTCCAGCCGCGGGTACATCCGGGCCAGGTGGGCCGGGTCCATCCGCGAGTCCTTGGCGAGGTAGAAGCGGCCCTCGTTGGTCAGCACGATCTCGTCGAGCTCGCGCAGCAGCCGGGCCAGGCCGGGGGTGTTGGTCGGGAAGTCGAGGGTCAGCGTCCAGCCCGGCTTGGGGAAGGACAGGAAGCCCGCGTTGCCCGGACCGAAGCGCTTGAGCACGGTGAGCGAGGAGGGCGCGCCGTGCCGGCTGATCGTCTCGACCGCCTTGACCAGCCCGTCCTCGCGGCCGAACGGCACCACGAACTGGTACTGGAGGAAGCCGGTCCGCCCGTAGACCCGGTTCCACTCCTGGACCAGGTCGAGCGGGTGGAAGAACGCGGTGATCGACTGGAGTTGACCGACCTTGTGCTTGGGCGCCTTGCGGTACCACAGCTCGTTGAACAGCCCCATGGTGAGCTTGTTCGGCAGCCGACCCGGCACCAGGTCCGGCACGGTCAGCAGCGAGCCGGTACGAAAGCGCAGCGGGTCCCGGCGCTGCT
Source organism: Embleya sp. NPDC020630 (assembly GCF_044334985.1). NCBI lineage: Bacteria > Bacillati > Actinomycetota > Actinomycetes > Kitasatosporales > Streptomycetaceae > Embleya > Embleya sp. NPDC020630. The sequence continues at coordinate 152,183 of NZ_JBIRUB010000003.1, forward strand.
TGGCGGGCAGGTCGTCCAGCGCCGCGAACTCGCCGCAGGTGAGCACGCAGCGACCCAGGTTCGCGCCCTTGGCCAGGCAGTCGAGCCAGGCGACGGTGTACGTGTACTTCTCGTCCGTCTCGGCCATCAGCGCCATGGCCTCGTCGAGGTTGCGCGTGCGGTCGGTGTCCACCGACGCGAGCGAGGTCTCGATGGGCGTCATGCGGATGGTCGCGGACAACACCAGGCCGGTCAGGCCCATGCCGCCGGCGGTGGCCCAGAACAGCTCCGGGTCGTTGTCCGGGGTGACGGTGCGCTCGGTGCCGTCGGCCAGGAGCAGGTCCATGGACAACACGTGATTGCAGAAGCTGCCGTCGGCGTGGTGGTTCTTGCCGTGCACGTCGGCGCCGATCGCGCCGCCCACGGTCACCTGCCGGGTGCCGGGGGTGACGGGGACGAAGAAGCCGAACGGGACGAACAGTTCGATCAACCGGTCCAGGCTGACCCCGGCCTCGCAGGTGACCAGACCGCGTTCCAGGTCCACCGCGAGGATCCGGTCCAGGCCGGTCATGTCCAGGACGGTGCCGCCGCCGTTCTGCGCGGGGTCGCCGTACGAACGGCCCAGGCCACGGGCGATCACCCCGCGCGAGGTGCGCTGCCCCAGGGCGGTCGCGACCTGCTCGCGGGTGGTGGGCCGCACGACGTCGGCGAAGGTGGGGGCGGTGCGTCCCCATCCGTTCAGCCGAACCCGTCGAGCGGTTGGTCGTACGTCGGCCGACGGGCCGTCAGACATGGAACACTCCCAGAACAAAGGTGAGAAGCCAGGCGAAGCCAAGGCCGACGAGGACCTTGTCCTTGAGGAGAACGTCCTCCGGGGACCCCGCGGTTCCGGCATCCACGTACACGGCGTAGCGCAGGAAGGCGAAGCCGAACGGGATCAGCGACAACTGGTGCCAGGCCAGGGTGGAATCGCCCTCGGGGATCTGGAACGCCCACAGCGAGTAGGTGAGCAGCGTCACCGAGACCGCCATCTGCCACACGAAGCGCAGGTAGGTGATCGAGTAGTTGGCCAGCGAGGCGCGCGTCTTGGCCGCCTCCTCGCCCATCAACACCATCTCCGAGTAGCGCTTGCCGGCGACCATGAACAACGACCCGAAGCCCGCGGTGAGCAGGAACCAGCGCGACAGCGGCAGTTCGGACGCGGTGCCGCCGGCCATCGCCCGGAACAGGAAGCCGGAGGCGACCATGGCCAGGTCGAGCACGACCACGTGCTTGAAGGAGAAGCAGTACGCGACGTTGAGCACCACGTAAAGGCCCAGGACCAGCGCGGTCCCCGGGTTGCACAGCAGCACCCCGAGCACGACCGCGGCGATGCCCAGGATCGGGCCGAGCGTCCAGGCGAGCTTGACCGGCACCACGCCGGAGGCGATCGGGCGGTTGCGCTTGGTGGGGTGCTCGCGGTCGGCCTCGACGTCGAACGCGTCGTTGATGTAGTAGATCGCCGAGGCGGCGAGGCAGAACAGCGCGAACATGATCGCGCTGTGGCCCAGGACGTAGCCCTCGTCCAGTCGCCCGGCCGCCAGCGGCGCGGCGAACACGAGCACGTTCTTGACCCACTGCTTGGGTCGGGCCAGCTTCAGCAGGCCGCCGGCCAGTCCGCCGCGCGGCGGCGCGGGCGCCTCGACCGGGGTCGGGGCGGTGACGGTGGCGGTGGCCGCCGCGGCGGTGGCGACCAGGTCCTCTTCCGCCTCGAGCGACGGTTCGACTTCGGATGTACTCAAGACTTCAGAACCCCTTCGGACGCTCTGCGCGGCGAGCCCAGGCACGACCCAAGCCACCCGCGGCGAGACCCATGGTCGCGCCGGCGGCCACGTCGGACGGATAGTGGACGCCCACGACGAGCCGCGAGAAACACGTCGCGGCGGCTGCCGTGCCGGTGACGGCCGTGGGCAGCAGGCCGTGGAACGCCACGGCCGCGGCAGCGGAGGAGACGGAGTGCGAGGAGGGGAAGCTGTGTCGGCCGGCGGTACGCACGGTCGGCTCCAGACCCGCTATCGCCGGTCGGGGCCGGCGCACGACCCGCTTGATCACCATGCTGGCCACGTGCGCCCCGGCGACGGTCGCGGTGGCGCGCAGCCACTCGGGCCGGCGGTCGCGGTCCACCGCGGCGCCGACCAGGCCCGCGGCGAGCCAGACACCCGCGTGCTCCCCGGCGAAGGACAGCGCCTTGCTCGTGCGCTGGACGACCGGGTGCCCGGTGCGGCCACGCACCCCGCGGTACAGGGCGACGTCGGACGCGCCGACGGTCTTGACTACCTGCCCGGTGGCGAACGCTCCACCAAAGGCCATCGAAATCCCCAATTCCTACTGCACGTCGAGTGAGCGCCCTGCCCCGAAGTCCGGGGGCCTACGTGCTCCGGCGGTCGTCCCGACCGCCACACGGGCCACTTCCAGATGAGCCCGGCGCATGGCACCAATGAGTCAGGGTACGCGAACCTCGCGGGCGCTCTTCGCCGAGTCGGCCCGGTATCACCCCGAAGGGACCGCCACCGATCGGGCACCCGTCCTGCGGCTTCGTTCCAGGTCACACGCTGCCGAACGGGCGACACCGCCGCGCCGCGACCGGCATTTCGTGACGGAACTGTGGCAGACCCGCAGCCTGCGCGAGGCCGGGCCGATGCACAAGCGCGTCCTTGCGCGCGGTCAGCGCAGCGGCGCCGGGGAGAATCCGCCGATCACGAGCCGGGTCGGCGCGCCGCCGCCGTCGGCCGGCACCGACCACACGTCGCCGGCCGCGCCGGAGCCGGTGGGCAGTGCGTACCCCACCGTGTGGTCGTCGATCCAGATCGCCTGGTCGTCCACGCTGTGGGTCTCCGCGAGCGGCGTCTCGCGCATCGTGGCGAGGTCGAGCACATGCAGCCGCCACGGGTTGCGGGTGCTCTGCGAAATCTTCTTCTTGAACACCAGCCGGGTCCCGTCGGGGGACAACGACGGGCACTCGACGTTCTCCCGCAGCACCGTCATGGTGCGCGCCGCGAGGTCCCCGCGGACCAGGTAGGTGCGGCCGGTGCTGTTGGTCGACAAGGTGGCGTAGAACGTGTTGTCGTCGCCGGTGAAGGTGACGCCCCAGAAGTTGCGGTCCGGCGACTTGAGTTCCTTGCCGTCGCGGGTGGTGGTGAAGTCCTCCAGGTTCGCGGTCAGCTCCCCCGTGCGGGTGTCCAGGATCGAGGTCCGGGTGGAGAAGGTCATGGACGCGTACGAGTCGCCGTAGACGAACACGGTCCACGAGGCCATCCGCCCCGACGCCGAGACCCGGGCCCGGTTGGGCGTGCCGGCCAACTCGACCCGGCGCACCTGACGCAGGTCCGCGTCCAGGACCAGCGCGACGGGGGTTCGGGTCAGGCCGCCCTCGGTGGCCAGGCACACCGCGGTGCCGCCGGCCGCGTAGACCCGGTCGCAGGAGCGCTCGCCCACCGTGCGCGGCCCGCCCGGATCGGCCGCCGCCACGGTGGCCAGCCGGCCGTACCCCGGGCCCGACTCGGTGCTGCGGAACAGCAGCCGCGGCGCCCCGACCAGGCTCAGCGGCGGCCCGCCCGGCGCGGTGCCGTCGCCGCCGTAGAGCCGGTCGTCCTCGCGCCGCACCGCGTACACCGTGTAGCCGACCGCGATGCCCGCGAGCAGCACCAGCACCAGCGCGAACACCAGTACGCGCCGCCGGGTGACCACCGGCTTCACCGGCGCGTCAGCGTCGGCGCCGCCGTCGATGTCAACGGACATCGTGGACCTCCGTGGGTCGCGTCGCCCGCACCCGGCGACCCGCCAGGGCGAGGGCGGAGCCGAACAGGGCCACCGCGAGGGCGACCGCGAGCACCCGGATCGCCGTCGCCGGCCCCCACGCGGTCCACAACGCGCCGAAGATCATCGAGGAGGCGAACCGGCCCACCGCCTGCCCGGTCTGCACCACCGCCATCCCGCCCGCCCGACCGGCCGCCGGCAACCGCGCGCCCACCGCGGCCGACAGCACGCCGTCGGTGGCCGCGTAGAACACCCCGTGCAGGGCGAGCACGGTCAGCAGCAGCGGCACCCCGCCGAGCGGACCGCCCAGGAACAGATACGCCGCGAGCAGCGCGCCGTGCCCGGCCAGGAACACCCGACGCCGCCCGACCCGGTCGGCCAGCCGCCCCAGCGGCAGCGCCAGCACCAGGTAGACCCCGGCGGTGCCCAGCGGCAACAGCGGGAACCAGTGCGGGCGGATCTCCAACCGGTGCTGGAGCAGCAGATACACGAACGCGTCGCTGACCGTGACCAGGCCCAGCACCGCCGCCACCACGCACAATCGGCGATAGGGCCGATCCCGCAACAGCCGCGCCCCGTCACGCCATCCGGGCCGGCGCTCCGGGGGATCGCGGTGGTCGCGCACGAACAGCACGAGCATCGCCACCGCCACCAGGCCGACGCAGAAGCTCACCACGAACACCGCGTCGTAGGCGGTGCCCACCGCCGCCAGGATGGTGAACGCCACCAGCGGCCCGGTGAACGCCCCGACCGTGTCGAGCGCACGATGCACGCCGAACGCGCGCCCCTGCGCCTCGGGCGTGCTGGACAGCGAGATCAGCGCGTCGCGCGGGGCCGTCCGCAGCCCCTTGCCCGCCCGGTCGGCGGCGAGCACCGCGCCGATCCCCGGCACCGAGGCGCCCACCAGCGGCAGGCCGAGCTTGGCCACGGCGGACATCCCGTAGCCGACCACCGCGACCGGCTTGCGGGCGGCGAACCGATCCGCGAGGTGGCCGCCGATCAACCGCAGGAAAACCGTGACACCGGAGTACAGGCCGTCCAGGAAGCCGAACTGAAGCATCGTCAGGCCCAGGCCCGTGACCAGGTAGACCGGCATCACCGCGGTGACCATCTCGGAGGAGATGTCGGTGACCAGACTGACCATGCCCAGGGCGATCACATTGCCGGTGACCACCACACCGCGCCCCGACCCGGGCCGCGCGAGCGGCGCATCCGCACGTGTGGACGAGACGTACACGCCGCACCCTCCCCCGGCTGCCGTGTGACCGATCCCGACCCTAGTGCCGTTCGCGCCCCCGCACGCGGAAAACGCCGTCGCCCCCGGGACATCGAAAGGCCCCACCTCCCCGAAGGGAGATGGGGCCCCGCGATACATCCGGCTACCCGAGGTTCACCTCAGGCGTCGTGTGCCCGAGCTCAGCTCTGGCCGCCGGCCAGCTTCTCGCGCAGCGCGGCCAGCGCCTCGTCGGACGCGAGGGCGCCACCGGTGGTGTTGTCGGCCTCGACCTCGTCGTCACCGCCCGAGGAGTACGCGCCCGCGGCCTCGCCGGCCACGGCCTCCGCCTCGGCCTCGCGGGCCTTGACGACCTGCTGCTGGTGCGACTCGAAGCGCGCCTGGGCGTCGGCGTACTGCTTCTCCCACTCCTCGCGCTGCTTGTCGAAGCCCTCGAGCCAGTCGTTGGTCTCGGGGTCGAAGCCGTCCGGGTAGATGTAGTTGCCCGCGTCGTCGTAGGTCGCGGCCATGCCGTACAGGGTCGGGTCGAACTCGGCCGTGGCCGGGTCCGCGCCGAACGCCTCGTTGGCCTGCTTCAGCGAGAGGCTGATGCGGCGACGCTCGAGGTCGATGTCGATGACCTTGACGAAGATCTCGTCGCCGACCTGGACGACCTGCTCCGGGATCTCCACGTGGCGCTCGGCCAGCTCGGAGATGTGCACCAGGCCCTCGATGCCCTCGTCCACGCGGACGAACGCACCGAACGGAACGAGCTTGGTGACCTTGCCGGGAACGACCTGGCCGATCTGGTGGGTCCGGGCGAACTGCTGCCACGGGTCTTCCTGGGTCGCCTTCAGCGACAGGGAGACACGCTCGCGGTCCATGTCGACGTCGAGGACCTCGACGGTGACTTCCTGGCCGACCTCGACAACCTCGGACGGGTGGTCGATGTGCTTCCAGGACAGCTCGGAGACGTGCACCAGGCCGTCGACGCCGCCGAGGTCCACGAACGCACCGAAGTTGACGATCGAGGAGACGACGCCCGTGCGGACCTGACCCTTCTGCAGGGTCGTGAGGAACGTCTGGCGCACCTCGGACTGGGTCTGCTCGAGCCAGGCACGGCGGGACAGGACCACGTTGTTGCGGTTCTTGTCCAGCTCGATGATCTTGGCTTCGAGCTCCTTGCCCACGTACGGCTGGAGGTCCCGCACACGACGCATCTCGACCAGCGAGGCCGGGAGGAAGCCGCGGAGGCCGATGTCCAGGATGAGACCACCCTTGACGACCTCGATGACGGTACCGGTGACGATGCCGTCCTCTTCCTTGATCTTCTCGATCGTGCCCCAGGCGCGCTCGTACTGCGCCCGCTTCTTCGAGAGGATCAGGCGGCCTTCCTTGTCCTCCTTCTGGAGAACCAAGGCCTCGATGTGGTCACCGACAGTGACGACCTCGTGGGGGTCCACGTCGTGCTTGATGGAAAGCTCGCGGGACGGGATGACGCCTTCGGTCTTGTAACCGATGTCGAGCAGGACCTCGTCCCGGTCGACCTTGACGATCACGCCATCCACGATGTCGCCGTCGTTGAAGTACTTGATCGTCTCATCGATCGCTGCGAGGAAGTCTTCCTCGGAGCCGATGTCGTTGACCGCCACCTGCGGGGTGGTGCTGGGCGTGGCCTCGGTGCTGCTCGTCATGTGGGTAAGGGCTCCGGGTACGGACAGAAGTCGTTTTCAAACACGCTTGTGGACCCGGTTTCGCCCCCGACGACCGCAGTCCATGCAAGAGGATGGCGTGGGATCGACAAAGGTGAGCGCGACCTGCTCCGTCTGAGTTCACGCAGGCCCGCGGCGCAACTTGCAGCATACGGGGCCGACCGGGTGCGGTCAACGCGCACCGGATGCATGCGATCAACCCGGACGTCCCGAAGGGAGTACCCTACGCGCGTCCATGCCCGCCCGCAGCGATACCGCGGCTTCACCGCAACCTGGGAGCCAAGTGAACCGGCCCACGTCCCACGACCCCCACGCGTCACTGGTCGCGCGCTACGTCGACCCCGAGGACGCGGACGGCGTCGACGACGACGCGGTACGCCGCCGGGTCGGCCTCGTCGAGAGTGTGCGCGCGGGCCGCCGGTGGTGGGACGCGAACGCCGACGAGTACCAGGTCGAGCACGGCGACTTCCTCGGCGACGCTCGCTTCACGTGGTGCCCGGAGGGGCTGGACGAGGACCGGGTGAAGCTGCTCGGCCCGGTCGAGGGGCGCACCGTGCTCGAAGTGGGCGCGGGCGCGGCGCAGTGTTCGCGGCGGCTGCTGGCGCGCGGCGCGTTCCCGATCGCGCTCGACCTGTCGCTGCGCCAGCTCCAGCACTCGCGCCGGCTGGACGCCGAGCACGGCACCCGGGTGCCGGTGGTTCAGGCGGACGCGGGCCGGCTGCCGTTCGCCGACGCGAGCTTCGACCTGGCGTTCTCCGCGTACGGCGCGCTGCCGTTCAGCCCGGACGGGGCGGGGATCATGCGCGAGGTGTTCCGGGTGCTGCGACCGGGCGGGCGGTGGGTCTTCTCGATCACCCACCCGATTCGCTGGGCGTTCCCGGACGAGCCGGGGCCGGAGGGGCTGACCGCGGTCGCCTCGTACTTCGACACGACCCCCTACGTCGAGCAGGACCACACCGGCCGGGCCACCTACGTCGAACAACACCGCACGCTCGGCGAGCGGGTACGCGAGGTGGTCGGCGCCGGCTTCCACCTCCTGGACATCGTCGAACCGGAATGGCCCGAAGACCTGGAATCCACCTGGGGCGGCTGGAGCCCCCTACGCGGCCGCCTGCTCCCGGGCACGGCAATCTTCGTCTGCACCAGGGACTGAGCAACCCGGGACCGACGGGCACCCAAGGGGCCGAGCCAGGCGCCCCGGAAGCCGTGAATCCGCAGCATCCACACCAAACGCACCGGGTGGCGCGGGCGGGAACACCAACCTCGTGCAAAGCGCGCTATCGCACCTCGGCCAACGTGCGCGCCGCCCGCTCCCCCTCGACCGAAGGTCGAGACCGAGCCGCCTTACGATCCGCCACGAACTGCAACACGACGGCCGTCACAAAGAACAACACACCCACCACGATCAACCCCAACGGCGCCGTATCGTGCAGCAGCCGCAGCGTCCCGCTCCAGTCCTTCGCGTCCGCGACAAGCGCGGCCGACCACTCCGGGCGCAGCTTGAAGGTGCCGTCGAAGACCTTGGTGACCACCGGCTTGGCGTTGGGGTCGTCCGCCGGCGGCGACGTGCGCAGCTCCTCGGTGCGGGTCTCCTCGATGTACACCGGGATGCCCGTGACCGGCTCGACCCACATCTTCCGGGTCGCGGTGTACCAGAGCTGCATGCCCTCCTTCTCCACCGCGACCGGGTCCAAGCCGCCCGGGAGTTGCCTGGGCATCGGGATCTTCATCCACGGCACGACCTGCTCGAAGCGGTACGTCCGCAGCCCGTCGCGCTCGGCGGTGCCCTTGTACGAGATCACGTTCGCGCTGTGCGCCTGCGAGTCGTAGTAGTTGTAGTCGCGTTTGCCGGTGAAGAACGGCCACTTGTAGGCGAGGCCGGTGTGCGCGGCCGGGGCGCCGTCGACGGATTCGCCGCAGCAGTTCTTCGGGATCTGGCCGGCCGCGTCGAACGCGTAGCGCTCGGGCAGTTGGGTGACCACCTTGCCGGCGCCGTCCACCACGGCCAGGTTCAGGTCCCACACCACGGTCGAGCCGTGGCTGTCCTTGGCGTTGGGTCGGATCGCCTGGATCGCGGTGACCTTGGCCTTGCCCGGGCCCTCGGGCGCGCCCAGGAGCGTGGCGTTCGTCGCGTCCAGGACCAGGACCCGGTAGGCGTCCTCGCCCGCGAGCGCCTTGGCCACCACCCTGGGGAGGACGAACTCGCGCAACAGCGGCGCCAGGGCCACGCAGAACACGGCCGCGACCAGGAGGATCAGACCGGACTTACGACGCATCGAGGTGGACCCCTTGACGATGGAACCGGGTACGGATTCGCGCCCGGCGTGGTCAGGGACGCGCGGGCGGGCTCGTGACCTGGAGCGGTTTGTGCACGGGCCCGGGATCCGCGGCGGCGCACGCGTTCAGCACGAACGCGGCCCCGACCGCGAGGAGCGCCCCGGCCACGACCGCTGCGAAGGAACGCATTCGGCGGTCCCACCTTTCCTGCTGCCCCGGCCGGCGCCGCGACGGTCGGCGATGGGGCACGGTAGCAAGAAACGAGAACAGGTTCCCGTTTTTTGCGGATCGGATTCTGTTCGGGTTCGGGCCGACTACCGATTGCCCGTCGTCGGGGTGTCGGCCGACGCCGCCGTCGAGGCGGACCGCTCCGGCACTCCCGACGCGCTGGACGCGATCGGCGGCGTCACCGACCCCGACGCGCTCGCCGTCGCGCCCTTCGACGGATCGCCCGTCGCCGGCGGGTTCGCCGATCTGGTGTCGGCGGGCTTCGTGGTCGGCGCCTTGGTGGTCGGCTTGACCGGCTGCCGCGCGTCGGGCACCGAACGCGCGCCCGTCGCGTAGTAGGTCATCCACGAAGTGACCGTGCGCAGGTATTCGTTGGAGTGGTTGTAGCTGAGGATGGCCGCGTTCAGCCCGGCCCCGGTGGACAGGTCCCGGCTGCCCGCGCACAGGTAGCGCCCCGCGGTGAGCGTCGCGTCGAAGATGTTCTGCGGGTTGGCCACGCCGTCCCGGTTGCCGTCCATCGCCCAGCCCTTCCAGGTGGACGGGATGAACTGCATCGGCCCCACGGCGCGGTCGAACTCGGTGTCGAAGTCGTAGCGTCCGCCGTCGGTGTCGGGGATCCGGGCGAACTGCCCGCCGTCCAGGCGCGGACCCAGGATCGGGGTCACCGACGTGCCGTCCACGGTCACGTTCCCGCCGTACGCGTGCTCCGACTCCACCCGGCCGATGCCCGCGAGCAGCGTCCACGGCAGTTTGCAGCCGGGATCCATCCGGGCCAGGTTCGACGCCGCCTGCTGATACGCGAGCAGCACCGTCTGGGGTATCCCGCCGGTCCCGGTCGCGGTGGTGCCCCGCGGCCCGGCCGAGGACGTCGCGCCCGGGGCGGCCGTGGTCGCCGGCGGCGTGGTGGCAGCGGTGGTGGCGGCCCCCGGCAGCGCGGCCGGCACCACCGGCGGCGGCAACTCGAAGTGCGCCGGGCCGCCGCCGTTGACCGAGACGCCGCCGACCGGCGCCGCGTCCGACAGGCGGGGCAGATCGGAGGTGGGCACCCGGTGCGCGGTGACCATGGTGAACGGGGACTGCACCGCCGCGCCGCACGCCAACACGACCAGGATCGCCGCCGCGCTGCCCAGCCACGGATTCAGGATCCGTCTGCGCTTGGCCGGCTCCTCGGGCGCGCCGGACGTCGGCGGCTTCTCGGGTCCTGGCGTGCCCTCGGATTCGGCCGCGGGCGCGGCGGCGGGTATCCGCTCCGCCGACACCTCGCCGGCGTCCGCCTTCGATTCGCCCGGCTTCCGCGGATCGGGCCCCGATTCGGCCTCTTCCACGAAGCTCCCCCCTCTGTGCGCGAGTTCGACGGTGCACCGGTCGTCGGCGACCACCGGTGCCCGTGCGAACCTATGCCGGCTTCGGCCGGCTCTCCACCCCCATGGCGCACTCGTTCCGGATCAGTGACCGGCGTCCTCCCAGTTCGCCCCGAAACCGACCGAGACGTCCAGCGGCGCGCGCAGCGGATACGCGCCGGCCATCTCCCGACGCACCAGCGCCTCCAGTTGCTCCCGCTCGCCGGGCGCCACCTCCAGGACCAGTTCGTCGTGGACCTGGAGCAGTATCCGCGAGGCCAGCTTCTCCTCCCGCATGGCTCGATCCACCGCGAGCATCGCGACCTTGACGATGTCCGCCGCCGAACCCTGGATCGGCGCGTTCAGCGCCATGCGCTCGGCCATCTCGCGCCGCTGCCGGTTGTCGCTGGTCAGATCCGGCAGATAGCGCCGGCGGCCGAACACGGTCTCGGTGTAGCCGGTCTGCCGGGCCTCCTCGACCACCTTGTGCAGGTAGTCGCGCACCCCGCCGAACCGCTCGAAATAGGTCTCCATCAGCCCGCGCGCCTCGGCCGGCTCGATGTCCAACTGCTGGGACAGGCCGAACGCGGAGAGCCCGTACGCCAACCCGTAGGACATCGCCTTGATCTTGCTGCGCAGCCCGTGGTCCACCGCCTCCGGCGCCACCGAGAAGACCTGCGCGGCCATCGTCGAGTGCAGATCCTCACCCGAGGTGAACGCCTCGATCAGCGCGGTGTCCTGCGACAGGTGGGCCATGATCCGCAGTTCGATCTGGCTGTAGTCGGCGGTGAGCAGCCCCTCGAAGCCCTCGCCGACCACGAACGCGCGCCGGATCAGCCGGCCCTCCTCGGTCCGGATCGGGATGTTCTGCAGGTTCGGGTCCTGCGAGGACAACCGGCCCGTGGCCGCCACCGTCTGGTTGAACGTGGTGTGGATGCGCGCGTCGTCGGCGACCGTCTTGATCAGACCCTCCACCGTGGTGCGCAGCCGGGTCTGGTCGCGGTGGCGCAGCAGGATCACCGGCAACTCGTTGTCGGTCTGCGTGGCCAACCAGGTCAGCGCGTCGGCGTCGGTGGTGAACCCGGTCTTGATCTTCTTCGTCTTGGGCAGGCCCAGTTCGGTGAACAGGATCTCCTGCAACTGCTTGGGCGAGCCCAGGTTGAACTCGTGCCCCACCGCGGCGTGCGCCTCCTCGGTGGCCTGCTTGACCGCCGCCGCGAACTGCTCCTGCAGCCGCTCCAGATAGGGCAGGTCGGCCGCGATACCCGTCTGCTCCATGTGCGCGAGCACCGGCAACAGCGGCAACTCCATGTCGCGCAGCAGCTCCAACCCGCCCTTGGCGGCCAGCTCTGTATCCAACGCCGCCGCCAGATCCACCACCGCCCGCGCCGCCAGCATCAACGCCGCGCCCGGCTCCGCGTCGGCCTCGTCGGACATGTCCAGCGCCAACTGCCCGTCGCCCGAGCCACCCGCGTCCACCCGCAACTCGCGCCCCAGGAACCGCTCCACCAGGCCCTCGAGCGCGAACGAGCGCTGCCCGGGCAGCACCAGGTAGGCGCCCAGCGCGGTATCGCTGGTGATCCCCCACAACGCCCAGCCGCGCGCGGCCAGCGCCAGAATCGGCCCCTTCGCGTCGTGCACCGCCTTGGTCCGCCGCGGATCCGCCAACCACGCCGCCAGCGCCGCGTCGTCGCCCGCGTCCATCGTCAGCGGATCCACGAACGCCGCCGACCCGTCGGCCGCGGCGAACGCCAACCCCTTCACCTCACCGGTGCCGCGCCCCCAAGAGCCGTCCACCGCCAACCCGGTGCGCTCCGCGCCCGCCGCGTGCTCGGCCAACCACTCGGCCAGCGCGCCCGGCGCGACCACCGTGGTGTCCATCTCGAAGCCCGGCTCGGGCTCCACCACCGCGACCACCGCCCCCGGGTCCACCGCCCACAGCCGCTCCCGGAAGCTCGCGTTGCGAAACTCCAGCGCGTCGAGCACCACCTCGACCGCCTCCCGGTCGAACGGCTTGCGCTCCAGATCCGTCGGCGTCACATCCAGCTCGACATCGCGCACCAGCTCGGTCAGCCGCCGGTTCAACTTCACGTTGTCCAGGTTGTCGCGCAGATTCTGCCCGGCCTGACCCTTGACCTCGTCGGCACGCGCCACCAGCTCGGCGAACGAGCCGAACTCGCGGATCCACTTCGCCGCGGTCTTCTCGCCCACCTTCGGAATGCCCGGCAGATTGTCGCTCGGGTCGCCGCGCAGCGCCGCGAAGTCCGGATACTGCGCCGGCGTCAGCCCGTACTTCTCCTCCACCGCCTCCGGCGTGAACCGGTGCAGCTTGCTCACGCCCATCATCGGATACAGCACCGTCACATCCGGCGTGACCAGCTGCAACGCGTCACGGTCGCCGGTGAGGATCAGCACCTCGAAACCCTCGGCCGCGGCCCGGGTCGCCAGCGTGGCGATCACGTCGTCGGCCTCGAAACCGGCGACGCGCATCGTCGGCACGCCCATCGCCGTCAGCTCCTCGACGATCAGCTCGACCTGGCCCTTGAACTCCTCCGGAGTCTCCGAACGATTCGCCTTGTAGTCGGGGAACTCCTCGGTGCGAAACGACTGCCGGGACACGTCGAACGCCACACCCAGGTGGGTCGGCGCCTCGTCGCGCAACACGTTCACCAACATCGACGTGAACCCGTAGACCGCCTGGGTCGGCTGGCCCGTCGCGGTACTCATCGACGCTTCCTTGAGCGCGTAGAAGGCCCGGTACGCCAACGAGTGCCCGTCGAGGAGCAGGAGTCGCGGCCGGGAACCGGCGGGAACGGAGGTCTGGGGGGTCCGAGTAGCTGCCACGACCGCGATCCTAGGCTGTCAGGCCGACACAACCACGTATCCGACAGGAGCGCACCATGCCCGACGAGACCACCCCGCCCAGCCTCGAAGAGATCCTGGCCCTGATGAACCTCGGCAGCCGGGACACCCTCTCCGAGCGCATGGGGATCGAATTCGTCGAGGCATCCGCCCAGCGTGTGGTCGCCACCATGCCGGTCAAGGGCAACACCCAGCCCTACGGGCTGCTGCACGGCGGCGCGTCGTGCGTCCTCGCCGAAACCCTCGGCTCGGTGGGCTCCGCACTACACGCCGGCCGCGACGCCATGGCCCTGGGCATCGAGATCAACGCCACCCACCACCGCTCCGCCGACGCCGGCGTCGTCACCGGCGTGGCCACCCCCGTACACCTGGGCCGCACCCTGGCCACCTACGAGATCGTGATCACCGACGAGAACGACCGGCGCATCTGCACCGCACGGCTCAGCTGCATGATCAAGCGCCCCTGACCCGCCGACCGGCGCCGCGACCGCGCGGCGAAGGGGCCGACCCCCTCCGCCGCGCGGACACCTTCGCGCTACGCGCCCTCGCCCAGATACGCCTCGCGCACCTTCGGATCCGACAACAGCTGATCGGCCGGCCCGGACAACACCACCGACCCGGTCTCCAGGGCATAACCCCGGTGCGCCAGCCGCAAGGCCTGCGCCGCGTTCTGCTCGACCAGCAACACCGTGGTGCCCTGCTCGTTGATCTCCCGGATGATCTCGAAGATCTGCGCCACGATCAGCGGCGCCAGACCCATCGACGGCTCGTCCAGGAGCAGCAGCTTGGGCTGCCCCATCAACGCGCGCCCGATCGCCAGCATCTGCTGCTCGCCACCCGACAACGTGCCCGCCAACTGCTCGCGGCGCTCCGCCAGGCGCGGGAACAGCTCGAACACCCGGTCCAACTCGGCCTTGGGCACCGACTTGAACCGGTAGGCGCCCATGTTCAGGTTCTCCGTGACGGTCATCGCCGGGAACACCCGACGACCCTCCGGAGAATGCCCGATGCCGAGCCCCACCACGTGATGCGCCGGCACCCCGTCGATGCGCTCGCCGCGCCAGCGCACCTCGCCCTCACGCGGCGACAACAACCCCGAGATGGTGCGCAACGTGGTGGTCTTGCCCGCCCCGTTGGCACCAAGCAGGGCCACGATCTCGCCCTCGTTCACCTCGATGTGCACACCCTTCAGCGCCTGGATGGCGCCGTAGAACACGTGCAGATCGTCCAGCTCCAGCATCTTCTTCCGGGGCGGTACGGCCGTGCCGGCGGCCGGCTTGGCCAACCCGATCGCGTCCGCGCCCGCGGCGTCGGCGGCGCTCATCGCTGCTCCTCCCCGTCCCGCTGCGCGGGGACCGAACCGTCCTCGGGCACCCCGCCGACCTCGGTTTGCGTCGCACCGGTCATCTCGGCGGCCATCTCCGCGCCCAGATACGCGGCCACGACCTCCGGGTCGCGCTGCACCTCGGCGGGCGAGCCGGAGGCGATCACCTTGCCGAAGTTGAGCACCGTCACCCGGTCCGCCACCGACATCACCAAACGCATGTCGTGCTCGATCAGCAGCACACTGATGCCCAGTTCGCGGTTGATCCGCCGGATCAACACCTCCAGGTCGAGCTTCTCCGTCGGGTTGGTGCCCGCCGCCGGCTCGTCCAGGAGCAACACCTGCGGGTCGGTGGCCAGCGCCCGAGCGATCTCCAGGCTGCGCTGCTGACCGTAGGACAACGACGCCGCCAACTCGTTGAGCAGCCCGTCCAGACCGACGAAGTGCAACAACTCCAGCGCCCGCCGGTCGCTCTCCCGATCCTCGCGGCGCGCGTTCGGCAACCCCAGCATGATCGACACCGGGCCCGACTTCTGCCGGGTCTCCGCCGCGATCTTGACGTTCTCCAGCGCGGTCAACGCGCCGAACAGGCGAATGTTCTGGAAGGTGCGGGCGACCCCCAGCCGGTTGACCAGATGCGGCTTGCGACCGAGCAGCGAATGCTCGCCGCCCGACCGGTCGCGCAGCACGATCGTGCCCTCCTGCGGGACGTACATCCCGGTGAGCGAGTTGAACAGCGACGTCTTGCCCGCGCCGTTCGGCCCGATCACCGCCAGGATCTCGCCCCGGTGCAGATCCAACGCCACATCGGACAGGCCCACCAGGCCGCCGAAACGCAGCGTCACACCGCGCACCCGCATCACCTGGTCGCCCGGATCCACCCGAGGCCGCTCGTCCGCCTTCGTCGTGGTGATGCTCACGTCATCCTCCCGCCGGCCGGCTCCGACATCGCGTCCGCGTCGCCGAGACCCGCCTTGGCCATGCTCAACTCACGCTTGCGCCGCACCGAGGGGATCAGACCCTGCGGCCGGTAGATCATCATGATGATCAGCAGCGCGCCCAGATACATGAAGCGGTCGTTCGGATCGACCCAGTCCTTCATGTACTGCGGCAGCCAGGCCAGGAACGCGGTACCGATGATCACGCCCCACAGCGAACCCATGCCGCCGAAGATCACGTACGCGACCACCAGGACCGAGAACAACAGCAGGAAGCTCTCCGGGCTGATGAAGCGCGCCTTGCTCGCGTACGCCACCCCGGCGATACCGGACGTCGACGCGCCGATCGCGAACGCCATCAGCTTGAACTTCACCGTCGGCACGCCCGTCGCCGACGCGGCCACCTCGTCCTCGCGAATCGCCGTCCAGGCCCGACCCACCCGAGAGTGCTCCAGCCGCAGGAACGCGATGATCAAGATCGTGGCGATCCCGATCAGCAGGTACCAGTAGGGCACCGGATCCAGTTCCCAGTCGTAGTCGATCGGACCGATGTGGATCCCGAAGTTCGAGATGCCCTGGACCCCGCGCGGGCCGTTGGTGAACCCGTCCGCGTTCTTGGCGATCAGGTAGATGATCTCGTGGAAGCCGAGCGTGACGATCGCCAGATAGTCACCGCGCAACCGCAGCGTCGGCGCGCCGAGCAGCAGCCCGGCCAGCAGACACGTGGCCACCGCCACCGGGATCACCAGGAACGCGTTCAGCTTGAACGGCGGATCCACCGGCATCGCACCGGTCCAATACGCCGTGCTGTACGCGCCGATCGCGAAGAACGCGATGAAGCCCAGGTCCAGCAGACCCGCCCAGCCGATCACCACGTTCAGCCCGATCGCGAGCAGGACGTAGATCGCCACCTCGTTGACCAGGACCTGGTTCCAGAAGGTGGACAGCAGGTTCGGCAGCAGGATCAGCAGGCCGATCACCACCGCCGAGAAGCCGAGCCGGACCCAGATGATCCGGCGCCAATCGGCCGTCTTCGCCCTGGCCTGCGCCGCCACCGCCTTGACCGGCCCGGTCACGGGGGAGGTGAGGCGGTCCAGAGGACCCACCTTCGGCCCCAGGAAACGCTGATAGAGCGGCTTGCCGAACTCCATCACCGCCCACAGCGCGACCGCGCCGATGATCCACCAGACCACGCGCATCGAGCCGAGGGTCTTGTCCAGCGAGAAGAACACGTCCTCGCGGCTGCCCTGCGGACCGCTCATCACGTCCAGCAGCACGGCCGCCGCGACGGTGCCGACCAGTCGGCCGTACATCGGGTGCTGGTACCAGCGCTTGCGCCGCAACTTGGCCAGCGTCGCCGCCGTCGGCGCGAAATCCGTCTGTGTCGTGGTCGTGGTCACGCCGACCTCCCCAAGCGCTCGCCCAGGATGCCGGTCGGCCGGAACATCAGCACCAGGACCAGCACCGCGAAGGCGCTGACGTACCGCCACGACTCACCGAAGATCGGCGAGGAGAAGCTCTCCACGATGCCGAGCAGCATGCCGCCCATCATCGCGCCGCGGATGTTGCCGACCCCGCCGACGACCGCCGCGGCGAACGCCGTGATGCCCGGCAGGAAGCCCATCGTGAACGACAGCTGCAGGTGCAGGCCGAACAGGAAACCGGCGATGCCACCCATGAAGCCGCCGATGATGAACGTACGCGAGATCACCTTGTCGATGTCCACGCCCATCAGGCCCGCCGTCTCGGCGTCCTGCGCCACCGCCCGGATACCCGAGCCCAGCTTGGTGCGGTTCACCAGGTAGTCCAGGCCGACCATCATCAGCACGGCCGCGCACACGATGAGCAGCTGCAGGATGGTCACCTGGGTGCCGAAGACCGAGAAGACCTTCTTGTTCTCGAACAGCGTCGGCAGTGCGCGCGAGTCGCGACCGAACAACTTCCCCGCCAGGTTCTGCAGGAAGTAGGAGGCCCCGATCGCGCTGATCAGGAACGCCAAACGTGGCGCGTTCCTGCGTCTGAGCGGTCTGTACGCGACTTTTTCCAGAGCGAAGGCCGTGGCCGCTCCGGCGGTACCGGAAACGGCCAACCCCGCCGCGACCAACAAGACCGACACCAGTGCCGTCGGGTTGGTGCTCGGGTCGATCCAGGTCAAGGCGAGCAGGGCCGAATAGGCGCCCACCATGAAGACTTCGCTGTGTGCGAAGTTGATGAGCTGTAGCACACCATAGACGAGGGTATAGCCGATGGCGATGACCGCGTACAGCGCACCGAGCATGATCCCTGGAATAAGGTAATCCAGGATTTCATCAGGTTGCATAAGGAAAGCTTCCTCAAGAAAACCGGACGGGCCCGGGCCCTCCCGAAACTCCGGGAAGGCCCGGGCCCGATCGTCAGGTGGCGACGTCCTCGACGAGGAGGTCAGCCGCCCACGAGCTGGTCGATGTCGCCCATGTAGCCGATCTTGCCGCCCTTGACCTGGTAGATGAAGGTCGTGGCGCCGTCGAATTCACCGTTCTGCTTGAACTTGAAGGTCTTGGTCAGACCCTTGTACGAGGCGCCCTTGAGCTTGGTGAGCATCGCCTCGCGGGTGATCTTCTCCGCACCGAAGGACTTCATCTGGTCGATCACCAGGTTGGCGATGTCGAACGACTCCGCCGAGTAGGTGCTCGGGTTGGTGTTGAAGCGCTTCTTGTAGTCCTCGGTGAACTGCTTCGTGGCCGCCTCGACGTTGGCGTCGGCGCACGGGCAGGTGAGGAACCAGTCGTTGGCGGCGTCGCCGGCCAGCGAGACGAACTGCGCGTCGTTGGTGCCGTCACCGGAGAACTTCGGGCCGTTGAAGCCCGCTTCCTTCAGCTTCTTGGCGAACGGCGCGCCGTCCTGGTAGTAGCCCGCGTAGATCATGGCGTCCGCGCCGGAGTTCTTGATCTTCGTGGAGATCGGACCGTAGTCCGGGGTGGCCTTCGGCACGCTGTCCGAGACGACCTGGACGCCGGCCTTGGTCAGCTCGTCCTTGGCGACCTTCGACAGGCCCACGCCGTACTCGGTCTTGTCGTCGACGACGAAGACCTTCTTGGCCTGGAGCTTCTTCGAGAGGTACTTCGCCATCCCGCCGCCCTGGGCGTTGTCGTTCGGCGCACCCCGCAGGAACGCGGTGAAATTGTTCTCCGGGTTCGTCAGGGACGGGTTCGTGGCGGACGGGGAAACCGTGGCGAGCTTCGCCTTGGCGTAGTTCGGCGACGCGGCCTTGGTCGGGCCGGAGAAGGCGGGGCCGATAACGGCAACAACATTGCTGTCGTCGATCAGCTTCTGCGCGGCGGAGACCGACTTGGTCTCCGATGCCTCGTCGTCCGAGGTCTTGAACTTGAGCGTGAAGGGAAGATCGCCCTTCGCGTTGGCCTGCTCGACGGCGAGCCGAGCGCCGTTCTCTTCGTTGATGCCAAGCTGAGCATTCTCCCCCGAGAGGCCCGCTTGGAAACCGATGGTCCAGGTCGGCTTGTTACCGCCGCCGGAGTTGCCGGAAGCGGAGCTGCCCCCGTCCTTCTTCTTGTCGCCGTCATCGTCACTGCCGCACGCGGAAAGCACGAGTGCCGCTGCCGCGATGGGCAGCGCGATTTTGATCACGCGTCGCTTGAGCACAGCAAACCCCAACCCCTTGTAGAAAAAGTTCGGAGCCCGCATCGGGGCGCCTTCACAAACCGCGATGAACATGCGGTGCCCGGAATGTAGTCCGGCCGGAACGGCAGCGGCAGTCCGCCGACGGAGATGTGATGCGCCCGTAACCAGATGTAATCCAAAAGAAACTGGAAACGAATTCTTACGATCCAAAGTGATCAAATATGATCATCAGCTGCCGGAAAAACGACGAACCCGTCCGGTTTGTCGGGAACCGGACGGGTTCGTAGCTGAATCGACAATCTCGGATCAGTCGGCGACGTCGCCCCCGGACACGACCACCTCGGCCACGGTGCGCATCGACATCCGACGGTCCATCGAGGCCTTCTGGATCCACCGGAACGCCTCCGGCTCCGACATCCCGTACTTCTCCTGCAGCACGCTCTTCGCCCGGTCCACGAGCTTGCGGGTCTCCAGCCGCGCGGTGAGGTCGCCCACCTCACGCTCCAGGGCGGCCAGTTCGGTGTAACGCGAGACGGCCATCTCGATCGCCGGAACGAGGTCGCCCTTGGTGAACGGCTTGACCAGGTAGGCCATCGCCCCCGCGTCCCGGGCCCGCTCGACCAGCTCGCGCTGCGAGAAGGCCGTCAGCATGAGCACCGGCGCGAGCCGCGCCTGGGCGATCCGCTCGGCCGCCGAAATGCCGTCCAATATCGGCATCTTCACATCGAGGATGACCAGATCGGGCCGACACTCCTCCACCAACTCCACGGCCCGCTGCCCGTCCCCCGCCTCCCCGACGACGTGATACCCCTCTTCCTCCAGCATCTCTTTCAGATCGAGCCGGATCAGCGCCTCGTCCTCGGCAATGACGACACGGGCGCGCCGACTGTCCTGCTCTGCGGCGGGCGGCTGCGTGGCGGCGGTCACGTGGCTCCTCGATCAGAGAAATGGTGCGGACACGAGGGTACCGAGAGGCGGTATGGTGTTCCTCGTGCAGGTGTTGGGTTTCCCACCGAACGGTGAAAAGCCCAGCTCAGCCGCCCCGGTAGCCCAATTGGCATGAGGCAATGGATTCAAAACCCATACAGTGTCGGTTCGAGTCCGACCCGGGGCACCAGCTGGTCCGATCGAGTGAATCGGACTCGAACGTCTGATCCAGTAGCTGTCTGCGGTCCACGGTGGGCCCATGAGCAACCCGGATCTTCGCCGTCAGGCACTCAATCTGCTGCACGCCGGTGTCACCAACGCCGAGGTGGCTCGTAGGCTATGCGTCCCCTATGGGACCGTGGGCTACTGGCTGCACATGGAACGCTTTCGGCACGGTGAGCTTCCCGGCCGACGCCTCGCTCCCTGCTTTCGCTGTCACGGTGACGACCTCGAGATCGATCGCGGCTCGTACGCGTACCTCCTCGGCCTCTACCTCGGCGACGGCCATATCGCGGCCCACCCGCGCACCTACAGCATCTCCATCTACTGCGCCGATAGTTGGCCGGGCCTGATCCGAGAGTGCGCGAACGCCATGTCCAGGGTTCTTCCAGGCCCTGCGCCGAACTTCGTGCCTCGGCCGGGCTGTACGGACGTCAAGCGCTACTCGCAGCACTTGCCCTGTCTGTTCCCCCAGCATGGCCCCGGCCGCAAGCACGAGCGGCCGATCGTCCTCGAACCCTGGCAGCAGGACATCGTCGGCGCCGAACCCTGGTCGCTCGTGCGTGGCCTGATTCACTCCGACGGTTGCCGGATCGTGAATTGGACGACGAAGGTCGTGGCCGGCGAGAGCAAACGCTACGAATACCCGCGCTACCTCTTCGCCAACGAGTCCACCGACATCATGCGGATCCTCGGCACGACACTGGACCAACTCGGTGTCGAGTGGAAGTTCCCCAGGCGAAACCTTCTCTCCGTCGCCCGTCGGGCCTCCGTCGCGCTCATGGACCGACATGTCGGCCCCAAATACTGAGGCCCGCGCGCATGTACGACACGACGACGCGCCTGGCGGCGCTCCGACTCCTCGATGGTGGACGCAGTCTGAACTCGGTGAGCAGGGAAACCGGGATCTCTCGTGCCGCCATGCGGTCATGGCGAGTCCGCGTCGACCCGGCGCGGCCCACGGGCTGTGTTCGCTGCATCGCAATCCCCACCGCGCCGGAACCCGGCCGGGACTACGCCTATCTGCTCGGCCTCTATCTCGGCGACGGCTGCCTCAGCGGCTACGCGAAAGGTGTGTACGGGTTGCGGATCGCCTGTGGAGACGCCTGGCCCGGTCTGATGGACGAGTGCGAGGCGGCGATGCGTGCGGTTCGCCCCGGCAGCAACGTCTTTCGTGCGCCTCGTCAGGGCTGTCACATGGTCACGTCGCTCTGGAAGCACTGGCCGTGTCTGTTTCCCCAGCACGGGTCCGGGCGCAAGCATGAGCGGGAGATCGTGTTGGAGTCCTGGCAGCGGGACATCGTTCGGGGCGAGCCGTGGGCGCTGGTGCGTGGGTTGATTCACTCCGATGGGTGTCGGGTCACGAACTGGACCACCCGCGTGGTCGCGGGTGAGCGCAAGCGCTATGAGTATCCCCGCTACCTCTTCACCAACGAGTCCGCGGACATCATGCGGATCCTCACGAGGACGTTGGATGAACTCGGTGTCGAGTGGAAGTTCGCTCGGCGGAACAATCTCTCCGTCGCCCGTCGGGCGTCCGTCGCGCTCATGGATGAGCACGTGGGGCCGAAATACTGATGGCTCGTCATCCGCCGGGGCGGGTGACGAGCCATCGGTGCTGCCGATCGCGGACGAGTGCTACTCGGCCGGGAGATCCCCTATGTGGTGCAGGCGGATCAGGTTGGTGGAGCCGGGGACGCCGGGCGGGGAGCCGGCCGTGATGACGACCAGGTCGCCCTTCTTGCAGCGGCCGATGGCCAGCAGGGCCGCGTCCACCTGGCGGACCATCTCGTCGGTGTGGCTGCACAGCGGGCCGAGGAAGGTCTCCAGGCCCCAGGTGAGGGCCAGCCGGCTGCGTACCGCCGGCTCCGGGGTGAAGGCCAGCATCGGGATCATCGAGCGGTAGCGCGACAGCCGCCGACCCGTGTCGCCGCTCTGGGTGAACGCGACCAGGTATTTGGCGTCGAGCCGCTCGGCGATCTCGATCGCGGCCTTCGCGATCACCCCGCCCTGTGTGCGCGGACCGGCGATGGTGCGGATCTCCTCCTGCATCGCGGTGGAGTCCTCCGCCGCGACCACGATCCGCGCCATGGTCTTGACGGTCTCGATCGGATATTTGCCCACCGAGGTCTCGCCCGAGAGCATCACCGCGTCGGTGCCGTCCAGGACGGCGTTGGCGACGTCGGATGCCTCGGCCCGGGTGGGACGCGAGGCGCTGATCATCGAGTCGAGCATCTGGGTGGCGACGATGACGGGCTTGGCGTTGGCCCGGGCCAGCGTGATCGCGCGCTTTTGCACGATCGGCACGGCCTCCAGCGGCATCTCGACGCCCAGGTCGCCGCGGGCGACCATGATGGCGTCGAAGGCGTGGACGATCTCCTCGAGGTTGTCCACCGCCTGCGGCTTCTCGATCTTGGCGATCACCGGCAGCCGGACACCGACCTCGTCCATGATCTTGTGGACGTCCTCGATGTCCCTCGCGGCACGCACGAACGACAGCGCGATCATGTCCGCACCGAGCGCGAGGCCCCACTTGAGGTCCTCGATGTCCTTCTCGGACAGCGCGGGGACGCTCACCGCCACGCCGGGCAGGTTGAGCCCCTTGTGGTCGGAGACCATCCCGCCCTCGATGACGATCGTGTGCACGCGCGGGCCCTCGACGTCGACGACCTCCAGGGTGACCCGGCCGTCGTCGATCAGGATCCGCTCGCCCTTGGTGACGTCGGCGGTCAGCCCCTTGTAGGTGGTGCCGACCTCGTGCTTGTCGCCGGGAACGTCCTCGGTCGTGATCGTGAACTCGTCGCCGCGCTCCAGGAGCACGGGGCCTTCGGCGAAGGTCTCCAGGCGGATCTTCGGGCCCTGGAGGTCGACGAGGATGCCGACGCTGCGACCGGTTTCGTCGGATGCCCGACGGACGCGGTGATAACGCTCCTCGTGCTCGGCGTACGCGCCGTGGCTGAGGTTGAAGCGGGCTACATCCATGCCTGCGTCGACCAGCGTGCGGATCTGTTCATACGAATTTGTGGCAGGACCCAGGGTGCAGACAATTTTGGCTCGACGCATGGTCCCAAAGCCTAGTTCCTACCGCCGGGTAAGCCGTACCCGCGTCCGGTATATGGCGCTTTTCCGGCATGCGGAAAGGGCGCCGCAACGGCGGCGCCCTTTCTCGTTCACGCGACTTTCGTCACATATTCAATCCCGACTCGTGCGGTCGCTCTCCGTCACACCGTGAGTGGTCGATCGGTCGGTCGGATCGGCGCCGGCAGGTTGGTCCCGCCGGTCAGCCAGCCGTCCACCGCCGCCGCGCACGAGCGGCCCTCGGCGATCGCCCAGACGATCAGCGACTGCCCGCGCCCGGCGTCGCCGGCCACGAACACGCCGTCGACGTTGGTCGCGAACGCCTCGTCGCGCGCCACGTTGCCGCGCTCGTCCAGGGCCAGGCCCAGCTGCTCGACCAGCCCGTTGGAACGGTCGGTCCCGGTGAAGCCCATCGCCAGGAAGACGAAGTCGGCCGGGATCTCCCGCTCGCTGCCGGGCACCGGTACGAAGCGGCCGTCCTCGAACACCACCTCGACCAGCTTGAGCGCCCTGACCCGCCCGTCCTCGCCGCCGACGAACTCCTGCGTGTTGACGGCGTAGACGCGCTCGCCGCCCTCCTCGTGCGCGCTGGCCACCCGATAGGTCATCGGGTAGGTCGGCCACGGCTGCGCGGCGGGCCGCTCCTCCGAGGGCCGGGGCATGATCTCCAGCTGGGTGACCGAGGCCGCGCCCTGACGGTGCGCGGTGCCCAGGCAGTCGGCGCCGGTGTCCCCGCCGCCGATGATCACCACGTGCTTCCCGGCGACGTCGATCGGCGAGGCGACGAGGTCGCCCTCCTGCACCTTGTTGGCGAACGGCAGGTATTCCATCGCCTGGTGCACGCCGCCGAACTCGCGTCCGGGGATCGGCAGGTCGCGCGCGGCGGTGGCGCCGGCCGCGATCACCACCGCGTCGTAGCGCCGGCGCAGCTTGGCCGCGTCCAGGTCGGTGCCGATCTGCATGCCGGTGTAGAACTTGGTGCCTTCCGCGCGCATCTGTTCGATGCGCCGGTTGATGTGCCGCTTCTCCATCTTGAATTCGGGGATGCCGTAGCGCAGCAGTCCGCCGATCCGGTCGGCCCGCTCGTAGACGGCCACGGTGTGCCCGGCCCGGGTGAGCTGCTGGGCGACGGCGAGGCCGGCGGGGCCGGAGCCGATCACCGCGACGGTCTTGCCGGAGAGCCGGTCGGGCGGCTGCGGGGCGACGTTGTTGTCGTCCCATGCCCGGTCGATGATCGAGACCTCGACGTTCTTGATGGTGACCGGCGGCTGGTTGATGCCGAGTACGCACGCGGCCTCGCAGGGCGCGGGGCACAACCGCCCGGTGAACTCCGGGAAGTTGTTGGTGGCGTGCAGGCGTTCGCTCGCGGTTTGCCAGTCGTCGCGCCAGACCAGGTCGTTCCACTCGGGGATGATGTTCCCCAGCGGGCAGCCGTTGTGGCAGAACGGGATGCCGCAGTCCATGCAGCGGCCGGCCTGTTCGGTGATGATCGGGAGCAGTGTGCGCTCCTCGTACACCTCCTTCCAGTCCCGGATGCGCACGTCGACGGGGCGCCGCGTGCCGAGCTGTTGGGGCGTGGTCAAAAAGCCCTTCGGGTCAGCCATGAACCGCCTCCATCATCTTCTGGACGATCTCGGTCTCGGGGAGACCGGCTCGCTCGGCGGCGTCCTTGGCGGCGAGCACTGCCTTGTAGTCCCTGGGCAGGATCTTGGTGAAGCGCCGGGAGGCGGCGTCCCAGTCGGAGAGCAGGGCTTCGGCGACGGCCGAGCCGGTCTCCTCGTGGTGCCGGCGCACAACGTCGTGCAGTTCGGCGCGGTCGGCGGCGTCGAGGTCTTCGACGCCCACGAGTTCGGTGTTGATGTTGTTCGGGTCGGCGTCGAGGAGATAGGCGATGCCGCCCGACATGCCGGCCGCGAAGTTGCGGCCGGTGCGGCCGAGGACGACGGCGCGGCCGCCGGTCATGTATTCGCAGCCGTGGTCGCCGACGCCCTCGACGACGGCGGTGGCGCCGGAGTTGCGTACGCAGAAGCGTTCGCCGACGACGCCGCGCAGGTAGATCTCGCCGCCGGTGGCGCCGTAGCCGATCACGTTGCCGGCGATGATGTTGTCCTCGGCGGCGAAGGTCGCGGCGCGGTGGGGGCGGACGATGATCCGGCCGCCGGACAGGCCCTTGCCGACGTAGTCGTTGCCGTCGCCTTCGAGCCGCAGGGTGATGCCCTTGGGCACGAACGCGCCGAACGATTGGCCGGCGGAGCCGGTGAGGGTGATGTCGATGGTGTCGTCGGGCAGTCCGGCGCCGCGGTAGCGCTTGGTGACCTGGTGGCCGAGCATCGTGCCGACGGTGCGGTTGGTGTTTTGCACCGGCAGGTTGATGACGACCTTCTCGCCGCGTTCCAGCGCGTCGGCGCTGAGCTGGATGAGCTGGTTGTCCAGCGCCTTGGCCAGCCCGTGGTCCTGGGGGCCGGTGCGGTGCAGTGCGGCGCCTTCGGGGAGGGCGGGCACGTGGAACAGGGGCGTGAGGTCGAGCCCTTCGGCCTTCCAGTGTTCGATCGCCGCGGCGGTGTCGAGGAGTTCGGCGTGGCCGACGGCCTCTTCCAGGGTGCGGAAGCCGAGTTGGGCGAGCAGTTCGCGGACTTCCTCGGCGATGAACTCGAAGAAGTTGACCACGTGGTCGGCCTGGCCGTTGTACCGCTCGCGCAGCACGGGGTTTTGCGTGGCGACGCCGACGGGGCAGGTGTCGAGGTGGCACACGCGCATCATCACGCAGCCGGAGACCACGAGCGGCGCGGTGGCGAAGCCGTATTCCTCGGCGCCGAGCAGTGCCGCGACGAGCACGTCGCGCCCGGTCTTGAGCTGGCCGTCGGTCTGCACGACGATGCGGTCGCGCAGGCCGTTGAGCAGCAGCGTCTGCTGGGTCTCGGCGAGGCCGAGTTCCCACGGGCCGCCCGCGTGCTTGAGCGAGGTGAGCGGCGAGGCTCCGGTGCCGCCGTCGTGCCCGGAGATGAGCACCACGTCGGCGTGCGCCTTGGACACGCCCGCCGCGACCGTGCCGACGCCGACCTCGGCGACGAGCTTGACGTGCACTCGGGCCGCGGGGTTGGCGTTCTTGAGGTCGTGGATGAGTTGGGCGAGGTCTTCGATGGAGTAGATGTCGTGGTGCGGCGGCGGGGAGATGAGGCCGACGCCGGGGGTGGAGTGCCGGGTGCGGGCGACCCACGGGTACACCTTGTGCCCGGGGAGTTGGCCGCCTTCGCCGGGCTTGGCGCCCTGGGCCATCTTGATCTGGATGTCGTCGGCGTTGACCAGGTATTCGCTGGTGACGCCGAAGCGTCCGGAGGCGACCTGCTTGATCGCCGAGCGCCGCTCGGGGTCGTGGAGCCGCTCGGGGTCCTCGCCGCCTTCGCCGGTGTTGGACTTGCCGCCGAGTCGGTTCATCGCGATGGCGAGCGTCTGGTGCGCCTCCATCGAGATGGAGCCGTAGGACATCGCGCCGGTGGAGAACCGCTTGACGATCTCGGAGACGGGTTCGACCTCGTCGATCGGGACGGGCTCGCGCACGCCGTCGCGGAAGCCGAACAGGCCGCGCAGCGTCATCAGGCGCTTGGACTGCTCGTCCACGCGCGCGGTGTACTTCTTGAAGATGTCGTAGCGGCGGGTGCGGGTGGAGTGTTGGAGCCGGAAGACGGTCTCCGGGTCGAACAGGTGCGGTTCACCCTCGCGGCGCCACTGGTACTCGCCGCCTATCTCCAGCCGGCGGTGCGAGGGCGCGATGCCGGTGGGCGGGTAGGCCTTGGCGTGCCGGCGGGCGACTTCCTCGGCGACGATGTCGAGGCCGATGCCGCCGAGCTTGCTGGTGGTGCCGGTGAAGTATTCGGCGACGAAGTCCTCGGCGAGGCCGATGGCTTCGAACACCTGGGCGCCGCGGTAGGAGGCGACGGTGGAGATGCCCATCTTGGACATCACCTTGAGCACGCCCTTGCCGAGCGCCTTGATCAGGTTGCGGATCGCCTGTTCGGGGGCGATGTCGCTGAGGAAGACGCCCTCGCGGACCAGGTCCTCGACGGATTCCATGGCCAGGTAGGGGTTGACGGCGGCCGCGCCGTAGCCGATGAGCAGCGCGACGTGGTGCACCTCGCGGACGTCGCCGGCTTCGACGATCAGTCCGACCCGGGTCCGGGTCTTGGTCCGGATCAGGTGGTGGTGGACGGCGGAGGTGAGCAGCAGTGAGGGGATCGGCGCGTGTTCGGCGTCGGAGTGGCGATCGGACAGCACCACGATGCGGGCGCCGTCGGCGATCGCGCGGGTGGCTTCGGCGCGGATCTCCTCGAGCCGCTTGGCGAGCGCGGCGCCGCCGCCGTCGACGGGGTAGAGCCCGGAGATGGTGACGGCCTTGAGGCCGGGCTGGTCGCCGTCGAGGTTGATGTGGATGAGCTTGGCGAGTTCGTCGTTGTCCAGCACCGGGAAGGGCAGGACGACGTTGCGGCAGTCGGCGGGCTGGGCGTCGAGGAGGTTGCCCTCGGGGCCGACGAAGCTGCCGAGCGCGGTGACCAGTTCTTCCCGGATCGCGTCCAGCGGCGGGTTGGTGACCTGGGCGAAGAGCTGCACGAAGTAGTCGAACAGCAGCCGGGGCTTGGCGGAGAGCGCGGCGATGGGGCTGTCGGTGCCCATGGAGCCGAGCGGTTCGCCGCCGGCGCGGGCCATCGGCGCGAGGATGACGCGGAGTTCTTCCTCGGTGTAGCCGAAGGTCTGCTGGCGGCGCGAGACGGAGGCGTGCGTGTGCACGACGTGTTCGCGCTCGGGCAGGTCCTCCAGGTTGATCAGGCCGCCGTGCAGCCATTCCTGGTAGGGGTGTTCGGCGGCGAGCGCGGTCTTGATCTCGTCGTCCTCGACGATCCGCCGGGCCTCGGTGTCGACCAGGAACATCCGGCCGGGCTGGAGGCGGCCCTTGCGCACGATCCGGGCGGGGTCGATGTCCAGGACGCCGACCTCGGAGGAGAGCACGACCAGGCCGTCGTCGGTGACCCAGTAGCGCGAGGGCCGCAGGCCGTTGCGGTCCAGGACGGCGCCGATGAGGCTGCCGTCGGTGAAGGTGACGCAGGCCGGGCCGTCCCACGGCTCCATCACGGTGGCGTGGAACTTGTAGAAGGCGCGCCGGGCGTCGTCCATCGTGGCGTGGTTCTCCCACGCCTCGGGGATCATCATCAGCACGGCGTGCGGCAGCGGCCGGCCGCCGAGGTGGAGCAGTTCCAGGACCTCGTCGAAGGACGCCGAGTCGGATGCCTCGGGCGTGCAGATCGGGTACAGCCGGCTGAGGTCGCCGGGGATGAGGTCGGTGGCGAGCATGGACTCGCGCGCGGCCATCCAGTTGCGGTTGCCCTTGACCGTGTTGATCTCGCCGTTGTGCGCGATGAAGCGGTACGGGTGGGCGAGCGGCCAGGCCGGGAAGGTGTTGGTGGAGAACCGCGAGTGCACGAGGCCGATCGCGGACGCCAGGCGCCGGTCCGACAGGTCGGGGAAGAACGGCTCCAGCTGTCCCGTGGTGAGCATGCCCTTGTAGACCAGGGTGCGCGCGGACAGCGAGGCGAAGTAGACCTCGACCTCCCGCTCGGCGCGCTTGCGCAGCGCGAAGGCGAGCCGGTCGAGGGCGATCCCGGTGGCGGTGTCGTCGACGCCGGCGACGAACAGTTGGGCGAAGCGCGGCATCGTGGCGCGGGCGCCGTTGCCGACGAGGCCGGGCGTGGTGGGCACCTCGCGCCAGCCGAGTACGCGCAGGTTCTCCTCGGCGGCGATGCGCTCGATGGAGGACTTGGCGCGGCCCGCGTGCACGTCGTCGTCGGGCAGGAAGGCGATGCCGACCGCGTAGCCGCCGGCGGCGGGCAGCGCGAAGCCGGCCGTCTCGCGCAGGAAGGCGTCGGGGACCTGGATCAGGATGCCCGCGCCGTCGCCGGTGTCGGGCTCGGCGCCGGTGGCGCCGCGGTGTTCCATGTTGCGCAGGACGGTCAGCGCCTGGTCGACGATGTCGTGGCTGGGCTCGCCGGTGAGCGTGGCCACGAATCCGACACCGCAGGCGTCGTGCTCGTTACGGGGGTCGTACAACCCCTGGGCCGCGGGAATCGCGGAGAAGAGGGGGCCCGAGGATGTGGGCATGGCAGGAGGCATGGGCGCTCCCGTCGTCGTCGTGGCGTGTGGTGCGCAACAGGGACGACGTTGGCCCTCTGCGATTTCGTGCAGGTTACACGATCAGTACGTCTATCCGGAACCCGGGACAAACCCGTCTCACCATGCGGTCACCAGGGTGATTCGGCCCGGCCCTCGAGCGCTGCGCCGCGCCGGTCGCCTTGGCATATCGGGTGGGTCATTCCCGACGATCCGGGCGACGAAACCGCATGTCTCGGACCGGTATGGCGGCTGGTTTCCGGGTGGGGTCGCCGGGCTACGCGCAGGTTACGGACGCCTCACGCCGCGTTCACGTCGTGGGCACCTCTCATACCTGTCGGCCGATCAGCAGGCCGAGCAGATAGGTCAGTCCGCCCGCCGCCGCGCCCAGCACCAACTGGCGGGTTCCGCCGAACCACCACGGCCGGGCGGTGACCCGGGAGACCACGGCGCCGGCGCCGAACAGGCCGAGGGCGGTCAGGATCAGCGCGGGCGCGAGGGTGGTCGCCCCGAGCAGGTACGGCAGCAGCGGAAGCAGCGCGCCGATGGCGAAGAAGGCGAACGAGGAGCCGGCCGCCAGCCACGGCGACGGCAGGTCGTGCGGGTCGACGCCCAGTTCCTCGCGGGCGTGGATCTCCAGGGCCAGTTCGGGGTCGCGGGACAGCTGCCGGGCCACCTCGACGGCCAGGTCCTCGTCCAGGCCGCGGGCGATGTACAGCTCGGCCAGCTCGCGCTGTTCGGCCTCGGGGCTGCGGCACAGTTCGCGGCGTTCGACCTCGACCTCGGCGCGGGCCAGTTCGGCCTGCGAGGCGACCGAGGTGTACTCCCCCGCCGCCATCGAGAAGGCGCCGCCGGCCAGGCCGGCAAGGCCGGTGACCACGACGGTCCTGGGGGTCGCGTCGCTGCCGACGATGCCGGAAATGAGCGCGAAGTTGGAGACCAAGCCGTCCATCGCGCCGAACACGGCCGGGCGCAGCCAGCCGCCGCCGATGTCGCGGTGGGTGTGGTCGATGCCGTCCTGGTGTCCGAGCTCCGGGGCGGGGTCGGGCACCTCGGCGGCTATGTCGCTGGTCTTCACGGTTCGTTCGGCCCTCTCGTCACGCTGGGGCCACGACGCTACCGTTTCGCCGCCGGGTGCCGCCGGCCAGGAAAGGCTGTCCGAACCCGCAGGTGGGCGCGGGTTCGGACGGCCTTCGGCGTGGGTCGGTCAGCCCTTGTCGGCGGCCTTGCGCGGGCCGGAGCCGGCGTGCTCCCCGGCGTCGTCCGGGCCGGGCTCGGCGTCGCTCGCTGCCGCGTCCGGCTCCGCGTCGGCGTCGGCGTCGACGGGGGCGGGTCGGTCGGACTTCCCGAGGTCGACGGCGGCCTTCGTCGCGTCCGGGTCGCTCTGCTCCGCGTCCGCGTCGACCGTCTTCGTGTCCGTGTCCGTGTCCGTCCCGACCGCGTCCGCGTCGTCCCCGTCCTCGGGGTCGTGTCCGCGCAGCGTCTCCGGGGCCTCGCGGCCGGGGTGCTTGCGGGCGGAGACCCAGATGTAGACGAGGGCGCCGGCGAAGACGAGGATCGCCGTCCAGTTGTTCAGCCGCATGCCGAGCACGTGTTCGGCGTCGTCGACGCGCATGTATTCGATCCAGAACCGGCCCACCGTGTAGCCCGCGACGTAGAGCGCGAACGCCCGGCCGTGGCCCAGCTTGAAGCGGCGGTCGGCCCAGATCACCAGCGCGGCGACGCCGATGCACCACAACGACTCGTACAGGAACGTCGGGTGGAAGGTGCCGTTCTGGCCGGGGTCGATCACGTTGTGGTCGCCGTCGATCTTCACCGCCCACGGCACGTCGCTCTCGCGGCCGTAGAGCTCCTGGTTGAACCAGTTGCCCCAGCGGCCCACCGCCTGGGCGAGCACGATGCCCGGGGCGAGCGCGTCGGCCAGCGCGGGCAGCGGGATGCCCCGACGCCGGCAGCCGATCCAGGCGCCCACCGCGCCGAGCGCGATCGCCCCCCAGATGCCGAGGCCGCCCTTCCAGACGGCGAACGCCTGCATGGGGTCGCCGCCGTCGCCGAAGTACGGCTCCGGCGTGGTGACGACGTGGTAGAGGCGGCCTCCGACGAGGCCGAAGGGCACCATCCACACGGCGATGTCGCCGACCGTGCCGGCGCGACCGCCGCGGGCGACCCAGCGGCGCTCGCCGAGCCAGATCGCGAGGACGACACCGAGGATGATGCACAGCGCGTAGCCGCGCAGCGGGATCGGACCGAGGTCGATCTGTCCGCGCGAGGGGCTGGGAATGAATGCGAGGTCCATGGCGGGTACGACGCTACCGGGTGCGGGGGCGAACGTGTGCCGGCGGGCACGCGCGAACGGGCGCGATCCCGGGGATTTCGGGGTCGCGCCCGCTGTTGCGGCGACGGACGGTGACTACTTGATCGCCGCCAGGATCTGCGCGCGCACCTCGTCGGGCGTGGCCAGGCCGCGGCCCTTGACGATCAGGTCGATGGTCTTGCCGTTGATGCCCGCGGTCGGGGTGCCGGTGACGGGGGTGTCACCGATCTTGGCGTGCTGGAACGCGTCCTCGACCTGGTTCACCCACCCGGCGTGGCTCAGGTCGTTCACGCACTGGTCGAAGGCCGGCGAGCGCAGGCCGTCGACCTTGCTCGCGAGGTCGAGCAGATAGGAGCGGTTGCCGAACTTGTCGTTCAACTCGTCCGGCTGGTTCGCGTAGAGGGTGTCGTGGTACGGCGCGAACTTGCCCGCGGTCTGCGCGCACCCGGCCGCGTTGGCCGCGTACTTGGAGCCGTTGCCGCCGAGCTTGCCGTCCAGGAACGAGGCGATGTGGTAGTCGATCTTGATCGTGCCGGCGTCGGCCATCTGCCGCAGGGTGGGGCCGAGCGCCTTCTCCACCTCGTGGCAGATCGGACAGCGGAAGTCCTCGTACATGATCAGCGAGGGGGCGTTGGGGTTGCTGCCTACCGGGATGCCCAGGCCGTCCGCGGACAGGTTGGGCGGGGCGCTCGCGGGCTTGGCGAGCGCGTCCTTCCAGGGCCCCTTCTTCTTGTTGGTCTTGGACGTGCCGACGACCACGCCGATGATGGCGACGACCGCGAGGACGGCCACGACGGCGCCGGCGATGATCAGCATCCGCTTGCGCTTGTCGGCCGCCTCCTGGCGGGCGCGCTCCTGGGCCATCCGCTCGCGCGCGGTGCGCTTGCCTGCCGAATTCTTCGAGCTCACGTGATCTCAGGGCCTTTCAGTTCCCGGGTTCCGGGGTTCCGGTTCGCGTCCCCGCGGTGCTCGTCCGCCACCGTGTGCGCCTCGTCCTCGTCGGCGTCCTCGTCGTCCTCGTCCTCGAAGTCCTCGTCGTAGGGCGGTTCCTCCGGGAACAGCCAGGCGTCGGCGGACAGCCGAGTGCGGGGGAAGACGATCAGCCAGATCGCGAGCAGCAGGAAGCCGCAGTCCCGCAGGATCTCCTCGAGATACGCGGTCTTGTCCGGCTCGACCGGACCACCGCCGCCGAAGCAGCCGCAGTCGATCGCCAGGCCGCGCGCCCACGCCTGGGCGATGCCCGCGATGAACACGAGCAGGAGCAGCGCGGACAGTGACGCGACGAGCCGGGTGCCCAGGCCGAACACCAGGAGCAGGGCCAGGCCCAGTTCCAGGTAGGGCAGGGCGTAGCCGACGGGGTCGACCAGGCCGTCGGGCAGCACGTCGTAGCCGCGCACCGCATAGGCGGCCTGGTCGGGGTCGAGTGCCTTCTCCCAGCCGGCGTATGCCCAGACGAAGGCCAGGCCGAGCCGGGCGGCGAGGCCGATCCACGGCACGTATGGCCGCAGACCCGCGAGCGGGCCCGCCCCTCTCGCTCCGGCCGGGCCTGCCGCTCTCGCCCCGGTCGGGCCGGCCGTCGCGCTCATCGCTCGGCCGCCGGCTCGATCGTCTTGCTTCCCACGGTCTGACCTCCGTCACGACGGGTGAGGTTCAGGGACGGCCGGTCCACTGGTCCCCCGCACCCGGACCGGCACATGTCCTGTCTAACCGGCCGAAGGCGCCTGAGGTTCCTGTCCGAGCGCCGCCTTACCACTCCCGGGGTTCCCCAGGCGTTGGTCGAGCAGTTCACGAAGGTTGTCGGGCGAACGCATGGCCGAGTTCCCGGAGTCCAGAATTTTTCCGTCGACGGCGATCGCGGGCGTGGCGGAGACGCCGGAGCTTTCGAACGTGCTCTCGGAGGCGCTCACCCAGGCGCCGTTGGCGTCGGTGTTCACGCATGCGTCGAAGGTCTCGCCGCGCAGGCCCTGGACCTGGCCGGCCAGGTCCAGGAGGCGGCCGGCGGTGTAGCCGTCCTCGGATTCGTCGGGCTGGTTCTTGAACAGCACGGCGTGGTACGCGGCGAACTTGCCGGTGTCGACCGAGCAGCGCGCGGCGTTGGCGGCCTTGACCGATCCGGTGCCGCCGAGCTTGCCGTCCAGGAAGGACGCGATGTGGTAGTGGACCTTGATCTTCCCGGCCTGGACGTAGTCGGCGAGCAGCGGGCCGAAGTTGGCCTCGAAGCGCTTGCAGAACGGGCAGCGGAAGTCCTCGTACACGGTGACGGTGACCGGGGCCGCGTCGCCGCCGACGCGGATGGTGCCGTCGGCCCGCACGGCGGCGGGCAGGCTCGCGAGGTCGACGTCGCGGATGGCCGCCTTGGCGCCGGTCGGCTGTGCCGCGGGGCCGGAGTCGTCGCTCTTGCTCTCGTTGCCCGTGGTGAGCACGACGCCCAGGACGGCGGCCAGCACCGCGACCACGAACACGCCGACGACGGCGAGGATGACGGGCGTTCGGTTGGTCCTGGTCTTGGCGCTCAACGCGGGTTCCTCCGATGGGGGTTGGGGTGGGATGGCACGCGGCATGCCGACGGCCGCCGCTGGAGTGCTGCGGCGGCCGTCGGTCAGCCGGTGCTCATTTTGTTGGGTTTTTACACGGGATGAGAGCTTCGGGGGCGGGTCAGCGCTTGCGGACGCCCTCGGCGAGTTCGCCGGCCAGGGCGCGGACGGCGTCCAGGCCGGCCTGTTCGTTCGGCGCGTCCAGGAGGGCGCGGACGAACGCGGAGCCGACGATGACGCCGTCGGCGTAGCCGGCCACCTCGGCCGCCTGGGCGGCGGTGGAGACGCCCAGGCCCACGCACACCGGCAGATCGGTGGTGGCGCGGGTGCGCGTGACCAGGTCGCCCGCGAGCGTGCTCACCGAGGCGCGGGCGCCGGTGACGCCCATCACGGAGGCGGCGTAGACGAAGCCGCCGCAGTGTCGGGTGGTGTAGGCGATGCGCTCGTCCGATGAGGACAGCGCGACCAGGAAGATCCGGTCCAGCCGGTGGCGGTCGGTGGCGGCGATCCACTCGTGGGCCTCGTCCGGGATCAGGTCGGGGGTGATCACCCCGCTGCCGCCGGCCGCGGCCAACTCGCTCGCGAACCGCTCGACGCCGTAGCGCTCGATCGGGTTCCAGTAGGACATCACCAGCGTGGCGGCGCCGGTCTCGGCGACCGCGCGCACGTTGTCGATCACGTGGTGGGTGTTGGTGCCGTGCGCCAGCGCGTGTTCGACGGCGCGCTGGATGACGGGCCCGTCCATCTGCGGGTCGCTGTACGGCAGGCCGACCTCGATGATGTCGCAGCCGCCCTCGACCATCGCGCGCATCGCGGCGGC
The DNA here is from genome assembly GCF_044334985.1 of Embleya sp. NPDC020630. Classification (NCBI taxonomy): domain Bacteria; kingdom Bacillati; phylum Actinomycetota; class Actinomycetes; order Kitasatosporales; family Streptomycetaceae; genus Embleya; species Embleya sp. NPDC020630. The sequence continues at coordinate 187,517 of NZ_JBIRUB010000003.1, forward strand.
GGAGCCCTCGACGGAGGGGTAGCCCGCCGGGAGGTATCCGACCAGCGCGGCGCGGTTTTCCGCGCGGGCCGCGGCCAGCACCTCGGTGAGCCTGGTGGTGGTGCCGGTGCCGGTCACGACTGCTCCGCTTCCGCGTCGAGGAGATCGAAGTACTTGGCGGCGGTGTGCATGTCCTTGTCACCGCGCCCGGAGAGGTTGACCAGGATGGTCGCGTCGGGGCCGAGTTCGCGCCCGACCTCGATCGCGCCGGCGAGGGCGTGCGCCGATTCGATCGCCGGGATGATGCCCTCGGTGCGGCACAGCAGCCGGAACGCCTCCATCGCGGGGGCGTCGTCGATCGGCCGGTAGATCGCCCGGCCGCTCTGGTGCAGCCAGGCGTGCTCGGGCCCGACGGCCGGGTAGTCCAGGCCGGCCGAGATCGAGTGCGACTCCTGCGTCTGCCCGTACTCGTCCTGGAGCAGGTAGGTGCGCGCGCCGTGCAGTACGCCGATCGAGCCGCCGGTGATCGAGGCGGCGTGCCGTCCGGTCTCCACGCCGTCGCCGCCCGCCTCGAAGCCGTACAGCCGCACGCCCTCGTCGGGGATGAAGGCGTGGAAGGCGCCGATCGCGTTGGAGCCGCCGCCCACACACGCGCAAACCGCGTCGGGCAGCTTCCCGGTCAGGTCGAGCACCTGCTGCCGGGCCTCGACCGAGATCACCCGGACGAAGTCGCGGACCATGGCCGGGAAGGGGTGCGCGCCGGCCGCGGTGCCGAGCAGGTAGTGGGTGGTGTCGACGTTGGCGACCCAGTCGCGCAGCGCCTCGTTGATCGCGTCCTTGAGGGTGCGCGAGCCGATCGCGACCGGGATCACCTCGGCGCCGAGCACCCGCATCCGGGCCACGTTGAGCGCCTGGCGCTGGGTGTCGAGTTCACCCATGTAGACGACGCACTCGAGGCCGAGCAGCGCGCACGCGGTGGCGGTGGCCACGCCGTGCTGGCCGGCTCCGGTCTCGGCGATCACCCTGGTCTTGCCCATGCGCTTGGTCAGGATGGCCTGGCCGAGCACGTTGTTGATCTTGTGCGAGCCGGTGTGGTTGAGGTCCTCGCGCTTGAGGATGATCCGCGCGCCGCCGGCGTGCTCGGCGAAGCGGGGCGCCTCGGTGATGATGCTCGGGCGACCGGCGTAGTCGCGCAGCAGGCCGGTGAACTCGGCCTGGAACTGCGGGTCGTCCTTGGCCTTGTCGTAGGCGGCGGTCAGCTCGTCGAGGGCGGCGATCAGCGCCTCGGGCAGGAACCGCCCGCCGAAGACGCCGAAGTGGCCGGAGGGATCCGGCAGTTGGGCAGTGCTGGACATGCGGGGTCCTTGTCGGTGTGGCATGCCGTGGGACGGCACGTTGCTGACGGGTGGGTCAGGAAACGTGTCGGCGCCATCGGCTGCCCGGCACCTGGCCGGGCTCGCAGCCGATCACGTACCGCACGCGGCGGCCACGCACCCGGCGGGCGGGCGCGCGACAGCCGCGGGGCTTGCAGCCCCGGGCCAGTCGCGGGTCCATGCTCATCGTGCCCGCGCCCTCAGCCGCGCCCGTGCCGGATCGCCGGGTGGGCGCCTGCGGCGACCAGGTCGGCGACCGAGCTGCGCGGGTCGCGCCCGGTGACCAGAGACTCGCCGACCAGGACGGCGTCGGCGCCGTTGTTGGCGTAGGCGATCAGGTCGTGCGGGCCGCGCACGCCGGACTCGGCGATGCGCACGCAGGTGTCCGGGATCAGCGGGGCGATCCGGGCGAAGTTGTTGCGGTCCACCTCGAGGGTCTTGAGGTTGCGCGCGTTGACCCCGATCACGGTGGCGCCGGCGTCGAGCGCGCGGGCGGTCTCCTCCTCGTCGTGGACCTCCACGATGGTGGTGAGACCGATCGAGCGGGAGCGCTCGATCAACGAGATCAGCGCGTTCTGCTCCAGGGCCGCGACGATCAGCAGGGCGACGTCGGCGCCGTGCGCGCGGGCCTCCCACAGCTGATAGCTCGTCACCATGAAGTCCTTGCGCAGGACCGGGATGTCGACCGCGGCGCGGACCGCGTCGAGGTCGTCGAGCGAGCCGCCGAAGCGGCGCTGCTCGGTGAGCACGCTGATCACGGACGCGCCGCCGGACTCGTAGTCGGCGGCGAGGCCCGCCGGGTCGGCGATCGCGGCGAGCGCGCCCTTGGAGGGGCTGGAGCGCTTGACCTCGGCGATGACGGCGATGCCGTCGCCGCGCAGGATGCTCTCCGCGTCGCGGGGCGCCGGCGCCTGGGCCGCGAGTTCCTTGATCTCGTCAAGGGATACGCGGGCCTGTCGTTCGGCGAGGTCGGCGTTGACGCCGTCGATGATCTCGTCGAGCACAGTCACGCCCTACATCCCCTCGTTCGTCCGGAGAACCTGCTCCCCCGGCCCTTCGATGGTATAGGCCGATTCGAACAGACCCGACACATCGCACCGCCGAAGAGGTGGGGGCAGCATACGGCGTCGCACGGTCGCCCCGTGCGCACGGTCCGGCTCGCGAAACCGCCGCCGATCACTGTGCGTCAGGGGGCGAGCCCGGCGCCGAACGGCAGGTCGCGAACGATCCAGAAGACCAGTACGACGGCCAGCAGCGCCCGCAACCACCGAGGATCGGCCAACGTGCGCCGCGGCTCGCCGCGCGCGGTACGCACCGCCCAGCGCAGCCACAACCACCCGATCAGCGGGAAGAGCGCGACCGCCAGCGCGTTGTAGCCCAACGCCGCCGGCAGGTCGAGGTGGGTGAGCGCGTGTACACAGCGCAGCCCGCCGCAGCCGGGACAGGCCAGGCCGGTGATCACCAGGTAGGGGCAGGACGGGTAGTGGCCGCTCTCGCGCGGATCCACCAGGCCGACATAGGTGGTGGCGGCCGCGAGCACCGCCAGACTCGTGGCCGGAAGCCCCAGGTTGCGCAGCCGGAATCCGGTGGCCGGCGCGGGGCGGGCGGGCATGCTCACGGACTCATTGTGCCGTCGGCGGGCGCCATCACAGGTCACCCAGCGTGTCTTTCCAACCCAGCAGGAAGACGCCGACCATCCAGGTGGTCCAGAAAATCACCCCGAGCAGGACGGTCCCGATCGTCCAGTTGCGCGCCCGCAGCGAGGCGAGCCGGGCCCCCGCCACGTCGCCGCGCTGCCACCGCTCGTTGACGCTGGTCGCCGCGAGCAACGCCGGAACCCCGGCCAGAAAACAACAGAACACGGTCGCCACGACCGCCCAGGCGAGGTAGTTGTCCGGCGCCCCCGGCGGCGGCCCGGCAGGCGGCGGCGTGGTGGGCGGCCCATAAGGCGGCACCGAATGCCCGAACGGCCGGGGCGGCGCGTTCCACTCCCGCGTCCGATCCCCATTACCGGGAGCCCCCGGGTAGCCGTACGCCACTTTCCCCCCTAGGCCGACAAGCCAACCCTAGAACAAGCCACCCACCACCACCCGAAAACCCACCCACCAACACGCAAGCCCAAGCCCACCCACCCAGACCGGCACCCAACCCCAAGCAACCCCGCAGGCGCGTGAGCCCAAGCAGCGCTGAAGCCCAAACAGCCCGGCCGGCACTCGAGGCCACCCAGCCCAGCCAACACCCAAGCCCAAGCAACCCACCGGGCGCTGGAGCCCAAAAAGCCCGGCCAGCGCCTAAGCCCAAGCAACCCGCCCGACACTGGAGCCCAAACAGCCCGGCCGGCGCTTGAGGCCACCCAGCCCGACCGGCACCCAAGCCCAAGCAACCCACCGGGCGCTGGAGCCCAAATAGCCCGGCCGGCGTTTGAGGCCACTCAGCCCGGCCGGCGCCTGAGGCCACCCAGCCCGGCCGGCGCCTGAGGCCAAAGACCGCCGCCGCACGGCCCGGGTGCGCTTGAGGCCAAAGACCGCCGCCGCACGGCCCGGGTGCGCCTGAGGCCAAAGACCGCCGCCGCACGGCCCGGGTGCGCTCGAGGCCAAGACCGAGGCGTCAGCGCCGCGCGGGCGCAGCCCCAAGCCCACCCATCCGCATCCCCGCACCGGCGATACACCCGACCAACACCACCGCGGCCCCGACCCAGAAAAGCATCACGTTGGCCGCGATCATCGCGACACCCGAGACGGTGCAACCGATCAGCGCGAGTATGGTCACGGTCCAGGCCGCGGGGGTGCTGCCGTGGTTTCCGGCTTGCGACGACATCGATCGACTCCTTCGGCTTCACATCAAACTGCACACGCGTAAGCGCGCGGGTCGCACCCGCGCGATTCTTATTGTCACCCGCCGGGAGCAGTGCTCAGCGCGTGGGGTCCTCGCCCCGGTCCAACGCGTTCCACAGGTCCGCGTTGGTCGCGGTACGCCGCCGGGCCGCGGCCCCCCGCCCCGCCGGCGCCTCGTAGCGGTTGGACATTCCGGGCCAGCGCCGCCCGCGGATCACCACGAACAGCCCGGCCAGCACGATCAGCACACCGCCCACGGCCGCGAACCACGGCCAGACCGCGTGGCTCACGTCCACGGCCCGTACACCCTCGACGGCCGCCTTCTTCGCCGCCTCACCGTCCACCGCCGAGGTGTCGCGCGCGCCCTGTACGGCCAGCACGGTGACCCCGGCCCCCGCCAGCGTGATCAGCGCGCCGATCAGCGTGCGGCCGACGGTCCGGGTCGCGAGGATCGCGAGGCCGCCCGCCAGGCCGAGCAGCGCGAGCGCCGAGGTGGCCTTGTTGATCGTGTTGCCGCTCGCGTGCACCGCGATGTGCGAGCCGTGCACCAGCGCCGTGCCCTCGGCCCAGGTACGTCCCGCCACCGAGAGCACCACGCCCGCGCCGACCAGAACCAGCAACACCGCGGCGGTCAACTCGCGCCGGGCGGCCTTGCGTTCCCGCACGGCGACATCCACCGTCTCGGCCGCCTCGGTCTGCGTCCCGGCCTCGGGTTCCGCCGCCTCGGCGGTCGGCGCCCCGCCCGGCGATCGGTCGTCCGTCTCGGTGCCGCGGCGCGCCGCGCCGGCCTCGGTCCTCGCGTCGGTCATGCATCCAGCATGAACCACGCCTCGCCGCGCCTTGACCCGGGTCGGGTCCACGCCCCGCCGAAGCGCCCCACCGGAGCACCCGCGTGCGTCAGGACGCCGGGCTCTCGTGCGCCGGGGCCAGCGTGGCCGCGATCGCCACCGCGCGCAGCACCGCCGCCGCCTTGTTGCGGCACTCCACGTCCTCGGCCTCCGGCGACGAGTCGGCGACCACACCCGCGCCGGCCTGGACGTAGGCGACGCCGTCGCGAATCAGCGCGGTGCGGATCGCGATCGCGGTGTCCAGGTCCCCCGCGAAGTCCACATAGCCCACACAGCCGCCGTACAGCCCGCGCCGGGTCGGCTCGAAGTTCTCGATGATCTCCATCGCCCGCGGCTTGGGCGCGCCGGACAGGGTGCCCGCCGGGAAACACGCGGCGAACACGTCGAGCGCGGTGCGCCCCGGCGCCAACTCGCCCACCACCGTGGACACGATGTGCATCACGTGGCTGTAGCGCTCGACCGACATGAAGTCGACCACCTCGACCGTGCCGGGTGCGCAGACCCGGCCCAGGTCGTTGCGGCCCAGGTCGACGAGCATCAGGTGTTCGGCGCGTTCCTTCGGGTCGGCCAGCAACTCCTCGGCGAGCGCGGCGTCCTCGGCGGGTGTGGCGCCGCGATGGCGGGTGCCCGCGATCGGGTGCACCATCGCCCGCCCCTCCTCGACCTTGACCAGCGCCTCGGGGCTGGAGCCGACCACGTCGAATCCGCCCTCGGCGCCACCGTCGGGGCCGGGCATCCGGAACAGGTACATGTACGGGCTGGGGTTGGTCGCCCGCAGGATCCGGTACACGTCCAGCGCGCCGGCCTCGGTGGGCATCTCGAAGCGCTGGGAGAGCACGATCTGGAACGCCTCGCCGGCCCGGATCTCCTCCTTGGCCGCGGCCACAGCCTTGCGGTACTCGGCCGAGCCCCAGGGGCCGACCGCCTCGGCCGGCGCCGCCCGCTCGAACGCCGCGGCGGCCAGTCCGGTCGGGCGGGCCAGGTCCGCGGTCATCGCGTCCAGCCGGGCCACCGCCGCCCGATACGCCTCGTCCACGCCCGACTCGCGGTTGTCGTGGTTGATCGCGTTGGCGATCAGCAGCACGCTGCCGTCCACGTGGTCGAGCACCGCGAGGTCGGTGGCCAGGAACATCATCAGCTCGGGGATGCGCAGGTCGTCCACGCTCGACTCGGGCAGCCGTTCCAACCGGCGCACGATGTCGTAGCCGAGGTAGCCGACCATCCCGCCGGTCAGCGGCGGCAGGTCCAGGCCCGGGATGCCGTGCGGGGTGTGCAGCGCCTCCATCGTGGCCCGCAGCACCTCCAGCGGGTCGCCGTCCACCGGCACGCCCACCGGCGGGGTGCCCAACCAGCGGGCCCGCCCGGCCACTTCGGTGAGCATCGCCGCGCTGCGCACGCCCACGAACGAATAGCGGGACCAGGAGCGGCCGTTCTCCGCGGATTCGAGCAGGAAGGTGCCGGGCCGCTCGGCGGCGAGCTTGCGGTACAGCCCCACGGGCGTGTCGCCGTCGGCCAGAAAGCGCCGGGTGACGGGGATGACGCGCCGGTCGCGGGCGAGTTCCCGGAAGGTGTCCGGGTCGGGGGTGACGGTTCCGGTGGTCATGGCGAGCGCAATCTCCCGGGCGGCAAGTCGGCGGAGGGGACCGGTCCGGCGACCGGACGGTCGCGAGGGCGACGGGCGGGGCGGACGGTCGGGAGGCGGACGGTCAGGAGGTAACCGGCAGGACGTCGGCGTCGAAGCAGGTGCGCGCGCCGGTGTGGCACGCGGCGCCGGTCTGCTCGACCCGCACGAGCACCGCGTCGCCGTCGCAGTCGAGGGCGGCCGAGACCACCTTCTGCACGTGGCCCGAGGTGTCGCCCTTGACCCAGTATTCCTGCCGGCTGCGGCTCCAGTAGGTGCACCGGCCGGTGGTCAGCGTGCGGTGCAGCGCCTCGTCGTCCATCCAGCCGACCATCAGCACCTCGCCCGTGTCGCTCGCCTGGGCGACGGCGGCGATCAGGCCGTCGGGGTCGCGCTTGAGGCGGGCGGCGATGCTCGGATCGAGGTCGGACGGCCGCGCGGGCGGGTGGGAGGCACCGGTCATGCGCGCATTGTCGCAGACCCGCGCGGGCCGGCCGCGCAAGCGTTCACAGGCCGGTATCGGCCGCGCGCAGCGCCCGTACCGCGTCCGGGTCGCCGGTGACCTCGACCCGGGCGTGCTCCTTGCGGCCGAACAGGTACAGCAGCAGTTCGGCCGGGTGTCCGGCCAGCGTGACCACGGGGGTGCCCTTGTGGATCGGCTGGGCCGGCTCGTCGGCGCCGGTGTCGGTGCGGCGCAGAGCCACCCCCACCGGTACCCCGCGCAGCGCGATCCGCGAGGAGCCCTTGGCCCGCTTCCAGAGGATCTCGGTGAGCGCGGGGTCCAGCTCGCGCGGTTCGGCGCCGCCGGGTTGGGCGCGCCGGACGTCCTCCAGGTGGATGAAGTACTCCATCGTGTTGGCCGCGGCGTCCACGCCGGGGATGCCGAACGCGGACAGTGTCGGCGGCCCGTCGGCGACCAGGCGCACGCTCTGCTCGTACGGTTTGGCCGCCTGCCGCAGGCGTACCCGTTCGGTGTATCCGGCGAGCGGCTTGAAGACCAGGCCGGGTCCCGAGTCCGGGCGGTGTTCGCGGACCACGAGGTGGGCCGCGAGGTCCCGGGTGGTCCAGCCCTCGCACAGGGTCGGCGCGTCGGGTCCGAGGACGCGCAGCAGTTCGGCGAGCGCGGCGCGTTCGGCGCGGGCGTGGGAAGTCGGCATGTGCCGATCCTTCGGCCCGCGCCGGATGAAATCAAGGGGCGCGGGCCGCGACACGGCCGGTCACGGCGAGGCGGCCACCGGGCCCGGCTCCTTGGGGTGGTCGCTCTTTTGCTGCGCGCTCAACCAGCGCAGCGCGTCGGGCAGCACCGTCTGCCAGGTCTTGAAGTTGTGCCCGCCGGTGGGCAGGAGCAGGGTGTCCACCTTGAGCGGCGCCTTGGCCAGCTTCTGGAACTCCCGGGTGTCGGCGAGGTTGGGTTCGCCGCTCTCGCTGCTGGTGAGCAGGAGGCTGACGGGCGGCATGGGCAGGTTCTTCAGCCGCCACAGCAGGTCGTTCTGGTTGCGGTAGGCCTTGCTGCCGCCGTACAGGTCGCCCGTGTCGCCGTCGGAGGGGGCGCCGTAGTCGGCGGAGAGCGCGACGCCCGCGCCGATCCGGTCCGAGTTGAGCATCGGCAGCTTGGCCGCGCAGTAGCCGCCGGTGGAGTCGCCGAGCATGGCCCAGCCGCGCGGTCCCGGGGCGACGCGGTAGGCCTGGCTGATCGCCTCGGGCAGGTCCTGGCTGAAGAACATGCCGACCTGCGGGCCGCCGGGCACGTCGGTGCACTCGGTGTCGCGGTCGAGGCCGACGCTGGGCTTCATCATCACGTAGATGGTGGGCTGGACCCGGCCGGCGGCGATCTCGTTGGCGGCGATCTTGGGCAGCTCCAGCCGGGTGACCAGGTTGCGCTCGTTGCCGGGGTAGCCGGTGAGCGTGACCACGACGGGGAAGCGCCGGTCCTTGTACTGGGCCTGGAAGTATTGCGGCGGCAGGTAGACGAGCGCGGGTGTGCCCATCCCGCTGCGTCGTCCGACCAGGTCTACCTGCATGATCTGGCCCGCGACCTGGGGGTTGCTCCCCTGCGGGACGTCTATCGTCTCGGTGCCCTTCTCCTTGACCAGTTTGGGCATGTCGCCGGGGCCGGCCTCGCCGAAGTTCAGGACCGGCTTGCCGGTGCGCCCGAACAGGTCGTCCCAGGTCGTATAGAAGACGAAATATCGGTTGCCGATCACCGCGACCGTGGCCAGGAGCAGGACCTGCGTGCTCAGCAGGATGCCGACCCGGCCGAGGATGGGCACCACGTGCTGACGGGACAGCTTGGGCCAGAAGTACACGGCCGCCGACGCCGCCGCGACGGTGACGAGGCACAGCAGGATTATCAGTTTGAGGCTGGTGAGGCCCACAGCGGCGTCCTCGGTCTATCGATCATGGTCAGGGCACGACCGTGGAGACGAGCCCGACCCGGGGTTTGGTTGCGGGTAACCGGGGCGTCGCGAGCCCGTTCTCGGGGAGCGCCCGAAACAGGGTGACATGCGGGAATGGTCTGCTCCAATCCGCCCGGAGGCCGGTGATCCGGATGGAGTCGGCGGGGCGGGCGGGGAATCGGGGCGGTCGGCGGCGCCTTGTACGTTCATCGGACAAACATCGTCGACAGCCCCGTTCGCGGCGGCTGCGTTCCCCCGGATTCCGGTGAATCCGGGCGAATCCGCGTGAAAGTGAGCCCCGTGGCGGACAAGGTCGTTCTGCGACAAGGACTGCGCGTACTCGGCGTCGCGATCCGCGAGGAGCCTCGGATCTTCGCCGCCGCGGTGGGCGCGAGCGCGGTGTACGGCGTGATGACGGTGGGCTCGGCGCTTGTGCTCGGACGCGTCACCGACGACGTGATCATCCCGGCCTTCCGTGACGGGCACACCACGGCGGGCGCGCTGATCGGCGCGTTCGCGGCGGTGTTCGGCGTCGCGCTGCTCAAGGCGTTCGGCGTGATCGGTCGGCGGTTGTGGGCGGGCATGATGCAGTACCGCCTCCAGGCCACCTTCCGTCGCCGGGTCACCCGGCAATACCTGCGGCTGCCGCTCGCCTGGCACCACCGCCACCCGACCGGCACGCTGCTGTCCAACGCGAACGCCGACGTCGAGGCGGCGTGGAACCCGGTGGCGCCGCTGCCGATGGCCACCGGCGTGGTGGTGATGTTGTTCGTCGCGGCGATCTCGATGGTGATCACCGACTGGGCGCTGGCCCTGGTCGGCTTCGTGATCTTCCCGGCGATCGCCGCGCTCAACATCGTGTACCAGCGCAGGCAGGGGCCGTTGGCGATGCGCGCGCAGGAATTGCGCGCCGACGTCGCGGAGATCGCGCACGAGAGCTTCGACGGCGCGCTGGTGGTCAAGACGCTGGGCCGGGAGAGCGAGGAGACCGCCCGGTTCGCGGCCGCGTCGCGGGAGTTGGCCGACGCGAACATCGCGGTGGGCCGGGTCCGGGCGCTGTTCGACCCGATCCTGGAGGCGCTGCCCGGCTTCGGCGTGCTGCTGGTCCTGGTGGTCGGCACGGTCCGGGTCTCGCACGGCGATCTGGCTCCGGGCGACCTGGTGCAGGTCGCCTACCTGTTCACCCTGTTGGCCTTCCCCGTCCGGGCGATCGGCTGGCTGCTCGGCGACATGCCGCGCTCGGTGGTCGGCTACGACCGGGTCCGCGGCGTGCTGGACGCCGAGGGCGAGCACGCCTACGGCGAGATCGAGGGCGGTGACGCGGCGGCCGGTCCGGCCCGCCTGGAGGCGCGCGCGGTGCGCTTCGGCTACACCGACGACACCGACGTACTGCACGACGTGGCCTTCGATGTCGACCCCGGACGCACCATCGCCGTCGTCGGCCCGACCGGATCCGGCAAGTCCACCCTGGTCTCGCTCCTGGTCCGACTGGTCGACCCGGTGGACGGCGGGATCCTGCTCGACGGCACCGACCTGCGCGACTACCGGCGGGGCGGGATCGCGGCCACCGCCGCACTGGTCCCGCAACAGGCGTTCCTGTTCGACGACAGCGTCCGTGACAACATCACCCTGGGCCTGGACCTGGACGACGCCGCGGTGCACGAGGCGCTGCGAATCGCCCAGGCCGACTTCGTCGCCGCGCTGCCCGACGGCCTGGACACCCAGGTCGGCGAGCGCGGCACCACCCTCTCCGGCGGCCAGCGCCAGCGGATCGCGCTGGCCCGGGCCCTGGTGCGCCGGCCGCGCCTGCTCGTCCTGGACGACGCCACCTCGGCGGTGGACCCGCGCGTGGAGGCGGCCATCCTGCACGGGCTGCGCGACGCGGGACCGGCCACCGTGGTCGTGGTCGCCTACCGCAAGGCCACCATCGCGCTCGCCGACGAGGTGGTCTACATCGAGGGCGGCCGGGTGCTCGACCGCGGCCCGCACCACACGCTCCTGGAGCGCTCGGTGGGCTACCGCCGCCTGGTCAACGCGTACGAACGCGCCGCGCGCGAGGACGCGGAGCAGGAACTCGACACCGACATCGACGTCGACGAGGCCGAGGAGGCCACGGCTTCATGAGTATCGCCACCGCCGTGCCCAAGCCGGCCGCGCCCGAACCCGAACCGAAGACCGGGTCGGGCTCTCGAATAGGCCCCGACGCCGACCGGCCGACCGAGTCCGGCCTGAGCGTGCTGCGCCGCGGCCTGCGCATGACCCCGGAGTTCACCGAGGGCCTGATCGTCACCCTGCTGCTGGCCGTGATCGGCACGGCCGGGCGGATCGTGGTGCCGCTGGCCGTGCAGCAGACCATCGACCGGGGCCTGCGCGCCGACGCCGGTCCCGACCTGACCGTGGTCCGCACCATGGCCGCGCTCGCCGCGCTCGCGGTGGTGGTCACCGCGGTGTCGGCGTACGCGATGAACGTGCGGCTGTACCGCACCAGCGAACGCGGCCTGTCCACGATGCGGGTGGCCGCCTTCCGACACATCCACGACCTGTCCACGCTGCACCAGCAGTCGGAGAAGCGCGGCTCGCTGGTCTCGCGGGTGACCGGCGACGTGGACACGATCAGCCGATTCATCCAGTTCGGCGGCCTGTTGCTGATCGTCAGCGTCGGGCAGATCGCCCTGGTGACGGTGCTGATGTTCGTCTACTCCTGGCAGTTGACCCTGCTGGTGTGGGTGTGCTTCGCGCCGCTGTACTTCTTCATGCGCGCGGTACAGAAGCGGATCGCTGCCGCGTACTCGCACGTGCGCGTCGCCATGGGCCGGATGCTGGGCGCGATCTCGGAGCCGGTCGTGGGCGCCGCGATCGTGCGCGCGCACGGCATCGAGGAGCGCACCGCGCGCCGGATCGACGAGTCGGTCGACGCGCACCGCGACGCGCAGACCCGGGCCCAGTTGTTCGTCGCGTTGACCTTCCCGATGGGCGAGTTCGTGGTCGGCCTGGCCAACGGCCTGGTGGTGGTCGTCGGGGTGTGGCTGGGCATCGACGGGCAGCTCAGCGTGGGCGAGTTGGTCGCGTTCCTGTTCCTGGTCACGTTGTTCGTGGGCCCGGTGCAGATGGGCGTGGAGATCTTGAACGAGGCGCAGAACGCGCTCGCGGGCTGGCGTCGGGTGCTGGAGGTGCTGGACGCGGAGCCGGACATCGCCGATCCGGGCGAGGCGGGCGAGGAGTTGGCCCGCGGCCCGGTCGAGGTGCGGTTCGACCACGTCTCGTACGGCTATCCCGGTGGTCCGCGGGTCCTGCACGATGTGGACGTCACGCTCGCGCCTCGGACCCGGGTGGCGGTGGTCGGCGAGACCGGCTCGGGCAAGACCACCTTCGCCAAGCTGCTCACGCGCCTGGTCGACCCGGACGAGGGCCGGGTGTCGCTCGACGGCGTCGACCTGCCCCGGGTGCGCTTCTCGTCGTTGCGCGCGCGGGTGGTGATGGTGCCGCAGGAGGGCTTCCTGTTCGACGCCACGCTGCGGGAGAACGTGCGGTACGGCCGGCCGGACGCGGACGACGCGGCGATCGTCACCGCGTTCGCCGACCTGGGGCTGGCCGACTGGCTCGCGGGTCTGGCCGCCGGCCTGGACACCCGGGTGGGCCAGCGCGGCGAGTCGTTGTCGGCGGGCGAGCGGCAGTTGGTCGCGCTGGTCCGGGCCTACATCGCCGACCCGGACCTGCTGGTCCTGGACGAGGCGACGTCAGCGGTCGACCCGGCCACCGAGGTCCGGATCAACCGAGCCCTGGACGGCCTGACCCGGGGCCGCACCGCGGTCTTCATCGCACACCGGATGTCCACGGCCGAATCGGCCGACGAGATCCTGGTCTTCGACGCCGGAAAGCTGATCGAACGCGGCCCCCACACCCGCCTGGTCACCGCCGGAGGAATCTACACCCGCCTACACGCCTCATGGACGGCCCAACAAAAACCCACCCCGAACTGACCCCACACCCCACCCCCGACCCCACCACGAGCCCACCTTCAGCCCGGCCGGCGCTCGAGGCCAACCGGGCCGGAGGCCGGCCACCGCGCATCGCGGCCGGCACCGTGCGCGGCCGGCACCGTGCGCGACCCCCATCCTGCACGGCCGAAAGGCTATTGCAGGGGCGCCGTCAGCTTCTTGGTCTCGTCCGAGTAGGACACCAGGCACTGCACCTCACGATCGCCGGAGGCCCAGCCCGATTCCTTCGGATAGATGTAGAGCCAGGTCAACTGCGCGGCGTCGGGCTGACGGTTGATCACCGGTTCGGTGATCGGCTTGCACACCTCCGACGCCTTGGTGTCCATCGCCCCGTCACCGGGCCACGCGCCGTCCGGCAGCGCGACGTTCTCGATGTGCTGCCCGTCGTGCGGCGTGGTGCACCCGACCTTGTCCACGTCGGTGCTCCCGGCCGCGAACGAGATGCAGTCGCCCGGACTGAGCGGGACCTTGCGGACCGCGACACTGCCATTGGGGTTGGTCGCCGGCGGCGAGGAGGGGGCTTCCGTGCCCGGCCCGCTCGTGGGCGGCTCGCTCGTCGGCGGCTCGGGCGAGTCCGTGGGCGACGCGCTCTCGCTCGGCCGCGCGCTCGTGGGCCGGGTCGCACTCGGCGTCGGGCCCGCCTTGTCGCTCTTGCCGTCGTCCCCCAGGCTCACCACCAGGGCGATCACGCCGCCGGCGATCACCAGCGCGACGACCACCACGATCGCCACCACCCGACCGCTGCGTCCGCCGCCGGGAGGTCCCACGGGCGGCCCGGTGGGCGGGCCGTAGGGCGGACCTCCGCCGTACGGCGGGCCGCCGCCCCCGTAGGGCGGGCCCGCGCGATAGGGCGGGCCGCCGATCGTCGGGCCGTCATAGGGCGGGGACGGAGGCGGGTTCGCGGGCGGGGGCCCCGCCGGGCCGCCCGGATAACCACCGCCGGCGCCGCCGTAGCCTCCCCCACCGTAGTTGCCGTAGCCCCCGGCCCCCGGGTTGCCACCGCCCCGGTCACCGCCGGGGTATCCGCCGGGACTGCTCATCACGTCGATCCCTCCCCCAAGGGCCGAGCGCTCGGTCAGCGCAGAGGCTTGGTGAGTGTCTGCCCCGACTTGTACTTCGCGATGCAGGTCACCTTGCGGCGACCGATGTCCCATCCCGGCTGCTTCGGGAAGGTGTAGGTAAAGGTGAACTGCGAGGCGTCGGAGCGTCCGCTCACCGCCGCGGTCAGCGCCGGGGTGCACTTGGTCTCGGTCTGGTCGGTGATCGCCGACTCGCCCGGGTAGGTGCTGCCGGTCAGTTCGTAGGTCATGATGACCTCGCCGTTGTGCGTGCTGGTGCAGGTCTTCTTGTCGATCGTGCCCGAGGTGGTGTCCAGGGTCACGCAGTCGCCCTTGGACAGGTCGACGTACTGGACCTCGGAGGGCATGGTCGGGTCCGTGCCGCCGGACGAGGTGGTGCGCGGCGCGGTCGGGCGGGTGGTGGTCGGGCGGGTCGTGGGCGGCGCGCTCTGCGTGGCGCTCGGCGAGGACACGGCCGAGGTGGTCGGAGCGGGCGTGGGCGACGCCGACTTCTTCTTGTCGTCCCCGCCCAGGACGACCACGAGGGTGGCGATGATCCCGCCGACCACGACGATCGCGGCGATCACCACGGCGATCAGCGGGCCCTTGCCGGAGCCGCCCTGGTTGGGGCCCGGCGGCATGCCGCCGCCATAGCCTCCGCCACCGCCGTAGTTGCCGGGATACTGCGGTCCGCCACCGCCGTACGGGTTCTGCGGCGGCGGTGGGTACTGCTGTCCGCCCTGGGGGTACTGCTGCCCGGGGTACGGCTGGTTGCTCGGATAACCCTGGCCTGGCTGCTGCCCGTATCCGGGGTAGCCACCCTGTCCGGGTGATGGCGGCATCGTCATGTGCCTAGCCTGCCCGATCGGGTGAACCTCGCGCTCGGCCGGGCCCAACTACTTGACTTCGAGTCAGATGATCGTTGTGCGACCGGAATCCTTCCGTGACCCGAAGTCAGGTCCGGCGCCGAAACGGTCCGCTGCCCAGTGCCACCACGATGCCCGCGAGCATCGCCGCACCGCCGCCGGCGAACACGGCCGAGGGCCCGAACTCCGTGGCGATCAGGCCGCCGACGGGGTACAGCAGCGGGATCAGGCCGACCGCGAACATCATCTGCAACGCGGTCACCCGACCCAGCGCACTCGGTGCGCACGTGGTCTGCACCAGCGCGCTCCCGGCTCCGCCCACCACGCCGGTGCCCACGCCCAGGACCGCCGCGCAGGCCACCGCGACGCCCACCCCGGGCGCGTAACCGAGGCCGACCAGACCGCCGGCCATCACCAACATCCCCACCGGCAGCACGAACACCGGCCGCGGCACCCGCCCGGCAACGGTCAAACCCAGCGCGCCGATCGCCGCACCGATCCCCCACCCGCCCAGCACCGCGCCCATCCCGCCCGGCCCCCAGCCCGCGTCGTCGGCGAGCAGCACGATGCCGACGTTCATCGGGATGGTGAAGCCCAGCTCCATCAGCGCGACCGTGATCAGGAGTGGGCGCAGGAACTCGTGCCCGAACACGTGGCGCAGCCCGGCCCGCAGGCCCAATTCCGGCTCCTCGGTGCCCGGTTCCGGCTCGGGCGCGGGCCCCGGGCGCAGCCGCCACAGCAGCGCGAGGGAGAGTCCGAACAGGGCCGCGTTGAGTGTGAAGGCGAGTTCGGCGTCGCCCCAGGCGAGCACCGCGCCGCCGATCGGCGCGGACACCACGGTGGCCACCCGCTGCGACAACGAGCGCATGCCCTGGACGCGGACCAGTTGCGAGCGGTCGGTCAGCCGCACCGGCAGCGCCCCGACGGCGGGCATGAACAGCGCGTCCACCGCGCCGAACACCAGCGCGATCGTGATCAGCAGCCAGATCGCCGGACTGCTCGCCGCCACCGCGAATGCCGCGATCACCATCACCAGGCAGCGCACCAGGTCGCTGCCGATCAGTACGCGGCGCGGTCCGTATCGGTCGGCGATCGCCCCGCCGGGCAACATCAGCAGTGCCCGGGGCAACGATCCGGCGGCCAGCACCAGGCCGGTCTGCGTGCCGTCGCCGCCGCGTACCGCCGTCCAGGACAGCGCCAGGAACCAGATCTGGTCGCCGATCAGCGACGCGGTGAAGGCGCCGAGCCACGCCAGCACACGCGGGTCGCGGTGCGCGGGCCGGGGCGTCGTGGTCGCGATGCCGGTCGTGGTGTTGCGTACGGCCATGATGCTCACCGTTCCGGTTCTCGATGGGGCGTCGGGCGGCTCGGGCGGCGGGCGCGGCGCCCGGCGCTCACATGCGGTACGGGAAACCTCGGAGGTAGACCTCGACATGCTCCGCGCCCGGGGTCTGCCGGTCCCGGTATCGGGCCACCAACTCCTGTAGCTCCTCGCCCAGTTCGCGCAACTCGTCGGCGGTCAGCCGGAGCGTCGGCGCACCGCTGAAGGCGGCGCCGGCCCACTCCGGGCCCCACGACTCGACCTCGTCCAGGAATCGGCGGTAGCGGTCCTCGGACTGCGAGCCGAGCACCCGCACGATGCCGGTGGACAGGTCCCGGCCGACCCGGTCCTCGGCGAAGTCGCCGAGCGAGAAGGTCAGGTCCTCGACCACCTTCCACCAGCGCTCGCGCCCGTCCTCGGCGTGCTCGGGGTCCTCGATCACGAAGCCGTGCGCGGCCAGCGTGCGCACGTGGTAGCTGACCAGGGCCGGGGTCGCGTCGACCCGCTTGGCCAGCATCGACGCGGTGGCCGGGCCGCCGGCGTGCAACATCCGCAGCAGCGAGATCCGCAGCGGATGGGTGAACACCTTGAGGGTCTGTACGTCCTTGATCATCCGCCGGAGTGGGGGCTGCTCGCTCATGACCCCACGGTAGATGTGAAGGACTTCTTTCGCAATATATCTTTCGCAATAAAGGTTGCACATCCCGCCACGAAAAAGCCGACCGCACCCGCGGTCGGCTCCCTCGCCCGGTTCGCGGCTCAGCGCACCGGCTGCCCCGCCGCCCGCAATACGTCCTTGACCTGCGGAATCCGCAACATGCCGAAGTGGAACACGCTGGCCGCGAGCACCGCGTCGGCGCCCGCCTCCACAGCCGGGACGAAGTCCCCCAGGGCGCCCGCGCCACCGGAGGCGATCACCGGGATGCCCACCTCGGCCCGAACCAGGCGGATCAACTCCAGGTCGTAGCCGTCCTTGGTGCCGTCGGCGTCCATCGAGTTGAGCAGGATCTCGCCCGCGCCCAGCTCGGCCGCCCGTGCCGCCCAGGCGACCGCGTCGATGCCGGTGCCGGTGCGTCCGCCGTGCGTGGTCACCTCGAAGCCCGGCGCGCCGTCGCGGCGCCGCCGCGCGTCCACCGAGAGCACCAGCACCTGGGAGCCGAAGCGGTCGGCGATCTCGGCGATCAACTCCGGCCGCGCGATCGCCGCGGTGTTCACGCCCACCTTGTCCGCGCCCGCCCGCAGCAGCCGGTCCACGTCCTCGACCGCGCGCACCCCGCCGCCGACGGTGAGCGGGATGAACACCTGTTCGGCGGTGCGCCGGACCACGTCGTACGTCGTCTCACGATTGCCCGAGGAGGCGGTGATGTCGAGGAAGACCAACTCGTCCGCGCCCTCGGCGTCGTACACCCGGGCCATCTCGACCGGATCGCCCGCGTCCCGCAGGTTCTCGAAGTTGACGCCCTTGACCACCCGGCCGGCGTCCACGTCCAGACACGGGATCACCCGTACGGCCAACGTCACGACGCCCTCCCCCGGTACGCGTCCACCTCGACCTCGACGAGCATCCGCGAGTCGATCAGCCCGGCCACCACGACCATCGTGGCGGCCGGTCGCACCTCGCCGAACAGTTCGCCGTGCGCGCGCCCGACATCGTCCGAGTCGCGCGAGTGGGTGATGTACATCCGGGTGCGCACCACGTCCGCCGCGTCGAGCCCGAAGTGCGCGAGCGCGTCCAGCGCGATCCGGAAGGCGGCGAGCGTCTGGTGGTGCGGGTCGCCCTCGTGGGCCAGATTGCCCTCGACGATGGCGGTACAGCCCGACACGTGCACGTAGTCGCCGACGGCGACCGCGCGCGAGTAGCCGAACGTGTCCTCCCACGGGCCGCCGGACGAGTACCGCTCGATGCCGGCCGAACCACCGGATCCGGCCGAATTGTCGCTTCCCGTCACCGGGACACCGCCTCCAACGCCTCTTCGAGGGTGAACGCCTGGGCGTACAGCGCCTTGCCGACGATCGAGCCTTCCACACCCAGCGGCACCAGTTCGGCGATGGCGCGCAGATCCGCCAGCGAGGACACCCCGCCCGAGGCCACCACCGGGCGGTCGGTGGCCGCGCAGACGTCGCGCAGCAGCTGCAGGTTCGGGCCCGCGAGGGTGCCGTCCTTGTTCACGTCGGTGACCACGTAGCGGGCGCAGCCGTCGGCGTCCAACCGGGCCAGCGTCTCGAACAGCTCGCCCCCCTCGCGGGTCCAGCCGCGCCCGGCCAGCGTGGTCCCGCGCACGTCCAGGCCCACCGCGATCCGGTCGCCGTGCCGGGCGATCGCGGAGCGCACCCAGTCCGGCGTCTCCAGCGCGGCGGTGCCCAGGTTCACCCGGCGGCAGCCGGTGCCGAGCGCGGCCTCCAGGGAGGCGTCGTCGCGGATGCCGCCGGACAGCTCGACCTTGACGTCGAGCTTGCCGACCACCTCGGCGAGCAGTTCGCGGTTGCTGCCCTTGCCGAACGCGGCGTCCAGGTCGACCAGATGGATCCACTCGGCACCGGCGCTCTGCCAGGCCAGGGCGGCGGCCAGCGGGTCGCCGTAGGAGGTCTCCGACCCGGCCTCGCCCTTGACCAGGCGGACGGCCTGGCCGTCGGCGACGTCGACGGCGGGCAGCAGTTCGAGGTGGTGGGTCTCGGTCATGACGCTTGGGATCCTCAGCAGTTCGGTCGGAAGTTCGGGCGGGGCGATCGGGTGCGGTCGGGGCGATCGGGGTCGATCGCGGTGCGGCGCGGCACGCGCGCCGCGCGGGCTACAGCGTCTCGAGCCAATTGCGCAGCAGTTGCGCGCCGGCCTCGCCGGACTTCTCCGGGTGGAACTGGGTGGCGCTGAGCGCGCCGTTCTCCACGGCGGCCACGAACGGCGTGCCGTGCGTGCTCCAGGTGACGCCGGGCGGGATGTGCGGGCCGTCCTGGACCACCGGCATCTCCCACGTGCGCACCGCGTAGGAGTGCACGAAGTAGTAGCGCGTGTCGGGCGCGGCGTCGCGGAAGAGCACGCTGTCCGCGGGCGGCTCGACGGTGTTCCAGCCCATGTGCGGCACCACGGGGGCGGCCAGCCGCTCGACCGTGCCCGGCCACTGGGCGCAGCCCTCGGTGGCCACCCCGTGCTCGACGCCGCGCGTGAACAGGATCTGCATGCCGACGCAGATGCCGAGGACCGGCCGGCCGCCGGCGAGGCGCTTGTCCACGATGGTGTCGCCGCGGACCGCGCGCAGGCCCTCCATGCACGCCGCGAACGCGCCGACGCCGGGCACGAGCAGCCCGTCGGCGTTCAGCGCGGCGTGCTGGTCCGCGCTGATCTCGACGTCGGCGCCGGCGTGCGCGAGCGCCCGCTCGGCCGAACGCACGTTCCCGAATCCGTAGTCGAGGACGATGACCTTCTTGGGCACGCGCCTATCCGATCTTCAGGACGCCGGCCGCGATCGAGAAGAACGCGCCGATGGCGAGCAGGGCGATCACACTCTTGGGCAGGCCCTGCTTGACGAACGAGATGCACCCGCCGACCAGGAAGAGCCCGAACACGATCAGGACCATCGCGCCGGTGCTCACAGCGCGCCCTTCGTCGAGGGGATCACGCCGGCCCGGCGCGGGTCGAGCACGCACGCGTCGGACAGCGCCCGGGCGAGCGCCTTGAACTGCGCCTCGACGATGTGGTGCGCGTTGCGCCCGTACGGCACGTGTACGTGCAGGCAGATCTGCGCCTGGGCGACGAACGACTCCAGGATGTGCCGGGTCAGCGTGGTGTCGTAGTCGGGGCCGATCATCGGCGCCATGTGCTCCGGCTCGGAGTGCACCAGGTACGGCCGGCCGGACAGGTCCACGGTGACCTGGGCCAGCGCCTCGTCCAGCGGCACGGAGGCGTCCGCGAAGCGGCGGATGCCCTTCTTGTCGCCGAGGGCCTGGCGGAACGCGGCGCCGAGCGCGAGGGCGGTGTCCTCGATCGTGTGGTGCGCGTCGATGTGCAGGTCGCCCCGGGTCTTGACGGTCAAGTCGAACAGGCCGTGCTTGCCGAGCTGGTCGAGCATGTGGTCGAAGAAGCCGACGCCGGTGGCGACGTCGACCTTCCCCGAGCCGTCCAGGTCGATCTCGACCTCGACGGAGGTTTCCTTCGTGGCGCGTTCGACGCGACCGGTTCTTGCCATGACGGTGGTTTCGACTTTCTCTCAGTCCTTCGGACGCGCGCTTTTGAGAACGTGCCGCATCGCGTCCAGGAAGGCCGTGTTCTCGGCGTCCGTGCCGGCGGTCACCCGCAGCATGCCCGGGACCCCGTTGTCGCGGACCAGCACCCCGTGTTCGAGGATCCGCGCCCAGATCGTGTGCGGGTCCTCGAACCGGCCGAACTGCACGAAGTTGGCGTCGGAGTCGGTCACCTCGCACCCGAGCGCGCGCAGTTCCTCGACCAGCCGGTCGCGCTGTTCCTTGAGTTCGCGCACATAGCCCAGCAGGGTGTCCTCGAACTCCAGGCAGGCCAGCGCGGTGGCCTGGTTGACCGCGGAGAGGTGGTACGGCAGGCGGACCAGTTGCACCGCGTCCACCACCGCGGCGTCCGCCGCGAGATAGCCGAGCCGCAGGCCCGCCGCGCCGAACGCCTTGGACATGGTCCGGCTCACCACCAGGTGCGGCCGGCCCTCAAGGAGCGGCAGCAGCGACGCGGTGTGCGCGAACTCGACGTAGGCCTCGTCGACGATCACCAGCGACGGCCGGGCGGCCTGCGCGGCGTCGTACACCCGCTCGACCACCTCGCCGGCGAGCGCGGTACCCGTGGGGTTGTTCGGCGAGCACAGGAACACCACGTTCGGGCGGTGTTCCGCGATCTGCGCCAGCGCCTCGTCGAGGTCGATCGTGTAGTCGGCACCGCGCGCGCCGGAGATCCACCCGGTGCCGGTGCCGCGCGCGATCAGCGCGTGCATCGAGTAGGACGGGTCGAAGCCCAGCGCCGTGCGCCCGGGGCCGCCGAACGCCTGGAGCAGTTGTTGCAGCACCTCGTTGGAGCCGTTGGCCGCCCACACCCGCTCCGGGCCCAGCGGGTAGCCGCCGGTCCGGGACAGGTAGTCGGCCAGCGCGGTGCGCAGTTCGACCGCGTCCCGGTCCGGATAGCGGTTCAGGTCGCGGGCGGCGGCGGCGACCCGCTCGGCGATCCGGGCCACCAGCGCGGCCGGCAGCGGGTACGGGTTCTCGTTCGTGTTGAGCCGCACCGGGACATCCAACTGCGGCGCGCCGTACGGCGATTGCCCGCGCAGCTCGGCACGGATCGGCAGCCGGTCCAGGTCGCTCACGCGCCCTCCTCCCACGCCGCGAGGCCGGACAGCTCGCCCGTCGCGAAGCGGGCCCGCACGGCCGCGCCGTGCGCGGGCAGGTCCTCCGCGTCGGCCAGCACGCTGACGTGCTCGGCGACGTCGGCGAGCGCCGCGCGCGAGTAGTCCACGACGTGGATCCCGCGCAGGAAGGACTGCACGGACAGGCCCGAGGAGTGGCAGGCGCAGCCGCCGGTGGGCAGCACGTGGTTGGACCCGGCGCAGTAGTCGCCGAGCGAGACGGGGGCGAACGCGCCGACGAAGATCGCGCCGGCGTTGCGCACCCGGGCGGCGACCGCGCCCGCGTCGGCGGTCTGGATCTCCAGGTGCTCGGCCGCGTAGGCGTCCACCACGGCGAGGCCGTCGTCGACCGAGTCCACCAGCACGATCCCGGACTGCCGGCCGGCCAGCGCCTCGGTGACCCGCTCGCGGTGCCGGGTGGCGTCCACCCGCACCTTCAGCTCCTCCACGACCGCGTCGGCCAGCGCCTCGGAGTCGGTGACCAGGATCGACGCGGCCAGCGTGTCGTGCTCGGCCTGGCTGATCAGGTCGGCCGCGACGTGCCCGGCGTCGGCGGTGTCGTCGGCGAGCACCGCGATCTCGGTCGGCCCGGCCTCGGCGTCGATCCCGATCCGGCCCTTGAGCAGCCGCTTGGCGGCGGCGACCCAGATGTTGCCGGGACCGGTGACCAGGTGCACCGGCGCGCACGAGCCCGCGCCGTACGCGAACATCGCGATCGCCTGGGCCCCACCCACGGCGTAGACCTCGTCCACGCCGAGCAGCGCGCACGCGGCCAGGATGGTCGGGTGCGGCAGCCCGCCGAACCCGGCCTGCGGCGGCGAGGCGACCGCCATCGAGGCGACGCCGGCCTCCTGCGCGGGGACCACGTTCATCACCACGGACGACGGGTAGACGGCGTTGCCGCCCGGTACGTACAGCCCGACCCGCTCGACCGGCACCCACCGCTCGGTGACCGTGCCGCCCGGCACGACCTGCACCGTGACGTCCTGCCGGCGCTGCTCGCGGTGCACCGCGCGGGCCCGGCGGATCGACTCCTCCAGGGCCGCGCGCACCTTGGGCACGAGCGTGTCCAGGGCCGCGGCGATCGCCTCGGCGGGCACCCGGATGTCGGTCAGTCGCACACCGTCGAAGCGCTCGGTGATCTCGATCAGCGCCTCGACGCCGCGATGCCTGACGTCCTCACACAGGGGGCGGACCTTCTCCAGGGCCGCCTCGACGTCGAGTTCGGCTCGGGGCAACACGTCGCGCAGTGCGGCGGGGCTGTCCAGGACAGCCCGCGAGGCGGGACCGCGCAGGTCGATACGGGAGATCACCTGCCCCAGTGTAGAGACGGCGCCGAACCATACGTTCTCGCGTGTCGGACAGTGAGACGCGCGACCATGGGCGGGACGCAGCAGCCTTCCAGTGTCGGGGGACCACGGATGAGCACACCGCCGGGGCATCTGAGTGCGACCGAGATCCGCCTGTGGGAGGCGTATCGGCGCGGTGAGCGGTTGGATCTGGGTACGGGCGTGCCGGCGGACGACGATCCGCGCACGGGCGCGACCTGGGGGCCGGACCGCACGATCCGGGCCCAGGTGCTCGCCCGGCTGCTGCTCCAGCCGCCGGAGGCGGAGCCCGGTCACACCACCGCGCTGCGCCTGAGTGGCGCCCGGGTGGTGGGCGACCTGGAGTTGGGAGGCGCGCGGCTCGACGTCTACGTCTCGGTGATCGGCTGCCGCTTCGAGGGCCCGATCGTGCTGAACCTGGCGAGCACGCGGACGCTGAACCTGCTCGACTGCGTGCTGACCGAACTCCAGGGCCGCAACACGCGGGTGGACGGCGACCTCTCGCTGTGCCGCTGCGAGGTGGCGGGCGGCCTGCGGATCCTGGACACGCGTGTGGACAACGACCTGCGCGTCGAGGACTGCGTGGTCGGTGCGGACCGGCGCGGGGTGGCGTTGATGGCCAATGGCCTGCACGTGGGCGCGGACTCCTCGATGGACCGCAGCGTCTTTCGCGGGCAGGTGAGCCTGTACGGCGGCCGGTTCGGCGGGCGGGTCACGCTGTACGGGGCGAGTGTCGAGCGCCCCGGGAAGGTGGCGATGGATCTCGGGCGGATCACGGTCGAGCACTCGCTGCACCTGAGCGCGGGCTTCGCCGCGACCGGCTCGATCCGGCTCAACGACGCGCGCCTGGGTGGCGGCCTGGTGCTCGGGCGGGCGGTGATCTGCGCGAATCCCGGCGAGGAGTTGACCATGTCGCGGGTGGTCGCGCAGGACCTGCACATGAGGCCGGTCCGGCCGCCGCGCGGACGGATCGTCCTCACCGACGCGACCTTCGGCACGCTCACCGACGCGCCGGGCTCCTGGCCCGCGCCCGGCGACCTGGTGCTGGCCGGCACGCGGTATACGACGCTGCGCGCCGAGCCCCCGCTGAGCGTGCGACAGCGGGTGGAGTGGGTGGAGCGGGGCACCGCCGAATACACCCCCCAGCCCTACGACCAGCTCGCCGCCGCCTACCGCGCGGCGGGCGAGGACGAGCAGGCCCGGACCGTACTGCTGGCCAAGCAGCGCCGACGGCGCGCCGGGCTGGGCCCGGCGGGCCGGCTCTGGGGCCATGTGCAGGACGTGGCGATCGGGTACGGCTACCGGCCGGCGCGCGCCGTCGGCTGGCTGGTCGCGCTGGTGGCGATCGGGACGGCGGTGTTCGCGGCCGATCCGCCGGCCCCGCTGAAGGCGGACGAGGCGCCGCACTGGAACCCGTTCTGGTACACCCTCGACCTGCTCCTGCCGGTGGTGACGCTCGGTCAGGACGGCGCGTGGAAGCCGACCGGGCTCGGCCAGTGGCTCGCCTACTCGCTGATCCTGCTCGGTTGGGTCCTCGCCGGGGCCGCGGCGGCGGGCGCGACGCGGGTGCTCAACCGTGGGTGAGATCAATGATCGACGCGCTCCGGCGGTCAGGGCCTACTCTTGGTCACCGTGACCGACCGGCTTCCGCTCTTCCCGCTCAACTCGGTGCTCTATCCGGGTCTGGTGCTGCCCCTGCACATCTTCGAGGAGCGATACCGCACGCTGGTCCGGGATCTGGAGGCGCTGCCCCAGGCGGAGCAGCGCTTCGGCGTGGTGGCGCTGCGCACCGGACGCGAGGTCGGCGACATCCAGGGCGATCCGCTCGCGGTGCTGCACCCGGTGGGCTGTACGGCGGAGATCGCCACGATCAAGTCGCACGAGGACGGCCGCTACGACCTGGTGGCCACGGGTGCGACCCGGTTCGAGCTGGTCTCGGTGGACGACTCGGGGCCATATCTGTACGCCGAGGTCGAATATCTGGCCGATCCGCCCGGCGAGCGGGCCGACGTTCTCGGGCTGGCCGCGACCCGGGCCTTCGCCGAGTACCAGCGCCGGCTGCTCACCGCCCAGCAGCGCACCCCGATGAGCCTGCCGGAGCTGCCCGACGACCCGGTCGTGTTGTCCTACCTGGTGGCCGCAGCGGTGGTGCTCGACCCGCACGACAAGCAGCGGCTCCTGGAGGCGGAGGACGCAACCGCCCGGCTGACCGCCGAGGTGGAACTGCTGCGCCGCGAGGCTGCGCTGCTCGACCACCTGCCGTCGTTGCCGGCGATCGAGTTGTTGCGGCAGAACATCGAACCCAACTGACGCGGACCGGCCGAGGCGGGCCCGATCGCCTCGGGCCCGACCGACCCGACCGAAGGGCGCGCCGGCATGGCGAAGGGCAGGACCAAGGGTGGACAGGGCACCCCGGCGACGGTGGCGCTGACCCGCGAGGGCGTGGCGTTCACGACGCACGCGTACACCCACGACCCGGACGCGGCCTCGTACGGCGAGGAAGCCGCGACGGTGCTCGGCGTGCCGGCCGAGCGGGTGTTCAAGACGCTGCTCGCCGACGTGGACGGCGCGCTCACCGTCGCGGTGGTCCCGGTGGCGGGCAGGCTCGACCTCAAGGCGCTGGCCGCCGCGGTCGGCGGCAAACGCGCGGCGATGGCCGACCCTGCGGCGGCCGAGCGGGCCACGGGATACGTGCTCGGCGGGATCAGCCCCCTCGGCCAAAAGCGCCGGCACCCCACCGTGGTGGACACCTCGGTGCTCGCGCTGGAGACGGTGTACGTGTCGGCCGGCCGCCGGGGCCTGGAGATCGAGCTGGCCCCGGCCGACC
Organism: Embleya sp. NPDC020630; assembly: GCF_044334985.1. Taxonomy (NCBI): domain Bacteria; kingdom Bacillati; phylum Actinomycetota; class Actinomycetes; order Kitasatosporales; family Streptomycetaceae; genus Embleya; species Embleya sp. NPDC020630. The sequence goes on from NZ_JBIRUB010000003.1 coordinate 213,320, forward strand.
TGATCCGGCTCACGGGCGCGGTGACGGCTCCGGTGGGGCGGGTCTAGGGTCTTTGCCCCGCAGGGGTCGGCCGCGTGGACTGCCCCGCACGAGTCGGCCCCGTGTGCCGCCCCACAGGGTCAGCCCTCGTCGGACCCGTGCTTGGTGAGGTCGACCGGGGCGGACACGGTCGAACTCGGGAACGGGCCGGGCGCGTGGTCTCGGCCCGGCCCCTGGGGCGCCCACGGCCACGGTCCCTGGAACGTCTCGCGGCGCTCGGCGGGGGCGAACCCGGCGGACAGGCCGAGGAAGATCACCATCGACGCGATCGGCCACAGCAGCAACACGCCCTTGGCCTTCAGGTCCAGCTCCTGGTCGAAGCGTTTGCCCAGGCCGACCCGACGCACCTCGTCGGCAATCCCGTCCGGACCGAGCGCCACGCCGACCTTGAAGGCCAGATACGCGCCGGCGATCCCGCCGACGGTCAGCGCGAGCGCGGTCGCCACGCCCTGTCGGCGAAAGCGCCAGAACGCGAGCGGCGCGAGCACGATGCCGGCCACCACGCCGCACACCGCGAACCAGCCGTCCAGGGCGATCGAGGTCTCGGTCTCGGGCGAGACCTGGAAGACGCCCTCCTTGGTGGCCATCAGCGGCACCCGGGGGGTGATCTGCTCCCAGACCACGCCCACGATCGCGCCCACCACCAGGCAGGTCGCGACCACCGCGGCGAACGCGAGCACGTCGGTGCGGTAGCGCCGCCACAGCGAGGGGGGCGCGTCATACCCGGGCGCGAAGCCCACGTGCGCGCCCTCGGGCGACGGGTAGGGGTCGATATCCCCGGCAGACGTCATCTGGTCAGCGTCCCATGTACGGCTCGAGCCCGCGGGTCGGCCCCGCGCGGCGATGTGTCCGGTGGTCGAAGGAGCGTCGGCTACGCCCGGGTACTGCGCCGGAAGGCCCAGGTGGCCAGCGAGAGCATCACCACGCCGACCCCCGCGCAGACCGCCAGGTTGCCGGCCACCGCCGCCCAGTCCGGGTCGCCGTAGCTGGCGATGAACGCGTCCACCCCGTAGGAGGACGGCAGCACATCCCGGGCGAGCACGATCACCTCGGGCATCCGGTCCTCCGGCAGCACGCCAAGCAGCAGCGCCGCCGACATGCCCAATTGGCCGAGGAGCGTGGCCAGTTCCGGGCGCGGGGCGAGCAGCCCGAAGACCGCGCCGATGCCCGCGAGGGCCGCGCCGGACAGCGGTACGACCAGCAGCAGCACCCACAGGTTGGCCAGCGGCAGCTGGAACATCACCGCGCCGATCACCGCGGTGGCCACCGTGCCGGGCAGCGTGAAGGACGCGTACGCGGCGGCGATGCCGAGCACCACGGCGGCCGGGCGCACCGGCAGCGTCAGGTAGTAGTCGAGCGCGTTGGCCGCGCGCAGGTTGCCGAAGTGCTGGGCGAGCAGGTTGAGCGCGACGAAGGCGACCACGAGCACACCGGACCCGGCCACCACCGCCTCGCGGGCGCTGTCGCTACCGGTGTCCACCACGCCGCGCATCAGGATCATGATGCCCACCGACTGGAACACCGCGACGAACAGCAGCGGCACCCGCGAGACCCGCACCCGGGACAACTGCGCGCGGTAGACGGTCAGCAGCCCGGCGCCGAGCGGCGTGGCCGCCGCCGGGGCGACCGGTTCGACCGGGCGCGGCGGCGCGGTCTCGATGCTCGCTGCACTCACTGGGGTCGACACCCTCATCCCTTGACCAGTCCCTGGTGGCGGCCGCCGAGCGCGAGGTAGACGTCCTCCAGGCTCGGCGTGGACAGCGTGAAGTCGTCGAGCGCCTCGAACGCGGGCCCGGAGGTGACGCCGGCGAGCAGTTCGCGGGCCATTCCCGGTTCCATCCGGGTACTCCAGCGTCGGCCGGTGCGCACCGCGCTGCGCGCGAGCATACCGACCGCCGGGTCGTCCATCGGCGGGTCGGCCCGCCACACCAGGTCGAGCCGGACCTCGTCGCCGACCATGGCCTTCAGACCCCCGGGGGTGTCGCACGCGATCACCCGGCCCTCGTCGAGCACCGCGACCCGGTCGAGCACGGTCTCCGCCTCGATCACGTTGTGGGTGACCAGGAGCACGGTGGCGCCGCTGTCGGCCCGGCGGCGATCCACCGCGGCCCACACCGCGCGGCGCGCGACCGGGTCCATGCCGGTGGTCGGCTCGTCCAGGACCAGCACGGGCCGATCGCCCACCAGCGCGGTGGCCACGCAGGCCAGTCGGCGCTGGCCGCCGGAGAGCTTCTTCAGCGGGCGGTCCGCGATCGGGCCGAGTTCGAGTTCGTCGAGCACCGCGTCGCGCTCGGCCCGGGCCCGGTGGGCGTCGAGCGCGCGCAGCCGGGCGGTGGTCTCGATCGCGAGGGCGACGGTCAACTCGTCCAGCGCGCCGGACTCCTGGCCGAGGTAGGCGACGAGTCGGGCGGCCACGTCGGGGCGGCGCACCAGGTCGTGGCCGAGCAGGTCGATGCTGCCGGAGTCGGGCCGGAGCAGGCCGGTGAGCTGGCGGACCAGGGTGGACTTGCCCGCGCCGTTGGGCCCGAGCAGGCCGAAGATCTCGCCCCGGCGCACGTCCAGGTCGATCGTGTCGTTGGCGGTGACCACGTGCCGATCGCGCCGGCGCCCGGTGCGATAGGTCCGGGTCAGGCCGCGCACCGTGAAGCACGGGTCGGCGTTCGCGCGCTCGCCGGGAATGGTCACGCTCCGCTCGTCCGTTCCGGGCAGCTTGTACATCCGACCCCGCGCGTCGTCCTGAAGGTGGTGGTGACGGCGTGCGGCCCGCGACGCGCGTCAGGTGCGCGCGCGGGGTGACACACGACCAGACGACTCTACGCGGTCCGCCCGGCCGGTCCGCCGCCCGCCTCCTCGGCGAGCAGCACCCGGGCCCGCCGCCACTGGTCGCGCGGCAGCACCGCGCGCCAGTCGATCGCCGCGAACGCCGCCTCGCGCTCGGGACCCAACCGCCGGGTCGCCCGCGCGGCGGCCAGGCGCAGCAGCGGGAGCGGCCGGGTCGGCAGGCCCACCCGGGCGGTCTCGCGCTTGAGGTTGGGCCACCACACGGTCGCCGCGTCGGTCAACTCCCCCTCGGCGGCATTCAGTCGGTGAAAGGCGGCGAGCCGCCCGACCGCCCGCGAAATCACCCACTGGACCAGCGCGGCGAGGCCGAACAGTACCAGCAGCACGATCCCCAGGGGCGGAAACAAGAACAGCGCCGGAAGGCCGATGACCACCAACAGATACTTGATCAGAAAGACGAATTCCAGCCGGCCCAGCACCACCTTGCCCACCAGGTAGCGGATCAGCAGGGCGGTCTGGCGCGCGGTGAGCCGGGTGTCCACGTCCGGGTCGAAGGCGGTCGCGCCGGCCTTGGCGGAGCGCTGCTCCGCGGCCCGGGAGGCGTTGCGGAACCGCTGTCCGCGCCGCACCGCGCCGAAGCCGGCCCTGCCGATCCTGGTCCATTTGGACATCGCGCGTCCTCCGTGCCGTACACCACCCGAACTCGCACGTTACCGCCCCCGCGAACCCCCGGGGCGCTTCCCGCGCGCCCCGCGACGCGATGGGTGACCTCGGCGGGCTCGGGTACCGTACGGGTTTGACCACAAGCCCCTGGGAGGCCTTCGACGTGGACGTGTGGCACATACTTCGCCCGCTGATCGTGCTCGTCTCGGTGATCGCCTTCACGGGCCTGGTGACCTGGGGAATGGCTCGCCTGGCCCGCGAAGTACAGACCCGCAAACCACTGACCGGACCACTGTGGTCGATGGCGCGGCGCGGCCGCGCCTCGATCGTGGCGACCCTCGGCACCTCGATGTTGTTGCTCGCCGAGCCGGCCGCCGCGCTGCCCGAGCGCAGCCGGGGGATGCTCCGGCACATCCTGGTGCTCTCGGTGATCGCGGCCTGCTCGTGGCTGATCGTGCACGCGGTCACCCTGCTGGTGAACACCTCGTTCGAGCGCTACGCGGCGAACGCGACGGACACCGGCCGGGTACGCCGGATTCAGACCCAGATCGCGCTGATCCGACGCACCGCGGTGGCGATCGTCGGGATCATCACCTTCGCCGCGATGATCATGACCTTCCCGGGCATGAAGACGATCGGAACCAGTCTGCTCGCCTCCGCCGGCCTGCTCGGCGTGGTGGCCGGTCTGGCCGCGCAGAGCGCGCTGGCCAACCTGTTCGCCGGGTTGCAGATCGCGTTCAGCGACATGGTCCGGATCGGCGACTCGGTGGTGGTCAACGAGGAGATGGGCACGATCGAGGAGATCACCCTGACCTACCTGGTGGTCAACACGTGGGACCAGCGCCGGATCGTGATGCCGGTGTCCTACTTCACCTCGCGGCCGTTCGAGAACTGGTCGCGCACCGACACCCGGATGACCGGGACGGTGTTCCTGCACCTGGACCACTCGGCGCCGGTGAGCGAACTGCGCGAGGAACTGCACCGGATCCTCAAGGACACCGGCCTGTGGGACGGCCAGGGCTGGAGCCTGTACGTCACCGACACCACGCCGACCACGATCCTGATCCGCGCGGTGGTCACCGCCCGCGACTCCGACGACCTGTGGACGCTGCGCTGCGAGGTCCGCGAGAAGCTGCTCGACTACCTGCGCCGCGAACACCCGTACGCACTGCCCCGCATCGCCACCGCGCCCGCGCCGCTGGGCAACGAGGCGGTGGGCCCGTACAGCGGCAACGGGCGCTTCGCGAAGGCGCGCCCGACCCCGCAGGTGCCCGCGCAGACCGGCCCGCGCAAGTACGTGAGCCTGGCCAAGAAGCCTCAGTCGCTGGCCGCCGCTGCCGCCGCGGCCGAGTCGATCTCGTTGAGGAAGTCCGAGGCGATCGCCCAGGCCCGCGCGGCGGCCTCGCGGTCGTAGTCCGGCAGCCCGGGGTCGGTGAACAGGTGACCGGCGCCCCGGTAGCGGTGGATCTCCACATCGGCCCCGGCGCGGCGCATGCCCAGGTACCAGGTCCCCAGCCAATCCTCGGTCTCGAACGGATCGGGCTCGGCCACGTGCAATTGCACCGGCACCTCCGTCACGGCATCCTCACGCAGGTCGGAGGTGCCGTGAAACATCAAAAGCCCGGCTGCGGTGCGATCGGCGAACACGGCATTCTGCGCAATCGAGGCCCCCAGCGAAAACCCCGCGTACACAAGCCCCTCCCCCAGCCCGGCCGCCACCTTCACGGCCCGCCGAATCAACTCGTCCGCACCGATCTCATCCTTGATCTCCATGCCTTCCTCGATCGACTCGGTGCAACGCCCGTCATACAAATCAGGCACAACCACCTCGTGCCCAAGCCCCCGCAACCACCCGGCCGCATCCTGAACAGCGGGCCGCAGCCCATAGGCCGAGTGAAACAACACAATGCGGGCCACGAGAACATTTCCTTCCGAAGACCAATCCCCACACAACAAACCCCCAACGGTACCGGGCCGCACGGCATACCCCGACAGGCACGACCGGTCGCCGACGCGCGGGGCCGGAGGATGGTCGAGCCGAGTCGAGTTTGCCGAGGAACCCCCGAGTGGGCCGAGTGCTGTCGGCGAGAGTCGCGCTTCGGCTGCGGAGGGCCGGTCCGGAACCTGTCCGAGTCGGCGATGGGCCGCCCCCGGCGTGCGGGGCTCCGAAACTTGGGGCTCCCGACGAGGCGGGCGTGTTGGTCGGCGAAAAAGCGGCCTACAGCGGCGGGCGGGGTGGGCGCTCGGGTTGGGTTCGCCGGGCGTGCGTTCTCGAATGGGTTGGGTGCTTCCGGCGGAGGTTGCGCTTGTGGTCGCGGGTGGCTGGTGCGGGCTGGTCCGAGTCGGTGGTGGGCCGCTGCCGGCTCCTGCCGGCCCCGCACCGACCGCCCGCAAGCAAGGCGCAGCCCGCACCCAACCGAAGCACAGCAGCCCCGAGCGGCGGCATCTACCTCCCGGGCCCAGCCGCCCCAGCCACCGGCGTTTGAGGACAACTCGCCGCAGGCGCCCGAACCGCAGCACGGGTCGCCGGACGCAACCGAAAACCCAGCCCGTCCGGCGTTTGAGGACAACTCGCCCCAGACGCCTGCGGACCGCAGCGCCCGTCGCCGGACGCAACCGAAAACCCAGCCCGTCCGGCGTTTGAGGACGGCCCGGTTCAAAACCGGCCAAGCTCGGCGATGAGACCCCTCCGAGGCGGCCCCGCCTCACCGCACGCTGCGTAGGTCCAATCGCCGCAGGACGCGGTCGGCTGCCGCCGGGTCGACGCCTCGGCGCCCCCGGGCCGCGATCACCTCGCGTCGTGCCGCCGCCGTCATCTCGGCCTCGATCTCGTGCAGGAGCTTGATCCGCCGTGAGCGCTCGACCACCGAGTCGGCCAGTTCCTCGCTCATGCCCTCCGGCTTCAGCTCGGCCAGCAGCGCCTTCTGCCGGGCCCGCAGCCGCCGCACCATCTCGTCCGGGAGGTCGCGCTGCTCGTCCAGTTCGCGCAGCCGATGCAGCGCGGCCTTCGTCGCCGCCGCCGCGATCCGGCGCTCCTCGTCGCTCTCCGCGTCGTCCGTCTCCGAGACCCCGAGCCGGCGCACCAGCCACGGCAGGCTGACCCCCTGGAGCAGCAGCGTCACCACGATCACGCAGAACGCGATCGCGATCAGCCGTTGCCGCTCGGGGAAGGCCCCGTCCGCGTCGGTGCTCAGCGGCAGCGCCAGCGCGAGCGCGATCGTCACCACGCCGCGCATCCCGGCCCACCACACCACCACCGTCTCGCGCGGATCCGGGGTCTGGGTCTCACCGGTCGTCGGCAGCCGTGCGTGCAGCCGCCGGGCCAGCGCCGCGACCGGGAACAACCACAGGCCCCGCACCACGATCAGGGTCAACACCACCGCGCCGGCCTCCAGGAACAGCCGGCCCCGATCGCCCCGCAGATCGTGGAAGATCTCCCACATCTCCAGGCCGATCACCCCGAACGCGACACCGGTCACGACCAGGTCGACGACCTCCCAGAACGAGCGCCCGGTGAGCCGGCCGACCACGTTGTCCGCGTCCTCGGCGACCGAGCCCAGGTAGAACGCCGTGGTCAACACCGCGAGCACGCCGGAGCCGTGCAGTTCGTCGGCGACCACGTAGGCCAGGAACGGCACCAGCAGCGTGAGCAACGTCTGCAACGTGGGCTCGTCCAACCGGCCCAGCAACAATCGCCCGGCCAGCCCGACCGCGAAGCCGATCCCTACGCCGACCACCGCGGACAACGCCAACATGCCCGCCGCCTCGACCGGCGAGAACGTACCGCCGACCACCGCCGCGACCGCGACCTGGTAGAGCACGAGCGAGGTGACGTCGTTGAACAGCCCCTCGCCCTCCAGGATCGCCACCAGCCGCCGCGGCAGCCGCAGACTCCCGGCCACCGCCGTCGCCGCCACCGGATCCGGCGGCGCCACCAGCGCGCCCAGCGCGACCGCGCCCGCGAGCGGCAGCTCGGGGATCATCGCGTCCGCCACGGCCGCCACCGCCGCCGTGGTCACCAGGACGAGTGCGACCGCGAGCAGCGTGATCGGCCGGGCGTTCGCCGCGAACTCGCGCCAACTCGACCGCTGCGCCGCCGCGTACAACAGCGGCGGCAACAGCAGCGGCAGCAGCAGGTCGGGGTCGATCCGCAGGTTGGGCACGAACGGCAGCCACCCGAGCAGCACGCCGTACAGCGTCAGCAACACCGGGAACGGCAGCCGCAATCGGCCCGCGAGCGGCACCACCACGACCGTGCCGAACATCAACAGGAACAGCAGCGTGAGCTGACCCACTCCACCCCCAGACCGATCGAGCGCGATTCGATCTTGGAGGCTTCCCCGAATCTCCGCCGAATCACCGACCGGCGGGCAATTGCCTCACCTGTCGGTGACCCGCTCCAGGGTCGCGGTCAGGTCGGCCGGGTAGCCGCTCTCGTACTGCACCCACGTGCCGTCGCCGGGGTGCTCGAAGGCCAGGCTCACCGCGTGCAGCCACTGCCGCTCCAGGCCCAGCCGCTTGGACAGCGTCGGGTCGGCGCCGTAGGTCAGGTCGCCCACGCACGGGTGCCGCAGCGCCGCCATGTGCACCCGGATCTGGTGGGTGCGCCCGGTCTCCAGCTTGATCGACAGCAGACTCGCGGCGCGGAACGCCTCGATCGTGTCGTAGTGCGTGACGCTGGGCTTGCCGCCCGTCACCACGGCCCACTTGTAGTCGTGCGTGGGGTGCCGGTCGATCGGCGCGTCGATGGTGCCGGTGTGCGGGTCCGGGTGGCCCTGGACCAGCGCGTGGTAGCGCTTGTCCACCGTGCGGTCGCGGAACTGCTGCTTGAGCAGCGTGTAGGCGCGCTCAGACTTGGCCACCACCATCAGCCCCGAGGTGCCCACGTCCAGGCGGTGCACCACGCCCTGGCGCTCGGCCGCGCCGGAGGTGGAGATCCGGTAGCCGGCCGCCGCGAGGCCGCCGACCACGGTGGTGCCGGTCCAGCCGGGGCTGGGGTGCGCGGCGACGCCGATCGGCTTGTCGATCACCACGATGTGGTCGTCGTCGTGCACGATCCGCATGCCGGGCACGGGTTCGGCGACGAGCTGCACCGGCCGGGGCGCGCCCGGCATCTCGACCTCGATCCACGCTCCGCCGACCACCCGGTCGGACTTGCCCGCCGCCCGGCCGTCGAGCTGCACCTTCCCGGCGGCGGCCAGCTCGGCCGCCTTGGTGCGCGAGAAGCCGAACATCCGCGAGAGCGCGGCATCGACCCGCTCGCCTTCGAGGCCGTCGGGAACGGGAAGCGTGCGGATTTCGGGGGAGCCGGGATTGACAGTCACGAGATACGAGTATGCCCGGCATCCGGACCGGACTCGACGGCGTGGTCGCCGTCCCGGTCCCCGGCGGCGCGCTCGGCGGTCCCGGAGGACGCCTTCGCGGGCGCCCGAGTGGCCCCGGCAGGCGGGTCGACGACCCCGTTTCCGGCCTCCGCGTCCGCGCGCTCGTCGCCGTCCCCCGGCGTCGCCTCATCCACGCCCTCGTCCGCGCCGTCGTCGTCACCCTCCCGCGTACCGTCCGGCTGCAGGCCCAGGAACGAAAGCAGCACGATCAGGCAGCCACCCACCACGATCGCCGAGTCCGCCAGGTTGAAGATCGCGAAGTGCTTGGGCGCGATGAAGTCCACCACGTGGCCCTCGAACACGCTGGGCGAGCGGAAGATCCGGTCGGTGAGGTTGCCGAGCGCGCCGCCGAGCAGCAGGCCCAGGGCGATCGCCCAGGGCAGGCTGTTCAGCTTGCGGGCCAGCCGCAGGATCACCACGATCACCGCGCTGGCGATCACCGTGAGCACGATGGTCAGCCCCTGGCCCATGCCGAACGCCGCGCCCGCGTTGCGGGTGGCCCGGAACTGGAGCCAGTCGCCGAGGATGTCGATCGGGGCGTGGTATTCGAGCTTCTTCACCACGATCAGCTTGCTGATCAGGTCCAGGGCGTAGGCGACGGCCGCGACCCCGAGCAGGACCAGGATGTAGCGACGGGTACGCGAACCGGCGGGCGCGGTCGGCTCGTCGCCGTCCGCCCCGCCCCCGGTCGCCCCGGTGTCCGGCTCCCCCGCGGGGGCCTGCGACTCCGCGTCTTCCCGTCGTTCCGCTCCGGTGCCGATGGCGTGCTCCAGTCCTCGGACGCGCCGCCGGCGGCCGCGGCGGCTACCGGCGCTCTTCGCGCTGCTTGCAGGTCACACACAGGGTCGCACGCGGGAACGCCTGCAGGCGCGCCTTGCCGATGGCCGAACCACACGACTCGCAGGCCCCGTATGTCCCGTCGGCGAGGCGCCGCAGCGCCTTCTCCGACTGGAGCAGCATGCCACGCGCGTTGTTGGTCAGGGACATCTCGTGCTCGCGCTCGAAGTTCTTGGTCCCGGTGTCCGCCTGATCGTCGCCCGCACCCTCCCCCGAGTCGCGCAGCAGATCGGCGATGCCGTTCTCCGACACGGCGATCTCGGCGCGCAGCTCGTGCGCCGTCTCGATCAGCCCGTCGCGCACCTCGCGCAGCTCCGCGTCGTCCCAGGGATCCTCCCCCGGCCGGACGATGTACATCGTCGGCTCATGGAACCCGCTCGGCGGTGTCGGGAGCGTCGCGGTCGAGGTGGTCACGTGTGCAGGTGCCTTCACGGTGCGTCCCGTTCCTCCCCGTACCGAGGCTCGCGGCGCGGCCGTCGTGGTCGCACGACGCGTCCGCCCGCCACTCGCCTTCTCTGTATCCGTCATGTTCACGGCCCCCTTGTTTCGCTTAGGGATGGGTCGCCCCGGACAACCGGACGCGCCGTCCCGTCACAGAGTGCGCCGGGGCGGCGACGTAAATCGGTTGTGCCCAGACGCAACCACGCTTATCCCTCTTCTACGTGTCCCGTTCGTTACCGGTTCCCGAGCGGATCGTTATGCACCTGGGGGCGGGTGAACTCGGAGGCGCGAGGGTCCGCGCGGGTCGTACAATCCGCAGAGCGAGACGGTGTCGATGGGGACGAGTAGCGTCGCACGCAGCCGCCAGCGACCCGGGGACGGTGTGAGCCCGGGGGTGTGCGCGAGGTGAAGATCACCCCGGAGCTGTCGGAGGAAAGGTCGGTCCGGATGCGGAGCGACCCGTAGAACCGACCCTCGCGCAGACGAGAGGGTTGTGCCCGCCCGGGCACGGTAGGCGGATCGGGCGGCGCGCGGCCAAGAAGGGTGGTACCGCGGGATCGGCCGACGGCCGTCTCGTCCCTTCGGTAGGCACGCATCACAGCCCGCGGAAGGAAGCCACATGTACCGCCCGGTACCGGCGCAGGTCGACCTGCCCGCCATGGAGCACGAGGTCCTCGCGTTCTGGCGGGACAACGACATCTTCGAGCGCTCCCTCGCGCAGAACGCCGACGGCCCCCGCTGGGTCTTCTACGAGGGTCCGCCGACGGCCAACGGCATGCCGGGGGCGCACCACATCGAGGCGCGCGTGTTCAAGGACGTGTTCCCGCGCTACCGCACGATGCGCGGTTACAACGTGCCGCGCAAGGCCGGGTGGGACTGCCATGGCCTGCCCGTCGAGCTGGCCGTGGAGAAGCAGTTGGGCTTCTCCGGCAAACCGGACATCGAGCGCTACGGGATCGCCGAGTTCAACGCGAAGTGCCGCGAGTCGGTGATGACGCACGTGGGCGCGTTCGAGGAACTGACCACCCGGATGGGCTACTGGGTCGACATGTCCAAGGCGTACCGGACGATGGACCCGGAGTACGTGGAGTCGGTCTGGTGGTCGCTCAAGCAGATCTTCGACAAGGGCCTGCTGACCCAGGACTACCGGGTCGCGCCGTGGTGTCCGCGCTGCGGCACCGGGCTGTCCGACCACGAACTGGCGCAGGGCTACGAGACGGTCGTCGACCCCTCGGTCTACGTGCGCTTCCCGCTCACCTCCGGGCCGCTGGCCGGGCAGGCGGCGCTGCTCGTGTGGACGACCACGCCGTGGACGCTGGTGTCCAACACCGCCGCCGCGGTGCATCCCGACGTGACCTACGTGGTGGCCACCGACGGCGAGGAACGCCTCGTGGTCGCCGAGCCGCTCCTGGCGAAGGCGCTCGGCGAGGGCTGGGCGGCCACCGGTGAGCGCTTCACCGGCCGGGAGATGGAACGGTGGGCCTACCGGCGCCCGTTCGACCTACTGCCGCTGGAGGACGCGAACTTCGTGGTGCTCGCGGAGTACGTCACCACCGAGGACGGCTCCGGCGTCGTGCACCAGGCGCCCGCGTTCGGCGCGGACGACCTGGAGACCTGCCGCGCGTACGGCCTGCCGGTGGTCAACCCGGTGCGCCCCGACGGCACCTTCGAGGCCGAGCTGCCTCTGGTCGGCGGACAGTTCTTCAAGAAGGCCGACGAGGCCCTGGTGGCCGATCTGCGGGCCCGGGGGCTGCTGTTCCGGCACCTGGAGTACGAGCACAGCTACCCGCACTGCTGGCGCTGCCACACCGCGCTGCTCTACTACGCGCAGCCGTCCTGGTACGTGCGCACCACCGCGGTCAAGGACGCGCTGCTTCGCGAGAACGAGCGGACCAACTGGCACCCGGACACGGTCAAGTGGGGCCGCTACGGCGACTGGCTGAACAACAACATCGACTGGGCGCTCTCGCGCAACCGCTTCTGGGGCACCCCGCTGCCCATCTGGCGGTGCGAGGAGGGTCACCTGACCTGCGCCGGCTCGCTGGCCGAACTCTCCGAGCTGACCGGGCGCGACCTGTCGGGCCTGGACCCGCACCGGCCGTACATCGACGAGGTCGTCTTCGGCTGCCCGGCCAAGGCCGCCGACGGTACCGCGTGCGGCGAGCAGGCGACCCGGGTACCCGAGGTGATCGACGCCTGGTACGACTCGGGGTCGATGCCGTTCGCCCAGTTCGGCTACCCGTACCGCAACCGCGAGTTGTTCGAGCAGTCCTACCCGGCGCAGTTCATCTCCGAGGCGATCGACCAGACCCGCGGCTGGTTCTACACGCTGATGGCGGTCGGCACGCTGGTGTTCGACAGGTCGTCCTACGAGAACGTGGTCTGCTTGGGGCACATCCTGGCCGAGGACGGCCGCAAGATGTCCAAGCACCTGGGCAACATCCTGGAGCCGATCCCGCTGATGGACCGGCACGGCGCCGACGCGGTGCGCTGGTTCATGGCCGCGGGCGGTTCGCCGTGGTCGGCCCGGCGGGTCGGGCACGGCACCATCCAGGAGGTGGTCCGCAAGACGCTGCTGACCTACTGGAACACGGTCAGCTTCCAGGCCCTGTACGCGCGCACCGGCGGCTGGACGCCGAGCGCGAGCGACCCGGCCCCGGCCGACCGCCCGCTGCTCGACCGGTGGCTGCTGTCCGAGCTGAACACCCTCGTGGGCGACGTGGACGCGGCCCTGGAGGCGTACGACACGCAGCGCGCGGGCAAGGCGCTCACCGCGTTCGTGGACGACCTGTCGAACTGGTACGTGCGCCGGTCCCGGCGGCGGTTCTGGAACGCGGATCCGGCGGCGCTGGCCACGCTGCACGAGGCGTTGGTCACGGTGACGAAGCTGATGGCGCCGCTGGTGCCGTTCATCACCGAGCGGGTCTGGCAGGACCTGGTGCGCCCGGTCACCGCCGACGCCCCCGAGTCGGTGCACATGGCGACCTGGCCGAGCACGGACGCGGCCCTCGTACAGCCCGAACTGGGGCGGCAGATGGCGCTGGTGCGGCGCCTGGTCGAGTTGGGCCGGGCCACCCGGGCGGACTCCGGCGTCAAGACCCGGCAGCCGCTGGGACGGGCGCTGATCGGCGCGAGCGGCTGGGACGAGTTGTCCGACGAACTGCGCGCGCAGATCGCCGAGGAGCTGAACGTGGTCTCGGTGGCGGCGTTGTCCGAGGCGGGCGGCGACCTGGTCGAGTACAGCGCGAAGGGCAACTTCCGGGCCCTGGGCAAGCGGTTCGCCAAGCGCACTCCGGTGGTGGCCGGCGCGATCGCGGCGGCCGACGCCGCGGCCCTGGCGACGGCGCTGCGTACGTCGGGCACCGCGGTGGTCGAGGTCGAGGGCGAGCCGGTGGAGGTGGTGGCCGAGGAGGTCATCGTCACCGAAACCCCGCGCGAGGGCTGGACGGTGGCCGGCCAGGACGGCGCGACCGTGGCGCTCGACCTGACCATCACCCCCGAGCTGCGGCTCGCGGGTCTGGCCCGGGACGTGGTCCGGCTGATCCAGGAGGCGCGCAAGAACAGCGGCCTGGAGGTGTCCGACCGGATCCTGGTGTGGTGGGCCGCGGACGAGTCGGAGGAGACCACGTCGGCGCTGCTCGCGCACGGCGGCCAGGTCGCCGAGGAGGTGCTGGCGACGCAGTTCACCCAGGGCTCCCCGGAGGACGAGGAGTTGTTCGAGCACGGCGACCCCGCGCTCGGTCTGCGGTTCTGGCTGCGCAAGGTCTGACCGGCCGGGCGGGGTGACTCGGGTCACCCCGCCCGGGCCGTACCGGACCGGGAAACCCGAACCGGAAACCGAGAAGCGCCCGTCCCCCCGGAGGGGGCGGGCGCTTCTCGGATGACCGACCGACGCTCAGTGGCCGGTCAGTTGTCGGGGTCCTCGTCGATCAGGAACCCGCGCATCGGCGACGGCTGCTGCATCTGCTGCGGCTGCGGAGCCTGCGGACGCACCGGCGACATCTGCTGCGTCATCGCCGGGCTCATCTGCTGCCCGATCGACGGCGTCATGGCCGGCGACATCGACGACGGCTGGGACATCGACTGGCCCATGGACGGAGCCATCGACTGCGACATCGGTACCGGCGCGGACGACATGGCCGGCGGCAGCGAGGCCGTGGCCGGGGTCCGCGGCGGCGCGAGCGAGTCGTCGGCCTGCGACTCCAGCTGACGAAGCTGGCTCTCCAGGTACGACTTCAGCCGCGTGCGGTACTCGCGCTCGAACGCGCGCAGGTCGTCGACCTTGCGCTCGAGCGTGGCGCGGGCGCTCTCCAGCGAACCCATCGCGACGCGGTGCTTCTCCTGCGCGTCACGCTCCAGGGCGTCGGCCTTGGACCGCGCGTCGCGCTCCATGCCCTCGGCCCGGGTGCGCGCCTCGCCCACTATCTTGTTCGCCTCGGAGCGGGCCTCGGCGATCGCCTGGTCGGCCGTCTGCTGCGCCAGCGCGAGCACTCGGGCGGCGCTGTCGCCACCGGGGTTGCCCATCTGCTGCTGCGGTCCACCCGGACCGAGCTGCGGCGGGCCGCCCTGCAGCTGGTGCTGCTGAAGCTGCTGCTGGTGCTGCGGCGGGCCCTGGAGCTGGTGCTGGCCGCTCATGCCGGGACCGCCCAGGCCGGGGCCGCCCTGCAATTGGTGCTGACCGGGCTGCAGTTGGTGCTGCTGCTGACCGGGCAGCTGGTGCTGGCCGCTCTGCATGCCGGGGCCGCCCTGCAGCTGGTGCTGCGGCGGACCCTGGAGCTGGTGCTGACCGCTCATGCCGGGACCGAGCTGCTGCGGTCCCCCCATCGGGTGCTGCTGCGGTCCACCGGGACCGAGCTGCTGCGGGCCGCCCTGCATCGGGTGCTGGCCGCCCTGCATTCCCTGCGGGCCACCCATCTGGGGCGGCGGGGGAACCGGGGTCGGCCCGGATATGGCTGCCGGGACGGGTGCGTCGGGGCGTTCGCGCTCCTTGCGCTGCTGGGCCTGCTGCTGACTCTGCGCGGCGGCCCTGGTCGCCGCCGCGAGTTTCGCTCGCAGATCCTCGTTTTCCCGGAGAAGTCGGGTCAGTTCGCCCTCGACCTCATCGAGGAACGCATCGACCTCGTCCTCGTCATAGCCCTCGCGGAGACGGACGGTCGTGAACTGCTTGTTACGCACGTCTTCGGGGGTCAACGGCATCTCTTCACCTCAGCGTGATCGTCGGCATCGGACAGACGGTACCGCTTACAGCCTGCCCACGACGGAGATCAGGATGTAGACGATGATCATCAGTACGAAGAAGGACAGGTCGAGTGCTACACCCCCGAGGCGCAGCGGAGGAATGAACCTGCGCAGCAACTTCAACGGTGGATCGGTGATGGAGTACGTCG
Source organism: Embleya sp. NPDC020630 (assembly GCF_044334985.1). Lineage (NCBI taxonomy): Bacteria > Bacillati > Actinomycetota > Actinomycetes > Kitasatosporales > Streptomycetaceae > Embleya > Embleya sp. NPDC020630. The sequence goes on from NZ_JBIRUB010000003.1 coordinate 228,852, forward strand.
CCTCCAGCAGTACCACCATGGCCCCGCGCGGCTCGTACGACCGCGCGAACTGGAACACGTAGTCCATCACCAAGCGGAAGAACAACACGATCAAAAAGCAGTAGAGCACGATGCGGATGATCTCCAGCGCGATGCTCATTTACCTGCCCCCTCGTGTGCCGTCCCTCTGGTCAGGACCGCACCTAGCCTCAGTTTTCGCACACCTCAGCTCTGATTGAAGAACCCGCCCTCGGCGATGCGGGCCTTGTCCTCGGCTGTCACATCGACGTTAGCAGGCGATAGGAGGAAGACTTTTTGGGTGACCCGTTCGATGCTGCCGTGCAGGCCGAACACGAGCCCCGCGGCGAAGTCCACCAGGCGCTTGGCGTCGGTGTCCTCCATTTCGGTCAGGTTCATGATCACGGGCGTGCTCTCGCGAAAGTGCTCGCCGATCGTGCGGGCTTCGTTGTAGGTACGCGGGTGCAGCGTCGTGATGCGGTAGGGCTCACGTTCGCTGACGACTTTGTGTACGGTCACCGGTGTGCTGCTCTCGGGACGGCGTTCGGGCATGGCGGACACTGTTGCGCGGTGTTCTTCGAGGCGGCCTTCGTCGCGAAGGGCCCCCGCTTCGCGGAGGGCAGTAGCTCCACGAACGGGATCGTCGCGACGTTCCCGCGATTCCCCACGCGGTTCGCGTACTTCACGTGGCTCCTCACGACGCTCGTCCCGTCGCTCCTCGCGACGATCGGTGCGCTCGACCCGGTCGCGGCCGTCCTGGCCGATGTCGTCCTCATCGTAATCGTCATACTCGTAGACATCGTCCTCCACGAGGCCGAGGTAGACCGCCATCTTGCGCATTGCGCCGGCCATGTTCCGCTTCCTCCGGTCTCACGGTGGATCGGCTGAGGTCACCGTGGGTCGTGCGATCCACTTCACGGCGACGCTACCGGAGGGAGGGCCGGACTCCGAGCACCGCAGTACCGATGCGTACATGTGTCGCCCCGGCCTCGATGGCCGCTTCGAGGTCGTTGCTCATCCCCGCGGAAACCATGTTCGCAGCCGGATGGGCTTCGCGTAGGCGGGTTGCGATTTCTCGCAACCGGGCGAACGCGCGGGCGGGTTCGACGCCGAGCGGGGCCACCGCCATCACTCCGCCGAGGGTCAGCCGCGGTGCCTCGGCCACTGCGTCGGCGAGTTCGGCCAGGTCGGTCGCGGACACCCCACCGCGGGCGGGGTCTTCGTCCAGGCTGACCTGCAACAGCGCGGTGATCGAACGTTGTTGCCGCTCGGCCGCGGCGGACAGCGCGTGGGCGAGTCGAATCCGGTCGAGCGAGTGCACCACATCGGCGTAACCGGCCACCGATTTGGCCTTGTTGGTCTGCAACTGGCCGACATAGTGCCAACGAAGGTCGAGGTCCTTCGTGGCCGCCGCCTTCGGCGCGGCCTCCTGGTCGCGGTTCTCGCCGACGTCGCGGACGCCGAGTTCGGCGAGCAGGCGCACGTCGCTCGCGGGGTGGGTCTTGGTCACCACGACGAGGGTGACGTCCTCGGGCGAGCGGCCGGCCGCGGTGCACGCGGCGGCGATCCGGGCCCTGACGTCGGCCAGGTTGGCGGCTAGCTCGGCCCGCCGGTGGGCGGTCGTGGCGGTCGCTGAATCGGGCGTGTCCATGGGCCCATCGTCGCCGACGCCGGCCCGCCGCGCCCGGGCGGGGTCAGTCCTCGGCGAGCCACACGTAGCCGGCGATCCGACCCGTGGCGCGGTCGCGCCGATAGGAGAAATGGTCGGCCGACTCGCGCGTGCAGATGTGCGATTTCTCACCCGACACGACCCCCTGCGCGGCGAGTTGCGCCCACACTCCGGCCGGTATATCGAGCCCGGGCGTGCCCTGGCGGGTGCGTGCGCGGGCTGCGGGGACGAGTGCGGACACTTCGTCGCACATCGCCTCGGGAACCTCGTAGCAGGCGCCGCAGACGGCCGGTCCGGTCCACGCCTCGATCCGCTCCGGGTCGGCGCCGAGGCCGCGCATCGCCTCGATCGTGGCGGGCACCACGCCGGCGGCCAGCCCCGGACGGCCCGCGTGGGCGGCGCCGATCACGCCGGCGTGCGGATCGGCGAGCAATACCGGGGTGCAGTCGGCGACCAGCACCGCCAGCGCGAGGCCGCGGGTCGCGGTGACCACGGCGTCGGTGCCGGGCACCGGTTCGGCGCTCGGACCGGTCAGCACGGTCACCGTGTCGCCGTGCACCTGGTTCATCCACACCACCCGATCGGCCGACAGGCCCAACGCCTCGGCGGTGCGCGCCCGGTTGGCGGCCACCACCTCCGGGTCGTCGCCCACGTGGTCGCCGAGGTTCAACTCGTCATACGGCGCGGCGCCCGTGCCGCCCCACCGATCGGTGAAGGCGAAACGGGCGCCGCCGGAAGCGGCCCTTCGCGTGAACACGTTCGGGCCACCTCGTGGTCGTGTCGAATTGTTTCGAACTCTTGCGTCGCCGACTGCCGACGACGTTTTTCTTCTACTTCATGAACGGCGGGATGTCGAGATCCAGATCGTCCTTGATCGGTTCCGGCACCAACGGGGTGCGCGGACCCGGCGTGGTCGGAGTCGGGTAGGTCGTCTGCGGCGGGTCGTTGAGCACACCCTGCCCGATGCCCGAGCCGCCCTGGCGACCGGTCGGCTCGGGGCGGGCGGGCGGCGGCGGAGGCGCCACCGCCGGCTTGCCCAACTCGCTCTTGGACGGCGGTTGTCCGCCGTCGAAGCCGGCCGCGATCACGGTGACCCGAACCTCGTCGCCGAGCGCGTCGTCGATCACCGCGCCGAAGATGATGTTGGCCTCGGGGTGCGCGGCCTCGCTGACCAGCTGCGCGGCCTCGTTGATCTCGAACAGGCCGAGGTCGGAGCCGCCGGAGATGGACAGCAGCACGCCCCGGGCGCCGTCGATCGACGCCTCCAGGAGCGGGCTGGAGATGGCCATCTCGGCCGCCGCCACCGCGCGATCGTCGCCGCGCGCCGAGCCGATCCCCATCAGCGCCGAACCCGCCTCCGACATCACCGACTTGACGTCGGCGAAGTCGAGGTTGATCAGGCCGGGCGTGGTGATCAGGTCGGTGATGCCCTGGACACCGGACAGCAGCACCTGGTCGGCCGAGCGGAACGCGTCCAGGACGCTGACCTGCCGGTCGGAGATGGACAGCAGCCGGTCGTTGGGGATCACGATCAGCGTGTCGACCTCGTCGCGCAGCTGCGCGATGCCGTCCTCGGCCTGGTTCGCGCGGCGCCGTCCCTCGAAGGTGAACGGGCGCGTGACCACGCCGATGGTGAGCGCGCCGAGCGAGCGGGCGATGTTGGCCACCACGGGGGCGCCGCCGGTTCCGGTGCCGCCGCCCTCGCCCGCCGTGACGAAGACCATGTCGGCCCCCTTGAGGACCTCCTCGATCTCCTCGCGGTGGTCCTCGGCGGCCTTGCGCCCGACATCGGGATTCGCCCCGGCCCCCAGGCCGCGGGTGAGTTCGCGGCCGACGTCGAGCTTGACGTCGGCATCGCTCATGAGGAGGGCTTGGGCGTCGGTGTTGATCGCGATGAACTCGACGCCCTTGAGACCGACCTCGATCATCCGGTTGATGGCGTTGACCCCGCCACCGCCGATACCGACCACCTTGATGACTGCGAGGTAGTTCTGGGGTGCTGCCACGTCGAAGGCCTCTCGCCTCGAGTTCCGGTCGGCGTGCCGTGGTTCCGGCATGCCGACATTTGCCGACTTGGGGAGGTCGGGACGCGATTTCCGCGAGCCACCAAAACCCTCACCCTCAGGTATAGAGTCAGCCCCGTTCGCATCGAACGCCGCCGATCCGAACAGTGCGGATAACTGCTTTGTCAACCTGGGGCTAGGCCGACACTAGGTCCCCATCGGACGCGGTTCAACGAACACGCCGAACCTGTCCCTATTGTTTTATCGCAGTGGCCGAGTGCTTCCGTCCCCGGTCACGGCGTGCTCGGGGTCGAAACCGCCGCGCCGGACGCCCCCGGAGCCAACGACTGCGCGGGCGCCGGCGGCGCGAGCGAGGGAAACGGTTGGGTTCGGGTCACCGGCGCGTCGGGCGCGCTGACGTCGTAGAACTTCGCCGGCCGCGTCAACAGCACCGCGAGCACGAGCGCCTTGCGATCCGACGCCTCCGCCCCGCCCCACGACACGGTCTCGCCCTTGTCCAGCACCAGCACGATGTCGTCGCGCGTCCGGGCGGTGATGTCCCGTACCCGCTGGGCGATCGGCGGCGGCAGCGCCGAAACCACCTGGACCACCCCCCGTAGCGTTTCCCGACTCACCGTGTTGGCGTCGACCTTGACGATCGGCACCCCGGCGGGCGCGGCATCCACCGTACCGAACCGTACGCCGTCCTTGTCGATCTCCGCGTAGCGGTCCGCGTCCGGCACCACCAGGGCGGTGGTGCGTTCGCGAACCGTGATCCGCACCGTGTGCGGCCAGTCGCGTTCCACGTGGACCGAGGCCACGCGCGGGATCGCGGCCACCCGGGCCCGGATCGCGTCGAGGTCGATCCCGGCCAGCGGCTCGCCGACCGGCACCGCGGCGACCTTGGCGACCTGGTCCTTGGGCAGCACGACCGGCCCGCCGACGGACACCGTCCGGGCGTCCAACAGCGGCGAGTGGTAGACGATCCCCCACCCGGCGCCCGCGAGCACCACGAGCACCACCAGGACGAGGAGCGGGCGCAGATTGGTCCAGCGCCGCCGCGGCGCGCGGCCGGGCCTGGCCGGGCGCGCCGGCGCGCGCTCCTTCGTGTCGGGCAAGGACGCTCCTCGGGCCGGCGGCTACTGGGGCAACCGCGCGGCGGCGATCGCCTCGTGGACCATCCGGACCAGTTCCTCGTCGGCGTCGCGCCGACCGAACTCGGCCGCGGCCTTGCCCATGTCGTGCAGGCGACGCGCGTCGGTGAGCACCGGCAGCACCGAGGAGCGGATCCAGTCGGGGGTCAGATCGGCGTCGTCCACCAGCAGACCGCCGCCCGCCTTGACCACCGGCTGGGCGTTCAGCCGCTGCTCGCCGTTGCCGATGGGCAGCGGTACGTAGGCCGCGGGCAGCCCGACCGCGGCCAACTCGGCGCAGGTCATCGCGCCGGCCCGGCACAGCACCATGTCGGCCGCCGCGTAGGCCAGGTCCATCCGGTCGAGGTAGGGCACCACGACGTAGGCCGGTCCACCGGGCGGCGAGTCGATCTTCAGCTCGTTGTTGGGGCCGGCCGCGTGCAGCACCTGGACCCCCTCGGCGAGCAGTTGCCGGGCGGTCGCGGCCAGCGTCTCGTTCAGCCGCCGGGCGCCCTGCGAGCCGCCGAACACGAGCAGCGTGGGCCGCATCGGGTCCAGGCCGAACATCGCCCTGGCCTCGTCGCGCAGCGCGTTGCGGTCCAGGGTGGCGATCGCGCGCCGCAGCGGGATGCCGATGTAGCGGGCCCCGCGCAGCTTGCTGTCCGGCGTGCTCACCGCGACGAATCGGGTGTAGCGGGCACCGATCTTGTTGGCCAGGCCCGGACGGGCGTTGGCCTCGTGCACCACGGTCGGCACACCCTGGCGTTTGGCCGCCAGGTAGCCCGGCAGCGCGACGTAGCCGCCGAAGCCCACCAGGCAGGACGCCTGGGTGCGCTCCAACACGGCCGCGGCCTCGCGGATCGTGCCGCGCAGCCGGCCGGGCACGGTCATCAGCTCGGGCGTGGGCTTGCGCGGCAACGGCACGGCCGGGATCAACGCCAGTTCGTAGCCGCGAGCGGGAACGAGCTTGGTCTCCAGGCCCTTGGCCGTGCCGAGCGCCGTGATACCCACGTTCGGGTTCTGGCGGCGCAGCGCGTCCGCCAAGGCCAGAGCGGGCTCGATGTGCCCGGCGGTTCCTCCGCCGGCAAGGACGACATGCACCTGATTCACCCATCCCTGCGCGGCAGGATCCGCGCGAACGCTCGACGAACCGCCCCGGGCCCGCGTGCGGCGAGCGCCGCCTCGGCCTTTGGTTCACCTCGGGCGAAGGACAACAGCATGCCCACGGCGAACATGGTCGGAAGCAGGGCGGAACCTCCGTAGGACACCAATGGCAACGGCACTCCGGCGATCGGCAGCAGGCCGAGCACCGCCCCGACGTTGATCATGACCTGGGCCATGATCCACGCGGTCGCGCCACCCGCGGCGAGCCGTACGAACTGGTCTTTCGTCCGACTCGCGACGCGGATACCTGCATAGCCTAGGGCCGCGAAGAGGGTGAGTACGGACAGCGTCCCCACGAGACCCAATTCCTCGCCGATGACGGCGAAGATGAAGTCTGTGTGCGCCTCGGGCAAAGTGCCCCATTTGCCATAGCTGGTCCCGATTCCACTGCCGAACCAACCGCCGGTGGCCAGCGAATAGATGCCCTGGGCGGCCTGCAACGTGCTGCCGTCGGGGTCGGAGAACGGGTCGAGGAATCCCGCGAACCGGGCGGCCCGGTGCGGCTTGAGCACGATCAGCACGGTGGCCAGCACGCTCACCACGGCGATCGCCATGGCGAACAACCGGCCCGGGGCACCCGCGATCCACAGCAGCGCCAGGACCAGCACGGTGATGATCATCGCGGTGCCCATGTCGCCGCCGAGCAGCACCAGGAACAGGATGATCAGCGCGCCGGGCAGCAGCGGGACGAACATGTGCCGCCACTGGCCCAGCAACCGGCGCTTGCGGGTGAGCACGTCGGCCCCCCACAACACCAGGCCCAGCTTGGCGAACTCCGAGGGCTGGATCTGGAACGAGCCGAAGCCGATCCAGTTGCGGTTGCCGTTGACCTCGATGCCCAGACCGGGCACCAGGACCAGACACAACGCGCCGACGCAGCCGAGCAGGAACGGATAGGCCAACCGGCGGTACCAGCGCAGCGGCAGACGTGACGCGATCCACATCAGCGGGAAGCCCATCGCGACCGCGATCAACTGCTTGGTGAAGATCTCGTCGAAGGAGCCGTAGATCGTGCGCGAGGTGATCTGCGACGCGGACAGCACCATCACCAGGCCGAGCACGGTGAGCAGCAGGCCGGAGCCGAGCAGCAGGTAGTAGGCGGTCAGCGGGCTGTCCATGGCCCGGCGCAACTCCCGCCGCACCGGTCCGATCCGGCGCGCCCCGGCGGCCGGACGCGGCGCGGGCAGCCGCGAGTCGCCCCGCGGCCGCCGCTCGTCGGCGGACGCGGGGTGTGCCTCGCGGGTCTGCGGACCGGCGGCCATCGCGCCCGGTCAGCCCGCCGCCGGCCCGAGCCCGCGGACCGCGTCGGCGAACGCGTCGCCGCGCTTGCCGTAGTTGGCGTACATGTCCATCGAGGCGCACGCGGGCGCGAGCAGCACGGTGTCACCCGGACGCGCCAGCGCCGCCGCCTCGCCCACGACCATTTCCATGGCCCCAGTGTCGGTCGCGGCCACCTCCACCACGGGGACATCGGGGGCGTGTCGCGCGAGCGCGTCCCGGATCACCGCGCGGTCGGCGCCCATCAGCACCACCGCGCGCAGCCGGCTCTTCGCGCCGGAGACCAGGTCGTCGAAGGACGCGCCCTTGGCCAGGCCGCCGGCGATCCACACGATGTCCCGGTAGGCGGCCAGCGAGGCCGCCGCGGCGTGTCCGTTGGTGGCCTTGGAGTCGTCCACGTAGTCGACGCCGGCCACGGTGGCCACATGCGCGATGCGGTGCGCGTCGGGCCGGAACGCGCGCAGCCCGTCGCGCACCGCCACGGGCGGCACGCCGTAGGCGCGCGCCAGTGCGGCGGCGGCCAGCGCGTTGGCCACGTTGTGCGGCGCGGGCGGGTTCACGTCGCCCACGGTGGCCAGCTCCGCCGCGGTGCTGTGCCGGTCGGCCACGAACGCGCGATCGGCCAGCAGGTCGTCGACCACCCCGAAGTTCGACAGCCCCGGCGGCCCGAGCCCGAAGCCCACCGCGCGGCAGCCCTCCTCGACCTCGGCCTCGTGCACGAGCTGTTCGGTCTGCGGGTCGGCCAGGTTGTATACGCAGGCGATCTGGCACCCGCCGTAGATCCGGCCCTTGTCCGCCGCGTACGCCTCCGGCGAGCCGTGCCAGTCCAGGTGGTCCGGCGCGATGTTGAGCACCGCGGCGGCCAGCATCCGCGGCGCGCCGGCGTCGTCCTTGGGACTTTCCTCCCAGGTCGGCAGCCAGTGCAGCTGGAAGCTGGACAGTTCGAGGGCGAGCACGTCGTACGCCGGTTCGCCGTCCGCGTCGCGGGCGAGCACCGCGTCCACCACGGGCGTGCCGACGTTGCCCGCGGCGGCGACCCGCTTGCCGGACGCCTCCAGGATCGAGGCGAGCATCCGCACGGTCGTGGTCTTGCCGTTGGTGCCGGTGATCGCCAGCCACGGCGCGGGGTCCACGCGCGGCCGCAACCGCCACGCCAACTCCACGTCGCCCCACACCGGTACGCCGGCCGCACGCGCGGCGGCGAACAGCGGCTTGGTGGGCGGCAGTCCGGGCGAGGTGATCAGTACGTCGGTGTTCTCGGGCAGCGTCTCGTCGTCGCCCAGCCGCACGTCGACGCCGAGCGCGCCCAACTCCTCGGCGCGGCGCCGCGCGTTGTCGTCGGCGCTGCCGTCGATCGCCACGACCCGGGCGCCGAGGCCGTGCAGCGCCCGCGCCGCGGACGCGCCGGTGACCCCGGTGCCCGCGACGCAGAACGACAACTCGGCCCACGGCGCGCCGTGATGGGTGAAGGTGCTCAGGTCTTTCGTACTCACGTCTCTTACGTTCCCGTAACCCAGCCCGCGTAGAAGATGCCGATCCCGAGAATGGCGCACAGGCCGGCGATGATCCAGAACCGAACCACGATGAGTACTTCGGTCCACCCCTTGAGTTCGAAATGGTGCTGGAGCGGCGCCATTTTGAACACCCGTTTGCCGGTCATCTTGAAGTAGCCCACCTGGATGATCACCGACAGCGAGATGATCAGGAACAGGCCGCCGATGAGCGCGGACAACAACTCGGTGCGGGTCAGGATGGCCAGCCCGGCGAGCGCGCCGCCCAGGGCGAGCGAACCGGTGTCGCCCATGAAGATCTTGGCCGGCGAGGTGTTCCACCACAGGAAGCCGAAACACGAGCCCATCATCGCCGCGGACACGATCGCCAGGTCGAGCGGATCGCGCACGTCGTAGCAGCCCACGCCGGGCGCGTTCAGGCACGACTGGCCGTACTGCCAGACCCCGATGAAGGTGTACGCGCCGAAGACGATCACCGAGGCGCCGGTCGCCAGACCGTCCAGACCGTCGGTGAGGTTCACGCCGTTGGAGTGGCCGGCGATCAGGATGTAGGCCCAGATCACGAAGAACACAGGCGTCAGGTCGAGCGCGGTGTCCTGCACGAAGGACAGGTGTGTGGACGCGGGGGTGAACCCGCGCGCGTCCTTGAACTGGATCGCGAGCAGCGCGAACGAGATGCCCACGAACGACTGTCCGGCCAGTTTGGCCTTGGCCCGCAGACCCAGGCTGCGCTGCTTGACGATCTTGATGAAGTCGTCGACGAAGCCGACCAGGCCCAGGCCCGCCATCAGGTACAGCACCAACAGCGCGGACGCGCTCGGCGTCTCCAGGGTGATCGCCTTGGCGGCGCCGTAGCCGATGAGCGCGGCCAGGATGATCACCGCGCCGCCCATGGTGGGCGTACCGCGCTTGCTGTGGTGTCCGGCCGGACCGTCGTCCCGGATCAGCTGGCCGTAGCCGCGCTTGACCAGGATCCGGATCGCGAGCGGCGTACCGATCAGCGACAGCACCAGGGCGATGCCGCCGGCGATGAGGATGGCCCTCACCCGTGCACCTCCGCGTTGCTCACGTCGTCCCCGGCGGCGTCCGCCAACAGCGCGTCCGCGAGCCGTTCCAGGGCGACCCCTCGGGACGCCTTCACCAGTACGACGTCGCCCGGGGCCAGTTCGCCCCGGAGTAGTTCGACGGCCGCCTCTACGTCGGGCACCAGCACCGACTCCTCACCCCACGAACCCTCGTTCTTCGCGCCCATGTCGATCCAGGCGGCCTCCCTGCCGCCCACGGCCACCAGTCGGTGGATGTTCAGGCGTACCGCGAGTCGCCCGATCGCGTCGTGCTCGGTCAGCGACTCCTCGCCCAACTCCCGCATGGCGCCCAGCACGGCGAACGTACGATTGCCGCCCGCCATCGCGACCAGGGCCTTGAGCGCGGCCCGCATCGACTCGGGGTTGGCGTTGTACGCGTCGTTCACGACGGTCACCCCGTCGTCCCTGCGGGTGACTTCCATCCGCCAGCGGGAGATCGTACCTGCCGCGCCGAGGGCGGCCGCGATGTCCTCGACGGTCATGCCCACTTCGCGTGCCACGGCGGCACACGCGAGTGCGTTCGCCACGTGGTGCTCACCGTACAGGCGCAAGATCACGGGCGCACTGCCCTCCGGCACGCACAGCGTGAACGAGGCCCGTCCCTGTTCGTCGAGTGTCACGTTCTCGGCCCGTACGTCCGCCTCGGCGCTCTCGCCGAAGGTGACCACACGGGCCTTGGTACGCGCGGCCATCGCGCGCACGTACGGGTCGTCCCGGTTGAGCACGGCCACCCCGTCGGCGGGCAGCGCCTCGACCAGTTCGCCCTTCGCCTTGGCGATGCCCTCGCGCCCGCCGAACTCGCCCATGTGCGCGGAGCCGACGTTGAGCACCAGGCCGATCCGGGGCGGGGCGATGGTGCACAGGTAGGCGATGTCGCCGACGTGGCGCGCGCCCATCTCGGCGACCAGGTAGCGGGTTTCCTCGGTCACCCCCAGGACGGTCATCGGCAGGCCGATGTCGGTGTTGAAGTTGCCGCTCGGGGCGATCGTCGGGCCCCGGCGGGCGAGCACCTGGCCGAGCAGGTCCTTGGTGCTCGTCTTGCCGGAGGAGCCGGTCAGCGCGATCACCGCGGTCTCGGGACGCCGGTCGAGGATCGTCCGGGAGAGTCGGCCGAGCGCGCGGACCACGTCGTCGACGAGGATCGCCGGGGTGCCGGTCTCGCGGTCGGCGAGGACCGCGACCGCGCCGGCCTCGATCGCGGCGCGCGCGTAGTCGTGCCCGTCCACGTGCTCGCCGCGTACGGCCACGAAAAGCGTGCCGGGGCCGGCCTTGCGGGAGTCCACGACCATCCCTGCGGTGATGTGCGCGTGCGGATCCGCGCCGCCCGCCGGCCGCCCTCCGAGAGCGGTGGCGATCTCGGCAAGAGTGGTGGAAATCACTGGTTCGTCTCCTCGGCACGCGAGGTGCCGGTCGCCGGGACGCCTGGGTTCGGGGTCTCGGACGTCGGGGTGTGCGTTGATGGTGCGGGAGCCACGATCCTCGCATCGGTGGACTGCTTGGGGGACGCGGGGCCGGCGTGCATGGTTCTGGCCAACGCCGCGCGCAGCTCGACGCGGTCGTCGAAGGGGTGTTTGATCCCGTTCGCGAACTCCTGGCCCTGCTCGTGTCCCTTGCCCGCGATCACCACGGTGTCGCCCGGCGCGGCCCGGTCCACCGCGAGCGCGATCGCCGCGACCCGATCCGGCTCGACCAGCACGGCGCCCGGCGAGGCGTCGGCCGCGCCGATCCCGGCGAGCATCTCGGCGAGGATCGTGTTCGGGTCCTCCGAGCGCGGGTTGTCGCTGGTGAGCACGACCACGTCGGCGAACCGGGCGGCGGCCGCGGCCATCAGCGGGCGCTTGGCCCGGTCCCGGTCCCCGCCCGCGCCGAGCACGATGCTCAGCGTGCCGGAGGTCACCGGGCGCAGCGCGCGCAGCAGCGTCTCGACCGCGTCCGGGGTGTGCGCGAAGTCGACCACGGCCTCGAACGGTTGCCCGACGTCGACCCGCTCCATCCGCCCGGGCACGCCCGGCGTGCGGCCCACGCCCTCGACGGCGTCGTCGAGCGAGACGCCGCCGGCGGTCAGCGCGACGATCGCGAGCAGCGCGTTGGACACGTTGAACGGGCCGGCCAGGCACACCCGCGCCTCGGCCTTGTGTCCGTCGGGCCCGACCACGGTGAAGCGGCTGCCGTCGGGGCCGAGTTCGACGTTCTCGGCCCGCCAGTCGGCGTCCGGGTCGCCCGTCGCGGACACGGTCAGCACCGGCACGCTCGCCAGCTTCGCGAGCCGGCGGCCGTACGCGTCGTCCACGTCGATCACGCCCAGTCGCGAGCGGCGCGGCGTGAACAGGTCGGCCTTGGTCAGGAAGTAGTCCTCCATCGACGGATGGAAGTCCAGGTGGTCCTGGGACAGGTTGGTGAACAGCGCCACGTCGTAGACGGTGCCGTCGACCCGGCCGAGCGCGAGCGCGTGGCTGGAGACCTCCATCACCGCGTCGGTGACGCCGCTCTCCAGCATCGACGCGAGCAGCGCCTGCACGTCGGTGGCCTCCGGCGTGGTGCGCACGCTGGGGACCACCTCCTCGCCGATCCGGGTCTCGACGGTGCCGATCATCCCGGTGACGCCGCCGCCCGCGCGCAGCCCGCCGTCGAGCAGGTAGGCGGTGGTGGTCTTGCCGTTGGTACCGGTGACGCCGTACATGGTCAGGTGCTCGGCGGGCCGCCCGTAGACCCAGGCCGCGATCTCACCCAGTCGGCCGCGCGGATCGGCCACCACGAGGGTGGGCAGGCCGCTGTCGGCCGCCATGGCCGCGCCGGCCGGGTCGGTGAGCAGCGCAGCCGCACCCGCCTTCGCGGCCTGTGCGGCGAACGCGGCGCCGTGTACGTGCTCGCCCTGCAACCCCGCGTACAGATCGCCCGGGCGCACGGCCCGCGAGTCGTGGGTGACGCCGGTCAGCGTCGCCTCCGGATCGCTCGGGCCCCCGGTGAGGGGGACGGCGAGAAACCCGGCCAGGCCGGTCAGCGGTTGAGGGCGCACCTCGGCAGGGCGGCGCAGATCACGGTTGGGCACGGCGGGCAGGCTACCGCGCTTTGGCCCCTCGCCTGGTGCCGGCACCGGTCACCACTCGATCGGGAGATCGAGCGGCGCGGTGCCGCTCGGGGCGATCCGACGGCTCTGCAGGGCGAACGTCATCACCTGCTGGAACACCGGCGCGCACAGGCTGCCGCCACCGCCGTCGATGCCCGGCGCCTGGAGCGTCACCGACACCACGACCTGCGGATTGTCCGCTGGGGCGAAGCCGATGAAGGACGTGGTGTAGCCGTTGTAGTGGCCGGTCTTGGGGTCGAACCGGTTGGCGGTGCCGGTCTTGCCCGCGACGCGGTAGCCGGGGATGCGACCGTTCTTGCCGGTGCCGCCGTCGTCGGCGACCACGGTCTCCAGCATGTCGCTCACCTGGCGGGCGGTCTCCGGGCTGACCACGACGGTGGACTTGGGCGCGGCGGCGGGCTTGAACTTCCCGTCCGCGTCGGTGCTGCCCTTGACCAGGCTCGGCTCGATCCGCACGCCGCCGTTGGCGATGGTCTGGAAGACCGAGGTGGCCTGGACCGAGTTGACCGACAGGCCCTGGCCGAAGGGGATCGTGTACTGCTGTGACCCGCTCCACTTCTGCGGCGGGGCCAGGATGCCCGGCGTCTCGCCCGGGAACTTCAGCCCCGACGGTTGCCCGACGCCGAACCGGGTCAGGTACTCGTGCAGCTTGGCGTTGGCCTCGGCGCGGCCAGGCCCCAGCTGTTCGGAGGCCAGGATGGTGCCGATGTTGCTGGACTTGGCCAGGACGCCGGCCAGGGTGAGCTGCTGGGTCGGGTGGTCGTGCTCGTCCTTGAACAGTTGGTCGGCGCGGGCGAGCCGGTTGGGCACGGTCACGTGGGTGCCCGGGGTGGCCCGGCCCTCCTGGATCACCGCGGCCATGGTCATCACCTTGCCGGTGCTGCCCGGCTCGTACGCCTCCTCCACCGCCCGGTTGCCCAGGTTGTGCACGTCGTTCGGGCCGATGTGGTTGGGGTCGTAGCCGGGTGCGGTGGCCATCGCCAGGATCTGGCCGCTGCGCACGTCCTGGACCACCACGGTGCCGGACTCCGACTTGGTCTCGGCGACCTTCGCGCCGATCAACTGCTCGGCGTACCACTGGAGGTCGCGCGAGACGGTCAGCTGCACGTCGGAGCCGGCCACGGCCCGGGTCCCGGTGAGGTCGGAGGTGGGCACTCGGCGGCCGTAGACCATCTCCTGCGTGGTGCGGCCGTCCTTGCCCGCGAGTCGGCCGTCGAGGGTCATCTCCAGGCCGCCGCCGCCGTGGCCGGTGGCGTTGACGAAGCCGACCAGGTTCGCGCCGACGGGGCCGGCCGGGTAGATCCGCTTGCTGTGCTTGGTCGAGTAGATGCCGACCAGGTCGTCGCGGCGCATCCTGCCGAGGTCTTTCTGCGCCTGGCGGATGGTGTTCCACACGGCGGGGTCCACCTGCGGGGCGAGCACGACGTAGCGGGACTTGGGGGTGCGCAGTTTGGCCTCGATGGCCACCGGGTCGCCGGCCACGAGCGGGGCCAGCGCCAGGGCGGTTGCGTGCGGGTCGTACTTCTGCACCTGGGTGGGGTCGGCGGTGACGTCGTAGGCGTCCACCGACTTGGCCAGACTCACTCCGGAGGCGTCGGTGAGCGAGCCGCGCTCGGCGGGCACGGTGACGGTCTGGGTGCGCTTGGCGGCGGCCTGCGCGGCGTACGCGGGCGCGTCCAGGGCCTGGAGTTGGAGCAGCCGGCCGGCGAACAGGGTCAGCACCACGCCGAGCGCGATCAGCCCGATCCGCAGCCGCTTGCGCGGGTCGCCCATCCGGGCGGGGCGTACGGGCCGGCGCGGGGCGCGCGGACGGGCGGGCCGGGCGGCACTCGGCCGCGCCCGCCCCGAGGCCCCGGCCCGCTCGGCCCGGGCAGCCTCGCGAACCCGCCGCCCGGAACCGTCACCGGAGGCCGCGCGAGGCGGCCGCGATCGCTCCCCCGAGCCGTCCACCGGCCGGGGTCGTCGGGCGGCCGAACGCTCGTCCCGCGTGGCGGCGGCATCCCCGGCCCGCCGCACGGGCCGGGGCCCGCTCTCCGCTCCACCACGCTCCCGCGCCCGCGACGCCCGAAGCCGCCCACGATCCTCCCCGGACCGGGCCCGCAAGGACGCACCGTCCACGCGCGGCCGGCCCGACGAGGCACCCTCGGCCCGTGGGACCGCGTTCTCGCCGCGCCCCGAACCCCGTCGCGCGGACCCGTCCTCGCGCCGCGCACGCCCGGACTCCGCCCGGGAGGACACGCCATCGCCCCGCGACCGACCCGAATCGCGCCGGGAAGCGCCGTCCTGGGCCCGAGCACGCTCCGCCCCTCGACGCGCGGCCCCGTCCGCGTCCCGCACCCGCCCGGACCCTGCCCGGGGCGAGGCGCCATCGCCCCGCGAACGCCCCGAACCGGCCCCGGAAGGGACGCCGTCCGCCCGCGACCGACCCGAGCCGTCCCGGGGGGACACGCCGGCCGCCCGCGAACGGCCGAAACCGTCCCGGGCGGCGGCATCCTCGGCCCGAGAACGGCCCGCGCCCGCGCCGGAGCCGCCGTCACCGGCGCGCGAACGGCCCGAGCGGGGCGCGTCGGGGCTCGCGGGTCGCCCGGTGCGCCGCGCGGGCGGATCGGTCTCGTCGCCCGGTCGGCGCGGTCGCCCGGGTCGGCCGGCCCGGCCTCCGGGTTCCGCCCGTTCCCCGTCGCGCGCACCCGCACCACGCGGCGCGGCCGGGTCGTCCTGACCGCGCGGGCGCGGTCGGCGCGCGTCCGGCGCACCCGTGCGGTCGGCCGCCGGCCGGGGTCGGCGCGCCGAGGACCCGGCCGGGTCGGCGCCGGCGTCACGACGGCCCCTTCCGGCGGAACGCGGCTCGTCGGGATCACGCGGATCACGGGGGTCACGGCGTCCGTCGGTCAACGCGGGGTCCCTTCAAGCCGAATGCGGCAGCAAGCCGAATGTGACAACAAGTCGAACGCGACAGCGGGTCGAACGCGACAGCGCACCGCACTCGGCGGCACACCCGTACAACGAGCGGACGCACGAGCGGCGCCGGGCGAAACCCCACCCGCCCCCACTCGACCACATCGATCCGCCCGTTGCCCCGACCCGACACGTCGAACCGCGCCGCCCTCTCACGGCGCACGGCACCCCAAGGCCCCGGCCCGCCCATGGACCGCGCACCCGGGCGGGCGACACGACCGGCGGAGCCTCGCGTCAACGGGCCGCTTCCGGCCCGGCGGGAGTCGCCGGGGCCGCCGGAGTCTCCGCGACAGGCGCGGCGGAGGTCGCCGGCGTCTCGGCGCCAGGCGCCGCAGGCGCTGCCGGAGTCGCCGGCGCCGGAGCCCCGGCCGGGTCGGCCCCGGCCTGGGCCGCCACCGGCGCGCCCGGCCCCCCACCGGCGGGCGGGGCAGCCGTGGCACCGGGCGGTGTCGCCGGGGCCTCCGGAACCAACGGCGGTTTGGACGTGGCGGGCTTGGGCACCCCGAGCACCCGCCCGGTCGCGGGGTCGATGAAGACCGGGCTGCCGCCCGGAACCAGCCCCAGCTCCTGGGCCCGCCGGGCGAGTTCGCCGGGCGCGGCCCTGGCGTCCAGCTCGCGCTGCAACGCCTCGCGGTCGTCGGTGAGCTGGTCCTGCCGCTTTTGCAACCGGCCCACCTCGAACGAGCCCTGATTGAGCGCGGTGTTCAGCAGCAACAGGGACAACAGGCCGCCGCCGAGCAGCGCGACCACGAGCACCACGAATGGTGTACGCGTGGTCCCCTTCGCCCGGCGCGCGGCCAGGCGGATCCGGGTCATCGTCTTCGCCGCGCCGCTCATCGGCTCCCCCGTCCGCCGCGTCGATTCACCGGTCTTCCCGCACCCGCTCCGCGGCCCGCAACCGCACCGATGCCGCGCGCGGGTTCTCCTCGTTCTCCCGCTCGCTCGCCTTCTCCGAACCGCGCGTGAGCAGCTTGAACCGCGGCTGCAACTCCTCCGGCACCACCGGCAGCTCCGGCGGCGCCTTGCTCTCCGCGCCCGCCGCGAACACCCGCTTGGTCATCCGGTCCTCCAGCGAGTGGTAGGACATCACCACGATCCGCCCGTGCAGCGCGAGCGCCCGCACGGCGGCGGGCAACGCCCGCTCCAGCACCGCGAGTTCCCCGTTGACCTCGATCCGCAGGGCCTGGAAGGTGCGCTTGGCGGGATTGCCGCCGGTACGCCGCGTCGCGGCCGGGATCGCGGTGCGCACCACGTCGACCAGCCGCGCGCTCGTGGTGAACGGCTCCTTCTCCCGCTCGCGCACGATCGCGTCGGCCACCCGGCGGGCGAACCGCTCCTCGCCGAAGTCGCGCAGGATCCGGGCCAACTCCGCTGCGGTGTAGCCGTTCAGGATGTCGGCCGCGGTGATGCCCACGGTCGGGTCCATCCGCATGTCGAGCGGCGCGTCCTGCGCGTAGGCGAAGCCGCGATCGGCCCGGTCCAGTTGCAGCGAGGACACGCCGAGGTCGAACAGGATGCCGTTGATCCGCTCGATCCCGAGCCGCTCCAGCACCTCGGGCAGTTCGTCGTAGACCGCGTGTACCAGCGTCGCCCGCTCGCCGAACCCCGCGAGCCGGGCCGCGGAGCGCTCCAGCGCCTCGGGGTCGCGGTCGAGGCCGATCAGCCGCACCTCGGGGAAGGCGGTGAGCAGGGCCTCACTGTGTCCGCCCATGCCCAGCGTCGCGTCCACCACGATCGCTCCGGGTGCGCGCAACGCGGGGGCCAACAGGTCGACACACCGCTCCAACAGGACCGGAATGTGGGCGGGTGCCGTCACGGCCCCTCCACCATCGTCGCGTTCACTCCGGGCCCTTCGTCGTGCGGAAACCCGCAGTCTAGAGGCCAAGGTGCAACCTTCTCGCGGAACATGCCGCGAACCATGCAGCCAGGTCCCCGCCCGCTCGTCTGGGGAAGTGACCTCTGGCACCGGGGAAGGAGTGCCAGAAAGCTCGGAGCGGGTGGAGACCTCGCCGCAGGTGCGCCGGGCGAGACCACGTTCGTGAGGTTGCGACTCGGGGAGCTCGAGAAGACGCGACGGGCATCGCCGCGCTCGGATCGGCTCAGATCAAGCCCGGCAGCACCTCCTCGGACAACACGGCGAAGGACCGCTCCTGCTCCGCGAGGTAGTCGTGCCAGGTCTGGGCCGCCCACAGCTCGACCCGGGTGTTGGTCCCGATGACGACGCAGTCCCGACTGTCCCGGTCCAGGCCCGCGTAGTCGCGCAGGGGTTGCGGCACCAGCACCCGCCCCTGCTTGTCCGGCACCGCGTCGGAGGCCCCGGCGTAGAGCACGCGCATGTAGTCGCGCGCCGCCTTCGAGGTCACCGGGGCTCGGCCCAATTGCTCGGCGATCCGGGTGAACTCCGCGATGGGCCACACATAGAGGCAGCGTTCCTGCCCCTTTGTGATCACAAGGCCCTCCGCCAGCTCGTCCCGGAACCGCGCCGGCAGGATCAGCCGGCCCTTGTCGTCCAACCGGGGCTCGTATGTGCCCAGAAACACCGAGCACCTCCGGCCGCCGTCAGGAGCTTGTGGGCTCCATTTCCCGCCACTCTACTCCACCAAACCCCACGGTCAACCCTTTTCGGGCGCGTCACTCTGTTCCCACTGATGACAAAAGCCCAGGTCAGAAGGGGTGACGCGGAAGAACCACCCGATTGCGCGCCCCCCGCACGCCACTCCCCCGCATCGGGCGCGGGTTTCGGCCTTTTCACCTCTGGGCTCCCGGTATGAATCTCCCATTCGGGGATTAGCACTCATAACGCAAAAATGCGGCGATCCATCCGCATACGGACGGTGTGACTCCCACCACGAAGCGGATCGGGCCCGCAATCGCTAACGTCCTGACCATGGTCGATCGTCTTGTCGCAGCCAACCGCCTCTACGCGGAGCAGTACCGGAACCCCGGTATGTCCGCCATGCCGGTCCGCCACACGGCGGTCGTCACCTGCATGGACGCCCGCCTGGACGTGCACGCGATGCTCGGTCTGGACCTGGGCGACACGCACGTGATCCGCAACGCGGGCGGCGTGGTCACCGACGACGTGGTGCGTTCGCTGACGATCAGTCAGCGGCACCTGGGCACCACGCAGGTGGTACTGATCCACCACACCCAGTGCGGCATGCTCACCGTCACCGAGGACTTCCGCCGCGAACTGGAGGCCGACACGGGCCTGCGCCCGCAGTGGGCGGTCGAGGCGTTCGTCGATCTCGACGGCGACGTGCGCCAGTCGATGAACCGGGTGCTCCGCTCCCCGTTCCTCCCGCACCGGGAGACCGTGCGCGGTTTCGTCTACGACGTCACCACCGGCCTGTTGCGCGAGGTTTTCCCGCTCTCCGACGTGCAACCGGAAGACGCCTCCGCGCAGTCATAGGCTCCGTCGCCTCTCCCGCCGACCCGAATTCCGGATCGGCGCGGCACCATCGAGGGGATCGACCCGTCTCGGCCGAAGCCCTTTTGTGCCGACCGGATCGCCCTCCACGCCGCGTCGGCTACCGTCCGGAGTCGCAACGCGCGTTGTCCGGGCCGTCCAACGGGGTGACGGCAGCGCACGCTACCGGGAGAATCGGCCTGTGGCCCTGACCCAGGGCATGCACAACGCGGTTCCAGGGAGGGGCACGGGTGTCGACGTTCAACGATCAGGCCGGTCTGGGGGATCTGACGGTCACCACCGATCGGATCCGCGGGGCCATGGAGACCGTGATCGAGGGCAAGCCCGAGGTCGTCCGCCTCGCCTTGACGGTGCTGCTGGCCGAGGGCCACCTGCTCGTCGAGGACGTTCCGGGAGTCGGCAAGACGATGCTGGCGAAGGCCCTCGCGCGATCCGTCGATTGCGACATGCGTCGGGTCCAGTTCACCCCGGACCTGCTGCCGTCGGACATCACCGGCGTCAGCGTCTTCGACCAGGAGAAGCGCGAGTTCGAGTTCAAGCCGGGCGCCATCTTCGCCAACATCGTGGTCGGCGACGAGATCAACCGGGCCTCGCCGAAGACCCAGTCCGCGCTCTTGGAGTGCATGGCCGAGCGCCAGGTCACCGTCGACGGCACCACCTACGAGTTGAGCGCGCCGTTCATGGTGATCGCGACGCAGAACCCGGTGGAGATGGAGGGAACGTATCCTCTGCCCGAGGCGCAGCGGGACCGGTTCATGGCCCGCGTCTCGATGGGATACCCCGCGATCGACGCCGAGTTGCGGATGATCGGCGGCCACAGCGCCGGCTCCCCGCTGACCGACCTGACCCCGGTGGCCGACGCGCGCGACCTGGTCCGCCTCGCCGACGCGGTCCGCCGGGTGCACGTATCCCCGGCCGTCGCGCGCTACGCGGTCGACCTGGTCAACGCCACCCGCCGCTCGCCCGAACTGCGCCTGGGCGCCTCGCCGCGCGCCACCCTGCACCTGGTCCGCGCGTCCCGGGCGGCGGCCGCGCTGGACAACCGCGACTACGTCCTGCCGGACGACCTGCAAACCCTGGCCGTCTCGGTGTTGGCCCACCGCCTGCTGCCCACCGCCGACGCGCAGATGGCCCGGCGCACCCCGGAGCAGATCGTCGCCGACATCGTGCGCCAGGTCCCGGTCCCCGGCGCCCCCACCGGCCAGGCCCCGCAACCGGCCCAGGGCCGGGCGGCCGGCGCGCCGCAGATCGTGCCCGCCCCGCCGGTGCCGCCCGCCCACCAGCCCTACCCGGGCGGCGTCCCGCACCACAACGGCGGCCGGCCGTACCCGACGCAGGCGCCGACCGCGCACGAGGGCTACGCGCCGGTGCCGTCCGACGGCCGCCTCGGCGGCACGGGCTCCGGGGCGGCGCGCTGACGTGCGTACCGCACTGTCGGGCCTGACCACCCGGGGGCGCTCCTTCCTCGCGGCGGGGATCGCCGCGAGCATCTGCGCGGTGGTCCTGGGCCAACGTGACCTGCTGCGGGTCGGCTTCCTGCTCACCGCGCTGCCGCTGGTGGCGGTCCTGATCGTCGCCCGCACCCGGCACCTGGTCACCAGCGCCCGCGGGCTGGAGCCGCCACGGGTGGCGGCCGGCCACGAGTCCCAGGTGCGGCTGCGCGTGGACAACGTCTCGCGCATCCCCACCGGTCTGCTGATGCTCGAGGACCACGTGCCCTACGTACTCGGCTCGCGGCCCCGCTTCGTGCTGGACCGCATCGAGCCGCACGGCAACCGGCACGTGTCCTACCGGGTGCGCTCGGATCTGCGCGGGCGTTTCCCCGTGGGTCCGCTGCGGTTGCGGATGGCCGACCCGTTCGGGATGTGCGAGCTGACCCGTTCCTTCGCCGCCCGGGACACCCTCGTGGTCACCCCCGCCGTGCAGCCGCTGCCCGCGGTGGACCTGGGCGGCGAGTGGACCGGCTACGGCGACAGCCACGCCCGCAACGTGTCCGCGTCCGGCGAGGAGGACGTGGTCCCGCGCGAGTACCGGCACGGCGACGACGTACGCCGGGTGCACTGGCGCTCCACCGCCCGCCGCGGCGAACTGATGGTGCGCCGCGAGGAACAGGCCTGGCAGAACCGGGCCACCGTACTGATCGACACCCGCGCCGGCGCGCACGTCGGCGACGGACCGGCCTCGTCCTTCGAATGGGTGGTCTCGGCCGCCGCGTCGGTGGGTGTACACCTGTGCCGGCGCGGCTACACCACCCGCCTGCTCGACGCCGAGGGCGACGCGCTCGCCGGGGACCTGGAGGGCATCAGGGCCGCGCCCGGCGACCTGGAGGGTTTCCTGCTCGACGCGCTCGCGGTGGTGGAGACGGTGCCGGTGAACGCCCTTGACCAGGCCGAGCCCGCGCTGCGCGACCCGGCGGGCGGCGGGCTGACCGTCGCCGTGCTCGGCGCGCTGACCGAGGACGACGTCAAGCGGCTCGGCCGGGCCCGACACCGCTCCGGGCGCGGGGTCGCGATCGTCCTGGACGTGAGCACGTGGGGCCGGGTGCCCGGAGCGCTGCCGCACGACAGCGCGGTGGGCCTGCTCCGCCAGGCCGGCTGGCGGGTGCTCTCGGCCCGGGCCGGCTCCCGGCTGTCCGAGCTGTGGCGCTCGGCCGGCCGGGTGGGCGACCCGGCCGCCGCCGGCTCGATGTCCTACGCCGGCACCGCGCGCGCCGCCGCCCCCGCGGCTCCCGCGCCGGTATCCACGCCCGCCGCCTCGGGCCCGCCGCCGCGCCCCCGCGCGGCGCCCACGATCGGGGGCTCCACCGTCGACGGAGGGGAACGGCCATGACCGGCCGACTGCGTCTGGCCCTGGTCGCGGCCCTCGCGACCGCGCTGACCTCGTCCGCACTGCTCCCGCTGGTCGACGCGGGCCGTTGGATCGCCCAGGGACTGGGCGCGATCCTGCTGGTCGCCCTGGTCGGCGAGGGGGCCCGGCGGATTCGGGTGCCGCGTCCGATCGTGGGATTGACCCAGGTCGCCGCCCTGGTGCCCTATCTGCTCCTGGTCTGCGTCCCCGACGCCAGCGGCCCGATCCCGACCCCGAGCAGCGTCGACGCGTTCGTGGAGTTGATGCGCACCGGCGGACAGGACATCCGCGAGTTCAGCACGCCCGCGCCCGCCACGCCCGGGATCGTCGCGATCCTGCTCACGGTGATGGGCGGCGTGGCCGTGATCGTGGACATGATCGCGGTGACCTACGCGCAGGCCGCCCCGGCGGGCCTGCCGCTGCTCGCGCTCTACAGCGTGCCCGCCGCGCTGTCCAAGTCCGGCCTCGGCTGGGCGGTCTTCCTGATCGCGGCGCTGGCCTACGTCCTGCTGCTGCTCGCGGAGGGCCGCGAACGGCTGCTGCGCTGGGGCAGGCCGCTGGCCCCGCCGATACCGCCCGGCTATCCGCCGATGCGCCAGTACCGCCCGCCCGCCCGCGGCGGCGGCCGGATCGGCGTGGCCGCGCTCGCGGTGGCCGTGGCGGTGCCCGCGCTGATCCCGCTGAGCGCCAACCGGCTCCTGGACAAGAACGACAACGGGCCGCAGTCGCATCGGCTGACCACGATCAACCCCGTGGTCAAGCTCTCCGACGAGCTGAACCGGGCGGAGAACCGGGAGTTGATGCGCTACCGCACCAACGCCGCCTCGCCCGGCTCGATCTATCTGCGGATCTCCTCCCTCGACCGGTTCGACGGCCGCTCCTGGCAGCCATCGGAGCGGCAACTGACCGACGTGCCGAAGGACTTCCCCAAGCCGCCGGGCCTGGACCAGGGAGTGCGCACCACCGAGGTGGTCACCCGGGTCGAGTCCGACCGGGACTACGACCAGGGTTCGCTGCCGATGCCCTACCCGGCGACGCAGGTCCAGGTGAAGGGCAGTTGGCGCTACGAGCCCGAGGGTCGCCTGCTGCTGGCCGACAACAAGCAGGGCCTGCGCGGCCTCGGCTGGACGGTGACCAGCCTCGACGTCGAACCGACCCCCGCGCAGCTCAAGGCCGCCGGCCCGCCGCCGCCCGGGCTCGCGCCCTACGTGGCGCTGAACCTGCCGCCCGACATGGTGAACCGGATCCGTCAGCAGGCGCAGCGGATCGGCGGCAACGGCACCTCCTACGACCGGGCCCGCAACCTGGAGGAGTGGTTCGCCCGCTCCAACCAGTTCCGCTACGACACCAAGGTCCCGCCGGGCAACGGCGCCTCGGCGCTGGAGAACTTCCTGGAGCAGAAGGTCGGTTACTGCGAACAGTTCTCCTCCGCGATGGCGGTGATGGCCCGCACCCTGGGCATCCCGGCGCGGATCGCGGTCGGCTTCATCCCCGGCACGCAGCAGGCCGACATGAGCTACAAGGTCAGCAGCCACGACGCGCACGCGTGGCCGGAGCTGTACTTCTCCGGCGCGGGCTGGATCCGGTTCGAGCCGACCCCCTCCCGGGGCAACTCGCCGTCCTACGCCCAGCAGGACGTGGCACCGGTCGCGCCGTCGGCCACACCGGGCAGTGCGGGCGACCTGCCCACCAAGCAGCCGCAGACGGTGCCGAGTGCCGGGCCGTCGACCGCCACGACCAGCGCGCCGGCCGCCGTCGGCGCCTCCTCGGACGGGCCGCGGTTGTCCGGCCGGGTGTTGCTGATCGGCGGCGCCGTGCTGCTCGTGCTGCTGCTCGTGGTGGCGCCGATGCTGGTCCGCACCCGGGTACGCCGACGCCGGTTCGCGGCGCTCACCCGGGACGTGGCGGCCGACGTCGATGCCGACGACCGCGCCGGGCCGGTGCTCGGCGGGTGGGCCGAGGTGCTGGACACCGCCCGCGACCTGGGCCATCCGGCGCCGGACGCGGAAACCCCGCGCCAGGCCGCCGAACGGCTGCTCGCCGTGCTGGCGGTCGACGCCGCCGCCGGCGAGGATGCCGGGGACGCCGACGACACCGGGCGACTCGCGGCGGGATCGGCCGTGCTCGCCGCCCGCGAGGCGCTGCCGCGGATCGCGCTCGCCACCGAACGGCTGTTGTACGCGGCCACCCCGCCGGTCCGCGAGCCGGGCCTCGGCGAGGACGTGCGGGCGGTCCGCCGGGGTCTGCTGGCCCAGGCCGGACGCGGTCGCCGGTTGCGGGCGAGCCTGCTCCCGCCGTCGTTGCGCCGCCGGGGCGGGCCGAGCCGGGCCGAGCGGCGGTACACGCTCGCCGAGCGGTTCCGGCCCCGGCTGCCGCGGCGCCGCCGGGGCGGGGGCCCGGGCGGCACACCGAAGCCGGCCGACCTCGGCTGAGCGGCGGGCGGCCCCGGCCGCCCGCCCGACCCGGGGCCGCCCGGCCGCCCTGGGCACCGGGGCACGACGACAAAACGCCGGTGGCGGTGACCTCCGATTCCCTCGGAGGTCACCGCCACCGGCGTTGTCGTTTCGTATGCCGCCCCGTCTCGACGTCGCGCCCGGGACTCCACCCGTGGCGACCGGGTCTCCCCGGTCGCGTCGTCGACGCGGTGCGGTATGCGCCGAACGTCAGCCGTTCTCCTCGCGTCGACGACGCCAGCGGTCCTCGATGCGGTTCATCACCTTGGCCTTGTTGCGCCGCCGCGGTGCACGGCCGCGGCCCGCGCCGCCGCCTTCGCCCGCGTCGGCCGTCGCCGGTCCCCGACGCCAACCGGTGACCGCGAGGAGCGCCCCACCGAGCATCGCCAGAAAGCCGATGACACTGACCCAGATCTGTTGGACCATCATGCCGGTCATCAACAGGACGATGCCGAGCAGGAATCCGAGGATCGCCTGAACGGTGCGTCGCCGGGTATGCCGGCGCATGCCGGCTGCTTCGAGCGCTGTCGCGAATTTGGGATCTTCGGCGTAGAGCGCTCGCTCCATCTGCTCAAGCATGCGCTGCTCGTGCTCTGAGAGCGGCACGGCGTCCTCCTTCGTCGGCCGCGACGCGACCTTGCGGCCCTTTCAGGATAGGCAGGTAATCGCTGTCGTGAAAGCCACCCTCGGCACGGGCTCGACGCCCGACACCGCGTGAGGGTTCACCACATCGATTCCCGCCCCTTCCCACACTTGTGCCCTGCCCGACGCACGCTCATGTCCCCCGGTCAGGGCTTCGATGATATGCGGCCCGGGCGGGTTCGCGCTGAGGGATGGGGCCGGGTGGGTCCGGGTGGGCGGCGCGCGGGGTGCCCGGGGTCGGCGGCGGGCGGCGGTTCAGCGCCCTCGCGGACCCCGTGTCCGGGGCCCGCGACCGAGCAGGGTGGCGGCGGTGAGCGCCGAGTCGCCGAATCGGCCGCGCACCGCGTCGGCCGCGCGCTCCACCTCGCGCCGGCCCGGATCCCGTTCGCCGAGCACCAGTTGGCGCGGAGAGCCGCCGCCGACCAGGCCCTCCACCCGGATCCCGACCAGGCGCAGCCGGGCCCGTTCCAGGCCCAGCGCGCCGTGCAGCAGGCAGGCCACGTGGTAGATCTCGTGGCCCACGTCGGTGGCCTCGCGCAGGGTCCGGCTGCGGGTGATGGTGCTGAAGTCGGCGAACCGGATCTTGATCGTGACGGTCCGCCCGGCCGTCTTCGCCCGGCGCAGCCGGGTCGCGGTGCGGTGCGCGAGGGCGAGCAGGGTGCGGCGGATCGCCACCGGGTCGTCCACGTCGGTGGGGAAAGTCTCCTCGGCGCCGATACTGCGTTCGGGTTCCCAGGGGATCACCGGCCGGCGGTCCCGTCCCCAGGCGAGTTCGTACAGCCCGCGGCCCGCGGCGGCGCCGAGCGCGCGGCTCAGCGTCTCGACCGAAGTGTGGGCGACATCACCGATGGTGGTCAGGCCCAGATCGGTCAACAACGCGCCGGTGCGCTCGCCGACGCCCCACAGGCGGTCCACCGGGAGCGGGTGCAGGAAGTCCACCACCTCCTCGGGGCGGATCACGCTGAGCCCGTCGGGTTTGGCCAGCGCGCCGGCCAGCTTGGCGGTGAACTTGGTGTCCGCGATGCCGACCGAGCAGGTGATGCCCTGCTCGTCGAAGATCCGGGCGCGGATCGACTCGCCCACGATCTCCGGCGGGCCCAGGCGGCGGGTGACGCCCGCGAGGTCGAGGAACGCCTCGTCCAGAGACAGCGGCTCCACGCGTGGGGTGATCGAGCGCAGCACCTCCATGACGCCGCCGGAGACGCGGGCGTAGTCGTCGTACTCCGGGGAGAGGAAGAGCGCGTGCGGGGCGAGCCGGCGGGCCCGGGAGGTTGCCTGGCCGGCGTGCACGCCCAGCGCGCGCACGTCGTAGGTGGCGGAGAGCACCACCCCGCGCGGGCCTTGGCCGGCCACCACCAGGGGGGTGTCGCGCAGGGTCGGGTCGCGGCGGATCTCGACGGACGCGTAGAAGGCGTCCATGTCGACGTGCATGATCGCCTGCGGCGGCGCGGATCGGGCGGTGCTCATCCGGCACCGCCCGTCCGGGCGTCGCGGCCGGGGCGGAAAGCGGGCCCCGGGCGGGAAGCGGTCCTAGTTCGCCGGCTTGCCCGCGAGCAGGTGCAGCTGGGTGGCCAGGGCGCGGTACTCGGGCTGTTCGGCCGCGGCGCGTTCGAGGTCGAGGAGGGCGTCGAACGAGCCCGGGTCGTCGACCAGGACGCCCGGGACCAGGTCGGCGAAGACCCGGATCGCGTGCACCGGGCCCGCCTCCAGGCCGGCCTTGGCGACCAGCGCGGTGAGGTCGGCGACGGTGAACCGGCGCGGCATCGGGTCGGCCGGGCCGTAGCGGCCCTCGGGGTCGGCGAGCAGGTCGCGGGCCTGGTCGAAGTGCCCGGCGAGGGCGCGGGCCAGGACCGCGCCGGTGCGGTTGGCCGCGAGCAGGCTGAGCGTGCCGCCGGCGCGCAGCGCGCGGACGATCCGGCCGAGGTCGGCCGCGGGGTCGTCCACCACCTCGAGGACGCCGTGGCACAGCACCACGTCGGCGGCGTCCGGCTCGACCACGTCGAACAGGTCGTGGGTGTCGCCCTGGAGGGCGCGGACCAGGTCGGTGACCCCGGCCTCGGCTGCCCGGCGCTCCAGCGCGGCGAGCGCGTCGGGGCTGGGGTCGACGACGGTGACCCGGTGTCCGAGTCGGGCGATGGGCACCGCGAGGTTGCCGGTGCCGCCGCCGGTGTCGAGCACGTCGAGGACGTCCCGCCCGGCCGCCTCGGCCCGTCGGTCCAACGCCTCGCGCAGCACCTGCCACACGACGGCGGTGCGCATCGAGCTGCGCCTGCGCGTCTGGTCGGACACGAACACCCTCCTCCGGAACCGGTCGGGTTCCACCTTAGAGCGTGTACGGAGGTCATCCCGCGCTCCCGGGGCTGGCGTGCCACAGCTTGCGCGGGGCCTGCTTGGCGGCGGTGCCGGCGGGACGCAGGTCGGCGTACGGGGAGACCTTGAAGCCGCTGGCGTGCACCAGGACCCGGCGCTCGGCGGGCGCGGCGGGCGCCGGCCGTGCCTGGGCCATCAGCTCGTGCACCGCCGGGACCCCGCCGATGCTCCAGGCGTCGTGCAGCGCGCCCAACTCCCAGCAGCCGGTGGCCCGCAGCGACACACCGCGCGGTCCGGTGCGGCGCAGCACCCCGCGCACCACCAGCAGCCAGGAGTGGAACAGCGTGGCCGCGTACGGGTCCTGGGCGTCCTCGAAGAAGGTGGTGTCGACCGGTCCGGTGGCATCGTCCAGGGTCAGGAAGATCACCCGGCGGCCGGAGCGGATCGGCGGTGTCTGGGTGGCCACCTTGACCCCGGCGACCAGCAGTTCGGCGCGGTTGCGCCGGTTCAGCAGGTCGCGGGCGCGGGTGATGCCCAGGTCGGCCAGGAACGGCGCGTGGAAGTCGAGCACGTGGCGGCCGGCGTCCAGGCCGAGCACGTCGAGTTCGGCCCGCACCCGTTCCACGTCGGTGAACTCGGGCAGGCCGGTGGCCGGCGGGATGTCGGGGGCCAGGCCCAGGTCGAGTTCGGCGCCCTCCTGGTGTCGGCTGCCCCGGGCCCGGCCGGCCCGGCCGAGGCGGTTCAGGTCGGCGAGTTGCAGGAGCAGGTCGCGGCGGGTGGTCGGGGCCGGGTGCACGGCGTCGAACGCGCCGATGGTGATCAGCCGTTCGGTGGTCGGGCGGGACGCGCCGCTGCGGGCCCGGAAGTCGACGAGGGAGGTGTACGGGCGGTGTGCCAGCACGTGGGCGACCTCGTCGGCGCCGATGCCCTTGATCTCGGCCAGTGGGATCCGGATGCCGGGCGGCCCCTCGGGGAGGGGTTCGACCCGGTAGACGTCGTCGGAGCGGTTGACGTCGACGCCCAGGATCGGCACGCCGAACTGGCGCGCGTCGTCCAGGATCAGCCGTTTGGGGTACATCCCGGGGTCGTGGGTGAGCACGCCGGCCAGGAACGCGGCGGTGTGGTGCGTCTTGAGCCAGGCGGACTGGTAGGTGGGCAGCGCGAAGGCGGCGGCGTGCGCCTTGCAGAAGCCGAACGAGGCGAATGCCTCCAGGACGTCCCAGATCTTGTCGATCACCGGCCGGCTGTAGCCGCGGTGCGCGGCGAGTTCGTACAACCAGTCCCGGACGGCGGGTTTTCGCTCGTGGCTGCCCAGCGCGCGGCGGGCCACGTCGGCGCGGGCGAGGTCGCACCCGGTGGCGATGTGGATGATCCGGATCACCTGTTCGTGGAAGACCACCACGCCGCAGGTCTCCGCCAGCGCCTCGCGGAAGTTCTCGTGGATGTAGTAGGGCTCGGTCCAGCCCTGGCGGGCGGCCAGGAAGGGGGTGACCATGTCGCTCTTGACCGGGCCGGGCCGGAACAGCGAGATGTCCACGATGATGTCCTCGAACGTCTCCGGGGCGAACTTGCCGATCAGCTCGCGCTGTCCGGGCGATTCGATCTGGAAGCAGCCGAGGGTGCGCGTGGAGCGGATCAGGTCGAACGTGGCCCGGTCGTCGTGCGCGATCGTGTCCAGGTCGGGGGCGGCGCCGTCGACTCGTTCGATCTCGGCCACCGCGTGCGCCATCGCGGACTGCATCCGCACCCCGAGCACGTCGAGCTTGAGCAGTCCCAGGTGTTCGACGTCCTCCTTGTCGAACTGGCTCATCGGGAAGCCCTGCGCGGAGGTCTCCACGGGGGTGCGGTCGAGGAGCGTGGGGTTGGACAGCAGTACGCCGCACGGGTGCAGGGCGAGGTGTCGGGGCAGGCCGTCGAGCCGGGCGGCGAGCGCGAACAGGCCGTCGAAGCCGCCGTCCCGGGCGAGTCGGTGGTTGCGCAGTTCGGGCAGGTCGCGCAGGGCCGGGCCGAGGTCGCGGGCGCGGATGTGCGGGAACGCCTTGGCCAGTTCGTCGATCTCGCCGGCGGCCAGGCCAAGGGCCGCGCCGACGTCGCGGATGGCGTGCCGGGCGCGGTAGGTCTCGGCCATCGACACGCAGGCGCAGCGCTCCGGGCCGAAGACCTCCATGATCCGCCGGTAGACGTCGGTACGGCGGGCGGATTCCACGTCGACGTCGATGTCGGGCAGCGCGGTGCGCCGGTCCGAGACGAAACGCTCCATCAGCAGGCCGTGTCGGAGCGGGTCGACGCCGGAGATGCCGAGCAGGTGGTTGACCAGGCTGCCCGCGCCGGAGCCGCGGGCCGCGCAGCGCACGCCCATGTCCCGGATCAGGTCGACCACGCCGGCCACGGTCAGGAAGTAGGACGGCAGGCCGAGTCGGCCGATCAGCGCCAGCTCGTCGTCGAGGCGACCCAGCGCCTCGGTGGTGGGGGCGATGCCGCGCAGCCCCAGGCCCGCCTCGCACCGTGCGCGCAGCTCGGCGCCGGCCCGGCTCGCGGGCACGCCCAGCACCTCCGGCTCGGGGTAGAACACGCTGCCCAGGCCCAGGTCCCGGGCCGGGTCCAGGACCAGCTCGTCGGCCAGCGCGCGGCCGGCGCCGAGCAGCGCGGCGGCGGTGCCCCGGCCGGCCAGGCAGGTGATCTCGGCGGCGACGGCGACCATGTCGAGGGTGGGCTTGAGGTATGCCTCGGAGCCGGTGCGGGCCAGGTGGTGCGGGCCGAGCGGGACCAGGCGGCGGGCCGAGTCGAGCACGTCGGCGACCACGGCGTCCTCGCGGTCGGCGTAGCGCACCGCGTTGGTGAGCACGGCGGGCACGCGGTGGGTGTCGGCGAGGGTGAGCATCCGGGCCGCGTGGACGGCGGATCCGGCGCGGCCCGGCGGCGCGAGGTGGCACACCAGTTCGAGGTACAGGGCGTCGTCGGGCATGCCGGCGCGGGCCCGGGCGAGCAGTCGTTCGGCGAGCGCGGGCCGGTCGGCGGCGAGCGCCCGGCCGATCTCGGAGTCGGGTCCGGCCAGTACGACCACGGCGCCGTCGGTCGCGGCCAGCGCCTCCCAGGTGGTCACCGGGTTGGCCCGGTCGCGCCGGTGCGCGTCGCTGATCAGCCGGCACAGCGCGGCCCAGCCCGCCTTGCCCCGGGCGAGCACGGTGACCCGGGGATGCCCGGGGTCGGTGAACGCGCCGCCGCGCGCGGGGGTGCGCCGGATCCGGCCCGGCGCGACGGGATCCGGCTCGACGGGCAGCACCCCCAGCTCGGCGCCCAGAATCGGCCGGATGCCCGCCGCGAGGCAGCCGCGCGCGAAGGCGACCGCGCCGTACACCCCGTCCCGGTCGGTCAGCGCGAGGGTGTCCAGGCCGTGTTCGACCGCGCGCTCGATCAGGGTGCTCGGGTGCGAGACGCCGTAGCGCATCGAATGCCCCGACGCGACGTGCAGGTGGGCGAAGGGGCGGTTCGATCGATTCGGTCGGTTCATGGGTGGTGCCGGTTCTTGGGTGGGGGTTCGGTGGCGGGGCGTTCGAGGAACGGCGTTCAGTCGACGGGCGGGGGTGGGGCCGGGATCGGGGGCAGCGCGAGCAGGCGCACCACCAGGCGGAAGAAGGTCTCGACGTCGCGGATCAGGTCGTCGGCCTCGCGGCCGGTGACCGCGCCGGGCAGGCCCGCCTCGGCGGCGGCGCGTTTGCGGGCGCCGGACGCGAAGAAGACGGCCCACTCGACCAGCTCGGGCGCCACCTTCGGCAGCAGCTCCCATGCGCTGCGCGGGGCCCGCCGACGCCGGCCCGGACGCTGCTCGTCGGCCTGCGCCCGGGCGGCGAGCACGGCCGCGGCCACCCGCAGCGCGGCCAGGTGGGCGGTGGCGTAGCGCTCCGCCGCGTCGGGGTTGACAGCGGCCTCCGTGAGCCCGCGCCGGGCCTGGGCCAGCAGGTCGAGCGCGCCGCGCGGGGCGGACGACCAGCGCACCGGCGCCCGTCGGATCGGCGGCGGCTCGGGTATGTGGGCGGACTGGTTCACACTCGTGCGCACACTCGCGCTCGCGCTTGCGCTCACGGAGTCACCTCCTCAATCGGCGGTCCGAGCCAGCGTCCAGGTCCCGGCGCCGGCGTCCAGGCTGAGGTCGTAGACACCCAGTGGCGCGCTGCGACCGGCTCCGGCCTCCACCCGCCACACCTCGCGCTCCCCCGTCGTCACGACGGCGGCCCGCGAACGCGCGTGCTGCCACCACTCGCCGGTCTCGACCCAGTGGCCGAGCACTTCCCGGACCACGTAGAGCCGGTCGTGCCACAGGAACCGCGCGGGGTCCCCACCACTGCGCAGCACCTCCACCGGATCGGTGTGCAGACGCGTCATACGGCTCCTCCTCTGCCGAGGCCCGGGCCGCGATGCGCTTCCCCACGCACCGCGACCCCGGCTGCCCATCCGTTTGCCCCGTGCCGTTCGAGTCGAACTTTTCTATCGAACAAAAGTTCGATCCCGTTTGCCAGTAAAGCTCGCTCCCCCACCCACGTCAACGTCATTGCCGCAGTACCGGGCGAACCGGCGTGTTCGATCGATGTTCGAGCATGTTCGCGTCGAACGACCCCCGTCCCGTCCACCGTGACAGGCCACTCCGACAGCCGACCCGCCAACGACTCCGACCACCGACGCCGCCATCGATTCCGCCGCCGAGCCGGCCGACGTGCGACCCTGCCCGGGTGCGACCACGTCTGCCCTCGCCGCTGTGCGAGCTGTCCGATCCCCGGCTGACCACCCTCGGCCTGCGCCTGTGCCTCAAACGGGACGACCTGATCCATCCCGAGGTGCCGGGCAACAAGTGGCGCAAGCTGAAGTACAACCTGGCGGCGGCCCGCGAGCGGGGCGAGCACACCCTGCTGACCTTCGGCGGCGCCTACTCGAACCACCTCCGGGCCACCGCCGCCGCCGGCCGCGCGCTCGGCCTGGCCACCGTCGGCGTGGTGCGCGGCGAGGAACTCGCCGACCGCCCGCTCAACCCGTCGCTCGCCTTCGCGGCCGAACGCGGCATGCGGCTGGTGTTCGTGGACCGCGCCACCTACCGGGCCAAGCACACGCCACCGGTGCTGGAGCGACTGCTCGCCGCACACGGACCCGCGTATGTACTGCCCGAAGGCGGCAGCAACGAGGCCGCCGTGCGCGGATGCGCGGAGTTGCCCGCCGAACTCGGCGACGACGTCGACACGGTCTGCGTCGCGGTGGGCACCGGCGGCACACTGGCCGGGATCGCGGCGGGACTGCCCGCCGGGCGGCGCGCGATCGGCTTCGCGGCGCTCAGGGGCGGCTTCCTCGCCGACGAGGTGGCAGACCTCCAGCGCCGCACCTACGGCGCGCCGACCGACAACTGGCACGTGGAGAACGACTTCCACCACGGCGGCTACGCCCGGCGCGGCCCGGAACTGGACACCTTCCTCGCCGACTTCGCGGCCAGACACGGCTTCGCGCCCGAGCCGGTCTACGTCGGCAAGATGTTGTTCGGGCTGTTCGCCCTCGCCGAGCGCGGCGTGTTCGCCCCGGGCAGCCGCCTGGTCGCGGTGGTCACCGGCTGACCCGGCCGCCCGACGCGCTCGAACCGGGGCCGGCCGGCGCGCGCGGGCCGGGCCGCGCGCCGCGAAAAGCGGTGGTCCGCCGTCCCCACGACCGGACCACCGCTCCGAACGACCCGCCGCCCCCGCGGCCGTCGTCCCCGTCCATCCGTTCCGTCGCCCCGTGTCGCCGGTCCCGATGTCGTCGCTCGCCTCCGCCGTCCCCCTCGAACGGCACTCCCCGAGGCTCCCCCTGGGCTCTCCCCGTGCAGACAACTCTGGCGGTCGGCACGAAGGCGCGACATCCGTACGAATACTCAGAAACGCACCGAGTACGGGCGCCCATATCCCCCGTCGATCATCGTTTTCGGGGCACCGCGGATCCGGGGAAATAAATCTTCCCCGCGCGTACAACCCTGGACGGGGGTCGCGAGTCTTACCAATCGTGACCCGCTGGGGGGTGGGCCCGTAGACCGTGGGGAGCGGTCGCGGGACGGAGCGGGGGACCAGGCCCGGGGGGCGGGCCTGGTCCCCCGCTTCCGCATATACGCTCTACCGACGTGGCTCGCATTGTGATCGTCGGCGCAGGTATCGGTGGATTGGCGGTGGCCGCTCGGCTGGCCACGCTTCGGCACGAGGTGACGATCTGCGAACGATCGTCCTCGACCGGCGGCGCCTCCGGGTCGATCGTCCGCGACGGCTTCACCTTCACCACCGGCCCCGGGCTGCTCACGCTGCCGGCCGTCTACCGTGACCTGTTCCTCAAGACCGGCGCCGCGATCGAGGACGTGGTGGACCTGGTCCCGCTCGCCTCCCCCACCCGCGAGTCGTTCGCCGCCACGACCGGGGCGCGTACCGTCGTCGACCTCCCCAACGCCTCCCGGTCCGGGACCCACGACGCGTTCGAGACGGGCTTCGGGGCGGGCGCGGGCGACGACTGGCAGCGGCTGCTGCACCGGGCCGGCGAGATGTGGGGGGTCACCCGGAAGAGCTTCATCGAGGCGCCGCTGCTGGCCGACCCGGCCCGGCGGGCCGAGCGGCTGCGCAGTGCCGGGAGCGGGCGGGCCGACCTGCGCGTCACCGCCCCGTGGCGCTCGTTGCGCTCGCTCGGCCGGGCCACGCTGAGCGATCCCCGGTTGCGCGCCCACCTGGAGCGCTTCGCCGCCGAGGCGGGCTGCCATCCGGGCAAGGCGCCCGCGACGCTGGCCACGCTGCCCTACCTGGAGGAGACCTTCGGGGTGTGGTGGGTGCGCGGCGGCCTGCACCGGATGACCGAGGCACTGCACGCGCGCTGCCTGCAGCGGAAGGTGAAGGTGCGCACCGACACCGAGGTCGTCGCGATCGAGCGCGAGGGCGACCGGGTCGGCGGGGTGCGCCTGGCCGACGGCGGGCGCCTGGCCGCCGACATCGTGATCACCGACCTGCCCACCGACCCGCACGCGGCCGGGCTGCTGTCCGGCCCGGGGGCCGCCGGGGCGCGGCGGGTGCCGGCCGCCTCCGCGACGCTCGAACTGCATCTCGCGCTGCGTGGGCACACCCCCGGGACGCCGCACCGCACCTATCTGTTCGCGGACGATCCGGGCCGGGAGCCGGACGCGCTGTTCGCCCGACGCCCCGCGCCGCCGAACGATCCGACGGTGTGCGTGCTCGCCCCCGACGACTCGACGCTGGCCCCCGAGGGGCACAGCGCGTGGACGGTACAGCTGCGCGTGCCGCCGCACGGCATCGTGGACTGGGCCTCGGCCGCCGTCCGGGACGCCTACCCCACGACCCTGCTCGACCTGATGGCCCGGCGCGGCCTCGACGTGCGCGACCGGGTCCTGTGGTCGGAGTTGCGCACCCCGGCCGACGTGGCGGCGGCCACCGGTGCCCCGGGCGGCGCGGTGCCGGGCGCGGGCGCCGACGGGCCGCGCAGCGCGCCGCGCCGGGTGCCGAACCGGTCGGCCGTACCGGGCCTGTTCTCGGTCGGCGCGAGTGCCCATCCGGGCGGCGGGCTGCCCCGGGTCGGCATGTCGGCGGCGCTGGTGGCCGAGCTGATCGGGCGCGCGTAGGGCGCGGCTCGCGGTGTGCGGCCGGGTTCAGCGGGCCTTGGCCCGGCGGCCCTTCGGGCGGCGACCGCTGACCGTCCAGCCGTGGTGGTACGCCTTGCGCACATAGCGCGTGGTCAGGAACTGGCCGACCGCGAAACAGAACACGCCGATGCCGACCACCACCGGGTTCTTGATGCCGACACCGGCGGCCACGCCGACGAAGCCGACGAAGGCCAGCACGCGGTAGCGGAACGGGGCGCCGTGTTGCCACAACACCTCGGTCAGCAGCCACAGTCCGATCGGCACGAACAGGATGTAGAGCACCACCAGGCCGAACTGCACGGTCGATCCCTCCGTTACCGGTTCGTGGCCTCACCCTAGCGCGCGTCTTCAGGCCCCGTCGGGCTCCACGACACCCGGCACCGCACCTCGCCACCCCGGAGAAACAGGCGAATAGAACCACTCTGCACCTGCTTCTCCGGCACGCCGATGCACGGCACCGAACGCCGCGGAGCCCGACGGGGGCCTGAAGACACGTACTAGAGGGTGAACCAGCCGTCGGGACGCAAGCGTGTCAGCCGACTTCGGTCGAGCCGGCGCCCCGCGCCGCGCCCGCCTCCCTGTCCAGCCCGAGGTTCTGGTAGATCTCGGTGGTCGCGGTCGACCGGTTCAAGGTGATGAAGTGCAGGCCCGGCGCGCCCTCGGCGAGCAGCCGCTCGGACATCCGGGTGGCGTATTCCACCCCGATCGTGCGCACCGCCGCCCGGTCGTCGCCCGCCGCCTCGACCGCCGCCGACAGGTCGGCCGGCACCGAGCAGCCGCTCAGCTCGCCGGCACGCACCAGCGTGGTCGGGCTGGTCACCGGCATCACCTCGGGGATGATCGGGATGTCGCACCCGGCCGCCGCGACCCGGTCGCGCAGGCGCAGGTAGTCCTCGACGTCGAAGAACATCTGGGTGATCGCGTAGTCGGCGCCCGCGCGGCACTTGGCCACGAAGTGCCGGATGTCCTCGTCCCAGTTGTTCGAACGCGGGTGCATCTCCGGGAACGCGGCGATGCCCACGCAGAAGTCGCCGGACGCGCGCAGCAGCTCGACCAGCTCGACGGCGTAGGTGAAGCCGTCGGGGTGGGCGATCCACTCGCCCTTCGGGTCGCCCGGCGGGTCGCCGCGCAGCGCGAGCACGTTGCGCACGCCCGCGTTGGCGTACTGCCCGATGATGTTGCGCAGCTCGGCGCGCGAGTGGCCGACCGCGGTGAGGTGCCCCACGGGGGTGAGCGTGGTCTCGGTGGCGATCCGCTCGGTTGTGTCGACGGTCAGGCCCCGGCTGGAGCCGCCCGCGCCGTAGGTGACCGAGACGAAGGTCGGTGCCAGGGCCTCGACGCGGCGGATGGCCTCCCACAGGGTGCGGGTGCCCGCCTCCGTGCGTGGGGGCATGAACTCGAAGGAGAAGGACCGGGTGCCGTCCGCGAGGAGATCGCGAATGGCCGGAGTTCGACTGATTCGGGTGGCTGCCGCACCGAGAGACATGCAGGCAGGCTATCGGGCGTTCCGCGCGGCGAGGTAGACCTTCCACTCCGCGAGACGACCGGGCGCGCCGGGCTCGGCGGCGGGCGACCAGGGGACTCGCACCCGGCGCAAGTTAGGCTGCCCCGTATTTCCTGTTCGTTTCCCCGCCTTCGACGGAAGACTCCATGGCTGCCGAATCCTTCCCCGTACACCCCCTGGACCGGGGCGGCCTCCGGCAGCGGATCAATGCCGCGCTGGGCGAGTTCATGGACCGACAGGCGCGCGTGCTCGCCGACGTGGGCGAGGGCATGGTCCCGGTCACCGCGGCGCTGAACGACTTCGTGCTCGACGGCGGCAAGCGGCTGCGCCCAGGCTTTTGCTACTGGGGGTGGCGCGGGATCGCCGGTCCGGGACAGGCGGACGAGGCCATCGTGCGGGCGGCCACCGCGCTGGAGCTGCTCCAGGCCAGCGCGCTGATCCACGACGACCTGATGGACAGCAGCGACACCCGGCGCGGCAAGCCGGCCGTACACCGCCGGTTCGAGGGGCTGCACGGGGAGAGCGGCTGGACGGGCTCGGGCGAGTCGTTCGGCTCGGCGGCGGCGATCCTGCTCGGCGACCTGTGCCTGTCCTGGTGCGACGAGATGTTCGGTGCCAGCGGGGTGGACGACCGGGCGCTGCGCGCGGCCAAGCCGCTGTTCGACGTGATGCGCACCGAGGTGATGGCGGGCCAGTACCTCGACGTGCTGGAGCAGGCGATGGGCGGCGGCTCGGTCGAGCGGTCACGACGGGTGATGCGGTTCAAGTCCGCCAAGTACACGATCGAGCGCCCCCTGCACGTGGGGGCCGCTCTGGCCGGCGCGGACCCGGCCGCCCTCGCCGCCTACTCCGCCTACGGGCTGCCCCTCGGCGAGGCCTTCCAGCTGCGCGACGACGTGCTCGGCGTCTTCGGCGACCCCGAGCTGACCGGCAAGCCCGCCGGGGACGACCTGCGCGAGGGCAAGCGGACCGTGCTGCTCGCGCTGGCGGGCGAGCGGGCCGACGCCGCCCAGAGCGAGGTGCTCACCGCGCTGGTCGGCGATCCGGCGCTGAGCGACACCGGGGTCAAGGAGCTGCGCGCGGTGATCGAGGACACCGGCGCGCTCGCCGACGTCGAGACGATGATCACCGACCTGACCGCGCGGGCCCTGACCGCGCTGGCCGGCGCGCCGATCGCCGAGGACGCGCGCGAAGTGCTGCGCGAGCTGGTCGACGCCGCCACGGTGCGCAGCGTCTAGGCCCTGTCCGGCGGATCTTGGCGGGGTGTCCGGAGCGAGCGCGAAGGGTGTGCCGAGGGCCGCGGGTCGGTGGTGTTCGGGCTCGGCGATCCGTCCCCGGTGCGGGTGTGCGGGGTGCTCGTCCCCGTCCTCGGACAGCGCCTGCGGCGGATTGCGGCCGACCAGGTAGATCCCGCCGATCACGGCGACGAGGACGAGCAGCGGGAACAGCAGCGCGCCCCCGTTGTCCGGTGTCGCGCTCGGGCGCGACACCGGCGTCCCGGGGGCGCCGACCGCGAGCCGAGGGGTCGGGATCCGGGTCCGGCCGGGCGTCGTGGTGGGTGTCGCGGGGTGCGGCAGGTCGTGGGCGCGGGCATCCTCTGCGGACCCCGGACGGAAGGAGACGTCGGGTGTGTCCATCTCGGCAGTCTGGCCGCCGGATCGATCCGGTTCGGCCGGAATGCGCCATCCGCGAGCCCAACCACCCGATCGGCGCACACCGCGTCGCGGGTCAGGGCAGGACGGCCGCGAAGCTCGCGTAGTGGTCGTCGCTGTAGAAGCGCTCGGTGTTCTTTCCGGTGACGATCCGCCGTGCGCCGCGATCGGCGGACCCGGGGGTGCGGACCGTGTACTCGTGGTAGTAGCCGTCGGGTCTGCCGGGGAGCAGCTTCTCCCGATTGCCGAAGACGATGCCGTCGCGGGAGTACGGGAACGGGCCGCCGGCCGCGATCAGGGCCAGCGTCTCGCGGGCCTCGGCGGGCAGGTCGCCGGCGGCGACGGTACGCATCCGGGCGGGCACCCAGGTGGGACGCGCGGACGCGGTGTCGCCGCGGCGCGACACCGACGCGGTGCCGACGGACGTGCCGGCCGCGGTGGACGCCACAGGCGCCCGGGTCGCCCCGGCGCCGGGACGCGACCCGTCGCCGCCGCCGTCGCCGCGTGTGAGCGCGAAGACCAACGCGAGTGCCGCGACGAGCGCGAGCACCGTGACGACGATCAGATTGCGCCGCTGGGCACCGGACATGTCCCGCATCGTGCCGGCCCACCCGCCGCACCGAGCCGAGCCCGCGGACGTACGCGCCGAACGACACCCGAACCGCGTACACCGCCGCTCGGGCGCGGTCGGTCGGCCCGAGGTCGGCCCGAGGTCGGCCCGGGGTCAGCCCGAGGTCAGCCGTTCGACGAACCGGGCCGTCGCCTCGGCCGGGTCCGCGGCCTCGGTGATCGCCCGGACCACCACGACCCGGGTCGCCCCGGCGGCCAGCACCCGGTCGAGGTTGGTCAGGTCGATGCCGCCGATCGCGAACCACGGCCGGGTCGGGCGCAGCTCGGCGGTGTACCGCACCAGGTCCAGGCCCGGCGCGGGGCGGCCGGGCTTGGTCGGGGTCGGCCACACCGGTCCGGTGCAGAAGTAGTCCACCCCCGGCTCCACGATCGCCGCGTCCACCTCGGCCTCGGCGTGCGTGGAGCGCCCGATCAGCACGTCGCCGCCGATGATCGCCCGGGCCGCGGGGACCGGCAGGTCGTCCTGTCCCAGGTGCAGCACGTCGGGGCCGATCGTGTGCGCGACGTCGGCCCGGTCGTTGACCGCGAGCAGCTTCCCGTGTCGGCGGCAGGCGTCCCGGAACACCTCCAGGTATTCCAGCTCCGGTCGGGCCTCCAGGCCCTTCTGTCGCAACTGCACGATGTCCACGCCCGCGCCGAGCACCGCGTCCAGGAACGCGGGCAGGTCGCCCTGCCGCTCCCGCGCGTCGGTGCACAGGTACAGGCGCGCGTCGGCCAACCGTTCCTGACGGCTCGTCATCGGCCCGGCCTCAGATCGCCAGCGCCTGGGCGCGTCGCCGCACCTCGGTCATCCGGTTCTCCTGCAGCGCCTGTACCGGTGTGCCCGGCAGCGTGTCGTCGGCGGTGAACAGCCACTCGAGCGCCTCCTCGTCGGAGAAGTTCGAGTCGGCGAGCAGGGTCAGCGTGCCGACGAGGCCCTTGACGATGTTGCCGTCCTGGAAGAAGTCGGCGGGCACCTGCAGCGCCCGGTGCTCGCCGCGGCGCACCGCGAGGAACTTGCGCTCCTTGAGCTGCTGCCGGACCTTGAGGATGTCCACACCGAGGATCTCGGCGATCTCGGGGAGGGTCACCCAGGCGGGGACGAGGGCTTCGATTTTCGGGTCGATCTCGCTCATCCGGCCAAGTCTAGGTTCCGCGGCCGGTCCCGCTTGCCGGCGCCGGTCACCGGGCCGTCGACTTGAGCGGGTTCTCCGGGTCGGCGAAGCGTTCCCGGTCCACCGGGGTGGCCAGCTGCACGAGCTTGCGGCCCTGGGCGAGGTCGCGCGGACGGGCCACCGCGAGCAGCGCCACGAGCCGGTCGCCGGCGAACCAGCCCGCGGACCACTTGCCGTCCTCGCCGGCGTCGCGGAACACCAGTTCGTCGCCTTCGCCGTGCCGGCCGACGTACTGCACCATGCGGCCGAACTGGTCGGACCAGAAGTACGGGACCGGGTCGTAGGCCTGTTCGCCGCCGAGCAGGTTGGCCACGAGCACGCGCGGCGCCTGGAGCGCGTTGTCCCAGTGCTCGACGTGCATCCGGGTGCCGTAACGGGCGGACGGGAACTCGACGCAGTCGCCGACGGCGTGGACCCCGGGCATCGAGGTGGCCAGGTACTGGTCCACCTCGACGAAGCCCTGCGCGTTGCGGGCGACGGCGGATCCCGCCAGCCAGTCGGTGGCCGGGCGCACGCCGATGCCGACCACGATCGCGTCGGCGCGCAGCCGGCGGCCGTCGCTCAGGTGTACCGCGCCCGGCTCCAGGCGATCCACCCGCGCGCCGAGCAGCAGTTCCACGCCGGCCTCGGCGTACCAGGGCACGAAACGCTCGCCGATCGCGTCGGGGAAGGGCCCGGCGAGCGGGGCGTGCAGCGCCTCGACCACGGTGGTCGGGCAGCCGGCGGCGGCCGCGGCGGTGGCCACCTCGGCGCCGATCCAGCCCGCGCCGACGATCACCACGTGCGCGCCGGGCACGAGCGCGGTGCGCAGCGCGCGGGCGTCGTCGATGGTGCGCAGCACATGCACGCCGGGCACCTCGGCGGCGCCGGGCAGGTGCAGCACGCGCGATCCGGTGGCGATCACAAGGCGGTCGTAGGCGATCGGTCCCGCGTCGGTGTCCACCACACCCTCGCGCAGCCCCGTGGCGGTGCGGCCGAACAGCACCTCGGTGTCGAGCGCGGCCCAGTCCGCCTCGAAGGAGGTGTCGTCGGTCTTGCCGGCCAAGACCTCCTTCGACAGCGGCGGGCGGTCGTACGGCGCGTGCGCCTCGGCGCCGAGCAGGGTGACGCGCCCGGCGTACCCCTGTTCCCGCAGCGCCACCACGGTTTGCAGGCCGGCCATGCCGGCACCCACGACGAGCACGTTGTCCATGCGGGGCAGCCTATGACGCGCGCCCGGGTCGCCGACGAGCAGGGTCTTGACTCAGTCAAGGAGATCGGCGGGTGCCGCTCGGGCGCCCCGGATGGCGTCCGGGACGTGTCGTAGTGTGGAGAGGTCACGGGAGCCCGGTGAGACCGGGCTGAGAGGGGGGCTGCGAGCCCCCGACCGTCCGAACCTGATCCGGGTCATACCGGCGAAGGGAGTTCTGCTCATCATGTCCAACACCGGCACGGCCGGCCCCCCGGGCGTCGACGTCGTGGTCGTCGGCGCGGGCGTCGTCGGACTGTCGATCGCCTGGCGCGCCCGCACCAGGCACGGCCTCGCGGTCACCGTGGTCGACCCCGCCCCCGGCACCGGCGCCTCGCACGCCGCGGCGGGCATGCTCACGCCCGTCTCCGAACTCCAGTACGGCGAGGAGAGCCTGCTTCGGCTGAGCATCGAATCCGCCCGGCGCTACCCGGAGTTCGCCGCCGAGCTGGCCGACGCCGCGGGGCTGCCCTCGGGTTACCGCGCGTGCGGCACGATCGCGGTCGCGCTGGACGCGGACGACCGGGCGGTGCTCAAGGACCTGCACGCCTACCAGGAACGCCTCGGCCTGCGCTCGGACCGGCTGACCAGCCGCGAGTGCCGCCGCCTCGAACCCATGTTGTCCCCGGCGATCACCGGCGGCCTGTACGTCGAGGACGACCACCAGATCGACAACCGCGCCCTGGTCGCGGCGCTGCTCGCGGCCTGCGCGCGGGCGGGCGTGACGATCGTGCGCGAGGGCGTCGAACGGGTGCTGGTCGCGAACGAGCGCGCGTACGGTGTGCGGCTGCGCGACGGGCGGGCGCTGACCGCCGATCAGGTGCTGCTCGCCGCGGGGTGCCGCTCGGCGCGGATCCCGGGCCTGCCGCCCGAGGTGGTGCCCCCGGTGCGTCCGGTCAAGGGCGAGATCCTGCGGCTGGCCGTGCCGCCGGCGCTGCGCCCGCTGCTGTCCCGCAACATCCGGGGCGTGGTCAAGGGCGGCAGCATGTACCTGGTCCCGCGCGTGGACGGCGAACTGGTGATCGGCGCCACCGAGCACGACCTCGGATTCGACACCGAGGTCACCGCGGGCGGGGTCTACGAACTGCTCCGCGACGCGCACGAACTCGTCCCCGGCGTGACCGAGTTGCCGCTGGTCGAGACGCTCGCGGGGCTGCGCCCGGGCAGCCCGGACAACGCGCCGATCCTGGGTCGCTCCGCGCTGGCCGGTCTGGTGGTGGCAACCGGCCACTACCGGCACGGCATCCTGCTCACCCCGATCACCGCCGACACCGTGGCCGACGTGCTCGCGCACGGCACCGCCCCCGACCTCATCGCGCCCTTCGGGCCCGACCGTTTCACGACGAGCGCCGCCCGGAAGGTGATGGCATGACCGACATCGAC
The DNA here is from genome assembly GCF_044334985.1 of Embleya sp. NPDC020630. Taxonomy (NCBI): domain Bacteria; kingdom Bacillati; phylum Actinomycetota; class Actinomycetes; order Kitasatosporales; family Streptomycetaceae; genus Embleya; species Embleya sp. NPDC020630. The sequence continues at coordinate 271,610 of NZ_JBIRUB010000003.1, forward strand.
GACATCGGGAGCATCGAGGTCTCCGTCAACGGCGACCGGCGCGATGTGGCGACCGGCACCACCGTGGCCGATCTGGTGGCCACGCTGACCACCGCCGCCAAGGGTGTGGCGGTCGCGGTCGACGAGGCCGTGGTGCCGCGCGGCGCGTGGGCCGAGACCGTGCTCGACGCGGGCAACCGCGTCGAGGTGCTGACCGCCGTGCAGGGAGGGTGACCACGATGGCCGACGACAAGCTGGTGATCGGCGGGGAGTCCTTCACGTCGCGGTTGATCACCGGAACGGGTGGTGCGCCGAGCCTGGAGGTGCTGGAGCAGGCGCTGATCGCGTCCGGCACCGAGATCACCACGGTGGCGATGCGCCGGGTGGACCCGGGGACCGCGGGCTCGGTGCTCGACGTGCTGCGCCGCCTCGGCATCCGGGTGTTGCCGAACACCGCCGGGTGCTTCACCTCGGGCGAGGCGGTGCTCACCGCGCGGCTGGCCCGGGAGGCGCTGGAGACCGACTGGGTCAAGCTCGAAGTCGTGGCCGACGAGCGCACGTTGTTGCCGGACGGGGTCGAACTGGTGGACGCCGCCGAACGGCTGGTCGACGACGGCTTCCGGGTGCTCGCGTACACCAACGACGACCCGGTGCTCGCACGCCGGCTCGAACAGGTGGGCTGTGTGGCGGTGATGCCGCTGGGGTCGCCGATCGGCTCGGGTCTGGGCATCCGCAATCCGCACAACATCCGACTGATCACCGAGCAGGCCGGCGTCCCGGTGGTGCTCGACGCGGGTCTGGGCACCGCCTCCGACGCGGCGCTCGCGATGGAGCTGGGCTGCGACGCGGTGATGCTGGCGACCGCGGTCACCCGGGCGCAGTCGCCGCTGCTGATGGCCGAGGCGATGCGGCACGCGGTGGAGGCGGGCCGACTCGCGTACCGCGCCGGGCGCATCCCGATGCGGCACCACGCGCACGCGTCGTCACCCATGGCCGGCATGCTGGACGCAAGCCCCGAACATCCCGCCTTCTGAGCCGTACCGGCCCGTGCGCCGCGTCGGCCCGGCGACGGGGGAACCATGGGGAAGACCGTCGGCGTCCACGAGGCAGTGGACCCTACACTCCTGAACATGGACACGACCTTGAATGATCCGCTCGTCGGGCGGCTGCTCGACGGTCGATACCGGGTCGATGCCCGAGTTGCCGCAGGTGGCATGGCCACGGTGTACCGGGCGCTCGACACTCGACTCGATCGCGTCGTCGCCCTCAAGGTGATGCACGCCGGGCTCGCCCAGGACCCCGAGTCCACCCGCCGCTTCATCCTGGAGGCGAAGGCCGCCGCCCGGCTGTCGCATCCCAACGTGGTCAACGTCTTCGACCAGGGCACCGACGGCACCGTCGCCTACCTCGCGATGGAATACGTCGAGGGCCGCACGCTGCGCGAACTGCTGCAGGACCTGGGCAACATGACCCCGCGCGAGGCGTTCGGGGTGCTGGAGCCGATGCTCGCCGCGCTCTCCGCCGCACACCGGGCGGGTTTCGTGCACCGCGACGTCAAGCCGGAGAACGTACTGATCTCCGACGACGGCGGGATCAAGCTCGGCGACTTCGGGCTGGCCCGCGCGACCACCACGACCGCGACCGCGGCGACCGGCAAGGTCCTGGTCGGCACGGTCGCCTACCTCGCGCCCGAGCAGGTCGAACGCGGCGAGTCCACCCCGCGCTCCGACGTGTACGCGGCGGGCGTGGTGCTCTACGAGATGCTGACCGGACGTCAGCCGCACCACGGCGCGACCGCGGTCGAGGTCATCTACAAGCACGTGCACGCCGACGTGCCGCCGCCCTCGCACGCGGTGCCGGGCCTGTCCACCACGCTGGACACGCTCGTGCGCACGGCCACCGTGCGCGACCCGGAGCAGCGGCCGAGCGACGCGGAGGAGCTGCTCGGTCTGGTCCGCCGGACCCGGCACGCGATGCCCGACGCGGAGTTGGACTTCGGCGCGGCGCTGCGCCTGCCGCCGCCGCCCGAGCCGATCAACGACAACGCCACCAGCGTGTTCCGGGCGGGCGAGGTGATGCTGCCGCCGCATCTGGCGCCGCTCGGGTTGAGCGTCGACTCGATGGACGACGAGCAGGCGCGCTACGGCGGGGGCTACGAGGAGCCCTACTCCGAGGAGCACCAGGTCTACGCGCCGGCCGCCGCCCCGGGCGTGCCGGCCCAGGCCACCGGCGGCGGGTATCCCCACCAGCCGGCGCTGCCCGGCCGACGGCGCCGGCGCGGGCCGTCGCGGGGCGTGCTCGTGCTGGCGGTCGTGCTGCTCGTGGCGGCCGCGATCGGCGGCGGCGCGTGGTGGTACGGCTCGGGCCGCTACGCGGATGTGCCCGGGGTGTTGAACATGACCCAGGCCGACGCGGAGAAGCGCATCAAGAACGCCGGCCTCAAGGTGCAGTACGTCGGCGACGGCGAGTTCAACGAGATCGTCGCCAAGGGCTCGGTGATCTCCACCGACCCGGCCCCCGGCAAGAACGTGACGAGCGGATCGACCGTCAAGGTCAAGCTGTCCAAGGGCCCGGAGCGGCACCTGGTGCCGGCGCTGGCGAACCTCAAGCTGGAGGACGCGAAGAAGGCACTCGCCGACGCCGCGCTCAAGCCAGGCACCGAGACCAAGGTGGCCAGCCCCAAGCCGCCGGGCACGGTGGTGGGCAGCACGCCGGCCGCCGGCGAGCAGTTGCAGCGGGACAGCGTGGTCGCCCTGACGGTCAGCCGGGGCCCGGACACCGTGGTGCCGGACCTGACCGGACTGAGCCTGGACGAGGCCAAGGCCCGGTTCCAGCCCACGACCGGGGTCACCGTCGAGGCGGACCCGACTCCGCAGTTCTCGGACACCGTGCCGCAGGGCCGGATCATGTCGTTCGTGCCGGGCGTCAACACCAACGTGCAGTACGGCACGAAGATCGTGGTGGTGCTGTCCAAGGGTCCGGACCTGGTCCAGGTACCGCCGGTGACGGGGATGAACCCGGACGACGCGGGCCGCGCGCTCCAGGCCGCGGGGTTGCGGGTCAACAACCGGATGATCCCGTTGATCCCCGCCAACGTGGGCAAGCAGGACCCGGCGGCCGGCTCGATGGTCAAGCGCAACAGCGAGGTCTTCATCTCGAACTTCTAGGCGCGCTCCGCCCCGCCGGCTCTTCGGGCCCGGCGGGGCGACCCGTACGAAGGCCCCGCTCCGACTCGCGTCGGGCGGGGCCTTCGGGTGTGCGCGGGGTCCGGGCGGGTTCGGCTCAGGTCAGCGCGGGGCCCTGGCCGGTCTCCTCCTGGTAGGAGTAGCGCTGCTCCTGCCACGGGTCACCGATGTTGTGGTAGCCCCGCTCCTCCCAGAAGCCGCGCTTGTCGGCGACCATGTACTCGATCCCGCGCACCCACTTGGGGCCCTTCCAGGCGTACAGGTGCGGCACGATCAGCCGGACCGGGAAGCCGTGCTCGGCGGTCAGCGGCTCGCCGTTGTGGTGAGTGGCCAGGATCGTCTGGTCGCTCGCGAAGTCGAACATGCGCAGGTTCGAGCTGAAGCCGTACTCCGCCCACACCATCGCGTGGGTGACCTCCGGCGCGGGCGGGGCGATCTCCATCAGCTTGGCTATGGTCAGCCCGGTCCACTCGTTGCCCAGCATGCTGAACTTGGTCACACAGTGGAAGTCGGCGACCACGGTCTCGTGCGGCAGCGCCGAGAACTCGTCGTGGTTCCAGCAGTGCTTCTCCCCCGAGGCGGTCGCGCCGAAGACGCGGAAGTCCCAGATCTCGGGCTTGAACCGCGGGACGGGTCCGTAGTGCAGAACGGGCCAGCCGCGCTGGATCCGCTGGCCCGGCGGAAGTCGCGGATCGCGATCCGGAGCCTCGGTCCCACCTTGTGCCGCTTCCGTATGCCCCATACCTCACATGGTCCCAGACGCCCCGACCGACTCTCGACCGCCCCTGCCGGCGCCGAAGCCGCGGACCGACCCGTTTTCCGGCGCCGCCCGAGACCGGCGGGCAGGAGGCACGCGGCAGGACATGTTCGACATTGGAAGGCAAGGCTGCCCTTCGTGGCGGAAGTACTACCAAAAGTGACAGGATTCGGAGGAACTCCTGCCCCACGTGTGCCCGGGGTTCCCCCACGTCTCCCATGTTCACAGCCCGTCCCACACCGGAAGGTGCGTCGCGATGCACAGTGACCCGCAGATCATCGAGCTCCTGAACGAACAGCTCACGGCGGAACTCACCGCGATCAACCAGTACTTCCTGCACGCGAAGATGCAGGAGCACCGGGGCTACATCAAGCTCGCGGCCTGGACCCGCCACGAGTCGATCGACGAGATGAAGCACGCCGAACGGCTCACCGACCGCATCCTGATGCTGGAGGGCCTGCCGAACTACCAGCGCCTGAACGCGCTGCGGATCGGCCAGAACCTGGAGGAGATGTTCCGCGCCGACCTGGCGGTGGAGATGGAGGCCGTGGAGCGGCTGCGGCGCGGGATCCCGCTGATGCGCGAGAAGGGCGACGTGACGTCGGCCAACATCTTCGAGGACATCCTGGCCGACGAGGAAGAGCACGTCGACTACCTGGAGACGCAGCTCGGCCTGCTCTCCGAGGTGGGCGAGCAGCTCTACATCGCGGGCCTGCTCAAGCAGCCCAACGAGAGCTGACCGGGAGCCGGCCGAGCGCCGAGCGCGAGCCGACCGAGCCCCGACCCGAAGCGCACGAGCGATCGGGGCTTGTGTCACCGATCACCCGGTATTCCCCCCGGCGAGCCCTGAGGTTACCCTTACCTAAGTAACCTCGCCGCTGGGGGGAAATCTCCGTGTACGTCTGCATGTGCTTCGGTGTCACCGACCGTCAGGTCAACGACCGGATAGCCGACGGCGCCCGCACCATGCGCGAAATCGCCCAGTCCTGCGGCGGCGCGGGCACCGACTGCGGCCGGTGCGTCAAGAGCATCACCGCGATGTTGCCCCGCGACGAGTCCCGACGCCGGCGGCGCGAGCTGTGCGGCGAGGCGGACACCTGCGCGACCGCGTGCGAGAGCACCGTCGAGCCCGTCGCGCTGCCGATGCCGACCGTCGTCGCCGCGGCCCTGCCCGACAACGTGGTCCCGCTTCGCCGGCACTCCGCCGCCTGATCAGCCCTTCGCCGCCTGCACGATCGCCGTCGCGGCGCGCGCGCAACCGGCCGCGTCCACGTCCATGTGGGTGACCAGGCGCACCAGCCTCGGCCCGAACGCCGATACCAGCACCCCCTCCGCCCGGCAGCGCTCGGCGATCGTGGCCGCGTCCGGCTGCCGCTCCCCCAGTTCGACCAGCACGATGTTGGTCTCCGGGTCGGCCACCGCGAAGCCCGCGTCGCGCAACAGCCCGGCCAGCTCCCGCGCGTGCTCGTGGTCCTCGGCCAGCCGCTCGACGTGGTGCTCCACGGCGTACCGGCCGCCCGCGGCGAGAATGCCCGCCTGACGCATGCCGCCGCCCATCCGGTGCCGCATCCGCCGCGCCTCCGCCTCGTACTCCGCGGGCAGCATCAGCACCGACCCGGCCGGCGCGCCGAGCCCCTTGGACAGACACACACTGAGCGAGTCGAACAGCGCCCCATAACTGCGCAGCGGGGTGCCGGTGGCCACGTGCGCGTTCCAGATCCGCGCGCCGTCGCAGTGCAGCGGCAGGCCATATCCGCTCACCAGCTCGCGGATCGCGGTCAGCTGCTCCAGCGGGTACACCGAGCCGCCGCCCCGGTTGTGCGTCTGCTCGACCGCGACCAGGTCGGTGCCGACCGTGTACGGGTTGCCGACCCGGATCAACCGGGCCAGGTCGGCCGGGTCGAGCAGGCCGCGCGGGCTGAGCGTGGTCCGGGTCTGGACGCCGCCCTGTGCCGACGCCGCGCCGTCCTCGTGCGCGACGATGTGCGCGTCGGCGTCCAGGACCAGCTCGCCGCCCGCCGGGACGGCCAGCCGTACGGCCAGCTGGTTGGCCATCACGCCGGTCGGCGTGAACAGCGCGAACGGCTGCCCGAACAGGTCGGCGACGTACTCCTCCAGGGCCCGGACGGTCGGGTCCTCGGCGTAGACGTCGTCGCCCACCTCGGCGGCGGCCATCGCCGCGCGCATCGCGGGGCCGGGCTTGGTGACGGTATCGCTGCGCAGGTCGGTGAAGGTCATGGCGGCAGCATTACAGACGCCGTCGAGGGCGGATCCTCCGGTCGGAGGGTCCGCCCTCGGGGCGTGTGGGTCGGGCCGGATCAGCTCTTGCGGTACATCTCCGCGACCAGGAAGGCCAGGTCGAGCGACTGGCTGCGGTTCAGCCGCGGGTCGCACGCGGTCTCGTAGCGCTGGTGCAGGTCGTCGACGAAGATCTCGTCGCCGCCGCCCACGCACTCCGTGACGTCGTCGCCGGTCAGCTCGACGTGGATGCCGCCCGGGTGTGTGCCGAGCGCGCGGTGCACCTCGAAGAAGCCCTTGACCTCGTCGAGGACGTCGTCGAAGCGACGGGTCTTGTGCCCGCTGGACGCCTCGAACGTGTTGCCGTGCATCGGGTCGGACACCCACACCGGCTGCGCGCCGGCCGCGGCCACCTTCTCCACCAGGGCCGGGAGGTTGTCCCGGACCTTGCCCGCGCCCATGCGGACGATGAAGGTCAGCCGGCCCGGGTCGCGGTTCGGGTCGAGCTTGTCGATCAGCGCGAGCGCGTCCTCGGGAGAGGTGGTCGGGCCGAGCTTGACGCCGATCGGGTTGCGGATCCGGGAGGCGAACTCGATGTGCGCGCCGTCGAGCTGCCGGGTGCGCTCACCGATCCACACCATGTGGCCGGACACGTCGTACAGGTCGCCGGTGCGCGAGTCGACCCGGGTGAGCGCGTCCTCGTAGTCCAGGATCAGCGCCTCGTGGCTGGCGTAGAACTCCACGGTGCGGAATTCCTCGGGGTCGGTCCCGCACGCGTGCATGAAGCGCATCGCGCCGTCGATCTCGGCCGCGAGCCGCTCGTAGCGCTCGCCGGAGGGCGAGAGCGCGACGAAGTCCTGGTTCCAGGCGTGCACCTGGCGCAGGTCGGCGTAGCCGCCCGTGGTGAACGCGCGCACCAGGTTCAGCGTCGCCGAGGACGAGTGGTACATGCGCTTGAGCCGCTCGGGATCCGGCATGCGGGCGGCCTCGGTGAAGGCCAGCTCGTTGACCGCGTCGCCCCGGTAGGACGGCAGGGTCACCCCGTCGCGGGTCTCGGTGCCGCTGGAGCGCGGCTTGGAGTACTGCCCGGCCATCCGGCCGACCTTGACCACCGGCACCGAGGCCGCGTAGGTCAGCACGACGGCCATCTGCAGCAGCGTCTTGAGCTTGTTCTTGATCGCGTCGGCGGTGTTGCCGGCGAAGGTCTCGGCGCAGTCGCCGCCCTGGAGCAGGAACGCTTCGCCCTTGGCCACCGACGCGAGCCGACCACGAAGCTGGTCGCACTCGCCGGCGAAGACGAGCGGCGGATAGGAACGGAGGTCCGCGAGGGCGGAGCCCAGGGCCTCGTTGTCCGGCCACTCGGGCTGTTGCGCCGCCGGGAGGGTTCGCCAGGATTCGATGTCGTTCAGGGTCACCGCTCAAGACTAAGCGGAGTGGCAACCCGATTGAGGCCGGCGCCCGGAGAGCGAGACGCCGAGCATCGGGCCCGGTGCGCCCGGTGCCCGGCGCGAATCCCCGGGAAGCGGCGAACCCCGCCGGAAAGCGGTGACCCCGCGCGGTCGAGGCACTAGGATTCGGGCGTGATCGCGATCAGCTTCCATCGGCACTCCTGGTGGCCCGTCCCTGCGGCGGCCCACTGACTTCGCGATCACCCCACGATCCGACGGCCGCCCGGCAGGGCGGCCCTTTGTTTGTCCCGGACCCGGCGGCACACCCGCCCGAGCCGGACGGACAACCGGCGGATCGCCCGGTCGGGAGGGCGTCTCTCTCGACCGAGGAGCACCCATGCGCACCGCCGACGTCCTGTCCCCGCTGTTCTGCGCCGCCCCGCCGCCGTTCGCGCTGATCCGGCGCGAGAACTCGTCCGTGGTCGAACTCCTGACCGGCGAGATCGTCGACGCGCCCGGCCTCGACGCGCTGCCGCTGCCGGCCGCCGGCGACGGGCCCGGGCACGAACTGCTCGCCCTGGTGCCGTACGGGCAGATCCGCGAGCGCGGGTTCGAGTACCGCGAGGACGGCACGCCGCTGCGCTGCCTGCGGGTCACCGAGCAGCACGAGCTGCCCCTGGCCGAGGTGCTGGCCGCGCTGCCGCGGGTGCCGGTCGCGCTGCGCGGCGGCGGTTTCGACGTGGACGACGAGAGCTACGCCGTGATCGTCAAGCGGGTGATCGAGGAGGAGATCGGCCGGGGCGAGGGCGCCAACTTCGTCATCCGCCGCGACTACTGCGACCACATCGAGGACTACACGCCGGCCTCCGCGGGCACCCTGCTGCACCGGCTGCTGACCCGGGAGAGCGGCGCGTACTGGACCTACCTGATCCACACCGGCGAGCTGACCCTGGTCGGCGCCAGCCCCGAGCGGCACGTCAGCTCGATCGGCGGCGAGGTGGTGATGAATCCGATCAGCGGAACGTATCGGCATCCCGCCGAGGGGCCCTCGCGCGAGGGGCTGCTGGCCTTCCTGCGTGATCCGAAGGAGATCGACGAGCTGTTCATGGTCGTCGACGAGGAACTGAAGATGATGAGCGAGGTGTGCGACCTCGGCGGCGCGGTGGAGGGCCCCTTCCTCAAGCCGATGGGCCACCTCACGCACACCGAATACCTGCTGCGCGGGGTCACCTCGCACGACGTGGGCACCGTGCTGCGCGGCACCATGTTCGCGCCGACGGTGACCGGCAGCCCGCTGGAGAACGCGTGCCGGGTGATCCGTCGGCACGAGCCGACCGGGCGCGGCTACTACTCGGGCGTACTCGCGCTGATCGGGCGCGACGGGGAGGGGCGACGCACCCTGGACGCGCCGATCCTGATCCGGACCGCGTACATCACCCCCGACGGCGGCCTGCGGGTGCCCGCGGGCGCGACCCTGGTCCGGCACTCCACGCCCGAGAACGAGGTGGCCGAGACACACGCGAAGGCGGCGGGGGTGCTGGCCGCGCTCGGCGTGGTACCGGCCGCCGGGGTCGCCGGGAACACGGCGCTCGCGGCCGATCCCGAGGTGCACGCGGTACTGGCGGAGCGTAATGCCGCGCTCGCCCCGTTCTGGTTGCGGCCGAGGGACGGGCACGCGCTGCGCGCGCCGGAGCTGGCGGGGCGGCACGTCCTGGTGGTGGACGGCGAGGACACCTTCACCGCGATGCTCGCGCACGTGTTGCGCACGCTGGGCCTGCGGGTCGAGGTCAGGTCGCACGACGACGTCACCTCGCGGCGGGTGCGCACCGCCGACCTGGTCGTGCTCGGTCCCGGGCCGGGTGATCCCCGGGACACCGCGCACCGCAAGATCCGGCTGATGGGCGCGTTGTTGCGGACCCGGCTCGACGCGAGCGCCCCGCTGCTCGCGGTCTGCTTGGGACACCAGTTGCTCGCCCACGAGTTGGGCCTGGAACTGATCCGCGAACAGCGGCCGTACCAGGGCAAGCAGGAGACCATCGACCTGTTCGGCCGACCGGAACGGGTCGGCTTCTACAACGCGTTCACCGCGCTGCGGCCGACCGCCGGGGTGCCCAACGTGGAGTTCGCCGCGGACTCGTTCAGCGGCCGGGTGCACGCGCTGCGGTCGAGCCGGATGCGGCTGGCGGGGGTGCAGTTCCACCCCGAGTCGGTACTCACCCACAACGGCCTGGCCATCATGCGGGAGCTGCTCGCCGGATTGTGAGCGCCGCGAGGGCACCGCGGGTGGGCGCCGACGGCGGGCGCGGGCCGGGTGGACACCCGGTCCGCGCCGGGCGGCGCGCGGTCGGGCGCCGGGTCGCTCACGGGGGCGCGGTTCCGGCGGGTACGCCTCCGGTGTCGCACCGGCATGCGAACATAATCGCGTTGCTCGCCGCGGTACGACGGAGGATGCTCGACCCCGTTCGTTGACCGATCCCAGTGGAGGGGGTTCCCGTGGGCTCCGATTGTCCGCCGCACGACCCCGTCGACTGGAGCGGTCGCAAGCGCTGTCGCAAGTGTGGAGTCACCTTCGGCGGACCGCGCCCGCTGCCCCCCTCGCCACCGGACGCAGATGGCTGATTCGCCGCCCCCGCCGCCGAACTTCCATACGGCGCCGCGCACTCCGTGGGACGCACTGCCCACCGACGCGCGCGCCGCGGTCGAACGGTGTGCGGGGCGCGTGCTGGGGGTCGCCACGGTGTGGGCCGGATTCAACTGCGAGTTCGCCGCCACGGTGACCACCGAACGATCACGCTTCTTCGTCAAGGGTGTTCCGCGCGATCATCCGGCCGCCCCGCAGCAGGGGATCGAGGTCCGGGTCGCGCCGCATGTGCACACCGTCGCGCCCCGGCTGCGCTGGGAGGTGCGGCTGGACGACTGGGTGTTGCTCGGCTTCGACCACATCACCGGCCGACACGCCGACTTCGCGCCGGGCACCGCCGATCTGCCGCTGGTCGCCGACGCGCTGCGCCGACTCGGCCGGGTCGCCGTACGAGACCTGCCGCTGCCGCGGATCGAGGACCGCTGGCGTTCGCTGTTGACCCACCGTCAACTCGAACTGCTGCGTGGGGAAAGCCTGTTGCACACCGATCTGCATCCGCACAACGTGCTGATCGGCGACCGGGGGCCGCGCGCGTACCTGGTCGACTGGGCCCAACCGGCCCGCGGCCCGGCCTGGATCGAGGTCACCATGGTCGCCGGCCGGCTGATGGACGAGGGCCACACCGCCGAACAGGCGGCGTCCTGGGCGGACCGCTTCGCGTGCTGGCGCACCGTCTCGCGGGAGGCGATGGAGACCTTCGTGTTCGCCGCCACCAACCAGTGCTCGCGCGGTATCGGCGCCGCCGACGCCGCCCCCTGGAACGCCCGTCTGACCGCTCTGGCCGAGGCCCGCGCCGCCCGGACCCACCGCCGCGCCTGCCTCACCCGCCCCGTCGGTTCGCGCCGCCGCTCGACACTGGACTGACCCCCGCCACCCCTGGGCCCATCCCCCGCCGGCGAGGCCGCCGACCAGGCTGCCCGGATATCCCCTGGGTCCGACGGTCTACCGCCCGGTAGGCTCCGGCCGTTCGTACATTCGGTCGAACAGGCTCCTTCCTACGACGGGTACCCCGCATGCGTCTGCGTCGCTGTCTCGCCTCGACGGCGTTCCTCGTGCTGCTCGGGTCGCCGCCGGCCGGCGCCGTGCCGGTCCCCACCGCTCCGGCGGCGGAGGTGCCGGCGGCCGACGGGCAGGTCGAGCTGACCGGGGTGCCGGACCGGATCCGGCCGGCCGTTCCCGTCGAGATCACCGCGACGATGCGCAACGCCGGTCCGACCCCGCTGCTCCTGGAGCCCGAGGTGTCGATCGGCGGGGATCGGGGGATCGCCCCGGAGCAGGTGCGCCTGGAGGTCCTCGACCCGGTCCGCGGCACCTGGGTGCTCAGGGCCCTGGGCACGCTCGGCTCGGCGTCGCTGCCGTTCCCCGGCGCGGGCGCGAGCACCGAGACCTCGGGTCGACTCGCACCCGGCGCGAGCGTCGAGTTCCATATGCGGTTCACGATCGCGGCGAACGTTCCGACGCAGTTCGTCCAGGTCTCCATGGGCGGACGAAGCCACTCCCCGAGCGCCGGCGACGAGCCGCGCTTCACCCGAGGCTTCGCCGTCGACGCCGCGCTGCTCGGGCCGGACGGCAGCGCGCCCACGCGCCCACCGTCCCCGGACGAGACCCGCTCGCCGTCCGTGCCGAACGCGGGCCCGGACCGGTCCGGCGGTGTCGCGAAGACGTTCCCCACGGCGCGGCGCGGGGACGGGCCGACGTTCAACCTCGTCGGTGTGCCCGGTCGGCTCCAGGCCGGCGGCGGCGCGGCCGAGTTCAAGGTCACCTTCACCAACGACACCGGCCGGATCATCCCCGGCGTGCGGCCGGAAGTGGTGTTCACCACCGGCCAGTCCCCGATCACCCCGCGGCAGTTGATGGTCGAGGTGTACGACTCCTACGACCGGGGCTGGAGTCCGGTGTCGCTCCAGGTGCTCACCGACCCCGCCAACGGCCGCGACGCGCACCTCGCCGGTGCGCTGACGCCCAAGCCGTGGGACGGCCAACGGCAGCTTCCGCCTGGCGAGTTCGCGACCATCTCGCTCCGCGTATCGATCCCGGCCGGCTCGCCGGTGGCGGGCGGCGACCTCGCCGTACTGGCCGGCGGCGCGGCCCCGAACGGGGTGGGCCCCGACCTCTCCTCGCGCAGCGACTACCAGGTGCTCCACGTGCCCAACCCCGGCGGGCCTACGCGCGCGCCCACGCTGCGGCCCGAACTGCCGCCGACCGCCCCGGACTCGGCCGCCGGGCAGCGCCGGGAGGACCACGACGACACGTTCACGTTCGCCACCGTCGCGATCTGGATCACCCTCGCGGCCCTCGGCGCCACCATCGTGTACTTCGCCCGCAAGAACCGCCGGCAGGGCGCCGGGACCCCGCTCGGGCCCGACGCCTGACGCCCGACTCCGGCGCGCCGGCACGGCCTCAGCCGAACAGCACCTTCGCCTCTTCGTACAGCGCCGGCGGCACGGTCTTCAGCTCGCGCGTGGCCGCCTCCAGCGGCACGGTGACCACGTCGGTCCCGCGCAGCGCGACCATCCGGCCCCATTCGCCCGCGTTGACCGCGTCGATCGCGTGGAACCCGAACCGGGTGGCCAGCCAGCGGTCGAACGCGGTGGGCGTGCCGCCGCGTTGCACGTGGCCCAGCACGGTGGTGCGCGCCTCGTGTCCGGTGCGCTTCTCGATCTCCGAGGCCAGCCAGTCGCCGATCCCGGACAGCTTGACGTGGCCGAACGCGTCCAGCGTCTGGTCCTTGGTCACCATCTGACCGGCCAGCGGGATGGCGCCCTCGGCAACCACGATGATCGGCGCGTAGTTGGTGCGGAACCGGCTGTCCACCCAGGCGCAGACCTCCTCGACGTCGAAGTTCTGCTCGGGGATCAGGATCACGTTGGCACCGCCGGCCATGCCGGAGTGGATCGCGATCCAGCCCGCGTGCCGGCCCATCACCTCGACGATCAGCACCCGGCGGTGCGATTCGGCGGTGGTGTGCAGGCGGTCGATCGCCTCGGTGGCGATGTTGACCGCGGTGTCGAAGCCGAACGTGTAGTCGGTCGCGTTCAGATCGTTGTCGATGGTCTTGGGCACACCGACGACCTTGACGTCGTGCTCGTGCAGCCGGGTCGCCACGCCGAGGGTGTCCTCGCCGCCGATCGCCACGAGCGCGTCCACCTCGAACTTGCCCAGGTTCTCCCGGATCCGCTCGATGCCGCGATCGACCTTGATCGGGTTGGTCCTGGACGAGCCGAGGATGGTTCCGCCACGCGGCAGGATCCCGCGTACCGCCTTGATGTCGAGCGGCATCGTGTCGCCTTCGAGCGGACCGCGCCAGCCGTCCCGAAAGCCGATGAATTCGTACCCGTAGTCCTGGACGCCCTTGCGGACGACCGCCCGGATCACCGCGTTGAGACCCGGGCAGTCGCCGCCGCCGGTCAGTACTCCGACACGCATCGAAATCTCCGATTTCTTCCGTCCGGCACGATTCGCGGCCCACGCTACCGCTGCGAGAAGCCACCTCGACTCTTCCCACCACCCGTTCGAGGTACCCGACTTGATCGAGTCGGCTTGATCGCGTCCCGGACAGGACCTAGTCGTCCAGGCCCTTCTCGATGGCGTAGCGGACCAGTTCGACCCGGTTGTGCAGTTGCAGCTTGTTCAAGGTGTTCTGGACGTGGTTCTGCACCGTGCGGTGGGACAGGAACAGGCGCTCCGCGATCTGCTTGTACGACAGCCCCTTGGCGACCATGCGCAACACCTCGGTCTCCCGGTCGGTCAGCCGCGGCGCGGTCGGGCCGCCCGCCGCGTCCCGGCGCGGCGGATCGGTGGCCATCCGGCGGAACTCGCCGAGCACCAGGCCGGCCAGCCCGGGGGTGAACACCGGGTCTCCGACGGCGGTCCGGCGCACCGCGTCGACCAGCTCCTCGCGGCTCGCGGACTTGACCAGGTATCCGGTCGCGCCGGCCTTGACCGCCTCCAGGACGTCCTCCTGCTCACCGCTGGCGGACAACACCAGGATGCGCACCGCCCGATCGTGGCGGACCAGTTCGCGGGCCACCTCGACCCCCGGCAGCTTGGGCAGGTTCAGGTCCAGGATCACCACGTTCGGCGAGGTGGCCCGGGCCCGGCGGACCGCCTCGGGGCCGTCCCCGGCGGTGGCGACCACGTCGTAGCCCGCCGCCGCGAGGTCGCGCGCCACCGCCTCGCGCCACATCGGGTGGTCGTCCACGACCAGCACGCGCAGCGCGGCGGCCGGTGTCTCGTCGGTCGGTGTGTCCGTGTTCGTGTCGTTCATCCGCTCCCCTGCCTCGGCACCCGGAACTCCAGTTCGGTGCCTTCTCCCGTCACCGACGACCACACCACGGTGCCGCCGAGATCGCGCACCCGGCCCTCGATCGACTGGGCCACGCCCAGCCGCCCCTGGGCCCGGGCCGCCTCGAGTCGGCCGGGTTCGATGCCCGGACCGTCGTCCCGGACGCTGACCACGATCTCGTCCGGCTCGTCCTCCAGCAGGATCCACGCCTGCGCCCGCTCACCCGCGTGCCGACGCACGTTGTCCAGGGCAGCGGAGACCGCCGCGGTCACCTCGCGCGCCGCGGGCGTCGGCAGCAGCACGGGCGTGCCGGGCGAGGACACGGTCACCCGTGCCCCGGCGAAGCCGCCGAGCAGCACCCGCAGGTCCTGCCGGGCCGGGTCGCCGTCCGCGCCGGAACCGGGCAGGTCGGCCGATTCGACCCGGGCGGGCGTCGCCGAGATCAACTGCCGCAGCGCCACCTCCTGCTCGCCGGCCAACCGGCCGAGTCCCGCCGCCTCGCCGCCGAGTTCGGCGCCCCGGCGCTGTACCAGGGCGAGCACCTGGAGCACGCTGTCGTGGATGTCCCGCGCCAATCGTTCGCGTTCGCGGGTGGCGGCCTCCAGTTGCAGCGCGCGGGTCAGCGCCTTCTCGCTGACCCGGGCGATCTCCACGACGTAGCCGACCGCGCCGCCCGCGAGCAGCAACAGCACGATGTTGTGCTGGTTGTCGGCGGTGAGCGCGCCGCGTTCGAGGGTGTCGGCGGCGCCTATCGTCAGCGCCGCCACCGAGCCCGTCTTCCAGCCGCCCTTGATCGCGCACGCCAACACCGGCGCCGAGGCCCACACCGTGGGCAGCGTCATCGTGCCCTGGGCGACCCGCTCGGGATCGTCCAGCCAGCGGGTGGAGAGCAGGCATCCGGCCGCGACGCAGAGGTCGACGATCAACCAGGGCGGCTCACGGAACCTGGGGTCGCGGAAGCCGTACGCGGTCACCGCCGTCCACACCACGAGCAGCGCCATGACGGCCCACCCGCCGACCGGGTGTTCGTACTCGTCCGCGACCTGGGCGTAGCGCGCGATCGCGTAGACGAGGGCGAGCGTGCGATAGACCGTCAGCGCCCGCCACAGCGACTGTTCGACCCCCATCCGAACCCCCCAGAGGTGCCGGGCGGACCCGGTCAGCCGGCGGGTCGGCCGGAGCCGCCCGAGTCGTCGTTCGCCCCGGACGCGACGCCGGGGTCGGCGGCCCGGTCCGTACCCTTCCCGGTGTCCTGCCCCGAAGCCTGCTCGGCGCCCCGCCCGGCGTCCTGTTCCGCGGCCTTCTCGGCGTCCTTCTCGGCCGCCTTGGCCGCCGCCGCCTGCTTGCGCGCCTCGTCGATGCGCTTCTTGGCGTCGGCCGCGTACACGTCCACGTACTCCTGGCCGGACAACTCCATCAGCGCGTAGATGATCTCGTCGGTGATCGCGCGCAGGATGAAGCGGTCGTCCTCCATGCCCTCGTATCGGGAGAAGTCCAGCGGCTCGCCGATCCGGATGCCCACCCGCATGATCTTCGGCACGATCTTGCCGGGCGGCTGGATCTTCTCGGTGTCGATCATCGCGACCGGGATCACCGGCGCGCCCGACTCCAGCGCCAGCCGGGCGATCCCGGTCTTGCCCCGGTACAGCCGACCGTCCGGCGAGCGGGTGCCCTCCGGGTAGATGCCGAACAGGTGGTCCTCGCGCAGCACCTTGAGCCCGGCGTTCAGCGCGGCCTCGCTCGCCCGGCCGCCGCTGCGGTCCACGGGCAGCTGGCCCACGCCCTTGAAGAACGCGGCGGTGAGCCGGCCCTTGACCCCCCGGCCGGTGAAGTAGTCCGACTTGGCCAGGAAGGTGATCCGGCGCGGGACGACCACGGGCAGGAAGAACGAGTCCGAGAACGAGAGGTGGTTGCTCGCCAAAATGGCCGGGCCCCGGTCCGGGATGTGCTCCTGACCCTCCACCCAGGGGCGGAAGAAGAGCCTCAATACGGGGCCGACGATCATTTTCATCAGCCGGTAGAACAACCCTGACCTCCTCCTGGGAACAGGACGAACCCTAGAGCATCGCTCCCGGCCGGGACCGGGGTACGGGAGTTGTCGCCGGCGCCCGGGCTCGGGGCCGGCAAGCCGTCGGGGCCCGGCGTCACGCCGCTGTACGCATCGCGCACGCCCGTGGGACGATTCGAGAGCGCCCAGGTGTTGGGGGTGAGGGGCGGAACCACTCGCCTCCCGACCCCGTTATGGAACCTGTACCGCCGTCGGCCGGCGGTCGCCACCCCCCGTGGCGCCCATCCGGTCGGCTCGCCCCGCCCAGCCCGTCGCCCGAAGGAGCCCGTTGGTGTCGATCCTGCCCGGTGCCGAGCCCGACCACCACGACGGCGGTCCGGTGGGCGTCCTGCTGTGCCACGGGTTCACCGGCACGCCGCAGTCGTTGCGGCCGTGGGCCCGACACCTCGCCGAGGCGGGGCTGACCGTGTCGCTGCCGCTGCTGCCCGGTCACGGCACCCGGTGGCAGGACATGAACCTGACCACGTGGCACGACTGGTACGCCGCCGTGGACCGCGCGTTCGACCGGCTGCGCGAGCGCTGCGACACGGTGTTCGTGATGGGTCTGTCGATGGGCGGCGGACTGGCCCTGCGGCTCGCCGAGCAGCACGGCGACAAGGTGGCGGGGCTGGTCCTGGTGAACCCGTCCGTACAGGCCGACGATCCGAAGGTGCGCCTGCTGCCGGTGTTGCGGCACGTCATACCGTCGGTGGCCGGCATCGCCTCCGACATCCGCAAGGAGGGCTCGGTCGAGCTCGCCTACGCGCGTACGCCGGTGAAGGCCGCCTACTCGCTGTCCCGGTTCTGGCGGGTGGTCGGCGCCGACCTGCCGCAGGTGACCCAGCCGGTGCTGCTCCTGCACAGCCCGCACGATCACGTGGTCTCGCCGGCCAACTCCGAGACGGTGTTGGCCAGGATCTCCTCCACGGACGTCACCGACGTCCTGCTCAACGACAGCTATCACGTGGCGACGCTCGACCACGACGCGGAACGGATCTTCGCATCCAGCCTGGAGTTCGTACGCCGGCTCGCGCCGGACGCGCGGACCCCGGAGACGGCCGAGAGGGACTGAACGAACGGTGCGCGGACGTGGCAACGGACTCGACGCGGAGTCCTTCAAGCCCCTGACCGACCTCGATCCCGAGGCGGCGGACGTGATGCTGGTCGCCCTGCGGGACGCGGGGGTGGCGGCGTACGTCTCGACGCTGGAGCCCCGGGATCCGGACGAGGAGCCCGAGCAGATCGAGCGCCTGTGGGTGGACGCGGCGGCGACGTCGCGGGCGCGGGCCATCCTGCGTTCGTTGACCGAGCCGTCCTCGCCGCGCGCGCGGGCCAAGGAGCCGACGGCCGGACCCGCCGACATCCCTTCGGTGGAGCCGCCCCTGGCACAGCCGGCCGAACCGGCGAACCACGATGCCGAGGCGCCCGCCGAGCGGCCGGGCGACGACGAGGTGTGGGCGCAGATCGTCGCGTCCTTCGACAACGAGGTCGCCGACCCGGTGCCGCGCTGGCCGGTGGCCGAGGACCTGGGCGGCGAGCGACCGGGAGCGGACGGGCCGGCCGACGGCTCGTTCAAGGTCGGCCTGCCCACCGCGGCGGGGCCGCGCGACTACTCGCTCGCGCCGCCGGGGCCGCCGGTGATCAACGAGTTGGACGAGGACCCCGACGAGCACTTCGTGCCGCCTCCGCCGCCTCCGCTGCCCAAGACCGACGCGGCCACCAAGATCGCCTGGATCGCGCTGATCGGCGGGCCGCTCTACCTCCTCGTGTCGGTGCTGCTCGGCCGCGCGGTCGGACCGTGGACCTCGTTCGCCGCGTTCGCCGCGTTCACCGGCGGTTTCGTCGCGCTGGTGGCGCGGATGCGGCGGGATCGGGACGAGGACGACCCCGACGACGGTGCGGTGGTCTGAGCCGGCCACGAGCGCTGTGGTCTGACCCGGCGACGGGCGCGGCGGTCCGAGCCGGAGACGGCATTGTGGCTGGAGTCGGCGACGGGTCCGCCGCGTCGGACGACGTCGGATGACCCGTTTCGGCGTGATTCGGCTTGATCCCGACCGGTTCTGACGGGGCGTCATGCCACATCGGAAGTCCCCGGCCGGGTACCTTCCTTGCGTGGACGCGGACAACGAGGGACGCCTGGTCGGCGGGCGCTATCTGCTCGCCGAGCGACTGGGGCGCGGGGGCATGGGTGCGGTCTGGCGAGCTCGGGACCAGGTCCTGGGACGCGAGGTCGCGGTGAAGGAGATGTTGCCGCAACCGGGCGCCGACGACACCGAACGGGCCCGGCTGCGCGAGCGCGCCGCCCGTGAGGCGCGCGCCGCCGCACGGCTGAGTCATCCCTCGGTGGTGCGCGTCTACGACGTGGTCGAGGAGGACGATCGGCCGTGGATCGTCATGGAGTTGGTCCCCTCGCGCTCGCTCGCCGAGGTGATCCGGGGCGATGGGCCGATGGCCGCCGAGGCGGTGGCCGAGATCGGCCTGGCCATGATCGACGCGCTGCGCACGGCGCACGCGGCCGGGATCCTGCACCGTGACGTCAAACCGGGCAATGTGCTGATCACCCCCGACGGCCGGGCCGTGCTCAGCGACTTCGGCATCGCGGTGGTCGAGGGCGACTCGTCGGTGACCCAGTCGGGCGTGGTGCTGGGCGCCCCCGCGTACATCCCGCCGGAGCGGGCTCGGGGCCTGAGCCCCACCGCGGCCTCCGACCTGTGGTCGCTCGGCGCGACGCTGTACGCGGCCGTCGAGGGCAAGGCCCCCTTCGAACGCTCCACGCCGCTCGCCACGTTGACCGCGATCGTCAGCGAGGACCCGGTGCCGGCCAAGCACGCGGGCCCGCTCGATCCGGTGTTGCAGGCGCTGTTGGCGCGCGATCCGGCCCGGCGGCCGGACGCGGCCGAGACCGAGGCGATGTTGCGCGACGCGCTGCGCGAGATCCGGGAGGAGCAGGCGGCCACCCGGGCGTTGCCGCCCGCGCTGCTGCCCGTGGCGGAGCCGATACCCGTGGCCGTACCCGCGCCGCGGACCGTCGAGCCCGAGCCCGACGCGATATCCGAGGGCGAGGCGGAGATCGTGTCCCCGCTCGTCGCCCCACCCGCGAAGCCCCCGAAGCCGGCTCGGGAGGATCGCCCAGCCCGGGCCTTCCCGTGGCTGCCGCTGCCGGCCGCCATCGCCGCCCTGGTGGTCTTCGGCGTCGTGGTCGGGCTGATCCTGTTCCTGATCGCTCCCGGCGACGACAAGAACGATCGGGCGAAGGGCGCCGCCGGCTCCGACTCGCCTTCGCCGCAGTCGGGTTCGACGCCACCGTCGAGCCCCGGGCCGGCCGCCGAGACCGCCCCGGTCGGCGGACAGCTCACCGGGCCCCCGAACACCGCGCCCCCGCCGAGCGATTCGGCGCCGCCGCCCGCGCAGACCACACCTCCGACCCAGGGTTCGCCGCAGCCGCCGACCGGCACCGACGGCCTGCCGGCGGGCTGGACGCCGTACACCGGCGCCACCACCGGCTACAAAATCGGCCTGCCGCCCGGGTGGCGGAAGGTCAAGACCGAGGACAGCCAGGAGTTCTTCGCCAACGCCGAGGGCACCCTCAAGCTCAACGTGGACACCGTCGCCAGTTCACCGACCGACCCGGTCGAGGACTGGAAGCAGGCCGAGCCCGACGTGCGCCGTCGCTTCACCAACTATCAGAAGGTGAGCATCGAGAAGGCCGACTACCGGAATTACCCCGCCGCGGCCTGGCACTTCACCTACGGCAGCGGCACCCGGCACCACGTGCTCAACCTCGGCTTCACGGTGCCGTCCGGGCGCGGCTACTCGCTCTACATGGACACCCCGGACGCGGTCTGGAACGATCCGGCCACCCAGGAGTTGCTGGCCGGCTTCATGGCGAGCTTCCAGCCCTGAGCCCGGGTGGTCCCGGGCGGTCCGGGACGATCCGGGTCAGCCGACGGGTATCCGCAGCGTGGCCAGCACCGGGCGGTGGTCGGAGGCGGCGGCGTAGTCGGCGTCGGTGACGTCGTCGGGGACGCCGCAGCCGAGCACCTCGACGTGCTCGGACACGAACACGCCGTCCAGGCGGCGGCCGGGGTCGCGGCGCGGCGCGGTGAACTCCGAGCCGCTGGGCGCCGCCGGGTATCCGTCGCGAAGTTCCTCGGCCAGGCGGTCCCAGCCGGGACGGCCCGCCGACTCGTTGAAGTCCCCGGCCAGCACCCGGTGTTCGGTGTCGAGCCCGGCCAGCCGGCGCAACAACTCGTCGGCCTGCGCCGGTCGTTCGGCGGCGGCCGGTCCGAACTGCGCGCTGGCCACCGCGAATTCGGCGCCGCCGACCGCCACCACCGCGCCGGCCGGCCCGAGCGCACGCCGTCCGGTCGCGGCCGGCGGCAGCTCGTCGTACGCCCGCCGCACGCTCACCCGCAGCCCGCCGAGCACGAGCAGCCCCGACGCGGTGCCGCCGCCGGCGATCACCACCAGGCCGCAGTCGCGCGCGAGGCGGGCGACCGCCTGCCGACGGCGCACGAAGCGGGGGCCCTCCTGGATGCAGAGCAGGTCGGGCGCGGCGTGCCGGACGATCCGCACCAGGGCGTCCCGATCGTCGCGCAGCGAACGCACGTTGTACGACATGACCCGGATCTCTCCGTTGCCGACGGCCACTGATGCCCCCTTGCCCGGTTCGGGGCTCCCGGCCCGAACCACGATCGACCAGCTGTGT
This sequence comes from Embleya sp. NPDC020630, assembly GCF_044334985.1. Lineage (NCBI taxonomy): Bacteria > Bacillati > Actinomycetota > Actinomycetes > Kitasatosporales > Streptomycetaceae > Embleya > Embleya sp. NPDC020630. The sequence goes on from NZ_JBIRUB010000003.1 coordinate 292,838, forward strand.
ACGCCCGCCCGGTCCCCGGGAGGCGGTGTGTTCCGCGCGCGTGGCGGCGGTGTCGTCAGTGGCGGGCCAGGTCCGCCGCGCCGACCAGTCCCGCGTCGCTGCCCAGAGTGGCGACCACGACTTCGGCGCCGAGGCGGTGGCCGCGGCGCAGCACGCTGCGGTAGGTCTCCAGGGCGGGGACGAGCAGGAGATCGCCCGCGTCCGAGACGCCGCCGCCGATGACGAACGCGGCGGGGTCGAGCACGGCGGACAGGTCGGCCAGGCCCTGGCCGAGCCAGGTGCCCAGTTCGCGGAAGGCGGCCAGCGAGACGGGGTCGCCGAGCAGCGCGGCCTGGGTGACGTGCGGGCCCTGGATGCCCGCGGGGGTGCCGTCGCCGAGGGCGAGCAGCTTCTCCGCCGCCTCGGGCAGGCCGGCCGCCCGGTCGCGGGCGTAGCGGGTCAGCGCGCTGCCGCTGGCGTACCGCTCCCAGCAGCCGTAGTTGCCGCACGGGCAGGCGAGGCCGTCGGGGACCACCCGCATGTGGCCGGGCTCACCCGCTATCCCGCCGCCGCCCCGGTACAGCTCGCCGCCGAACACGATCGCGCCGCCGATGCCGGTGCCGACGGTCACGCACATCACGTTGGTGTGCCCGGCGGCCGCGCCGAAGCGCACCTCGCCCCAGGCCGCGGCGTTGGCGTCGTTCTCGACCACGACCGGGAGGCCGATCAGCGCCTCCATACGATCGCGGAGCGGCTCGCCGACCCAGGCGCCGACGTTGGCCGAGAACAGCACGGTCGAACGGTCCGCGCCGATGAATCCGGCCGCGCCGAGCCCGACCGCCTCCACGACGTGGTTGCGTCGCAGGGTGTTGACCGCCTCGGCGATCACCTGCGCGGTGCCATCGGCGTCCTTGGGGGTGGCGACCTTGAGCCGATCGAGGATCACCCCGTCGGCGTCGACCACACCCGCGAGGATTTTGGTGCCACCGATGTCGACACCGATCGTGAGTCCCATGTCGTCCCAAGCTCGTTCGCGTGCATTGCCCGCAACGGATCGTACTGGTCCCTTCCCCGCCCCCACCCCACGCGTACGCCCGCCGGACACCACCCGACCGCCCACGACGCGCGCTGCGGGCGGCGGGGTCGCCCGGCGGTGCGCCCGGTTACTCGTCGTCGTCGAGCCGGATCCGCTCGCTCTCGGCCGGCTTCGCGGCCCACCTGCGTTCGCGGTCGCCGACGAAGGCCCGGTACGCGGACGCCAGCTCGGTCCCGGCGGCGGCCAGGTGCGCGGCCACCTCGGGGTGCCTGCGCGCCATCTGCTCGCGCACCGCCCCGGCCTGCTCCACCAGCGTCTCGGCCAGCCGCCGAGCCTCCTCCGCCAACCGCGCGGCCGGCGCCTGATCCCCCTTGTCGGCCCCGGTCAGCGACTCCCCGAGCCGCCGAGCCTCCTCCCCGAGCCGCGCCCAGGGATCGACCCGCTCCCGCGCACCGTCCCCCTCGGCCTTCGCGTCCGCGGCCGGCGGCACCTCGTCCGTGCTGCCCGCCCACGCATCCGCCGCGTCCTTGCCCGTCACCCGCTCATCAGGATCCATCCGAAGCATTCTCCGCGCTCCCACCGCCCGACGCGAACCCTCCACCCCGCCACGACTTCCCCACGAGGACGAGGGACATGGCGTACGCACCCATCGAAGTCGGGATCGACGAGGATCTCGGCGGCCGGCGAGCCGCCGGCGCTACGGCGTCGAGCGCATCCACACGGCCGGGTCCGGGACGAAGCGGACGCGGAGGACGCCGTCGCGTAGGCCCGCACCCTCGATGAGGCAGCGGCGCAGCGCCGAGGGCAGCCGGATCAGCCGGCGGTGCGGGCCGATCGTGATCACCAGCTCGTCGCCGCGGCGCAGCAGGTCCAGGTCGTCGCGATCCGTGCCCGGCAGCGGCAGCAGCAACAGCAGCCGCTCGCCGTCGCGTTCGATCGTGTGCCCGTCGTCGTCGGCCGCGCCGCCCGGGCCCACCGGGCCGAAGTGCGCCGCCACATCGGCGAGTTCGCCCGTGCCCAGCGGCTCGGCGGGCAGCACGGGGATCTGCGCCAGCGGCACGCGCGGGAGCAGCGCGCACAGCGCGTCCACGGTCTCGCGCGCCACCTCGGCCCGCGCCCGCACCGCCGGATCGGGCGAGTCGGCCGCGCCGACCCCGTTGACGATCACGTCCTCGATGCGGTGCCCGTACAGCGCCAGCGCCGAGGCGGCCCGCCGCGCCGCGGCCAGCGCGACCGTCCCGGGCCGCACCACCAGCCGCACGGTCGTGGTCGGCGCCGCCACCAGCGCGCGCAGCACCTCCAGCTCGGCGGCCACCCGCCGGGCCGTGTCGTACACCCAGTCGTCGGGCATCGGCACCCCGGCGACCGCCGCGAGCACCGGCCGCAACGCGCGCGCCGCCTGCCGCTCCACCGGCAGCAGCCGGTCCACGTAGCGGGCCAGCCCCTCCGGCACCGCGAGCGCCGGCACCGCCCGCTCGGCGGCGGGCAGGTCGACCACGATCAACTCGTAGCGCCGCGAGTCCACCGCCCGTGCCAGCACCCGCAGCGCCAGCACGTCCCCCGCGCCCGGCGGCACGGTGATCTCCTCGGGGTCCAGCGGCTCCACCCCGACCACCCCGAGAGCGGCGCCCAACTGTCCCTGCACCAGCAGGAACTCGCGCTCGAACTCGGCCCGGACCGCGACCCGCTGCACGGTCAGCCCGGGCAGCACGTCGAAGGGGTCGGCGCCGACCGCCACGTCGAGCACCGTGTCCACGTCGCGCGTGCCGTCGGCGGCGAGGAGCAGCGTGCGCCGCCCGGCCCGCGCCGCGGCCACCGCGGTCGCCGCCGCGACGGTCGTGCGCCCGGCGCCCGGAAGACCGGTGACAAGCAGGACCCGCGTCACCGCCGGGTCAACTCTCGACGCGCTTCTTGAGCCCGGTCAGGGCCCGATCGATGATGACCTTCTCCGCCTTGCGCTTGAGCATGCCCAGCATCGGGATCTTGACGTCGACGGTGAGTTCGTAGGTGACCTCGGTACCGCCGGCGATCGGGCTCAGCGCGTAGCGACCGTCGAGCGCCTTGAGCATCTGGCTGGTCACCAGGGTCCACCGCACCTCGCGGTCGTCCTCCCAGGTGTAGCCGAGCACGTGCTCGTCGCTGATCACGCCGGCGTCGAGCTTGAACCGCACCCGCACCGCGCGCCCGGTCGACTCGTCGATCTCCAGGACCTCGGTCTCCTTGACCTCGCCGGTCCACTCGGGATAGCCCTCGAACCCCGCGATGACGGCCATGACCTCGGCCGGCGTGGCGTCGATCGTGATGGTCGAGCTGGTCCGTTCAGCCATCGTGAGGAGTCCTCCGGAAGCTCGCGTAGCCGTTGTTGGCCGTCTCGACAACACCTCAAGATGGTCGAGTACGGCCGATCCGCTCGAAGGTTATCGTGCCCGACCTGCGGGGACGCGGCACCGGCTCACCAGGTGAGGACGTACGGTTTCCCGGTGGCCTGGAAATGCCCCACGTTGACACATTCGGTGCGCCCGATCCGCATCCGCGCGCGCAGCGGCTGATGTACGTGTCCGAACAGCACCAGGTCGGGCCCGGTCTCGTGGATCGCCCGCAACACCGCCTCGCTGCCGCGCTCGAACCGCCGGGCGACCACGTCGTAGGTCAGGTCCGGCACGGCGGGCGGGATGTGGCAGCACAACACGTCGACGCGACCGACCGCGGCGACCTTGGCCGCGTACTCCTCGTCGGAGATCTCGTACGGCGTGTGCATCGGGGTGCGCAGCCCGCCGCCGACGAAGCCGAAGGTGCGACCGCCGATCTCCACCACCTGGCCGTCGAGCACGGTCACCCCCTCGCGCGCGTAGTCGGGCCACAACTCGGGCACGTCGACGTTGCCGTAGGTGACGTAGGTGGGGGTGGGGAAGGCCGCGAACAGCGCGGCGTACTGGCGGCGCACCGCCGCCTCGATCGCCTGTCGGGCACCGCCGGGCACACCCGCCCACAACGAGCCGGAGAAGGCCCGCGCCTCGGCGAAGCGGCGGGCGTTGCGCAGCGCGAGCAGTTCGCGGGTGTTCTCCACGCCGAACAGGTCGGTGAAGATGCCGCGGTCCAGGTCGTGGTAGTCGAGGAAGAGCACCAGATCGCCCAGGCACACCAGGGCGTCGGCGCCGTCGCCCGCGCGGGCGAGCGCCTCGGCGGCACCGTGGACGTCGCTCACCACGTGGACCCGCATGTCGGTCACTGTACTGACGGCGCCGAACCGAAACCGACGACACCGGGGGGTTGCCTCCGTCACACCCGCCCCGCACGCCGAATCGATACTCTCGACATGCCCGGTCGAATCGGGACGGATGCTCGTCGACCCCGCCACGAATTCCGAGTCGATACGGATGTGGGCTTGTCCGTAGCGTGAGACCGGGCACAGGATCCTCACGACCCCTGTCCCCCAGACCTACTTGCCAGTAACGTCTGCCCCCGTCAACGAGTCGGCAAGATGGACAGCCACCGAGACGGGCCGGCAACACCGACACCGGCACCGGCAGCGCCGACCTCCGGCGCCGAGACCGCAACGAGGAGCATCAGTGCGCGAGTGCAGCGTCCCGGCCCTGGCCGAGGTTCCCGCCGAGGGCAACCTGACCGACCTCATCAAGCGCAACGCCGCAGAGGCACCGGATGCCCCGGCGCTGGCCCGCAAGGTGGGCGGACGCTGGACGGACGTGACCTCGACCCGCTTCCTGGCCGAGGTGTACGAGGTGGCCAAGGGCCTGATCGCGGCGGGCATCGAGCCCGGCGACCGGATCGGCCTGATGTCGCGCACCCGCTACGAGTGGACGCTGCTCGACTTCGCCATCTGGTGCGCCGGCGCGATCTCGGTACCGGTGTACGAGACCTCCTCGGCCGAGCAGATCGAGTGGATCCTGTCCGACTCGGGGGCGCGGGCGGTGGTCGTGGAGAACGCGGCGCACCAGGGCGCGGTCGAGCGGGCGCGCGAGCGGCTCCCGGAGCTGGCCCACGTGTGGCGGATCGACGAGGGCGACGGCGAGGCGGCGGTGCCCGCGCTCACCGCGGCCGGGCGCGAGGTGGCCGACGCGGTGGTCGACGAGCGCTGTGCGGGCCTGCGCGCCGACTCGGTCGCCACCGTCATCTACACCTCGGGCACCACCGGGCGGCCCAAGGGCTGCGTCCTGACGCACGGCAACTTCCAGGCCGAGCTGGGCAACGTGGTCGCGCTGCTGAACCGGCTGTTCGTCCCGGAGAAGTCGAGCTGTCTGCTGTTCCTGCCGCTCGCCCACGTGCTGGGCCGGATCCTGGAGATCGGCTGCATCATGGCCCAGGTCCGGATCGGGCACTGTCCGGACGTCAAGCAGCTCACCGGCGAACTCCAGACCTTCCAGCCGACCTTCGTGCTCGCCGTGCCGCGCGTGTTCGAGAAGGTCTACAACGCGGCCTCGGCCAAGGCGCAGGCCGACGGCAAGGGCAAGATCTTCGAGATGGCCGCCGAGACGGCGATCGCGTACAGCGAGGGTATGGACAGCGCGAGCATCAGCCTGGGCCTGCGGATCAAGCACAAGGTGTTCGACAAGCTGGTCTACGGCAAGCTGCGCGCGGCGCTCGGCGGCCAGGCCACACACGCCATCTCCGGCGGCGCGCCGCTGGGCACCCGGCTCGGCCACTTCTTCCGCGGCATCGGCTTCACCGTCCTGGAGGGCTACGGCCTGACCGAGACGTGCGCCGCGCACACGGTCAACCCCGCCGAGGGCATCCGGATCGGCACGGTCGGTCGGCCGGTGCCGGGCTCGGCCGTGCGGATCGCCGAGGACGGCGAGATCCTGGCCAAGGGTCCGAACGTGTTCACCGGCTACTGGAAGAACGACGCGGCCACCGCCGAGGCGTTCGAGGACGACGGCTGGTTCCGCACCGGCGACATCGGCGTCCTGGACGACGAGGGCTTCCTGACCGTGACCGGGCGCAAGAAGGAGATCCTGGTCACCGCCGGCGGCAAGAACATCGCACCGGCCCTGATCGAGGACCGGATCCGGGCCCACCCGCTGATCAGCGAGTGCATGGTGGTCGGCGACCGCCGCCCGTTCGTCGGCGCGCTGATCACCATCGACCCGGAGGCCTTCCCGACCTGGAAGGAGCAGAACGGCAAGCCCGCCGACGCGACGGTCGCCGATCTCGCCGACGACCCGGACCTGCTGGCCGCCGTCCAGGACGCGGTCGACGAGGGCAACAAGGCCGTCTCGCGCGCCGAGGGGGTGCGCAAGTTCCGCGTGCTGACCATCAACTTCACCGAGGAGAGCGGCCATGTGACGCCGTCCCTCAAGCTCAAGCGCAACCTGGTGCTCAAGGACTTCGAGCAGGACATCGAGAAGATCTACGAGGGCTGAGCACACGCGGGCGGGCGCGACGAGCGCAAGAGGGCGGGCGGCTCCGGGGTTCCGGGGCCGGCCGCCCTCGGCGCGTCCGCGCTCAGCCCGCCTTCGGGTCGAGCAGCCCCCGGAGCCGTTCCGAGAGCAGGTCCCACCGCCAGGCCCGCTCCACCCAGCGGCGGCCCGCCGCGCCCATCCGGGCGGCCCGCTCCGGGTCGGCCAGCAGGCCCGCCACCCGGTCGGCGACGGCGGCCGGCGAGCGGCCGTCGACCACGTGGCCCGTCTCGCCCTCGAGCACCGCGTCCGGCGCGCCGCCCGAATCGCCCGCCACCACCGGCCGGCCAACCGCCGACGCCTCCAGGTAGACGATCCCCAGGCCCTCCACGTCCAGGCCACGACGCCGGGTGCGGCACGGCATCGCGAACACGTCGCCCGCCTCGTGGTGCGCGGGCAACTCGGCCCACGGCACCGCGCCGGTGAACACCACCGAGTCGCGCACGCCGACCTGGTCGACCATCGTCTCCAGGCGGTCCCGGTACGGCCCGGCGCCGACGATCAGCAGCGCCGCGTCCGGCACCCGGCGGCGAATCCTCGGCAGCGCGTGCACGAGTACGTCCTGGCCCTTGCGCGGCACGAGCCGCGACACGCAGACCACGACCGGCCGATCGCTCAGGCCGTGTCGGGCGCGCACCTCGGCGCCGCCGACGTCCGGGCGGAACACGGTCTCGTCCACGCCGGGCGGCAGTTGCACCATGCGCGCGGCGGCGGCCGGGGTGAGCGCGGGCGCGATCTTGCCCCGGGTGTACTCGCCCAGGTAGGTGACCGTGTCCACGCCCTCGCCGATCCGCCGCAACAGCTGCCTGGCGCCGGGCAGTACGGCCCAGCCGGCCTCGTGCCCGTGCGTGGTGGCCACAAGACGCTCCACGCCGACCGCGCGCAGGCTCGGCGCCATCAGGCCCAGCGGCGCCGCCGCGCCGAACCAGACGGTGTCGCAGCCCTCGGCCCGGGCGATCTCCCGGGCCCGGCGTACCGCGCCCGGCGTGGGCACCAGCATCGACGTACGATCACGCACCACCGGGAAGGGCTGCGCCGCGTCGAACGCGGCCGTCTCGGCCCGGTCCCGCCACGAGGACGTGTAGACCACGACGCCGTCCGCGGGCAGCCGCAGCGCCATGGAGTGCACGAAGGACTGGATGCCGCCGGGCCGGGGCGGGAAGTCATTGGTGACGATCAAGGTCTTCATCACGCACGAGGATCCCAGACCCGACGCGCCGCCCGGCGGAAGGATCCGGTCGAGGCGGGCGCGCTCTGTACGATCCGTCGGTGAGCCTTCCCTCGTGGCACCGTGCGCGGAATCCGTTCCGGACGCCGTCGGGCGCGCTCTGGGCCGTCGTGCTCGTCTGGGCGGCGACCCGGGCGGTGTTGCTGCTGACGGCGATGGAAGTGGTGCCCAATCCCTGGCCGTTCGTCACCGGTGACGCGCGGGCGATCTACCGCGAGTGGTTCCACGTGTTGCGCTCGGGGACCTTTCCGGTGGACGACGTGCGCTGGCAGTACCCGCCGGGCGCGGCCGGGGTGTTGCTGCTGCCCGGGCTGCTGCCGTTCGACTACGCGACATCGGTGTACCTGCTGATGCTCGTCGCCGACGCGGCGGTGGTGTGGCTGCTGGCCCGGGGCATCCCGCGCGGGGTCCCGCCGTACGGCGCGGCGTTGTGGGTGGTGGCGGTGCCGCTGCTCGGGCCGATAGTCCTGGCCAGGTACGACCTCGCGGTGACCGCGCCGACGGTGGCGGCGCTGGTCCTGATCACGGGCCGGCGCGCCGACCGACACCGGCTCGCGGGGCTGCTGGCGGGCTTCGCGACGGCGATAAAGCTGTGGCCGGCGCTGATCTTCGTGGGGCTGCGCGGGCGACGCGGGCCGGCCCGGGCGTACGCGTGGACCCTGCTCGGCGCCGCCGTGGTGGTGCTCGGCTTCACCGCCGCGCTCCCGGGAGCCTTCGCGTTCCTGGGCTACCAGCGCGAACGCGGCATCGAGGTGGAGTCGGTGTTCGCCGTGCCGTTCCACCTCGCCTCCTGGTGCGGGTGGAGCGGGCAGGTCCGGGAGAGCTACGGATCGCTCGAATTCCACGGCCCGTACATCACCGCGGTGGGCCGAATCAGCCTGCTCACCAGCGTGCTGGGCTTCGGCTGGCTGCTGCTGTGGCGGGTGCGGGCCCGCCGGTTCACCGCGACCACGGCGCCCGACGCGGCGCTGTGCGCGATGTTGATCTTCGTGACCACGAGCCGGGTGATCAGCCCGCAGTATCTGGTGTGGCTGATCGGCCTGGCGGCGGTGTGCCTGCTGCGGCCGGACACCACCCAGCGCCTGCCGGCCGTACTGCTGCTGTGCGCGATGCCGCTGACCACCCTGGAATTCCCGATCTGGTTCGGCGAACTCCTCCGCAGCGAACCGGCCGCGGTCCTGGCCCTGACCGCCCGCAACACCCTGCTGGTGACGGCGACGGCGATGTCGGCCCGGCGCCTGTGGCAGGCGAGCCGCGCCGTCGACGAGCCGACCACGGCGGCTCCGACGAAGCAACCCCCGACCCCCACGGACCCGCACCGCCCCGTGGCGAAGTCCACCGTGTAGCCACACCACGCCCCTGCGCCACCATCACAAGCCCCCAACACGCCGGCCACACGCCTGTGCACAACGCACCGCCCACAGCACACTGGAACACGACGACCGAAACGACTCTCGACGGAGGTGTGTGCCCATGCCGGCGACATTCAAGACGCACATCGGTGGTGCCGTCGTGGAACTGCCCGCGACCGTGCGGACCATCCGGGAATCGTTGCCCGAGGAGTGGCACAAGGAGTTCAACGAGGCGGTGGAGGACTGCCCGGCGAACGAACTGTTCGCGCTCCTGGCGAAGTGGGCGCTCAAGCCGACCACGGCCGAGGAGGAGGACCGCGCCGTCTTCGAGATGCTGGAGCGCCGCGAACGCGAATTCGTCGAGCAAAAGCGCCGGGAAGCCGAAGCGGGTGAACCGGAATGAGCTTTCGCGTCGAGTACACCCCGGACTGCGACAAGGTCCGAGGACAACTCACTCCCGCACAGCGCCGCGACCTCGACGCGGGGATGGCGGCGATCGCTCGCGACCCGTATGGATGCGGGTCGAGCGCGACCTACTCCAGGGACCGGCGCGAGGCGACGCTCGGCCGCAGCATCTTCGTCGTCTACCAGGTATCGGCGGGACAGTTGCTCGTGACCGTCGTGCGCATACAGCCCGGTCCCTGAGCAGCCACGCCGCTACCCCTTGCCGTGCAGGCGTTCCCAGTCTCTTGCCGAGGCGATGCGTTCGGGGGCGGAGGGGTGGGAGGCGAAGAGGAATTGCAGGATCGGGTTCGGGGTGACGTTGGAGCGGTTGGTCACGGCCAGGTTGTGCTGCATGCGGATGAACGCCTCCGGGTCGCGGGTCAGGTCGAGGGCGTGCACGTCCGCCCGGGCCTCCAGCCGCCGGCTGATCAACATCTCGCCGGGGCCGGCCAGCGTGCCGATCACCGCGACCGCCGCGAGCAGCAGGGCGAGCGAACGCGGGTCGCCCGCGGCGTCCGCGCCGGCCCGACGCAGCAGCGGCGACCAGGACATCAACAGGCCGAGCCCGCAGACGCCGGCGGCCATCGCGGCGGCGCCGATCAGCGTGCCGTGCAGCACGTCGTTGCGCTTGGCGTGGCCCAGTTCGTGTGCCGCGATCAACTCCACCTCGCGCGGATCCGCGTCGCGCACGGTGGTGTCGTACACCACGATCCGCCGGGTCGAGCCGAACCCGGACACATACGCGTTGAGCGCGGTGGTCCGCCGCGACGCGTCGGCGACCAGCACGTCCTGTACGGGCACCCCGTCCCGCTCGGCCAGCTGCAAAAGCGAGGTGCGCAGCGGCCCGTCGGGCATCGAGTGGAACTTGTTGAAGGCCGGTTCGACCAGCAGCGGGTACAGGAACGAGATCGCCACCACGAGCAGCGCGCCGCCGCCGGCCGCGATCAGCCAGCCGGCCCGGGGCAGCGCCCGGATCAGCGCGTACAGCGCGAGCGCCACCACGAGCAGCAGCCCGGTGGACATCGCGAACCCCTTGCCCAGATCGGCCCACCAACTCCCCCAGCTCTGCACCGACAGCCCGTAGCGCCGCCGGACCACCTCCAGGCGGGCCGCGAACGGCAGCGTGGCCAGCCGGCCGATCAGCGCGAGCACCAGCCCGCCGAGCAGGATCCGCCAGGCCCACCCGCCGCCCAGGGGCCGGGCGACCGCCTCGATGATCCGCGCCCCCGCCGGGGTGAGCCCGAGCACGAGGGACACCACCAGGGACAGCGCCATGGACAGGTAGGCGGGCGGGCGCGCGGCCCGGGCCAGCGCCTGTCCGCGCGCGATCTCGGCGGCGGTGAAGTCCCGGGCCGCGTCCGGGTGGGTGAACCCGCCCGGCGGCTCCGGCAGCGGGCGCCACGGCGTGGTCACCGCGACCGCCACGAGCAGCACCACACCCGTGCAGATCAGGCAGATCAGCAACAACCTCTGGACCGACATGCCCGCCGTGCCCCCGTCATTCGGCCTGCGTCCGCAGGTAGTCGAGCCAGGTCTTGGTGAACGCGTCGGGGCCGGTGCCCAGGACGGACACCATCGCCGACGACAGGGCCGACGCCGCGTCGGGCGCGCCGACCCCGGGCGGCCGTTCGGCGCCGACCGTACGGTACAGCTCGACCAGCTTGGGCCGACCCCACCGCTCCGCGATCAGTTTGCAGGCCAGCCACCCCATCTCGTACGCCTGGGGCAGATCCTCCTGCGTGGTCTCGAAGGTCGTGTCGGCGGGCAGCTGTACGGGCACCTTGCCCGCCTTCACGTCGCGGCGCAGTTCGGGCGCGGCGGTGCGCATCGTCTGCGCCGACTCCAGGTAGCCGACGTAGTCCGCGAACCCCTCGGACAGCCAGGTCGGCGTCCACGACCGGGTGAACGCGCGGCTCGCCACGTGGGTGATCTCGTGCGTCATCACCACCCGACGCTCCAGGTCGCCCAGCTCGCGAAACGCGTCCGGGTTGACGATGACCCGGTCGGCGGCGGCCGCGTCGGCCGCCGCGCCGCGCTCGCCGGTGGTGACCGCGGCGATCTTGGCGTACTTGCTCGGTTCGGCGCCGAGCAGCCGGGCCATCTCCGCCTGGGTGCCGGGCACCACCACCACCGCCCGCCCCGGCCAGGACTCGCCCCACACCGCGCTCACCTGCGGCACGGCCTTGTCGGTGATGTCGGCGAACTCGCGCAGCGCGGCGCGGGTGCCGATGCCGAGCACGATGCTGTGCGTGCCCTGGACCACGGTGACCGGGCCCAGGTCCCACACCTGGGCGGGGGTGCGCGTCCCGGTCGCGGCGCCGTCGCCGTCGGCGGCGAGGTACCAGGTGCCGCCCCGCAGTACGAAGGTCAGGAACTGCGGCACCCGCACCGGCGCCACGTCGTGTCCGGTGAGCCGGTAGAGCAGGTCCACCTGGGCGGTGAACACGGGCCCGCCGAGCGCGCTCCTGCGCGCGGTGGAGAGGTCGAACGCGTCGGGCGTGACGATCTCGTACTCCCACGCGGCGAACGGCACCTCGGCGATGTTGTCGAAGACGCCCATCTGGTTCTGCCGAAACGTCGGGTTCTGCGGGTCGAGGGTGGACGAGAGCGCCTCGCGGTCCCGGGTGAGGAACGCGTTCGCGCGCCGTTCCAGGAGGGCGCCGATCGCTACCCGGCGGGCGTTCGCGTGCTGCTCGCCGTCGCCGCTCGCCCCGGGGCCGGCGGAGCGGCCGGCGTGGACGCCGGGAGGAGTGTGGATCACCGTGTCGGCGACGAATCGGGTCACCCCGAGGACGGCCCCGAGCTGGGCGAGCGCGCACACCACGACCAGGACGGGCAGCAGGCTGCGGATCCGGCGCGCGGCCCGATTCGGGTCATCCACCGGTCGATCGTAACGTGGGCCCGTGCGCTCCCGGCCCCGAACGGGGACCGGGGCTGCGGCGAAAGGGGGACGCCGATCCGCCCCGGAGCGGCCCCGCCGCCCGGTTCAGCCCCGGCGGTCGGCAGGGCGCCGAACGCCCGGCGGCTCGCCGCCGTCCCGCGCCGATCCGCTCGGCGCCGCGAACATCCCCTCCGCCGCGAACAGGCGCAGGGCGGTCAGCGTCTCCTCGTCCAACTCGATGTAGTCGGGCCGGCCGGCGGGCTCGGGGGGCGGCCCGGGGTCGGCGGGATCACCGAGGTCGCCGAAAACGCCGAAATCGCCGAAAGAAGTCGTATTCGATAATTCAGGCGATATGTCGATGCCGATGATGCGGGCGCCGATCAGGGCCGGCCCGATCGAAGCCGGGATCGCGCAGCCGGCGGCGCCGGCGCGCCCTCGGCCGCGGTGTGTACGACAGGCGATGCGCATGTGACTCCTCCCCCTCGTCGACCTTCCTCGTCAACGGTAGGGAGCGCGACCGACACGCGGTGCGGTCAGCCGCGGGTGAGCCTGCGCAGCAACATCGTCGAGGGCACCGGGCGGGCACCCGCCTTGCGCACGCCCTCGGCCACCTCGCGGTCCGTGGAGACCACCACGACCGGCCGGCCCGGCGGCTCGGCCCGGACCAGCCGGCGGATCAGCTCGTCGGCCGTCTCGCCCGGTTTGCTGAACATCACCCGCACCCCGCGCGCGGGGGCGAGCAGCACCGGCGCGTCCAGCTGTGCGCCGTCGAACACGCAGGTCACCTCGCAACCGGTCTGCGCGGCGAGCCCGGTCAGCCCGCCGACCAGCCGGTCGCGCTGCTTGTTCAGCGCGAGCGTGGGATAGCCGGTCTTGGTCACGTTGTAGCCGTCGATCACCAGGTGCGCCTGGGGCAGCGCGAGCAGCTGGTCGAGCAGGGCCGGGTCGTCGCCCTCCAGCGCGCGCTGCGCGATGTCCTTTATCCCGGACGCGCCCGGCACCACCGCGTCCACCATGTCGGCCGGCCTGATCCCGACGGGGGGCAGCGCCAGCTCGCGGCGCAGGCCCTGGGCCGCCTCCAGGACGGTGTCCAGGAGCAGCCGGACCCGGGTGTCCTCCATGCTGCGTCCCTCGCGGGCCGCCCGGCGGCTGGCCTCCAGGGCCGATTCGACCTCGGCGACCCGGCCGCGCAGCCGGCGCGCCTCCTTCTCCGCGGCGGCGATCGCGGCCTGCGCCTCGACCCGCACCGCGTCCAGCTCGGAGCGGGCCCGGCGGGCCTCCTTCTCCTCGTGCTTGGCGCTGCCCTGGAGGCCGCGCACCTGGCGGCGCAGGTGGTCGGCCTCCTTGCGGGCCGTCTCCAGCTCGGCGCGCAGCCGTTCGTGCTCGGTCTTCGAGGCCGCGCGCAGTACGCCGACCTCGTGCTCCAGGCGGGACAACGTCTCGGCGGCCTCGGCCTCGGCGCGGTCGGCGGCGGCCTCCTTGGCCGCGTCGCCGGCGGTCTCGATCAGCCGGACCCAGCCGCGCGGGCGCAACAGGTAGGCGGCCGCGGCCACGTCGAGCGGGTCGGCCGCGGCGGGCACCTTGCCCGCTTCGAGCGCCTCGGAGATCTCCGGCAGGCCCTTGCGGAAGCGCTCCGCTATGCGCTGGCGGAACACCGGATCGTTCTCCAGCGCGGCGGCCAGCGGCGTCGCGGCGAACTTGGCCCGGCGCTGATGGGTGAACCGGGCGAACCGGCGCAGCGGCCCCGGGACCTCGTCGGCGGTCATCGTGCCGAGCGCGTCGGCGGCCACCGAGATCACCCGGACCCGAACCGCCTCCGGCAACGGCCCGGTCAACACCTCGGGCTCGACGACCGGCGCCTCGGACACGGCCCGCTCCGCCTCGGGCTCGACGGCCGCCTCGACGGCCCCGGCGGGCACGTCGGCGGCGGGATGTGTACCGGCCGGCGGCTCGGCGGCCCCGTGCACATCCGAGGCGACGGCGTGATGCACGGCCCCGTCGGACTCCTCGGACCCTGAGGGTCCTGCGGACCGAAGCGACCCCGCCGCGGAGTCGACCAGCCCGTTGGCCCCGGCCTGCCGCCCCGGTTCGACGGGCTCCGCATCGGCCCCGGCGTCGGTCGCGGCATCCGTCGCCGCCGCGGTCCCGGACTGCGCGTCGAGGTCGGGCTCGGCGGCCGGCACCGCCTCGGCGGCGTCGGCGGCGTGCGCAGGCGTGACCTCGTCCGCGCGGGTATCCGGTCCGCTCACTGCTCCTCCGGTCCTTCCCGTTCCCTCGAGGCCCCTCCCCGCGTCACCGTTACCGGGACGCCGACGCCTTGATCATGGCGTGTTCCGCACCGCCGACGGTCGCGCCGGGCCGCCCCGATGCCGAAACGATGCACAGTCCCATTGTCCCCGGACGGTCGCGGCGATCAGGTCGCGTCGGGGCGCGCCACCAGTTCGACCGAATCGGTCGCGTTGCACCAGCGGCAGCGCACCGACTCGATCTCGTCCGAGACGATCTCGCGCTCCTCGACCCGGGGGGCGCCCGCCAGGTCGAGGTGGGTGAACTCCACGGCCTTGGTGGTCCGCGTCACGTCGAACCGGGTCAGGTTGCCGCACAGCGTGCAACGCCACCGGGTGTCCTCGGTGGGGGCCTGGATCGACATGCGTGTTCCTTTCCTGGTTCGGTCCGCGAAGCCTTACCCGTTCACCGTCGGCCGCGTACACCCCATGATGCCGGGCTGCGAGAGGTACCTGGGCGCGGCCGTGTCGGGCCGGAAACGTACCGTCCGGTACATGAGCAGCACCGCGCACCGGGATTGCCGGTCACGAGGTTCGGCGGGTCAGGGCTTGCCGGCGGCCGACCCGCCGCGGCGTTCCCGCCCGCCGGACAGTATCGCCCCGGGCCACGAGTTGCGAACCATGCCCGGATCCCGAGCGATTCGTGACGAGGTGGAGCGACAGGTGTTCACGGTCGTCGATCTGGAGACCACGGGCCTGGATCCGCAGGAGGCCCGAATCACCGAGATCGCCGCCGTCCGGGTGCGCGGGGCGGACCGCCTGGGCGAGTTCGCGACCCTGGTCGCGCCCGGGGTGCCGATCCCGGAGTTCATCACCGACCTGACCGGGATATCCGACGACCTGGTGGCCGACGCTCCCCCGCTGCGTCTGGTGCTGCCGGCGTTCACCCACTTCGCCGAGGACGCCATCCTGGTCGCCCACAACGCCCCCTTCGACGTGGGCTTTCTGCGTACCGCGAGCATCGCGTGCGACCACGCCTGGCCCGACTTCCGGGTCGTCGACACCCTCGCCCTGGCCCGCGCGCTGCTGCCCGCCGGGACACTGCCGAACCTGCGATTGGGCACCCTCGCGCGCTACTTCGAGGCGCCCACCGACCCGACCCACCGAGCGTTGGCCGACGCACGCGCGACGGCACACGTGCTACGCGCGTTCATCGACCGGATGCACGCGAGCGGGCGCCACGAGCTGGCCGACCTCCTGGCCCTGGGCCGCCCCCCGGCACCGGGCGTCCGCGAGCGCCAAACCACTCCGATCGGGTGACCCGTGACCCGGATTCGAGTACACATGGTTGCGCCGGCTCCCCCGCACCGACGGGCGCGCCGACTAAGCTCGGGCACCTTGTCGTCGACAGCCGGAGGACTACCCCGTGATCACCGCGATCGTGCAGGTCAAGACGCGTGTGGACCAGACCCCGGAAATCGCGGAGGCGATCGCCGCGATCGAGGGCGTGAGCGAGGTCTACTCGGTGACCGGTGAATTCGACCTGATCGCCATGGTGCGCGTCCGCGCCCACGACGACCTGGCCGACGTCATCCCCGGCCGCCTCAACAAGGTCCCGGGAGTAGAGGCCACGACCACCCACATCGCCTTCCGCACCTACTCCCAACACGACCTCGAAGCAGCCTTCGCCATCGGCCTCGAATAACCAACCCCCGCCCAACACGCGAGAACACCCCAACCGCAACCCAACTCCGGAGACAACCACCCCATCCAGCCCGTCGGGCGCTTGAGGACACCCGGGCCGGAGCCCGGCCCAGAACCCGACCCGGCCCCAATCAGCCCGTCCGGCGCATGAGGACAAGCGGACCGCAACCCAACT
>NZ_JBIRUB010000003.1:309370-948709 GCF_044334985.1 Embleya sp. NPDC020630
GAGACAACCACCCCATCCAGCCCGTCGGGCGCTTGAGGACACCCGGGCCGGAGCCCGGCCCAGAACCCGACCCGGCCCCAATCAGCCCGTCCGGCGCATGAGGACAAGCGGACCGCAACCCAACTCCGGAGACAACCACCCCATCCAGCCCGTCCGGCGCTTGAGGACACCCGGGCCGGAGCCCGGCCCAGAACCCGACCCGGCCCCAATCAGCCCGTCCGGCGCTTGAGGACGACCCGCCCCGTCCAAGGCCCAGGCACGCGACCCGACCGGCCCACCCCCCGTCACGCCGCAGGCAACACGCGCGGGTCCGCCTCAGGAACGCACCGGCCCCCATCCACCGTGTAGCTCCACCGCGCCCCCCGCTCCACCACTTCCCGAACCGCCGCCGCAAAGCGGTCCAGGTGCTCGACGGGCGTCCCCACACCGAAGCTGACCCGGATCGCGTTGAGGTTCTGCTGCCCCTCCGGCGCGTCCGGCGACCCACACTCCGTCGGCTGATCGGCCCGCCCGCCCAACAGGTGCCGCACCAGCGGGTGCGCGCAGAACAGCCCGTCCCGCACCCCGATCCCGTACTCCGCCGACAACACCGCCGCGAACCGCGAGCTGTTCCACCCCTCGACCACGAACGAGAGCACGCCCACCCGCGCCGACTCGGGCCCGAACAGCTCCAGCGTCCGCACCTGGGGAATCTCCGCCAACCGCGCCCGCAACCGCGCCAACAACGCCGCCTCGCGCGCGACCAACGCCGCCGGCCCCGCCTCGGTGATCGCCCGGCACGCGGAAGCCAACGCGTAGGCGCCGATCACGTTCGGCGACCCCGCCTCGTGCCGGGCCGCGCCGCTCTGCCACTCGACGTGGTCGCGCGAGACCGCCTTGCTCGCCCCGCCACCCGCCAGGTACGGCTCCGCCGCGTCCAACCAGTCCCCGCGCCCCGCCAACACCCCCGAGCCGAACGGCGCGTACAGCTTGTGCGCCGACAACGCGACCCAGTCCACGTCCAGGTCCGCGACCGACACCGGGTGGTGCGGCGCCAGTTGCGCCGCGTCCAGCACGATCCGCGCCCCGAACCGGTGCGCCACCTCGGCCAGTTCCGCCACCGGGAACAGCTCGCCGGTCACGTTCGAGGCACCGGTCACGCACACCAACCGAGGCCCGTCGCCGGAGCCTTCGAGCGCGGCCTCCAGCGCCGCGACCGCCTGAGCCGGCGAGGACGGCGCCGCCAACTGGGTCACCCCGGCATGCCGACGCCACGGCAGCAGCGCCGCGTGGTGCTCGGTCTCGAACACGAACACCCGGGTGCCGCGCGGCAGTACCGAGGCGAGCAGGTTCAGCGAGTCGGTGGTGCCCCGGGTGAACAGCAGCGTGTCGTCGTCCCGCAGCCCGAGGAACTCCGCGACCGTGGCCCGGCTCTGCTCGTACAGATCGGTGGACAACTGCGACAGGTAGCCGGCGCCGCGATGCACGCTGCCGTAGTACGGCAGATAGCCGGCCACGTCGTCCCACACCCGCTGCAGACACGGCGCGCTGGCCCCGTAGTCGAGCGCCGCGTACTCCACCTCACCCCCGGTGACCAGCGGAACGAGCACATCCCGCCCGACCACGGGCAACGGGGCGGCAATGGCGACGTCGGAGTCAAAGGCAACGGAAGCGGTACCGGCGGTCATGGCAAATCTCCTCGGCAGACGGCAACCAACCCCACGCAATGTCGAGAAGTCGACATCAAAACAGCGCAGAGTGATCCCCGGATGAAATGTGGTCTCGGAAAAGCGACGCGCGACGACTCAGCGCGTACGGAATGGGCCGATCAGCCCGTTTCGAGAAAGAGATTTCACGCCATCACATGCTCCCCAGGTACAGGACCCGGTTCGCATGGGGCAATTGCCTGCCACCACACCAGGGGTCCGCGCTTGCCGGGACGCCTGACGACGCCCGACCGTGTCATCACCCGGGGCACCCCACCGCGGAGCGAGGGTTGCCGGACAGCAAGCCGGGGCTTTCCACTGTCACTCGTGACCTGCGCAGAATTATTACCGCAGGAATCGCCGCGCGCAACGACCACCCCATCGCTTCCACATACTGGACACCGCCCCACGCCCCGACGGAGCCCGAACGCGACGACGCCGGGCAGGCCGCCCTCGGCCCACCCGGCGTACACATCCGCCTTCGACTACCCCCGCGCGAACGACCGCGTCACGCCCACCCATCGATCGAGCGCCGCCTGCGCCGCCCCCGAGTCGATCGCCTCCGCCGCCCGCTCGATCCCGGCCGCCAACTGCTGCGTCAACGATCCGTCTCCCGGACCGAGCGCGGCCAGCGCCGCCGCCGAGTTCAACAACACCGCGTCGCGCACCGCGCCCTTCTCCCCCGCGAGCAGCTTCCGGGCCACCCCCGCGTTGAACATCGCGTCGCCGCCGCGCAGCGTCTCGATCCCGTTCAACGCGATGCCCAGGTCGCGCGGATCCACCCGGTCCTCGCGCACGTCGCCGTCCCGCACGATCCACACCTGGGACGTGGTGGTCACGGTCAACTCGTCCAACCCGTCGTCACCGCGGAACACCAGCGCGCTGGCCCCACGATCGGCCAGCACACCGGCCACGATCGGCGCCATCCGCAGATCCGCGACCCCGATCGCGTGGTGCCGAACCCGCGCCGGATTGGTCAGCGGGCCCAGGAAGTTGAACGTGGTCGGCACCCCCAGCTCGCGCCGCGCCTGCGCGGCGTGCCGCAGCGACGGGTGGAAACGTTGCGCGAAGCACAGGGTGATGCCCGCCTCCCCGGCCGTCCGGGCCACCTGCTCCGGCGTCAGATCCAGCACCACGCCGAGCGCTTCGAGCACGTCGGCCGCGCCGCTGGCGGACGACGCCGCCCGGTTGCCGTGCTTGACCACGGTCTCCCCCGCACCCGCGACCACGATCGCGGACATGGTCGAGATGTTCACCGTGCGGGCGAGGTCACCGCCCGTACCGACGATGTCCACCGTGCGGCCGGGCACCTCGATGGTCGACGCGTGCTCGTACATCGCCCGCACCAGACCCGAGACCTCGTCCACGGTCTCGCCCTTGGCCCGCAGCGCGATCACGAACCCGGCCACCTGCACCGGCGTGGCCTCGCCGGTCATGATGTGGTCCATCGCCCACGCCGTGGCATCCGCCGGCAGGTCGTCACCCCGCATGAGCGAGGCCAGGATGTCGCGCCAGGAACGGGCCGCCGGGTTGCCGCCGCTCTGGTACGTAGAGGCCGAGGCGCCCATGGTCCGCTCCCGCAGTGTCATCGGATGAGTCGGCGCCAGCGTACCGACCGGGGCCACCGACACCCGACGGTTATCCGCGATGCGGTCAGGCCGGCTGACGTCCCGCGATGCGCCCGCGCATCAGGTCGGCCGCCGCCGAGGCGAGCGTGCGCGGGTCCAGCGGATGCGCGACCACCGCGTCGGCCCGGCACCAGGTGGCCAGCCACGCGTCCTGCGGGCGACCGACCAGGGTGAGGACGGGCGGGCAGTTGTAGATCTCGTCCTTGAGCTGCCGGCACACGCCCATGCCGCCGGCGGGAGCGGTCTCCCCGTCCAGGATCACGAGGTCCACGCCGCCCTTGTCCATCGCCTCGATCACGGCGGGCTCGGTGGCGCACTCCAGGTATTCAACGAACGGCACGTCGACGGCGGGCCTGCGCCCGAGCGCGAGGGTGACCTTCCGACGGGTGTTGCGGTCGTCGCTGTACACAAGGACGGTCATGGTCTCGCCGCGCGTCATGTCCACCTGCCTGAGTCCGGGTACGGGACGACAACTTGGATCCGCCCCGGATGTTAGCGCTTTTCCCCGCCCAAATGTGGGGCTCGTCACGCCCCGATCCCGGCCCGACCACCCGGGTCCGCCCGACTCACCCGCGCGCCAGCACCTCGTAGCCCTCGGCGTCCCCGCCCAACCGCTGCGCCAGCCCCGCCATCCGGGTGCGCTCGCGGGCCGGTTCGAGGCCGGTGAGCACCTGCTGCCGCGCGATCCGCACCCGCAGCGGCCGCTCGTCGGCCGCCACGACCGTGACCGCCCACCCGTCCGCCGCCAAAATCCGGGTCGCCTCCGCGACCGCGTCGTGGTCCGGCAGGGTCACCAGGTGCCGCATCACGAACGGACCGGTCTCCACGGCCACTCCGGCCGCCCGCATCTCCGCGACCACCGCCGAGTCGGCACGCGCCGGATCGAAGCAGGAGCCGACCACGACCAACGTGCCGTCGTCGACGAGCGCGGGCACCGGCTCGGCACGCCGCCGGCGGAGGAACCGTTCGAGGATCATGCCGCGACGCTACTCGGCCGCGCCCGCCGACCTCGGCTCGGCCCCGGGGGCCACCCGGACGGCCGAATCGCCGTCCTCCGTTCGGGCAGAGTCACCCGCAAGAGTGCTCTTCGCGACGGATTTTCCGACGCCCCCGACGCCCTCGGCGGCCTCGCCGCCCGCAGCCGCCTCACGCGCCAACCGCTCCTCGCGAGCCTTGCGCCCGGCCTCGATCAGTTCGAGTCGATCGAGGCGCCGGTCCTCGCGCACCGCCTCGCGCTCGGACGCCTTGGCCCACTGCACGAACAACACGAGGAAGACGAGCAGTCCGATGATGTCGCCGCTGCCCCACAGGATCCCGCCGGCGGTGCCCTGGTCGGACAGCGGACTCGCGCCCCAGTCGCGACCGAGGTCGTTGTACCAGTCACCGGCCAGCACCGTGGACGAACTCATGATCGCGATGCCCAGCCAGGCGTGGAACGGCAGCGTCGCGAAGACCGCGAGCAACCGCATCGGATGGCTGGCGCGCGGCATCGGGTCGAGCCCGAGCAGTGGCCAGAACCACATGCAGCCGATGATCACGAAGTGCACGTGATTCATGTCGTGCATGAAGGTGTTCCGCAGCGTCAGCTCGTACCAGGGCGTGAAGTACAGCGCGAACGGATTGAGCACGAAGACGAAGCCGGCGAAGGCCGGGAAGGTGACCACCTTCGAGAATCTGCTGTGCAGGAGGGCGTTGAGCCGATTACGCCACTTGGTCGGCAGGGTACGCAGCGCGAGGGTGATCGGCGCGCCCAGCGCCAGGAAGATCGGCGTGATCATCGCCAGCACCATGTGCTGCACCATGTGCACGCTCAGCAACACGGTGTCGTAGGCGGCCAGCGCCGACTCGGTCGCGATCAAGAACGTGCCGAGGCCCAACCCCAGGAACGAGAAGGTGCGCCACCGCGACCACGCGTCCCCACGGGCCCTGAGCTTGTGCACCCCGTACAGATAGAGCCCGCCGAACAACATCGCGACCAGGATCGGGATCGGCTCGAACACCCACCCGGTCAGGAGCCGAATGGGGGTCAGTTCGGGCGGGACGTTCCCGGGGGTCGCGTGTGCCAGGAACATCCCGGCATCGCCTGCAGAGCCACTCACGGAACCAGAGCCTAACCCCGACACGTTCAACGAGGGTTACCCCCCGAAGTGTGGGCAGATCCGGCGACCGCAATAATGGCCGCCGTGGCGACAGCAACTTCACTAGAAACCGGGCCCCCCTCACACGGGACACACGGGACGCTCAACCGTCCCAACTTGGTCAGCATCGGCACGATCGTCTGGTTGGCGTCGGAGCTGATGTTCTTCGCGGCCTTGTTCGCGATGTATTTCACGATCCGGTCGGTCACCGGCTCGGACGCCTGGCGCGAGCATGCCAGTGAGCTGAACATCCCGTTCTCGACGGGCAACACGACGATCCTCGTGTTGTCCTCGCTCACCTGTCAGCTCGGCGTCTTCGCGGCCGAACGCGGTGACGTCAAGAAGCTCCGCATGTGGTTCATCATCACCTTCATCATGGGCGCCGTCTTCGTCGGCGGTCAGGTGATGGAGTACACGGAGCTGGTCAAGGAGGGCACGACTCTTTCGTCGTCGGCTTACGGTTCGGTCTTCTACCTGACCACCGGCTTCCACGGCATGCACGTGACGGGCGGTCTGATCGCCTTCCTGTTGGTCCTCGGACGCACCTACGCGGCCCGACGGTTCACGCACGAGCAGGCCACGGCCGCAATCGTCGTCTCGTACTACTGGCACTTCGTCGACGTGGTCTGGATCGGTCTGTTCTTCACGATCTACGTCATCAGGTAGACGTCCCGACACTCACTACGCAGACGACATTGGACCGGGGTTATCCGTGAAAAAGCTCTCCGCGCGGCGACGCCACCCCTTGGCGGCGATCGTCGTACTCATTTTTGCGCTCGCGGCCACGGGGGGGCTGTACGCCGCGTTCGCGCCCGCCAAGAAGGCGGAGGCCGACGACTCTGCCTCCATCGCGGTCGAAGCGGGCAAGAAGCTCTACCTGAGCGGATGTTCGACCTGCCACGGGCTCGACGCCCAGGGCTCCTCGGACGGCCCCTCCCTGATCGGCGTCGGCGCTGCCGCCGTCGACTTCCAGGTGTCGACCGGCCGGATGCCCCTCCAGCAGCCCGGTGCCCAGGCACCGCGCAAGCCCGAGGTCTACACCCCGGCGCAGATCGAACAGCTCTCCGCGTACGTGGCCTCCCTCGGCGTCGGGCCCAAGATCCCGACGGCGAACATGTACGCGCCCGACGGCAACATCGTCAACGGCGCCGAGCTGTTCCGCACGAACTGCTCGCAGTGCCACAACTTCTCCGGCGAGGGCGGCGCCCTGACCCAGGGCAAGTTCGCACCGCCGCTGAAGAACGTGGACCCGAAGCACATCTACGAGGCCATGCTCACCGGCCCGCAGAACATGCCTTCGTTCCCGGACAGCACGATGCCCGAGCAGCAGAAGAAGGACATCGTCACCTACGTGCGTGAGACGACGCACAAGGAGCCGAACCCCGGCGGTCTCGGTCTCGGCCGCCTCGGCCCGGTCTCCGAGGGCCTCTTCGGCTGGATCATCGCGCTCGGCCTGCTGATCGGCTGTGCGATCTGGATTGCCGCCCGGACCCCCAAGGCCAGGACCAAATGAGTAGCCAGGACAAATCCGAAGTGCCCGAAGAGCACCTGCCCGAGGTTCCCGCCTCGGCACATGTTCCGGCGGAAAGCGACCCGTTCGCCGACCCCGGCCTGCCGGCCCACGAGCCGCGCCGTACCGACATCGACGAGAAGGCGGCCAATCGCGCCGAGCGTCAGGTCGCGTTCCTCTTCGTGATCTCGATGCTGGCCACGATCGGCTTCATCTGGTCGTACGTCGGCATCGACAAAGACCGCATCATCGACATCTTCTTCTTCGGGAAGATCGGCGCCCAGAACGCCGCCCTCGGCGGCACCCTCGGCATCGCGCTGTTCTGCATCGGCGCCGGCGCGATCCACTGGGCGCGCACGCTGATGACGGACGAGGAGATCGTCCAGGAGCGCCACGAGTTCACCTCGGACCCGGAGACGCGCGAGTACGCGATCCGCGAGTTCACCCAGGGTGCCTCCGACTCGGTGATCGGCCGTCGGCCGCTGATCCGGCGCACGATGATCGGCGCGATGGCCCTGGTGCCGCTGTCCGGCGTGGTGCTGCTGCGCGACCTCGGCCCGCTGCCGGGCACCAAGCTCCGGCACACCGAATGGAAGCCGGGCAAGGAGCTGATCAACGAGGCGACCGGCCTGCCGATCAAGCCGGACGACATCGTCAAGGGCTCGCTCACCATGGCGCTTCCCGAGGGTCTGGTCGAGAAGTACGGCCCGGCCGGTCAGAAGGAGGAGCTCTCGCACGGCTGGCTGGAGAAGGCGGGCATGTCCGCGGTCCTGCTGGTCCGGTTGGAGCCGAAGGACATCAAGTCCAAGAAGGAACTGGCCTGGGGCCACGAGGGCATCGTGGCGTACTCGAAGATCTGCACCCACGTGGGTTGCCCGATCGGCCTGTACGAGCAGCAGACACACCACCTGCTGTGCCCGTGCCACCAGTCCACCTTCGACCTGGCGGACGACGGCAAGGTCGTGTTCGGCCCGGCCGCTCGCTCGCTGCCGCAGTTGAAGATCCATGTGAACGAGGCGGGTAACCTCGCCGCGTCGCAGGACTTCGCCGAACCGGTCGGCGCGAGCTTCTGGGAGCGTGGCTGATGTCGAGCGAACAACCCAAGGGCGGGGCCAACAAGAGCACCCCGATCCCGGACAACGCGGCCGTTCGCGCGGCCGACGCGCTGGACAGCCGGCTGGGCATCTACGGCGCGGCCAAGAAGAACCTGCGCAAGGTCTTTCCGGACCACTGGTCCTTCATGCTCGGTGAAGTGGCGCTGTACAGCTTCATCGTGCTGCTGCTGACCGGTGTGTTCCTCACGCTGTTCTTCAAGCCGAGCATGCAGGAGGTCGTCTACGACGGCTCCTACGTGCCGCTGCAGGGCATCCACATGTCGCAGGCGTACGCCTCGACGCTGGACATCAGCTTCGACATCCGCGGTGGTCTGGCGATGCGTCAGATCCACCACTGGGCGGCGCTGATCTTCGTGTCCTCGCTGTTCGTGCACATGTTCCGGATCTTCTTCACCGGGGCGTTCCGCAAGCCGCGCGAAATAAACTGGCTGTTCGGCTTCCTGCTGCTCGTGCTGGCCATGGTCAACGGCTTCACCGGCTACTCGCTGCCCGACGACCTGCTCTCCGGTACCGGTCTGCGCATCGCCGAGGGCGTCGTCCTGGCGATCCCGCTGGTCGGCACCTACGTGCAGTTCTTCCTGTTCGGCGGCGAGTTCCCGGGCGAGGACATCGTCCCGCGCCTGTTCACGATCCATGTGCTGCTGATCCCGGCGATCATGGTCGGTCTGGTGACCGTCCACCTGATCCTGGTCTTCTACCAGAAGCACACCCAGTTCCCCGGCCCGGGCAAGACCGAGAAGAACGTCGTGGGCCTGCCGCTGCTGCCGGTCTACGCGGCCAAGGCCGGTGGCTTCTTCTTCATCGTGTTCGGCATCACCGCCGCGCTCGGCGGCCTGGTGCAGATCAACCCGATCTGGTCCTACGGTCCATACAACCCGGGACAGATCACGGCGGGCTCCCAGCCCGACTGGTACATCGGATTCCTCGAGGGATCCCTGCGCCTGATGCCGAACTGGGAGTGGAACATCTGGGGCCACACGTTCAGCTTCAACGTGCTGATCCCGTCCCTGATCCTGCCCGGTGTGTTGTTCACGTTCATGGCGATGTACCCGTGGATCGAAGGCTGGATCACCGGCGACAAGCGTGAGCACCACCTCCTGGACCGCCCGCGCAACATGCCGGTGCGCACCGGTCTGGGTGTCGCCTGGATCACCTGCTACGGCGTGTTGTGGGTCTGCGGTGGCAACGACATCATCGCGACGCACTTCCACATGTCGATCAACTCGATCACCTGGATCGGCCGGGTCGCCTTCTTCGTCGCCCCGGTGCTCGCCTACCTGGCCACGGTGCGGATCTGCAAGGGTCTGCAGCGCCGGGACCGGGACAAGGTCCTGCACGGTCGCGAGACCGGTGTGATCAAGAAGCTCCCGCACGGCGAGTTCATCGAGATCCACGAACCGCTGGACCCGGCGACGCGGCACACCCTGACCGCGCACGAGCAGCCGAAGCCGTACGCGTTGGAACCGGCCGAGGACGAGAACGGCGTGGCCCGCAAGGTCAAGCGTTCGGACAAGCTGCGGTCGCGGATGTCGCACTGGTACTTCGCCGAGCCGATCGAGAAGCCGACGGCGGAGGAGTACAAGGAGCTGACCAGCGGACACGGTCACCACTGACGCGCCCGGGGCCGGGCTGCTGACGCCACATCGGCACGACCCGTAGGACGCGCAGGAACGACGAAGGGCCCCACCGGGGATAATCCCGGTGGGGCCCTTCGTCGTTCGCCCCGCATCCGGCCGTACAGGGACCTTCCCGGCCGCCCCGCGGGTCGGCGCGGCCCCCGAACGAAGGTCACGGCGCTGGCAAAGGCGCCGACATCGGCCTCACAGCGGCCGGGTCGTCCCCGCTCCCGCGACGCTCCTGGCCAGCCAGTCCGGCCAGTCCAGGTTCCACTCGCCGTAGCCGTTGCCGATCGGCTCCATCGCCTTGGGATCGCCCGTGTTCACCACGGTGACCACGTCGCCGATCTTGACCTGGTCGTAGAACCACTTGGCGTTGTCGGTGCTCATCCCGACACACCCGTGGCTCACGTTGTCGCTGCCCTGTGAGCCCACCGACCACGGCGCGGCGTGCACGAACTCGCCGCTCCAGGTCACCCGGGTGGCCCATTCCACATCGAGCCGGTAGCCGTCGCTGCTGTCCGCCGAGATGCCGACCGTGGTGCCGTCCATCAGCACGTGCGGCGCCTTGCCGAGCACGACCTTGGTGCCGGAGCGGGTGGTGAAGCCCGGCTTGCCGGTGGTCACCGGGACGGTCTTGAGGTCGGTGCCGTTGCGCCTGACCGTCATCGTGTGCGCCCCGGAGTCCACCGTGGCGATCACCGAGTCGCCGACGTCGAAGCCGACCCGTCCGCCGGGACCGCCGTACACGCCGTGCCCGAAGTCGACGCCGAGCAGGCTGGTGAGCACCGCCACCTTCGTGCCGACCGGCCAGTACGCCCTGGGCCGATAGCGCACCGTCTTGTCGTCCACCCAGCCCCAGGCGCCCTCGACCGGCGCGGAGGTGGACACCTCCAGGTGCCGCTCCACCTCGGCGCGCTGCGCGGGATCGGTGACCGGCCCGTGGAACGTGACGGTGATCGGCATGCCCACGCCCACCGTCGAATCGGCGTCCGGCGCCACCGTGTCCACCGTCAACTCGGCGTCCCGGGCGATGGTGGTGAAGTCCTCGGTACGCGTCGTGGTGTGCCCGAAGGCGTCCACCGCGGACGCGGTGAGCGTGTATCTGGTGGCGTAGCCCAGCGGCTCGGAGTTGGACCAGGTCGCGTCGCCGGGCGCGTTGCCCCCGGGCACCACCTTGCCGTCGGGGCCGACCAGGTTCACCGCGTACAGCCGGCCGTCGCGCACGCTGACCACGATCGGCCGGCCCGGCTGCGCGGGTCGATCCGGCCGCACGTCCACCGCCACCTGGGCGACGCCCGTGTCGGGGCGGGGCTTGTCGGCGTCGCGCTGCTTGTCCCAGGTCCCGCAGCCGGCGACGAACACCAGGGGAAGCGTCGACACGAGGGCCGCGCAGAGCCACCGGGGGCGAACAGCTCCATTCCGCATCATGCAAGACCTCCAGCCGTGCGGGGCGAGCGCGGAGCACGCGCGGTTGCCGCATCGAGAGTGGCCGGGATGATCCCAATTCATTCGGATAATCAGACAAACCGCCCGATCGCCCGATTCCGACCACCGGTCGGATCGCGCGATCGGGCGGTTCGCCCTACCGTGTCGGGCCCGATCACGGGCCCGGTTCGCTGTTCTCTTCTTCCTCGGGTCCCGCGCCCTACGCGGCCGGGGCGGCGGGAGCCCCCGTCGAACCGGCACCGCCGAGCGCGCTGCCCTTTACCCACGTCGCCCAGTCCACGTTCCAGCCGCCGAGCCCGTTGCCGGCCTTGACGGTCTTGTCGGTGCTGTTCACGACCTCCACCGGGTCACCCTGGTCGACCAGGTCGAAGAAGGTCTTCGCGTTCGAGGCGCTGAGCCCGATGCAGCCGTGGCTGTCGTTCTGGCGCCCGAACTTGCCCTCGTTCCACGGCGCGCCGTGCGCGTACGTCCCGGACGCGGTCAGGTGCACCGCGTGCCGCACGTTCTTCATGTTGTAGGCGTCGCCGAGACCGACCGTCTCGGAGTCCATCGTGATGCCGTCGACCTTGTCGAGCACGACCATCGTGCCGCCCCAGGTCGGGTAGTTGGGCCCGCCGGCCGAGATCGGCAGGTCCTCCACCTCGGCGCCGTCCTTCTTCACCGACATGTGCTTGGACTTCAGGTCCGCGGTCGCCACCAGCGAGCGGCCGATGGTGAACTTGATGTCCTTGGTCTGCTTGCCGTAGACGCCCGGCGCCGCCTTGGCACCGGTCAGGTTGGCCTTGAGGTTGACCTTCGTACCGCTCGCCCAGTACTTCTCCGGGCGGTAGTCGATCCGGTCGTTGCCGTCGAGGTCCTTGAGCCAGGACCACGAGCCCTGCACCGCGGGCTCGCTGACCACCTTGAGGTTGCGCTCGATCGCGGCCTTGTCCTTGATCGGCGCGTTGAACTTCAGCGAGATGATGGCGCCGACGCCCCAGGTGCTGCCGGAGTCGATGTTGAAGTCGGCCACGAAGGTGTCGTCGGCGGACTTGGTGTTGAACTTGCTCTGCGCGGTGACCTCGGCGCCGTCCGCGTTGGCGGCCTTGGCGGCCACCGTGTAGGCCCCGCCGTTGGCCAGCGGCGCGGTCGGCTTCCAGCCGATGCCGTCGGGGCTGATCTGCCCGTCCACGGTCTTGCCCTTGGCGTCGGTCACCACCACCGACGTGAGCTTGCCCCCGGTCGCGTCGACCTTGAGGACGCCGTCGGTCTCCACGCTCTTGGTGCCGTCGGCGGGAGTGATCGCGATGGTCGCCGGACCGGCCGCGACCTTCTTGTTCGTACCGCCCCCCGTGCCGCCGGAAGTACCTCCGGAACCGCCGGGTTCGGTCTTGCCGCCGTCGGACGAGCAGCCTGCGATGAATATGAGCGGCGCCACCATGAGTCCCGCGAAGAGGCGTATGCCGCCGCCCGCTGCCCCCGTGCGCGATGCTCCGTGTATCCGGGGCACGCGTGTTCCTCCCTCGTCCTGGTACTCCCTTGCGCCCATTTGACGCATCGACCCCCCGTCCAGGTTGCTTCAACCGGCGAACAGTCACACATCGGTGACATTCGAGGGTGTCGGAGTCCCTTGTAGATACCACACAAGGCCGATCATCCTTTCGGATGATCGGCCTTGTGGCGAAACCGTATTGCGTTGGTTGCGAACCGGTGGCCCGCGGCGGCGGTCCTAGTAGCGCTGGTCGGCGCCCCGGTAGAACTCGAAGACCCAGCCGAAGACGCCGATCGCGACGATCGGTGCGGCGAACATCGCCAGCCACCAACCGAAGATGACGCCCAGGAACAGCAGCGCCGAGCCGAGCGCGAGCATCAGCGGCTGCCAGCTGTGCGGGGCGAAGAAGCCCAACTCGCCGGCGTCGTCGGCGATCTCGCCCTCTTCGTTGTCCTGCGCGAGCAGGTCCATCCGCCGCGCCGTGAAGATCAGGTAGAACCCGATCATCAGCGCGAGACCGAAGGTCAGCGACAACGCGGTGGTACCGGTCGGGTCCTCGGAGAGCACCCAGTAGACGATCGTCACGGGCAGCAGGAACACGGCCAGGACGGCGAACAGGACACCGTTGAACTTCACTTCTCGGCTCCCTTCGCCAGCTCGGGCGATGCCTCGGAACGCTCGTCGGTGAGGTACTCCAGCGCGGCGATCTCCGGGTGGTGGAGGTCGAACGCGGGCGCCTCGGAACGGATCCGCGGAATGCTCGTGAAGTTGTGCCGCGGCGGCGGGCAGGAGGTCGCCCACTCCAGCGAACGGCCGTAGCCCCACGGGTCGTCCACGGTGATCTTCTTGCCGTACTTGTGCGTCTTCCAGATGTTGTAGAAGAACGGCAGGATCGACAGACCCAGCAGGAACGAGCCCAGGGTCGAGATCGTGTTCAGCGTGGTGAAGCCCTCCGAGTCCAGGTAGTCCGCGTACCGGCGGGCCATGCCCTCGGCACCCAGCCAGTGCTGCACCAGGAACGTGGTGTGGAAGCCGATGAACAGCGTCCAGAAGGTGATCTTGCCCAGCCGCTCGTCGAGCATCTTGCCGGTGAACTTGGGCCACCAGAAGTGGAAGCCCGCGAACATCGCGAACACCACGGTGCCGAACACCACGTAGTGGAAGTGCGCCACCACGAAGTAGGTGTCGGAGACGTGGAAGTCCAGCGGCGGCGAGGCGAGGATGACGCCGGTGAGGCCACCGAAGGCGAAGGTCACCAGGAAGCCGACGGTCCACAACATCGGTGTCTCGAAGGACAACGAGCCGCGCCACATGGTGCCGATCCAGTTGAAGAACTTCACGCCGGTAGGTACGGCGATGAGGAACGTCATGAAGGAGAAGAACGGCAGCATGACCGCGCCGGTCGGGAACATGTGGTGCGCCCACACGGTGACCGACAGGCCCGCGATCGAGATGGTCGCGGCGATCAGGCTCTTGTAACCGAACATCGGCTTGCGCGCGAAGACCGGGATGATCTCCGAGACGATGCCGAAGAACGGCAGCGCGATGATGTACACCTCGGGATGGCCGAAGAACCAGAAGAGGTGCTGCCACAGGATCGGTCCGCCGTTGGCCGGATCGAAGACGTGTGTGCCGAACTTGCGGTCCGCCTCCAGCGCGAACAGCGCGGCGGCGAGCACCGGGAACGCCATCAGGACCAGCACCGAGGTCAGCAGGACGTTCCAGCAGAAGATCGACATGCGGAACATCGTCAGACCGGGCGCGCGCATGCAGATGATCGTGGTGATGAAGTTGACGGCACCGAGGATGGTGCCGAAGCCCGACATCGCCAGACCCATGATCCACATGTCGCCGCCGATGCCCGGCGAACGCACCGCGTCGGACAGCGGCGCGTACGCGAACCACCCGAAGTCGGCGGCACCCTGCGGGGTGATGAAGCCGGCCACCGCGATGATCGAGCCGAACAGGTACAGCCAGTAGGCGAACATGTTCAGGCGCGGGAACGCCACGTCGGGGGCGCCGATCTGCAGCGGCATGATCCAGTTCGTGAAGCCGGCGAACAGCGGCGTCGCGAACATCAGCAGCATGATCGTGCCGTGCATCGTGAACGACTGGTTGAACTGCTCGTTCGAGATGAACTGCGTGCCGGGGCGAGCCAGCTCCGCGCGCATGAGCAGCGCGAGCACACCACCGATGCAGAAGAAGACGAAGGAGGTGATCAGGTACATCGACCCGATCGTCTTGTGGTCAGTGGTCGTCATCCACTTGACGACGATGTTTCCGGGCTGCTTCCGGCGGATCGGGGGCGGCCCGTCCGGGGCCACGGTCTGTGGCTCACTGAGGATTGTCACTCGTCACTTCTTCCCGTGCGCGTCAACGGGGGCCGGCTCGTTGATCTTGCTGCGCAGCTCGCCGGTCTGGCCCTTCGCGGCCAGCTCCTTGAGGTGCTGGACGTAGTCGGCCTTGTCCACGATCTTCACGTCGAAGAGCATGCGCGAGTGGTCCACACCGCACAGTTCGGCGCACTTGCCGCCGTAGGTGCCCTTCTTGGTCGGAACGACCTCGAACTTGTTCGTACGCCCCGGGATGATGTCCTTCTTGTACAGGAAGTTCGGGACCCAGAACGAGTGGATGACGTCCGGCGACGTGAGGTCGAACCGGATCGACTCCTTGACGGGCAGGTAGAGCGTCGGCCGCTTGCCGGGCGTGCCCTGCTCGTAGACGTCGACCGTGCCGTCGGCGGGGTCGCCCTTGTAGTTGAAGGACCAGCTCCACTGCACGCCGACCACGTTGATCACGTTGTCGGGGTTCTTGGAGAGCTCTTCGAGCTTGGTCTCGTCACGCGCGGTGAAGTAGAAGAAGACCGCGATCATGATGCCGGGGATGACCGTGTACAAAACCTCGATGGGGAGGTTGTATCGCGTCTGCGGCGGGATCTCGATCTTGGTGCGCGACCGGCGGTGGAACGCGACGCTCCACAGGATGAGCCCCCACACCACGGCCCCGACGATCAGCGCTGCAATCCAGGCGCCCTGCCAGAGCGACAGGACTCGCGGACCCTGCTCGGTGACAGGGTTGGGCAGGCCGAGTCTCGGCAGGTCCTTGGAATCGACGGAGCAGCCGGTGGCGGTCGCGGTGACGAGGCCCAGAGCCAGCAGCTGCGGCACCCTGCGCCGCATCCAGCGCCGCGGCGAGCGGTCGGAGCCGTAGGGACTCACGTAGCGCCTTCCCGAATGTCTCGCCCGCGCGCGAGTCGGGGTGGGGAACTTTTCTTCCCTGACGACCCGTTGCGCGGACAGGTATGGATGTTTCTGCGGGCCAAACCCTACTCCAGCCCTATTCGGGTCGCGCGCGGAGGTCTGGTGTGGCGGGCCGGGTTGATGTGACGGTGCGTCCGTTCGGGCGAACGGCCCGAACGCGTCCGGGATTCGGTTATTGGCTACGGTCCGACCCATGGCGTATTTCGACGCGGCCTCCACCGAACCACTGCACCCGGCCGCGAAAGCGGCGTTCCTGAGCACGCTCGACGAGGGCTGGGGCGATCCCGCGCGGGGTTATCACGACGGCCGACGGGCGCGGATGCTGCTCGACGCCGCGCGGGAGACCGTGGCGTCCGTGCTCGGCACCCGACCTGATGAAGTGTCATTCACCACATCCGGGACACAGGCGGTCCAGTTGGGCATGCTCGGCGTGCTCGCCGGACGCCGCCGGGTGGGTGCCCATCTGGTGCTCGGCGCGGTCGAACACTCCTCCGTACTGCACACCGCGGACGCTCACGCGGCCCGTTCGGAGCAGCGCGGAACGATCGCGGAAATCACCCGGACGGGGGTGGACCGTACGGGCCGCCTCGACGTGTCGGCGTTCGCGTCGGCGCTGCGTTCGGACACCGCGCTCGCGTGTGTGCAGAGCGCCAACCACGAGGTGGGCACGGTACAGCCGATCGCCGAGGTGGTGACGGCGTGTCGGGCGGCGGGCGTGCCGCTGCTCGTGGACGCCGCGCAGTCGGTGGGCCGAATGCCGGTCCCGGACGGGTGGTCGGTGTTGACCGCGAGCGCGCACAAGTGGGGCGGCCCGGCCGGGGTCGGCCTGCTCGTGGTGCGCAAGGGCACCCGCTACGTGTCGGCGCTGCCCTACGACGAGCGCGAGGCGCGGCGCGTGCCCGGCTTCGAGAACGTGCCGGCGATCGTGGCGGCCGCGGTCGCCCTGGGCGCGGCGAGCACCGAGTCGGCCGAGGAGGACGCGCGCCTGTCCGGGCTGATCGACCGGATCCGGGCCCGGGTCCGCGAGACGGTGCCCGACGTCGAGGTGGTGGGCGACCCCGTCGAGCGGCTCCCGCACATCGTCACGTTCTCCTGCCTGTACGTCGACGGCGAGGCGCTGCTGGCCGAGTTGGACCGGGCGGGGTTCGCGGTGTCCTCCGGGTCCTCGTGCACGTCCTCGACGCTGACGCCCAGTCATGTCCTGGAGGCGATGGGCGTGTTGTCCCAGGGCAACATCCGCGTCTCGCTGCCGCGCGGCACGGCCGAGGCCGAGGTGGACCGTTTCCTGGCGCTGCTCCCGGGCCTGGTGGCCCGGCTGCGCACGGTGGTCGCGCAGCCGCCGGCGGCGCCCGCCTCGGTCGCCGCCGAGGAGGGCGTGGTGGTCGACGCGCTGGGCCGGCGCTGTCCGATCCCGGTGATCGAACTGGCCAAGCGCATCCTCGACGTCGAGGAGGGCGCGGCGGTCACCGTGCTCTCCGACGACGAGGCGTCGGCGCTGGACATCCCGGCCTGGTGCGAGATGACCGGCCACGAGTTCGTCCGCGCCGAACCCCGCGCGCGCGGCAGCGCCTACGTGGTCCGGCGCCGTTCCTGATCCGCGCCGCGACGACATGGCGCGTGGCGCCGGTCGGGCCGAAGCGGCCCGGCCGGCGCCCGAGGGGCGTCCTCGCCTCAGAGCGGCAGGTGCTCCGCGACCTCGGCCGCGGCCGCGTCGCCGTACGCCCCGGCGAGCCGGCTCAGGAAGGGCGCGCGGCGCAGCGAGTATTCCTGGGTGCCCACCGTCTCGATGACCAGGGTGGCCAGCATGTTGCCGACCTGCGCCGCGCGCTCCAGGGACAGGCCCCACGAGATGGCGGACAGGAAGCCGGCGCGGAACGCGTCGCCGACACCCGTCGGGTCGACCTTGGCCTCCTCGGCCGGGCAGGTCACCACGATCGGGTCCGCGTCGGCCTGCTCCACCCGGGCGCCGCCGGGGCCGAGGGTGGTCACCCGTACGCCGACCTTCTTCAGGATGTCCGCCTCGGACCATCCCGTCTTCTGCACGATCAGCGCACTCTCGTACTCGTTGGTGAGCAGGTACGCCGCGCCCTCGATGAGCCGGCGGATGTCCTCCCCGTCCATCCGCGCCAACTGCTGCGAGGGGTCGGCCGCGAACGGGTAGCCGCGCTCGCGGCACTCGTCGCTGTGGCGCAACATCGCCTCGGGGTCGTTGGCGCCGATCACGACCAGGTCCAGGCCGCCGACCCGATCGGCCACCGGCCGCAGTTCGATCTCCCGCGCCTCGCTCATCGCCCCCGTATAGAAGGAGGCGATCTGGTTGTGCTCCTCGTCGGTGGTGCACACGAACCGCGCGGTGTGGTGGGTCTGCGAGATGTGCACCGACTCGGTGTCCACCTGGTGTCGGTCCAACCACGAACGGTAGTCGACGAAGTCCGCGCCGGCGGCGCCGACCAGGATCGGCGACAACCCCAGGCAGCCCATGCCGAAGCAGATGTTCGGCGCCACTCCGCCGCGTCGGATGTCCAGCCTGTCGACGAGGAAGGAAAGCGAGACCACGTGCAACTTGTCCGAGACGAGCTGGTCGGCGAAGCGACCCGGGAACGTCATCAGGTGATCGGTGGCGATCGATCCGGTCACGGCAATACGCATGGCACGTCTCTCCTGTGGAGTACGGCGAGCAACGGTGCGAACGAGGAAGGGGGTGGGGGAAACCCGCACACATTAACCCACCTCGCTCCGGCGACCCTCGCAAACTACCCATCGGTACACCGTGCCGTCACGCTCCGTGCGAACTAGGCTGGAAATCCCCCGGTGATCAGCCAAGTCGAGGAGTCAGGGAATGTCCCCGATGCCCGTGATGCCCGCGATGCCGTCCCAGGCCGAGCCCGAGACGCTCGACGACCTGCGCGGCGACTGCCGTCACATCGATGCGTCGTGGACCACGCCCGGCCCGGAGCGCACGCCGGCCAAGGCGGCACCCGCCGGCTCGCACGCCCCCGCCACCGACGTGCCCGCGCACGGCGCGACCCTCGTGGCGGGCATGTCCGAGTACGGCGACTGACCGTCCCGGCCCGGCCCGCCGCGGGAACCGCCTCGGCGGCGGGCGCGTCCAAGGGCCATGCGTATCCACGGCGAGCCCGATGACCGCATCCGACCCGAACCCAGCGCGCGCCGGCGCCCGTTGATCACCGTCCTGGCGATCGTCGGGGTGCTCGGCATCGGCGGCGGTGCCTGGGCGCTGCAGGGCGACGGCGACGAGGGGTCACCCCGTTCGAGCGCCGCCGACCCGAGCGCACCGGCGCAGATCGAACCGGCCGCCCCGAGCGACGCCCGGGCCCGACCCGGCGCGCCCGCCACCGGCAACGGCGCGGGCCCCGACACCTCGACGTCCTCCCCCGTGCTGCCCGGGGCCGCTCCGCACACCTATCACCCGGCGCAGCCGAACACCCGCTTCAGCCGCTACACGGTGGCCCCCGACGGCCGCGCCCTGACCGCGTGGTTGTGGGGCGGCCAGTGCGAGAGCGACCGCCTGGTGGTCACGAGCGATACGGCCGACGCGGTGGCCGTGCGGGTGGAGGTCACCCGGACCGGCGACGTATGCACCGACATGGCCGTCGAGAACAAGGCCGACGTGATGCTTCCCACACCGCTGGGCGCCCGCCGGCTCGTCGACGCCGAGACCGGCGCGACCGTCACCCCCGGCGGCAACCCCTTCACCGCCGGCTGACCGCACCCACCCCGGACCCACACACGACGACGCCGCGCCGGCCCCTGCGGGCCGACGCGGCGTCGTGGTTCGGGACGTGTCCCGACAAGGATCAGTGGAACGAGTCGCCGCACGCGCACGAGCCGGCCGCGTTCGGGTTGTCGATCGTGAAGCCCTGCTTCTCGATGGTGTCGACGAAGTCGATGGTGGCGCCGCTCAGGTAGGGCGAGCTCATCCGGTCCGTGACCACGGAAACACCGTTGAAGTCGGCCACGACATCGCCGTCGAGCGAGCGCTCGTCGAAGAACAGCTGGTACCGCATGCCGGAACAACCGCCGGGCTGGACGGCCACGCGCAGCGCGAGATCGTCGCGACCCTCTTGCTCCAGCAGAGTCTTGACCTTGGCCGCCGCCTCATCGCTGAGGAGGATGCCACCGGTCTTGGTGGTCTCGTCCTGGACAGTCATCTGCAAGCTCCCACGTGGTGGTTCGACATTCGTACGCCACTTCCACCGTCGGCAACCGATGGTGGCTCGGCCCTATTCCCACATCATGCTTCGGGCCCTCGCGTTTTACTCATGGTCGCACACCCCCACTCTCGTCAACCTGACATGAACAGGATAGGATGATTAATGTCAAGTAGACGAAAAGAGGTGCGCGCAGTGACCGCGACACACGATCTGGACCTGCCGCCGGGGGTGCGGCCGACGCCGCTCGCCCTGCTGATGCTCGGGCGCGCCGCCGACGCGCGCAGCGAACGCGGCGTCGAGTGTCCCGGCGACCTTCCCTCGCCCTCCGACCCGAACCTGGTGGCGCGGGCGCGCGCGGCCAAGGAGAAGCTCGGCGACAAGGTCTTCATCCTGGGTCACCACTACCAGCGCGACGAGGTGATCGAGTTCGCCGACGTGACCGGCGACTCGTTCAAGCTCGCGCGCGAGGCGGCGGCCCGGCCCGACGCGCCGTACATCGTCTTCTGCGGTGTGCACTTCATGGCCGAGAGCGCGGACATCCTCACCTCCGACGAGCAGCAGGTGATCCTGCCGGACCTGGCCGCGGGCTGCTCGATGGCCGACATGGCCACCTCGGAGCAGGTCGAGGAGTGCTGGGACGTGCTCGCCGAGGCGGGCATCGCGGACGTGACCGTGCCGGTCTCGTACATGAACTCCTCGGCCGACATCAAGGCGTTCACCGGCCGCAACGGCGGCACGATATGCACGTCCTCCAACGCCAAGAGGGCCCTGGACTGGGCCTTCGAGCAGGGCGAGAAGGTGCTGTTCCTGCCCGACCAGCACCTCGGCCGCAACACCGCCGTGCTGGAGCTGGGGCTGAGCCTGGACGACTGCGTGCTCTACAACCCGCACAAGCCGAACGGCGGCCTCACCGTCGAGCAGCTGCGGGCGGCGAAGATGATCCTGTGGCGCGGGCACTGCTCGGTGCACGGCCGGTTCGACGTGAGCTCCGTCGAGGAGGTGCGCGAGCGCATCCCCGGGGTCAACGTATTGGTCCACCCGGAGTGCCGGCACGAGGTGGTCACCGCGGCCGATTACGTGGGCTCGACCGAATACATCATCAACACGCTGGACGCCGCCGAGCCGGGGTCCGCGTGGGCGATCGGCACCGAGCTGAACCTGGTCCGCCGGGTCGCCGCGGCGCATCCGGACAAGCAGGTCGTCTTCCTCGACAAGACGGTGTGCTTTTGCTCGACGATGAACCGGATCGACCTGCCGCACCTGGTCTGGGCCCTGGAATCGCTGGTCGAGGGCACCGTGGTCAACCGCATCCGGGTGGACGCGGAGACCGAGAAGTTCGCCAAGGTCGCGCTGGACCGCATGCTGGCGCTGCCGTAGGCGCAGTCACGTGAGCGAGCGGTGTGTCCCGGAAGCCCCGGGGCACACCGCCCACACGCAGCACGGAAGAGCGATGGTTCGGTCAGCCCGGGATCAGGCCGTCCGCACTCAACATCTTCCTGACCTCGTCCACATGCGCGTCCTCCGCCGGCAGCAGCAGGTCGGAGGGCACGATCTCGTCGTCCGGCACCGGGGCGCCGAGTTCGCGGACCCTGGACAAAAGCGCCGTCAGCCCCGCGCGGAAGGCGGCGTCGTCCCCGCCCTCGAGCGCGGTCTGAAGCTCGCCGTCGAGCCGGTTGAGCGCATCGAGATGCTCCTCCGCGACGTCGAGCTGGCCCTCCCCCACGATCCGCACGATCATGTGCCTTCTCCCTGCTTGTCGAACCGCGGCCGGGGCTGACCCGGGCCGATCGCCGGCGGCGGGGTGCCTCCGGACAACTCGGCCTTCATCCGCTCCAGCTCCAGTTCCACATCCGACGTGCTGGACAAACGCTCCAGCTCGGCGGTGATGTCGTCCTTCGCCATCCCGGTCGGGTCGTCGAGCGCGCCCGAGGCGAGCAGCTCGTCGATCGCGCCCGCACGGGCCTGCATCTGCGCGGTCTTGTCCTCGGCCCGCTGGATCGCGAGCCCGACGTCGCCCATCTCCTCGGAGATGCCGGCGACCGCGCCACCGATCCGCGCCTGGGCCTCGGCGGCCGTGTACGTCGCCTTGATCGTCTCCTTGCGGGTGCGGAAGGCGTCGACCTTGGCCTGCAGTCGCTGCGAGGCAAGGACGAGCTTCTCCTCCTCCGCCTGGAGGTTCTGGTGTTGGGTACCGAGGTCCGAGATCTGCTGCTGCACACCCGAGCGGCGCATCAGCGCCTCGCGGGCCAGATCCTCGCGACCGAGCGCCAGCGCCTTGCGGCCCTGGTCCTCGAGCTTGCCCGACTGCTGCTGCAGACCGGTCATCTGCAATTCGAGCCGCTTGCGGGAGGTCGCCACATCGGCCACACCCCTACGCACCTTCTGCAGCAGTTCGAGCTGCTTCTGGTACGAGTAATCGAGCATCTCGCGTGGATCCTCGGCCTTGTCGAGGGCCTTGTTGGCCTTCGCGCGGAAGATCATCGCCATTCGCTTCATTACACCGCTCATGGGCCTCGCGTGCCCCCTTCGTAGGCAACCCGTGCTGCTCCCTGAAGCCTAAATGCCCAAGCGACCTTGTGGCAGCAGGGCTTTGCCTCACTTGACGTGTTCCCGCCCGCGAGAGTTCCGGATCGTCCTCGTGCCCGATTCGGGGAGCGTTGAAATCTCCCGCCCCTCGAACACGTAGGCTTTGACCGTGTTCCGACGACGTTCCCACGCAGAGCCCGAGACCGCCGAGCAGTCCCTGGAGCGTCTCCAGGGCGAGTCGGCCGTCCGGGACCCCCAGGCCCCGAAGGGCCGCCCCACGCCCAAGCGCTCCGAGGCGCAGGCCAACCGCAAGACCAAGGTGTCCGTCCCCAAGGACCCCAAGGCGGCGCGCAGGCAGGCCCGGCTGCGGATGCGCGAGGAGCGCGAGACGCAGCGCCAGGCGCTGCTCACCGGCGACGAGCGGGCGCTGCCGGCCCGCGACCGGGGGCCGCTGCGCCGGTTCGCCCGCGACTACGTCGACGCGCGCTACACGGTCGGCGAGTTCTTCCTGCCCTCGGCCGTGATCATCCTGATCCTGAGCATCCTGCCCAGCCTCGCGATCAAGAACTTCTCGCTCTTCCTGTGGCTCGCTGTGATCCTGCTGATCATCCTCGACTCGATCCGGGTCAACATGGGTCTGAAGAAGGCGTTGCGGGCGAAGTTCCCGAAGGAGAACCTCAAGGGCGTCACCCCGTACGCGCTGATGCGCTGTCTCCAGCTCCGTCGGCTGCGGTTGCCCAAACCGCAGGTCAAACGAGGCGAGAAGGTCGCATGACGACGATCACCGGGCTGAGCGGCGACCTGCACACGCAGGTCCGCCGCGAGTTGGTGGCCCGCCAACTGGCCGAGCACATGACGAGCCTGCGCGACCGCGGTCCGCTGCGGGTGCTCGACGTCGGCTGCGGGCCGGCCTCGCCCGGCATCCTGCTCGCCCGTGCGGGACACATCGTCACCTCGGTGAACACCGACACCGACGTGCTCACCGCGCTGCACGACGACCTGGCCCGGGAGTCGGCCGACGTGCAGGGGCGGATGCGGCTGGTCGAGGGCGACGGCGCCGAGGCCGGCCGGCACTTCCCGCCGGGCAGCTTCGACCTGGCCATCTGCCACGACGTGCTGGAGGCCCAGCCCGAGCCCGACGGCATGCTCGCCGCGCTGGCCCGGATGATGACGCAGGGCGGCCTGATCTCGGTCACCTCGCGCAACGCCGGCTCGCTGGCGATGCGCGCCGGTGCCGCGGCCCAGTGGACCGCGACGCTCAAGGGCCTGTCCGCGACCACGTACCCCAACCCGGCCGGCGGCACGCTGCGCGCGGACACCGTCGACGGGCTGTGCACGGTGCTCGCGGACCTGGGCGCGCCGGTCCTGGACTGGTACGGCGTGGGCGTCTTCAGCGGCCTCCAGCCCGAGGACGCCGAGCCGCCGCGCGGCCAGAAGGCGTGGACGAACCTGCTCGCCTGCGAGGAGGACGCGTCGCGCCGCGACCCGTACCGGCTGATCGCGCCGGTCCTGCACCTGGTCGCCGAGAAGACCGTGCGCTAGGACGCGCCCGGGCTTCGGGGATGGGCGGGACGCGTCGCAGGCCTTGGTGTCCCGTCGTGGGACGAGTGTGTCCGGTGATGCGGAAGATCGTCGCGCGGGTGTCCGACATAGGGTGTTCGCATGGACTTCCGACACCTCGGCCGCAGTGGTCTCGTCATCAGTGAGATCGCCTACGGCAACTGGCTCACCCACGGCTCCCAGGTCGAGGAGGACGCGGCACTCGCGTGTGTGCGGGCCGCGCTCGACTGTGGCATCACCACCTTCGACACCGCCGACGTGTACGCGGAGACGCGCGCGGAATCGGTGCTCGGCCGGGCGCTGAAGGGCGAGCGCCGCGAGGGCCTGGAGATCTTCACCAAGGTCTACTGGCCCACCGGTCCCGGTCGCAACGACCGGGGTCTGTCGCGCAAGCACATCCTCGAGGCGATCGACGGGTCGTTGTCGCGCCTGGGCACCGACTACGTGGACCTGTACCAGGCCCACCGCTTCGACTACGCGACGCCGCTGGAAGAGACCATGCTGGCCTTCGCCGACGTGGTCCGCGCCGGCAAGGCGCTGTACATCGGGGTCTCCGAGTGGAACGCCGAGCAGATCCGCGCCGCCGCCGAACTCGCCCGCGAGCTGAGGGTGCCGCTGGTGTCGAACCAGCCGCAATACTCGATGTTGTGGCGGGTGATCGAGGCCGAGGTGGTGCCGGCCTCGGAGGAGCTGGGGCTCGGCCAGATCGTCTGGTCGCCGATCGCGCAGGGCGTGCTCACCGGCAAGTATCTGCCGGGGCAGCCGCCGCCGGCCGGGTCGCGCGCCACCGACGACAAGGGCGGCCAGGACTTCGTCTCGCGGATGCTCACCGACGATGTGCTCACCCGGGTGCAGCAGCTGCGCCCGCTGGCCGACGAGGTCGGTCTCTCGCTCGCCCAGCTCGCCGTCGCGTGGGTCCTGCAGAACCCGAACGTGTCGGCCGCGATCATCGGCGCGTCCCGCCCGGAGCAGGTGCGGGAGAACGTCAAGGCGGCGGGTGTCCGGCTGGACGAGAGCCTGCTGACCAAGATCGACGTGATCCTGGACCCGGTGGTCAACCGCGACCCGGCGCTCACCCTGAGCCCGAGCACGCGTCCGTAGCCGAACCGCCGGAGGGCGCGGCCCGGGCCGCGCCCTCCGGCGTGTGCGATCGGCGCGGTCCGCCGTGCCGGGTCAGCCCTCGGCGGCGCGCAGACTCATGTGTTCGTAGACGACGGCGTCGTCCTCCAGCAGGCTCACCTGCTCGATGCCCGCCGCGAGCAGGTCCTTCCAGGTCTCGCCGAGCCAGCTCTCGGCGTCCGACTGGTTGGTGAAGTCCTCGGCCTCCGGGCCCTCGACGGGGGCACCGTCCGCGTCCTCATACCGCCACACCCACGACATGTCGGGCTCCTCATCTCGGATCTCGGACCGTCAAAAGACCTGCACAGTAGATCAAGCCCACCCACCTCATAGCCAGGAGCTCGACGACACCCATGGAGCTGACGCTGCTCGGCACGGCCGGTCCCAAGGGCTGGCCCCAGCCGTTCTGCACCTGTGCCTCGTGTCTGGGGTGCACCGGGCCGGCGGTGCGCGGACCCGCGTGTGTGCTGCTCGACGGCACGCTGCTGCTCGACTGCGGTCCGGAGCCCGCGCACGCCGCGGCGCGGGCCGGGTACCCGCTGACCGGGGTGCGACGGTTGTTGCTGAGCGGTCCGGCCGAGGCCGCGCCGTTGGCCTGGCTGCCCGCGGCGGGGCTCGACGAGGTGGCCGCGCCGTCCGCGCCGCCGGCCTGGCTGCCTGCGCCCTCGGCGGGCGGGCCGCGGTGGCGACGGGTCGCGGCGGGTGACACGTTCGAGGTGGACGGTCGGCGAATACGGGTGTTGCCCGGCGGGACTCCCGGGCGGGTCGCCTACGAGGTGATCGGGGCCGACGGCACGCGGCTGCTGTACGTGCCGCCCTCGACGCTGCCGCCGGAGGCCGAGGCCGGCCGGGCCTGGACGCGCGAGGGCGGGCACTACGACGTGGTGTTGCTCGACGTGGT
Source organism: Embleya sp. NPDC020630 (assembly GCF_044334985.1). NCBI lineage: Bacteria > Bacillati > Actinomycetota > Actinomycetes > Kitasatosporales > Streptomycetaceae > Embleya > Embleya sp. NPDC020630. The sequence continues at coordinate 335,524 of NZ_JBIRUB010000003.1, forward strand.
GTCGTGGCCGGAGCGGCTGGCCACGCTTCGGCGCGACGGCGCGGTCACCGAGGACACCGACGTGCTGGCGATCCACCTGTCGCACGAGTCGCCGCCGGGCGAGGAGTTGCACCGCCGGTTGGCCGCGTGGGGCGCTCGCGCGGTGCCGGACGGCGGTGTGGTGCGGGTCGGCGCCGACCCCTCGCCGACGCCGCGTCCGCATCGCACCCTCGTCCTGGGCGGGGCCCGCTCGGGCAAGTCGGCGGAGGCCGAACGGCGCTTCGCGGCCTGTCCGGACGTGCTCTATGTGGCGACCGGCGGCACCCGGGAGGGCGATCCGGAGTGGGCCGAGCGGGTCGCGCTGCATCGTGATCGCCGACCGGACACCTGGGGCACCGCCGAGACGGTGGAGCTGACGGGGCTGCTCGCGAAGGCGCGTCGGCCGCTCCTGGTGGACTGCCTGTCGTTGTGGCTGACCGCGGTGATGGACGCGCACGGCGCGTGGGACGACGACGCGTGGGCGGACGGCGGCGCGCGCGAGGCGGTGCGGGCCGACGTCGCGGCGCTGGCCGCGGCGTGGCGGGCGTGCCGCGTCCCCGTGGTCGGGGTGAGCAACGAGGTGGGCAGCGGCGTGGTCCCGGCAACCCCCGCCGGCCGCCGCTTCCGCGACGAACTGGGCCGCCTCAACGCAACGATCGCAGCCGAATCCGACGAGGTCCTACTGGTGATCGCAGGCCAGGTCCTCACATTGCGCCCCCTCCCAACCCAACCCAAACCCGCCACCCCCTGACCCCAACCCGGAAGGCCCGCGAAGCGGGCGAGCGAGCGCGCAGGCGGGCAGGCGGGTAAGCGAGCGGGCGGGCAAGCGCGCAGGCGGGCGGGCGCGCAAGCAGGCAGGCGGGCAGGTGAGCGGGCGCGCAAGCGGGCGGGCAAGCGGGCGGGCAAGCGCGCAAGCGGGCAGGCAAGCGCGCAAGCGGGCGGGCAAGCGCGCAGGCGGGCGGGCGCGCAAGCGGGCGGGCAGGCAGGCAAGCAAGCGGGCGGGCAGACAGGCGGGCGGGCGGGCCCGCAAGCAGGCAGGCAGGTGAGCGGGCGCGCAAGCGGGCAGGCGAGCAAGCGGGCGAGCAGGCGGGCGGGCGGGCAAGCGGGCAGGCAGGCGAGCGCGCAAGCGGGCAGGCAGGCAGGCAGGCGGGCAGGCGGGCGGGCGGGGCCGGCGGTCCGCAACCCTCGCAACGGCCCCGAGCGGGTCTGCGGGGCGGGGTCGGTGGGGCCCCTGCGCCGTATGACCGCAGGCTTCGGGCGCGACACAACGGGTGGAGCGGGCGGGTGAACCAACCCGAGCCCACCGAGGCGCGACCGCCGCGCCGACGACAACTACCCTGACCAGGTGACAATCGACCTCGACTCCCTGGCCGCACAGGTGGAGCGCCCAGACGACGACGCCCGCGCACGCGTCCGCACACACCTGGCCGACCTCGCGGGCGCCCCCAGCGCGTACGGCCGACTCGAAGAGCTCGCGATCCGGTACGCCTCGATCCGGGGCGGCAAGACCACCGCGCCCATCGGCGCCCCCCGAGTGGTGCTGTTCGCCGCCGACCACGGAGTGGCCACGCACGGAGTGTCGGTCCGCCCGCCCGGCTGGACCGCGCGCGAGGTACGGGCCACCCTCGCCGGCACCACCCCTGCGGCCACCTTCGCCGCCGCGCTCGACACGCCGATCCGGATCGTCGACATCGCCGTCGACGCCGAGCCCGACGCCTTCCCCGAGCCGATCGCGCGCCACCGGATCCGACGCGGCTCCGGCGCGCTGGACAGCGCGGACGCGCTCGCTCCCGGCGAGGCCGAGGCGGCGTTCCGGGTCGGGACCGAGATCGCCGACGCCGAGATCGACTCCGGCGCCGACGTACTGCTCCTGGGCTCCCTGGGCGCGGCGGCCACCACCCCGGCGGCCGTCCTGATCGGCGCGCTCACCGGCATGGACGCGGCAGCGGTGATAGGCCGCGGCTCCGGCATCGACGACGCGACCTGGATCCGCAAGTGCGCCACCATCCGCGACGCGCTGCGCCGGGCCCGGCCCGTGCTCGGCGACCCGATGCGGCTGCTCGGCGTCAGCGGCGGGGCCGACTTCGCCGCGATGACCGGATTCCTGCTCCAGTGCTCGGTCCGCCGCACGCCGGTGCTGCTCGACGACGTCTCCACCGCCGCGGCGGCCCTGGTCGCCCAGCGGATCTCCTACCGCGCGCCCGACTGGTGGCTGGCCGGCCATGTCACCCCCGAGCCCGGCCACGTCAAGGCGCTGGACCGGCTCGCCCTCGAACCGGTCCTGGACTACCGGGTCCGCGGCGGCGAGGGCGTCGGCGCGCTGCTCGCGCTCCCGGTGCTGCGCGCGGCGGTCGACCTGGTGGCCCGGGTACAGCCCACCCCGTGAGCGCCGGTACCACCTCGGCCGGGCTGCGCCTGGCGTTCGGCATCCTGTCGGTGATCCCGGTCGAGGTGGAGCGCGTGGACCGCCCGGTGGCCGGCCGCGCGATGGCCTGCGCACCGCTGGTCGGCCTGGTCCTGGGTGGCCTCGCCGCAGGTGTCCTCGCCCTCGCCGGATGGGTCGGCACCGGCGCGTTCACCGCCGCCGCGCTCGCCGTCGCCGCGCTGGCCCTGCTCACCCGAGGGCTGCACCTGGACGGCCTGGCCGACACCGCCGACGGCCTGGGCTCGGCCAAGCCCGCCCCGGACGCGCTGCGCGTCATGAAGGCGTCCGACATCGGCCCGTTCGGCGTACTTTCCCTGCTCTTCCTGGTCCTGATCGAGATCGGCGCGCTGAGTCGGCTCGGGCAGCACGGCGGCGGATCGGCCGCCGCCGCCCTGGTGTTCGCGGTGGTCACGGGCCGGGTCGCGCTGTCGATCGCGTGCGGCCCGGGCGTACCGTCCGCGCGTCCCGACGGGCTCGGGGCGATGGTCGCCGGCACCGTCGGGCGCGGCGTGCTGCTCGCCTGGTCACTCGTCCTGGTCGCCGGCGCCGGCCTGTACGGCCTCGTCCAGGACCCGGCCGAGGCACTGCGCGCGCTGGGCGCGGCGATCGCCGGACTCGCCGCCGCCGCCCTGCTGTTGCGGCACACCACACGCCGATTCGGCGGCATCACCGGCGATGTGCTGGGCGCCGTCGTGGAGACCGCCGGCTGCGTCGCGCTGCTGGTCCTGTCCACTGGCTGAGACGTTTGCCGGGAAGGCGTGAAATGCTGAGGGCGAACGTATCTTCCATACGGCTCGTCACCGCTCGACGAGGCATCCCGAGCAAGGATCGCCGCGTCGGTGCCCCACCGATCGTGCGGGCACTCAGCACCTCCGAGAGATGAGAGACAGGACACTCGTGACCACACTGAGTATCGGCTCCACCGCGGCCCTTTCCCTGCGCGCCGACGTTCTCGTGATCGGCGCCGTCAAGGGCAAGGACGGCGCCGTCCTGGCCGAGGGCGCCGAGAGCGTCGACGCGGCGCTCGACGGCCGGCTCACCGCCACCCTGTCCGCCGTCGACGCCACCGGGGCCGAGGGCGAACTACACCGGGTGCCGACGTTCGGCGCGGCCAAGGCCCCGCTCGTGCTGGTCGTCGGCCTGGGCGAGCAGCCCGCCGACGGCTTCGCGCACGAGACGTTGCGGCGCGTGGGCGGCACCGTGGCGCGGGCGCTCGCGGGCGTCAAGAAGGCCGGTGTGGTGCTGCCGTTGGCCGGTGCGGAGGCGGTGGGTGCGTTCGGGGAGGGCGTGCTGCTCGGCGCGTACTCCTTCGAGACCTACCGGGAGAAGTCGCGCGAGGGCCGCAAGGACGCGGTCAAGGACGTCGTGCTGCTCGGCCTGAAGGCCAACAAGGCGGTCAAGGCCGCCACGGAGCGCGCCGCGATCACCGCGGAGAGCGTGAACCACGCCCGCGACCTGGTCAACACCCCGCCGAACGACCTGAACCCGAAGGACTTCGCCGCGATCGCGGTGGACACCGGCAAGAACGCCGGCTTCAAGGTCGAGGTGCTGGACGACAAGGCGCTCGCCAAGGGCGGCTTCGGCGGCATCCTCGGCGTCGGCCAGGGTTCGGCCAACAGGCCCCGCCTGGTCCGCCTGGGCTACACGCACCCCAAGGCCAAGCGCACCATCGCGCTGGTCGGCAAGGGCATCACCTACGACTCGGGCGGCATCTCGCTCAAGCCGGCCGGGTCCAACGAGACGATGAAGATGGACATGGGCGGCGCGGCGGCCGTCCTGGGCGCGGTCACCGCGGTGGCCCGGCTCGGCCTCGAGGTCAACGTGACCGGCTGGCTGGCGCTGGCGGAGAACATGCCCTCCGGCACCGCGATTCGCCCCGGCGACGTGCTGCGGATGTACGGCGGTCGCACCGTCGAGGTGCTGAACACCGACGCCGAGGGCCGCCTGGTGCTCGCCGACGCGATCACGCGCGCGTGCGAGGAGTCGCCGCAGATGCTGATCGACGTGGCCACGCTGACCGGCGCGATGATGGTCGCCCTGGGCAACGACATGTACGGGATCATGGCCAACGACGACACCTTCCGCGACGCGGTGTACGACGCGGCGACGCGGGCGGGCGAGCAGGCCTGGCCGATGCCGCTGCCGGCCGACATGCGCAAGCAGATGGACTCGCCGATCGCGGACCTGAAGAACATGGGCAACTCGCGGATGGGTGGCGGCCTGATCGCCGGCATCTTCCTCCAGGAGTTCGTCGCCGAGGGTGTGCACTGGGCGCACCTGGACATCGCGGGCCCGGCGTTCCACGAGGGCGAGGCCGGCGGCTACCGGGCCAAGGGCGGCACGGGCGTCGCGGTGCGTTCGCTGCTCCAGGTCGCGCAGGACGTCGCGGACAACCGGATCTGACCCGGACGCGGAACGGCGGTCCGGTCCGGGCGGGGCACGCAGGCGCCCCGGCCGGACCGGCCGTACCGCACCGGGGTGCGCCGCACCCGCGCACGGCGCGGCGGCGGGTCGGGTCAGGAACCGCCGCCGGACTGCCGTCGGGTCCACTCGCGCATGCGCTTGGGGTAGCCCACCAGGGCCGCCTCGTACACCGGGATGCCCAGCTTGCGCGCGAGGGAGCGCGCCGCCGCGGGGTCGGCGACCCGGCGCCGGGTCCACTCCCCCGTGTCGGCGATGAACACCACGGTCGTGCCGCTCAGCGTGGTCACCGGTTCGATGTACGCCTCGACACCCTTGCGGCTGCGCGCGAATTCGCTCAGGTGGTCGGCCGTCGCGGCGGCCTGCTTACGATCGGGCGCGTCCGTGCCGGTACCGCGTTTGCGTCGGAACAGCCCCACGGGGATTCCTTCCTGTCGTTCGCGCGTTCGCCCGCGTCCGTCCTGCGCGGACGCCGGGATCGTGCCGGAACAACGAGTCGCGAGGGCACGTTGTGCCCCCGACCCGCCATTTCGGTGCGGCCCCTGTGGGACAGGCAACACCGGGGCGGAGTGCTCGGTCGCCTCCGACAAGTGGGAGGATGTTGTACCGGCACTTGAGACCTTCCACAAGAAGGGGGTGCCGCCCGCCGCGTACCGCGCGGGTCGGCATCGCAATCACAGGAGGACGTGACGTGGCGAACGACGCCGGAGCCGTTTTCGATGTAGTCATTCTCGGCGGCGGGAGTGGCGGCTACGCGTGCGCCCTGCGCGCGGCCGAACTCGGTATGCGCGTCGTCCTCGTCGAAAAGGGCAAGCTCGGCGGCACGTGTCTGCACAACGGCTGCATCCCGACCAAGGCGCTGCTGCACGCCGGCGAGGTCGCGGACCAGACGCGCGAGAGCGAGCAGTTCGGCGTCAAGTCGACCTTCGACGGCATCGACATCGCCGCGGTGCACGCGTACAAGGACGGCGTCATCTCGCGCCTGTTCAAGGGCCTGACCGGGCTGATCGCGAGCCGCAAGATCACCGTCGTCGAGGGCGCCGGAAAGCTTGTGTCGCCGACCGCGGTCGAGGTGAACGGGCAGCGCTACGAGGGTCGACACGTGGTACTGGCGACCGGCTCGGTGCCGAAGTCGCTGCCGGGCCTGGAGGTCGACGGCAACCGCGTGATCAACAGCGACCACGCGCTCGTGCTGGACCGGGTCCCGCAGTCCGCGGTGGTGCTGGGCGGCGGCGTGATCGGCGTCGAGTTCGCCAGCGCCTGGAAGTCCTTCGGTGTGGACGTGACCATCGTCGAGGCGCTGCCGCACCTGGTCGCCTTGGAGGACGAGGCGAGCAGCAAGCTGCTGGAGCGCGCCTTCCGTCGTCGCGGCATCAAGTTCGAACTCGGCGCGCGTTTCTCCGGTGTCGAGTACACCGACGCGGGCGTCCGGGTCTCGCTGGAGAACGGCAAGCAGATCGAGGCCGAGCTGCTGCTCGTCGCCGTCGGCCGCGGCCCCGTCTCGGCGGGCCTGGGCTACGAGGAGGTCGGCGTCGCGATGGACCGCGGCTACGTCCTGGTCGACGAGTACTGCGCCACCAACGTGCCGACGATCTCGGCCGTGGGCGACCTCATCCCCACCCTTCAGCTCGCCCACGTCGGTTTCGGCGAGGGCATTTTGGTCGCCGAGCGGATCGCCGGGTTGAACCCGGTACCGATCGACTACGCGGGCGTGCCGCGCGTGACCTACTGCGACCCGGAGGTGGCCTCGGTCGGCCTCACCGAGGCGCAGGCGGTCGAGCGCTACGGTTCGGACAAGCTCGCGTCGATCAGCTACAGCCTCGGCGGCAACGGCAAGAGCCAGATCCTCAAGACGACCGGCCAGGTCAAGGTCGTCTCGGTCAAGGACGGCCCGGTCGTCGGCATCCACATGGTCGGCGCCCGGATGGGCGAGCTGACCTCGGAGGCCCAGCTGATCTACAACTGGGAGGCCCTGCCGGCCGAGGTCGCCCAGCTCATCCACCCGCACCCGACGCAGTCCGAGGCGCTTGGCGAGGCCCACCTCGCGTTGGCGGGCAAGCCTCTGCACGTCCACGACTGACGACGCGCCCCCTATCGCGCCCCGTCATCCAAGACCCACGCCTTGAAGCGTTGAGAAGGAGTCATTGACCCATGCCGGTCTCCGTAACACTGCCCGCGCTCGGCGAAAGCGTGCAGGAGGGCACCATCACCCGCTGGCTGAAGCAGGAGGGTGAGCGCGTCGAGCTGGACGAGCCCCTGCTCGAGGTCTCGACCGACAAGGTCGACACCGAGATCCCCTCCCCCGCCGCGGGCATCCTGGTGTCGATCAAGGCCCAGGAAGACGACACGGTCGACGTCGGCGCCGAGCTGGCCGTGATCGACGACGGCTCGGGGGCCGCGGCCCCGGCCGCCGCGCCGGCTCCGCAGGAGGCCGAGGCTCCGGCTCAGGCCGCGCCCGCGCAGGCTGCTCAAGCTGCTCCGGCCGCCGAGGCACCCGCCGCTCCGGCGGCTCCGGTCGCGCAGGAGCCCGCCCAGGCTCCGGCCGCGCCCGCCGGCGACGCGCAGGGCACCCCGGTGCTGCTGCCCGCGCTCGGCGAGAGCGTGCAGGAGGGCACCATCACCCGCTGGCTGAAGCAGGAGGGTGACACGGTCGAGGCCGACGAGCCGCTGCTCGAGGTCTCGACGGACAAGGTCGACACCGAGATCCCGTCGCCGGTCGGCGGCGTGCTGCTGAAGATCAAGGTCGCCGAGGACGAGACGGTGGAGGTCGGCGCGGAGCTGGCCGTCATCGGCGCGCCCGGTGCGACTCCGGCCGCGGCGCCCGCTCCGGCGGCTGCGGCTCCGGCGGCTGCTCCGGCTCCTGCGGCTGCTCCGGCCTCCGCGCCCGCTCAGGCCGCGGCGCCCGCTCCGGCTCCGGCCGCAGCTCCGGCCCAGGCGCCCGCGCCGAAGCCGGCTCCGACGCCCGCGCCGGCTCCCGCCCCGCAGGCCGCCGCCCCGGCGGCGCAGCTCGCCCCGCCGGCCGAGGCCGACGGCGCGTACGTCACGCCGCTGGTGCGCAAGCTCGCCGCCGAGCACAACGTGGACCTGGGCGCGATCGAGGGCACCGGCATCGGTGGCCGCATCCGCAAGCAGGACGTCCTGGAGACGGCCCGCAAGCAGCAGGCGGCCCAGGCCGCCGCGGCTGCCTCGGCTCCGGCCGCGGCCCCCGCCGCCGCTCCGGCCGCCAAGGCCGCGGCGCCGATCGAGCCGTCGCCGCTGCGCGGTCGGACCGAGAAGTTGTCGCGGATGCGCACGGTGATCGCCAAGCGCATGGTCGAGTCGCTGCAGACCTCGGCCCAGCTGACCACCGTCGTCGAGGTGGACGTCACCAACATCGCCCGCCTGCGCGACCGGGCCAAGAACGACTTCGTGGCCCGCGAGGGCGTCAAGCTGTCGTTCATGCCGTTCTTCGCCAAGGCGGCGGTCGAGGCGCTCAAGGTCCACCCGGTCCTGAACGCCTCGATGGACCTGGACGCGGGCACGGTCACCTACCACGACGCCGAGCACCTGGTGATCGCGGTGGACACCGACCGCGGTCTGATGGTCCCGGTCATCCACAACGCGGGCGACCTGAACATCGCGGGCCTGTCCCGGAAGATCTCGGACCTGGCGGAGCGCACCCGCACCAACAAGGTCAGCCCCGACGAGCTGGCCGGCGGCACGTTCACGCTGACCAACACCGGTTCGCGCGGCGCGCTGTTCGACACGCCGATCTTCCCGCAGCCGCAGGTCGCGATGCTCGGCACGGGCGCGGTCGTCAAGCGCCCGGTCGTGGTCAACGACCCGACGCTCGGCGAGGTCATCGCGGTTCGCTCGATGGTGTACCTGGCCCTGTCCTACGACCACCGCCTGGTGGACGGCGCGGACGCGGCCCGCTTCCTGCAGACGGTGAAGACCCGTCTCGAGGAAGGCGCCTTCGAGGGCGACCTCGGCCTGTAGGCAGCCGGCGACACGCACGACCCGAAGGCGGTTCGGACCCCGGTCCGGGCCGCCTTCGGCATGTTCGGCACCGAGTGGGCGAGGATACTCCCATGCGTATCGCCGTCACCGGCTCGTCCGGCCTCGTGGGTTCCGCTCTCGTCCGCTCGCTCGCCGCCGACGGCCACGAGGTGGTCCGGCTGGTCCGCCGGGCCCCCCGCGGGCCCGACGAGGTGCGCTGGGACCCGCACGGCGGCACGGTGGACACCGCCGCGCTCGGCCCGGTGGACGCGGCCGTGCATCTGGCCGGCGCGGGCATCGGGGATCGGCGCTGGACGGCCGCGTACAAGCGCGAACTCCGGGACAGCCGGGTCCTGGGCACCGGGGCCGTCTCCCGCGCGCTGGCGGCCCTGCGACCGGCGCCGCGGGTACTGCTGTCCGGCTCCGCGATGGGCTACTACGGCGACACGGGCGAGCGCGAGGTGGACGAGTCGTCCCCGCCCGGGACGGGCTTCCTGGCCGACCTGTGCACGGAGTGGGAGGCGGCCACCGCGCCCGCCGTCGAGGCCGGCATCCGGGTCGCCCACCTGCGCACCGGCCTGGTGGTCTCCCGCTCCGGCGGCGCGTGGGGCCGGATGTTCCCGCTGTTCCGGGCCGGCCTCGGCGGCCGACTCGGCTCGGGCCGGCAGTACTGGAGCTTCATCTCCCTGGCCGACGAGGTGGCCGCGATCCGCCACGTCCTGGACCACCCGACCCTGTCCGGCCCGGTCAACCTGACCACCCCGAACCCGGTCACCAACACCGAGGCCACCAAGGCCATGGGCCGCGCCCTGCACCGCCCCACCTTCCTTGCGGTCCCCCCATTCGCCCTGCGCATCGCCCTCGGCGACTTCGCCAAGGAAATCCTCACCGGCCAACGCATGGTGCCCAAGGCCCTCCTGGACTCCGACTTCACCTTCGAACACCCCACCATCGACACCGCGATCGCCGCCGCCCTCGACGCCTGAGCCCCGACGTCACGTCCGGCACGCTCGTCGACAAGTGGACGCCCTGCTGTTGCCCGTCGGACAACCGGTGTTGGTCGGTGCGCTCCTTCGGGCTTTTGGTGGGTATGACCTGTAGGCGGTGAAACCGACCGGGCTTTCGAGGGGTATGACCTGTAGGCGTGAAACCGACCGGGCTTTCGAGGGGTATGACCTGTAGGCGTGAAACCGACCGGGCTTTCGAGGCATGACCTAGGCGATGAAACCGACACCGCGGCGTAGGTGGTCGTGGGCTGGGGGACGGGAGGACGATCGTGGTCGACGTGCGCCGTACCGAGGTGATCGTGGTGGGGGCCGGGTTGGCCGGCTTGAGCGCGGCAAGGACCGTGGCCGCGGCCGGAGTGCCGGTCACCGTGCTGGAAGCGGGCGATCGACCCGGGGGGCGGGTGCGGACGGATCTCGTGGACGGCTTCCGGGTCGACCGCGGCTTTCAGTCGCTGACCACCTCCTGGCCCCAGGTGCGCCGACAACTCGACGTCGCCGCATTGGGGTTGCGCGCGTTCCAGCCCGGTGTGCTGCTGTACGAGGACGGCCGCACGCAGCGGATCGGCGACGTGCGCCGGGTCCGGGACGCGATCGGCGGGTTGCGCAACGGCAGCGGCACCGACCGGGCGCGGCTGGCCGCGCTGCTCGCCCGGACCGCGTCCGCCCCGGTGGCGCGGGTGTTCGGCGCCGCCGAGACGGCCGCCGCCGATGCGCCGGTGTTGCGCGCGCTGCCGCCCGAGCTGACCCGGCGGACCCTGCGCCCGCTGCTGGCCGCGCTGTTGCACGATCCCGCGTTGCGCTCGTCCAGCCGGTTCGCCGAGTTGATGCTCCGGTCCTTCCTGCGCGGCCGGGTGGCGCTGCCCGCCCGGGGCATGGCGGCGGTGCCGACCCAGCTCGCGGCGACCCTGCCGGCGGGCGTGGTGCGCTACGGCGTGCGCGTGTCGTCCGTCTCGGCCGATCGTGTGCTGACCGACGTGGCGGGCGAGATCCGGGCGCGCGCGGTGATCGTGGCCACCGATCCGAGTACGGCGGTGGCGCTGCTGCCGGGCCTGCGGATGCCCGCGTTCCACCCGGTGACCACGCTGTACCACGTGGCCCGCGGCGCGCCCCGGGCCGACGCGTCGCTGCTCGTGGAGGCCGACGCCCGCAGCCCGTTCACGCACACGACGGTGGTCAGCCAGGTCGCCCCCACCTACGCGCCGGACCGCCGGGCGCTGATCGCCACCACCGTGCTCGGGCACGACGGCTCGGAGCCGGCCAAGCTCGAACTACGGGTCCGCGAACGGCTCGCGGTCGTCCACGACACGCCCACCACCACGTGGGCACACCTGACCACCTGTCACATCCCGCAGGCCGTCCCCGTGGTCGAGCCCGGTCACAACTTCCGCCGACCGGTCCGGCTGATCGGCGGCCTGTACGTCTGCGGCGACCATCGCGACTCCAGCTCCATCCAGGGCGCCCTGGCCTCCGGTCGCAGAGCGGCCCGCTCCGCCCTCGCCGACCTGGGCGCCCTCGCGGCCTGACCCGCCGCGCGCCGCTCAGGCCGTGCGGACGAAGCAGCCCGACCGCGCCTCGAATTCGCGTACCGCCGGCACGTCCCGGTACGGCGCCAACCGATGGGTGAACTCGCGTACATAGTCCACCGCCCGCGACGACCGCAGCCCCTCCGCCTGTTCGGTCGCCTCCGCCTCCACCCGGCATGCCTGCTCCACCTCGCCCAACTCCAGCAGCGCGGTGGCCAGGATCGTCTGGCAGAACAACCGGCTGCGCGCGTACTCGCTCCCGCGCAGCCGCAACGAGCGCTCGGCGTATTCGCGCGCTTTGTCGTAGTCCTCCAAGTCCCGGTAGCAGTGCGCGTGATCGTCGGCCAACTGGGCCTCGTTCATGAACGCGACCCACTCCGGCTCGTCGTCCCCGGACGCGACGCACTCCAACGCCTGCTCGGCCCGCAACAACGCCGCCCCGCACGCCCGCGCGTCGCCGAGCAGGCCGTGTCCGCGCGCCTCGACCGCGTGGAAGAGCGCGCGCACCCGGGGCGTGGCCACCGCCGACGCGCCCTGCTGGGCGACTCGCGCCAGCTGTACCGCCTCGCGCCCGTGTCCGAGGTATACCGCCTGCCGGCTCATCGTGGACAACACGAACCCGCCGAGCGCCCGATCCCCCGACGCCTGGGCCAGCCGCAGCGCCTGGACGAAATAGCGCTGCGCCATCCCGTGCACGCCCACGTCGTACGCCATCCAGCCGACCAGGCGGGTGAGCGTGGCCGCCGCACCGAACAGCGCGCTGCCGGTGCGCGAGTCGTAGGTCCCGCGCAGTATCGCGGTCACCTCGGTGTCGAGGTAGCGCACCAGCGCCTGCCGGCCGTGCCCCCCGCCGAACGAGTTGTCCAACCGCCGGAACGCCTCGCCGACCGCCCGCACCGCGGCCACGTCGCCGAGGCCCACGCGGTCGCCGTCCTGCCGCGCCGGTCGCTCGTCGCCGGCGCCGATCAGCCAGTCCCGGCTGGGCACCACCAGCGCCCCGGGCGTGAACGCGGCCTCCACCAGGGCGGATCGCTGCGCCGAGTCGGCCTGCCACATGCCGGTGACGATCTCGACCGCCTCGGGCGGACCGGACGCGTATTCCAGCCCGGCGTAGTCCGGCCGGCATCCGGCCATGCCCAGATCCTCGGCGCTGAGTTTGCGGCCGAGTCGTTGGGTGAAGACCTCCGCGAGCAGTATCGGCACGATCCCGCGCGGATGTTGGCCCCGCAACCAGCGTGCCACTGAGGTCTTGTCGTACCGGAGATCGATGCCCTGTTCCGCACCGAGTTGGTCAACGCGTCGGGCCAGACCGGCATGCGAGAAGCCGGCTTCCTCGACAAGCGCCGCCAGCCGGTGATTGGGGCGCCGCTCGACCCTGGCTGCCATGGAGATGAACGCCTCCCGCTGGTGCGGTGGTTCGGGTGTGGGTGGGTGATCGCGCGAGAATCTAGCGATTTCTGGAGAGCTACAACCCGAACGCTCGTAACAATGACCCTTTCGAGTTACGCCCGAAGGTCCCGCCGGGATGGGGCGAATTCGCCCCCAGGAAGCCCCGGTTCGGCCAAGTTCGGCAAAACCTGCCGAATCGGCGACACGGATCCACCGCGCTGTCACCAGCCTGCCGCCGCTTGCGATGCGCGTAGCGGTGGTGGAACATGCGCGAGGCAGTTCACCCGTTGGGGTGATCGACTTCCGCGCGGCCGACGTCCGCGCGGACGCGCCTCGGGGGCGTCGGGCCACATCGGCCGGAGTGTCCGGGAACCGCGAGCCGCCCGCGACCAGGCGAAGGAAACGCACGCGTGACCCGGCAATCGGACGACACCGCCCGCGGGATCGTGATCCCCCTCGCCGCGGTCGCGATCGTCTGCCTGCTGCTCACCAGCGGGGTCTTCCTGTTCGGCGGCCTCGGCGACTCGGATCGGGGCGACACCCCGGTCTCGCTCGACCGGAACCTGCCGCTGCCGGCGCCCGCGTTCCCGCTGCCCGGCACCGCTGCCGCGAGCCCGGGCGCGGGTACGGCCACCGCCACGGGCCCGCCGACGACCGCGAGCGCGACACGGTCGGCGACCCGCTCCCCGTCCGCCTCGGCGAGCGCCAACCCCGGGGCGAGCGCGACCGCGACCCGCTCCAGCGCGCCGCCGGCCCCGCCCGTCCCGCCGCCACCCGCCACCACCGGCCCCGCGGACATCTCCGTCGACGCCACCGTGACCGACTCCGGCTGGGGGGCCGACGGCACCGTGGTGATCACCAACCGCACCCCGCGCCCGCTGCCCGCCTGGGACCTCACGCTCACCACGTCGGGCCGGCAGAGCGGCTTCACCATGCTCTACGGCGAGGACATGCGCACCAGCACCGATCGCGGCGTCGCGACCGCCCGCGGCCGGGGACCGCTGGCGCCCGGGGCGAGCGTGATGATCGAGTTCGGCCTGTACGGCCGGGTCGAGGCGATCGGCTGCACCTTCACCGGCGTGACCTGCCGAGTCCGCGGCCTCGACGCCGGTCGCGGGTGACGTTCGACCCCGTCGTACGCTGGTGGGCGTGACCAGCTTCTTGCGATTCGTGCACCTGGGCCTCGGCGCCGACGCCGTTCCGTACGAGGCTGCCTGGGAGGAACAGCGCCGCGTGCACGAGCAGGTGGTGAGCGGCGAGATCGGCGACACCTGTCTGCTCCTGGAACACCCCGCGGTCTACACCGCAGGCCGCCGTACCGACCCCTCCGAGCGCCCGATGGACGGCACACCCGTGGTCGACGTCGACCGCGGCGGCAAGATCACCTGGCACGGTCCCGGCCAGCTCGTCGGCTACCCGATCGTGCGCCTGCCCGAGCCGGTCGACGTGGTCGCGCACGTGCGTCGGATGGAGGAGGCGCTGATCCGGGTCTGCGCCGACCTGGGTCTGGAGACCACCCGGATCGAGGGACGCAGCGGCGTGTGGGTCCTGGGCGACGCGGTGCCGCAGCGGGCCGCCCCGACCGGCGGCCTCGACCTGCGCCTGGACAGCCGGCTCACGGCCGCGCCCGACCCGCGCCTGCACCCGGAGTTCGACCCGCGCCTGGCCGGTCCGGAGTACGCGCCCTCCAACGCGGGGCAGCGCGGCGACGACCGCAAGCTCGCGGCGATCGGCGTCCGGGTCTCGCGCAAGGTCACCATGCACGGCTTCGCGATCAACTGCGACGCCGACATGACCTACTACGACCGCATCGTGCCGTGCGGCATCAAGGACGCCGGGGTCACCTCGCTCAGCCGCGAACTCGGCCGCGAGGTCACCGTCGCCGAGATCCTGCCGCTGGCCGAGCGGCACCTGGCCGACGTCTTCGCCCGGATCCCGGCGTGACGCGAGCCGCGTAGCGGGCGCCGCGTGACGCGAGCCGCGTCACGCGCACCGCACGAGCCGCACCGCACGAGCCGCACCGCACGACCCGCACCGCGTGACCCGCACCGCGTGACCCGCACCGCGTGACGCACGCCTCGTCCCGGACCCGACCGCGGGGGAATCCACCCGGGTTCGTCCCGGTTGCCACTTGACGGGGCGTCCGGAGCCCCGATTCGCTCGGCGTACTCTGGACGTACCGCCCCACCACGGGCCCGTCCCATCCTGTCGGGCCCACTGCGGTCTGTCCCGCCCGCAGGCCGACCCGAGAAGAGGGAGTCGCGCGTGTCCGCTGTCGCACCCGACGGCCGCAAGCTGCTTCGCCTGGAAGTCCGCAACGCCGAGACTCCCATCGAGCGCAAGCCTTCGTGGATCAAGACCCGGGCGAAGATGGGCCCCGAATACACCGAGCTCAAGCAACTCGTGAAGCGCGAGGGGCTGCACACGGTGTGCGAGGAAGCGGGCTGTCCCAACATCTACGAGTGCTGGGAAGACCGCGAGGCGACCTTCCTGATCGGCGGCGACCAGTGCACCCGGCGCTGCGACTTCTGCCAGATCGACACCGGCAAGCCCGCCGAGTTGGACCGCGACGAGCCGCGTCGGGTCGCCGAGTCGGTCCAGGCGATGGGTCTGAAGTACGCCACGGTCACGGGCGTGGCCCGCGACGACCTGCCCGACGGCGGCGCGTGGTTGTACGCGGAGACCGTCCGGCAGATCAAGGAGCTGAACCCGGGCACCGGCGTCGAACTGCTGATCCCGGACTTCACCGCGCAGCCGGACCAGTTGGCCGAGGTGTTCTCCTCGCGCCCCGAGGTGCTGGCGCACAACATCGAGACCGTCCCGCGCATCTTCAAGCGCATCCGGCCGGGCTTCCGCTACGAGCGCTCGCTCGACGTGATCACCCAGGCCCGGGCGGCGGGTCTGGTCACCAAGTCCAACCTGATCCTGGGCATGGGCGAGGAGCGCGCCGAGATCAGCCAGGCGATGCAGGACCTGCACGACGCCGGCTGCGAACTGCTGACCATCACGCAATACCTGCGGCCGAGTGTGCGGCACCACCCCGTCGAGCGCTGGGTGAAGCCGGAGGAGTTCGTCGAGCTGAACGAGGAGGCCGAGGAGATCGGCTTCGCGGGCGTGCTCTCCGGACCCCTGGTCCGCTCGTCGTACCGCGCGGGTCGGCTGTACCGCCAAGCCCTGGAGGTGCGCGACACGCGCGCCGCGTCGGCCGAAGGTGTGCAGAGTTTCACCTCGGTGTGACCCGGGCGCCATCATCGGGCAACACAGTGTCGCGAGAGTCGGCCGTGGTGCGGCCGAAGCTCGCATCGAGCACAGCTAGGGGGACGACCTCATGCCAGAAACGCAGCAGGACAACGCCTCGGTGCTGCGCGGCGCGTTCGATCGCGGCCTCGCCGCACGCCGGGCCACCGTCGGCCGGGTCTTCCGGGCCGTCGAGACCGTCCTGATGTTCGAGGGCGGTCAGCGCACCGCCCGCCGCAACGCGTGGGCGGCCGTGTGCGCCGACCGCAGCCGCGCTCGGGCCCGCGCCGAGGCCTCCGACATCCTGGCCCGGCTGGCCCCGGTCAAGTCCGCACCGGGCGCCGGCTCGCGCTAGGGTCGCGCGGGGCCGGTCGGCCCGCGATTCGGCCGTCCTCGGGGGGTGGATTTCCCGCCGGACGGCCGGATCGTCGCGCCTTCGGCGGGAAGGTCGCGACAAGCCGGCGCCAGGCATTGTCCCCGGTGGACGGCACGCCAGTATCCTTTTCACATGGCGAGCAAGGAACCATCCGAGAAGAGCGGCCGGCTGAAGCAGATCCGGCTCGCCTACCAGCAGACGAAGAAGGCCGATCCGTGGGTCGGCTTGATTGTGGCGGCCTGGGGCCTGGGCGTATTCGCAGTACTCCTGGCCATCGGCTTCTGGTGGGGACATCCGATCTACCTGGGCATCTTCGGTGCCCTCGTGGGTCTGCTCGCGGCGGCCTTCATCTTCGGACGCAGGGCCGAGAAGTCGGTGCTCGGCCAGATGGAGGGCCAGCCCGGCGCCGCGTTGGCGGTCATGCAGTCACTCAAGCGTGGCTGGGTCGTGACCCCCACCGTGGCCATCACCCGCAACCAGGATGTCGTACACCGCGCCGTGGGTCGCCCCGGCATCATCCTGGTGGGCGAGGGTCAGACGGGTCGCGTGACGCGACTGTTGGCCGATGAGAAGAAGCGCATGTCCCGACTGGCGGCGAACACCA
The DNA here is from genome assembly GCF_044334985.1 of Embleya sp. NPDC020630. Lineage (NCBI taxonomy): Bacteria > Bacillati > Actinomycetota > Actinomycetes > Kitasatosporales > Streptomycetaceae > Embleya > Embleya sp. NPDC020630. Next base: position 352,502 of record NZ_JBIRUB010000003.1, read on the forward strand.
CGGTGCACACGATCATCGTCGGCAACGACGAGGGTCAGGTCCCGCTGCTCAAGCTCCAGCGGCACATCATGAAGCTGACCCCGACCATGGCCAAGCCCGAGGTCGCGCAGGTCAACGACCGGCTGCGGGCGGTCGGCGACCTGATGAAGAACATGCCGGTGCCCAAGGGCCCGATGCCGAAGGGCGCGCGCATGCCGCGCGGCCCGCGCGGCTGACCCACCGCGGCGCCACGCACCCGCGCGACACCCGCGCCCGTCCCCGTCCCCCGTTCGACGCGAGAGCGGCGGCGATCCGAACCCGGATCGCCGCCGCTCTCTTCTGTTTCTTGCGTCTCTTCCGTTTCGGAGCACGGATGTCGCAGGAGGGCCTAAGCCCGGACCACCGCCGTGCCGACCGCCTTGTCGTGGAAGCCGCGCCCGTCCCGGTCGTAGATGGCCGGCGGAATCACCAGGCACAACAGGAACGTCCGCACCACGACCGCGAGCGGCAGCAGCGAGCCGCGGGTGACCGAGACCACCCGGATGCCCATGATCCGCTTGCCCAGGGTCCAGCCGAGCGTGCTCACCAGGAGCAGGTTCTCCACGGCGAACACACCGAGCGTGCCCCAGCTGGTGCCGACCGCGTTGAGCTTGCCGCCGCCCAGGAAGGACAGCGCGATGACGTAGCAGATGCCCCAGTCGATGACCAGGGCAAGGAGCCGGCGCCCGGTCGGCGCCAGTGAATTGGGTCCGTCCTCGGGCAACCCGAGACGCTTGCCGCGGTAGGCGAATTCGTCGTCCGCCGCCCCGGAGGCCTGGGTCCGCGCTGCGCTCGTGTTCTCGTCCACCCCTCCAAAGTAGACGAGCCGGGCCGATTCACCCGCCCCGGGGTGGGCGTACCGGCGGCCGATCACGGGCACACGCATCCAGGCAAACCGGCTAGACCGTACGGGTGGGTGCGTAACATCCCGGAAACACGAGGGACACCGACGGGAAACCGCTCGCGCCTACCTTCAAGGCCTAGTGGCCACCGGGGAGGAGGCCGCTCCCCGCGAACGCAACTACCCGCGCCTGGCGCCGGGTCGAGGAGGATTGATGTTCAACAACGCCGAAGAGGTGTCGCGATACATCGCCGACAACGACGTCAAGTTCGTCGACGTTCGTTTTTGCGACCTGCCTGGCGTGATGCAGCACTTCACGGTTCCGGCGAGGACGTTCGACCCGAGTGAGACGCTGGCCTTCGACGGATCCTCGATCCGCGGCTTCCAGGCGATCCACGAGTCGGACATGGCGCTTCGCCCGGACCTGTCCACGGCGCGGCTCGACCCGTTCCGCAAGGACAAGACGCTCAACATCAACTTCTTCATCCACGACCCGCTGACGGATGAGGAGTACAGCCGCGACCCGCGCAACGTCGCGAAGAAGGCCGAGCGCTACCTCGCCGGCACCGGCATCGCCGACACGGCGTACTTCGGCCCCGAGGCCGAGTTCTACGTGTTCGACAGCGTGCGCTTCGCGACCGGCGCGAACGAGTCCTTCTACCACATCGACTCCGAGGCGGGCGCCTGGAACACCGGTGCGGAGGAGAACAACCGCGGCTACAAGGTCCGCTACAAGGGCGGCTACTTCCCGACCCCGCCGGTCGACCACTTCGCCGACCTGCGCGCGGAGATCTCCCTGGAGCTGGAGGCGGCGGGTCTGGAGATCGAGCGCCAGCACCACGAGGTGGGCACCGCCGGCCAGGCCGAGATCAACTACAAGTTCAACACGCTGCTCGCGGCGGCCGACGACCTGATGCTGTTCAAGTACATCGTCAAGAACGTCGCGTGGCGCAACGGCAAGACCGCGACCTTCATGCCGAAGCCGATCTTCGGCGACAACGGCTCGGGCATGCACTGCCACATGTCGCTGTGGGCCGACGGCTCGCCGCTGTTCTACGACGAGCAGGGCTACGCGGGGCTGTCGGACACCGCCCGCTACTTCATCGGCGGCCTGCTCAAGCACGCCCCGTCGCTGCTGGCCTTCACCAACCCGACGGTGAACTCGTACCACCGCCTGGTCCCGGGCTTCGAGGCGCCGGTCAACCTGGTCTACTCGCAGCGCAACCGCTCGGCCTGCATCCGCATCCCGATCACGGGCAGCAACCCGAAGGCCAAGCGCGTCGAGTTCCGCGTCCCGGACCCGTCGGCCAACCCGTACCTGGCCTTCGCCGCCCAGCTGATGGCCGGCCTCGACGGCGTCAAGAACAAGATCGAGCCGCTGGAGCCGGTCGACAAGGACCTGTACGAGCTGGCCCCCGACGAGCACCAGGCCGTCCCCCAGGTCCCCGGCACCCTCGCCGAGGTCCTCGACGCCCTGGAGGCCGACCACGAGTACCTCCTCGAAGGCGGCGTCTTCACCCAGGACCTGATCGACACCTGGATCGAATACAAGCGCACCAAGGAAATCGACCCGGTCCGCCTGCGCCCCCACCCCCACGAGTTCGAGCTCTACTTCGACCTCTAAGTCGAGATAGCGCTGACCTGCGGGTTCACCCCTTAAGCGGCCCGAGCGGGCACAACGAGGGCGCTCCCCCGAAGAACAAGGCCGTCGACCGCTGCTTCAAGAGCGCGGTCGACGGCCTTCTTCGTGCGCTCCTCGCCCGCGGACACGAGGTGGGTGTGGATCCGGAGCGTGAAGCCGGGGTCCGCGTACCCCGGCAAAACGCCGGCCACCGTCCCGCTCGACGCCGCCGGGCAAGCGAACTCAGATCCGCGGCTTCACGCGCCGAAGTCCTCACCTGGCGCATCCGCCGCCAACTCCACCAACCCACCGCCCGAAACCGAGCCGCCGTCCCCGCAGCACCACGCGCCCGGCCGCCAGACCGACCCGACCCACCCTCGCGCAGCGGGTGTACGTGGGAGGGCGGGGTTCTGGAACTCGGCGCGAGTCTGCGCCGAGGGGTGGCGGTTTCGGTCGCGGACGTTTCACATGACCGGAGCAGGGCTCACAGCCATGGACGGGTGTCGGTCTCAGACCTCGACGACCGCGTAGACGGGCAGGTGGTCCGAGAGCCGGCGCACGGCCGGGTCGTCGATGACACCTGCAGCGCGGAAGGTGATTCCGCTGCCGAGGATGTGGTCGCTCCGGCGGCGGATGCCGTCCTCCTTCTCGTCCCAATGGCCGACCGTGTCGCGCCCTGTTCGTAGGTTCGCGAAGGGGTCGACGAACCCGGCCCGGTCGAGCAGGCGAATCGCCCGCCGGTCGGTGAGGCCGAGGGTCCCGTCCTCGCGGCACAGCCGGTGACGCGAGTGGAGGTGGGCGGGCAGCGTCGACCAGTCGGGCTCGGGGTCGAACGCGCCGATCGTGTTCAAGTCGCCCAGCAGCAGCGTGCGCCGACCGGGCGCGGCGTACTCCGTGAGCCACCGGACCTCGCCCTCACGATCGTCGCCCGAAAACGGATCCAGATGCGTGTGCAGGACCGTGAGCGGCGCGCCTGTATCCGGGACGACGAACTCCACGCGCTGGAGCGTGTGATGGAACTTCCCCTCCGCCGCGTCCGCGGTGTAGCCGACGCGGCGGAGCTTGACGGGATTCCACGCGAGCACGAGATGGCATCCATGGCTCGCGGACGGAGCCAACATCGTCTGCATGCCCAACTCGTTCGCGATTGCGCACTCCAGCGCGTGATCGTCCCGAGTACCGTGCTGCACCTCCTGCAGGGCGACGAGATCCAGGTCCATCGCCCGCAGGACCGCCATCTGCGAGGGGAAGCGATCGCCCCCTCCGTTCAAGAGGTTGTAGGTGCCCACACGCCTGACCGAGTGCCGCATCGTCTCTTCCCTCTCGGCCATCCCGTAACGGCGGAACGCCTGGAACGCCGCGTACTTCCGGGCGATGCCTTCGAAGAAGGCCCCCGTATCGCACCAGTCCCCATCGGACGCTTCGCTCGTCGTGCGGGGCGCGCCGTCCGCGAGCCGTGGGTCGAGGCGCGTCCGGAGCGCATCCGCGTAGACGGCGAAGCCCCAGGAGTCGAGGCCCATGCCGACCAGATCGGCCCGCACGCCATCGAGCCGGCGATGCAGCTCGCGGTAACGCACGTGCACGTCCCACCACTCCACGGCAGCCCAGCAACCGGCGCGGACCCGCTCGAAAGTGGAGAGACGCGGCGGGTATGGAACGTTGTCGATGTCCTGCTCGACACCTTGGGCAACCCCGGCGTCCGTCCGTTGGATGAATCGGCCGATCACGGGTGCACCGCGAATCCGGCGATGAAAGCCTGGTAGCCGTTCTGCCGACGCTCGCATCGGAAGGCGGTCGTCAGGGCGTGGGCCAAAAGCAGTCCCCGTCCGGATTCGGCGTCCGGTTCCTCGACGGGTTGCGGCAGGGTCACCGCACGTTGGCGGGCCAACACCGTTACCCAGAACAGGCCGTCGGCCGTGTGGGTGGTCACCAGGACGGCGCTTGTCGGGTGGCCATGGACGAAGACGTTGGTGGTCAGTTCACTGACTACCTCGGCGACGTCGTCCTCGTGAGCACCGGCGACTCGTGCCTTGGCTGCGGCATGTTCACGCGCGGTCCGTACGGGTCGAGGACCTCGTAACCGCAGGACGGAGGGAAGTTCGAGAGTATCGCTGGGCACAGTAGTCCTCAGACTTCTCGGGATTCGTGGTGAAAACCATTCGTGCATGGGCATGAGCGAGCTCGCGATCAGCCCGGGTCGGAATCGCGACACCGGCACGCGAACCGTGGTCCGCTGTAGGGCGGAGTTTCGGGCTGGGAGCTGCGGAACAGGCGGAGCCCCGTTCAGGGGTTCTCCAGGCACGGAGCCAACGCGCCGCCGCCCCTATCCGAAGCCGATCCCGTTGGCTTGGCTTCTGGGAGGAAGCGAAGGGTCAGGTACCGAGAATTCGGCTTGCTCTGGCGCGCAGGGGTTGTTCCAGGTCGAGGTTGTCGCCGCGTGTGGTGGTCTGGAGGAGCTGGGTGATGACGGCGAGTTCGGAGAATCGGCCTGCGGGGGTGTTCAGGACGTGCGCGAGTTCGTTTCGGATTCGGGCTGCGACGTCCGGGACGAGGAGGCTGTAGGTGTGGAGCATCGCGGCGTCGTAGCCGGCCGGGGCGGTGCCCCAGCCTTCCCAGTCGAGGATGGCGAGCCGGGGTGCGGTCAGGTTGGCCCAGTGCAGGTCGCCGTGGGCGGTGGTCCAGGTGGGCACGGTCGTGTCGATCGGGCGTCCGAGGTATTCGGGCATGGCGCGGTCGACGTATGCCTGGCGCAGGGCGACGCGGTCGGTGGTCACGGGGGCGATGTGGTCGAGTGCCCGGCGCAGGTCGTGCCACCACGTGTCGTCGAGTCCGGGGTCTTCGCGGAGTATGGGGCCGGCGGTGGTGATCGGGCGGGCCGTAACGCGTTCGTGGAGTTCGGCTCGGAAGGCGTGGTCGCCGTCGGCCCAGTCCTCGACGCCGCGCAACCGGGGCCTCGGTACGGAGTCCGGGATGGCCTTCTCGGCGTCCTCCGGCCCGAGCCACAACCGGCCGCCGGCCTTGTCGGCGGGTGCGCGGACGAGTCGCAGCCACCCGGGGCCGTGGTCACCGGTGACGGGCCCGCTCAGGGTCCTGCCGCGCCATCCCCACACTTCGGTGCCGTCGTCGGGAAGGACCGTGAGAGCGGTTGCGGAACGCCGGTAGGCGTCGCGCATGAAGGCGACTTCGCGCGGGTCGTCAGGCGGCGAAAACATCGCTGATCCTTCGGAGTCGGCTCGGGTCGAGCGGCGGACGCGCACAGGCTCTCATGGCGTCGTTCCAGTGTTGCGGGTCGCTGCTGGAGAGCAGGACACGACACACTCCCGGTGCGGAGGCCGGCACGATCAGGGCGGCCTGAGCGGCCGTCAGTCCGTCGCCGACGAGTTCGACGGCCTCGGGGGTGAGCATCGCGGGCAGCTCGCCTCCGTGCAGTGGGGCCGATGCGAAGACCTCGATGCCCGCAGTGGGGGCGTCTCGAAGCACGCCGCCGCCTGCCATTGCGGCGGCAAGCGGTTCTAGGTGGACCCAGGAAACGGGGAGTTGCACTGCCCGTAGGTGGTGCCCCTCGCCAGCGACGGTCCGCGCCATGGACAGCAGTGTCCCGACGTCGAACCGGCCGGTGGAGAAGCCGGTCCAGGTCGAGATGCCGTAGCCGCCGATCGTGCCCTCGGCAGCCGCTTCTTCAAGGGCTGCGATCGCCGACATCAGTCGTGCGGCTTGGGCCTCGGGGCTGTCCTCGGGGGCGTGTTCGGGGTTGTGCAGGAAGACGATGTCGGGTCGTCGCCCGAGTTCGGAGCGGCTGCGGTGAATCTGCCAACGTACGAACTCGGGCGCCAGGCTGTGCCGGATACCCGCTTCGCGTCGATGGAGTACCCCTGCGGTGAGTGCGTCGGCGGCGGTCTCACGGGTCATGAAGCCAACTTTCGTGGACACCTGGATTCGAGGGTGTGCCGCGAGGACCGGTGCCAGAGCGCACTGGGCCGTCCCGGCGCCGTAGTTGGGCGCGGTGTCGATCCACTCGACCCCGGCGGCCACCGCGACCGTCGCCGCGAGTGCCACGTCGGGACAGTGATAGGTGCCCAAGGCGAGCGTGGCCGTCACGTGGTCACCGTCCCGACGTGCGCGACCTGGCCGGACACCAGCTCCGTGACCACGACGGCGGCCTGTTCGACGCGCACCCCCGACGCCTGGGCGAGTTCGCCGAGCCGGTGGGAACGGCAGTCCAGGAGAAGGGTGAGCATCGCGTGTACCTGCGGGGCGAAGATCCACTCCTCGCCTCCTGCCGTAAGTACGACCCGGTCGTCCGGGTCACGGGTCACCGAGGCCCGTGCGACGAGCAGTCTCACCGGCAGCCCGGCCGATGCGGGCACACCATCGACATAGGGAAGCGAAGGGGCCTGCCGTGGCTGTTCGGTCGCGTCCCGGAACTCGGCGTATCGATCGACCACGCCCTCGGCTTCGAGCTCGGCCGTGACGAGCTTGAGCAGGCTCTCGGCGAAGTCCCGCTTCTGTCGTGCCGTTCCGAGCCGCGGCACGTCGGCGCGCACCGCTTGATGGGTGCGCAGGGTGTCGGCGAGCCAGCCGATCAGGTCGGCGCCGGTCGTGCTCTGCAGGCCGAAGGTCAGGTGCAGGGACCGCCCGCCGTCCTCGGCGGCGACGGCGTGCCACCAGCCGCGCGGCACATACAGCGTGTCGCCCGGGGTGAGGACGAGGTCCGCGATCGGGTCGTCGGGCGGCGCTTCGGGAGCTTCGACGTCGCGGTGCATCGGAGCAACACGGGTGGGACCGTACAGGCGCCACCGCTTCGCGCCGTCGACCTGGACGACAACGACGTCGTGGTCGTCCCAGTGGGTGCCGAAGCCCTCGTTCGCGGTCCAAGACGCGTAAAGGTTGGCCTGTACCGCGGTGCGAAAGTCGCATTCCAGCTGCGCGGAGAGGTCGCCGATGCGGGCATGGAGTTCGTCGGCGGCGTCCAGGACGAGGGTGGCACCGGCGGCCAACTGCTCGTGCAGTGCCGCCGGTTGGATGCGGTTCCACACGGTGTTGCGGCGGGTGGTCACCGGCCGCGTGTACAGGTGTTGCGGCAGCATGTCGCCGCCCGAGCACAGGCGAAGGCGTGGGGGTTCGAGGCGGTGCCGGGCCAGGATGGCGTTCACGTCCTCCCAGCCGAGCAGGCCGGCGACGGTGGCGGCATCCCCGCGTGCGATACGGAACTCTCGGCCGAACACCCGGGCGAGGAAGCTCTCCCCGCCCAGGCGCGCGACCACCGAGGTGTCGGCGGTCGTCATGTCGGGCCGTCAGTCGTTCGTGTCGCTGACGCCGGTCGAGCCGCCGTCGGACGGCTGCTCGGCGCGCGAGCGAGCGGCCACGATACGGCGGCGGGCGACCAGCAGGCCGTCCTCCGCCTTGGCCTTGGTGGGCACGATCTCGGGCATGGCCTTCCTCCCTTTCGGTTGCGAGGGCGGGCTGCCGCCGCCCCCGACGCGTCGCGGTGAGCGGGACTTCACGTCCCGGTCCGTTCGCGTGAACCCACCGAACCGCGTCGCTCGGCTGGGGAACAGGGCGCCAAAGCCGCACACATGCTGCATCCGTGCGGCACTGTGGGTGATGACCTGGGGAATCGGCGGACCATGGCAATCGGGAGGCCACGCCATGACGTTCAAACGCCATCGGCTCGTGCAACGCCGCGAGTCTCGGGGATTCACCCAGGAATCACTCGCCGAGCGGCTCGGCGTCGACCGCACCACCATCGCCCGTTGGGAGAACGGGAAAGGCCCGCAGCCGTGGATGCGTCCGAATCTGGCGAGAGCGCTGAGTCTGTCCCAGGAGGAGCTCGACACGCTGCTGCGCGATGTCGGCGATTGCGATCGGTCGCCGGTGGTCGGAGGCCTGGGCCATGGTGACCCGGCCACGGGAGCCGCGTTTCGCGCGGACCTTTTGGATGTCGCCGAGCGCTACGACAACTCGCCTTCCGCTGGACTACTCGCCGACGCGGGCCGGCTCCTGACTCGCGTAACCATGGCCGCCGACCAGGCCCGCGCCGGACGAGCCCAACGCGAACTCCGCAGCCTGCAGGCCGAGGCGGCGACCCTCATGGGCCAACTCGTCTGGGACGCCTCGCAACGCTCGGACCACACCACAGCCCACACCTACTACGCACAGGGCATCGATCTCGCTCGCCACCTGCACGACCGCACGCTGGAAGGCCGCGCTCTCCTACGCACCGGATACCTCGCGCTCTACGGCACCTGCCAACCACAACAGGGCCTCGACTACTCGCTGCGGGCAGCCGAAGCCGCCAAGACCACCAGCCCCGCGCTGCTGGCCGTCGCCCTCCTCCACGTCGGAGAAGCACACGCGATGCTCGGGCACGCCACCGATTGCGAACGAGCCCTCGCCCAGGCCGAACGCCATCTCGACCGGGTCACCGCCGTCGACGCGGCAGCCGACCTCGTTTCCCCCACCCAGTTCGGACGCCTGGCCGGATCGTGTTATCTGAACCTCGGACAGAACCAACGTGCCCAGCAGCAACTGCAGTCGACTGCGGAGCAATTGCCCGCCAGGCGGAAGTCGCGCACCATCGTCCTCGGCAACCTGACACTCGCCCTCATCAGGCAAGGCGAGCTCGACAACGCCGTGTCCGTGCTCGGCCAGGCCATCGACGAGCTGGAACAAACCCGAGGAGGCGGGGGCATGAACGTCATCTTCGCCGCCGGCCGCGAACTACGCCCCTGGCATCGCAGAGTCGACGTACAAGATGTGCAGGATCGCCTCTTCACCCTGATGACCGCCACCTGAACACCAAGGAGCGTGCGGTGCCCACCGAGCACGAACAGGCCAAACAACGCGTCCGCGAACGAGTATGGAACGCCCTCGATGCCGCGGCCGTCGTCCACGACGCGACCAGTCACGGCCGAATCCCAGACTTCCACGGAAAGGACCAGGCCGCCGAACGCCTCGCCGCACTCGCCCGGTGGAAAACCGCGGGCGTCATCAAATCCGTGCCGGACAAGGCCCAGCTACCCGTCCGCGTGCACGCCTTGGCCGAGGGCAAGATCGTGTACATGGCGGTCCCCAAACTCGCCACGCCGAAGCCGTTCTATGTCCTCGACCCCGCGACACTCACGGCCCCGCCCGAGCAGGCGGCAACCAGTCACATCGCGGCAACCATCGCCCCGACCGCCGACGCCGACACCCTTCAACCGATCGACATCGTCGTCCTCGGCAGCGTCGCGGTGAACCGCGCCGGCGTCCGCATCGGCAAAGGCGCCGGATACTCCGACATCGAGTTCGCCCTGCTCACCGAGGCCGGCCTCATCAGCTCCGCCACCCTCGTCGTCACCACGGTCCACGCACTTCAAGTAATCAACGAACCGATCCCGTCCACCGAACACGACGTCACCGTGGACCTGATCATCACCCCCGACAAAGTCATCAGAACGACCGAAAAGCATCGCCCCTCAGGCATCCTCTGGGACCACCTCACACCAGTAAAGATCGCGCAGATTCCCGCACTCACCCTACGAGCCTCCCGGCCCCATGGCGGGTCGAGCAAACGCACCTGAGAAGAGAGTGCGGCACTGCGGGACGTGATTCCCGGGAGGTCGATAATTCCATCCGGCGGTAACCCTGACCCGACGGTGACGGAGCTGGTTCTATTGTCGTGACTTTTTGCACGATCCAGGATGGCGATTCAGAGTACGCCGAGTCCGAATGCAGCGAACGATGGACCATTGCTCCGCGCACTCCACCTCCGGATAGTCCGCACCATACCGACCATAGGCCGCGAACCCCTCCAAGCGCCGTGTACGGCTGTGCCCGAGAAGACGCGCAAGATCGTTTTGGCTGAAACTGGCGGGAGATGCTCGATCTTCCAGGGCGAGGTGGTCACCCCAGCGTCGAGGTGCTGCCTGCATCACAAGCCGCGATCACGGCCAGTCAAGCAGCTCGTCAATATTTGGCGCCAATTGCGATCCACGCTCAATCAGTGAGATATCACGAGTTGAAACGGCTTCCTCCGTTTCTGATTCAACTTTCAGTCGAGAAATCACCAGAGACAGAATATCAAGTTGGCGCTGCCGCGTGTCGATAAGGCTGGCTAGCCTTGACAATCCATCTGGCACCTCGAACAGTATTCCGACATCCGCTGGCCTTAGGCCAAGCGCCTCGGATGAACTGACGACTTGACCCAATTCGTCGTATTGTCGGGCGGTAGACTTAGTTCTTGTTGCGCACGGGGACCAACGCGCGTAACTGTGCTCCACAGCGGCCGGTCCACGGCGAAACCGCGCGAGGCCACGACTCGTTCAGGCTATTCGATCGCCTTGACTCGGACATCGTACGGAGTATCGAGGACGTACAAGATCCGCGTTACGCAACCTATCGGATTGGTAATGCGAGACCGGCGGTGAAGCGCCTTCGTGCTCTTGCGGCTGCGATTGAGAGGGGCCTTTAGCGGAGCAGCGGCTACTGTCGTGCAGGCTCGGATCTTGTGGCGGGTGATCATTCTTGCATGTGGCCATGCTGTTGATGGCACCTGAGAGCGTGGAGGGCTCGGCGGAACTCGCCGGGCTCAACGCGGGGTCGGGGCATCAGTTGTTCTGGCACTCCCCACGGCTCGTCCATCGAACTCAAGGGATGGGGACCTGCTGGCCAACCCACCGGGAAGTTGCAGTTCGGGTTGCAACTCAACGGTGCGGCCCCGTGCCACCCGGCCATGCAGGCACGTGGAACATGAGCAGGGACTGCACTCGGGCTCTTCCACAGAGCCACGGAGTTCTATGAGGTAGTCCGCGAACTCCGCGTGACACCCGCGGTCGCTGAGTCGCGGCGACGCCGCACCATAATCGGTCACGGTCGTTGACGAACGGGAAAGTGGACGAACGGGGGACCCTCATGGATGTAACGACGCTGGCTGTCGCGCTCATCGGTGTCGGCGGGACGATGGGCGGGACTCTGGGAGGGGCCGTGCTCAGTCAGCGCGCCCGCAGGGTGGAGCTCGCCGAGCAGACTCAACGCACCCAACTCGAACGCGAACAGCAACGTGACGAGCGTGCGCTGCAATCCAAGCGCGACCAATATGCGCAACTGAACGCGACGGCGCGCGCCTATCGAGTGGCAGCTGGAGACGCCGTCCGAGCCACGGAGCGCGGAGAGAACTTGGACGCACGCCTGCTCGACACGGCCAGAGAGGCGTGGTCTGAGCTATATGCGCAGGCCCAGATGATGCTGACGAAGGAACTGTTGGACATCACCTCGGAACTCAACCAGTCGCTCGGACTCGGCTGCGCGGTGGTCAAGCAACTCCCGCACAGCACCGATCGGGCTGCGGCTTGCCGACACGCAAAGGCATGGTTCACCGGCCCGTTGTCGGACGGCGTGTACCTGCTTCGCGTCGCGTTGCGACACGATCTGGGTGTCGAGGTCGACGCGGACTTCGAGCAGACCTCGCGCCGGATCCGCGATGCCCTCTCCCGGGCACACGCCGACCTGGCCCGCCAACTCGACGCAGAGCGCCGCCAGATCACAACCCCGTGACGAGCACACCTGAGCTCCCGGACTTTGGCGGCCACGAGAAACGCTGTCCAGCGGTGGTAAGTCGGTGTTGGGCACGTCCGCAGTCTGCGACTTGGCCCCTGCATCTCGCGGCGAGTCTGTTTGCGGCCGAGGCAGGAGCCAGGCTTCCGGCCGCACTTGTCACCACAGCCGTGCTCGTGCGTCGGACGCAGCCGACTTGCGTTCGGACGTAACCGGCTTCGCGATCTACGGTTGCGCGTCGGCGGATGTTGACCTGCAGCGAACCCGAACCTGGTCGATGCACGTCGGGACCCGCTTGAGACTGCTTGCGGCGCTTGCTGATGGCGGAAGAGCCGCACTGTATTGACCCTCGGCGCAATTTCGGTGCGGAGGTGGCCCAATAGGCATGCTTGTTGGTACTTGGTACGCGTTGCCATACTCCGGCCATCGCCCATCGATGCCGTGCGCAGACGAACGACCGTTCCTTCGCCAACGAGGCCACGGTGCGGCGCTACTTCGAGACGTGGCTGGGCATGGACGTCAACGGCACAGCGGTCCTGTGTCCGGTTTCCCGAAGGCGTCGGCTCGGGGGTCGAAGTGACGGTTGGCTGTACGACCGGCTGATTACAACTCTCCCGCCGCGCTGGACGGCCGCAACCGGCGGCCCGCTCCTTGCCGCAGGGAGTGACCTATGCCGAGAAATAGGGCACAGCATGGGCACACCAGGGCAGGGAATGGCGCGAAACGATGAGCAGTCATGCAAGGCGTTTGTGCAGGTCAGGACCCATGCCACGGCATCCCCGCAGGTCAGCGGATCGCCCGGATCACTTCTTCGGCATCTGAACCCCCTAGGGCGGCCCCGTCGCCCTCTTGGAGGCGAGGGCGGCGGCCGGTGTTGTCGCGCGGTCGGCGGCCTTCTTTGTGGGTTGTGGGTCCTGGGCGGGTGGGTCTGGTTGGTGGTGGTTTCCGGGGATTGGGGGCAGCGGCGGTGGCGGGTTGTGGTGGGGCGCTGACAGACTCGGGTGATGAGGATCGGGGAGCTCACCCGCGACGCCGTTTTGCAGGCCCTTGCGGAGTGCGATCGGCTCGGGACCGAAGACTTCCTCGCGACCTACGGCTTCAGGCCGGCCCTGAAGTACGTCCTGGTTCACGACGGCAGGGACTACGACTCCAAGGCCGTCGCGGGTGTGGCCCATCGCTACTGCCAGGGGCGGGCGTTGCGGTCGGACGAGTTCAGCGGGGGTAGGGCAGCCGCCGCCGGGTGGCTGCGCAGGCTCGGGTTCGAGGTACGCACGCGGGAGTCCGGACCCGCATGGGTCTGGGACGAGTTGGTGCCGGCCTGCGCGCTGCCGGCGGGCGATGGGTGGGCGGACATCGACCCGGGTGACGAGCGCGTGGTCGAGCTCTCCCGACTGTTGCAGAAGCTGCCCTTCCATCCCGAAGCGACGCGGGGAGCCGGCTTCCGAGATCCGGAGGCCGTGGCCGGCAAGATCAGGGGCCTCCGTACCCGCCGGGCGCGGGGCATCGGCAACCCGACCCGCGGCAGGAGCGGCCGGGCGGACGTCGAGGTCCTGCACGCGTTCCTCGCCGCGCCGAGCACCATGGCCGAGGCCGCGCGGCGCATCGGGGCCGGGCTGCGCTCCGGCGAGTTGCTCCGGCTTCCCGAGACGCCGCTCGAAGAACTCGAGGAGTACAGCGCTCCGGAGGGACGCCTCCTCGCCCGGCGGCACCTCTACCGGGAACGCGACCGCGGCCTGCGGGAACGCAAGATCGCCGAGGTCCTGCGCGAACGGGGCCACCTGGGTTGCACCGTGTGCGACTTCGATTTCGAGGCGAAGTACGGTGCGCACGGGGCCGGCTACATCGAGTGCCATCACGTGGTGCCGCTGCATGTGGCCGGGGAGGGTGAGACCAGGCTCGCCGATCTCGTGCTCGTCTGTGCCAACTGTCACCGCATGGTGCACCGCGGTGAAACGTGGCTGACGATCGATCAGCTTCGGGCGTCGCTCGCGAAGTAGCGGTCTCCCAGCCTGCCGGTCTCCGTCGCCCCCTCTGCGGCATCACCCCGGTGCGGGAGTTTTGGCATGCCATGAGGCTTTACGCATGCCGATTGCATACCCCCCTCAGGTATTTTCCGCGCTGCTCTGGATTTTGCATACCCCCCTCGGGTATGTTCCTGGTCGCCGGATACCCCCCGGTCGTATCTATGGAGTGATCGCGATGTCCGAACCACAAGCCAATCCGCGCCGCTGGACGGCGCTTGCGCTCATTGCGCTTGCGCAGTTCATGGTCATCATGGACACGTCGATCATCGGCGTGGCCCTGCCCGAGATGCGTACCGATCTCGGGTTCTCGCAGGAGGACCTGTCCTGGGTCTTCAACGCCTACGTGGTCGCGTTCGGCGGGCTGCTCCTGCTCGGTGGGCGGCTGTCCGACCTGTTCGGCGCCAAGCGGGTGTTCTCGCTCGGCTGGGCGATCCTGGGTGTCGGGTCGCTGGCCGCCGGGCTCGCCGGCGAGGTGTGGGTCGAGCTCGCCGGACGGGCCGTCCAGGGTGTCGGTGCCGCGCTCATCGCGCCCTCGGCGCTGACCCTGCTGATGATGCTCTTCGGCGGCAATCCCAAGGAGCTGACCAAGGCGTTCGCGCTGTACGGCGCCGCCGCGCCCGCCGGTGGCACCGCCGGTGTCTTCCTGGGCGGCCTGATCACCGAATACGCCAGCTGGCCGTGGGTCTTCTACATCAACATCCCCGTCGCCGTGCTCGCCCTGGTCGCCACCCCGTCGCTGATGCCGGACGCTCCCGCCCGGCGCGGTTCGATCGACGTGCTCGGCGCCATCCTCGCCACCGCCGGACTCGGCGTCGCCGTCTACGCCGTCGTGCGTGCCCCCGAGACCGGTTGGGGCTCCGCCGAGACCCTGGTGGTCCTCGCCGCCGGCATCGGCCTGATCGCCCTGTTCCTGCTGCTCCAGGCGAAGAAGGCCGAGCCGCTGATGCCGCTGCGCATCCTGCGTACGCCCAACCTCGCCGGGGCCAACCTGGCCCAGCTGCTGATGGCCGCGGCCTGGATCCCGATGTGGTTCTTCCTCAACCTCTACCTCCAGCAGGTGCTCGGTCTGGGCGCCTTCGCCTCCGGCTCGGCCCTGTTGCCGATGACCGTGGCCATCATGCTCATGATGATCGTGCTCGCACCGCGCCTGATCGCCCGCTTCGGTCCCAACCCGCTGGTGGTCACCGGTCTGATCGCGCTCGCCGGCGGCATGTTGTGGCTGTCGTTCGTCCGCTCCGACGGCAACTACTGGGTCGACGTGCTGCCCGCCTCCCTGCTCGCCGCCGCCGGCATGGCGCTCGCCTTCATCCCGTCCCTGGGCACCGCGATCTCCAGCGCCCGTCCCGAGGAGGGCGGCCTCGCCTCCGGCATCGTCAACACCAGCTACCAGATCGGCTCGGCCCTCGGCCTGGCCGCGATGACCGCCGTCGCCGCCGCGCACGGCGCCCAGGAAGTCGGCAACCCCGGCGCGCTCACCGACGGCTTCTCCGCCGCGTTCCTCGGTGCCTCCGCCATCGCCGCCGCCGGCGCGGTGATCGCCGCGATCACCCTGCGCAAGCCCGCCGGCGCCGCCGACCCGACCTCCGCCGACCCCGCCTCCGAGTCCGTCCCGACCCCCTGATCACACACCGGCCCACGGGCCCCGACCGATGTCACGGACCCCGTCCGACACTCCGAAGGCCGCCCTCCATCCCCACGGAGGGCGGCCTTCGCGCACCCTCGCGACGTGCGTTTCCTCCGTCCGAGGAAGGAGAAGACCGCCCCCGGATGGCCCCACGGGGTGATCGGCTCGGGGGCGGGCTCTGGCAGACTTGAGTCATGGGGGGCAATCCGAGCCGAGAGACCATGCCGCCGTCGGGGCGACGGCTGACCGACGAAGCCGGACGGAAAACCATGCAGCCGATCCCCACGACGACCCGATTGCGGGTATATCTGCACACGCCGCGTCGTCCGCGATTCGTGGTCGAACTCGCGTTGGTGGCGCTGAGCTACTGGGTGTACTCACTGATCCGCAACGCGGTGCCCGAGCGTGAACACCTCGCGGTGGACCGCGCCTGGCGACTCCTCGATGTCGAGAAGACACTGCACATCGACATCGAACACAGCGTGAACCACGCCGTCAACGGCATCACGTGGTTGATCGTGCCGATGAACTACTACTACGCCACGCTGCACTTCGTGGTCACCATCGGTGTCCTGGTGTGGCTGTTCCACAAACATCCCGGCCGCTACCGGGCCGTGCGCACGGTGTTGTTCCTGACCACCGGGCTGGCCCTGTTCGGCTACTTCTTCTACGCCCTCGCGCCGCCGCGACTGCTGCCCGGCGCGGACTACATCGACACCGTCCTGGTCCACCACACGTGGGGATCGATGGCGTCCGGCGACATGAAGAACGTCTCCAACCAGTACGCGGCGATGCCGTCGATGCACATCGGCTGGTCGACGTGGTGCGCGCTCGCGATCGTGATGTTCGCCCGGCCGCTGTGGGCCAAGGTGCTGGGCGTCCTGTACCCGATCGCGACCCTGTTCGTGATCGTGGCGACCGGCAACCACTTCGTGCTCGACGCGGTCGGCGGCTGGATCACCCTGGCCGCGGCCTTCGGCGTCCAGTGCCTGGTCAACGGACGCTCCGCGTACCGCTTCCCGCAGTATCCGCCGGACGACCCGCGGGCCGCGCCGCCACCGCCGCCGGACAGGAAAGCCGACGACGGGCACGACGACCACACACCCGACGCACCTCGCGCGAAGCCTCAGCGCGAGCCCGTCGAAGTCTCGTCCTCGCCGTAGAAGACCCGCTCCACCACGGCCCGCGCCAGCCTGGTCACCCGCCGATACTCCTCCAGCAGGCTGCCGGTCTCGTCCGACGCGTGCCCGAGCAGCCGGGCCACCCCACCCAGCTCGCGCACATCGGACGGGAAGCTGTCGGAGGACCGGCCGCGTACGATCATCACCGCGTTGCGCACCCGGGTGGCCTCGACCCACGCGTCGTCCAGGACCCGGGCGTCGTGCGCGTCGAGCAGCCCCGCGTCCCGTGCCGCCGCCAACCCCTGTCGGGTGCCGGTCACCCGCAGCGTGGGCACCTCGTGCGCGTGCCGCAGCTGGAGCAGTTGCACCACCCACTCCACGTCGGCCAGACCGCCCCGGCCGAGCTTGGTGTGCATGGTCGGGTCGGCCCCGCGCGGCAGCCGCTCGGCCTCGATCCGGGCCTTCATCCGGCGGATCTCGCGGACCTGGCCGTCGTCGATGCCTCGGCACGGGTAGCGCACCGGCTCGACCAGCGCCAGGAACCGCCGGCCCAGGTCGGCGTCGCCCGAGGTGACGTCGGCGCGCAGCAGGGCCTGGCTCTCCCACAGCTTGGACCAGCGCTCGTAATAGGCCCGGTACGACGCGAGCGTGCGCACCAGCGGCCCCTGCCGGCCCTCGGGGCGCAGGTCGGCGTCGATCAGCAGCGGCGGGTCGGTGGACGGGATCTGCAGCAGCCGGCGCACCTCGTTGCACACCCGCTGTGCGGCCTTGGCGGCCGGCTCCTCCGGCGCGCCCTCGATCGGCTCGTACACGAACATCACGTCGGCGTCGCTGCCGTATCCCTGCTCGTAGCCGCCGAACCGGCCCATCGCGATGATCGCGATCCGGGCCGGGATGGGCCCGTGCTCGCGCTCGTACCCGTCGACGGCGGCCCGCAGCGCGCCGGTCAGCGTCGCGGCGTTGACGTCGGTCAGCGCCCGGCCGATGGCGTCCACGTCCAGCCGGCCCAGCACGTCGGCGGCGACGATCCGAAACAGCTCCCGTCGGCGCACGCTGCGCGCCGCCTGTACCGCGCTCTCCGGCCCCGGCGCCCGCCCGACCGCGGCCAGGACCTCGGTCTCCAGCGCCGCCCGCGAACGCGGCCGCAACCCGTCCCCGTCGCCGAGTATCGCCACCGCCTCGGGCGCGCGCAGCAGCAGATCCGGCGCGAGCCGCCCCGAGGCCAGCACCCGGGCCATGTTCTCCGCCGCCGCCCCGGAGGCACCCGCCCCCGAGTCGCGCAGCAGCCGCAGGTACCAGTGCGTGTTGCCGAGCGCGTCGGAGACCTGCCGGAACGCGAGCAGACCGGCGTCGGGGTCGGCCGAGTCGGCGAACCAGCTCAGCATCACCGGCAACAGCGTGCGCTGGATCGAGGCCCGCCTGCTGACCCCGGAGGCCAGCGCCTCCAGGTGGCGCATCGCGGCGGCCGGGTCGGCATAGCCCAGCGCCTCGAACCGGGCCCGCGCGGCCTCGGCGGTGAGCCGCTGCTCGCCCGGCTTGAGCCGGGCGACCGCGTCCAGGAGCGGCCGGTAGAACAGCTTCTCGTGCAGCCGGCGCACCTCCAGCGTCTGCTGCTTCCAGGCCTTCTCCAACTCGCCCACCGGGTCGGAGCGCATGCCCATCGAGCGGGCGATCCGGCGCAGTTCGCCCGCGTCGGTCGGCAGCAGGTGGGTGCGGCGCAGCCGGAAGAGCTGGATGCGGTGTTCGAGGGTGCGCAGGAAGCGGTACGCGGCGTTCAGCCCGGCGGCGTCGTCACGGCCCACGTAGCCGGCGGCGGACAGCGCGGCGAGCGCCTCCAGGGTGGAGCCGTGGCGCAGCGTCGGATCGGACTTGCCGTGCACCAACTGGAGCAGCTGCACGGCGAATTCGATGTCGCGCAGCCCGCCCGGCCCGAGCTTGACCTCGCGGGCCACCTCACGCGCCGGGATGCTGTCCACCACCCGACGGCGCATCGCCTGCACGTCGGCGACGAAGTTCTCCCGGCCGGCCGCGGTCCACACCATGGGCGAGACGCTGTCCATGTACTTGCGGCCCAGGGCCGGGTCGCCGGCCACCGGGCGGGCCTTGAGCAGGGCCTGGAACTCCCAGGTCTTGGCCCAGCGTTCGTAGTAGGCGAGGTGGCTGGCCAGGGTCCGGGTGAGCGGGCCGTTGCGGCCCTCGGGGCGCAGGTTGGCGTCGACCTCCCAGATCGAGCCCTCGACGGTGGTCGCCGAGCAGGCCCGCATCAGGACGCCGGCGAGCCGGTTGGCGGCGGCGACCGCGATACCCTCCGACACGCCGGGCGGGGCCTCGGCGACGAAGACCACGTCCACGTCGCTGATGTAGTTGAGTTCGCGTCCGCCGCACTTGCCCATGCCGATCACCGCCAGCCGGCACTGTTCGGCCTCGACCGGATGCTCGCGGCGGACCAGGTCGAGCGCCGCGTCCAGGGTGGCGCCGGCCAGGTCGGCGAGTTCGGCGGCCACGGTCGGCTCGTCGGCGAAGCCGCACACGTCGCGCGCGGCGATGGAGAGCAGGCAGCGCCGGTAGCCGATGCGCAGCGCGTCGAGCGCCGGGTCGCCGCGCAGGCCGGTGAGCGCGCCGGTGAGTTGGGTATGGAAGTAGGCCGGGGTGGGCCGGGCGTCCCGGACGTCGTAGGTGACCAGGGAGCGCCAGTCGTCGGGGTGCCGGGCGAGGTGGTCGCCGAGCGCGGCGCTGACCCCGAGGACGCCCAGTATCCGGTCCCGGAAGGGCTTCGCGGACGCGAGCGTGGACAGCAGGACCGAGCGGTCGGCGGCGGCCTCGGCGAGTCGGACCAGGCCGAGCAGCGCGAGGTCGGGGTCGGCGGTGGCGGCCAGCGCGTCCAGGAAGAGCGGATCGTCGCCCGCGCCGAGCAGGGCCGGATCGCGCAGGTTGCGCGCGGCGCTCGCGATGTCGGTGAAGCCCAGTCGCACCAGACGCCCGTCGGTGGCCGCCGGTTCACGAGGCTGATCCACAGAGGTCACCGACCGAGCGTATCCGGTCAAACGACTGATCGATCAAGAACGGAACTGGGAATGTGGACGCGCCGCACCGGGGGTTCGCCGAGCCCCCCGACCGCGGCGAACACATGTGCGGCGCGCCCTCGTCCGGTGGTGAACAGCGATTCCACTCTGCGAGCCGTCCGTCCCACGGCCCGAAGAGGCCTCCGTAGCGACGAGCCGCCATACGCCACCGTACGGGACGTCACCCTACGTTAGCGTAGGTGCCATGCGCAACGGTGTTCCCTCGGAGAGGGTTCAATCAGACGACGAACCGGAACGGTCCGCTCGCCCCGGCCGCCGCACCCTCAGCCGAGAGGACTGGGCTCGAGCGGCCCTGGAGGCGATGCGGGAAGGCGGCCTGGGCGCGGTCGCGGTGGAACCCCTCGCGGAACGCCTCGGCACCACCAAGGGCAGTTTCTACTGGCACTTCAAGGATCGCGACTCGCTCATCCAGGCCGCCCTGGAGCGCTGGGTGGCCGAGTCCGAGGAACTGATGGCCGCTGCCGAACGGATCGAGGATCCGGTCGAGCGTGGGCGCCGACTCACCGAGTACGCGTTCACCGCGCCCAGCGGCGCGGACATCACCACCACACTGCTGATCCACGCCCAGCACCCGGTGGTCGGCCCGATCCTGGAGCAGGTCACCCGCCGGCGGCTGGAGTTCGGCGCCCGGCTGACCGAGGAGCTGGGCCTGCCCGCCGACGCCGCCTACCGGCATGCGCTGACCGCGCTGACGATGACCGTCGGCATCGCGCTGATCCGCCGGGGCGCGCCGCAGCTGCTGCCGCAGGGCGAGGAGAAGGACGCGTACGTCCGCTACATCCTGGAGCTGCTCGGCCCGCCGATGTCGTGAGCGCGGACATCTCGGGCAGGTCCCGGCCGCGGACGGACGTCCCGAGCCCCCGGCGGGCCCGTACGTCCGACCGCCCCTCGCCGCCCGACGACCGACGGCCCGATCCCCCGGCGGGGTCGGGCCGTTCGACGTGGTGGCGCCCCGGACTCGGGACAGTGCCGGACCGGCAGCGGTGCCGGCCGCGAAACGGAGCCGGCGCGATGCCGGACCCGCCGCCGTGCCGGCGCCCGCCTCAGAGCACCGGCAGGTAGCGCTTCAGCTCGAAGGGAGTCACCTGCTGGCGGTACTCCTCCCACTCGTGCCGCTTGTTGCGCAGGAAGAACTCGAAGACGTGCTCGCCCAGGATCTCCGGCAGCAGCTCGCTGCGCTCCATCAGCGCGATCGCCTCGGCCAGGTTCTGCGGCAGCGGCGCGATGCCGAGCGCGCGCCGCTCGGCGTCGGTCAGCGCCCACACGTCGTCCTCGGCGCCCGGGGGCAGCTCGTAGCCCTCCTCGACACCCTTGAGCCCGGCGCCGAGCAGCACCGCGTACGCCAGGTAGGGGTTGCACGCCGAGTCGATCTGGCGCACCTCGATCCGGGTGGACTGCCCCTTGGTGGGCTTGTACATCGGCACCCGCACCAGGGCCGAGCGGTTGTTGTGGCCCCAGCAGATGTACGACGGCGCCTCGCCGCCCATGCCCGCGGTGCGCGCCGACGCGCCCCACAGCCGCTTGTACGAGTTGACCCACTGGTTCGTGATCGCGGCCATCTCGCCCGCGTGCCGCAGCAGCCCCGCGATGAACGAGCGCCCGACCTTGGAGAGTTGGTACTCGGCGCCGGCCTCGTAGAACGCGTTGCGGTCGCCCTCGAACAGGGACAGGTGGGTGTGCATCCCCGAGCCCGGGTGCTCGGAGAACGGCTTGGGCATGAAGGACGCGTGCACGCCCTGCTCCAGCGCGACCTCCTTGACCACCAGGCGGAAGGTCATGATGTTGTCCGCCGTGCTCAGCGCGTCGGCGTAGCGCAGGTCGATCTCCTGCTGGCCCGGCGCGCCCTCGTGGTGGCTGAACTCGACCGAGATGCCCATGTTCTCGAGCATGGTGATCGCCTGGCGGCGGAAGTCCTGGCCGACCGGCTGCGGGGTGTGGTCGAAGTAGCCGCTGTGGTCGATCGGCGTCGGCGGGGTCCCGTCGACCGGCTTCTCCTTCAACAGGAAGAACTCGATCTCGGGGTGCGTGTAGAAGGTGAAGCCCTTCTCCGAGGCCCGCTCCAGGGTGCGCTTGAGCACGTAGCGCGGGTCGGCGAAGGACGGCGAGCCGTCGGGCATCAGGATGTCGCAGAACATGCGAGCGGTACCGGGGGCCTCGGCCCGCCACGGCAGTATCTGGAACGTGGCCGGGTCCGGCTTGGCGAGCATGTCCGACTCGTGCACGCGCGCGAAGCCCTCGATCGCCGAGCCGTCGAAGCCGATGCCCTCGGCGAACGCCTGCTCGAGTTCGGCCGGTGCCACCGCGACGGATTTCAGGAAGCCGAGCACGTCGGTGAACCAGAGCCGCACGAACCGGATGTCGCGCTCCTCGAGGGTGCGGAGCACGAACTCCTGCTGCTTATCCATAATTCCCTATCCTTGCAGGTCGGACGGCCTGTGAGCGATCGGCAGGGGCACCGCGGGCACCCGAGTATCCCGCTGCGGGGTTTCGAGCACATTACGTGCCCTTTGCGTTGCGTCCTCGGCCGCGTACAGCTGTCGCCGTGCGTCGCCACGCCCCGTGCTCCGGTACCCCGAAACCGCTCGGGGACGACCTGTGGGGCGGCTGTTTCGTGCGGCATCACACCCGCCGGGAAATTCCGTCGGGCGAGTCGTCGGGGCCCGGTGGTGAACCGTGCCAAGGGTATCCTCCGGGCGGTTCGACGCCGAGCCCCGGGCCCGCCCGGGCGAATGCCTTTCGCCCGCTGTTGGCCTGCGCTTTTCCCTCCGGCCGAGGGGCCGCCATCGCACGCCGCGCCCGGTCCGCACGAACGGGCCGCGGGCGGGTCGCGAGCGGGCCAGGGGTGGTCTGCGCCGACCTCCGTCGACTATTCGTCACTTTGACGTCAAGGGTCGGGTACATTGGAACGCGTGACCCGGATTCGCATCGCCCTCAGCCAGATCGACCCCACGGTCGGCGACCTCGACGGCAACGCCGAACTGGTGGTCGGCCGCACCCGGCGGGCCGCCGAGCGCGGCGCGACACTCGTGGCCTTCCCGGAGATGGCCCTGACCGGCTACCCCGTCGAGGACCTGGCACTGCGCTCGTCCTTCGTCGAGGCGTCCCGACTGGCCATGGAGGACCTCGCCGACCGGCTCGCCGCCGAGGGGCTGGGCGAGATCGCGGTGGTGGTCGGCTATCTGGACCGGTGCGAGGAGTCCGCGCCGCGCCTGGGCCGCCCGGCCGGCGCCCCGCAGAACGCGGTCGCGGTGCTGCACCGGGGCCGGATCGCGGCCCGCTCGGCCAAGCACCACCTGCCCAACTACGGCGTATTCGACGAATACCGCTACTTCGTGCCCGGCGACCGGCTCCTGGTCGCCCGGGTCGGCGGGGTGGACATCGCGATCGCGGTCTGCGAGGACCTGTGGCAGGAGGGCGGCCCGGTGGCCGCCGCGCGCGCCGCCCGGGTCGGACTGCTGCTGTCGATCAACGCGTCGCCGTACGAGGTGAGCAAGGACGATTCGCGGCTCGACCTGGTCCGCCGCCGGGCCCGCGAGGCCGACTGCACGCTCGCCTACGTCAACGCCTTCGGCGGGCAGGACGAGCTGGTCTTCGACGGCGACTCGCTGATCGTGGACGCCGAGGGCCGGCTGCTCTCGCGCGCCGCACAGTTCCACGAGGAACTGCTCGTGGCCGACCTGGACCTGCCGCAGCGCACCGTCGACGCCCGACTCGCCCGTACGGACGACACGGTGGCCGACGACCTGACCATCCGGCACGTGGTGCTGACCGAGGAGTCCGCCCCGCCGCCCGCGCCCGCCGCCGAGCACACCATCGCGCCGGCCCTGTCCGACGACGCGGAGATCTACCGGGCGCTGGTCACCGGTCTGCGCGACTACGTGGCCAAGAACGGCTTCAAGTCGGTCCTGCTCGGCCTGTCCGGCGGGATCGACTCGGCGCTGGTCGCGGCGATCGCGGCCGACGCGGTGGGCGGCGGCAACGTGTACGGCGTCTCGATGCCCAGCAGCTACTCCTCCGAACACTCCAGGGACGACGCGGCCGACACCGCCGAGCGCATCGGGCTCGACTACCGGCAGGTGCCGATCGCGCCGATGGTCGACGCCTACCTGGCCGCGCTCGGGCTGACCGGCCTCGCCGAGGAGAACCTCCAGGCACGGGTGCGCGGCACCACCCTGATGGGCCTGTCCAACCAGGAGGGCCACCTGGTCCTGGCCACCGGCAACAAGAGCGAGCTGGCCTGCGGCTACTCCACCCTGTACGGCGACGCGGTGGGCGGCTTCGCGCCGATCAAGGACGTGCCCAAGACCGCCGTGTGGCGGCTGGCCCGCTGGCGCAACGCCGAGGCCGAGCGACGCGGCGAGGTCGCGCCGATCCCGGTCAACTCGATCACCAAGCCGCCCAGCGCCGAGCTGCGGCCGGGCCAGGTCGACACCGACTCGCTGCCGCCCTACGAACTGCTCGACGACATCCTGGACGACTACGTCGAACGGGACATGGGCCGCGACGCGATCGTGGCCGCGGGCTTCGAGCCGGCGCTGGTGGACCGCATCCTGGCCCTCGTCGACACCGCCGAATACAAGCGGCGCCAATACCCCCCGGGCACCAAGATCTCCCTCAAGGCCTTCGGCCGCGACCGCCGCCTACCCATCACCAGCCGCTGGCGCGAAAGCGGCCGACCGGGAGCCGGACCGGCCTGAGCCCGCAAGCCGAGACGCCCGCAGGGCCCGACCGATGCGGTCGGGCCCTGCGGCAGGCGGCTTCGCGGCGCCTCACTTCAGGCGCAGGTCCGCCTGGACCGGCTTGTGGTCGCTCGAGGTGCTGCCGAGGACCTTGGCGTCGGCCGCGGCCATGCCCCGGTACATGATGTGGTCGATCGCGGCCATCGGGAACGACTCGGGCCAGGTGAAGCCCATGCCCGTGCCCGCCGTGTCCTGGGCATCGCGCAGGTAGCGGGTGACCGGGCGCAGCGCGCGGTCGTCGGTGGTGCCGTTGAGGTCGCCGACCAGGATCACGTGCGGCGCGGTCTCGACCGCGAGCGACGAGGCGAGCCGGTCGATCGTGCGGTTGCGGTCGCCGACGGTGAAGCCGCTCGGGCCGAAACGCACCGACGCCAGGTGCGCGACGTAGAAGGGCACGTCGCCCTTGGGCGTGGTGATCACGGTGCGCAGTGCCCGGGTGAAGCCCATCCCGACGTCGATCGCCTCGGCCTTGCTCATCAAGAAGCGGGCCGTGGTCCACACCGCCACCGTGCCCTCGTGCTGCACGTTGGGGTAGCGGTCCTTGAGCACGGCGTTGTACTGCTTCCACGCGCCCTCGGGCAGCTCCTCGAGCGCGATCACGTCGGCGCCCGAGCCGAGCAGCGAGCGGGCGGTGCCGGCCGGGTCGGGGTTGTCGGCGTTGACGTTGTGGCTGACCACCCGCAGGTCGTGCGGGCCGCCGCCGCGGCCGGGCAGGAAGAAGCCGCCGAACATGGTCACCCAGACCAGGACCGGCAACATCGTCGCGGCGACCGCGGTCCACGAGCGGCGGATCGCCGCGCAGACCAGCAGCACCGGGACGACCAGGCCCGCCCAGGGCAGGAAGGTCTCGATGAAGCTGCCCCAGTTGCCCGGGGTGTTGGGCACGAGCCGGTGGAAGGCCATCGGCAGTGCGGCCAGCACCGCGAACACCGCGATCACCCGGCCGCGCCGCCACGGCGGGGTGCGCCAGACGCGGACCGCGCCGTCCCGGATCGACTCCCACGACCAACGTGACCCGCGCCGCGGACCGCCGTCGCCGGCCGGCTGCGGCTCGGCTCCGGTATCGGTCGTGGTGGGCCACGTCATGCTGCCTCCTGATGTCCCGGGGTACGGGTCCCGACTGTCCGCGTCAACGTACGAACAAAACGTCGCCTACGTCGAAACGGACGCCGGGAAGCGGCCGATAGGTTCCCTTTGGGCTCAGGAGCGAGCGCGGATTCCGCCGAGCAGCGCATCCGCGAGTTGGCCCGGCAGCTCCGGATCCAGACTCGCGTTCTCCCGTACGAGCTTGCGTACCAGTATGGGGCCCGTGACGAGGTCCATCAGGACTTCCATCGGAAGGTCGGCACGCAGCTCACCGGAGTCCATCCCGCGCTGGAGCAGATCCCGCAGGATCGCCCGGCGCTTTTCCACCACCACCTCGTGGTAGCGCCGATGCAGCTCCGGATGGTTGCGGATCTCGCCCGCGACCACCCCCATCAGGCCGTCGCCGCGCTTGTCGATGGCCTGCCGGCGCATGTTCTCCAACACGCTGACCAGGTCCTCCCGCAACGAGCGGCCCGCGAGCACGGTCGGGGTCACCTCGGCGGCCTCGATCGCCGCGATGATCAGCGCCTCCTTGCCGGGCCAGCGGCGGTAGATGGTGGCCTTGCCCACCCCCGCCTCCTGGGCCACCGCCTCGACGGACAGGCCGGTGATGCTTTGGTGCTCGGCGAGCAGTCGCAACGTCGCGTGCAGGATCGCCCGTTCGGCCTCCTCGCTGCGGGGCCGGCCCCGGCGCGGCTTGTCCGCCGCGCCGGGGTCTTCGACGTCGATCTCGACGGCGGGGTCGGTGTGCACGGTGGCGTCGGCCGGCGTCGGCTCGACCGCTGATCGGGATGTCGCAGGCTGCATGTCAGACCTTCGCGGAGCGCTGTTCCTCGACGGGCTCCCCGGGTCGGCCCGCTCCCGGGGCAGTCTGCCCGGCATCGCGGCGCGGCATCCACAGGAACACCACGACCGCGCCGATCAGGCCGACCACCGCCGAGCCGATCGAGGCCGCGTGCATCGCGTCGATGAAGCCGTCCTTGGCCGGGTCGACCAGCGCCGCGCCCCGGTCGCCGAGCCGGCCGGCGACCGCGAGGGTGGCCTCGACCGAGTCGCCGGCCGGGCCGCGCGGCACGTTCGGCGGCAGCTTGTCGAGGTCGCCGGAGATCCGGTCCCGGTAGACCGAGGACAACACCGAACCCAGGATCGCCACGCCGAGGGCGCCGCCCACCTGGCGCACGGTGTTGCTGACCGCGGATCCGGCGCCGGCCTTCTCGCGCGGCAGCGAGGACATGATCGAGTTGGTGGCCGGCGGCATCACGTGCGCCATGCCCGCGCCCTGGAAGAAGAAGACCACGCACAGGATCCAGATCGGCGAGGTGCGGTCCATCCAGAGGAAGGACAGGAAGCTCAGGCCGACCAGCAGCATGCCGCCGGTGGTCACCGCGCGCACCCCGAACCGCTTGACCATCACCGAGCTGCGCGCCGAGAACAACAGCTGCGCGACCGCCAGCGGGAGCAGCAGCAGACCGGTCTCCAGCGGGGTGTAGCCGCGCACGCTCTGCAGGTAGAAGGCCATGAAGAAGGTCACGCCCAGGAGCGCGAAGAAGATCAGGCCGATCGCGGCGGCCGCGGCGGAGAACGCCGGGTCGCGGAAGAACCGCACGTCGAGCGCGGGGTGGTCGCTGCGCTTTTCGAACCAGACGAAGAAGGCCAGTACGGCCAGGCCGAGCACGATCGTGCCGATCACCTCGATGCTGCCCCAGCCCGCGTCGCCGCCGCGGATGATGCCGTAGACCAGCGAGACCAGGCCCGCGATGGACAGCACCACCCCGATCGGGTCGAGCCGGCCCGGGCGGGGATCACGCGAGTCCGGCACGAGCACCAGCATCGCGACGATGCCGACGATCACGATCGGGACGTTGATCAGGAACACCGAGCCCCACCAGAAGTGGTCCAGCAGCGCGCCGCCGGTGATCGGGCCGATCGCGATCGCGAGACCCACCGCGCCGGACCAGATGCCGATCGCCTTGGGCCGCTCCTGCGGCTCGAAGACGTTGCTGATGATGGAGAGCGTGGCCGGCATCACGAACGCGCCGCCGAATCCCATCACCGCGCGCGCCGCGATCAGTTGACCCGGGCTCTGCGAGTAGGCGGACAGCAGCGAGGCGAGACCGAAGATCACCATGCCGAACAACAGCGTGCGCTTGCGACCGAAGCGGTCACCCAGGATGCCGGCGGTGAACAGCAGGCCGGCGAAGACCAGCGTGTAGGAGTTGATCGCCCACTGGAGTTCGCTCTGGGTGGCACCCAGACCCTTGTCCGGGTCGGCGATGGTCTTGATCGCGACGTTGAGGATGGAGTTGTCGAGGACGACGACCAGCAGGCTGATCACCAGGACGCCGAGGATGGCCCAGCGCCGGCGGTGTATGTGCTCGTCGACGGTGCGTATCGGGGGAACGTTCGCTGCGGTCACGGGTGAGGCTCGATTCGTACGACACGTGGACACTGCTCGATTCCCCTTCAGGCTAGCGAGCCTTTACGAAACGAGACGGTCTCGTATTGCAAAGCCTCGGCAAACGTCGCGGCCCGCCATCGGTCCACCATCGGTCCGCGACCTGCCCACGACCGCCCTCCGACCGGCTCCCGACCCGCCTCCGGCCACCCGGAATCCCCCGCCCGACGCCTCTGTTGTGCTGTTCGGAGGCATGTCACCATGGCCTTGTCCGGGGACGCCGTCCGAGCGCCTCGAGTCGGGAGAACACCATGTCCAGCAACAAGTCCGCGCAGCCGATATCCGCTTCGGCCGAGGGTCCGGGACTGACCCTGTACGGCGGCGACGGAACCGGGCGCCGGGTCACCGTGCGCGACCTGGCCCGGGCCAAGCGGGCCGGCGAGCGGTGGCCGATGCTCACCGCGTACGACGCGATGGTCGCCTCGGTCTTCGATGACGCGGGCATCCCCGTACTTCTGGTCGGCGACTCGGCCGGCAACAACCACCTCGGCTACGAGAACACCGTGCCGGTCACGATGGACCAGCTCGTGATGCTCACCGGCTCGGTCGTGCGCGGCACCAAGCGCGCGCTGATCGTGGCCGACCTGCCGTTCGGCTCGTACCAGGAATCCCCCGAGCAGGCGCTGCGCAACGGCGTGCGCTTCCTCAAGGAGGCCGGCGCCGGCGCGGTCAAGCTGGAGGGCGGGCGGCGCTCGGTGCCCCAGGTCGAGGCCCTGGTCGCCGCGGGTGTCCCGGTGATGGCCCACCTCGGGCTCACCCCGCAGTCGGTGCACGCCTTCGGCGGCTACCGGGTACAGGGGCGGGACGCGGAGAGTGCCGAGCAGTTGATCGCCGACGCCAAGGCGATGCAGGCCGCGGGCGCGTTCGCGGTGGTCCTGGAGTGTGTGCCGGAGGAGCTGGCCGCCCGGGTCACCGACCTCCTCGACATCCCCACCGTCGGCATCGGCGCGGGCGCGGGCACCGACGCACAGGTGCTGGTGTGGACCGACATGGCCGGCATGACCACCGGCCACACCCCCAGGTTCGTCAAGCAGTACGTCGACCTGCGCAGCGCGCTCGGCGACGCCGCCAAGGCGTTCGCGGGCGACGTGGTCGGGGGTGCCTACCCGGCACCGGAACACGCGTTCCACTGAGTGTCCCGGCAGGGCCGTACGATGCGAACTCCCGGTCGTACGGCCCTTCCGCCTGTCTGGAGCAGTTCGTGACGCACCCCTACGGAGATTACGGCCGCCCCGCGGCCGGCTCGCTGCGCCATGTGCGGCCGAGCCCGGTCTTCCTCGCCATCGTCGCGGTCTGCGTCGCCTCGGGCTGGTACGCGTGGCACGACGACGGCACCTCCGAGCCCGCCACCCGCACCAGCGTGTTCCTGCTGGTCATGTCGGGTTGGCTGGTCTCGTTGTGCCTGCACGAGTTCGCGCACGCCTTCGCCGCGCTGCGCTCGGGCGACCACAGCGTGGTGGGCAAGGGCTATCTGACCCTGGACCCGCTCAAGTACAGCGACCCGCTGCTGTCCTTCATCCTGCCGACCGTCTTCGTGCTGCTCGGCGGGATCCCGCTCAGCGGCGGCGCGGTCTATCTGGACCGCGGCGCGATCCGCGGCCGGGCCCGCAACAGTCTGGTGTCGGCGGTCGGACCGCTGACCAACGCCGTGCTGGCCGGCGTCCTCGCGCTGCTGCTGTCGTCCGGCGTGGTGGACGGGGCGAGCGCGACCTTCGTGGCGGCGTTCTCGTTCCTGATCCAGCTCCAGGTGATCGCGGCGGTGCTGAACCTGCTGCCGGTGCCGGGTCTGGACGGATACGGCGTGCTGGAGCCGTGGTTGCCCTTCGAGTTCCGCCGGGCCATCGCACCGTACGCGCCCTACGCGATCCTGTTCCTGTTCGCGCTGTTGTGGTCGCCGTCGGTCAACCACTACTTCTACGACGTGGTCGACCACATCACCGACGCGCTGGACGTGTCGCCGTACCTGGCCGGCGACGGCTACCGGCTGTTCCGCTTCTGGTCCTGAGCGTCCGCGTCCTCCGCCGATCCCGCCGAGTCCCCGCTCCGCCGCCACAGCCGGCTCAGCCGACCCGGCCGCCTCGGCGGCCGGGTCTCGTCGGGCGTCAGGTGGTGTTCGGGCACCTCGTAGCGGTGCAGGTAGCTCCCGACGAACGCCTGCGCGGTGGCCGTCACCGGGATCGCGATCAGCGCGCCCACCGCGCCGAGCAGCGCGGCGCCCGCGATCACCGAGCCGAACGCCACCGCCGGGTGGATCTCCACCGTGCGCGCGGTGATCCTCGGGAGCAGCAGGTAGTTCTCGAACTGCTGGTAGGCGGTCGCGAACAGCACCACCCACACGGCGGCCACCGGACTCACCGTCAGCGCGATCAGCGCGGGCAGCACGATCGCGATGTAGGTGCCCACGGTCGGCACGAACTGCGAGATCAGCCCGACCCACAACGCCAGCGGGATCGCGTACGGCAGGTCGAGGACCAGGAACGCGACGTAGTGCGCGAACGCCGAGATCAGCGCGAGCGCGGCGCGCGAGTAGAGGTATCCGCCGGTCTTGTCGATCGCGATCTCCCACCCGCGCAACACCTCGGCCTGACGGCCGGGCGGCAGCAGCGAGCACACCGCGCGCCGCATCCGCGGACCCTCGGCGGTGAAGTAGAAGGTGAACAGCGCGATGGTGAAGAGCTGGAACAGCGCGCCGACGATTCGGGCGGACCAGCCGAGCGCGTGGTTCGCCACCTCCTCGGCGTAGCCCTGCACGGTGCCGGTGTCCTTGAAGATCTTCCCCTGGATCTTCTCCACGGTCAGATCGGTGCCGAAGGTGCGGTTCGCCCACGCGACCAGGTCCTCCAGGTAGCGCGGCAGGTGGTTCGCGAAGGCGACCACCTGGTCCACCAGG
The DNA here is from genome assembly GCF_044334985.1 of Embleya sp. NPDC020630. Taxonomy (NCBI): domain Bacteria; kingdom Bacillati; phylum Actinomycetota; class Actinomycetes; order Kitasatosporales; family Streptomycetaceae; genus Embleya; species Embleya sp. NPDC020630. Next base: position 383,538 of record NZ_JBIRUB010000003.1, read on the forward strand.
AGCGAGCCGACCACCGCCACAAATCCCGCGCAGGCCAGGAAGACCGTCACGAACGCGATCCCCGTGGCCACGCCGCGCCGCATTCCGCGGCGGGCGAGCCGGTCCACGGCGGGCTCGAACGCGAGCGCGAGGAAGAAGGCCACCAGCAGGTCGGTCAGCAGCGTGCGCAACTGGCTCAGGGTCCAGCCGAGCAGCCGGAAGCCGGCGATCATCACGAGGACCAGGAACACCGCCCGCGGCAACCAGGACGGCATGTGGTCGCGCGCCGCGACCCGGGTGGTCCGGCTGTCGGGTGTGGTCACGTGGGCTCCCTGTCCGGTCGCGCGACATGTGCGATGCCATGCGTCGTATGACAGAAAGAGACTAGAGCGTCACGTTGGGTGGTTTTGTGCAGATTCGCCCGCACGGACCGGCGGGACCCAGCCGGGTCCCGGTCCGGACGCCGGGCTCAGGCGCGTTTGGTGGTCGGCAGGTCCATCGACACGCACACGCCCCGCCAGACGTCCTTGGCGTCGATGCCCGCGGCCAGCGCCTCGTGCACGGTACGCCCGCCCAGTTCGGACATCACGTGGTCGCGGGCGAAGGACTCGAAGTACGAGTCGCCGAAGTGCGCGCGCATGCGTCGCCAGAAGTCGGTGAGTCCCATACGACCAGTATCCCGGTGCGGGCCGGCCGGCCCGCCGCCCACACCGCCGCCCGCCTGTCGACCGACGCGAATGTCGGAGCCACCGGGCACCATGGGGAGTTATGCCACACGACGATTCCGCTTCCGTCCTGGCCGGCTTCTCCCCCGCCACCCGGGCGTGGTTCACCGGCGCCTTCCACGCGCCGACCCGGGCCCAGGAGGGCGCCTGGCGGGCGATCGCCGAGGGCAAGGACGCGCTGGTCGTCGCCCCGACCGGTTCCGGCAAGACGCTCGCCGCCTTCCTGTCCGCGCTCGACCGGCTCGCCGCCGAGCCGGTGCCGGAGGATCCCCGGCGACGTTGCCGGGTGTTGTACATCTCGCCGCTCAAGGCGCTCGCGGTCGACGTCGAGCGCAACCTGCGCAGCCCGCTCACCGGCATCCGGCAGGCGTCGGTGCGGCTGGGCCTGCCCGAGCCCGAGGTGACCGTGGGGGTGCGCTCCGGCGACACCCCCGCGGCCGATCGGCGCCGGTTCGCGACCAGGCCGCCGGACATCCTGATCACCACGCCCGAGTCGCTGTTCCTGCTGCTGACCTCGCAGGCCCGCGAGGCGCTGCGCGGGGTGGACACGGTGATCGTGGACGAGGTGCACGCGGTCGCCGGCACCAAGCGCGGCGCGCACCTGGCGCTGAGCCTGGAGCGGCTGGACGAACTCCTGGAGCGGCCCGCCCGCCGGATCGGCCTGTCGGCGACCGTGCGCCCGGTCGACGAGGTGGCCCGGTGGATGCGCGCCACGGGCGAGGTGCACGTGGTCCAGCCCCCGTCGGCCAAGACGTTCGAGCTGTCCGTGGTGGTCCCGGTCGAGGACATGGGCGAGCTGGGCGGCGGCACCGGCGACTTCGACGAGGCCGGCAACGAGCGCAAGACCTCGGTGTGGCCGCACGTCGAGGAGCGCATCGTCGACCTGATCCAGGCGCACCGCTCGACCATCGTGTTCGCCAACTCGCGCCGCCTGGCCGAGCGGCTGTGCGGCCGGTTGAACGAGATCGCCTACGAGCGGGCGACCGGCGAGGAGTTGCCCCAGGACGCCTCGCCCGCCGAGCTGATGGCCCAGGCCGGCAGCAGCAAGGGGGCGCCGCCGCTGCTCGCCCGGGCCCACCACGGCTCGGTGTCCAAGGAGCAGCGGGCCCAGGTGGAGGAGGACCTGAAGGCGGGCCGGCTGCCCGCGGTGGTGGCCACCTCCAGCCTGGAGCTGGGCATCGACATGGGCGCGGTGGACCTGGTCGTCCAGGTCGAGTCGCCGCCCTCGGTGGCCTCCGGCCTGCAGCGGGTGGGCCGGGCCGGCCACCAGGTGGGCGCGGTCTCCCGGGGTGTGGTCTTCCCGAAGTTCCGCGGCGACCTGGTACAGACCGCGGTGGTCACCGAGCGGATGCGCGAGGGCGCGATCGAGTCGGTGCGCGGGCCGCGCAATCCGCTGGACGTGCTCGCCCAGCAGATCGTCTCGATGGTCTCGGTCGAGGACCGCGACGTGGACGCGCTGCTCGCGCTGATCCGCCGGGCGGCGCCGTTCACCGCGCTGCCCGCGTCGGCCTTCGAGGCGACCCTGGACATGCTCGCCGGCCGCTACCCCTCCGACGCGTTCGCCGAGTTGCGCCCGCGCATCGTGTGGGACCGGGTGGCCGGCGTGTTGTCCGCCCGTCCGGGCGCGCAGCGGCTCGCGGTCACCTCCGGCGGCACCATCCCCGACCGCGGCCTGTTCGGGGTGTTCCTGGTCGCGGGCGAGGCGAAGTCGCGCGTGGGCGAGTTGGACGAGGAGATGGTCTACGAGTCGCGCGTGGGCGACGTGTTCACACTCGGCACCTCCTCCTGGCGGATCGAGGACATCACCCACGACAAGGTGCTGGTCTCACCCGCCCCCGGGGTCCCCGGCAAGCTGCCGTTCTGGCACGGCGACGCGCTCGGCCGGCCGGTGGAACTGGGCCGCGCGCTGGGCGCGTTCGTCCGCGAGGTGGGCGCGCTGCCGGCGGATCGGGCGCGTGAGCGGGTGGCCGCCGCGGGCCTGGACCCGTGGGCGGTGGACAACCTCCTCGGCTACCTGGGCGAGCAGCGCGAGGCGTGCGGCCACGTCCCCGACGACCGGACCATCGTGGTCGAGCGTTTCCGCGACGAGTTGGGCGACTGGCGGGTGGTGGTGCACTCGCCGTTCGGCGCGCAGGTGCACGCGCCCTGGGCGCTGGCCATCGCGGCTCGGCTGCGCGAGCGCACCGGCCTGGACGTACAGACGATGCACGGCGACGACGGGATCGTGCTGCGGCTGCCCGACACCGGCGACCCGTTCGGCGACGCCCCCGAGGACCTCGCGGCCGGTGCGCTGCCGCCGGACTTCGCGGTGTTCGAGGAGGCCGAGGTCGAGCCGCTGGTGACCGCCGAGGTGGGCGGCTCGGCGCTGTTCGCGTCGCGCTTTCGCGAGTGCGCGGCCCGGGCCCTGCTGCTGCCGCGCCGGATGCCGGGTCGGCGCACTCCGCTGTGGCAGCAGCGCCAGCGTTCGGCCCAACTGCTCGCGGTGGCGAGCGAATACGGCTCGTTCCCGATCGTCCTGGAGACGATGCGCGAGTGCCTGCAGGACGTGTTCGACGTACCGGGCCTGACCGGGCTGATGCGCGACATCGCCACGCGCGCGGTGCGCATCGTCGAGGTGACCACGACCGAGCCGTCGCCGTTCGCCCGCTCGCTGCTGTTCGGCTACGTCGCGCAGTTCATGTACGAGGGCGACTCGCCGCTGGCCGAGCGGCGGGCGGCGGCGCTGGCGCTGGACTCGCGACTCCTTGCCGAGTTGCTGGGGCAGGCCGAGCTGCGCGAGTTGCTGGACCCGGAGGTGTTGGCGCGCACCGAGGGCGAGTTGCAGCGGCTGGCCGAGGATCGCCGGGTGCGGGACGCGGAGGGGGTGGCGGATCTGCTGCGTTTGCTCGGGCCGCTGACCACCGCCGAGGTGGCGGCGCGGGCCGAGCCGGGCTTCGAGCAGGAGTGGTTGGCCGGTCTGGAGCGGGCCCGGCGGGTGATCCGGGTGCGGATCGCGGGCGAGGAGCGCTGGGCCGGCATCGAGGACGCGGGCCGGTTGCGCGACGCGCTGGGCACGCCGCTGCCGGTCGGGGTCCCGGAGGCGTTCACCGAGCCGGTCAAGGACCCGCTGGGCGACCTGCTGGCCCGGCACGCGCGGACACACGGCCCGTTTCGCGCGGGCGATGTCGCGGCCCGGTTCGGCCTGGGCGTCGCGGTGACCACCGGCACGCTGGAGCGGCTGGCCGCGAACGGGCAGGTGGTCTCCGGCGAGTTCCGCCCGGGCGGGTCCGGCCTGGAGTGGTGCGGCGCCGAGGTGTTGCGGATGCTCCGCCGTCGTTCGCTGGCCGCACTGCGGCACGAGGTGGAACCGGTGCCGCCGGTCGCCCTCGCCCGCTTCCTCACCGCGTGGCAGGGCGTGGGGGCGAGCGGGGTGCGCGGCCTGGACGGACTGGTCCGGGTGATCGAGCAGTTGCAGGGCGCGAGCGTGCCCGCGTCGGCGCTGGAGAAGCTGGTGCTGCCCTCGCGCGTGGTCGGCTACACACCCGCGATGCTGGACGAGTTGTGCGCGGCGGGCGAGGTGCTGTGGGCCGGGCACGGCGCGCTGCCCGGCAAGGACGGGTGGCTCTCGCTCTACCTCGCCGACGCGGCCCCCTACCTGCTGCCACCCCCGGTGCCGCTGGACACGGGCGATCTGCACCGGGCGATCCTGACCGCGCTCGACGGCGGGTACGCGCTGTTCTTCCGGCAGTTGACGGAGCGGCTGGCCTCAAAGACGCCGGCGTCGGAGGCGGCGATCGCCGAGGCGCTGTGGGACCTGGTGTGGGCCGGGCGGGTCACCGGGGACACGCTCACCCCGCTGCGGGCGCTGCTCGGGTCGGGGCGCACCTCCGGCTCGACCGCGCACCGGGCCCGGCGGGCGACCCCGCGCGGGCGGTACGCGGGCCTGAGCCGGGGCCGCCCCGTGGCGAGCGCGCGCACCGGGCCGCCGACCGTGGCCGGGCGCTGGTCGCTGGCCCCCGTGCCCGAGCCGGACCCGACCCGGCGCGCCCACGCGCTGGCCGAGACGCTGCTCGACCGGCACGGCGTGGTCACCCGCGGCGCGGTGGTCGCCGAGGGCAGCCCCGGCGGCTTCGCGGCGGCGTACAAGGTGCTGAGCGTGTTCGAGGAGGGCGGCCGGGTCCGCCGCGGCTACTTCGTGGAGGGCCTGGGCGCGGCCCAGTTCGCCGCCGACGGCGCGGTGGACCGGCTGCGCGCGGTGCACAACGCGAGCGAGCGCCGCGAGCCGCACGAGCGGCCCGACGCGGTGGTGTTGGCCGCCGCCGACCCGGCCAACCCGTACGGCGCCGCGCTGCCCTGGCCGGACCGACCGGGCGAGGCCGGCGGCGGCCACCGGCCCGGGCGCAAGGCCGGCGCGCTGGTGATCCTGCTCGACGGCGAGCCGATCCTGTACGTCGAACGCGGCGGTCGCACCCTGCTGTCGTGGACCGACGACCCGGATCGGGTGGGTCCGGCGGCCGAGGCGCTGGCCGACGCGGTGCGCGCGGGCGCGCTGGGCAAGCTGACCGTGGAGAAGGCCGACGGCGCCGAGGTGCTGACCTCCTCGCTGGGCAAGGCGCTGGAGGCGGCCGGGTTCCATGCCACCCCGAAGGGGCTCCGCCTCCGAGGGTGACATCGTTTCGTTACACGAGCGCCCGGTCCGCGAAACACCCCGGTCATGTACGTCCCGCAGGATCGTGGTCACGGACGGCGACCCGGGAGCGATCCCGGTGGACCGGCCGGCACCATCCCGCCCGTGGCGACCCTGCACGCGTCACGGTCGGGTGCACTCGGATCCGGCGTCGCGGACGTGTTCCTGGCCGCGCGTTCGCGACGTCGGTCCGTGCAGCGCGAAGCAGCGCGCGGCAGCGCGTGTCCCGTGGCGTCACCGACCCCCGGGGGCGGCCGCACCGACGGGTCCGGGGGGACTCGGGGGCCGGCCCCGGGCCGGGGCGCACGGCCGGCGGCGCGGCCGGGACAATGGCGGTATGCCCGAAGGCGACACCGTGTACCAGGCGGCGCGGCGACTGCGCGCGGCGCTCGTGGACCGCGAGCTGACCGTGACCGACTTTCGCGTGCCCGCGGTGGCGACGGTGGATCTGACCGGCCGCTCGGTGCTCGAAGTGGTCCCGCGCGGCAAACACCTGCTGACCCGCATCGAGGGCGGCGTCACGCTGCACACCCACCTGCGCATGGACGGCACCTGGCACGTCCAGGACACCGGCGCGCGCCCGCTGCCCCGCCCCTGGCACGCGATCCGACTGGTGCTGGCCAATACCGCGCACACCGTGGTCGGGATGCGGATGCCGGTGGTGGAGCTGCTGCGCGGCGCCGACGAGTCGACCGTGGTCGGGCATCTGGGCCCGGACCTGCTCGGCCCGGACTGGGACGCGCCCGAGGCGGCCCGGCGGCTGGCCGCCCGCCCGCGCCGGCCGATCGGCGAGGCGCTGCTCGATCAGCGCAATCTGGCCGGGATCGGCAACGTGTACCGGGCCGAGCTGTGCTTCCTGCGCGGCGTCGCACCGTGGACCCCGGTCGCCGAGGCGGGTGACCCGCTCGCCTGGGCGGTACTGGCCCAGCGCCTGCTCGCGGCCAATCGGGACCGGGTCGGGCACGTCACCACCGGCGATACCCGGCCGGGCCGGCGCCACTGGGTCTACGGGCGCGCCGGTCGCCCGTGCGCGCGCTGCGGCAGCGGAATCCGGCGGGCCGATCTGGGCGATCCGCCGAGGGTGACCTTCTGGTGTCCACGCTGCCAGCCGTCACCCGATGGAGGTACACCCGGTGACCGACGACCCGGTGGTTCGTCGTACCGGGCATGACCCCTCCCCGGATCCTGTCCGTCCTGGTGCTGCCCGTGCTGTTCCTGGTTTCGGCCGGCTGCACCTCGGTATCCGCGCCGACCCCCGTACCGCGCCCGCAGACCCCGCCCGCGGCCGCCGCGCCGCACGGGCCGACCGGCCCCTCCCCCATCGACCCGATCGCCGGCGAGCCCGCGCCGGCGATCACCGCCCTGGCGGGCGGCTCGGCCGAGCCGGCCACGACCGAACAGCCGACACCGCCGGCGGACGATCCCACCGAGGACGCCGCACCGCCGGCCGCCCGCCCGCGCCCCCGGACGCAGACCGGCCCGGCCCACCCGCCCCGGTCGGCGCACACCGGCGACGGCCGGACCGGACGGCCGGCGCATATGCCCGCCGACCCCTGCGACGCCCTCGCGGCGGCCGGCGTGTTCCCCGCCGGCGGCGAGACGCACCGCTGGTGCCGCCGCCAGGAGGGCCTGCGGTGACGCCGATCTCCCCGGCCCACACCTTTATTGACTGTTCGTCAGATGGCTCGTACGGTCGGCGCGCCATACTCGACCAGCGCCGGGAGGTCACCCGTGTTCCGTGAAGCCCTCGATCTGACCGGCCGGGTCGCCGTCGTCACCGGCGCGGCGTCGGGCATCGGCCGCTCCAGCGCCGAGGTGCTGGCCGAACTGGGCGCGACCGTGGTCTGCGCGGACATCCACGAGGCCGGGGCGCAGGAGACCGCCAAGGCGATCGTGGCCGCCGGCGGCGCCGCGACCGCCGCCGCCGTGGACACCTCGCGGGCCGCACAGGTGGACGCGCTGATCGACGACACGGTCGCCGCGCACGGCCGGCTCGACGTACTCGCCAACATCGCCGGGGTGATGCACCTGAGCACGGTGATCGAGACCGAGGAAGCCGACCTCGACCGGGTCCTGGCGATCAACTTCAAGGGTGTCTTCTTCGGCTGCCGCGCCGCCGCGCGGGTGATGTCGGCGCAGGGCTTCGGCAGCATCGTCAACATGGCCTCCGGCGCGGTGGACACCGCCACGTCCGGGCTGCTGTGCTACGGCGCGGCCAAGGCCGCGGTGGTGCAGTTGACCAAGACGCTGGCCACCGAGGTCGGCCCGAGCGGCGTGCGGGTCAACGCGGTCGCGCCGGGCTGGATCGTCACCGGGATGACGGGCCGGCACTGGACCGACGCGGACGGCAACGAGGACGAGGAGCGCAAGGCCGCCGTCGCCGCGCCGATGGCGCGGATGGCCCCGCTGCGCACCGTCGGCGAGCCCACCGACATCTCCTACGCGGTGGCCTACCTCGCCTCGGACGCCGCCAAGTTCGTCACCGGCCAGATCCTGCGCCCCAACGGCGGCGTCGCGATGCCCTGGTAGGCCGCCCGCGATCGGTCCCGCCCATGCCGAGGCCCCGTCTCCCGTTTTCGGGGACGGGGCCTCGGTGTCGTGTTCGGGTCGATCGGGCCCGGTGCCCGGCGCGCGGCCGCGGCTCAGGCCGCCACCACCACACTCACCGCGTTGTCGCCGGCGATCGGGGCGGCGCCCGACGTCCGGTCGTTGTTTTGACGCTCGGTGGCGCGCTCGTTCGGCGTGAAGCCGGCACCCACCGGCTCCAGGACCGGGCGCATCGCCTCGGCCGAGGCCAGCTCGGCGAGGGCCAGCTCGTCGCTGACCTCCCGCATGAGCACGGACATGCGCACGTCCAGCGCGTCGCAGATCGCGGCGAGCAGTTCGGACGAGGCTTCCTTCTGGCCGCGCTCGACCTCGGACAGGTAGCCAAGGGATACCCGGGCTGAGGACGAAACCTCGCGCAGGGTGCGACCCTGACGCTGGCGCTGGCGCCGCAGCACGTCACCCAGCAGGCGACGGAGCAGGATCATCGGTCGCTCCCTCCTAGGGCGGCTCGGGGGGTCACAGCCCCACCGTACCTGCCCGACCGTGCGGGTGTGCCCGCCTTGCCGTCCTGTTCACTCAGGGCGTGGAACCTTGACGGCGGGGGTCCCCAGGGTCCATAGGCGTTCCGGTTCACTCCCACCTCGATTCGCTGCACGTCCTCGGCCGGCCTTTTGTGTCTCCCCCGGACGCCCGGCCGCCATGGTCTCGTCGGCCGATCGGCGCGCCCGGTCACCCCGTACACGCCGGGTCCTGCTCGGTCGGCAGGCCGGCCACCACACACCGAAGCAGGTCGAGCGCGCGGACCGTGGTCATCTCGCGGATCCTGCCCCGACTGCCCGAGAACAGCAGGGAGAGCACGATTGTTCCCTCGGGGCCGGCCACCGCGATGTATACGGTGCCCACGGGCTTTCCGTCCTGGGGGTCCGGACCGGCGACCCCCGTCGTGGCCACCCCGTACGTACCCGACATGACGTCGCGCACACCCTCGGCCATGCGCGCGGCCACATCCGGGTGAACCGCGCCCTCCGCGGCGAGCAGATCGGCGTCCACGCCGAGCACCGAGCCCTTGAGGTCGGTGGCGTACGCGGTGACCGAGCCGCGCACGCTCGCGGACGCGCCGGGCACCGAGGTCAACTCGGCGGCGATCAGGCCACCGGTGAGCGATTCGGCCACCGCGACGGTGGCGTCGCGCTCGCGCAGCAGGTCGAGCACCACGCCGGCGAGGGTGTCGCCGGCCTCGCCGTAGACACACCCGCCGAGCAGTTCGCGTGCCCGCGCGGCGGCGGCGTCCACCTCGGCGGCGCCGCCGGGGGTGGCGGAGGTGAGCTTGACTCGGGTCTGTCCGGCGGTGGCCAGGTAGGCGACCTCGACCGCGCCGTTCCGGGCGAGTTCCTTCTCCAGCGGCTCGAGCATCGCGGCGATCACCCCCTCGCCGATCGAAGCGGTGAGCAGTTGGCGCTGCGCGCGGGTCGGCGGCTCGCCCGCGCGGCGCAGCAGGTCGGGCAGGACCTGCTGCTCGGTCATCGCGATCATCTCGTGCGGCGGGCCGGGGATCGCGTAGACCGCCACGTCGCCGATCACCACCGCGATGCCGGGCGCGCTGCCGTTCGCGTTGGGCAGGCTGCGCCCGCCCTCGGGGACGTCGGCCTGCTGGAGGCCGAGTGCGGTGAGGGTGCGGTTCATGCCTCGGTAGCGCCGGCGCAGCCAGTCCTCGATCGCCGGGTCGCGGCGCAACGGCACACCGGCGACGGCGGCGATCGCCTCGCGGGTGCGGTCGTCGGAGGTGGGGCCGAGGCCGCCGGAGACGATCACCGCGTCGGCGCGCCGGACGGCCTGGGTGAGGACGTCGGTCATCGCGTCGAGGCCGTCGCCGACCGTGGACACCCCGCTCACCCGCAGACCGGCGGCGGTGAGTCGGCGGCCGAGCGTGCCGGCGTTCGTGTTCTCCACGTCGCCGACCAGCAACTCGTCCCCCACCGCGACGAGTTCGATCTTCAATTCGCGCATGGTCCCGCTTCCCCGCTTCCCCCGTGGTCGGGATTCGTCCCGACGGTCAGCCCTGTCCGGCGGGCACCGGGGTGCCGCGTCGCAGTCGTACGGCCTTGACGATGTAGTCCAGGCCCGTCACCACGGTAACGATCACCGCGGCCGCCATGATCCAGGCCCGGGTGCTGGCCAGCGGGCCGGTCATGACCAGTGTGTACATCCCGATCGCGCTGCCCTGGAGCATGGTCTTGGCCTTGCCGCCCCGGCTGGCCGGGATCACGCCGTGGCGGATGACCCAAAAGCGCAGCAGGGTGATGCCGATCTCCCGGGCGAGCACCACCAGGGTGACCCACCAGGGCAGGTCGCCGAGCGCGGACAGGCTGATCAGCGCGGCGCCCATCAGCGCCTTGTCGGCGATCGGGTCGACGAGTTTGCCGAAGTCGGTGACCAGGTTGTGCATCCGGGCGAGCTTGCCGTCGAACAGGTCGCTGATGCTGGCCACGGTGAACGCGGCCCAGGCCCAGGCGCGCCAGGCGGGGTCGTGGCCGCCGTCCTGGAGCAGCAGGGTGACGAAGACCGGCACCAGGGCCACCCGCATCAGCGTGAGCGCGTTGGCGGCGTTCCAGGCGCTGACGGAGGTGGTGGGGTCGCCGAGGCGGTCGGGCTTCGGCGGGTGGTTGGCGGCGGCGGCCCGAACGGCCTCGGCCGGGCGCCGGCGCGGCGGTGCCGGTTCGGCCGTCACCGATCGCCCCCGCGCACGATCACATCGATCGCCTCGCCGTACAGGTCGGCGCCCTCGCTGTCGGTGACCCGGACCCGGACGAAGTCGCCCACGCGCAGGCCCTCGCCGACCACCGTGGTCGAGCCGTCGGTCTCGGGGGCCTGGTGGGCCGCGTGGCCCTCGGCGCTGCCGTCCTCGCCGAGTTCCTCGATCAGCACGACGATCTCGGTGCCGATCCGGTCCTCGGCGCGCTGTGCGACCAGTTCCTCGGCGAGCCGGGAGATCCGCTGCACGCGGGCCTCGATCACGTCGGCGTCGAGCTTGTCGGGATAGTTCGCCGCCTCGGTGCCGTCCTCGTCGGAGTAGCCGAACACGCCGATCGCGTCGAGCCGGGCTGCGATCAGGAAGCGCTCCAGGTCGTCCACGTCCTGCTCGGTCTCGCCGGGGAAGCCGACGATGAAGTTCGATCGGGCGCCGGCCTCGGGGGCCTTGGCCCGGATCTGCTCCATGAGGGTGACGAACGCCTCGACCGAGCCGAATCGGCGCATCCGGCGCAGCACCGGCTCCGAGGCGTGCTGGAAGGACAGGTCGAAGTAGGGCGCGACGCCGGGCGTGCCGGTGATCACGTCGATCAGCGTCGGGCGCATCTCGGCGGGCTGGAGGTAGTTGACCCGCACCCGCTCGATGCCCTCGACGGCGACCAGTTCCGGCAGCAGCGTCTCCAGCAGGCGCAGGTCGCCCAGGTCCTTGCCGTAGGACGTGGAGTTCTCGCTGACCAGGACGATCTCGCGGACGCCCTGCTCGGCCAGCCAGCGGGCCTCGGCGAGCACGTCGGAGGGGCGGCGGGACAGGAACGAGCCGCGGAAGGAGGGGATGGCGCAGAACGAGCAGCGGCGGTCGCAGCCGGAGGCGAGCTTGAGTGAGGCCACCGGCCCCGAGCCGAGCCTGCGGCGCAGGGCGCGCGGCCCGGACGCGGGCGCGACGCCCTCGGGCAGGTCCTCGGGGATGCCGTGGCCGGGCACCGCGACGTCGGCGGCCTGGCGCTCGACGGGGGTGATCGGCAGCAGTGCGCGGCGGTCGCGGGGCGCGTGCGGGATGTGGCTCTCGCCGGCCAGGATCGAGCGCAGCCGGCCGGAGATGTCGCCGTAGTCGTCGAAGCCGAGCACGGCGTCGGCCTCGGGCAGCGCGCCCGCGAGCTGGTCGCCGTAGCGCTCGGCCAGGCAGCCGACCGCCACCACGGCCTGTGTACGGCCGTCGCCCTTGAGATCGGCGGCCTCCAGGACGGTGTCGATCGAGTCCTTCTTGGCGGACTCGACGAAGCCGCAGGTGTTGACCATGACGACGGAGGCGTCCGCGGCGTCCTCGACGAGGGCCCACCCGTCGGCCTCGAGCCGGCCGGCGAGTTCCTCGGAGTCCACCTCGTTGCGGGCGCAGCCGAGGGTGACCAGGGCGACGGTGCGCAGGGCGGCGGGGCTCTCGGCCGGGGCGGCGGGGCGGGTGGTATCGCGGGCGGACATGCCGGAAAGCCTACGTCAGACGCGGACGTGGACCGGACGCAGGGAAGCGTCGGATGGTTCCGGGGAGGTCACGATGCCCGGTCACCGGGGCGACGGGCTCGCCGACGCGCTCGTCCGCATCTGCGGGACCGGGTCGCCGGGTACGAACGTGCGTTTGACCACCTCGCCGTCCTCACCCGCCGGGCCCAGGTCCCGGCCGTTGACGTTCAGTCGCGCGGCGCCCGAATTGCCGACCTGGACCTGCAGCTGCGTGGGGTCCTCGAAGGTCTTGGCCTCGCCCTTGTCCAGGATCGTCTCCAGGATCTGCTTGTCCCTGGAGTCGAACGCGCGGACCCAGCTGCGCCCGTCGACGGCGGTGATGGTGACCACCACGCCGGGCGGGAACTCCGGAGCCTTGCTCACCGGCGCGACCGAGGACGGCGGCGGGGGCGGCGGGGCCGGGGCCGCGGGGGCGGCGGTGGTCGGGGCGACCCGGGACGCGGTCTCCTTCTCGTCGTCGGCCCGGCCGCCGGCGAGTTGTACGAAGGCGAAGATCAGCACGATGACCACGGCGACGCCCATGGCCAGGGTCCAGTTGGGGCGGCGGTATTCGATCGACTTGCGCGGCGAGTCGAAGATCTCGGTGGGTCGGGGGGTGCTCGTGCCGCCGACGGTGTGGTCGTACTCGGCGATCAACGGCGCGGGCTCCAGGCCCGTGGCGCGCGCCAGGGTGCGAATGTGGCCGCGGGCGTAGAAGTCGCCCCCGCACGGCTCGAAGTCGTCGTGTTCGATGCCTTCGATGATGACCTGTCGGATCCGGGTGACCTCACTGAGCCGATCCACGGTGAGACCGGCCCGTACGCGCGCCTCGGCGAGGCTTTGACCGATCGACACTGTTAGCCCCTTATGTGTCATTCATCACGACTGACACCAATCATCACTTAAGTCCGATCATTCTCCGCGCAACGTGGCCATAACCTGCTCGATTTCATCCGGTTTGATCAACACCTCGCGCGCCTTGGAGCCCTCGCTCGGTCCGACGATGTCCCGGCTCTCCATCAGGTCCATCAGCCTGCCCGCCTTGGCGAAGCCGACGCGCAGCTTGCGCTGGAGCATCGAGGTCGAGCCGAACTGGGTGGACACCACCAGTTCGACGGCCTGGCAGAGCAGGTCGAGGTCGTCGCCGACGTCCTCGTCCACCTGCTTCTTGCGATCCGGTCCCGCGGTGACCTCGTCGCGGTACTCCGGCTGCAACTGCTCCTTGCAGTGCCGGGCGATCGCCTCGATCTCCTCCTCGGTGACGTAGGCGCCCTGCATCCGGATCGGCTTGCTCGCGCCCATCGGCAGGAACAGCGCGTCGCCCTTGCCGATCAGCTTCTCCGCGCCGGGCTGGTCCAGGATGACCCGGCTGTCCGCCAGCGAGGAGGTGGCGAACGCGAGCCGCGAGGGCACGTTGGCCTTGATCAGACCGGTGACCACGTCCACGCTGGGGCGCTGGGTGGCCAGCACGAGGTGGATGCCCGCGGCGCGGGCGAGCTGGGTGATCCGCACGATCGAGTCCTCGACGTCGCGCGGCGCGACCATCATCAGGTCGGCCAACTCGTCGACGATCACCAGCAGGTACGGGTAGGGCTGGATGTCGCGCTCGCTGCCCGGCGGCACCTTCAGCTTGCCGGCGCGCACCGCGACGTTGAAGTCGTCGACGTGCCGGAAGCCGAAGTTGGCCAGGTCGTCGTAGCGCATGTCCATCTCGCGCACGACCCACTGCAACGCCTCGGCGGCCTTCTTCGGGTTGGTGATGATCGGTGTGATCAGGTGCGGAATGCCCTCGTAGGTGGTGAGTTCGACCCGTTTGGGGTCGACCAGCACCATCCGCACCTCCTCCGGCGTGGCGCGCATCATGATCGAGGTGATCAGGCCGTTGATGCAGCTCGACTTGCCCGCGCCGGTGGCGCCCGCCACAAGCAGGTGCGGCATCTTGGCCAGGTTGGCCACCACGTCGTTGCCCTCGACGTCCTTGCCCAGCGCGGCGATCATCGGGTGCGCGTCGCCGGCGGCGGTGTCGGAGGCCAGGATGTCGCCGAGGCTGACCATCTCGCGGTCGGTGTTGGGGATCTCGATGCCCACCGCGGACTTGCCGGGGATCGGGCTGATGATCCGTACGTCCGGGCTGGCCACGGCGTAGGCGATGTTCTTGGCCAGCGCGGTGATCCGCTCCACCTTCACCGCCGGGCCCAGCTCGATCACGTAGCGGGTCACCGTCGGGCCCCGGGAGAAGCCGGTGACCTGCGCGTCGACGTTGAACTGCTCGAACACCTTGGACAGCGCCGCGACCACGTCGTCGTTGGCCTTGCTGCGCGCCTTGGCGGGCGGGCCCTTGCGCAGCAGCGCGGGGCCGGGCAGGTGGTAGGTGATGTCGCCGGAGAGCCTGAGCTGCTCGCTGCGCGGCGGCGCGGGGGTGTGCGCCGGGGCGTCGGCGGCGCGGGCCCGCAGATCGGTCACCACCCGGGCGGCGGCGGCCTTGCGCGAGCGGGCGGGCGGGACGATCAGGCCGGCGTCGCCCGCGTCCAGCGCCGCGGCGGCGGCCGCGGCCACGTCGACCGCGTCCGGATGGCCGGTTTTGGCCGCCGGGCTCGGGCGGCGGCGCGGCCGGGGTTTGCGCACCGGCGCCGGCGCGGGCTCGTCGTCCTCGTCGAAGCCGGCGAACCCGCTCGGGCGGTCGTCGTCCTCGTCGTACGGCTCCGGCTCGGGCCCCTCGATGAAGCCGAGGAAGACCCCGAGGCGCTCCGGCACCGCGTTGATCGGCGTCGCGGTGACCACGAGCAGCCCGAACACGATCAGCAGCACCAGCAGCGGCACCGCGACCCACCGGGTGACCAGGTGCACCGGCGGGGTCGCGAACGCCCAGCCGACCAGCCCGCCCGCGTCGCGCATCGCCGCCGCGCCGTCACCGGGCTGCGGCGTCCCGCACCCGACGTGGATCAACCCGAGCACCGCGCACACCAGCGCCGTGCAGCCGATCACGATCCGCCCGGTGGCGTCCTTCTGGTCGGGATGGCGCATCACCCGCACGCCCAACGCGCCGACCAGGAACGGCACCAGCACGTCCAGCCGGCCGACCAGGCCCGCGACGACCGCGTTGACCCCCTCGCCGACCGCGCCGTCGATGGTGCCCCACGCGCCCGCGGCGATCACTATCGCCAGGCCGAGCAGGGCGAGCCCGAGCCCGTCCCGACGATGCGCGGGGTCGAGTCCGCGCGCGCCGGAGCCGATGCCCCGCGCGAGTGAACCGAACGCGTGCGCCAGCCCCAGCCACAGCCCCTTGAGCGCCTTCCCGAGCAACGCGGGCACCCCACCGAGCAGTTTCGGCGGGGGAGGCGGGGGCGGGGCCGCCTTCCTGGCGGGAGCCTTCTTCTTCGCGGCCGTGCGCGGTTGCGCTCCGCCGCCGGACGCACGTGTGGCCATGTCCCGAGGTTACCGGTGGACCCTCTCCACCTCATGCGTCCCGGCCCGGAGCGCGCGCCGTGTCGGACCGGGCCGTCGTCGACGGTCCGGTCCGCGCGGGCGCTCCGGGGTCAGCCGGCCGCCTCGCCCTTGTCCGGGGCCGGGACCAGCGGGGGTCCGCCGTGGCCGGCCGTGGCCGGCGCGAGGGCGTCGAGCGCGGCGCGCATCCGGGCCACCCGGCGGCGCAGTTGCACCGCGGAGGCGGCCAGGATCGGGTCGTCGCTCGACTCGACCTGCTTGGCCATGCCGTCGGCCTGCTCCTCGACCGCGGCCAGCCGCGTGGACAACTCCGCGATCACGTCCGCCCCGGCCCGGTCGCCGCCGGCGGGCCCCTCCAGGCGCCCGCGCAGCAGCGTGGCCTGCTCGCGCAACTGGCAGTTCTTCTTGTACAGGTCCACGAAGACCGAGACCTTGGCGCGCAGCACCCACGGGTCGAAGGGCTTGGAGATGTAGTCGACCGCACCGGCCGCGTAACCGCGGAAGGTGTGGTGCGGACCGTGGTTGATCGCGGTCAGGAAGATGATCGGGATATCGCGGGTCTTCTCCCGCCGCTTGATGTGCGCGGCCGTCTCGAACCCGTCCATTCCGGGCATCTGGACGTCGAGCAGAATCACCGCGAACTCGTCCGTGAGCAGCGCCTTGAGGGCTTCCTCGCCCGAATGCGCCCGAACCAGGGTCTGGTCCAGCGCGGACAGGATCGCCTCCAGGGCGAGCAGATTCTCCTGACGGTCATCGACCAGGAGGATCTTGGCCTTCTCCGTCATGGCCCACCCTCTTCGATCCGACACGGTGGGTGACCCCGCGTATCGGTCGGCTCCACTCGTCCTTGTGCATGTTTTCGGTTTGCCTGGTTGACACTGCCGGCACTGCTGACGCTGCCCAGAATGACACGGCCTCGATCGACACGGTTCGGTCCGGCACACCGTCGGCCGAGATCGCCCCGACGCACTCCACGCCGGTCGAGCACACGTTCCGGGCGGTGCTCGTCCCGGTCATGGTAGTGGCCAGGCGATGGGCTCGGCAGGTATTCCGGAACAGACGACCGCATGGTGTCACCACAGCCCGACCTACGGTTGCGACAACACCGCATCGACCCCTCCACCCCTTCAACGCCGGTTCGACCATACGGGTTCCATCATGTGGTGCTTGCCACCCGAGAAGCGAACTAGTGGTCGAGCCAAGTGCGGATGAGTCCCAACAAGTGCCGCGTGTCGACCGGTTTGGCCACGTAGTCGGAGGCTCCGGAGTCGATGCTCTTCTCCTGATCCCCCTTCATCGCCTTGGCGGTCAACGCGATGATCGGCAGCCCCGCGTACTGCGGCATCCGGCGAATCGCCGATGTGGTGGCGTATCCGTCCATCTCCGGCATCATCACGTCCATCAGCACGATCGCGATGTCGTCGTGTCCCTGGAGCACTTCGATGCCCTCACGGCCGTTCTCCGCGTACAGCACGCTGAGTCCGTACTGCTCCAGCACGCTGGTCAGCGCGAACACGTTGCGCACGTCGTCGTCGACGATCAGCACCCGCTCGCCGTCGAAGGTGCCCTCGAACGGCTCGACCACCGGCTTGGCGGGGCCGGTGTGATCGGCCCGCACCGGCCCGGTGGCGCCCAGCACCGCCCGGGCCAGCGCGTCGGGGGTGGAGACCCGCTGGAGCAGCACGATCCGGCGCCGGTAGCCGCGCAGCCGGCCCGACTCGGAGCGGGTCGGGCGGGCCGGAACGTGCACCACGACGGGCAGGCTCTGCAATTCGTTCCGCGAGGCGACCGCGTCGAGCACCTGCCACGCGCCCTCGTCGGGCAGCCGCAGGTCCACCACCAGGCACGCCGGCGGCGCCTCGGCGAGCAGGCGCACCGCCTCGCCCTCGTCGGCGGCGGTGCTCAGGTCGATCTGCCCGTCGAGCCCGGCCAGCGCGGTGCTCAGCGGCGCGCCGTCGGACTGCGGCGTCTCCACCACCAGGACCCGGCGCGGCGCCACCTCGCCCACGTCCTCGGGCTCGTCCTCCCCCTCCCCGGGCAATTCCGGGGCGTCGCTGAGCAGCGGGGTGGACGGCGCGGCGGCGGGCAGCGCCGCCCGGTACGGGGCCGGCGGCAACTCGGTATCGCGGTCGTGGCCGATCTCGTCGCCCGGGACCAGGACGCTGTCCAGCGGGAGGTAGAGGGTGAACGTGCTGCCGCGTCCCGGCATGCTCTCCGCGTGGATCTCGCCGCCGAGCAGCCAGGCGATCTCCCGACTGATCGACAGGCCCAGGCCCGTGCCGCCGTAGCGGCGGCTGGTGGTGCCGTCGGCCTGCTGGAACGCCTCGAAGATCACCTTGAGCTTGTCCACCGCGATGCCGATGCCGGTGTCGATCACCGAGAAGGCCACCGCGTGCTCCGCGTTGTCCAACTCGGTGTTGGTCAGCGGGATGTCGTCGGTGAGCGTGATCAACACCTCGACCGAGCCGGAGTCGGTGAACTTGACCGCGTTCGAGAGCAGGTTGCGCAACACCTGTTGCAGCCGCTGCTCGTCGGTGAACAGGATCCCGGGCACCGCGGGCGAGACGTGCACCGTGAACTCGAGGTTCTTCTCCGAGGTCAGCGGGCGGATGGTCGCCTCGACGTAGTCCATCAGCTGGGCCAGCGCGATCCGCGCGGGACGCACGTCCATCTTCCCGGCCTGCACCTTGGACAGGTCGAGGATGTCGTTGATCAGTTGGAGCAGGTCGGACCCGGCACCGTGAATGGTCTCGGCGAACTCGACCTGCTTGCGGGTCAGGTTGCCCTCGACGTTGTCGGCGAGCAGCTTGGCCAGGATCAGCAGGCTGTTCAGCGGGGTGCGCAGCTCGTGCGACATGTTGGCCAGGAACTCGGACTTGTACTTGGAGGACAGCGCGAGCTGCTCGGCCCGCTCCTCCAGCGCCTGCCGGGCCTGTTCGATCTCCCGGTTCTTGATCTCGATGTCCCGGTTCTGCCGGGCGAGCAGCGCCGCCTTGTCCTCCAACTCGGCGTTGGAGTGCCGCAGCTCGCCCTGCTGGCGCTGCAACTCCTCGGACCGTTCCTGGAGTTCCTCGGTCAGTCGCTGCGACTCGGCGAGCAGCATCTCGGTGCGCGAGTTGGCCATGATCGTGTTGACCGTGACCCCGATCTGCTCGTTCAGCTGCTCCAGGAAGTTGCGGTGCACCTTGGTGAACGGGCGGAACGAGGCGAGTTCGAGCACGCCGAGCAGCTGGTCCTCGAACAGCACCGGCAGCACGATCACGTTCGCCGGGGCGGCCTCGCCCAGGCCGGAGGCGATCTTGATGTAGCCGGGCGGCGCGTCCAGGATCAGGATCGAGCGCTTCTCCAGCGCGGCCTGGCCGACCAGCGACTGGCCGAGCCGGAAGCGGGTGGGCACGCCGCCGCCGTCCTGGTAGCCGTAGGAGGCGATCAGCCGCAGCTCGACCACGTCCTCCTGGGTCAACTCGGCCAGGAAGAAGGCGCCGTGCTGGGCGTCCACGACCGGGGTCAGCTCGCTCATGATCAGCGCGGCGACCGCCATCAGGTCGCGGCGGCCCTGCATGAGACCGGAGATCCGGGCCAGGTTGGTCTTGAGCCAGTCCTGCTCCCGGTTGGCCCGGGTGGTCTCGCGCAGGTTGTAGATCATCTGGTTGATGTTGTCCTTGAGCTCGTCGAGCTCTCCGGACGCGTCCACCGCGATCTGCAACGACAGGTCGCCCCGGGTCACGGCGGTGGCGACCTCGGCGATGGCCCGCACCTGGCGGGTCAGGTTGCCGGCCAACTCGTTGACGTTCTCGGTGAGTTGCTTCCAGGTACCGGAGACGCCCTCGACCTCGGCCTGGCCGCCCAGCATGCCCTCGGTGCCCACCTCGCGCGCCACGCGCGTGACCTCGCCGGCGAACGCCGAGAGCTGGTCGACCATGGTGTTGATGGTGGTCTTGAGCTCCAGCATCTCGCCGCGCGCGTCCACGTCGATCTTCTGCGACAGGTCGCCGCCAGCGATCGCGGTGGTCACCTTGGCGATGTTGCGGACCTGGCCGGTGAGGTTGTCCGCCATCGAGTTGACGTTGTCGGTCAGGTCCTTCCAGGTGCCCGAGACCCCGGGCACGTGCGCCTGGCCGCCCAGAATGCCCTCCGTTCCCACCTCGCGGGCCACGCGGGTGACCTCGTCGGCGAACGCGCGCAGCGTGTCGACCATCGTGTTGATCGTGCCCGCCAGGCCCGCCATCTCGCCCTTGGCCTCGACGGTGCTCTTTTGGGACAGGTCGCCGTCGGCGACGGCGGTGGCCACCTGGGCGATGTTGCGCACCTGGGACGTCAGGTTGTTGGCCATGACGTTGACGTTGTCGGTCAGGTCCTTCCAGATGCCGGAGACCCCGCGCACCCGCGCCTGCCCGCCGAGGCGGCCCTCGGTGCCCACCTCGCGGGCCACCCGGGTGACCTCGTCGGCGAACGCGGAGAGCTGGTCGACCATCGTGTTGACGGTCTCCTTCAGCTCCAGGATCTCGCCCCGGGCGTCGACGGTGATCTTCTTGGACAGATCGCCCGTGGCCACCGCCGTGGTCACGTCGGCGATGCTGCGGACCTGGCCGGTCAGGTTGCCGGCCATCACGTTGACCGACTCGGTGAGGTCCTTCCAGGTACCGGAGACGCCCTTGACGTCGGCCTGCCCGCCGAGGCGGCCCTCGGTACCCACCTCGCGGGCCACCCGGGTCACCTCGTCGGCGAAGCCGGAGAGCTGGTCGACCATGGTGTTCACGGTGTTCTTGAGTTCGAGGATCTCGCCTCGGGCGTCCACCGTGATCTTCTGCGACAGGTCGCCGCGGGCCACGGCAGTGGTCACCTGGCCCAGGCTGCGCACCTGTTCGGTGAGGTTTCCGGCCATCGAGTTGACCGAGTAGGTCAGGTCGCGCCACACCCCGGCCACCCCGAGCACCTGGGCCTGGCCGCCCAGTCGGCCCTCGGTGCCCACCTCGCGGGCGACGCGGGTGACCTCGTCGGCGAACGCGGAGAGCTGGTCGACCATCGTGTTGACGGTGTTCTTGACCTCCAGGATCTCGCCGCGGGCGTCCACGTCGATCTTCTTGGACAGGTCGCCGCGCGCGACCGCCGTGGTCACCTCGGCGATGTTGCGGACCTGGGCGGTGAGGTTGCCCGCCATGAAGTTCACCGAGTCGGTGAGGTCGAGCCACACGCCCGCGACGCCCGGCACCACCCGGGCCTGGCCGCCGAGCCGACCCTCGCCGCCGACCTCGCGGGCGACCCGGGTGACCTCGGAGGCGAACGCGGACAGCTGGTCCACCATGGTGTTCACGGTGTTCTTGAGCTCCAGCATCTCGCCGGAGACGTCGACCGTGATCTTTTGCGACAGGTCGCCCCGGGCCACCGCCGTGGAGACCTGGGCGATGTTGCGGACCTGGCCGGTCAGGTTGCCGGCCATCACGTTGACCGAGTCGGTCAGGTCCTTCCACGTACCCGCCACGCCGGAGACCTGCGCCTGGCCGCCCAGGATGCCCTCGCTGCCCACCTCGCGGGCGACGCGGGTGACCTCGGAGGCGAAGGCCGACAGCTGGCCGACCATGGTGTTGACGGTGTTCTTGAGCTCCAGCATCTCGCCGGAGACGTCCACGGTGATCTTCTGCGACAGGTCGCCCTGGGCGACCGCCGTGGTCACCCCGGCGATGTCGCGGACCTGCGCGGTGAGGTTGAAGAAGGCGGTGTTGACCGAGTCGGTCAGGTCCTTCCAGATGCCCGCGCCGCCGGGGACCTGGGCCTGGCCGCCGAGCCGTCCCTCGAAGCCGACCTCGCGCGCCACGCGGGTCACCTCGGAGGCGAACGTGCGCAGCGTGCCGGTCATCGCGTTGATCGTCTCGGCGAGCTGGGCCATCTCGCCGCGCGCGGACACGGTGATGGTCTGCGACAGGTCGCCGTACGCGACCGCCTTGGTCACCTGGGCGATGTCGCGGACCTGGGCGGTCAGGTTGCCCGCCATGATATTGACCGAGTCGGTGAGGTCCTTCCAGGTCCCCGAGACGCCCTCGACCCGGGCCTGGCCGCCCAGTCGGCCCTCGGTGCCCACCTCGCGGGCCACCCGGGTCACTTCCTGGGCGAAGCCGGAGAGCTGGTCGACCATCGTGTTGACGGTCTCCTTCAGCTCCAGCATCTCGCCGGCCACCTCGACGGTGACCGTGCGGGACAGGTCCCCCTTGGCCACGGCGGTGGTCACCAGGGCGATGTCGCGCACCTGGAGGGTCAACCGGCTGGCCATCGTGTTGACCGAGTCGGTGAGGTCCTTCCAGCTGCCGGAGACGCCGCGCACCCGGGCCTGCCCGCCGAGCTTGCCCTCGGTGCCGACCTCGCGGGCCACCCGGGTGACCTCGTCGGCGAACGCGCTGAGCTGGTCCACCAGTCCGTTGGCGGTGCGGCCCATCCGCAGGAACTCGCCACGCAGCGGCTGTTCGGCGATCCGCAGGTCCATGCGCTGGGACAGATCACCCTCGGCGACGGCGGCCAGCACCCGGCCGACCTCGACGGTGGGGCGCACCAGGTCCTCGACGAGCGCGTTGGCCGCGTCGATGCTCGTCGCCCAGGCGCCCTCGCCCGGGCCCGGGTCCAGCCGCTCGGTCAGCTTGCCCTCGCGACCGACCACCCGGCGCACCCGGGCCAACTCGCCGGACAGGTGCTGGTTGCGCTCGACCATGTCGTTGAACACGACGGCGATCTCGGACATGATCCCGTCGCCGGAAACCGTCAGGCGTTTGCGGAAGTTGCCGTCACGGACCCCGGTCAGGGCGGCCAGCAGACGCCGCAGATCCTGCTCGTCGTGCCGGCCCTGCCGGACGGCCGCAGTCCGCGCCTGCGCTGGGGAAGCCTTCGCCATCTCGCATTTCCTCCGCCGGACCCGATTCGCCGCGACCGTCCGTGCCTCCGGCCGCTTGCCATCCACAGTCTTTCACTCACAGGGTTGAGAGCAGAGGCGGTCCGGGAGGATGGTGCTTGTCATCCGGAAAGTGCGGGCCCTGAAGGCACGCTCGGACCGGACATCTGTCGGAATCGTGATCGATGCGTCACTGTTTGGAGGGGTCCGCCCGATCGTCCGAAACCGATAGGGTGCGAATCTGCCGGACTGTGGAGCCGGATTCGTCACCGCAGCCGCCGTTCGTCGCAGATGCGGGAGTGTATGGACCAGGGAACGAGCATGCTCATCACTGCCCGGATGAGCGCTGCCTTCGCACCCGAGGGCAGGTCCGTGGCGGCCGCACGCTCGTTCGTCCGCAAAACGCTCACCGACTGGGACGCCGGCGACGTGGTGGACGACGCCGTATTGCTGACCAGCGAGTTGGTCACCAATGCGATCGTGCACGCGGGCACCTCGGCCGAGGTCTCGTGCGTGCGCTACGACGGCGGCGTTCAGATCGAGGTCACCGACCACTACCCCAGCCGCGAGCTGCCGGAGCCGGCGACCGGCTTCGACGACGGCGACGAGAGCGGCCGCGGGCTGTTCCTGTCCGCGTCGCTGGCCTCGGCGTGGGGGGTCGAATACGCCAAGAACGTCAAACGGGTGTGGTTCCGGCTCGAGCTGCCCGATCCGGTCTCGGCGACCAGTTCGGCCGGGCCGCTGCTGCCCGCCAACGCGCTGCCCGACGCCACGGTGCCGGTCCGCGTGGCGGTGGTGCACGCCGACGCCTCGCGCAAGGTGACCCACTGGAGCCCCGAGGCGACCCGGTTGTTCGGTCTGAGTGAGACCGAGGCGATCGGCATG
The DNA here is from genome assembly GCF_044334985.1 of Embleya sp. NPDC020630. Classification (NCBI taxonomy): domain Bacteria; kingdom Bacillati; phylum Actinomycetota; class Actinomycetes; order Kitasatosporales; family Streptomycetaceae; genus Embleya; species Embleya sp. NPDC020630. Next base: position 406,903 of record NZ_JBIRUB010000003.1, read on the forward strand.
GCGCTGGGCGACCTGGTCGCCTGGCCGCAGACGCCGGGCACCGAGTTGACCCTGGACGAGATGCTGGAGCTGTCCCGTTGGCAAGGCGGGTACGACGTGCGCGCCGCCGACGGGGTGGCCACGCGCGTCTTCGCCTCGCACGTGCGGCTGCGTGACGCCGACGGCGACCCCGCGCTGGTCGCGCTCCTGGTGCCCGCGCAGGCCCGCGCGCTGCTGGAGAACCGGGACGGCTCGCGTGGTCGTACCGGGGCGGCGATCCCGGCGGACAGCGAATGGGACGGGATCGACGGGCTGAACCGACTGGGCCTGGAGGACCTGCTCCAGCGCGCGGTCGAACGTGCCCGCGACCTGCTCGACGCCGACGCCGCGTTCGTGCTGCTGGCCACCGACGACGAGAGCGAGATGGAGGTGCGCGCGACCACCGGTCTGGCGGGCGCGGTGCATCGGCTGTCGCGGGTGCCGGTGGAGACCTCGGTGGGCCGTTACGGCTCGGCCCGGATGCCGGCCGTGCACGAGGACCTGGAGGCCGGGCCCGACGCGGTGCCGATCCTCCAGGAGACCCGGATGCGCTCGGCGGTGACCGTGCCGCTCAAGGTCGAGGGCCGGCTCACCGGCACGCTCGGTGTCGCCTCGGAGTCTGCGGCCCGCTTCGACAACGACGACGCGGCCCGGCTCCAGCGCGCCGCCGACCGGGTCTCGCTGACCGTGGAGAGCGCGCGCCTGTCCGAGTTGGAGCGGGTCCGGCGCGGCTCGCTGTCCTTCCTCGCCGAGGCGTCCGATCTGCTGGCCGGCACCCTCGACCCGGAGATGACGCTGGCCATGATCGCCCAGATCGTGGTGCCGCGACTGGGCACGTGGTGTGCGGTGCACACCGGCGAGTCGCACGCCCCGGTGCTGAGCGTGGTGTGGCACGCCGACGAGATGCGGATCGACGACCTGCGCGCACTGCTGGACCGCGCCGAGGCGCCACGCGCGCAGCCCACGCCCGGCGCCCGGCGCTGGCTGGGCCTGCGGTCCCTGGACCCGGAGGTGGTCCGCGAGCACACCGACCTGGTCACCGGCGAGGCGGTCACGCTGCCGCTGGTCGCCCGGGGACGCGGCATCGGCATGCTGACCTTCGGCATCCTGGCCGGCGACCGCTTCCGTCGGGACACCCTGGAACTCGCCGAGGACCTGTCCCGCCGCGCCGCGCTCGCGATGGACAACGCCCGGCTGTACTCCGAGCGCAACGCGACCAGCCAGGCCCTCCAGCGCAGCCTGCTGCCGCCGGAGCTGCCCAAGGTGCCGGGAGTGGACGTCGAGGTCGTCTACCAGGCCTCCGGCGAGGGCAACGAGGTCGGCGGCGACTTCTACGACCTGTTCACCATCGGCGAGGACAAGTGGGGCTTCGCCATCGGCGACGTGTGCGGCACCGGCCCGGAGGCCGCCGCGGTCACCGGACTGGCCCGCACGGCGCTGCGGTTGCTGACCCGAGAGGGCATGTCGGTGCCCGCCGTCCTGCAACGGCTGAACACGGCGATCCTGGAAGAGGGCCCGCGCAGCCGGTTCCTGACCCTCCTGCACGGCCACATGACCCACCGCGACGGCGGCGGCGTACGCCTGAGCCTGGTCTCCGCGGGCCACCCGCTCCCGCTGCGCCTGCGCCCCAACGGCACGGTCGACGCGGTGGCCACCCCGCAACCGCTGCTCGGCGTCCTGGACGAGGTCGACCTGGTCCTGGAGACGGTGGACCTGGACCCGGGCGACGTCCTGGTCTGCGTCACCGACGGCGTCACCGAACGCCGCGAGGGCACCCGCATGCTCGGCGACGACGGCCTGGCCGAGGTCCTGTCCGGTTGCACGGGCCTGACCGCCGGCGCGGTAGCGGCCCGAATCCACCGCGCGGTCGAACAATTCGCCGAAGAACAGGCCCGAGACGACATGGCCATCCTGGTCCTGAGAGTCTCCGGCGACGCCTGACCCCACCCCACACCCACACATCACCGGGCCGATCCCCGACCGGACCCACCGGCGCCGGCGGAGAGCGCAGCGGGGCGAGTCGCGGATGCGGGTGGTGTGGTCGGGTTCACTCGGGGGTCGGCGTCGTGTGGGTCGTGGACCAGCGTTGTTCGCCTTGCTGCCAGGTTTCGGTGGGGGTCAGGGCCGCCGCTTCGGCTACTGCGGCGGAGGCTGTGTTGGCCGGGTGGATGTGGGCGCGGATTTCCTCGATGCCTCCGGCTCGGAGCCAGGCCACCCACGCGACCGCCGCCTCCTTGGCGATGCCCCGGCCCTGCCAGGGGGTTCCGACCACCCAGGCCACCTCGGCGACCGGACCGGGCCCCACCGTGGCCTGGACCGTGCCCACCAGACACCCCCGCGACCGCAGCCGGATCACCCGGTTCAACCAGACCACGCCGGAATCCGGCGACCCCTTCGCCCAGCGCGTGTAGCGCGCCCGCAGCGCGTCCACGTCCTCCGGCTCACCACCGATGAAGGTGTGCAGTGCCGGGTCACCCAGCACCCGCGCCATCTCCTCGGCGTGACCGACCTCGACCGGAATCAACTCCAGCCGATCGGTGACCACCGGCCCTGCCTCGTCCACGTTCATCGCCGCAGCATGCCGGCGCCTACGCGGCGATGTCGCCGCGATTTCGCCGCTCCCGCAGCCGCAACTCCGATCCGATCCGGGCGACCGTGGCCGCCGGCCGCTCGCGCGCCTGGAGCGTCGGGCAGTGCAATACGAGCCAGCTCTGCCCGGCGATGCTCCGAGGCCGCGCCCTGACCCATTGCCGGTCGTCGGTCAGCTCCACCCCGACCCGCGCCCCCGGCCAGGCCAGCGCGAAGCGCTTCAGGACCCGACCGAACGCCGACCGGATCTCCCAGCCGACCTCGGCCGCCGGCACCCCGGCGTCGAGCAGTGCCAGCCGCAGCCGGGTCTCGTCCTCGCCCGCGCTGCGCCCGTCGGACAGCCGCACCACCTCGGCGAGCCGATGGCGCCCCGGATGTCCGGCGTAGCGCTCGACCAGTGCCGCCAACGTGTCGGGCGCGATCAGCCCGGCCCGCAGGAACCCGTCGAGCACCACCACGCCGGTCTCCCGATCCGAGGTCCGGACCAGGTCCGCCGCGGTCCGGGCGGGCGAGGTGACCGGAATCCCGGCCCGCCACACCGTCTCCCCTGGCCCGAGCGCCATGATCCGCGCCCGGCAGCCGTGCCGGCGGGGCAGAGCCGCCCCCACCGGCACGACCACTTCGATCGGTGCCGCGCGCCGCGCCTGCGTCCGGGGCCGCGCCGGAACCCGCACGCCGTGCAACCTCGCCGCGGTGCGCCCACAGACCACGGCCCCGCGGGGCAGAACCATGACCGCGGCCCGGGCCCGCACCTCCGGCGTGTCGTCGACGTGCGCGCCGACGTAGACCCCGTGTATGACCCGACGCACGTCGCCGTCGCGCACCAGGCGTCGGACGACCGACCGGCCGACCCCGTGGCGGGCGGCGACGGCGAGGGTGAAGGGCCGGGACAGCAGTGCGGAAAGATCGGTCGGCGTCATGCGGGCCAGTGTGCGCGCGCCCCCTCCACGCGCGCCGTCCGTCGTCCACAGCCCCCGGGATGGGTGTGACCATCACACCCGGCCTGTGTACGACTTCGGCCCGGCCGCCCCCACGACCCGACCCCGGCCGACCCGCCGACGCCCCTTCCGCCTCCCGCCCGGCCCGCACCCGCTACTCGGTGCCGGTGTGCTCCGCCTGCCGCCCGCATCCCTTCTTCGCGCGATAGAGCACCTTCCAGGTGGCCTCGTTCGTGACCCCCGACGGATCGAGGCCGTTGCACTTCTGCACCCACCGGACCCCGTCCGCGGTGGCCGCGTCGAACACCCCGGTCTCCGGCAACTCGCCGGGGGCTCCGGACCTCGTATCGATCAGGCACTGCACCTGGGCGACCGCGTCGTCCCGATCCCCCTCACGCAGCTCCGGCCGGTTGTCCTTCGCCACGTGGTCGCAGCGCGGGGCGGCCGCCGCCGGCGAGACGGGGCCCGTCATCCCCGCGCCCAGACCCAGCGCCGCACACGAACTCAGCGCGAGCGCCGCGACCCGCCCACGCCGCGATCGCCCGAACCCGGCGGCCGGCCGCCGCCCGGGCACCGGGATCGGCGCGCCCGAAGGCGCGGGCGGCGGAGTGCCCCCTCGTGGACCGCCGCAACGCCGGTTCCGCTGTACCGCATACATGTGTGCTCCTGACTGCCGATCCTGTCGACCGTGTCGACCTGTCCAGCGCCCGGAGAGCGGCTGCCCTCCGAACACGACCGACGTTAGGAGCAGGCAGTCGAACCACCCATAAGTACGAGAACCCGACCTTCACACCACAAAAAAGCCACAAACCCCCCATGTCACCCCCGCTTTACGCCACCATCACCCTCCCCCGCGCCACACAACATGCCCGACAAGGGCCGCCATGACCCGCCAAACGCAGCCACCCCACACCCACCGCCTCGCACATCCGGTCAACAACCCGCCACCGCCCCCGACCACAACCGCCGACTCCCCGAACCACGCCCACCCCCAACCCCACCCCCGAACCACACGGGGCCCGCTACGAAGATTTCGTAGCGGGCCCCACGCAAAACGATCGACGAGGTCTCAGACCTCCACCACAACCGGCAGAATCATCGGCCGGCGCCGATAGGTGTCCGACACCCACTTGCCCACGATCCGCCGCACCTGCTGCTGCAACTGATACGGCTCCGCCACCCCGTCGGCGGCCGCCTTCTGCAGCATCTCCTCGATCTTCGGGATCACCGCGTCGAACCGGGCGTCGTCGATACCCGATCCCCGCGCCGTGATGGTCGGCCCGCCGACCACCTTGCCCGAGCTGGAGTCCACGGCGAGGAACACGGACACGAAGCCCTCCTCGCCCAGGATCCGACGGTCCTTGAGCGAGGACTCGGTCACGTCGCCCACGGACAAACCGTCCACGTAGACGTATCCGGCCTGCACCTTCCCGGTGATCTTGGCGACACCGTCGACCAGGTCGACGGTGAGCCCGTCCTCGGCGAGGACCACCCGGTCCTTGCGCACCCCGGTCTTGACGCCCAGATCGGCGGCGGCGCGCAGGTGGCGCCATTCGCCGTGCACGGGCATCAGGTTGCGCGGGCGCGTGAGGTTGAAGAAGTACAGCAGTTCACCGGCCGAGGCGTGGCCGGAGACGTGCACCTTGGCGTTGCCCTTGTGCACGACCTTGGCGCCCCACCGGGTCAGCCCGTTGATCACCCGGTAGACCGAGGTCTCGTTGCCCGGGATCAGCGAGGACGCGAGCACCACGGTGTCGCCCTCGACGATCCGGATCTGCTGGTGCGAACGGTTGGCCATCCGCGACAGCGCCGCCATCGGCTCGCCCTGCGAGCCGGTACAGACGAGGACCACCTCGTCCGGCGGCAGGTCGTCGAGCGTCTTGACGTCCACGACCAGACCGGCGGGGATCTTCAGATAGCCGAGTTCCCCGGCGATCTTCATGTTGCGCACCATCGAGCGGCCGACGAAGGCGACCTTGCGCTCGTAGGCGTACGCGGTGTCGAGCACCTGCTGGATGCGGTGCACGTGGCTCGCGAAGCTGGCCACGATGATCCGCTGGTCGGCGTCGGCGAAGACCCGGTCCAGCACGCCCGCGATGTCCCGCTCGGCCGGGATGAAGCCCGGGACCTCGGCGTTCGTGGAGTCCACGAGCAGCAGATCGATGCCCTCGGTGCCCAGCCGGGCGAACGCCGGCAGGTCGGTGAGCCGGTTGTCCAGCGGCAACTGGTCCATCTTGAAGTCGCCGGTGTGCACGACGGTGCCGGCCTCGGTGCGGATCGCCAGCGCGAGCGCGTCCGGGATCGAGTGGTTCACCGAGATGAACTCGCACTCGAACGGCCCCAGCCGCTCGATGTCGCCTTCCTTGACCTCGAGGGTGTACGGCCGGATGCGGTGCTCGGTGAGCTTAGCCTCGATGAACGCGAGGGTCAGCTTCGACCCGATCAGCGGGATGTCGGCCTTCTCCCGCAGCAGATACGGGACCGCGCCGATGTGGTCCTCGTGCCCGTGGGTCAGGATGACCGCCTCGATGTCGTCGAGGCGATCCCGGATCGAGCTGAAGTCCGGCAGGATGAGGTCGACTCCGGGCTGCTCCTCCTCGGGGAACAGCACCCCGCAGTCGACGATCAGCAGCCGGCCGTCGAACTCGAAGACGGTCATGTTTCGGCCGATCTCGCCGAGGCCGCCCAGCGGGGTGACCCGAAGGCCGCCCTTCGGCAGCACCGGCGGCGGGCCGAATTCGGGGTGGGGATGGCTCAAGTTCTCTCCTCGCCACGTGCCGCCGTCCGGCCGATCGAAACTCGGCCGGACGGGAACGCGCAAAAGCTCGTGTTCGGCCCGAGCGGGTGTGGTACCCGCCCGGGGCACTACTTACAGATATTCCTGTTTACAGCTCTACCCCACCCGCCGAAAGATCCTGCCTCAGCTGCGCGATCTGTGCCTCGTCGGCCTCGATCAGCGGCAGCCGCAGCGGCCCGGCGGGCAGGCCCTGCAATCCCAGTGCGGCCTTGGTGAGGATCACGCCCTGGGTACGAAAAATGCCGGTGCACACCGGAAGAAGACGCTGGTGGATCTCGCGCGCCTTGGCGACGTCGCCGGCCGTGAAGGCGTCGATCATCGCGCGAAGCTCCGCCGAAACGAGGTGTCCGACCACGCTCACCACACCGACCGCGCCGATGGACAGGAGCGGCAGGTTCAGCATGTCCTCACCGCTGTAGTACACCATGTCGGTGCGGGCCAGCACCCAACTCGCCGAGGCGAGGTCGCCCTTGGCGTCCTTGTTCGCCACGATCCGGGGGTGTTCCGCGAGCCGGACCAGGGTCTCGGTCTCGACCGGCACGGCGCTGCGACCGGGGATGTCGTACAGCATCACCGGCAGCCCGGTCGCGTCGGCGACCGTGGTGAAGTGCCGGTACAGGCCCTCCTGCGGAGGCTTGCTGTAGTACGGGGTGACCACGAGCAGACCGTGCGCACCGGCGGCCTCCGCCTGCCGGGCCAGCTCGACCGAGTGCCGAGTGTCGTTGGTACCCACGCCGGCGACCACGAACGCACGATCGCCCACGGCCTCCAGAACCGCCCGGACCAGCTGCTCTTTCTCCGCGTCGCTCGTGGTCGGCGACTCGCCGGTGGTGCCGTTGACGACGAGTCCGTCGTTGCCGGCATCGACAAGGTGGGCGGCCAGGCGCTGGGCGCCGGGGAGGTCAAGCGCACCGTCGGCCGTGAAGGGGGTCACCATCGCGGTGAGGACCCGGCCGAAGGGGGTCTGGGGGGTAGACGTCGGAGCCATGGCCCAAACCGTACCGGGCCGGCACCTGACCTGCGGGTAGCACCCGCCCTATGAGACCTCCACCGAGACCTCCACCGCCCGGGAGCCCGCCCCACCGGCCCGAACGACACCCGGACGAAACCGGGGACCGGGCCGCACGAAACAAGGGACCAGGCGCTGCCCGCTCGGGGGTTCGAGCAGCGCCTGATCTCTTTCAGTATCGACCACGACGGGCGAAACCTTAGGGATTCTGGCGAAAAATTTCCGATGTCACCCTATGTGCCGATTTGACCACTCGGACGGCTCAGCCAGCCCCGGCCCCGCGCTCGCCCCTACGGCGCGACCCGGCCGTTGGCGTTGAACGCCGCGTACGTCAGCGGCATCAACTCCGCCCACGCCGCCTCCATCCGCTCCGCGACCATCTCGATCTCGCGCTGCGGGAACGACGGGAAGGTCGCGTCTTCGTGCTTGGTGCGCAGCCCCAGGAAGTGCATCAGGGAGCGCGCGTTGCAGGTCGCGTACATCGACGAGTACAGCCCGACCGGCAACGTGGTCCGCGCCACCTCCCGCGCGACACCCGCCTCCAGCATGCGCCGGTAGGCCGCGTACGCCGACTCGTAGCCCGCCCGCGTCGCCTCGTCGACGACCGCGTGCTGCTCGGCGGTGCCGTCGACGAACTCATACGCCCCCGGCTTGCCCCGCTGCACCAGCCGCCGCTCCGCCGCAGGCACATAGAACACCGGCGACAACTCCCGATAACGCCCACTTTCCTCGTTGTACGAGTTGTGCACCACGATTCCGTCGGCCAGGAAGTTGTGCCAGGGACCCTCGACCGAAAGGTCGTAGGTCATCTCCTCACCATCCGGCTCGACGGCGACGATCCGTTCCGGCTTGGCCACCGCCATCTTGCCGCCCCGACGGGCCAACGCCTGCTCGTCGGCGCTCTTGCGACGGTGACAGTCCACACAAGCCGGCGACAGGTTGCGCGGGTCGAGCGCCTTGAGCAGGTCCGCCGCGACCGGGACCACATGATCGAGCGTCAGTTCCTCGCGAGGATACGTTTTCGAACACAGGTAACAAACGTCGATGTCCCTGATCGCCCGCTGTCGCTGCATCGACGTCCAGACCCCGATACCGCGACGCAGACTCGGTGGTACCAGGGCCTCCGACGGGCGAACCATCGTTGCGGAAACCATCACCTCGTCTCCGACGGCCAATTCCCGGGCCTTGACCCACCCGTCGGGCGTGAAGATCGCATGATCCCCGGAACAGCGCAGCGAACGGCCGTCGGCGGTCGTGATCTTCAGCAGTTGCTTGACCCCCGACTGCATGACGTCCAGGATCTGCGCCCGCTCGGCGACCAGCGTGCGTTCGTCGTAGCAGCGCACGTGGTTGCGACGCACCGATTGCAGAACCCGCCGGCGACGGTTGGGGTGCTCCGCGCGGAATGTGGCCACGGCGCTTTCAGCCGGCTGCCGATCCTCGTACGAACCGAGAAAGTGGTACCGCCCCTCATGCCTGACCTGGGCGCGCCATTTCCCCGTCCCCTTGTGCGGGGTGACCCCTCCCCTGTCGACCACATGCGTGTCCTCGACGCCGTGATGCCACAGTCGGTAGAGATCCGCGATCGAACGGCGCCGCAGGTGCCCTCCCTCGCTCTCCAGCGTGATCTGCGTGTCACCGGCGAGGCACCATCCGACGCGGTGGCGGTGGAATTCGCGGAAGACGAAGATCGGGGCGCCGACGAAGAAGGTCATCGAGTTGTGCTCGAAGGGGCTGCCGTGCTTGTCGCGCATCAGGTAGTTGATCAATCCCCTGGACCGCGAGGCGTCCTTGTCCAACTCGTCGAGGGACTTCTCCCCCGCCGTGGAGACCCGGGCCGCCCACAGCACGTCCTGGTCCGAGGCGCTGTGCTTGATCAGTTCGACGGTCACGTCGTCCCGGAATCGCACGTCGGCCGCCTTCTCCTGGGGTGTTTCGGTCACGCGGGGTGGCTCCTCGTCGGGCAAACGCACGCGGCCGTGCGTCGATGAAGGGGGGTGCGGCGGCGGACAAGCCTAACCACCGCTGGGAGCCGTGCTCGTCCCCGCGCTCGTCGGCGTGGAGCGCGGCACCACCACCGTGCTCGGCTGGGTCGACGGCCCCTCGGCGGGCCGCGTCGGCGCACCCGCCGGCAGCGCCGCGGATGTCGTGAAGGTCACCCGGTCCAGTCGGCCCATGTACGGCTGCACCTGGACCTCCAGTTTCCCGACCAGGTCCCTCGGCACCGCGAAGTTGTAGGTGATCACCGTGTCGGCGTTCACCGCGGCCTCACCCGGGCCGCTGCGGGCCGGGCCTACCTTGGCGAGGGCGCACGGCAGCGCGTCCGGCCCCGCGTACAGGGTCACCTGGAACAGTTCGGCGACCAGGCTCGATCCGGTGCGGTTGCCGTAGCGGATCGGGATCGCCACGTCGACCGTCTCGCGCCGCTCGCCGGGCACGGCCGCCGTCCGGGTCACCGTCGGCGCCAGGGCGGTGACGGTCAGCCCGTTCGAGTAGGTGTGTGTCTGCTTCTTCTGTCCGGTCCGGTCGGACGCCGGCGGCGCGCCCGAGGGCGGCGGGGCGGCCGGGGTCGAGCCGTCGGTCGGATTCTTGTCGGGCAGGTCCGGCGGATTGCCGGTGGGGCCGGCCGCGGCCGGCTTCGGTTTCTCGTCGTCGATCGTCGGACCCACCATGCAGCCGGTCGCGAGCACCGCGACCACCGCGCACACCGGGGCGATTCGTCGGACCCGGACCCCCATGACCATCCTCCGCTGCCGCGCCCACCAATCCTTGGCCGACAGCGTCGCACGCCACGCGCAGGGGCGGGAACGCCGGCGGCGCGTGTCGCCCACGGGTGTGTGTGTTCGGCGAGCAACGGACAGGAAACCGTCGGGCGCGCGAGAATCGGCGCCGAACTCGACGATGGGGGCACCACATGAGCGATTGCTACGTACGGCCGGCCCACTCCGGAGACGGCCCCGCCCTGGGCGCCGCGCACGCCCGGGCCTGGCACGACGCCTACACCGGGGTGCTGCCCGCCGCGGCCTTGGCGGCGGCCACACCCGAGGCGTTGGCCGCCGAATGGGAGGACGCCGCGGTCGCGCCACCCTCACCGCGCCACCGCGTGCTCGTGGCCTGCGCGGGCTCCACAGCCGCCGGCTTCGCGGCCCTCGTCCCCGGCTCGGACGAGGACCTCGACCCGGCCCGGGCGGGCGAGTTGGCGATCCTGGTGATCGACCCGGCCCGACAGCGCGAGGGGCACGCCTCCCGGCTGCTCACCGCGGTCGTCGCGGACGCGGTGTCCGACGGCGTGGACACGCTGGTGACCTGGGTCCTGGAGAACGACAAGCCGCTGTACGACTTCCTGACCGGCGCGGGCTGGGCCGCGGACGGCGCCACCCGCGAACTGTGGGTGGACGAAGCCGGCGGCGCGGTGATCCGCCAGGTGCGACTGCACACGGCGGTCTCCCCGATGCCCTGAGCCGAATCCGACCACGTTCGGTGCCCCACGCCGGGGTCGATCCGTTTCCGCCCGACGGCAATCCCCGTGACGCGAGCGGGAAATCGGCGGGCGAAACGGCCGACGAACAGTGAAGACCACACCGACGTGCCATTGAAGTGGGTAAGTCAGCCGACTTAACGTGGGCGCCGTGAGCCGAACTCCGACCCGCGAGCGCCTTCTGCTCACCGCCGAGCGGCTGTTCGCCGTACACGGAATCGACGCGATCTCACTGCGCCGGATCAGTGTCGCGGCGAGTCAGCGCAACAATTCCGCCGCGCAGTACCACTTCGGCAGCAAAGAGGAATTGATCCGGGCGATCTTCGGCTTCCGGCTCACGGCGGTCAACGGGCGCCGCGAGGACCTCGTCCGCGCACTGGTCCGGGCCGGCCTCGACCGGGACCCCCGGGCCCTGGCCGAGGCCATGGTGCGCCCGCTGGCCGAGCAGATCGACGTCGGGGGCAGCTTCTACCTGCGCTTTCTGGCCCGGGTGCACCAGCACCCGGGCGCCTCCGCCTACGCGCTGCCGGCGATGGGCCTGGAGGGCAGCTCGCCGGAGTTCGCCCACCTGATCGACCTGGCCCTGGGCCACCTGCCGAGCGCGGTGCGGCGCAACCGGCTACGCCTTGGCGGCAGCCTGGCCGTACACGCGACGGCCGATCGCGAGCAGCGCGTCCACGAGGGGCAGGCGCACGACGTGCTGCCGCCCGCGGCGTTCGTGGAGGACCTGGTGGACGCGGTGGCGGGCATCCTGGCCGCGCCCGTATCGCCCCGGCTGCTCACCGCCCTGGACCCGACCGCCGCGCAGCCGGCCACACCCCACCCGGCCGGCCCCGCGGAACTCGACCAGCCGGCCGGCGCCAGACCCTAGCGCGTGGCCGGCGCCCGGCCCGCGTGCAGGCGGATCGCGGTCAGCATCGCCCGGCGCCCGCGCGCGTTGTCGCGCGCGTCGCCGTAGGCCACGGCCAGCCGATACCAGCCCCGCCAGTCGTCGGGCGCGGCCTCCACCTCGGCCCTGCGCCGCTCGAACGCCTCGTCGGCGCTGTCCCGATCGACCCGTCCGCCGGGAGTGCGGGCCAACTCGTCGGCCGGCAGCCCGCCCTCGGCCTCCAACTCGCGGGCCAGCCGCTGCATCGCGAAGCCGAAGCGCACCTCGCGCCAGATGTACCAGGCGCCCACCACCGGCACGAGCAGGATCGCCAGCCCGAGCACGACGGTGACCGGCCGCCCGTCGCGAATCGCGATCATGCCGCGACTGCCGACGAGGAACACGTAGAAGACCAGAACCGCGATCAGCACGAGCGCGGTGACACGTTGCCTCACGATGCTCAGCCCAGATCGAGGAAGTGTTCCAGGCCCACGGTCAGGCCGGGCGTGGAGACGACACGACGCACCCCGAGCAGCACACCCGGCATGAAGGACGTGCGCTGGAACGAGTCGTGCCGGACGGTCAACATCTCGCCGTCGTCGCCGAGCAGCACCTCCTGGTGGGCGACCAGGCCGCGCAGCCGGACCGCGTGCACCGGCACGCCGTCGACCTTGCCGCCGCGCGCGCCGTCCGGGTCGTCCACCGTCGCGTCGGGCATCTCCCCGAGGCCGGCGCCCTCCCGTGCCTCGGCGATCAGCTCGGCGGTCCGGCGGGCGGTGCCGCTGGGCGCGTCGACCTTGTTCGGGTGGTGCAGTTCGACGATCTCGACCGACTCGTAAAAGCGCGCCGCCTGGGCCGCGAACCGCATCATCAGCACCGCGCCGATGCCGAAGTTCGGCGCGATCAAGACGCCGGTTTCCGGGCTCTTCGCCAGCCACTCGCGCAACTGCGCCAAGCGGTCGGGGGTGAAGCCGCTGGTGCCGACGACGGCGTGGATCCCGGCGCCCGCGCAGTACTCCAGGTTGCCCATGACCACACCCGGATGGGTGAAGTCCACGGCGACCTGCGCACCCGCCTTCGCGAGGTCGGCGAGGTCGTCGCCCTCGTCGACGCGCGCCACCAGTTCGAGGTCGTCCGCCGCCTCGACGGCACGGCACACCTCGGTGCCCATGCGGCCGGCCGCACCGATCACACCCACCCGGATCGCAGTCATGATGTCGCGCACTCTCCCGTCAGCACAGTTCTTCGCCCCGATCGGCACCGCGGCCGATCGCAGCGCACCAACTTCCGTGCCCGCCGACCCGCTCGCGACCCGGCCGGCACGGTTTCGCCGTCGTTCAGGCCGACGCGGCGACGAAGTCCGCGTCGTCGGCGAACGGTCCGACCACGGCCAGCGTCGGCCGCGCGGCGAACAGGACCTTCGCCACGTCGTGGATCTCGTCGGCGGTCACCGCGGCGATCCGAGCCAGCACCTCGTCGACGGACAGGTGCTCGCCGTAGACGAGTTCGCTCTTGCCGATCCGACTCATCCGCGACCCGGTGTCCTCCAGGCCGAGCACGGTCGAACCGCGCAGCTGGCCGATCGCCCGATCGATCTCGTCCCGGGGCAGCCCGTCGCGCACCACCCGCTCCAGCTCGGTCCGGCAGATCTCGATCACCTGGCGGGCCTTCTTGGGCTGGCAGCCGGCATAGATGCCGAACACGCCCAGGTCGGCGTAGCCGGAGTGGAACGAGTAGACCGAGTAGGCCAGCCCGCGCTTTTCCCGGATCTCCTGGAACAGACGCGAACTCATCCCGCCGCCCAGCGCCGTGTTGAGCACGCTGAGCGCGAACCGCCGGTCGTCGTCGCGGGCCAGGCCGGGCATCCCCAGAACCAGATGGGCCTGCTCGGTCGGCCGGTTGAGCACCCGGACGCTGCCGGCCGAACGCGTCCCGCGACCGCCGACGCGCGGCGCCGCGGCGACCGCGTCCTCATCCACCTTGACCTGTGCGAACGCCTTCTTGACCAGCCGGACCACCTTGGCGTGGTCGACGTTGCCGGCCGCGGTCACCACCATGTTCGGCGCCTTGTACCGGCGCCGGTAGTAACCGTTGATCTGGGTCCGGGTGAGCGCGTTGATCGACTCGACGGTGCCCAGCACGGGCCGCCCGAGCGGGGCGTCGCCGAGCATCGCGTCGTAGAAGAGTTCGTGCACCAGGTCGCCGGGCTCGTCCTCGTTCATCGCGATCTCCTCGAGGATCACGCCGCGTTCGGCGTCCACGTCCTCGGAGTCGATCAGCGAGCCGGTCACCATGTCGCAGATCACGTCGATGGCGAGCGGGAGGTCGGTGTCGAGCACGCGTGCGTAGTAGCACGTGTACTCCTTGGTGGTGAACGCGTTCATCTCACCACCGACGGCGTCCAGTTCCGCGGAGATCTCCAGCGCGTCGCGCTTCGCGGTGCCCTTGAACAGCAGGTGTTCGAGGTAGTGCGAGGTGCCGGCCAGGGCGGGGGTCTCGTCGCGCGAGCCCACCCCGACCCAGATGCCGAAGGTCGCGGAGCGCACGGACGGCATGTTCTCGGTGATCACCCGCAGGCCGCCGGGCAGGACCGTGCGGCGGACGGCACCCACACCGTCCGCGTCACGCAGCAGGGTCTTCGTGGAACCAGGCCGCTGCGCGGACGCGGCGGCCTGGTTCTTCGACGAGGAGGACGTCACTTGGCGGCAGCGTCCTCGGTGTCCTCGGCGGCGTCGCCTTCGCCCTCGATGACCGGGACGAGCGACAGCTTGCCGCGCTGGTCGATCTCGGCGATCTCGACCTGCACCTTGTCGCCGACCTTGATCACGTCGTCGACGTTCTCGACGCGCTTGCCACCGGCGATCTTGCGCAGCTGCGAAATGTGCAGCAGGCCGTCCTTGCCGGGCATGAGCGACACGAACGCGCCGAACGTGGTGGTCTTGACAACCGTACCCAGGTAACGCTCCCCGACCTCGGGCATCGTCGGGTTGGCGATCGCGTTGATCGTCGCCCGCGCGGCCTCGGCCGAGGTGCCGTCCGAGGCACCGATGTAGATCGTGCCATCGTCCTCGATGGTGATCTCGGCACCGGTGTCGTCCTGGATCTGGTTGATCATCTTGCCCTTCGGGCCGATGACCTCGCCGATCTTGTCCACCGGGATCTTGACGGTGATGATGCGCGGCGCGAACTTCGACATCTCGTCCGGAGTGTCGATGGCCTCCATCATCACGTCGAGGATGTGCAGACGGGCGTCCTTGGCCTGCTTGAGCGCCGCGGCCAGCACCGACGCGGGGATGCCGTCGAGCTTGGTGTCGAGCTGGAGCGCGGTGACGAACTCCTTGGTGCCGGCGACCTTGAAGTCCATGTCGCCGTACGCGTCCTCGGCACCGAGGATGTCGGTCAGGCACACGTACTCGGTCTTGCCGTCGACCTCGTCCGAGATCAGGCCCATCGCGATGCCCGCGACCGGCGCCCGGAGCGGCACACCGGCGTTGAGCAGCGACATCGTGGACGCGCAGACCGAGCCCATCGAGGTCGAGCCGTTGGAGCCGAGCGCCTCGGACACCTGGCGGATCGCGTACGGGAAGTCCTCGCGCGCGGGCAGCACCGGCAGCAGGGCGCGCTCGGCGAGCGCGCCGTGGCCGATCTCGCGGCGCTTGGGCGAGCCCACGCGGCCGGTCTCGCCGACCGAGTACGGCGGGAAGTTGTAGTTGTGCATGTAGCGCTTGCGCGTCTCGGGCGAGAGCGTGTCGAGCATCTGCTCCATGCGCAGCATGTTCAGCGTGGTGATGCCCAGGATCTGGGTCTCGCCGCGCTCGAACAGGGCCGAGCCGTGCACGCGCGGGATGACCTCGACCTCCGCCGACAGGGTGCGGATGTCGGTCAACCCACGACCGTCGATGCGCACCTTGTCGCGCAGCACGCGCTGACGGACGAGCTTCTTGGTCAGCGCGCGGAACGCGCCGCCGATCTCCTTCTCGCGACCCTCGAACGCCGGGAGCAGCTTCTCCGCGGCGAGGTCCTTGACCCGGTCGAGCTCGCTCTCGCGGGCCTGCTTGCCGGCGATGGTCAGCGCGGCCGACAGC
Source organism: Embleya sp. NPDC020630 (assembly GCF_044334985.1). NCBI lineage: Bacteria > Bacillati > Actinomycetota > Actinomycetes > Kitasatosporales > Streptomycetaceae > Embleya > Embleya sp. NPDC020630. Next base: position 422,685 of record NZ_JBIRUB010000003.1, read on the forward strand.
TCGTCGGTCACCGCGGCGGCCAGCGCCTCGAAGACGTCGTCCTGGTAGTCCAGGTAGACCGGGAACTCGCCGGTCTCCTTGGCGGCCTTGTCGGCCACCTCGACCTGCGCGGCGCACAGCGCCTTGATGAACTTCTTGGCGGCCTCGAGGCCGTCGGCGACGACCTCCTCGGTCGGCGCCTCGGCGCCGCCCTTGACCAGCTCGATCGTGCCGGTCGTGGCCTCGGCCTCGACCATCATGATCGCCACGTCGCCGTCGTCGAGCACGCGGCCCGCGACAACCATGTCGAACACGGCGCGCTCGAGCTCGGTGTGCGTCGGGAAGCCGACCCAGGTGCCGTCGATCAGCGCCACCCGGACACCGCCGATCGGGCCGGAGAACGGCAGGCCCGCGAGCTGGGTGGACATCGAGGCCGCGTTGATCGCGACCACGTCGTACAGGTGGTCCGGGTTGAGCGCCATGATCGTCTCGACGATCTGGATCTCGTTGCGCAGGCCCTTCTTGAAGGACGGGCGCAGCGGACGGTCGATCAGCCGACAGGTGAGCACGGCGTCCTCGGACGGGCGGCCCTCGCGGCGGAAGAAGGAGCCGGGGATCTTGCCCGCGGCGTACATGCGCTCCTCGACGTCCACCGTCAGGGGGAAGAAGTCGAGCTGGTCCTTGGGGCGCTTCGAGGCGGTGGTGGCCGAGAGCACCATGGTGTCGTCGTCCAGGTAGACCACGGCGGAGCCGGCGGCCTGCTTGGCGAGCCGGCCGGTCTCGAAGCGGATGGTGCGGTTGCCGAAGGTGCCGTTCTCGATGACTGCTTCGGCGAAGCTGATGTCGGGACCCTCCACGGGTGCCCTCCTCGTTCGTTTCGAGGGAGGTCCGCGGCGCATGACGCCTGAGGGCCGACCGTGCCGGTCTTCGATCGAAGCACCCGGGTGCGTTACCCGGGGGCCACTACCGAGGACCGGCGCTGGAGGTCGGCGCCTTGGTCGCGACGCGGCGCTCCCAGTGTCTGTCGTTCGTCCTCGTCGCCGGGCGTGCGCGAGGCGCGACCGACGTCGATTGTCTTGTTCTATCTCACCGCGGATGCCCGCGTGCGGAACACAGCCTACAAAGACCGCGTCCGGATACGGCGAAGGAGCGGCTTGTGCAAGCCGCTCCCCCGTCGTGTGTTGCTAGCGGATGCCGACGCCGCTGCGGCGGATGCTCAGGCGGTCGGTCAGCGTGCGGTAGCGCTCGATGTCCTTCTTGGCCAGGTAGCCGAGCAGGCGACGACGCTGGCCGACCAGGAGCAGCAGGCCCCGGCGGCTGTGGTGGTCGTGCTTGTGCTCCTTGAGGTGCGCGGTGAGCTCGTTGATCCGGTAGCTCAGGATCGCGACCTGCACCTCGGGGGAGCCGGTGTCGCCTTCCTTGGTGGCGTAGTCGGCCATGATCTGCTTCTTCGTTGCGGTGTCGAGCGACACGTGTTCTCCCTCTGCAAGGTGGTGAGCGCCACCGGTCTTACTCACGGCGGCGACTGGGCTCACATGGTGCGGGCGCGCGGCCCGTGGGCAGCACGCATCCCGGGCACGCGGCTCCGGGATACGGACAACCCTAGCAGGAGCGCATCAGGCCGTGATGTTCCGCAGCTTGTCGTACAGATCCAGCACCGCCAGGCACAGCGGTACGACCGACACCATCAGCATGCCTTCGAGCACGTCCATCAGCCGCCCCCAGAAGGGGGACAGACCGCGCGACGGCACGGTGGTCGCCACGATCGCGAGCAGCGCGCCGACCACGCACACCAGCGCGAAGATCCAGCCCTGGCGCTCCATGTCCGCCATGCCGGTGTCCAGGGCCAGGCCGACGAACAGCATCGCCAGGCCGAGCAGGCCGGCCGTGTACAGGACGGTGACCTGGGTGGTGTGCCGGAACAGGCGGGCCCGGCACAGGGTGACCAGGGCGAGTACGGCGGTCAGCGCCCGGGCCCACAGGGTGTCGACGCCGCCGAGCACGACGCAGGAGGCGACGAGCGCGGCGGCGCACGCGCCGGCAAGGCCGTTGAGCACCTCGTGGCCGCGGCGGGCGCGGGCGGCGACGTCGGCGTGGTCGAGGGTGTCGCTCTGGCGGGAGGTCGGCGCGTCGGAGGGCAGGAAGCCGATCGGCAGCCGGGCGAGGCGGGCCGCCCAGGAGGGCAGGAAGGCGATCATGGCGAGGGCGACGGTGCCGGTGACCGCGGCGGCCTCGCGGGGGGCGCCGTCGACGGTGATCAGGCCGAAGGTGGCGAGCGTGCCGAGGGCGCCGGCGCCCGCGCCCGCGATGTAGACGGCGCCGCGGGCGGGCAGCAGGGCGGCGATCAGGGTGGAGACGACGAGCACGGCGACGCAGGCGACCAGGAACTGGACCCGGCCCGGGCCCTCGCGGACGGGCGGCTCGATCAGGCCCAGGCCCGCCAGGAACGCGTTCGGCAGGGCGGCGAGGCCGAGCACGGCGCCGCCGGAGTGGTCCCCGTACACCCGGGCGCGCACGCCCGCGACCACGGTCAGCACCAGGGCCAGCGAGCCGCCGACGATGGCGGGCAGGCCGTGCGGCAGGGGGGTCATGCGCCAGAGCACGACGGCGCCGAGGGTGAAGAAGACGGCCGCGCCGGACAGGCCGGCGATCCGCAACATCTCCGGTGTCCACAGCCGGTGCTCGCCCGCGACGGATGTGGCCACCGAGTCGGCGACGTCGTCGTACACCGGCGGGGGCGGCGCGTCCGCGAGCGCCGTGAAGCGCAGCAGTTCGCCGTCGCGTACGTGTTGCGCGGCCAGCGTGAGCCCGCTGTCCAGCGCCTCGCCGTCGAGCCTGGTGAGCTGGAAGCCGGTCACCGCGCCGTTGCGCTGGGTCTGCCCCGACAGCCGCAGGATCTCCGGGTACAGCTCCGCGAGCGGGACCTCCTCCGGCAGCGCGAGGTCGACGCGACAGTCCGGTGCGATGACGGTGATCCGGGCGAACCCGGTGGTGACCGTCGTGGTCGTGGAGTTCACCTGTGCAGATCCCCCTGCTTGTAGCCGCCCCGTGTCCCGCGACCCCGAGGAGGCGGGACGACGACTCTATACGTCACCGCTTCACGCGACGGTGGCGTCGGGAAGACCGGCCAGTAGGATGCGGCGCACACACGAACGGACCACCTGTCCACCGTGTGTCATGGAGACGACCCTGACGGGGGTGGGTTGACTCACATCACCTGCTCCTTTTTCCGTGCTCTGCGGCGGGTTCGATCCGTGTCCGGGATCCTCGCGACGGATGAGGCTGATTCACCTTGACCGTGGTCATCGTCAAGCGCCCGCCCAGGGTGCTGCCCTCTCCTGTCCCCACGGAGGAGATCCGGCTCCAATCGCCACCCGAGTTGGAGCGCCCGACCGATCAGAACTGGATCATGAGCGTGCTCCCGATGATGGGCATGCTCGGGTCGGCGGGCTTCTTCTTCATGCCGGGCGCGCCCAAGATGATGATGGTCATGGGCGGCATGATGATGATCTCGTCGCTGGTCATGGTGGTCGCCAACATCCTCAAGTCGCGCGGCGGCAACCGGGTGCAGATGCTCGACTCCCGGCGCGACTACCTCAAGTACCTCGCCCAGCAGCGCAAGGAGGTCCGACGGACCGCCCGCAAGCAGCGCGACGCGCAGTTGTGGACGCATCCGGATCCGGGCCAGTTGTGGTCGGTGGCCGCGGGCGAGCGGCGGATCTGGGAACGGCGGGCCGGTGACCCCGACTTCGGGCAGGTCCGGGTCGGGGTGGGTCAGCAGCAGTTGTCCACCCCGCTGGTGGCGCCGGACACCGCGCCGTTGGAGGAGTTGGAGCCGCTGTGCGCGGACGCCATGCGGCGGTTCCTGCGCACCCAGGCGACGCTGGACGATCTGCCGATGGCGGTCTCGCTGCGCTCCTTCTATCACCTGACCGTCTCGGGCGAGCCGGAGCGGGTGTACGGGCTGACCCGGTCGATGCTGGGCCAACTCGCGGTGCTGCACTCCCCCGACGACGTGCGCATCGTGGTCGCGTGCGACACGAACTCGCTGCCGCGCTGGGACTGGCTCAAGTGGCTGCCGCACGTGCAGCACCCGTCCCAGTCGGACGGCGCGGGCTCGGTGCGGATGATCGCCGGCGACCTCGGCGAGATCGAGGAGTGGCTGGCCGAGGAGTTGGCCGGGCGTTCGCGGTTCGCGGCCGGTGCGCAGCCGGTGCTGGACCAGCCGCATCTGGTGGTGGTGCTCGACGGTGGCGGGGTGCCGGCCAACTCGCTGCTGGCGGGCGCGGACGGGCTGCAGGGCGTGACCATCGTCGAGGTGGTCCCCGGGCCGCTGGACGAGTTGCGCGGCGGGCTGGCAATCATCGCCGAGGAGGACCGGCTGACGCTGGAGTCGACGGCGGGCGCGTACGAGGGGGTGCCGGACTTCCTGTCGGCGGGCGACGCGGAGGCGCTGGCCCGCAAGCTCGCGCCGCTGCGGCTGTCGGCGCACGACGACGACGAACCGCTGCTGGCCAACCTGGACTTCACCGACCTGATGGGCATCGGCGACGCGGCCCAGGTCGACGTGTCGCAGACCTGGCGGCCCAGGCCGCCGAACGACCGGCTGCGGGTGCCGATCGGGATCGGCCAGAACGGCGAGCCGATCATGCTGGACATCAAGGAAGCGGCGATGGAGGGCATGGGTCCGCACGGCCTGTGCGTCGGCGCGACCGGTTCCGGCAAGTCGGAGCTGCTGCGCACCCTGGTACTCGGGCTGGCGACCACGCACAGCTCGGAGATCCTCAACTTCGTGCTCGCCGACTTCAAGGGCGGCGCGACCTTCTCCGGGATGTCGGACATGCCGCATGTGGCGGCGGTGATCACCAACCTCTCCGACGACCTGACCCTGGTCGACCGCATGCGCGACTCGATCACCGGTGAGCTGAACCGGCGCCAGGAGTTGCTGCGTTCGGCGGGCAACTACGCCAACATGCACGACTACGAGCGGGCCCGGGTGGCCGGCGCGGCCCTGGAGCCGCTGCCCTCGCTGGTGATCATCATCGACGAGTTCAGCGAACTGCTGACCGCCAAGCCGGACTTCATCGACATGTTCATCCAGATCGGCCGCATCGGCCGATCGCTGGGCGTACACCTGCTGCTCGCGTCGCAGCGGCTGGAGGAGGGCCGGCTGCGCGGGTTGGACACCTATCTGTCCTACCGGATCGGCTTGCGCACCTTCTCCGCCGCCGAGTCGCGCGCGGCGATCGGCGTACCCGACGCGTACCACCTGCCGTCGGTGCCCGGCGCGGGTTACCTCAAGTTCGACACCGAGTCGATGGTGCAGTTCAAGGCCGCGTACGTGTCCGGCACCTACCGCGCCTCGGACCGGGTCCGGCGCAACCGCACGGGCTCGCCGATGCCGGTGCTGTTCGACAGCCGGTGGACGGCCGCGAACACGTGGAACCGTCAGCCGGACCTGCCGCCGGAGCCAGAACCCGAGCCGGACGTCGACAGCGCGCTCGCGGACACCGTGCTCGACGTGATCGTGCGGCGGATGGTCAACCAGGGCCCGCCGGCGCACCAGGTGTGGCTGCCGCCGCTGGCCGAGTCGAACTCGGTGGACCGGATGTTGCCGCCGCTGCGGGTCACCGCGGAGCGCGGGTTGAGCTCGCCCGAATGGGGGGCGAACGGCCGCCTCGTGGTGCCGCTGGGCCTGGTGGACAAGCCGTTCGAGCAGCGCCGCGACGTGATGTACGCGGACCTGTCCGGCGCGGCCGGCCACGCGCTCGTGGTGGGCGGCCCGCGCAGCGGCAAGAGCACGCTGATGCGCACCATGATCACCTCGTTCGCCCTCACCCACACACCGGCCGAAGTGCAGTTCTACGTCCTGGACTTCGGCGGCGGCGGGATGGTCGCGCTGAGCGATCTGCCGCACGTGGGCGGGGTGGCGGGGCGGCTCGACGCCGAGCGGGTGCGCCGGATCGTCAGCGAGGTCAAGGGCATCCTGGACCGGCGCGAGGAGATGTTCCGGGTCAACAACATCGACTCGATCGACACCTTCCGCCGACGCCGCGCCGCGGGCACGCTGCCGGACGAGGCGTGGGGCGACGTCTTCCTGTTCGTCGACGGCTGGTTGACCCTGCGCAACGACTTCGACGCGCTGGAGGCCGAGGTCACCGACATCGCCACGCGCGGTCTGGGCTTCGGGGTGCACGTGGTGCTCTCCGCGTCCCGGCATCCGGAGATCCGGCCCGCGCTCAAGGACCAGATCCAGACCCGGCTCGAACTGCGGCTCGGCGAGACGATGGAGTCCGAGGTCGACCGGCGGCTTGCGGCGAACGTGCCCTCCGGCGCGCCCGGTCGCGGTCTGTCCCCGGACAAGCTGCACTTCCTGGCCGCGCTGCCCCGGATCGACGGCTCGTCGACGGCGGAGGACCTGGGCGAGGGCATGGCGGCGATGGTCGGCGCGGTCAAGGCGGCGTGGGCGGGGCCGCCCGCGCCGCCGGTACGGGTGCTGCCGATGTTGCTGCCGTACGAGCAACTGCCGACGCCGGCGCAGGTGTCCGGTCGGGGGATCCCGATCGGTGTGGACGAGCAGACGCTCAGCCCGGTGTACCTGGACTTCAACGTCGACACGAACTTCGTGCTGTTCGGCGAGAGCGAGTCGGGCAAGACCAACTTCCTGCGGCTGCTCTCCCGGGGCATCGCCGAGCGGTACACCCCGGCCGAGGCGCGGATCATCGTGTCCGACTACCGGCGCACGCTCCTGGACGTGGTCCCGGAATCGCACCTGCTGGAGTACGCGGCGGCGGCGCCGGCGCTGACCTCGTTCATGGCCGAGATCCGCGGCGGCATCGAACGGCGGCTCCCGGGGCCGGAGGTGACACAGGAACAGCTGCGCAACCGGAGCTGGTGGAGCGGCCCGGAACTGTTCCTGCTGATCGACGACTACGACCTGGTGGCCTCCTCCAGCGGCAACCCGGTGGGCGGCATCGCCGAATTCCTGCCACTGGCCCGCGACGTCGGCCTGCACCTGATCATCGCCCGCAGCAGCGGCGGTGCGGGCCGAGCGCTGTACGAGCCCGTGCTGCAAAAGCTCCTCGACCTGGGCACGTCCGGCCTGATCCTGTCCGGCAACCGGGACGAGGGCGCCTTGATGGCCAACGTCAAGCCGACCCAACTCCCGCCGGGGCGTGGCCAGTTGATCACCAGGCGGCGAGGCGTGCAGCTGATCCAGACGGCCTGGCTGCCGGACAACTGACGGCGTTTCGCCGGCACGCGCCGCGAACGGGGCCCGACCGCAAGGCGGTCGGGCCCCGTTTTGCGACGGCACGCCGAACCCACCATCCGAATAGTTATAACGGAACGTCAGCCTCCTCTTGCGGTCCGCTCACCATTCGTGGATCAATGGTCAGCGCCGCGACGCGCAGGCGTGTCCGACGTCCGCCGGGGAGGGTCGCGGCCGAAGGTCACCAAGCCCGGGGGAAACGTTGGCTATGGCGGGATCCGGTTTTCAGATCAGCCTGGAGATGCTGGAGAAGTTTCAGGGGGCGTTGGAGGGAGTGCTCGCCGATCTGGTCGGCGAGGATCCGGGGGCGAATCCGGCCGAACACGGGATCGGCGCAAACGACTTGGGAGTGTCCTTCGCGGAGGCCCCGATGATCGGCGGAGTGATCCAGGAGACCGCCACCCGATTGCGCGCACTGATCGCCACGCTGCACGACCAGATCACGGCGATGAAGTTGTCGATCAAGGTCACCGGCGCGAACACGGCCGACGTGGACGACGACACGCGCCGCGCGTTGAACGAGATCATGGCGCGGATCGGCCAGGGTGGACAGACGCCGGTGACGACGGGATCGACGACCAAGTCGGGCGGCACGGTGGGCCTGGAATGACACGACTTCAAGAATCCGGCGTCGTGGGGGGAATCTGATGGTGCACGCGGACGGCGCGCCGACCGGGGGACCGGGCGGCGGCGGAACCGACTTCGAGGGATACACGCTCGAACAACTGCAGGCGATGATCGCGGGGGCGAACCCCTCGGCACTGGGCATCTACGCCGACAAGCTGCACGGAACCGCACAGCGCATCCAAACCGCCACCGACGGCCTCACCCAGTGCATCCAGGCCCTCAGCGGCGCCTGGGAAGGCCCGGCGGCGGAAAGCTTCCGCACTTGGGCCGGCGGCGTCACAGCCGCCGCAGCCGGCCTCGGCGACTACGTCTCGGCAGCCGGCACCCACGTCAACCACGTGGGCCAGCAAATCTTCGTAGCCAAGATGCGCATGCCGCGGGTGCCCCCGACAGTCCTGGCCACAGCCAACCAGGGCCCGGTAGCGGTCGTCTCAGCCGCCACAAACCCACCCCCCGGCGGCGTCGACCCCATCAAGGCCCACGAGGAAGCCAAAGCCCAGGTAGACGCAGCCCACCGCGAAGCAGTAACCCAAATGCGCACGTTGGCCTCGACCTACCGCGTCGCCGCCTCCGACCTGAAGGCCCTACAGGCGCCGGTATTCCCCAATCCCCCGGGATACGGGCCAATCGACCAAGAGAGAACCATTGTAGGAGTCACCAACACGAGCTCAGTCGGCGGTACTGCCGGTGAACATAGCGGCGGCACCCCGCAAACTCGTTCAGGACCGAGCGGCTCGCGCAGCGGAATCTATTCGGCACCTGCGGGACAACCGAGCGATGGCAGGGTGCCTGGCTTCGGATCTCCTGGCGAGACGACCCCCTACACCCCGCAGTCGACAAATTTGCAAGGTGGCACTTCACTCACTGCATCGCCGGCAACTGATGTTCCCTGGGCTCCGCAAGGCTCCGGCAGTAATCCCAGTTCCATGCCTACTGGCAATCCGCCCAGTGGGCTTCCAGGGATTAGCCCGATCACTTCCACAGTTTCGGGACAGATCACAACGCCCCACACCGGAGGCAGCCGCACCACCAGAGGTCCGGGGGCTACCCCACGGATTAGCTACGCCGGAGGACCAGGAGACGCGCCCCCGCATGGTGGAAGCAGAGCTCCAGGGGTGGTCCCGGGAAGTGGGACTGCGCCCGGAAATGGGGGTGGGCGAGGTACCTTCAGCGCTCGGCCCGAAGCTCGCGGCCCAGCATCGAATCCCGTTGGCGGCACGTCCACGTCAGGGCCGACAGGGCGTACGGCAGGCATGCCCGGAGCAGCAGGTGCGCCAGCCTTCCCAGCAGGTCGACCAACTAGCGGATCTGGTCGCCGTCTAGCCGCTTCGCAAGGTGGATCCGTCGGTAACGTCTCTCGTGCCGCGTCCAGTCGCAACTCCCCTAGGTTGCAAGCGCTTTCTGCGGAGCCAAATGCAACCAGAACCGTCGGTGCTGGCACACAGCACAACCCTGTGGCTCCCGGGGAACGAACCCCATTTACAGGCGGTGCTCGCTCGGAACAGGTCCGTCGGCGCACACCTCGCGTGGACAATGAAGACGACAACGTCTGGGATGGCCCCCGTCGGCCGGGTGTGGTCCCACCTGTCATCGAATAGATCACGCCCCTCCCACCCTTGGAAGGACACCTACGTCGTATGAGCGGACGACCTTTGCAAGCCCATCGGCTGTCCGTCATGCTCAGCACGCTCTTCGTGATTCTGATCGGCAGTGGAACCTTTGCACCACCCGCCCGGGCCGATTCCCTCCGCGCCCAGCAATGGTACTTGGATACATGGAAAATCGACGAGGCATGGAAGATTTCTCGCGGCAACGGCATCACGGTTGCAGTAATCGACTCTGGCGTCGACGCTACGCATCCGGATTTGGTGGGGCAGGTATTGCCTAGTTTAAGCACAGCCGGGGATGCCAATGGTCACGGCACCGGTATGGCGAGTCTCATTGCTGGTCACGGCAGAGCTGGTGGCGGGCAGGGAATCTACGGCGTGGCTCCCGGAGCCAAAATCCTGCCGTTCAGAGCTCTCGATGGCTTGGTCGGTCGGCAGGACACAAATTCGGTGGCGGAGGGCATTCGTCTAGCCGCAGATTCCGATGCCAAAATCATCAGCATCTCGTTGGCCGGAGGCAACAATGTTCCGACTGAGGGGGAGGCTGTAGCGTACGCGCTCAGCAAGGGAAAACTAGTCGTCGCTGGCGCAGGAAATACACCGGATAGCCGAGACAACGTACCGGTCTACCCAGCGACACGCCCAGGAGTTCTAGCCGTTAGCGCAGTGGATCGTGAAGGCAAACCCGCCAAGAACAGCGTGCGCGGGTCGTGGGTCGCGCTGGCGGCCCCGGGCGCCGACATCCCTCGCGCCTGCGTCACCGAGACCCGCTACTGCCTGGGCACCGGTTCCAGTGATGCCACCGCGCTTACCTCTGGGGTGGCGGCGCTTGTGTGGTCGGTGCATCCGGATTGGACTGCGAATCAGGTTATTCGGCGGCTGATCGATACTGCCAATCGGCCTACCGAGCCTGTTCCTTCCGACACCTTTGGCTACGGGGCCGTGAGTCCCCGCAAAGCCCTTGCCGCCACCGACACGCCTGGGCCGGCCGATGTGAATCCGCTTGTCGGGGTGCGTGGGGACAAGCCGAGTGCGCCGCCCGCCACCGGCGCGTCGAGCGGCCCGCCCCCAGCGACCGCGCCGCCTGCAACTACCGCGCCCCCGGCGGCAGTCGCCGGCAAGTCCGATGACGGCGACAACCTCCTCGTCCCGATCCTCATCGGCACCGCGGCCGTCGTCGTCCTCGGCGCCGGCGCCGCCGTCGTCACCATGCGCCGTCGCCGAGCCCGCGAGCTCGCGGCCCGTCAACAGGCCGCCGCGCCGCCCCGGCCCACCGTGCCACCGACCTACCACCCGCCGGGCGGCGGCCCCTATGACCGGCGCTGAACGCGACGGCACGCCCGATCCCGCCTACGCCACCGAAGCCGCGCCGCCGCCCGCGCAGGCCGCTTCGGGCACGTCTGCCACGATGGCCGCCTTCAACTCCCTCAGCGGCCGGAGTCGTTCATCGGGGCGTTCGAGCGCGTGGACCGGGGCCGCGTTTTCGGCGGGCATCACTCCGAGCCCGCAGCCCCACGCGATCGTGCGATGAGCATCGATGCCAGGATCGGCCGTATGTTCTTGGGCGAAGCATCCCGGGAGCGCCGCACACCGATGTTGGCGGACCTCACTGTCTTGCGTGTCTCCTCGGGGCCCGCCGAGCGGGGTGGCGCCGGTGGGGAAGTCCTCCGCGATCGGCCGTGGCCGGCGGCCCGCCGTTCAGCCGGATGAAGGGCGGTTTCGGGCGTCGCGGATGACGATTGCGCCGCAGATCACCACGATCGTGAGGCCGATCGCGACGAAGAGGATCACCGAGGCCTTGCGGCGGTCGCGGTCGGCTCGGGAGGGGCCGTGGGCCAGCGGGGCCACGTTGACCAGTTCCGTGCTGCGGTCGACCTTGGGGTCGGGGACCGGGACGGAGCCGGGGATCCCGGTGAAGGCGAGGGCGCGCAGGGGGTCGACCACGCCCCAGCCGACGCCGTCCACGTGGCCCGGGGCGGTGCGCTGGGCGGTCTGTTCGATCAGGGTGATCACCTGTGCCGCGGTGTAGTTCGGGTGGGCCGAGCGGATCAGCGCCGCGACGCCCGCTACGTACGGCGTCGCGAACGAGGTGCCGTCACCCCGGCAGTGGCCCCCCTTGGGGACCGTCGACCACATGTCCACGCCGGGCGCCATCACGCCCACGTACGGCTTGTTCTGCGAGAACGGCGCCCGCTCGTTGTTGCGGTCGGCGGCGCCGACGCCCAGCACGCCCGGATACTTCGCGGGCCACGAGTCGAGGTTGTCCTTGTCGCCGGAGTTGCCGGCCGCGGCCACCACCACGACCTGCTTGGCCAGCGCGCGCTGGATCGCGTCCTGCAACTTTTGACCCGGCGCCTGGCCGCCCACGGTGTCCTGCGAGATGTTGATCACCGAGGCGCCCCCCGCCACCGCGAAGTCGATCGCCTGGGCCAGGGTGTCCTCGTTGCCCTTGGTCGCGTCGTCGCCGCCGTTCTGCCGGATCGGCAGCAGCATCGCCTCGGGCGCGATCCCGGCGAATCCGGTCTCCAGCCTGGGGGTGAGCCGATCGCCGGGGCGGGCCGCGATGATGCCCGCGGCCATCGTGCCGTGGCCGTTGGTGTCGTCGGTGCCGTTCGCCTTGTCGTTGAAGAAGTCCTTGCCGGCCACGATCGCGGGCGCCAACTGCGGGTTGTCGTCGTCTATCCCGCTGTCGATCACCGCGACTGTGACGCCCTTGCCGGTCGACTTCTGCCACAACTCGTCGAGCAACACCCGTTGCAACGACCACGGCTTGCCGGGCATCGGCTTGGACGGGTACTGGCAGTCGCTCCCCGCGAGCAGCGCGGTGTCCGCCGGGACACGGTGCACAGAGTCCGCCGAGGCGGCGCCCACCGATCCGGCGGGAAGCACCAGACCCAGCGCCAGAAGGGGTGCCGCCCACCGTCGCCGCACGGGTCGCATCGGTTCGTTCGCCTTCCGGATCACCGTCCGCCCGATCCCGGTCCACCAGGCCGGGCGATTCGTCTTCTGGGTGTCCCCGGCCCCCGTAAGACCGATGACGGACGCGGGAGGAGGCGGGCACGAGCCCGCCTCCTCACATCACGCCACTCACTCACACACGCACTCGCACACACATGCACTCGCACACATGCACCCGCGCACTCGCACCTTCGCGCATACATGCACTCACGCACTTCGCCGCCGACGCACCGCGCCGAGGATCGAAGCGGCGACTACTGCCACATCTTGGCGTTCGACGCCTCGGTCTGGCGGTACGCGTCGGCCGCGCGCATCAGGCCGTCGGCGATGCCGTTGAGCGCGTCCTGCAGCCCCTGCGCGTTCTGGTCCCAGCTCGCCTGCTGGACGAGGTAACCCTCGCGGGCGTCACCGGACCACGACTCGGTGACCGGCGAGATGTCCCGCTTCAGACCCGACTGCATGTCGGCGAGACGGGCGTTGAGGGCGCGAATATCGGCTGCGGCCTGTTCGAGCGCGGCGAAAGTGACAACTACCTGCGACATGCTTTCTCCCCAGTGTCGGATGACGGGCGTACGACCGGGGCATCGCCCCGAGCGCCACGAGAGCGGACTCGACCGTCGGCGACGGGGGCGGCCAGGCGCACGGCGACGACGGTACGAATCCCGGAACGAACCTCGGTCAGAACATCAACTTCGAGATGTTGCCGGACACCGTCGTCTCGGTCTGGTCGTACGAGTTGGCGTTGTGGCCCATCGCCCCCGAGATGGCCTCCAGAGCGCGCTTGACCCCGAGCGCCTTCTGCACGGCCTGCTCCTGCAGCGGGTCGAACTGGGTCCTGGCAGCACCCTGCCACTGACCCTCGATCGCGTCGACCTTGCGGTTCATCTCCTGGATGGCCGCCTCGAGGTCGGTCGCGACACCCTGAACCTTCTTCGACAACTCCGCCAACATCTGCGGAGTGATCTTGAACGCTTCACCTGCCATGTTTCACCATCCCCCATGAGACAGACGTGCGCGAGGGAAGGTTCGTGTCACCCGTGTCGGGTGCCCCCGCACCAACGTCACCGTTGCGACGTCGTGGGAACTCTAACCGCAACCCCGGACGCCACCCAAGCAACGCCCTACGCAAGGTTACGGAACCTTGACCCAGTGAATACCCCTGCGGGTCCAGTGCAATGCGCAGGTCTTCAGTGGTGCTTTCGGGTCGGTTCGTCGCCACTCACGACCCCCACGACGCTACCTCAACTCCCGCCCCCAGGCTCAGGAACCCTGTGGCTTCTTGGCGTCGGCCGTACTCAACTGCGGTCCCCGCGACACCAGTTCCGACCACGCCCGGGGCAACGCCTTGGCCTCCACGCCCTTGTACCCCAGGCGCTGCTTCGCCTCGCTCTCCTGCCAGGGTTGCGCCTGCGCACCGCCGGACTGCGCCTCCTCCGGCACGCTGTAGCGCAGTCCCGAGTCGGCGACCAGATACATCGGACCGCCCTCCCCCGGTGTACCGGTGACCTCCCGGTACAGCGCCCCCGCGCCGGGCTTGACCCACACCCCGCCCATGCCGTCGACCAGTTGCTCCGGCGGCCGGGTCCCCGCGGACTGCGTGGTCACCGGCTGAGTGCCGCGCCAGTCGTCGGCGAAGGTGTTGCACACCACGTTGCGCGGCAGTTCCAGGTCGTTGCGGGTCATCCGGTTCATCGGAGTCGGCGGGATCTCCGGCCATCCCTTCTCCGCGGCGTAGGTGCGGTCCTGCACCACGGCGGTGCCGAGGGTGCCGATGTTCACCGGGAACGCGTTCGGCGTCGTGTTGCCGTACGCCTCCTTGACCCTCGGGTTCGTGGTGAGCAGGACGGCGGTCAGCTCGCTGATCGGCATCACGCCCTCCATGGTGACCACGTAGTTCTGCCGCTGGGCACCTCCCTCGGCCCGCAGCACGATGCCGATCCGGTTGTACTCCCGAGCCAGCGGCAGCGAGGTGGGCTTGCCGTAGTCGGCCGGCAGCGGGTGGTCGATCACCCCGCCGTCGATCAGCGTGGCCAGCCACGAGTCGCTCATCGGCTGGGCCGGTATGCCGACCAGGTTGAGCGCGCCGATCACGGTCGGCGCCTCCACCGCGTAGCGCTTGCCCTGGTAGACGAGGTACTTGCGCTGGTTGCGGTCCTGGACGAACAGCCCCTGCCCGGGGGCGAGCGGCCCGTCCGCGGGGGCCGCGCCGATGAACACGCTGCGCTGCGGCTCGCCGGCCGGGTCGGGCCTGCCGTCCTTGCCGATCGCCGGACGCTCGCACACGGTCCAGGACTTGCGCCCCCGGACCTCCTTGGCCGTGGGCAGCCGGTCGGGCGCGTTCGGAATACCCAGCGGCGCGCCGTGACTCACACTGTTGAGCTGCTTCTCCGGCACCATGTTGACCTTGAAGTTGCCCGGGTCCAGGAGCAGTCGGCCCGAAGCGATGTTGAGCACGGGGTGCAGCTTGCCGTCGAGGAAGACGTATCGGCTGGCCGAGTCGCGGCCCACGATCAGACTGCTCTTGTCCTTCCAACCGGGCGGCGTCCCGGGCTTGATCAGACCGACGACCCCGAACCCGGCCAGCACCAGCATCGCGACCACGATGCTGGGCGTGACCATCCGCATCGGCTTGGGGGCGTTCTCCTCGGTGCCACCGCCGGGCGCGGGTTGCAGGAAGGCCGCCACCATGCGACGGCGCGCGAAGATGTACGCCTCAAGTTGCTCGCGGCGCGATGCCATCGTTCTCCCCGTGATCGACCGAACGCTCCGGCTGACGGTTCTATCACCGCCGCGGTCGCAGGGTCGCGGCCAGACCCCCGGCCCCGTACCGTACGGTGTGCCGCACTCGTTGTGACACTCGGGCGACGGCGTACGGGGACAAGTCGTGACATGGGGGATCTACAAACGTGGCCGCACCCGCGCCGGTAGGGACGCATCGGCAGACCCGCCCGCCCACACCACCCGACGGGTCGTCACCACAAACGCCGCCCCAACGCGCCTCGCTGCGGGTACATCCGCGCGCGGGCCGGATCGGCGGCGTGCTGGTCCAGCAGATCGTACTGATCCAACTCGCCGTGCTGCTGGTCGCGATCGGCCTGGCCACCAATCCCGCGGTGCTGATCGGTCTGGGCGCGGTGGCGATCGTGCTGGTGGTGCCCGCGCTCGTGCGGCTGCGCGGCCGGTGGCTCGCGCAGTGGTTGCCGATCGTGTACGACTTTCGCCGCAGGCGTCGGATGCCGGCCGTGCCGGACGACGCGGACCCGGTCCTGGTTCCGGTATTGGAGTGCGCGCCGCGGTTGACCACCAGCTCGGTCACCGACCGCGACCGCCGCTCGATCGGCCTGATCGGCGACGGCACCTTCCTCACCGCCGTACTGCTGGTCACCTCGCGCGACGAACCGCTGCGCCCCTCGCGGGCCCAACGCCCGCTGCCGCTGCCCGCGATCGTGAGCACACTCGACGTGGACGACGTGACACTGGCC
This sequence comes from Embleya sp. NPDC020630, assembly GCF_044334985.1. Lineage (NCBI taxonomy): Bacteria > Bacillati > Actinomycetota > Actinomycetes > Kitasatosporales > Streptomycetaceae > Embleya > Embleya sp. NPDC020630. The sequence continues at coordinate 438,608 of NZ_JBIRUB010000003.1, forward strand.
TCGGTCCAGGTGGTCCAGCACACCCAGCCCGCGCCGGCCACACACCTGCCCGAGGAGGCACTGGCCACCCGCTCCTACCGGCAACTCGTCGAGCAGGGCCTGCACGACGTGCCCGCGCTGCGGCTGACCTGGATCGCGCTGCGCTTCGAACCCGAGCTGTGCGCGGGCGCGGTGGCCGCGCGCGGCGGCGGCGAGGAAGGCGCCCAGCGGGCGCTGTTGCGCGCGGTCAACCAGCTCGCCGGCAACCTGACCGGCGCCGGTTTCGAGGCCCGGGCCCTGGACGAGACCGAGTTGGTCCAGGCGCTCGCCACCTCGTGCAGCGTGAACCGCACCACGCGCCAGTACGGGCGCGGCGGGCGGCGGACCACCGAGTCCAAGCGCGCGTGGCGCTGCGACGACCGGTGGCACACCACCTATTGGGCGAACCGCTGGCCGCAGCTGACCCAGGGACGCACCTCCGACCTGGTGGGGGCGCTGACCGCGACCCCGGCGATCGCCACCACCTTCGCGCTGACCGCCACCCACGGCGTGGGCGGGACCACCGCGCTCACCACGCACGTACGGATCGCCGCCCGCTCCGGCAGCGAACTGGCGGACGTGACCCGGCAACTGGAGCGCCGGGCGCGCTCCGAGCGGATCGGGCTGACCCGGCTCGACTGGGAGCAGCAGCCGGCCCTGCTCGCCACGCTGCCGCTCGGCGGCCTGGCGTAACGAAGCGTCACATCAGCATGCGTACGGGGAGGATCCACCTGTGAGCACGACCAACACCGGCCGCGGCCGACGTCGGGCGCCGAACGGGCGCAATCCGGCCCCCGCGCCGACGCCGACGCCGAATCCGACCCCGGGGTCAGGCACCCCGGCGCCGCGCCCGGCGCGGCGCGGCGGCCTGGCCCGGTTGATCGGCCCGCGCCACGAGCGGCACCTGCTGACCGCCGACCAGTTGCCCGCGCTCGGCTTGCCGGTGGGCGACGACGGTGTGGTGATCGGGGTCGACGCGGATCGTGATCCGGCGGTCCTGGGCCTGTTCCGGCCCGAGCCGCTGGAGGTGGCATTCGTCGGCGGCGCGTATGTGGTGCAGATCATCGCGTTGCGGGCGGCGGCGATCGGCGCCCGGGTGGCGATCGAGTCCGGCCGTCCGCAGCTGTGGTCCGCGATGGCCCAGGCCGCGGGCGGCGCGCAGCCGTGCGTGACGGTGCATCAGGTGGGTCGGCTCGGCCCGCAGGGCCCCACCCCCGGCAGCCCGGTCCTGGTCGTCCGCGACTGCGGCGCCCGGCCGCCGCGCAATCGGCTCGCGCCGGCCGCCTGGCAGACCACGCTGACCCTGCTGCCCTTCCTGGACCCGGCGCAGGCCCGGCAGCGGATAGGTGCGGGCGTCGGACTGATCGGCATCCAGCGGGTCTCACCGATGGAGGCGCAGGCGGCCGCGAGCGTGCTGAGCCTGCCCGGCGAGGACGAGGCCGCACTGCCCACGCTCGCCGACGAGCTGACCCTGTGGAGCACCAGGAAATCGCGCAAGTACGTGATGCTGACGCCCACTCGGGCCGAACTCGACCTGCTCGGGCCGCCGCGCCGGATGGACTGACCCGGTATCCGGGCACACCGACCGCGCGGTTCCGCGCACCGCCTCGACGCGAACAGTGGACGGACCGGCGACGACCGCCGACGCCGCTGACTACGCTGTGAGGCTCGTGTAGGGGGCAACCTCGACCCTGGTCGGGGTACGGCCGACGGCGGCGCCGTGTGCTCTGATGCCGAGCCGCCTCCGGACGATCGGAAGGACCACACCGTGAGCAGCGAGCAGGACGGCGCACACATCGAGGCGGGGGCGGACGAGGAAGAGGAGTGGTCGGGACCCGACTTCACCATGCCCTCGTGGTACACCCACCAGGACGGCGGCGCGCCCGCGCCACCCCCGTCCGGGGTCCGTGCGCCCGCACCGCCGGGGCCGATCCAGGCGCCCCGCTACGGCAGTGAGGACCCCACGCTCGTACCGCCGGCACGCACGCCGGACGCGCCCGCGCCGCTGCCGTACGGGGCGGACCACGGCGCCGCGCACCCGGCCGGTCCGACCGCGGGCGCCCCGGGCCCGTACGGCTCCGGCGCACCGGTAGCGCCGCCCGCCGGCCCGCCCGGCACGGGCACCCCGCCGCACGAGCCCACCCACCGACCGTCGGCCGGCGACCCCCGCGCGCACGAGGCCCGCACGCACGAGCCCGCGCCCCCGGCCGCCGTCGACCACGGCGCACACGGCCCGACCGGACCCGGCGCGGCGCACCCGAACACCGCGCCGCCGGCGCCGTACCGCGTCGACACGGACGCGCCCGCACCCCAGGCCCCGCCGCAGTACACCCCCCACGAGCCCGCGGCCCCCCTGCCGTACGGCGGCCAACCGCCCGCCGCGCAGGACCGCCCCGGCCCGACCTTCACCCCCGGCGACCAGACCATGGTCATGCCGCCGGTGACCGATCAGGACCGCCCGGGCCCGGCCACCCCGTCGGCCGCCCAGGACAACCGACCGGATCAGCCGTTCACCCCCGGCGACCCGACGATGGTCGTGCCCCCGTCCCTCGACCGGGACCACCCGGGCGCGCCCGTACCGACGGACGACCGGACGACGGTCGTGCCGCCCTCCCACGGCCAAAACCGCCCGGACCCGGCCTACACCCCGGGCGACCCGACGATGGTCGTCCCGCCGTCGTTCGACGGAAACCGGACCGAACCCACTCCCCCGGCCGACGACCGCACCACCGTCGTCCCGCCGTCCGGCGACGCGAACCACCCCGGCCCGGCCTACACACCCGGCGACCCGAGCCGCCCCACCACGGAGCCGGCCGAGTCCGGTCCCGCCGGTGCTCCGGTCGACGCGGCCCCGGACAGCCCGGAGGCCCCGGAGCCGATCGAGCCGCCCCGCCCCGACATCGAGGCCGGCGACGCGCGCCCGACCGACACCGCGGCCCCGGAGCAGTCGCCCGCCGATCCGCCCGGCGATGCCGCCCCGCAGCCCGACGCCGCACCCGCTCGCGCCGACGACGCGCCCCCGGCGGCGGAAGCCCGCCCGGACGCGCCCGCGTCGTTCGACCCGCACGACGTGCCCACCACCCCCGTCGGCGGCACGCCGATCCCCGGCCTCTCCGCCGACGGACCGACCCCGCCGGCCCCGGAAGCCCCTCCGACAGAGCCGGCCGACGCACCCGCGCCGCCACCGCAGCCGCCGCAGGGTTACGACCGACACCCGTACGCCCCCCACGCCGCCGAAGCGCAGCCGCCCCGGGCCCCCGAGGCACCGGAGGCGCCGCAGCCACCGGCCGCCGCCCATCCGCAGCAGCCCCAGCCCCCCGCCCCGCCGGCCGCCCCCGCGCAACAGCCGCCCGCCGGCGCGTATTCGCCCTACGGACAGCCCCAGCAGCCGCCCCCGCCCCAGGGCGCGCCGCTGCCCTACCCGCAGTACCAGGGCCCGGCGCACCCGGACGCCCCGCAGCAGCCCTACCCCGGTCAGCAGGGCGCCCCGACCCCCGATCAGGCGACCCGGCTGATCCCGCCCGTCACCGACGACATGGCCGCACCGCCCGGCGTCCCGCAGCAGGGCCCGCCGACCGGTGCCCCGCCGCGCCCGATGACGCCCCCGCAGGGTTCGCCGCTGCCGCCGCCGGCCTGGTCCGGCTCCGCCCCCGGCCACGGCGAGGCCTGGGGCGGCTCGGCACCGCCGCCGACCGGACAACCGCTGCCGCCGCCGAGCGGTGCGCCGATCGCGCCCCCGCAGCAGCAGCGCGACGAACGTTCGTGGATGCGCCGTGCGTTCGGCGGCGGCAACGACCAGGCCGCCGCGCCGGAGCAACAGCAGCACGGCGGCCAACCGCCGTACGCCCAGCCCCCCGGCCCGTACCAGCAGGCCCCCGGCCCGTACGCCCAAGGCACCCCGCCGCACGGCGCCCCCGGCCCGCAGGCCCACGCCCCGTACCCGCAGCCCGATCCGCAGCAGGGCGGCCCCAACCCGTACGCCCAGGCGCAGCCGGTTCAGCCGCCCTACGGCCAGGCACCCCCCGGCCCCCAGGGACCGGACTACGCCCAGGGTGCCCCCTACGGACAGCCGAACCCCGGCCACCCGCAACCGCCCTACGCCCAGGGCACCCCGCCCCAGGGCGCCCCGGCCCCGCAGCAGCCCCCGTACGGCCAACCCCCCGCAGCCGCCCAGCCCACCGAGGCCCAACCGCCCCACCAGGGCACCCCTCCACAAGGCGCCCCCGGCCCCCAGGCGGCACCGGGAGCACAGGGACAGCCAGGGCAACCGGGATACCCCAACCACCCCACGCCCCAACACCCCGACCCGGCCGACCCGTACGCCGCCCAACACCCCGAGGCGCCCCAGCCCTACCACCCGGGCACCCCGCCCCAGGGCAATGCGCAATCCCAGCAGCAGCCCTGGTCCCCCGACGGCGGCGGCCCGGCCCGCACCGTCGGCGGCGCCCCCCTCGGCTACACCGCGGCCGTCGAACTGACCAGCGACCGCCTGCTGCGCAAACAACCGCAACCCCGCCGGCAGACCCCGCGCTTCCGGCTCGGCGGCAAGTCCGCCGACGCCCGCCGCGCCGAACGCCTCGAACGCATCCGCACACCCGTCCTGGGCTGCTACCGGATCGCGGTGATCAGCCTCAAGGGCGGCGTCGGCAAGACCACGACCACCACCGCCCTCGGCTCGACGCTTGCCACCGAGCGCCAGGACCGCGTGATCGCGATCGACGCCAACCCGGACGCCGGCACCCTCGGCCGCCGGGTCCGCCGGGAGACCGGCGCGACCATTCGCGACCTGGTCAACTCGATGGCCCACGTGCACAGTTACATGGACATCCGGCGGTTCACCTCACAGTCGTCCAGCGGCCTGGAGATCCTGGCCAACGACGTGGACCCGGCGGTGTCGACCACGTTCAACGACGACGACTACCGCTCGGTGATCGACCTGCTCGGCAAGCAGTACCCGATCATCCTGACCGACTCCGGCACCGGCCTGCTCTACAGCGCGATGCGCGGAGTCCTCGACCTGGCCCACCAGTTGATCGTGATCAGCACGCCCAGCGTGGACGGCGCGACCAGTGCCAGCACCACACTCGACTGGCTGGTCGCACACGGCTACGCCGACCTCGTGGCCAACAGCATCACGGTGATCTCCGGAGTCCGTGAGACCGGCAAGATGGTCAAGACCGAGGACATCGTCGCCCACTTCGAGACCCGCTGCCGCGCGGTCGTGGTCGTGCCCTTCGACGAACACCTGTCCGCGGGCGCCGAGTTGGACCTCGACATGATGCGCCCCAAGACCCGCGAGGCGTACTTCGAACTCGCCGCGCTGGTCGCCGAGGACTTCCATCGCACCCAGCCCGGCGAGCAACAACAGCAGTGGCAACCGCACTACGGGCAACAAGCGCCGCAGCAGCCCTACTACGGCCAACCGCAACAGCAGCCGTACCAACAGCAGCAACAGCACCCACAACACCAACACCAACCGCAACAGCCGCAGCACCCGCAACAACCACAGCCCCAACAGCCGTACTACCAGCAGCCCCCGCCCGGCGACTGGCAACCACCGCGACAGGGCTGAACGCACGAGGGCCGCCCCGGAGAACATCTCCGGGGCGGCCCTGGTCGCTTCACTCAGCCCGCGGCGTCGAGATCCGTGGCGTCGACCAACTCGCGCGCCCGCTTCACATCCCGCGCCATCTGGTCGAGCAGGTCGTCGACCGACTCGAACCGCACGGTCCCGCGCAGGTATTCGAGGAAGTCCACGGCGACGTGCACCCCGTACAGGTCCAGGTCGGTCCGGTCCAGCGCGTACGCCTCGACCCGGCGCTCCGTACCGTCGAAGGTCGGGTTCGTCCCGATCGAGATCGCCGCCGGCAACCGCTCGCCGTCGATCACCAGCCACCCCGCGTACACCCCGTCGGCCGGAATCGCCGTATACGGAAGCACCTCGAGGTTGGCCGTCGGATAGCCCAGCTCGCGCCCGCGCTGGTCCCCGCGCACCACCACACCCTCAACCCGGTGCGGCCGGCCGAGCAGTTCGGCCGCGCCCGCCACGTCGCCCTCGGCGACCCGGGCCCGGACCACGGTGGACGAGAAGGTCACCTCGCCGGAGACGAACAGCTCCGGCTCGACGACGGTGAAGTCGTTCGCCACGCCCAACTCCTCCAAGAGGGCGACGTTGCCCGTCGCCTTGTGGCCGAAACGGAAGTTGCGTCCCTCGACCACCACGGCCGCGTGCAGCGTGTCCACCAGCACCTGGCGGACGAAGTCGACCGCGCTCTGCCGGGAGAATTCGAGGGTGAACGGGAGAACCAGGACCGCCGCGACCCCGAGGTCGGCCATCAACTGCGCGCGCCGATGATGCGGCGTCAGCAGCGGCGGATGGCTGCCCGGGCGGACCACCTCGCTGGGGTGCGGGTCGAACGTGACCACGACCACGGGCAGACCGCGCTCGCGACCGATCTCGACCGCTCGGCCGATCGTCCGCCGGTGTCCGCGATGCACACCGTCATAGGACCCGATCGTGACGACGGAGCGTCCCCAATCGCTGGGGACGTCCTCCAAGCCCCGCCAACGCTGCACCGTAACCGCTCCTCGTTCTCCGTGGTGTGTCGCGGGTCCAGCCTCCCACGTACCGGCCCCCACCCGGCCCCGACCCCGCCGTGGCGACGATCACCCCGGGCCGCCCCCACCACCTCAGCCCACGAACACCGCTAGCGGCCGAGCCACGCCCCCGCTGTTCTCCACCAACGCCAGAAAGGTCCCGTCCGGCCCGAACACGCCCACCGGCCCCGACGCCTCGTCCGCCGGCAGCCGCCCGCCGTGCGAGACCGCCCGCGCCTCGTCCTCGCTCACCTCGCGGCGCGGGAAGGCCGCCGCCGCCGCGTCGGCGATCGGCAACACGCCGAAGGACTCCTCCAGCTCCTCCAGCGTGCGAGCCCGGTCCAGGCCGTACGGACCGACCCTGGTGCGCCGCAACGCCGTCAGGTGCCCGCCCACGCCGAGCCCGGCGCCCAGGTCCCGGGCCAGCGCCCGGATGTAGGTCCCGGACGAGCAGGTCACCCGCACGTCCAGATCGATCGTCTCGCCCTCGCGCCGGGTGGCCAGCACCTCGAACGCGGAGACGGTGACCGGGCGGGCGGCCAGCTCGAACTCCTCGCCGGCCCGCACTCGCGAGTAGGAGCGCTTGCCGTCGATCTTGATCGCCGACACCTTCGAGGGCACCTGCATGATCGGCCCGGTCAGCCCGGCCACTCCCGCCGCGATCGCGGCGTCGTCCACATGCCCGGCCGGGGTCGAGTCGGTGACCTCGCCCTCGGCATCGTCGGTGACCGTGTTCTGCCCGAGCCGGATCGTGCCGTCGTAGCCCTTCTCGGTGAGCGCGAGGTGGCCGAGCAGGCGGGTGGCCTTCTCGACACCGATCACCAGGACGCCGGTGGCCATCGGGTCCAGCGTCCCGGCGTGGCCCACCCGACGGGTGCCCGCGATCCGGCGCAGCCGGCCCACCACGTCGTGCGAGGTCAGTCCGGCCGGCTTGTCCACGATCACCAGACCGTCGGGCGGCGGGGGTCCTGCGTTGCGGCGCTTCACGCGTCGTCTCCCGGGGTTGCCTGCGCCGGGGCGACCGGCAGTAGTGCGTCGGCGAGGAGGTCCCGGAATCGGGCCACCACCTCGGCCGGTGGATCGTATGCGGTGAAACCCGCCGCGAACGCGTGTCCGCCGCCGCCGAAGGCCCCGCAGACCCGTCCCAGGTCCACCGCGCCCTTGGACCGCGCGGAGGCGCGCAGCGCGCCGTCGTCGTCCTCCTTGAGCACCAGCGCGACCTCGGCCTCGCCGCTCTTGCGGACCACGTCGATCACGCCCTCGATCTCGTCCAGGCGGATCCCGTGCGCGGCCCGCTCGGCGCGGGTGATCACCGTGGACACCAGGCCCAGACCGCCGGCCGCGCCGGTGTCGAGCCGGGCCCCGGCGAGGGCGGCGGCGAGCACCTTGAGGTAGCCGAACCGGCAGGTGTCCCAGATCGCCCGCTGGATCAGGTCGTGCCGTATCCCGGTGGCCATCAGCCGGGCCGCGAAGGTGTGCGTCTCGGGCGTGGTCCCCACGTACTTGAACGAGCCCGTGTCGGTGACCAGGCCGGTGTACAGCGCGGTGGCGATGTCGGCGGTCAGCGTGGCGCCGAGCCGGGTGATCAACTCGTCGGCGAGCACCGCGGTGGCGGGCGCGTCGATGTCGATCAGGTGATGGGTGCCGAACCGGGTGTTGGAGGCGTGGTGGTCGACCACCAGGAGCGCCCCGGCCGCCTTGGCCTTGCCTTCCAGCAGGCCCAGCCGGGCCGAACCGGCCGCGTCGAAGACCGCGACCAGCTCCGGCTTCTCGGGGACCTCGGTGTGCGGCACCAGCAGGTCCTGACCGGGCAGGAACTCCAACGAGGACGGCACCACGAGGGGGTCGTCGCCGTAGGAGACCCGCACGTTCCGCCCCAGCTCGCGCAGCGCGAGCCCGACGGCGAGCGCCGAACCCAGCGCGTCGCCGTCGGGGCTGACGTGGGCCAGCAGGGTGATGTCCTCGGCCGTCAGGAGCAGGCGTACCGCCTCGTCCCAGTCGGCCGCACCCGGCGCGCTCGGCGGCCTCGTCTCCGCGTCGGAACCACCGCCGGTCCGCGGCTTCGCTCCCGCGGCCGGACCGGAGTCCCGGTCCGCCGCCACGCCTGGTGTCAAGGTCGGTCGCCCTCCTGTGTGTCCGCCCTGGTCTGCGCCGTCGACTCGTCGTCGGAGTCGTCGGCGTCGTCCGCGGCCGGGGTCCGATAGGGGTCCGCGTCACCGGCGTAGCCGGCGCCCGCGGCGGTTGAGCGTACCGCCGCATCGGCCTGCTGCGCCCGGGCGAGGAGATCGTCGATGAGTTTGGCGCTGTCCGGAAGGGCGTCGGCGACGAACGTCAGCGACGGGGTGTGGCGCACGCCGGTCTGCCGGCCCACCTCGCTGCGGAGCACGCCCTTGGCGCTCTCCAGCGCGGCGGCGGTCGCCGCGCGCTCGGTCTCGTCGCCGTAGACCGTGTAGAAGACGGTCGCCTCACGGAGGTCACCCGTCACTCGTGCGGCGGTGATCGTCACGAACCCCAGACGGGGGTCCTTGATCCGGCGCTCCAAGGTCTCCGCGACCACGACCTGGATGCGGTCCGCGAGTTTGCGCGCCCGCGCGGTGTCGGCCACTGATCCTCCTGCGATTGCTCGGCATTTCGGCGGGGTCCCCCGCGCCCGGGGTCACCGGGCGCGGGAGCCGCTCTCGTTCTTCTTCCCTGCGACTGCGACGACCACGGCCGTGGCCGCGACCGGGGGCCGCGGCCACGGCGTCCGCGACCGCCGTCGCCGCCGGTCCGTCAGTCGTCGTCCCCGTACACCCTGCGGCGTGCGGAGAGCAGATCCAACTCGGGCCGGCCCGCGACGAGCCGCTCGCAGCTGTCCAACACCTCGGCGCACCGCTCGACGGTCGCGGAGACCACCGCGACCCCGATCACGCTGCGCCGATGCAAATCCTGATGCTCCACCTCGGCGGCGGCAACGGCATTCTTGCGCTGAAGGTCCGCCAGGATGGGGCGGATCAAAGATCGTTTTTCCTTCAACGAGTGCACATCGCCGAACAACACATCGAGGCTGATCGTTCCCACAAACATAGGCGACGGGCCTGGCCGGCCCGGGAGGCCTCGGGTCGGGGCCACCGGGGCCGCCGACGAAAAGAGCCGGGCACGCACGTCGCGGCCCGGATACCACCACACTGCTTCGCGACACGGCGGATCCGCCCGGTGCGCACCGGGCGGATCCGCCGCCTCGTCTCGGCGGGTTCGAGCGCCTTCGACCACCGGATCGGCGGCCGGAGGCGCTCGAACGCCCTACCGGATCAGCCTCGCGGCTTCTCCCGCATCTCGAACGTCTCGATGATGTCCTCGACCTTGATGTCGTTGAACGAACCGAGGTTGATACCGCACTCGAAGCCCTCGCGGACCTCGGTGACGTCGTCCTTCTCGCGGCGCAGGCCCTCGACGTTGAGGTTGTCGGCGACCACGGCCCCCTGCCGGATGATCCGCGCCTTGGTGTTGCGCTTGATCGTCCCGCCGGTGACCATGCAGCCCGCGATGTTGCCGAGCTTGGAGGAGCGGAACACCGCGCGGATCTGCGCCGTGCCCAGCTGGACCTCTTCGAACTCGGGCTTGAGCATGCCCTTGAGCGCGGCCTCGATCTCCTCGATGGCCTGGTAGATCACCGAGTAGAAGCGGATGTCGACGCCCTCGCGGTCGGCCATCGTCCGCGCCCGGCCCTCCGGCCGGACGTTGAAGCCGATGATGATCGCGTCCGAGGCCATCGCCAGGGTGACGTTGGACTCGGTGATGGCACCGACGCCGCGGTCGATGATCCGCAGCTCGACCTCTTCGCCGACGTCCAGGTTGAGCAGCGCGTCCTCCAACGCCTCCACCGAACCGGAGCCGTCGCCCTTGAGGATGAGGTTGAGCTGCTGCATCTCGCCGGCCTTGAGGGCCTTGTCCAGGTCCTCCAGCGAGACCCGCTTCGACCGACGGGCCAGGACCGCGTTGCGCTCCCGGGCCGCCCGCTTCTCGGCGATCTGCCGCGCGGTGCGCTCTTCCTCGACCACGAGGAAGTTGTCACCGGCGCCGGGCACCGAGGTCAGGCCGAGCACCATGACCGGACGCGACGGCGTGGCCTCGGTGAGGTTGTTGCCGTTCTCGTCGATCATCGCGCGGACGCGGCCGTAGGCCTCGCCGACCACGATGGCGTCGCCGATGTGCAGCGTGCCGCGCTGGACCAGGACGGTGGCGACCGGGCCGCGGCCCTTGTCGAGGTGACCCTCGATCGCGATGCCCTGGGCCTCCTGGTGCGGGTTGGCGGTGAGCTCCAGCGCCGCGTCGGCGGTCAGCACGACCGCTTCGAGCAGGTCGTCGATGCCCATGCCCTGCTTCGCCGAGATGTCGACGAACATCGTGTCGCCGCCGTACTCCTCGGCCACGAGCCCGTACTCGGTGAGCTGGCCGCGCACCTTGGTCGGGTCCGCGCCTTCCTTGTCGATCTTGTTGACCGCCACCACGATCGGCACGCCCGCGGCCTGCGCGTGGTTGAGCGCCTCGATCGTCTGCGGCTTCACGCCGTCGTCCGCCGCGACCACGAGGATCGCGATGTCCGTCGACTTGGCGCCGCGGGCACGCATGGCGGTGAACGCCTCGTGACCGGGGGTGTCGATCAGGGTGATCTTGCGGTCGACGTCGTTGACCGTGGTCGCGACCTGGTAGGCACCGATGTGCTGGGTGATGCCACCGGCCTCGCCCGCGATCACGTTCGTCTTGCGGATCGCGTCGAGCAGGCGGGTCTTGCCGTGGTCGACGTGACCCATGACGGTGACCACCGGCGGACGCGCCTCGAGGTCGTCCTCGTCGCCCTCGTCCTCGCCCCATTCGAGGTCGAAGGACTCGAGCAGTTCGCGGTCCTCCTCCTCCGGGGAGACGATCTGGATCACGAAGTCGAGCTCGGCCCCGAGGGTCTGCAGCTCGTCGTCGCTCACCGACTGCGTCGCGGTCAGCATCGAGCCCAGGTTGAACATGATCTGGACCAGTGCGGCCGGGTTCGCGTTGATCTTCTCCGCGAAGTCGGTGAGCGAGGCACCGCGCGACATCCGGACGACGCGCCCGTTGCCGCGAGGAGCCATCACGCCACCGGCGGACGGAGCCTGCATCTGGTCGAACTCTTGACGACGCTGACGCTTCGACTTGCGCGCGCGGCCCGGACGCCCACCGGGACGACCGAACGCGCCCTGCGTGCCGCCGCGACCACCCGGGCCGCCACGACCGCCGCCGCCGGGACGACCGGCGAAGCCGCCGCCGCCACCGGGACGACCCGGAGCGCCGCCGCCGCCACCGCCGGGACGGGGACCGCCGAAGCCGCCACCGCCACCACCGGGACGACCGCCACCGCCGCCGGCACCCGCCGGACGACCGCCGCCGCCACCGGGACCGGGACGACCGGGCGCACCGCCCGGACGGCCGGGACCACCCGGGCCACGCGCGGGCGCCGGACGGTTGGGCATCATGCCCGGGTTCGGACGCGGGCCACCGGGGCCTGCGCTACCACCCGGACGCGGACCCGCGGGACCACCCGAGCCACCCGGACGCGGGCCGGCGGCCGCCGGACCCTGCGGACGCGGCGGCATGCCGCCCGGGGTGGGGCGACCGCCGCCGGCGGCCTGCGGCCGCGGCATACCGGTGCTGCCCGAGGTGAAGGGGTTGTTGCCCGGACGCGGGCCGGCCGGACGCGCGCCACCCGGACGGGGGGCACCACCCTGACCGGGACCGCCGGCACGCGGGCCGCCGGCGGACGGTGCGCCGCCGGTACGCGGACCGGAGGAACGCTCGCCGCGCTCGGGACGGTCACCGCGCTCGGGACGACCACCGGGGCCGCCCTGACCGGGACCACCCGGACGCGGACCCGGACGGCTGCCCGCCGCCGGACCCGAGGAGGCCGCGGCGGGACGGTCCGAACGCGGACCGCGCTCGGCGGGACCGCGGTCGCCCTGGCCACGCTCGGCCGGACCGCGCTCGGCGGGACGTGCGGCCGGACGCGGACCCGGAGCGGGCGCGCCGCCCGGACGCGGACCCGACTGTGCCGCGGGACGCTCCGCCTGACGCGGGGCGGCCGGAGCCGCCTCCGCGGCCGGCACGGCCGGCACCTCGGGCGGGGCGGTGCTGCCCTGAGGGGCCGGGCGCGGCGTCGGGCGCGGGCCCGGCGTCGGCGCACCCGCCGGGCGCGGGCCCGGAGCGGGGGCAGGGCGCGAGGCGCCCTGCGGGGAGGGGGCACCCTGCGACGCACCGGACGAGGCCGGTGGACGCGGGGCGCGGCGGGTGGGCCCGCCTTCCGTCTTGAGTGCTTCCGTCAATTTGCGAACAACCGGCGCCTCGATCGTCGAGGACGCCGAACGAACGAACTCACCGAGTTCTTGGAGCTTGGCCATGACGACCTTGCTCTCGACTCCGAACTCCTTGGCGAGTTCGTATACCCGGACCTTTGCCACGTCGCTCCTTCTGGTCCGGGGTTGGTCGTCCGCCGGACCGTCACTACCGCATGTCTGTACTCATCGCGTACTCATCGAGTGCTCATCGCAATCTCGACCTACTTCCGACTCGCGAGGTACCGCTTCGCTGGACCTGTCCGACCGACCTCTGACAACCCATCACCGCTCAAAAAAGCACGCAGTGGTGCCGAGTCCAGCGGCCCCGGCACGCGCAAAGCCCGAACGAACGCCTTGCGGCGCTCCGCCTGGGCCAGGCACTCCGGATCGGGGTGCAGATGCGCTCCCCGCCCGGGCATTCGGCCGCGGGGGTCGGGGACACAAACGCCCTCGACCGCCACGACCCGCAATAGGTCGGCCTTGGCCGCACGCTGCCGACAACCTACGCACGTTCGGCACGGAGGGGCGATGATTTCCCGCTCCTCCGACCTTGTACGAGGGCATGCTCGGGCACGCCTGCGACCAGACATGTTCAAGTCTACCGCTCCTCACCGCGACCTGGTTCGGTCGACCGGGTCCGGTCGTCCGAATCGGTGGTCTCGGTGTCCGGCCGGATGTCGATGCGCCATCCGGTCAATCGCGCGGCAAGTCGGGCATTCTGCCCTTCCTTGCCGATCGCCAGCGAGAGCTGGTAGTCGGGCACCGTCACCCGGGCGGAGCGCGCGGCGAGATCCACGATCTCGACCTTGCTCACCCGCGCCGGCGACAGCGCGTTGGCCACCATCCGCGCGGGGTCGTCCGACCAGTCGACGATGTCGATCTTCTCGCCGTTCAACTCGGCCATCACGGCGCGCACGCGCGCGCCCATCGGCCCGATGCACGCGCCCTTGGGGTTGAGCCCGGCGCGCGTGGAGTAGACGGCGATCTTGGAGCGGTGGCCGGCCTCGCGGGCGATCGCGGCGATCTCGACGCTGCCGTCGGCGATCTCCGGGACCTCCAGCGCGAACAGCCTCCGCACCAGGTTGGGGTGGGTGCGCGAGAGCGTGATGGACGGCCCCTTGGGCCCACGCCGCACCTGTACGACATAGCAGCGCAGGCGCATGCCGTGCGCGTACCGCTCGCCCGGCACCTGCTCCTGGGGCGGCAGGATCGCCTCGATGCGACCCAGGTCCACCAGGACGTTGCGGTTGTCCTTGCCCTGCTGGACCACACCGGCGACGATCTCGCCCTCACGGCCGGCGAACTCGCCGAACGTGATCTCCTCCTCGGCGTCGCGCAGCCGCTGCAGGATCACCTGCTTGGCGGTGGTCGCCGCGATCCGGCCGAAGTCGTCCGGGGTGTCGTCGAACTCGCGCACGCGCTGACCGGCCTCGTCGGTCTCGGTCGCCCATACGGTGACGTGACCGCTTGCCCGGTCCAGCTCCACGCGCGCCTTGGGCAGGCTGCCCTCGGTGCGGTGGTAGGCGATCAACAGGGCCGACTCGATGGCCTCGACCAGGAGGTCGAACTTGATCTCTTTTTCGCGCTCGAGCCCGCGCAGGGCGCTCATGTCGATGTCCACGTCCTACGCCTCCTCGTCCATGGTGTCGTCCGCGTCGGTGTCGTGCTCGACACCGGTGTCGTCGTCCTCGTCGTCTTGTTCGGTCTCGGCGTTCGTCGCCGAGTCCTTGCCCTTGCGGTTGAACTCGACCTGTACGACGGCCTTGGCCACCTCGTCCCAGGTCAACCGTCGCGGTGTGCCGTCGACGTCCAGTTCCACACCCTCCGCGTCGCTCGCGCCGATCCGGCCGGTCACCGTGCCGCCGTCGTGCAGCTGCACCAGGACCAGTCGATCGGCCGCGCGGCGCCAGTGCCGCTCCAGCGTCAGCGGGCGGTCCACGCCGGGGGTGGTGACCTCCAGCAGGTAGGGCAGCGAGCCGAGCACGTCGCTCGGGTCGAGCACGTCGGAGACCGCGCGGCTGACCTCGGCGACCTTGTCCAGGTCGACGCCGCCGTCGGCGGCCACCATCACGCGCAGCACACGCCGCTTGCCGGCGGGAGTGAGGGAAACTTCCTCGAGATCCACGCCAAGGGTCGATACCACCGGCTCCAGCAACTCCCGCAGCCGGTCCAACGTGGTGGTACTCATCCGGGTGACTCCTCGGCTGCGTGTGCTGTTGTCTCAGGTGCGTCGACCGCCGGAGGGCGGGTCGGGGGAGGACAACAGTATCCGGTCCGGGAGCAATCTCGCGCACGTCCGCCCGGCGTACACGGGTTGTCCGCCGGATGTCCGGCGGGCTCCACAGTCCCTGCCATGCGGTAGCGTCCGACACGGCCGGAGGCGGCACGGACATCACGGACGAGGTTCAGGAGCGGGACGCATGCGCGACGCGGGGCCGACGCGACGGGCCGTCCTCGGCGCCGTGACCGCGGCGACGATCGCCGCCGCGGTCGCCGGTTGCGACGACGGCGGGGGTTCGGACCAGGGGCGGCGCAAGGCCGACGACGCGGCACGCGAGCGGGCGTACGCGGCGACCGGGGCGCTGCTGGCGCACTACGACGCGGTGGCCGCGCGACACGCCCCGTTGGCCGAGCGAATCCGGCCGCTGTCGGTCGAGTTGCGGCAGCACCTGACCGCCTTCGCCGGCCGCGCGACACACCCCGCGCCGCCCCCCGGGACCGCGCCCGACGACCTCGCCGCGGCGACCACCACGATCGCCGACCGGGCGCAGCAGGCCTCGGACGAGCGACTGGTCGACCTGGACCGGGTCTCCCCCGATCTCGCCCGCCGACTGGCCGCCACCTCGGCGTGTCTGGCGGGACACGCCCAACTGCTTCGGAGCGCATCGTGAGTACGCCGCGTCCGGCCCCGTCGGGGGCCGCCGCCGTCGAGGTGAAGGCGCTGCGCGACGCGCTGGACGCGGAGCACGCGGCGGTCTACGGGTACGGCATCGCGGGCGGGCGGCTGACCGGCGCCGCCCGGACCCAGGCACGAACCGCGCTGGACGCGCATCGGGCCCGGCGGGACACGATCACCCGGCTGATCGCCGACCGGGGCGCGACCGCGCCGCCGGCGGCGCCCGCGTACACGGTGCCCTTCCCGGTGGCCACGGCGGCGGACGCGACCCGGCTCGCGGTGTACCTGGAGGACGGGGTCGCGCTGCACCTCGGCGCGCTGGTGGCCGCGGCCGGGGCACCGCTGCGGGCGGAGGCGGCGGGCTGGTTGCGCGAGGCCGCGGTGTGGGGGGTGCGCTGGCGGGGGGCGAGTACGCCCTTCCCGGGGGTGCCCGAGGAGGGTGGTTCGGGGACGGCGACGGCGGGGGGCCGCACATGAACGATCGGGTCGAGGTACCGGAACGGCTGACGCGGACCGCGCTGCGCTGGTGCGGCGAGGAGGCCGCGCGCGAGTGGCTCGCGGGGCTGCCGGACGCGGTCGCGGAGTACGCGGCGCGTTGGGGGCTGACCGTGGAGCGGCCGATCATTCCCGGTGGCGCGCTGAGCCTGACCTTCCTGGTCCGCCGGGCGGACGACACGCCGGCCACGCTCAAGCTGGGCTTCGTGGATCGCTACACCGCACACGAGCCGACCGCGCTCGCGCTGTGGGACGGCGCGGGCGCGGTGCGGTTGCTGGAGGCCGATCCGGCGCGCGGCGCGCTGTTGCTGGAGCGGCTGCAACCGGACGTCTCGCTGCGCTCGTTGGCGGAGGACCGGGCGATGCTGGAGGCCGCGGAGGTGATCCGCCGGTTGTGGGTGGCCCCGCCCGCCGACTGCCCGATCGAGCCGGTCGCGGAGCGGGCCGGGCACTGGGGCGAATCGATCCCGCGGCGCTACGCGGAACTCGCCGGGCCGTGCCCGAAGGCGCTGGTCGACGAGGCGGTGGCGCTGTGCGCCGAACTGGCCGCGTCGCAGCCGGAGGTGGTGGTGCTGCACACCGACTGCCACCACGGCAACGTGCTCGCGGGCACTCGGGCGAAGTGGCTGGCCATCGATCCGCGGCCGATGCTCGGCGAGCGGGCCTTCGACCTGGGGCCGCTGGTCCGGGACCGGATGGCCACGGTGGTCGCCGAGCCGCGTCCGCAGGCGCTGGTACGGCGGCGGGTGACGTGGTTGGCGAACGCGTTGGACCTGGACCCCGAGCGGGTGCGCGGGTGGGCGCTGGTGCAGGCGTTGGCGCTGGGCCTGTGGTGCCTGTCGGTGGACGACCCGGCGGGCGAGGACCTGCTGTCGGTCGCGGAGTGGCTGTCCTGAGCCGCTCCCCGGCGACCGGCGCGCGGGCGGCGTCACGCGAAGGGCAGGATCGCGCCCATCACGGTGTAGGGCCGGTTGTTGCCCGGGAACAGCACCGGGCGGGCGAGGTCGACGAAGCCCAAGCCGCGGTAGAGCCGGCGCGCCGGAGTCTGCTCGTCGATCGCGGAGAGCAGGATGTGCGAGCGGTCCTGGCCCCGGCACAGCAGGCCGATCAGGGTGCGGCCGATGCCGTGCCCCTGCCAGCGCGGCAACACGTGCAACTCGCCGACCACGAACGACTCGTCCAGCCAGGCCCGATGGCCCTCCCGGGCCAGGTGCGGCTCGATCACCAGGCTCCACCACTGGTCGGTGAGGTTCGGATAGCCGTAGCCGAAGCCGACCAGGCGACCGGCGCCGTCGAACGCGCCGAGCGAGCGCACCCCGGCGAAGGCCGCGTGGCGGCGCATTATCCGCTGCCGGACCGCGATCTCGTCGTCGGCGAGCCCGAACGCGTGGGCCTGTACCTCGACCGCCTCGTCCGCGTACGCGGCGAGGTCGACGACCCGGCACGTCCACTCCATCAGCACACGCACTCCATCGGGACGAGCCGCCGGCGCCGCATCGGAACAACACACTCATGCCGCATCAGAACAACACACTCATGAAGGCACCGGTCTCGGCGAAGCCGACCCGCCGATAGGCCGCGCGGGCGGGGCCGTTGTAGCTGTTCACGTACAGGCTGGCCACCGGCGCGACCTCGGCGAGCGCGTGCCGCAGCACCGCCGCCATGCCGATCTCGGACAGCCCCTCACCGCGCCGCTCCGGGGCCACCCACACACCCTGGATCTGGCACGCGTGTCGGGTGACCGCGCCGATCTCCGCCTTGAACACCACCCTGCCGTCCTCGATCCGAGCGAACGCACGGCCGCCGGCGATGAGTTCGGACACCCGTGCGCGATACAGCGTGCCACCGTCGCCGATCAGGGGCGAGACCCCGACCTCCTCGGTGAACATCGACACGCACGCGGGCATCACCAGATCCAGCTCGTCCGGCCGCACCCGGCGCACCAGCGGATCCGCGGGCACCTCGGCCGAGGGCCGGCCGGCGACCATCAGCGGCTGCACCGGGCGTACGTCGCGGGCGGGTCCCCAGGCGGGTTCGAGCAGCCGCCACAGACCGGCCGCCGCCTCGGCGGGGCCGACGATCGACGAACAGCGCCGACCCTGGCGCCGGGCGCGTTCGGCGAAGGACCGTATCGCGTCGGGCCCGGCCTCGACCGGGACCAGGTTCGCCCCCGCGTAGCACAGCGAGGTGAGCAGGCCGCCCTCGTAGTAGCCCCACAGCTCGCCGCCCAGGCGCCACGGATCGACACCGGCGAGCCGGACCCGGGACGCGACGAAGACGTTGGTGACCGGGTCGCGGTCGAGCAGCGCCTGGACGGCGGACAGGTCGGTCCCGTCCAGGACCTTGGTGGAAACCGAGCTCAGCACGTGCCTCACCATGCCATCGGGCGGACCTTGGGGAAATGCCGGTTGTTGCGGCACCACCCTATGCAGGTCCAGGCCGTATGTGCCGCCCGGGAGGTACGGGGATCGGCGGGCGGGTCAGCGCGGCAGCCTCGGCACCCCCGGTCGGCGCGTCACGGGGCCCTCCGGCGCGGCGGCGTCGCATTCGATGTCGTTCGCGGGCAGGGTCCCGTCGACGAGGTACCCCGTGGCCCGGTCGTCCACGCACGGGCCGTCGACGAGGTAGTGCCCGTGGTTGCCGTTGCCGCGCACGGTCAACAGCCGCGAGGAGGGCAGCGCGTCGTGCATGCGCAGCGCCCCCTCGTAGGGTGTGGCCGGGTCGCCGACGGACTGGATCAGCAGCACACCGGGCAGTCCCGCGCCGTCGATCCGGGTCGGCGGCGCGGTGTTGGTCTGCAGGTACAGGCACGCCCCGGGCGAGGCGATCGCCGCGCCGAGCGCGCCGTCGCGGGCCCGGAGTCGGACCATGTCCGCGTCGAAGACCCGCTCGTCGGCCGGGAAGGGGGCGTCCGCGCAGGAGACGGTCTGGAACACCGACTCGAAGTTGACCTCCTCGGTGGTCGCCGCCCGCCGGGACGCGACCAGCGCCGCGCCGTCGCCGGAGGCGTAGTCGGCGAGCGCGCCGGCCAGCCGGGGCCAGTCCCGGTCGGTGTAGAGCGAGCCGATCGTGAACTGGTCGAGTTCGACGCCGCCGAAGACCCCGTCGGCGGGCCGTGCCACGAGGCGGGCGCGCAGCACGTCCCAGGTCGCCAGCACCCGGGCCGCACTCGTGCCCAGGTGGTAGCGGTCGTCGCGGTCGGCGGCCCAGGCCGCCCAGTCGCGCTGACGCGCGGAGAAGGCGCGGGCCTGGAGGAATCCGGTCCCGTACCAGACCTCGGTGGGGTCCACCACGCTGTCCAGGACCATCCGGTGCACCCGCCGAGGGAACAGTTGCCCGTACACCGCGCCCAGGTAGGTCCCGTACGAGTAGCCCAGGATGCTCAGCCGCTCCGCGCCGAACGCGGCCCGGACCAGGTCGAGATCGCGGGCGATGTCGCGGGTGGTCAGGTGCGGCAGCAGGTCGGGCGCAAAGGCCCGGCAGCCGTCGGCGAACGCGCGGGTCGCGGCCAGGTGCGCGGCGCGACCGGCGGGCACGGCCGGATCGGGCCTGGGCCCTCGGCTGAAGGTGACCGGGTCGGTGCAGACGACCCGCGTGCTGGTGCCGCGCCCGCGCAGGTCGAAGCCGATCAGGTCGTAGGCCCGGCGCAGCCGCTCGGGCAGGCCGCCGGCCAGCGCGGCCATCGAGCCGACGGAGGAGGCGCCGGGGCCGCCGAAGTTGACCACCAGGACGCCCTGGTACTCGGCCCGGCTCCCGGTGGCCGGCACCCGGGAGACGCCGACCCGGATCCGGGCGCCGTCGGGGCGGGCGTGGTCGAGCGGCGCACCGATGCTGCCGCAGCGCTCGCCCGGCGCGGTGCCCGTCGGGCAGTCGCCCCACGTGACCGGCTCGGTGCCCGCGCGGGCCGGGGCGGGGGCGGCGGTGAGCGCGGCGGCGGTGAGCGCGCCGGCCAGGAGGGCGCGGACGGCGCGGGTCACGATTCCTCACAGGTGGTGTCGCGGCCCGCCGGGAGCGTGCCGTCGGTCAGGTAGGCCGCGGCGGCGGCCAGGACGCAGTCGTTGGGCTGGAACGCGAGGATCCCGTGGTCGCCTTCGCCGAGCACGGTGATCAGGCGCGAGGAGGGCAGCGCGTCGTGCAGCGCGTTCGCACCGGCGGGCGGGGTCGCCGGATCGCGGGTGCCCTGGATGAGCAGCACCGGCGGCAGGTCGTGGCCGTCGATGCGCGTCGGGGTCCGGGCGGGCACCGGCCAGAACGCACAGGGCGCGTTCAGCCAGGTGTTGGACCAGGCGGTGAGCGGGGC
Organism: Embleya sp. NPDC020630; assembly: GCF_044334985.1. Classification (NCBI taxonomy): domain Bacteria; kingdom Bacillati; phylum Actinomycetota; class Actinomycetes; order Kitasatosporales; family Streptomycetaceae; genus Embleya; species Embleya sp. NPDC020630. Next base: position 459,255 of record NZ_JBIRUB010000003.1, read on the forward strand.
GGTGGCGTCCACGGCGCGCGTGTCGCGGTCCCACACCGCCCAGTCGCGCGGCCACGGCCCGTCGTGGCACTCGACGGCGGTGTAGATCGCGGTGCCGTTGGCGTCCTGCGCGGTGGGCGGGGTGTACAGCGCGGCGAGCGGAGCCGGGTCGCCGCGGTCCCAGGCGCGCAGGGCGTCGGCGAAGCCGGGCCAGTTCTGCGAGCCGTACAGGGTCCGGGTGGCGAGGTCGTAGAGCTCGGCCGGGCCGACCGCGGCGTCGAGGGGGCGGGTTCGGGCGGCGGCGAGCACACGCGTGAAGATCGGGTCGAGGTCGGCGCCAAAGGCGTCGAGGAAGTCGCGCCAACGGCCCTGGAAGGCGACGTCCTGACGCAGGTTGGAGCCGTACCAGACCTGGTCGGGGCGCGGGTCGACGATGCTGTCCAGGATCATCCGGTCGACCCGCTCGGGGAACAACTGCCCGTAGACCGCGCCCAGATAGGTGCCGTAGGACCAGCCGATGAAGGAGAGTTTCGGCCGGCCGAGCGCGGCGCGGACCAGGTCCAGGTCGCGGGCGTTCTCCAGGGTGCCCAGGTGCGGCAGGAGCCGGCCGGCGCGCTCGGCGCAGCCGCCGGCATAGGTGCGGGCGCGCTCGACCAGCCGTTCCTCGTCCCGCGCCGTGGCGGGCACCGGGTCGGGCCTGGGCGCCCGGTCGAAGCTCGCGTCGACGCACGAGATCGGGTCGCTGTGGTGGTTGCCGCGGGGGTCGACGCCGACGATGTCGTAGCTCTGCCGCACCCGTTCGGGCAGGGCGCGGCGGACCAGCCCGGCCAGCCACATCCCGCCGCCGCCCGGTCCGCCGGGGTTGACCACGATCGTGCCGCGCCGGGCCCGCCCGCCGGTCGCCGCCGCGAGCGACAGGCCCAGCGTGGTGGTGGGCCCGTCGGGGCGCGCGTGGTCGACGGGCACGGCCAGCGTGCCGCAGCGCAGTCCCGGTTCGGCGACGTCGTCAGGGCAACCGCCCCACACGACGCCGGGCGTGCTCCCGACGGCCGGGTGCGCCGTATCGGGACCGCTCGCGGGTCCTGCGGCGGTGCCCGCGATCATGGCGGCGACGGCCACTACGGCCACGACGATGCGTCCCACGCGCGACGCCCCTCCCCCGGGGGCGACGCCCCGATCATGTGTCTCGATGATCGGGGTCGATTACCTGGGGTCGGGGCGCATCAACGATATGTCACTCGCGTGGGCGAGCCGATTGATCCGGTCGGGCTCGAACCGGGGCGGACGGGGGTGGACCCGACCGGATCGAACCGACCGCGGCCGGATCGCACGCCGGCCGAAAATCCGCCCCCGGCGACGCCCCGCCCGGCGACCGGCTCGGGCGACCGGCTCGGGCGACCGGCTCAGGCGATGTCGACGATCGGCTCGCCGCTGATCACACCGTCGGCCTGCATCTGCTCGGCCAGCTTGAGCGCCTCGTCGATCAGCGTCTCGACGATCTTCGACTCGGGCACGGTCTTGATCACCTCGCCCTTGACGAAGATCTGCCCCTTGCCGTTGCCGGACGCCACGCCCAGGTCCGCCTCGCGGGCCTCGCCGGGGCCGTTGACGACGCAGCCCATCACGGCCACCCGCAGCGGCACCTTGAGCCCGTCCAGGCCCGCGGTGACCTCCTCGGCGAGCTTGTACACGTCGACCTGGGCCCGGCCGCAGGACGGGCAGGAGACGATCTCCAGGCCGCGCTGCCGCAGTCCGAGCGACTCCAGGATCTGGTTGCCGACCTTGATCTCCTCGACCGGCGGGGCGGACAGCGAGACCCGGATGGTGTCGCCGATGCCCTGCGACAGCAGCGCGCCGAACGCGACCGCGGACTTGATCGTGCCCTGGAAGGCGGGCCCGGCCTCGGTGACGCCCAGGTGCAGCGGGTATTCGCAGCGCTCGGCGAGCAGCCGGTAGGCCTCGATCATCACGACCGGGTCGTTGTGCTTGACCGAGATCTTGATGTCGCGGAAGTCGTGCTCCTCGAACAGCGAGCACTCCCACAGCGCGGACTCCACCAGCGCCTCGGGGGTGGCCCTGCCGTGCTTGGCGAGCAGTCGCTTGTCCAGCGATCCGGCGTTGACGCCGATCCGGATCGGGGTGCCCGCCGCGGAGGCCGCCTTGGCGATCTCGGCGATCTTGTCGTCGAACTGCTTGATGTTGCCCGGGTTCACCCGCACCGCGGCACAACCGGCGTCGATCGCGGCGAAGACGTACTTCGGCTGGAAGTGGATGTCCGCGATCACCGGGATCTGCGACTTGCGCGCGATCGCGGGCAGCGCGTCGGCGTCGTCCTGCGAGGGGACCGCGACACGGACGATCTGACAGCCGGACGCGGTCAGCTCGGCGATCTGCTGAAGCGTGGCGTTGACGTCGGAGGTCAGGGTGGTGGTCATGGACTGCACCGACACCGGGGCGTCTCCGCCGACGGCCACGTTGCCGACCATGATCTGCCGTGACTTGCGGCGCGGCGTGAGGGGCCGGGCAGGTACGGACGGCATTCCGAGCTGGATCGCGGTCATGTTCGCTTGAGTCCCGTGGGTTCGGCGGGTAGGTCGTCGTCAACGCTACGCCACCGCCTTCCGGTACGGACGCGCCCGTACCCCTGTGCCGTCCCCCTGTTGCCTGATCGACACACGGTGGGCCGGCCCGGTCGGGATACGGGCGCGTTCTCCGCGAGGACCTAGGTGACCTTCACGGGGTTGATCAGGTCGGCGATCAACACCAGGACGGTGAAGGCGATGAAGATCGAGGCCACGACGTAGGCGACCGGCATCAGCCGGGCCACGTCGAACGGGCCCGGGTCCGGACGCTTGCGCAGGCTCGCGATCCGGCGACGGATCGCCTCCCACCACGCGCCGATCACATGGCCCCCGTCGAGCGGGAGCAGCGGCAGCATGTTGAACAGGAACAGGGACACGTTGAAGCCGGCGATGATGAAGATCATCAGGCCGACCCGCTGGGACGGGGGCACGTCCAGCGCGGCGACCTCGCCGCCGACCCGGGCCGCGCCGACCACGCCGACCGGGGAGTCCTGGTCGCGCTTGTCGCCCTGGAAGGCCGCGCCCCACAGAGCGGGGACCTTCTGCGGGATGCGCAACAGGCCGTGGAAGGCGTTCTTGACGATGTCACCGGTGAATTCGACGGACTCGGCGGCGCTCTGGCGCTGGATCCCGGTCGCGGGGCTGATGCCCAGGAAGCCGGTGGTGACGTACTGGTTGGGCACGGCCCGCCCGTCGCCGTCGATCTTGATCATCTTGTTCTGTTCGAGCACCGGCTTGAGGGTCAGCTTCTGGCCCTTGCGGTCGACCACGAGGGTGACCTCGCCGGACGACTTGCGGATCAGGCCCTGGAGCTTGTCGTAGTCGCCGATCTTCTGCCCGTTGAACGAGACGATGCGGTCGCCCGGCAGCAGCCCCGCGGCCTTGCCGGGTGCCGCCTTGGCGCCCTCGGGGCACTTGTCGGTCTTCGCGTCGGCGCTGACCACACATTCGGAGACGGTGCTCACCGTCGAGGTGGTCTTGTTGATCCCGAAGCCCATCAGGTACACCGCGAGCAGCCCGATGGCCAGGATCAGGTTCATGAACGGGCCCGCGAGCATGATGATCGTGCGCTGCCACGGCTTGCGCTGGTAGAACATCCGGTCCTCGTCGCCGGGGCCGACCTCCTCGTAGGACGCCTCCCGGGCATCCTCGATCATGCTGCGCCACGGCGAGGTGCTGCGGGCCTGGACCTTGCCCGACGCGTCGGGCGGGAACATCCCGATCAGCCGGCAGTAGCCGCCGGCCGGGATCGCCTTGAGGCCGTATTCGGTCTCGCCGATCTTCTTCGACCACAACGTCTTGCCGAAGCCGACCATGTACTGCGGCACCCGGACACCGAACATCTTGCCCGTGACCAGGTGGCCCGCCTCGTGCCAGGCGATGGAGAACAGCAGGCCCACGACAAAGACGACGATGCCGAGGATCGTCATGAACAGGGTCAACGGGGTTCTCCTCCGTGGGCGATGATCTCGCGTGCCCGTCGGCGCGCCCAGTCCTCCGCGTCGAGGACGTCCTCCAGTGTCAACCGGTTGCCGTCCCCACGTACATCATGCTCGCTCACCACGGCGGCGACGGTGTCGGTGATGCCGTTGAACCCCAGGTGTCCCGCGACGAACGCGTCCACACACTCCTCGTTGGCCGCGTTGAACACCGCGGGCGCGGTGCCGCCGGCGCGGCCCGCGGCGCAGGCCAGCCCGACCGCCGGGAAGGCCTCGTGGTCGAGCGGGAAGAACTCCCACGTGGCCGCCTTCGTCCAGTCGCAGCCGGCCGCCGCGTCGGGCACCCGGTCGGGCCAGGACAGGCCGAGCGCGATCGGCAGCCGCATGTCCGGCGGGGATGCCTGGGCCAGCGTCGAGCCGTCGGTGAACTCCACCATCGAGTGCACGATCGACTGCGGGTGGACCACCACGTCGATCCGGTCGAAGGGGATGTCGTAGAGCAGGTGCGCCTCGATCACCTCCAGCCCCTTGTTGACCAGGGTCGCCGAGTTGATCGTGATCACCGGGCCCATGTCCCAGGTGGGGTGTGCCGCGGCCTGCGCGGGGGTGACGTCGACCAGGTCGGCGCGGGTGCGACCGCGGAACGGGCCGCCGCTGGCGGTGACCACGAGCCGCTTGACCTGATCGGCCCGGCCGCCGCGCAGCGCCTGGATCAGCGCGGAGTGCTCGGAGTCGACGGGGACGATCTGGCCGGGCTTGGCGATCGCCTTGACCAGGGGGCCACCGACGATCAGCGACTCCTTGTTGGCCAGCGCGAGGGTGCGTCCTGCGGTCAGCGCGGCCAGCGTGGGGGCCAGGCCGATCGAGCCGGTGATGCCGTTGAGCACCACGTCGCACGGGTGTTCGGCGAGTTCGGTGGCGGCGGTGGGGCCGGCCAGGATGCGCGGCAGCTTGTACTGCCCCTTGGCGTAGCCGCGGCGCTGCGCCTCGGCGTAGAAGGCCAGTTGCAGGTCCTGCGCGGCGGACGCCTTGGCCACCGCGACCACCTCGACCCCGAGTTCGAGCGCCTGCCGGGCCAGTTCGTCGACCCGGCCGCCGCCGGCGGACAGGCCGACGATGCGGAACAGCTCGGGGTGGGCGCGCACCACGTCGATGGTCTGGGTGCCGATCGACCCGGTGGAACCGAGCAGGACGACGTCCCGTCGGCCGGGCGGCTGGTCGGGGGCGGCGAAGGGTGCGTACGGATCGGCCAGGGAGTCCATCCGTCCATTGTGGCCCGCGCCGGCGGGGCACCGAGCACAGGTCGGCCGATTGCCCGCGGCGACCGCCCCGAACGGCGCGAGTCGGCGCGCGGGGGCCCGCGGTACCCGCCCGCCGGCCCCCGCGCGTGGCTCAGCCGACGGGTCGGTGCACGTTCTCCACCTTGGACGGTCCCGGCGTCGCGTCGGCGATCCAGGGGCCCTCGGTGGAGACGTCGAGCACACCCTCCTCCAGCCACAGGTAGCGGCCCGCCAGCACGCCCTCGACGGCTCGCCCGTCCAGCGTGTCGGTGTTGGTCCACAACCGGCCGAACAGCTCGTCCACCCGGATCTGCGCCTGCCGGCAGAACAGGTCGGCCAGCTCGTACGCGGCCCGGCCCTGCTCGGCGTCGTGGCGGCGCAGCATGTCGGCGCGCACGCACACCGCGCTCATCGCGAACAGTTCGGCGCCGATGTCGACGATCCGGCCGAGGAAGCCCTGCTTGCGCTCCATCGCGCCCTGCCAGCGGGCCATGCCGTAGAAGGTCGAGCGGGCCAGCCGGCGCGAGGTGCGCTCGACGAAGCGCAGGTGCGCGGCCAGGCTCGGCAGCCCGGCGGGGGCGAACTCGCGGTAGGAGGTGGGCACCTGCCCCTTGCCCGCGACCAGTTTGGGCAGCCACTTGGCGTAGAAGACGCCCGCGTCGGCGGCGGCTTTGCCCTTGGCCTTGAGGTCCGCGTCGGGGTCGATGATGTCGCCGGCCACGGCCAGGTGGGCGTCCACCGCCTCGCGGGCGATCAGCAGGTGCATGATCTCGGTGGAGCCCTCGAAGATCCGGTTGATTCGCATGTCGCGCAACATCTGCTCGGCCGGCACTCCGCGTTCGCCGCGGGCGCGCAGCGAGGCGGCGGTCTCGTAGCCGCGTCCGCCGCGGATCTGCACCAGTTCGTCGCTGACCAGCCAGCCCACCTCGGAGGAGTACAGCTTGGCCAGCGCCGCCTCGATCCGGATGTCGCGCCGGCCCTCGTCGGCCATCCGGGCGGTCAGCTCCAGGACCGCCTCCAGCGCGAAGGCGTTGGCCGCGATGTAGGCGATCTTGCCCGCGACCGCCTCGTGTGCGGCGATCGGACGGCCCCACTGCTCGCGCTCGCCCGCCCATTCGCGCGCGACCTTGAGCGACCATTTGGCGGCGCCGGCGCACATCGCGGGCAGCGAGAGCCGGCCGGTGTTGAGCGTGGTCAGCGCGATCTTCAGGCCCGCGCCCTCGGCGCCGATCCGGTTCGCCGCGGGCACCCGGACCCGGTGGAAGCGGGTGACGCCGTTCTCGATGCCGCGCAGGCCCATGAAGGCGTTGCGGTTCTCCACGGTGATCCCGGGGCTGTCGGCGTCCACGACGAACGCGGTGATCCCGCCGCGCCGCCCCTCGGCCTCGGGCACCCGGGCCATCACCACCAGGAGTCCGGCGACCACGCCGTTCGTGGTCCACAACTTCACCCCGTCGAGGATGTACGCGTCGCCGTCCTCGGTGGGCACCGCGGAGGTGGCCAGTCGGGCGGGGTCGGAGCCGACGTCGGGCTCGGTGAGCAGGAACGCGCTGACCTCGCGCACGCAGCGCGGCAGGAACTCGCGCTTTTGGTCGTCGGTGCCGAACAGCTTGACCGGCTGCGGCACCCCGATCGACTGGTGCGCGGACAGCAGCGCGCCGAGCGCGGCGTTGACCGAACCGACCAGGACCAGCGCCTTGTTGTAGTACAGCTGGCTCAGGCCGAGGCCGCCGTACTCGGTGTCGACCTTCATTCCGAGCGCGCCGATCTCGGCGAGGCCCTTGATCACCTCGTCGGGAATTTGCGCGTCGCGCTCGATCACGGTCGCGTCCACCCGGGTGGTCAGGAACTCGCGCAGCACCGCGAGGAAGTCCTCCCCCCGGCGGATCTCCTCCGCGTCCGCCTCGGGGTGCGGGTGGACCAGGTCGAGCCGAAACCGGCCGAGGAACAACTCCTTCGCGAAGCTGGGCTTGTCCCAGTCCTGCTGTCGCGCTTCCTCGGCGACCTTGCGCGCTTCGCGTTCGCTGACAGGGGGCATGGCGGACTCCTCGCGGACTCGCAGCGGAACCGACGTTGTTACCGGCCGGTGTTACCTGCCCGTGCACGTCCACTGAATGCCGGGTGACGGGGTTTTGTCCAGAGCTATGCCACCGCCGACGTCAAGCCATGCGCCGCGTTGTTCCCAGGCATGCGAAAGGGCCCGGCGACACCACCCCAGGTGGCCGGGCCCTTCGTCGGTGGGGCCTACAGGTCGAGGCCGGTGAGGACCATCACGCGCTCGTACGTGAAGTCGGTCATCGCGTAGGTGACGCCCTCGCGGCCGACGCCGGAGTTCTTGGCGCCGCCGTACGGCATCTGGTCGGCGCGGTAGGACGGGGCGTCGCCGATGATCACGCCGCCCACCTCCAGTTCGCGCTGGGCCCGGAACGCGGTCTGGATGTCGTGCGTGAACACGCCGGCCTGGAGGCCGAACTCGGAGTCGTTGACCGCGGCGAAGGCGGCGTCGGTGCCGTCCACCCGGGTCAGCGTGAGCACCGGGCCGAAGACCTCCTCGCAGGCGATGGTGACGCCCGCCGGGACCTCGCTGAGCACGGTCGGCGCGTAGTTCGCGCCGTCGCGGGTGCCGCCGGTCAGCACCTTGGCGCCGGCCTGTACGGCCTCGTCCACCCACGCCTGCACCCGCTCGGCGGCGGCCACGCTGACCAGCGGGCCGACGTCGACCGCGTCGTCCTCGGGATCGCCGGTGACCTGCGCGGCGACCTTGGCCACGACCTTCTCCACCAGGCGGTCGTACACGCTCGTGTCGGCGATCACCCGCTGCACCGAGATGCAGGACTGGCCGCCCTGGTAGTTGGAGAACGTCGCGATCCGCTGCGCGGCCCACTCCAGGTCCGCCTCGGAGGACCAGTCGGCGAGCACGACGGCGGCGGCGTTGCCGCCCAGCTCCAGGGTCACGTGCTTGCGCGGGACCGAGTCCATGATGCTCCAGCCCACCGGGCCCGAGCCGGTGAACGAGATGACCGGCAGCCGCTCGTCCTTGACCAGGGCCGGCATCCGGTCGTTGGGCACCGGCAGCACGCTCCAGCTGCCGGCCGGCAGGTCGGTCTCGGCCAGGATCTCGCCCAGGACCAGTGCGGACAGCGGGGTGGCCGGCGCCGGCTTGAGGATGATCGGCGCGCCGACCGCGATCGCGGGGGCGACCTTGTGCGCGACCAGGTTGAGCGGGAAGTTGAACGGCGCGATGCCGAGCACCACACCCTTGGGGATCCGCCGGACCAGCGCGTAGCGGCCGGTGCCGCCCGCGTCGGTGTCGAGGCGCATGCCCTCGCCGTTGAACCGGCGGGCCTCCTCGGCGGCCCAGCGGAACACCGACACCGCGCGGCCGACCTCGCCGCGGGCCCACTTGATCGGCTTGCCGTTCTCGGCGGTGATCAGCCGGGCGATCTCCTCGGTGCGCTCACCCAGGCGCCGGGCGACGTGGTCCAGGGCCGCGGCGCGGCGGTACGCGGGCAGCGCGGCGAACTCGTGCGCGCTCGCGTGGGCGGCGGCGACGGCCTCCTCGATCTGCGCGTCGGTGGGCTCGGAGACCCGGCCGACCAGCCGGCCGTCGTACGAGTTGGTGACGTCGAAGGTCGACTCGCCGGTGGCCTGGCGGCCCGCCAGCCAGAACGCGTGGGTGGTGGTCACTGCTGCTCCTTCTCCGTCAACGGGCGCCGATGATCCCGGTGTCGTCCACGGTACGTCGATCGGGCGTACGGGTTTTTGTCCATGCCGGCCAATCCCGGCCCGCCGGTGCTACGACTTGTCCTCGGCGGTGCCGGTCGTGTCGCGCAGCGCGAACCACAGTTCCGCGCGGGTGTCCGGATCGTCCAGAGTGCGGCCGAGGATCTCCTCGACCCGGCGGATGCGATAGCGCAGCGTGTGGCGGTGCACGCCCAGATCCCCCGCCGCCGCGTCCCACTGCCCGTGCCGGGCCAGCCACGCGCGCAGCGAGACGATCAGGTCGCCCCGACCGCCCGCGTCGTGCGCGCGCAGCGGCGCGAGCACCTGATCGGCCCACGCGTGCACCGCGTCGCCGTCCAGGAGCGGCAGCAGGCCGCCCGCGTCCCGGCCGTGCACGGTCAGCGCCTTCTGCGAGCGCAGGCCCACCGCGTGCGCGCCCAGCGCCTGCCGATAGCCCTCATCCGCCCGGTCCGGCTCGACCGGACCGGACACGCCCGCGACCAGCCCCGGCAGGTCGACCGGCTCGACCGGGTCCACCGACTCCGGCAACACCAGCACCGTCGCGCCGGCCAGTTCGCCGGTCAGCGCCGGGGTGCCCGCCCGGACCGCCCGCGCGCACAGCCGCTCCGCGAACGCGGCCACCGCCGCGTCCGGTCCGGTGGCCACCACCATCCGCCACGGCCCCGGCGGCAGATCGGCCGCGATGTCGTGGGCCAGTTCGGCGGGTGTCGCCCGCTCCCCCGTGAGCAGCAGCCGCAACAGCGCCGTCCGCATCCGGGCGCCGGCGTCGGCGCCCGCCCTGGACTGCTCCAAGGCCAGGGTGAGCAGCGACGCGGCGGTGCCCAGGGTCTGCCGGTCGGCGGTACGCGCGGGCCGGTCGGTGCCCACCGCCAGGAACCCGCTGATCCGTCGCTCGGCGCCCAGCGACTGCACCACGACCCGCCCGCCGCCCTCGTCCTCCTGGAGCGACGCCGAGGACGGGGCGGGCATCCGGCGCAGCTTGTCGATGTCGGCGCGCAGCGCCTCGGTCCGCGGGCGGGCCGCCGCCGGCGCAACCTGGCGCAGCGTACCGTCGGCGTCGTAGAGCGCGGCCCAGCCGTCGAGCCGGCCCGCGAGTCGGCGGATCAGCGTCGCGGCGCCCTCACGCCCGGCGGCAGCCCGGGTCAACTCCTGCTGCACCGCGAATCCGGTGGTGACCGTCTCGTACTGCTCGGCCGCGAGCGCCGAGGAGACCACCTTGCTGATCGCGATGAACGGGGTCGGCCGGGGCACCTCGAACACCGGGAAGCCGCAGCTCTCGGCGGTCTCGACGATCACCGCGGGCACCCGGTCCAGGGTCAGGCCCACGCCGATGCCCAGACCCGCCACCTCGGCCGCGGCCAGCCGCTCGACGTAGGCGCGCCGCTCGGCATTGCTGCGGCCGAGCTTCATCCCGGTGGTCAGCAGCAGTTCGCCGCCCTCCAGGTAGGGCGTGGGGTCGGCCAGTTCGCTGGTGTGCACCCACCGCACCTCGCGCTCCAGGCCGCCCTTGCCCGCGAGCACGCGCAGGTCGAGGGCGGGCGCGCGGACCAGGGAGGCGAGGGTGGGCGGCATGTCGGTTTGTCCAGACTGGAGTGGGAGAGGTCTCCAGTGTGACTCAGCGGCCGAGATCGATCAGCACGGGAGGCGTGCGCTCGCCTTTTCGGGTGGTCAGGCTGAGCACGGCGTGCCCGGTGGGCAGGTCGCTGGTCAGCTCGGCCGGCGACCAGCGATAACGCTCGACGGTGCGGGTGGTCACCCGCTCGGAGCGTCCGCTCGCCTTCTCGCCGAACAGCGCGCCGAGCACCGAGTAGCGCAGCCGCTTGACCAGGCCGCCCTCCGGCGAGCCCATGGTGATCGAGCGCTCCTGCTCCCTGGTCATGCCCCAGTGTTCGGCGAACAGTTCGGCGTCGGCGCGGGAGGCGCCCGGGACGATCGCCTTGCAGCCGGCCGCGGCGAACACGCCGTGCCGCAGCGCCGGGGCCAGGTCGTCGAGCGAGCGCACCGACAGGACCAGGCCGGCCCGGCGGTTGCGGGCCCACTGCAGGCCCTTGGCCGCGTACTCGTCGATCAGCCGTCCCGCGTCGTCGGCGACCAGGCACGCGAACACCCGGCGCGGTCCGCGTTCGCGCCGCGGGGTGGCCATCGCCTGGACGAACTGGGCCAGCACGAGCCGGCCGATCAGCCGGGCCGCCTCGGGGTGCGCCGCCTCGTTCAGCGCGATCCGCACCCGCAGCGGCCGGTCGATCTCGCCCGCGCCGAACCGCTCCCGGTCGGCGTGGAACAGCTCGGCGACGCCGGGCCGTTCCAGCACCGCGAGCCGCTGCACCAGCATCCGCGCGTCGTCGTCGCCGCGCGCCATCGCCCGCAGCGCCCGCTCGTGTTCGGGGTAGCGGCCCGCCGCGCGCAACGCCTCCTCCAGCGCGGTCAGCGCGGCCTCGGTGCCGTCGAGCAGGTCCAGCAGCGTACCCACGTCGGGATAGCGGTCGTGCCCGGCCACATACGCGCCCAGCACCTGGCGCAGCGCGTTGCTCGCGCCCTCGCCCAGGCCCAGCGCGCTCGGCGGCAGCGCGGCGGCGGCGAGCCGATCGGCCGCGTCCTCGGGGGTGCCGGCGCCGCCGTAGAGGTCCAGGCCCCACGGCGAGTCGCGGTCGCCGACGATCACTTCGCGGTCGTAGCCGCCGGGGCGCTCGAACTCGTCGCCCTTGGCGTCGATCACCAGCAGCGAGGCGGTGCCGGTGAGCGCGCGCAGGCTCATCGCCTCCACGACCGGTTCGAGCAGCCGCCCCGGCTCGCCGGCCCGGGACGCGCCGACCACCAGCATCGATGCGCCGAGCACGTCCGGGTCCAGGGCGAAGTCGGCGGCGCGGTACAGCGCCGGATTGCGCGCGTGGTCGGTGCCCGCCCCGATCCGTACCTGCCCGGTCAGCAGGTCGTGCTCGGCCCGCCGCGGCCGCACATCGCGCTGCCCGGAGCCGTGCCGACAGGCCGCGGCGCCGTGATCGACGATCTCCTCGGCCACGTCCGCCAGATACTCGGGGTCCTGGTCGCCCGCCTCGATCACCCGGCGCAGCCGCAGGTAGTCCACGTCCCGCAATCGCCCCGCCGCCACCTCGTCGTCGAGCACGTCGGCGGCCTCGTGCTGCCCCGCGTCGCGCAACTCGGGCCACAGGTCGGCGTCGACGGGCGCCTCCTCGTCCTCGGGCGTCGCGTGCTCGCGCGGGGCGCGGGTGTACGGCTCGACCACCACGCGCCAGCGGCCGAGCACCGCGGCGGCGTAGACGAAGCCGCCGTTGTAGACGAGGCGCACCAGCCACTGCATGTCGTGCAGCGCCCCGCGCGGGAAGATCAGCAGGAGCAGCGCGACGAACGGCCGCATCAGCACGATCCAGGCGACGAAGCCGAGCACCAGGAACAGCGCGGCCCGGCGCCACTGTTCGGGGCGCGGACGCCCGTTCAGCTCGGCGCGCCGGTCCAGTCGTTGCCACCACGGGCGCAGGAACGGCCAGGCGATCTCGTACCAGCGGCCGAGGTAACAAAAGAGCGCGAACACCAGGACGTAGAGCAGGTTGTTGAACAGCAGCGGCCACAGGAACTCGGGCAGGATCTTCCGGACCAGCCAGACGTAGGCGAGGATCACCCAGTTCAGGCTCGCGATCGCGATCACCAGCCACAGCACGGCCCTGCGCACCAGCGCGGCCTCGGGCCGGGTGCGGGCGTCGCGCTCGGCCGCGCGCAGCCGGATCTCCCGCTCGTCGCGCCCGAATCCGTAGATGCCGGGGGCCTCGCGGTGTCGCGGCCCGCGCAGCCAGCCGCGCAGGTCGAAGCCGTCGGGGTCGAGGCCGCGTCCGGGCGAGGCCGGCGCCGGCACCCGGGCCCGGCCGGCGGGCGGGCGACGGCCCGGCGGCTCGTCGGCGCGGGTGCGATCGCTTCGGCCGCGATCACCGCGGCTGCGATCACCGCGAAGGGCCTCGGCCTCGACGGCCCGCGACGCAGGGGAATCCGACCGTTCCACGTTCACGCCTCGCCCTTCCGGAACCACACCTTCGGCCGGGACTCAATCTAGGCGCGGAACCCGCGCTCGTGACGATCATTCCGAGGCGAGTCCGCAATCCGTTCGGAGTTGTTCTGCCCGATCGGCATTTGTCCATCCCGGACACAAGCAACCGGGCGACTCACCGATGCGGCGCATGCGGCGAACACCACCCGGCGCCTAGCCTGCGGAGAGGACCACGGTGCCACCGCGCCGACCCACCTCGACCCCACAGGAGACCAGCATGGGCGCTTCGCAGCCCGGCGGGCCCTCGCTCCCGCAGGAGCGCCGGCTCGTCACCGCCATCCCCGGCCCGAAGTCGACCGAGCTGATGAACCGCCGCAACGCGGCGGTCCCGCGCGGCGTCAGCACCACCCTGCCGGTCTTCGTGACCCAGGCGGGTGGCGGCGTGGTCGTCGACGTGGACGGCAACTCGCTGATCGACTTCGGCTCCGGCATCGCGGTGACCAGCGTCGGCAACTCGGCCGAGGGCGTGGTGCGTCGCGCCTCCGAGCAGTTGCAGCGCTTCACCCACACGTGCTTCATGGTGACCCCGTACGAGTCGTACGTGGCCGTCGCCGAGCAGCTGAACGAGCTGACCCCCGGCGACCACGACAAGCGCACCGCGCTGTTCAACTCGGGCGCCGAGGCGGTGGAGAACGCGATCAAGATCGCGCGCGCCCACACCAAGCGCCCCGCCGTCGTGGTGTTCGACCACGGCTACCACGGTCGCACCAACCTGACCATGGCGCTGACCGCGAAGAACATGCCGTACAAGGAGTCGTTCGGCCCGTTCGCGCCCGAGGTGTACCGGGTCCCGGTCGCCTACCCCTACCGCTGGCTCACCGGCGCGGAGAACTGCGCCGAGGAGGCCGCCGCGCAGGCGATCGACGCGATCACCAAGCAGATCGGCGCGCACAACGTCGCCGCCGTGGTGATCGAGCCGATCCTGGGCGAGGGCGGCTTCATCGAGCCGGCCAAGGGCTTCCTGCCCAGGATCGTGGAGTTCTGTCGGGAGAACGGCATCGTCTTCGTCGCGGACGAGATCCAGACCGGGTTCTGCCGCACCGGCCAGTGGTTCGCGTGCGAGGACGAGGGCATCGTGCCCGACCTGATCACCACCGCCAAGGGCATCGCGGGCGGCCTGCCGCTGGCCGCGGTGACGGGGCGCGCCGAGATCATGGATTCCGCCCATGCGGGTGGTCTGGGCGGCACGTACGGCGGCAACCCGGTCGCGTGCGCCGCGGCGCTCGGCGCGATCGAGACCATGCGCGCGCTCGACCTGAACGGCGCGGCCCGCCGGATCGGCGAGATCATGCTGGGCCGACTGGGCGCGATGAGCGAGAAGTTCGCCGAGATCGGCGATGTCCGCGGGCGCGGCGCGATGATCGCGATCGAGCTGGTCAAGCCCGGCTCGAAGGAGCCGAACCCGGAGCTGGCCGGCGCGCTCGCCAAGGCGTGCCACGCGCAGGGCCTGGTGGTGCTGACCGCCGGCACCTACGGCAACGTGCTGCGCTTCCTGCCGCCGCTGGTGATCCCGGAGGACCTGCTGGTCGAGGGCCTGGACCTGCTGGAGCAGGCCTTCGCCGCCACGGTCTGAGTCGGGCGCCACCCCGAACGGCCCGAACGGTCCGATCACCACGAACCCCCGGTCACCGGAATGCTCCGGCGGCCGGGGGTTCGGCGTCGTGTCGGGAAATCGGGTCGCAAGGTCGGACCCGCGCTCGGCGGGCGACCGCATCCAGATGCTTCGGACCCGGATTCGGGACTCGGGACTCGGGGTTCGAGGATCGGGGTCGAACGATCGGGGTCGAGCAATCGGGTTCGGGCGATCAGATCCGTGGTCGGCGCGGCGCCGGAGCGATCCGCTCGACCATGGTCAGGCCCGGGACGGCGTCCCACCCGCACAGGGCGAGCACGCGCACCATCTGCCGGCTCGCGCCGACCAGAACCATGTGCCCACCACGCCGCGCCAACGCGCCGGCCTGGTCGACGAACACGCGCAGCCCCGCGACGTCGATGAACACGAGCTTGCTCACGTCCACCCGGACGTCGCCACCGTCGCGCGCGGCGGCGGCGAGGACGCGGCGCACCACGTCCACGTTCGCCAGGTCGATCTCGCCTTCGAGCCGGAGGCCGCGCGGTCGGGTGGTGCGCACGACGCGAAGCTGGCGGTCGCTGGTCAGGACCACACCCATCGCGCCCGCGCCGCGACCCGGCCGGGGTTCCACCGAGGAATCGAACACGGCACCGCCCGCCTTGACGCCCTTGGAAACCACCGGAGCCTCGATCCGGCGGACGCGCCCGCTCCCCGCAGGGGCCGGGATGCACGGCACGCGGTATGTCGAGTAATCGGACTCTTCAACCACCTGGCCAACCCTACCTTTGCGTGCTGACAGCAGAGGGGCGATCGACGACATTGCGTCAATGCGACGTCACTCAAGCCGCCGTCTATTTGTCCTATTTACGGATGTTCTCCGTGTGCTTGGACCCTCCGGGGTGTCCGGAGTCACGCCACGCACGCTGTGACCCCGCTCACAACCTTCAATGCTCCAACGTACAGCGTGTATGTCCCACCTTCCAGGCCGTGGAGAACGTGTGCAGGGTTTGTAAGGAGGCCGCGCGTCGGGGAACTCGACAACGCCTTCTCCGCGTATCTTCGAGTGAGATGCACAGACCTTCCTCCGACACCGGCCCTGAGCAAGCCGGTGGCCGCCCCGGGACAACGCCCCCCGTTCCGGGGCGGTGGTCTGTTCACTCACAGTACACGCGCCGCCTCGCAGCGCCGCTGCTTCTCGCCGTCGTGCTCCTGGTGCTCACCGTGCAGGTGATGGCCGAAAGCGGACCCTCGATCACGCTGGACCGGATCGTCCGCGACGGCACGCGGAACCTCGCCGAGGCCACGGGCGCGGCCTGGCTCGACGGACCCATGCACACCCTCGCCGACCTCGGTGGACCGCTCCCCGCCGGCTTCACGCTCGCCGCGGCGGCGCTGTTCGCCGCGTGGCGGCTGCGCCGGGCGTACCCGATCACGATCGCGGCGGGCGCGGTGCTCGTGGTGACGGTCGCGGTGATCGCCGGCAAGGACCTGATCGGCCGGACCGGGCCGAGCGAGTCGCCGCTGCCCGCCGACCAGTGGGGCTTCTTCCCGTCGGGCCACACCGCCACCTCGACGATCTGCTACGGCACGGCCGCGCTGCTGCTCGGGCGTGTCGGCTCCGCGCGCGCGGCCCGGTGGTGGCGTCACGGCGCGGTGGTGTTGTGCGCGGCGATCGGCCTCTCCCTGTTGTGGTGCGACTACCACTGGTTGGCGGATGTGCTGGCCGCGTGGGCCCTGTGCGGGATCGTGTTGTGGGCGGCGGCGCACCTGACGGCCCGGATGGCGACCCGTCCGACGCACGGCCCGGCGGACCGGACGAGGACCGGATCCGGCGACCGTCTCGCCAGGTGAACGGTCGGAGAACTTTTCCCGCATGCCGATCTGCGGATTACGCACCATCACCTGCCAGCTTGAAGCGTTATCCGACGAAATCCGGGTGAACAACCTACGGAATCAGTTGGTAGCGGAACCTTGACGCGTGATCAAACGGGCGTTTGTATTACGCCGCACCGTTCGGAACGTGCGAACGGCTCACATCCGTCCCGGAGGCGATAAACCGCACCCCGCTCTGTCCCGCAGAGGTAGCGCTCATGGCTGTAGAAACCACCCCACCGCCGTCCGGGACCCTGACTCCAGTCACGCTCGAAGACGTCGGTGGCGCACCCGCCCCGCTCAAACGATCCATCGGGGTCGTCGGCGGCACACTGCTCACCCTGTCCTGTCTGACCCCCGCGTCGTCCCTGTTCGTGATCGTGCCGGGCATGTTCGCGGACCTGGGGTCCGGCACCTCGCTGGCCCTGGTTGTGGCCGCCGTGCTCTGTATCGGGGTGGCGTTTTGCTACTCCGAGTTGGGCACGCTGATCCCCAGCGCCGGCGGCGAGTACGCCATGGTCGGCACCCTGATGGGGCGCTTCATGGGCTGGCTGGTGTTCATCATCGCCACCGTCGTGGTGATGATCGTGCCGCCGATCATCGCGCTCGGCACCGCCGACTATCTGACCTCGATCGCCACGGTCGACACGATGTGGGCCGGCGCCGCGGTGATGATCCTGGCGACGATCATGGGCCTGCTCGACCTGCGCGCCAACGCGTGGGTGACCGGTGTGTTCCTGGCCCTGGAGGTGGTCGCCGCGGCGATCGTGGCCTTCCTCGGGTTCGGCAACGTGCACCAGTCCGCCTCGACGCTGGTCAAGCCCGAGGTGGTCGCGGACGCCGCGGCAGGCACCACCGACCCGCTGAAGATGGGCCTGCTGATCGCGGGCATGGCCGGCGCGCTCTTCGCGTTGCAGGGCTTCTCCACCGCGGTCTACCTGGCCGAGGAGATGGAGAACCCGCGGCGCACGGTCTCGCGCACGGTGTTGTGGACCCTGGGTCTGGGCGGCGTGATCCTGATCGTGCCGACCATCGCCATCTCGCTGGGCGCGCCGTCCCAGGCGGCACTGGCCGAGGGCGACATCCTCGGCCTGGTCGAGGGCTGGTCCAACCACGGCATGGCGACCTTCATCGGGCTGTGCATCGCGCTGGCGATCATCAACGCGGGCGTGGTCATGGTGATCCAGAACTCGCGCGTGGTCTACGCCTCGGCGCGGGACAGGGCCTGGCCCGAACCGATCAACCGGGCCTTCGGCAAGGTGAACCGGTTCGGTTCGCCGTGGGTGTCCACGTTGGTGGTCGGTGTGCCGGGCGCACTGCTGTGCTTCGTCAACCTCGACATCCTCGGCGAGGTCACCGGCGTCGCGGTCGCCGCGCTCTACCTGACCGTGGCGCTGGCCGCACTGGTCGCCCGCCGGGGTGTGCACAAGAGCGGCCAGGCGTGGCGGATGCCGCTGTGGCCGGCGATCCCGGTGCTGCTGATCGCGGCGATGATCTACGTGCTGACCGAACAGCCGATGCGCGCGCTGGAGATCACCGGCGGCATCGTCGTGGTGGCCGCGCTGTACTGGGTGCTCTACCTGCGCCCGCGCCAGGAGACCCGCTGGAACATCAAGCTGATGGCCGACGACTCCTGAACCCTCCCCGGTTCCCGTGACCACCCGCCCGAGGGCGGTGCCTCCTCCTGTGGGCACCGCCCTCGGGTGTGCTCCGGGCCGGTACGGCTCGGCCCTTCGTCAGTCGGTCAGCAGCGCCGCGCGCAGCCGCTCCAGTCGGTCCGCGTCCAGGCCCAGGCCGCGTTCCAGGTAGGCGTCGAAGCCGCCCCAGTGGGTGTCCATCACCTCCAGCGCGCCGCGCAGGTACTCCTCGCGCACCTCCAGGAACGGCCGGAACAGCTCCAGCAGGCCGGGGCGCATCGCGAGCCGGTCGCTGTTGGGCGTGTAGCGGTGCGCCGGGTCGTTGCTGATCAGGTAGTTCGCCACCACGTCGTCGACGCCGACGCCCAGGAGGCGCTGGACCAGCGCCGCCGCGATGCCCGCGCGGTCCTTGCCGGCCGAGCAGTGCACCACCACCGGCAGGCCGTCGGCCTCGATCAGCGCGTGCACCAGCGCCGCGTGTTTGTCGACCCGGCTCACCACCTGGTCGCGGTAGTCCGCGGCGATCGACTTCTCCGCCCGCCCGTCGCCCAGCCGCTCGCGCAGCACGTCGAGGTCCGCCGAGCGCATGTCGCGCCAGAACTCCGCGCCCCGGGCCGGGTCGGACATCGACAGGTTGAGCCATCGCGCGCCCTCGGGCAGCACGTCCGCGCCATCCAGCTCGATGTCGGCCGGGCTGCGCAGGTCGACCACGAGCCGGATGCCCAGTCGGGCCAGACTCGCCCGGTCGGCGTCGGTGGGCGTGGCCAGGTGGCCGCTGCGGAAGTAGCGACCGGTCCGGACATGTCGGCCGTCGACGGTGGGCAGACCGCCGATGTCGCGGAAGTTGCGGACGCCTTCGAGAGCGACTCCGGCGTGCGCCTGATGTTGTGTCACGTGTCTCCTCGTGCTGGTCGGGCCGGGATGGGAACAGCCGCGATATCCGGGGCCGGGGTCGATCGGTCGGGGTCGATCGGGCCGCCGCGCGGGCTGTGCGTCGGGCTCAGGCGCCCCGTACCGGCCGGGGTTCGCCGAACCGCTCCTCGAACTGCTCGTCGGTCAGCGCGCGCAGCTCCTCGACCGTCACCAGGCCCATCATCAGGTCGGTGAGGAAGCGCGGCGCGGGCCTGGCCCGCATCGCGTCGGTGATCGGCCCGGGCACGGTGTGCGCGGCGGATTCCACCCGGCCGTCGGGGTGCAGGGTGAAGGTCCGGTAGCCGGGGCCGTCGAAGTGCCTGCCCTCGTAGTCGATGCTGTACGTGGTCGAGGGCGCCACGAACACCGGTACACCCGCGAACTCGCCCTCCAGGGAGCCGTGCAGGTGTCCGCCGGAGATCGCCCGGATCCGCGGGAAGTCGCGCAGCAGCGCGCCGAGTCGGCCGGAGGGGTCCAGGTTCGGACAGATCTCCGCGAGCGGCGGCTGGTGCAGGAACAGCAGCGCGTGCTCGGCGTCCGAGCCGGCCAGGATCTCCCGGATCCGGGCCGCCTCCGGCGCGCTCAGCTCCGGCCCGTCGGCACGTGTCATGCGGTCGTCGAGGTCGCGGTACACCCCGTCCCCGACGTGTTCGCGGCCGAGCGCGTTGGTGTCCACCATCAGCAGCAGCCAGGACCCGATCCGTACCGCGGGTTCCAGGTGCACGCCGGTGCGGGGCAGGCCGGCGGTGTAGGCGTCGTGGCTGTCGTGGTTGCCCGGGAGGCAGTACACCGGCACCGACAGTCCCTGGAGCACGTCTCCGAGCCGCCGGTAGGCGCCCGGCTCGCCGGTGTCGGCCAGGTCGCCGGAGGCGACCAGTACGTCCGCCGCGGCGAGCGCGTCGGCGGCGCCCTCCAGGGTGGCGGCCAGTCCCTCGTCCGGGTCGTGCTGTACGAATCCGTGGGTGCCCGGGGCGTCCCGGTAGTGCACGTCGGAGATCTGGATCAACCGAACGGCGGTGTCGCCGGCCGGACTGTCTTGGATGGGCATGCGCCGTTCCCCTGTCACGTCCGTAACGGCCGTCGACTGATCATCTGACGACCCGTCACGCATGCTGCCAGGGAAGGCGCGTGGAGGAAATGGCGAAGCCCGCCGGACCACGTCGTCGGGGTCCGGCGGGCTCGCCGTGAGGTCTCGCCGAGGCGAGGAGGCGATCAGTCGTTGGTGGGGAAGCCCAGGTTGATCCCGCCGTGGCTCGGGTCGAGCCAGCGCTGGGTGACGACCTTGCCCCGGGTGAAGAACTGCACGCCGTCGGCGCCGTACGCGTGCAGGTCGCCGAACAGCGAGTTCTTCCAGCCGCCGAACGAGTAGTAGGCGACGGGGACCGGGATCGGCACGTTGATCCCGATCATGCCGACCTCGACCTCGTTCTGGAACTTGCGGGCCGCGCCACCGTCGTTGGTGAAGATCGCGGTGCCGTTGCCGTACGGGTTGGCGTTGATCAGGGCCAGGCCCTGGTCGTACGAGTCGACCCGGAGCACGGAGAGCACGGGGCCGAAGATCTCGTCGGTGTAGATCGACATCTCGGGGGTGACGTTGTCGAACAGGGTCGGGCCGACCCAGTAGCCGTCGGCCGTGTCGTCCCCGTTGATCGGGTGGGTGCGGCCGTCGACCACGAGCGTCGCGCCCTGGTCCACGCCGGCCTGTACATAGGACAGCACCTTGTCGGCGTGCTGCCGGGTGACCAGCGGGCCCATCTCGGACGCGGCGTCGTTGCCCGCGCCGACCTCGAGCTTGGTCATCCGCTCCTTGATCTTGCCGATCAGCTCGTCGGCGATCGGCTCGACCGCGACCAGGGCGGAGATCGCCATGCAGCGCTCACCGGCCGCGCCGAAGCCGGCGTTGACCGCGGCGTCGGCGACCAGGTCGAGGTCGGCGTCCGGGAGCACCAGCATGTGGTTCTTGGCGCCGCCCAGGGCCTGGACACGCTTGCCGTAGCGGGTGCCGTTCTCGTAGACGTACTTGGCGATCGGGGTCGAGCCGACGAAGGACACCGACTTGATGTCGGGGTGCTCCAGGATGCGGTCCACCGCGACCTTGTCGCCGTGCACGACGTTGAACACGCCCTCGGGCAGGCCGGCCTGCTTCCACAGCTCGGCGAGGAAGTTCGCGGTCGAGGGGTCCTTCTCGCTCGGCTTGAGGATCACCGTGTTGCCGGTGGCGATCGCGATCGGGAAGAACCACATCGGGACCATCGCCGGGAAGTTGAACGGCGAGATGATCGCGACCGGGCCGAGCGGCTGGCGGATCGAGTAGACGTCGATGCCGGTCGACGCCTGCTCGGAGTGGCCGCCCTTCTGCAGATGCGGGATGCCGCAGGCGAGTTCCACGACCTCCTGGCCGCGGGCGATCTCGCCGAGCGCGTCCGAGTGCACCTTGCCGTGCTCGGCCACGATGATCGCGGCCAGTTCGTCCTTCTTGGCGTTGAGCAGCTCGCGGAAGTTGAAGAGCACCTGGGAGCGCTTGGCCAGCGAGGCGTTGCGCCACGTCGCGAAGGCCCGGACGGCGACGGAGACGGCCTCGTCGACCTCGGCCACGGACGCGAAGTCGACCGTGCCGGTGACCTTGCCGGTGGCGGGGTTGTGGATGTCGCCACGACGCTCGGACGTCCCCGTCCACTCCGCGTTGGCAATCCAGTGGGTTACGTGGTTCGTCACGGGTCCGACCTTCCGAGGGGATGTGGTTTCGCCAGTCTGCGTGGTCCGGTGCGGGCGGCTCAACCTTCAGGTTGTCGGCGGTTGCGGCTTTTGGCTTACAGACCGTCTCGGTCAGGTTCTTGGTGCCCACCCGTACCGCCCGTTGCGTTTCGAGCCAAGGCTGCGGATCCAACCGCGAAGGGGTGGGCGGATCGGGCCCCTCGGCCCTGGTCCGTCCACCCCTTCGGGGACTGCTGCTCAGCTATCGAAACCCATGCCCAACTTGTCGAGGGTCTTGAGCCACAGGTTGCGCTTGCCGGCGTTTTTGTCGGCTCGGTCCATCGACCACTTCGTCATCGTGACGCCGGCCCACTTGATCGGTTCCGGGGGGAACGGGAGGGGCTTGGTGCGGACCATCTCCAGTTCGGTGCGCTCGGTCGGGCGGCCGTCGAGCTTGTCGAGCATCACCTCGGCGCCGAACCGGGTCGCGCCCACGCCGAGGCCCGTGTAGCCCATCGCGTAGGCCACCTTGCCCTTGTACGCCGTGCCGAAGAACGCCGAGAACCGGCTGCACGTGTCGATCGCGCCACCCCACGTGTGGGTGAAGCGCAGACCTTCGAGCTGCGGGAACGTCTCGAAGAAGTGCCCCGCGAGCTTCGCGAAGGTCTCCGGGCGCTGGTCCAGCTCCGGGGACATCCGCGAGCCGTAGTGGTAGACGGCGTCGTAACCGCCCCACAGGATCCGGTTGTCCGCGCTCAGCCGGTAGTAGTGGAACTGGTTGTTCGTATCGCCGATGCCCTGGCGGTTGTTCCAGCCGATCGCCGCCAACTGCCCGGCGCTCAGCGGCTCGGTCATCATCGCGTAGTCGTACACCGGGACCACGAACGGTCGCAGCCGCTTGACCAGCGACGGGAAGACGTTGGTGCCCAGCGCCACATGGCCCGCGAAGACCCGCCCATAGGGCGTCTTCAGCAGCATCCCCGAGCCGTGCTCGGCCAGTTCGGTCACCTTGGTGCGCTCGAAGACGCGTACGCCGAGCGACTCGCACGCGGCCTTCAGGCCCCAGGCCAGCCGGGCCGGGTCGACGATCGCGCAGCCCGTCTTGTCCCAGACGCCCGCGAGGTAGGTGGGCGAGTCCACCTCGGCCCGCACCTCGTCCCGGTCCAGGAAGGTCAGTTCGGTGCCGTACTTCGCCGCGAGGTCGATCTCCTCGCGCAGTTCCTCGACCTGGTGCGGCTGGGTAGCCACGTTGAGTTCACCGGTGCGTCGGAAGTCGCACTCGATGCCGTAGCGCTCGATCGCCGCCTCGATCTCGTCGAGGTTCTCCTCGCCGAGCCGTTCCAGCCGAGCGAGTTCGCCCTCCCAGCGGTCGAGGCCGTTGTAGAAGCCGTGGGTCAGGCTCGCGGCGCAGAAACCGCCGTTGCGGCCCGAGGCCGCCCAGCCGATCTCGTGCGCCTCGATCAGGACCACGTCCCGCGAGGGGTTGCGCTCCTTCGCGATCAGCGCGGTCCACAGGCCCGAGTACCCGCCGCCGACCACCGCGAGATCGCAGTGGTCGTCGCCGATCAAGGCCGCGTGCGGCGCGGGGCGGTCCGGCTGGTCCAGCCAGAAGGGAACCGGCGCGGCGTCCGCGAGCGAGCGGACGGCCTCGACCGAGGGGGCAGGATCCGACGTGTTCCGGGGACCCATGGGGTTTCACCACTTTCGCGATGCCCGCCGGGGTTCCTGGTCGGACCCCGGCGGTTTCACCGCATAGCTACGGATCTGGGAGTGTTCATCATCCAACAGGCGTGGCTAGGCGCGTTGCCTGGCCCGCCGCGACGCGCGGATCTGCCCGATCATCACGATCAGTACGGCGATCACGAACATCGCCGAGCCGATCACGTTGATCTGCGGCGGGGTGCCGCGCTGGGCCGCGCCGTACACGAACATCGGGAACGTGACCGTGTTGCCCGACGTGAAGTTGGTGATCACGAAGTCGTCGAAGCTGAGCGCGAACGCGAGCATCGCGCCGGCTCCGATGCCGGGTGCCGCGAGCGGCAGGGTCACCCGCAGGAACACCTGGGTGGGCGACGCGTACAGGTCCTGCGCGGCCTCTTCGAGCTTGGGATCCATGCCGAGCACCCGGGCCTTGACCGCGACCACCACGAAGCTCAGGCAGAACATGATGTGCGCGATCAGGATGGTCACGAAGCCGGTGTTGATCCGCATGTTCAGGAACAGCGTGCCGAGCGAGGCGCCCATCACCACCTCGGGCATCGACATCGGCAGGAACAGCAGCGTGTTGATCGCGCCCCGGGCCCGGAACCGGTAGCGGCCGAGCGCGAAGGCGATCGCGGTACCGAGGGCGGTGGCGATCAGCGTGGACAACACCGCGATCTTCATGCTGACCTCGACCGAGTCGCAGATGCCCGCGACCCCGCACGGCTTTTCCCACGCGTCGGTGGTGAAGCCGTTCCAGGTGTAGTTGAAGCGCCCGTTCGGGTCGTTGAACGAGAACATCAGCACGACGATGTTGGGCAGCGTCATGTAGCCGAGCGCGAGCAGGCCCACCAGCACGATGACGTTGCGACGCAACCAGTTGACGACGGCCATCAGACCAGGTCCTCCGTCCCCGCCTTGCGGATGTACGCGGTCACCATCAGCACGATCAGCAACATCAGGATGAACGACAGGGCGGCGGCGGTCGGGTAGTCCAGGACCCGCAGGAACTGGGTCTGGATCACGTTGCCCGCCATGCCGGTGTCCGGCGAGCCGAGCCACTGCGCGTTGACGTAGTCGCCGGAGGCCGGGATGAAGGTGAGCAGCGTGCCGGAGACCACGCCCGGCAGCGACAGCGGGAAGGTGACCTTGGCGAACGTGGTGCGCGGCGAGGCGTACAGGTCGCCGGCCGCCTCGTGCAGCCTCGGGTCGATCCGCTCCAGGCATGCGTACAGCGGCAGCACCATGAACGGCAGGAAGTTGTAGGTCAATCCGCAGATCACCGCGAGCGGCGTGGCCAACACCCGGTCGTCCTGGGTGAGTCCGAGGAACGCCGTCACGTCGGTGAAGCGCAGCGTGTTGAGCGCGTCCACGACGATCCCGTTGTCCGCGAGGATCGTCTTCCAGGCCAGGGTGCGGACCAGGAAGCTGGTGAAGAACGGCGCGATCACCAGCACCAGCCACATGCCGCGCCACCGGCCCGCCTTGAACGCGATCGCGTAGGCGAGCGGATAGCCGATCACCAGGCACATCACGGTCGCCGCGGCGGCATAGCCGAACGAGCGCAGGAACTGCGGGTAGTACTGCTCGATCGCGTCCCAGTAGGTGGCCCAGTGCCAGGTGAGGTCGTAGCCCTTGGTCAGGTTGCCGCTCTGGAGCGAGGTGGAGCCCTGGACCACCATCGGAATGGCGAAGAACACCACGAGCCACAGCAGGCCGGGGGCGAGCAGGGCGTACGGCACCCATCTGCCGCGCCGCGCCGGCTCGTTGGCCGCCTTGTCGGTGGTGTCCGCACCTCCCGTCGTGCCCGTGCCGAGGGTGCCCAGCGCGCTCACGCGGCGTCCTCGCTCGCCTCGGCGATGCCCGCGGTGAGGTCGCCCGATTCGAGCCCGAAGCCGTGCTCCGGGTTCCAGTGCAGCAGCACCCCCGCGCCGGGTATCAGGCGCCGGTCGCGCTCCATGTTCTGCTCGAAGACGGTGAATTCCTGGCCCCACGGCATCCGCACCACGTACTGGGTGGAGACGCCGATGAACGCGGCGTCCACGATCACCCCGCCGTCGAGGCGGTTGCGGCCGTCCGCGACCTTCGCGTCGGCCGCGTGCACGATGGTGATCTTCTCGGGGCGGATGCCCATCACCAGCCGGTCCCCGTCGGCGGCGGAGCGCGCGGCGGGCAGCACGAGCCGGTCGCCCTGCGCGTCGAGCAGCAGGTCGCCGTCGGCGCGCCCGGTCACCTTGGCCTCGACGAGGTTGGACTGCCCGAGGAAGTTGGCCACGAAGGTGGTGCGGGGCGACTCGTACAACTCGACGGGGGAGCCGAGCTGTTCGATGCGGCCGCCGTTCATCACGGCGATGGTGTCGGCCATCGTCATGGCCTCTTCCTGGTCGTGCGTGACGTGCACGAAGGTGATGCCCACGTCGGTCTGGATACGCTTGAGTTCGAGCTGCATCTGTCGGCGCAGTTTGAGGTCGAGCGCGCCCAGCGGCTCGTCCAGGAGCAACACCTGCGGCGTGTTGATCAGCGCCCGGGCCACCGCGACCCGCTGCTGCTGGCCGCCGGAGAGTTGGGTCGGCTTGCGCTTGGCCAAGTGTCCCAGCTCGACCAGGTCGAGCATGTCCTTCACCTGCCCCGTGGTGTCCTTGACGCCGCGGCGGCGCAGCCCGAAGCCGACGTTGTCGGCCACGCTCAGGTGCGGGAACAGCGCGTAGTTCTGGAACACCGTGTTGACGGGGCGCTTGTACGGCGGCAGCGCCGTGACGTCGCGATCGCCGATGTGGACGGTGCCCGTCGAGGGCTGCTCCAGTCCGGCGATCATCCGCAACGTCGTGGTCTTGCCGCACCCCGAGGCGCCGAGGAGGGCGAAGAACGATCCCGCGGGGATGGTCAGGTCCATGGGGCGGACGGCCGTGAAGTCACCGTAGTGCTTGCTCAGACCCGCCAAGGAGACATCGCCGGAGGCGCCGGCCCGCTGCTGCTCAGTCATGTTTCCTCTCGCCGCCCGGGACGGGTGAAGGCCCGTCCGCCGGCCACACGAGACGGCCGAAAGCTCTCGCTCTCGGCCGCCGATCCGGAAGGTGGGGGGTGTCTACCGAGCTCCGAAGATGGTCCGGTGCCAGTCCTTGCGGGCGATGCCCGTGCCGTCGTACATGACGTGCTTGACCTGGGTGTACTCGTCGAAGGAGTACTGCGACATGTCCTTGCCGAAGCCGGATGCCTTGTAGCCGCCGTGCGGCATGTCGCTGATGATCGGGATGTGGTCGTTGACCCACACGCAGCCGGCCTGGATCTCCCGGGTCGCGCGCAGCGAGCGGAAGATGTCGCGGGTCCACGCCGAGGCGGCCAGGCCGTACGGGGTGTCGTTGGCGAGCCGGATGCCCTCGTCGTCGCTGTCGAACGGCAGTACCACCAGGACCGGGCCGAAGATCTCGTCCTGCACGATCTCGCTGTCCTGGGCGGCCCCGGTGACCAGCGTCGGCCGGTAGAAGGCGCCCTTGGCCAGGTCGCCGCCGGGGATCTCGCCGCCCGTGACGATGGTGGCGCCGTAGCCGCGGGCCCGCTCGACGAAGCCGGCCACCGACTCCTGCTGGCGGCGCGAGACGAGCGGGCCGAGGTCGGTCGCGGGGTCCGTCGTGTCACCCAGGCGCACCCCCTCGTACAGCTCCGCGACCCCGGCGACGAACGCGTCGAAGAGCGGGCGCTGGACATAGGCGCGGGTGGCGGCGGTGCAGTCCTGGCCGGAGTTGATCAGGGACGCGGCGACCGCGCCGTTGATCGCGGCGTCGAGGTCGGCGTCGTCGAAGACCACGAACGGGGCCTTGCCGCCCAGTTCGAGGTGCAGCCGCTTGACCGTGCGCAGGGCCACCTCGCCGACCCGCTTGCCCACCCCGGTGGAGCCGGTGAAGGAGACCATCGACACGTCGGCGTGGCCCATCAGGTATTCGCCGACGGTCCGTCCCTTGCCGGTGACCACGTTGACCACACCGTCGGGGATGCCCGCGTCGGTGCATGCCTGCGCGAACATCAGCGAGGTGAGCGGGGTGATCTCGGCCGGCTTGAGCACGATGGTGTTGCCCGCGGCGATCGCCGGGAGGATCTTCCAGGCGGCCATCTGCAGCGGGTAGTTCCACGGCGCGATCGAGCCGACCACGCCGATCGCCTCGCGGCGCACCATGGAGGTGGAGCCGGCCGCGTACTCCCCGGCCGCCTTGCCCTCCAGATTGCGCGCGGCGCCCGCGAAGAACGCGGTGTTGTCGATCGTGCCCGGTACGTCGAACTCGGTGGTCAGCCGGATCGGCTTGCCGGCCTGCGCGCTCTCCACCCGGGCGAAGTCCTCGGCCCGCTCCTCGAGCAGCGCGGCCAGTTTGTTCAGCGCGCCGGCCCGCTCGCCCGGGGTGGCGCCCGACCACTGCGGGAAGGCGCCCTTGGCGGCGGCGACGGCCGCGTCCACGTCCGAGGGGTCCGCGAGGGTCAGCGTCTCGACCGTGTCGCCGGTGGCGGGGTTCACGACGTCGAACGTCTCCCCGGACGAGCCCTGCCGCAGTTGTCCCCCGACGTACTGATGACCGTTGCCGAAGTCCTGCATAGGCATGGAAGCCCTCCAAGGGAATTTCGATGAGCCGACGGGGCGTCGCGGGTGGTGGTTATGCGCGTGAGCCGCGTCAGCGTAGGACGATGCCGTTTCGACACGGGGTGCCGCAACAGGCACATCGACAGGTAGAGGACCATGGCCTTTACAGGTCGTGAATCGACCGGGCTAACCCCGGGGCGGGAGGTCGAAGCCGCCCTCGACCTGTCACCATGGAAGCACCGCCCGCCGAGCCGTTTACAGCTTGCTCACGGTTTGCTCGCGGGTTTCCTTCTCTCAGGATCCCTCGGGTTCCCCTCGCCTTCCCCTCGGGAACCAACCGCCCCGCGGTCGGGTCGTAGTCAGCACGCGGAGGTTGTCGAATGTTCCCCACCGTTTCCGACGTACTGGCCCTCGATATCGTCCGGCGTGGCCGCCCGCAGGTGGTGGCGGGCGAGCGTGGCCTGGCCCGTCCGGTGCGCTGGGTGCACATCAGCGAATTGCCCGACGTGACCCGCCTGCTCAAGGGCGGCGAGTTGGTGATGGCCACCGGCATCGCGCTCCCGGAGGAGCGTGAGGGGTTGCAGCGCTACATCCGCGATCTGGCCGAGGTGGACGCCGCCGGGCTCGTGCTCGAACTGGGCCGGCGCTACACCGAACACCTGCCGCGCGCGCTGGTCGCCGCGGCCGAGCAGGCCGGCCTGCCGGTGATCACGCTGCGCAACGAGACCCGGTTCATCGGTATCACCGAGGCCGTGCACGCGCTGATCATCGACGCCCAGTTGGCCGAGTTGCAGGCGTCCGAGGCGGTGCACCAGGCGTTCAACGAGCTGGCCGTGGAGGGCGCCGAGCCCGCCGAGGTGGTCCGCCAGGCGTCCCGGATGGCCGGGCGGCCGGTGATCCTGGAGAACCTGGCGCACCAGGTGCTCGCCTACGACGCGGCGGGCGTGGCGGCCGAAACGCTGCTGGAGAACTGGGAGGACCGCTCCCGGCAGCTGCGGTTGTCCACCCGCACCGCCTTCGACGAGCGCACCGGGTGGCTGGTGACCACCGTGGGAGCCCGGGGGCACGACTGGGGCCGGCTGGTGCTGGTCGGCGACGGCACCCCGCCGCCGGCGCAGCAGACCATGCTCCTGGAGCGGGCCGCCTCCACGCTGGCGTTGAACCGGCTGGTGGTGCGCGACCGGGAGAGCCTGGAGCGGCAGACCCACCGCACGCTGCTGTCCGGGATCCTGACCCACTCGTACACCGTGGCCGAGGTGACCCTGCGCGCCCGCGCCCTGGGCATCCCGCTGGAGGGCCGGCGTCTGGTCGGCGTAGTGCTGCGACTGCGGCGCAACAGCACCCCCGCCGCGCTGGAATCCCAGGCCCGGCTGCGCGACTTCACCGAGATCGCCGCCGCCGCGGTGCGCGAGCGCCGGTTGGCCGCGCTGGTCGGCGGGCTCGACGACGACAATGTCGGGCTGCTCGTCGCGCTCGCCTCGCAGGACACCGAGGACGGCGCGCTGGAGGGCTTCTCCGCCGCGATCCGCCGGCTCGCGCCGGACCTCGCGGACGACATCGTGGTCGCGGTGGGCTCCTCGGTGGGCGCGGCGCGCGACGCGCGGCGCTCGCTCCTGGAGGCGACCCAGGTCGCCGACGCGGCGCTGCACCAAGGCGGCAAGGCCGCGTTCTACCGGCTGCCCGACGTGCGGCTTCGCGGTCTGCTGCACCTGCTGCGCGACGACGCGCGGCTGCAGACCTACGTCGAGCGCGAACTCGGGCCGCTGCTGGCCTACGACGCGCAGCAGGGCACCCAGTTGGTCCCGATGCTC
This sequence comes from Embleya sp. NPDC020630, assembly GCF_044334985.1. NCBI lineage: Bacteria > Bacillati > Actinomycetota > Actinomycetes > Kitasatosporales > Streptomycetaceae > Embleya > Embleya sp. NPDC020630. Next base: position 489,103 of record NZ_JBIRUB010000003.1, read on the forward strand.
CGGGTCTATCTGGAGCACGGACGCAACAAGTCCGCCGCCGCCGATGCCGCGCACCTGTCCCGGCCGTCCTTCTACGAGCGGCTGCACCGGATCGAGCGGGTGCTCGGCGTGGATCTGGACCAGGTGGAGAGCTGCCTGTCGCTGCACGTGGCGCTGCTCGGCCTGGAGGCGCTCCGGCGCTGACCGCCGCTCAGGCGGCCGGCCGGGTGCCGGCAAGGGTGAAATCGTTCATCGCGAGCGCGTGCAGGACCGAGTCGCGCGGCCACAGCTGCTCGGTGCCGAACACATCGACCTCGACGTAGATCCCGTCGATGATCACCGACGCCAACATCGCGTGCCGGGCAATACCGGACTCGGTCCAGGTGTATTCCCAGACCACGCCTTTCCGGCCGTGAATGGCACGCGACTCGAAGGTCACTTTCCGATAGTCGCGAAATACCCGGGCCGCGTTCTGTTCGTCGTCGCGCCACTGTTCCAGCAGGTCGCTGGTCTGCTGGAAGGCGGTCCGCCCGGTCAACACGGTCGGGCCGGCCGGGTCGGTGTAGATCACGCTCTGGTTCTGCTCCCTGCGGGTCCAGCCCTGCGGGACCTGCCAGGCGAAGGTGCTCTCGTCGACCCGGCGCACCGGGATCGGCGCGCTCCCCGGGGGCGCGGTGGGGTACGCGGCCAGGCCGGCGAGCGGATCGGCGGCCGGTCGTGAGCCGGACCCGGTGACCGTCGGCGGGTTCGGCCGGGACGACGCCCCGCCCGCGTCGCCGCCCCGGCCGTCGGCGCGGGCGAGCAGCACCGCCGCCACGATCGCGCCCGCGACGAGGAAGGTGACGATCGGGAGCAGGACCGCCAACAACCGACGGCGCGAGCGGGCCGGCCGCCGGCCGCGGGAGGGCAGCGGGAAGGTCGGCGGATCCCCGGCGCCCGGCGGGCCGCCGGGTCGGCGTCCGGGCGGCGGCGCGGCGGGCACCCGGGGCAGCGGGTCGAAGGATCCGGCGTCGTCGGGGGCGGGCCGGGCGGTGGGCAGCAGGTCGCGCAGCGGCGGTTGCCGGTGCGAGGAGGGCAGCAGCGTCGCGTCCGGGTCGCTCGTGTCGGGGTCGCCTGCGTGCGGGTCCGTCGCGGGCGGGTCGCTCGGGTGCGGGACGGTCACGGCCGGCTCCCCCGCCTCCACCGCCCCGGGCGCCGACGTCCACCCGAGCAGGGTGGGCCGGATGGGCCGGGTCGGATCGCCCGCGCGCCGGCGGCCCTCGGCGGCGACCACCGCGCTCAGCCGCGCCTCCACCTCGGCGCTGTTCGGGCGCAGCGTCGGATCGCGCCGGAACAGGTCGCGGACCAGTGGCTCCAGCGGCCCGATCTCCTCCGGCACCTCGGGCTCGGCGATCACGATCGCGTGCATCGTGGCCACCGGGGTGGCCCGTCGGAACGGCGAGGCGCCGGTGACCGCCGCGCACAGCGTGACGCCCAGCGACCACAGGTCCGAGGCCGGTCCCGGGTGTTCGCTCTCGATCCGCTCCGGCGCCATGAACTCGGGCGAGCCCAGGATCGCGCCGGTCCCGGTCAGTCCGCTCACGCCCTCCAGGGCGGCGATGCCGAAGTCGGTGAGCACCGCGTGCCCGTCCCGCTCGATCAGGACGTTGCCCGGCTTGACGTCGCGGTGGATCACCCCGTGTGCGTGTACGACGCCGAGCGCGCGGGCGATCTGTACCGCCATCGCCGCGGCGGCGTGCGGGGTGAGCGGCCCGTCCTCGGCCAGGATCGTGTCCAGTGAGCGGGCGTCGAGCAGTTCCATGACGATCCACAACCGGTCGTCGTCCTCGACGTAGTCGTAGACCCGCACCACGTTGGGGTGGTTGATCCGGGCGGTCGCCTGGGCCTCGCGCAGACTTCGCTCGCGGAAGGACTGCGACGCGTTGCGCCCCCAGCCCGTGCTGATCACCTTCGCCGCGACGGGTCGCTCGAGCAGGCGGTCGCGGGCCCGCCACACGGTGCCCATTCCGCCGCTGCCGAGCACGCTCACCAGCTCGTAGCGCGCTCCGACCACGAAGCCCGTCCCACCGTCACCAGGCGCGCCCGACATCGGCTTTCCCCCAGGTTCGCCGCTTTTCAAGATCAGACTATTTCAGCTTTACCAGGGTTATCCCCCAAAAGCCGTCCTAAAGCTTAGGACGGACATGGTAGAACGAATCGTCACACATAGCGGGAGGGGGATACCGCATGTTCCTACGGAGAAAAGTTCGATCAGAAAATGTCAAGCGAGCCGCGTTGATCATTTCTGTTCCGATCGGAATAGGAATGATTTTGAACGCGGGCCTGGCCGTCGCGGATACCGGCTCGAGCGGGTCGGTACCGCGAGGCGGCGGCGAGGGGCACACGCATACCCGGCCCCCGACCGGCGAGAGCACCAGGCCGCCGGTCACCACCAAACCGCCGGTGAGCACGAATCCGGCCACGACGTCGCCGCCGAGCACCCACCGGCCGACCACCGAGCCGCCCGGCACCCGGCCGCCGACCACGCCACCACCGACCACCGGACGGCCCAGCACCACCTCGTCGTCCACCCGACCGTCGACCACGCCACCACCGGCCACGCGGTTCGGGGTGGCGACCGCCCTCCAGATCACCTTCGACGCCCGGGGCCGGGGCACGATCTGGTTCACCGTCACCAACGACACCGACAAGGCCCAGCCGGCCCGGGACGTCTACGCCTACAGCACGGGGCAGTTGCGGATCACCTCGGTGGCCGGCTGCTCGGCGGCACCCGCGCTGCGGGATCCGGGGCCGCCATGGGCGACCACGTTCAAGTGCTCACCCGGTTCGCTCCGGCCACACGAGACCAGGCGCTGGACGGCGTCGGTGGAATACCCGCCCGCCGTGGCCGGGTCGCCGCGCGCGGCCCGCGCGCAGGTACGGCTCCCGCTCGCGCCGGAGACCGACATCTCCACGTTCTGCGCCCTGGTGGTACCCGAGGGCGCCACGGACACCTCGGTGGTCCTGGGTCGGGCCGGACCGCTGACCCTGGTCGGCCGGGCCGACAACAACGACCCGTCGTTCATCGGCTACACCGTCGACACACCCCTGCCGAGCTTCCCGGGCGGGACCTCCGGCGGCACCACCGGCGGAGGCACGTCGGGCGGCGGGACGTCGGGCGGCGGCACGAGCGGCGGCGGATCCACCGGTGGCGGGAGCACCGGTGGCGGGAGCACCGGCGCCGGCAGCACGGGTGGTGGAAGCACCGCCGGAACCACGGACGGCGCCTCCACCGGCGGCGCCGATCAGACGCCGCCGAGCACCCTGCCCAAGACCGGCCCCGACGACGACACCCTGTCGCTCGCGGGCGGCGCGGTCGGCCTGCTGCTCGTCGGCAACGCGCTGTTCCAGGGCGCGCGGCTGCGCCGGATCCGCTCCGCCGAGGACGAGGAGCCGGAGCAGGACTGACCGGAAGCCCGACCCGGCCCACCGCGACACCGCGGCACCCGGGCCGGCCGCACACCCCGCGAACACGGCCCCGGGCCCGCGCACCGCGGACCCGGGGCCGTGCCCGGTACAACCCCGCCGATCGACGACCGGCAGCCGCTCGATCAGTGACCGGTCAGCGCCAACACCCGCCGGGCGGCGGGCCGTTCGAGCAGGTCGGCAAACGTCGTGCGCCCCTGGACCACCTTGCGGAACACCCGCCAGCCCTGCGGCAGCGTGGTGACCGCGTGGTGCAACATCGCCGGGTGCCGCTCGAAGACATCGAGCAGGATGCGCCCCGCGCGCATCTCGCGACCGAGGACCGCGTCCACGTCCGCGTGGTAGCTGGCGCCGATCTTGTCCACCTCGGCGACGGTGTCGACCCCGGCCACCTGCGCGGCCCGCTCCCCCGCCAGCCGACCCGAGCGCAGCGCGTACGAGATGCCCTCGCGCGTCCACGGTTCGAGCAGCCCGGCCGCGTCCCCGGCGACCAGCACCCGGCCGCGCGACAGCGGCGCGCTCTCCTTGCGGCAGCGGGTCAGATGGCCCGACTCCACCGCCGGCCGGAACCCGGCCAGACCCAACCGGCCGATGAAGTCGCGCAGGTAGGCACGGGTGGCCTCACCCTCGCCGCGCGCGCAGATCACCCCGACGGTCAACGTGTCGCCCTTGGGGAACACCCACCCGTACGAGCCCGGCAGCGGGCCCCAGTCGAGCAGGATCCGTCCGCGCCAGTGCGCGGCGACCTCCGGCGGCACCGGGATCTCCGCCTCCAGGCCCAGATCGACCTGCTCGAAGGTGACCCCGACGTAGGCCGAGCTGCGCCCCGCGCTGCCGTCCGCACCGACCACCGCGTTCGCGCGCACCATCTCGCCGCCCGCGAGGGTCAACTCCACCCGGCCGTCGCGCTCGACGATCCGGGAGACCGCCGTGCCCTCGCGCAGCACCGCGCCCGCGGCCACCGCCGCCCGGGTCAGCGCCTCGTCGAAGCGGGCCCGGTCGACCAGTCCGATCAGCGTGGTCCGGGCCGAGCGAACCCGGCGACGGCGTCCGCGCAGGGTGAACTCGACCTCGCGCACCAGGTCTTCCACCGGCGGCTCGAAGCCCGGCGGGAGGGCGTTCTTGGACGGGCCGATGATGCCGCCGCCACACGTCTTGTAGCGCGGGAGTTCGGCCCGGTCGAGGACCAGCACGCGGCGTCCGGCGCGCGCCGCGGCCAGCGCCGCCGACGCGCCGGCGGGGCCCGCGCCGATCACCACGACGTCCCAACCCGAGGGCTCACCCGGATCGTTGCCGGGGTCGGCGGGCGTTACGACGGCGGGCACGGCAGTGGCCTCTGAGGAGCTGCTAGTCATGGAAATCGACCCTAGTGCCACCACACGGTGCGTCCGTCCGGGTGGCTCCCACCCGCACGCGCGCCCCCGCCCGCGCGTCTGACCGAATCGGCGGCGAATGCGCCTTATGCTCCGCCGGTGCCCCACGACAGCGCGCCGTTCCTGATCGTCCTGGCCCTGGCCTTCGTCGCGCCGTTGGCGGCCGATCTGCTCGGGCGACGGGTCCCAGTACCCACCGTCGTGCTCGAACTCCTGCTGGGTGTCCTGGCCGGACCGTCCGTCCTGGGCTGGGTACACGAAACGACCGTGCTCTCCTTCACCGCCAACTTCGGGCTGGCCTTCCTGATGTTCCTGGCCGGCTTCGAGATCGACCCGTCCCGGCTCAACGGGCGGCCGTTGCGCCTGGCCACGCTGGGCTGGGTGGTGTCCCTGGTGGTCGGCCTGGTGGTCGGGCTGCTCCTGGTGTGGTCCGGCTCGACCATGTCGCGCCTGGTGGTCGGCCTGGCCCTGACCACCACCGCGCTCGGCACGCTGTTGCCGATCCTGCGCGACGCGGGGGCGCTGCCCACCCGGTTCGGCGCGCAGGTGATGGCGATCGGCACCCTCGGCGAGTTCGGTCCGATCGTCGCCGTCTCGTTGCTGCTGAGCGGGCGCAACGCGGACGCCTCGGCGGTCGCGCTGGCCTGCTTCGCCGCGGTGACGCTGGTGGTGCTGGCGTTCGCGCGCCGGCCGCTGCCCTCGGCACTGGACCGGGTGGTCCGGGCAACCCTGCACTCCAGCGGCCAACTCGCCATTCGGCTGGCCGTGTTGGTCCTGGCGGCGCTGGTCTGGGCGGCGGACGAACTCGGCCTCGACGCGCTGCTCGGCGCGTTCGCGGCCGGCCTGATCATCCGGCTGCTGCTGTCCGACATGCCGGCGCAGTCGCGCGAGACGGTGGCGGCCAAGCTGGACGCGATCGGCTTCGGGATGTTCATCCCGGTGTTCTTCGTGATCAGCGGCGTGCGCTTCGACGGACGGGCGTTGTTCGCGGACCTGGGCACGGTGGCCCTGCTCCCGCTGTTCCTGGCGCTGTTCCTGCTGGTCCGCGGCGTGCCGACCTACCTGGTGGAGCGCGGTTCCCCGGTCGCGGTACGCCTGGGCCTGGCCCTGTTCGCCTCGGCCGGCCTGCCACTGATCGTGGTGATCACCGGGATCGGCGTGGAGGAGGGCGAGTTGCGGGCGGGCACCGCGGCCGCGATGGTCGGCGCGGGCATGGCCTCGGTGCTGGTGTTCCCGCTGCTCGGCCTGCGCGCCTACCGCAAGGCCCGGACGGCCGACCCGGCCATGGCGGAACACTGACGGCGCCACCGCGAACCGAGGCCCGCCGACCGCCCGACAGGCACCGACCGCCCACGCGGCACCGACCGCCGGCTCACAGGCCGATGATCTTCCCCCACGCCTTCTCCCAGCGCCGTTCCTCGTCCTCGGTGGTCTCCCGCATCCCGTGCAGCTTCGCGGTCATCTCCGCGTCCGGAAAGATCAGCGGATTGGTCGCCGACGCGCGCATCTCCTGGTCCGACGACTCGGCCAGCACCTGCTGCGCGGCCGGCACCGGACACACGTACGCCACGTAGTTCGCCAGCTCCGCGGCGACCTCGGGGTCGTAGTAGAAGTCCATCAGTTTCTCGGCGTTGGTCTTGTGCGCGGCCTTGTTCGGCACCATCAGGTTCTCCGACCACAGCTCGGCACCCTCCTCGGGCACCACGAACTCGATGTCGGGGTTGTCCAGCTTGAGCTGACCCACGTCGCCGGAATACGCCTGACAGGCCAGGATGTCGCCACTGGCCAGGCCCGAGGTGTAGTCGTTGCCGGTGAAGCTGCGGATGTGGTCCTTGTCCACCAGCTTCTGCATCCGCTCCATCACCTTGTCCACGTCCGCATCGGTGAAGGTACGGATGTCCGAGCCCTCGCCGAGCATCAACAGCGCGACCGCCTCCATGAAGCCGGCGAACACGGTGACCCGGCCCTTGAGTTCGGGCCGCCACAGGTCGTTCACCGACCGGATCTCGCGGTCCACCAGCTTCTTGTTGTACGCGATGCCGGTCATCCCGCTCTGCCACGGCACGGTGTACTCGCGTCCCGGGTCATAGCCGGGGCTGCGCAACGATTCGGCGAGGTTGGCGCCCACCCGCGGCAGGTTGGCCTTGTTCAGCTTCTGTACCCAGCCGAGCCGGACGAAGCGGGTGCACATCCAGTCGGAGATGACGATGGCGTCGCGCCCCGGCTCCTTGCCCGCCTGGATCGCCGGGTGGATCTTGCCGAAGAACTCGTCGTTGTCGTTGATCTCCTCCGAGTACCGGACCTTGATCCCGGTCTTGTCGGTGAACGCGTCGAGCGTGGGGTGGCGCTGCTCGTCCTCGTCGTCGACGTCGATGTACAGCGCCCAGTTGGAGAACCGGACCACCTTCTCGCGCTCCGACCGGTCCGTTGCGCCGCGCTTGGACTCCTCGACATACGCCGAGGGCACGCCGCACGCGGCCAGCGCGCCGACGGCCGCGGCCGCGCCGGTGCCGCGCAGGAACATCCGCCGGTCCACCCGGTGCTCGGCGATCCGCGGCGGGGACTGGGCGCGAGTGCGGGCGCGGATCATCGGCGACTCCTTGGCGGTACGGAACGGGGCCTGCTCCCTGGGCGCGGGGACGCGCCGGGCGTACGGACGGCCCACCGCATCGTGGCCGGGTGCCGCCCCGGACGGCAACACGCACCCTGTCAACCCTCGCGAAGCGGAGTTGACAGGGTGCGTGTCGGGTGGCGCCGGGTGCCGCTCGCGCGGCGGGGTGGATCAGGCGTCGTAGTTGGTCATCACGTGCTTGATCCGGGTGTAGTCCTCGAAGCCGTAGCCGGAGAGGTCCTTGCCGTAGCCGGAGTGCTTGAAGCCGCCGTGCGGCATCTCGGCGACCAGCGGGATGTGCGTGTTGATCCACACGCAGCCGAAGTCGAGCCGCTTGGCCATCCGCATCGCCCGGCCGTGGTCCTTGGTCCACACCGAGGAGGCGAGCGCGTACTGCACGCCGTTGGCGTTGGCCAGCGCCTCGGCCTCGTCCTCGAACGCCTGGACGGTGATCACCGGGCCGAAGACCTCGTTCTGGATGATCTCGTCGTCCTGCTTCAGTCCGGAGACCACGGTCGGAGCGTAGAAGAAGCCCTTGTCGCCGACCCGGTGCCCGCCGGCCTCGACCTTGGCGTGTCCGGGCAGACGGTCGATGAAGCCGGAGACCTGGGCGAGCTGGTTGACGTTGTTGACCGGGCCGTAGTCGGCGTCGTCCTGCGGGCCGGTGGAGGTGGCCTTCGCGGCGGCGGCCAGCGCGGCGACGAACTCCTCGCGGATCGAGGAGTGCACGAGCACCCGGGTGGCGGCGGTGCAGTCCTGGCCCGCGTTGAAGAAGCCGGCCCCCGCGATGCCCTCGGCCGCGGCGGCGATGTCGGCGTCCTCGAAAACCACGACGGGCGCCTTGCCGCCGAGTTCGAGGTGCACCCGCTTGAGGTCCTTGGACGCGCTCTCCGCGACCGACATGCCGGCCCGTACCGAACCGGTGATCGAGGCCATCGCCGGGGTCCGGTGCTCGACCATCAGCCGACCGGTGTCGCGGTCGCCGCAGATCACGTTGAACACGCCGGCCGGCAGGATCTCGCCGATGATCTCGGCGAGCAGCACCGTGGACGCCGGGGTGGTGTCGGACGGCTTGAGCACCACGGTGTTGCCTGCGGCGAGGGCCGGCGCGAACTTCCACACCGCCATCATCATCGGGTAGTTCCACGGCGCCACCTGGGCGCAGACACCGACCGGCTCCCGCCGCACCATGGAGGTGTGCCCCGCCATGTACTCGCCGGCCGACTTGCCCTCCAGCATGCGCGCGGCACCCGCGAAGAAGCGGATCTGGTCCACCATCGGCGGGATCTCCTCGGACGCGGTCAGCGCCCGGGGCTTGCCGGTGTTGCGACACTCGGCGTCGATCAACTCGTCGGCGCGCTTCTCGACCGCGTCGGCGATCTTGAGCAGAGCGAGCTGGCGCTCCGCGGGCGTGGTCTCGCTCCAGCTCTCGAACGCCGTGGCCGCCGCGCGCATCGCCGCGTCGACGTCCCGCTCGCGAGAGAGCGGGGACGTCGCGTAGACCTCGCCGGTGGCGGGATCGACGATGTCGAGCGTGCCGCCGTCCGCGGCGTCGGTGAACGTGCCGTCGATGTAGTTGCGCAGAGTACGCAGGTCGCTCATGTCCCAAGTCTCCTTCGAAAACGGGGCGGCGCCGGCAGGACGGCGAGGGGGTCGATTCCCGACCTGGGCCGCGATCCCAGCCTAACCGGATTGCTGTCGGTATCCGCATCCCCATCACACACCAACAACTGAATCAGTTGTCTGATTGAGCAAAGTCAACGGATTCCCTTGCGAAAGGCCTATCTGATGAGGCAGAGTGACCACGTGGCCGGTCGAGACAGAAACCCGAGTGCGCCGGCCGACGCCGTGTCGAAGGCGATCATCGAGCAGCTCCAGGAGGACGGACGCCGCTCGTACGCCGCGATCGGCAAGGCCGTCGGTCTCTCGGAGGCCGCCGTGCGCCAACGCGTACAGCGCCTGCTCGACCAGGGCGTGATGCAGATCGTCGCGGTGACCGATCCGCTGACCGTCGGCTTCCATCGCCAGGCCATGGTCGGGGTTCGGGTCGAAGGAGACATCGAACCCGTTGCGGACATACTGGCCACGATGAAGGAAGTGGACTACGTCGTCATCACGGCGGGTTCGTTCGACCTCATCGTGGAACTCGTATGCGAGAACGACGACCACCTGCTCGACATCATCAACAAGAGGATCCGAGCGATTCCGGGCGTACGGAGCACCGAGAGCTTCGTCTACCTGAAGCTCCGGAAGCAGACCTACCAGTGGGGTACTCGATGACACAGCAGTACGACAACGCGGCCCTCTCCAAGAGCGCCTACGACCACCTGTGGATGCACTTCACCCGCATGTCGTCGTACGAGAACGCTCCCGTGCCGACCATCGTGCGCGGTGAAGGCAGCTACATCTGGGACACCAACGGTCGCAAGTACATCGACGGCCTCGCCGGCCTGTTCGTGGTACAGGCCGGACACGGCCGCACCGAGCTGGCCGAGGTCGCCCGCAAGCAGGCCGAGCAGCTGGCCTTCTTCCCGGTGTGGAGCTACGCCCACCCCAAGGCCATCGAGCTGGCCGAGCGCCTGGCGAACTACGCCCCGGGCGACCTGAACAAGGTCTTCTTCACCACCGGTGGCGGCGAGGCCGTCGAGTCCGCGTGGAAGCTGGCCAAGCACTACTTCAAGCTGACCGGCAAGCCGACCAAGCACAAGGTCATCTCGCGGGCCATCGCCTACCACGGCACCCCGCAGGGCGCGCTGTCGATCACCGGCCTGCCCGACTACAAGGCGCCGTACGAGCCGCTGGTGCCGAGCACCTTCCGGGTGCCCAACACCAACCAGTACCGCAAGCCGGAGTTCCTCGCCGACAACTCCCCCGAGGCGTTCGGCCGCTGGGCCGCCGACCAGATCGAGGTGGCGATCCTCAACGAGGGCCCCGACACCGTCGCCGCGGTCTTCCTGGAGCCGGTGCAAAACGCCGGTGGCTGCTTCCCGCCGCCGCCCGGCTACTTCCAGCGTGTGCGCGAGATCTGCGACCAGTACGACGTGCTGCTCGTCTCGGACGAGGTCATCTGCGCGTTCGGCCGGCTCGGCACCATGTTCGCGTGCGACAAGTTCGACTACGTCCCGGACATCATCACCTGCGCCAAGGGCATGACCTCGGGCTACTCCCCGATCGGCGCGATGATCGTCTCGGACCGCCTCGCCGAGCCGTTCTACAACGGCAGCGACAACGTCTTCATGCACGGCTACACCTTCGGCGGGCACCCGGTGTCCTCCGCCGTGGCGCTGGCCAACCTCGACATCTTCGAGCGCGAGGGCCTGAACCAGCACGTGCTGGACAACGAGTCCAAGTTCCTGGCCACCCTGCAAAAGCTCCAGGACCTGCCGATCGTCGGCGACGTGCGCGGCAACGGGTACTTCTACGGCATCGAGATGGTCAAGGACAAGGGCACCAAGGAGACGTTCAACGAGGACGAGGCCGAGCGCCTGCTCCGCGGCTTCCTGTCCACCGCGCTCTACGACAACGGCCTGTACTGCCGCGCCGACGACCGCGGCGACCCGGTCATCCAGCTCTCCCCGCCGCTGGTCGCGGACCAGGGTGTGTTCGACGAGATCGAGCAGATCCTGCGCGGAGTGCTGACCGAGGCCTGGACCAAGCTGTAGCACGCGCCGTCGACTCGACGCCCGACTCGACGGTGGACACCGGCATTTCGACGAACCCTCAGTGAGGCTGCCGCCGTCGCGCACACACCCGTGCGCGACGGCGGCAGACTCATATCCGGCGCCGAATCCCCCGAAACACCCCGAACCACCGGCACCATCGGCACCACCGACATCCCCGAAGAGGCCCGATGAGTCACCCCGTTCCCGGCTCCACCCCCCGAACCCGCATACGCCGCCTACCCGATCACGCCGCCCGGGACCGGGCCGCGCTGCACGCCGTGCTCGACGCCGGCCTGGTCGCCCACCTCGCCATCACCGGCGAGGACGGTCAGCCGTTCGTCCTGCCCGTCGCCTACGCCCGGGACGGCGAGCGGGTGTTGATCCACGGCTCGACCGGCAGCCGCCTCTTCCGCGGCCTGGCCGCGGGCGCGCCGACCTGCCTGACCGTGACCCTGCTCGACGGCCTGGTGCTGGCCCGATCCGCCTTCGAGTCGTCGATGAACTACCGCAGCGCGATGGTGCTCGGCTCGTGCACGGTGCTCCCGGACGCCGACAAGGTCGCCGCCCTGGACCTGCTCACCGACCGGCTGCTCCCCGGCCGCCGCGGCGACCTGCGCCCGCACTCGACCAGGGAACTCGCCGCGACGCTCGTCCTCGCGCTGTCCCTGGACGAGGCATCGGTGAAGATCTCGGCCGGACCGCCCGACGACGACGAGGCCGACCTCGACACCCCGATCTGGGCCGGCACGGTCCCGATCACCGAGCACTTCGGCACCCCCGTGCCCGCCCCCGACCTGCGCTTCGACCTCCCCGCGCCGGACTACCTGAGGACGTGGACCCGATGACGGGCGACTACCGCGACGTATCCCTGTGGTTCGACACCCTCGGCGAGGACGTCATCGCGCGCCCCGCGCTCGCGGGCGACCTGGACGTCGACGTGGCGATCGTCGGCGCCGGCTACACCGGCCTGTGGACGGCGTACTACCTGGCCCGGGCCGACCCCTCGCTGCGGATCGTGGTGCTGGAGCGCGAGGTGGCCGGCTTCGGCGCGTCCGGCCGCAACGGCGGCTGGTGCTCGGCGCTGTTCCCCGCGTCCATCGCCAAGGTGGCCCGCGACAGCACCCGGGAACGCGCGATCGCCCAGCAGCGGGCGATGAACGCGACCGTCGACGAGGTCGGCCGGGTCGTCGCCGCCGAGGGCATCGACTGCGACTTCGACAAGGGCGGCACGGTCGTGCTGGCCCGCACCCCGGTACAGCTGGCCCGCGCGCGCGAGGCGGTCGCCGGAGAACACGCGTGGGGCTTCGACACCTCCGACGCCCGGCTGCTCGACGCCGCCGAGGCACGCGCGCTGGTCGGCGCCACCGACGTGCTCGGCGGCACCTACACCCCGCACTGCGCGGTGCTCCACCCCGCCAAGCTGGCCCGCGGCCTGGCCGCGACGGTGGCCGGCCTCGGCGTGCGCATCCACGAGCAAACCCCCGTGCTCTCGATCGAGGACGGCGTCGCCGTCACACCGCACGGCCGGGTCCGCGCCGACGTGGTGGTCCGCGCCACCGAGGGCTACACCCCCGAACTGGCCGGCTTCCACCGCGACCTCGCGCCGGTCTACTCGCTGATGATCGCCACCGAGCCGCTGCCGAAGACCTTCTGGGACGAGGTGGGCCTGGCCCGCCGGGAGAGCTTCAGCGACATGCGGCACCTGATCATCTACGGCCAGCGCACCGCCGACGACCGCCTGGCCTTCGGCGGGCGCGGCGCGCCGTACCACTTCGGCTCGAAGGTACGGCCCGAGTTCGACCGCGACGAGAAGGTCTTCGCCGAACTGCGCCGGGTGATCACCGAGTTGTTCCCGGCCGTCGCCGACGCGCGGATCACCCACACCTGGGGCGGCCCGCTGGGCGTGGCCCGCGACTGGTACGCGAGCTGCGGCCTGGACCGCGCCCGCAAACTGGCCTGGGCCGGCGGCTACGTCGGCGACGGCGTGGGCACCGCCAACCTCGCCGGCCGCACCCTGGCCGACCTGATCCGCGACGAGTACACCGACCTGACCCGGCTGCCCTGGGTCCGCCACCGCTCGCCCCGGTGGGAGCCGGAACCGCTGCGCTGGATCGGCGCCAACGTGGGCCTGCGCGTGATGGCGGGCGCCGACGTCGAGGAGCGGCGCACCGGGCGCGAGTCGCGCCTGGCGCACGCGTTCGGCCGGTTCCTCGGCCACTGAGCCGGGCCGGTCACCCCGTTCCCCCTCGGATGGTGCGGCGCCAGGACTCGAGGTGGTCCGGTGCCGCACCAGCCTTGAGCAAAAACTCCGCCGCCGAGCCGTGCCGCTCCTCCAACACCCGCAGGAAGGTGTCGATGGACGCCCGCGCCGCACCGCGCATCGCGGGCGCGACCGGATGCGACGGGTCGATCCGGGGCTGGCGCGGCAATCGGTCGATACGTTCGAACATCTCCACGAGATGCGTCTCGGTCTCGGTGTAGTCCGCGATGATCGCCTCGCGCTCGACCCCGGCGACCGACAGGAGCAGGGCGACCAGGATCCCGGTCCGGTCCTTGCCGGCGGTGCAGTGCACCAGCGCCGGCACCCCGCCGTCGCCGGCCAGGATCTCCAGCGAGCGTACGTACGACGCGCCTCCGCGCTCGGCCATCCGCATGTAGAGCAGCCCGGCCCCGAACTCGTCCACGCTGCCCAGGTCGATGTCGTCGTCCAACTCCAGGCCCTGGGTCTGCCCGGCCGACACGTCGCCGATCGCGGCCCGGTCGGCGGCCAGCGCGGAGCGGCGACCGAGCAGCGGCAGCCGGTGCCGGACCACGCCCGCCCACTCGGTCAGGGGCAACCCCTCGTGGTCCGAACGCAGATCGAGCACGTGCCGCACGCGATAGGTATGGATCAATCGCTCGACCCCCTCGGGGGTGAGCAGATCCGGGGTCTCGGACCGCATCAGTACGCCCGTTCGAGTGACACCGCCGCCGATCAGCGGTAGGTCGCCGACGTCGCGGGCATTGAGCAGATCTGGAAGATCGAGTCGGCGGTTCATGTGCACCCCGTTCGGAACGCGTTCGAGACACCTGTTCGCCTCATCATGATGTGTGCGAACTCCCGCCGCCGACAGGGCTCCCGACCGAGGGGGTTTGTCGCCCGTGCCGAAACCACGCGCCGAGACGCTCGTTGGAGGAGAACGGGTGGCAACGAACACGACTCTGCGGGAGGTGTGCCATGTCCCTGTCGTCCCGCGCGACCGGACCCGCCGACCGGCGCGCCGTCGCCGACGCGCCGAGCGCTCCACCCGACAACGACGTGCTGCGCGCTCACGGACTGACCCTCACCCACGGGCCGACCACACTGCTGCGCGACGTCTCCGCGGCGATCCGCACCGACGAGACGTTCGCGATCACCGGGGCCGGCAGGTCGGCGCTCCTCGCCTGCCTGTCCGGCGTAGTCGCCCCCGACGCCGGCGAGGTCTGGTTCAACAGCGGCCCTATGCACGTGCTCGACGAGAAGGGCCGCGCCGCGCTGCGACGCCGGTACTTCGGCCTGGTCGACGGGCGCACCCGGCTGCTTCCGGAGCTGACCGTCGCGGAGAACGTCGCACTGCCGCTGCTGCTGGATCGTATGCGTCGGACCGAGGCGTTCGCGATCGCCCGGCACTGGATGGAGCGCCTCGACGTCACCGAGCACGCCGAAGCCCGGCCGCCGGGCCTGGGACCGGCGCTGCTGCGTCGGGCGGCGGTCGCCCGGGCACTGGTCACCCGTCCGGCGGTGGTCTTCGCGGACGAACCGGCGCACGGCCTGGCCGGCGCCGAACTCGAGTATCTGATGCGGATCCTGGCCTCCGCCGTGCGCTCGCACGGAATCACCCTCGTGCTGGCCACCGCAGATCGGCGGGTGGCGGCACACGCGGACCACGGCCTGGTCCTGCGCGAGGGCCGTCCCGACCCGCGCGCGGACGGGTGGTAGTCCGATGTCCCGAACCGGACCGATGGTCCTGCGCGACGCATGGCACGGCGCGTCCCGCGTCGACGCGCTGCGGGTGCTGGCCGGCGCGGCGCTGGCGGGCAGTGCCACGATCGTGCTGCTCTGCCTGCTGGCCTGGGCCCGCCCGAGCGGGCACCCGGCACCGGCGCCGATCGGACCGCTGCTCGCGGCGCTGCCGGTGCTGGCCGCCGTGGCGGTGCTGACCGCGGTCGGCACCCGGCTCGCGGTCCTGCATCGGCACGACCGGGCCGACCGGGCTCGGCACGCGCGCGCCGAGGTCGCCGGGGGGCCGCCGGTCCCCGAGCACGGGGCCGCGCCCGGAACGGGGCGGGGGGCGGTCGCGACCGAGGCGGCGATCACGGCCATGGTCGGCACGATCGCCGGGATGCGGGCACACCTGCTGCTGCGCTCGGTACGGGATTCGGTCCCGCCGCCGGTTCGCCGACTGCTCGCGGTGGGCGCCGAGGTGCACTGGCCGGGCCTGGCGGCGCTGCTCGTGGTGGTGCCCGCGATCGCCGCGGCCGCGGCGGCGAGCGCGGTGCGGGGGCCGTCGACCCGGTCGATGCCCCGGGTGCCGCCGTACGTCGGGCCGCTCCTGGTGCTCGCCGGGCTGCTCGCGCAGTATCTGATCGCCGACCCGGCCCGTCCGGAGCAGTTGCCGCACGGCGCGCTGCCGGCGGCGGTGGGCGGATACGCCGCGGTGCTGATCGGGACCGCGCTCACCATGCCGTGGCTGGTGGCCTGGCTCGGCGGCGGCTGGGCGGCCCGGGCCGGTCGGGTCTGGACGCTGTGCGCGGCCCGGCGGATGGAGGCCGGCGCGCACGGCCTGGCGCTGCCACTCGGCTTGACCACGATCGCGCTGGCGGTGGTCACCACCGGCCGGCTCGCGGGCGAGCGCACGCCGGTCCGGATGGCCGACGCGCCGCTGTTTCTGACGGTGGCCACGGTCTCGCTGTGCGCGGCGGCGATGTTGTTCGCGGTGGTGGTCGAGTACGGTCCGGCCCGCCGGGAGACCTCACGGACGCTGCACTCGATCGGCGCGGCCACGCCGACGGATCGCCGTGCGGCCCTGGTCGCCCTCGCCGTCCCGGTCCTGGTCTGCGTGCCGACGGCGATCACCGTCGGCGCGCTGGCGGCCTGGCCCGCGCGCGAGGGCGCCAATCCGTTCCCGACGGTGTCCACCCGCACCGCGCTGCTCGGCACGGTCTGGGCGATCGGCCTGCTGGTGGCCGCGCTGATCGCCGCGGCGGCGGTGATCCTGCGGGACGAACGACCCCGGCGGCGCCGGTCCTGAACCCCGGCCATCGGCAAACGCTCGGATGTGGGAAACCCCCCGGACATGCGAAAACACTCCGAGCCCGGCGCGGCGTCCCCTTCCGCGACGGGCTCGAAGTGCTTCTCGTCTCGGGGGCCACGCGACCCCGAGCCGTGCGCCGGATCGTGTCCCTTCGACCGGCGGCTTGGGCGTGCCACCGTCGGATCATTCGAACGGGGGGATCAAAGGATCCGACGGCTTGGCACTGAGATCAGTCTGCCCTGTGCGGCCTAAGGATCCGATAAGGATTCGTTACCCGTTCTATATCGCCGCGCCGCGCACCCGTGACCTGCACCGATTGTCCCGCTTGCCGGCTGTGTCCCCCTCGATCGGCGGGCCGGCGTGGGCCGCCCGCCGATCGTGCCGCGGAGTCAGACCTCGGCTGCGGCGAGTTGCCCGCACGCGCCGTCGATGTCGCGACCCCGGGTGTCGCGGACGGTGACCGGCACGCCGTGCTTGGTCAGCAGCCGGACGAACTCCTCCTGGCGCTCGGCCGTGGAGGCGGTCCACTTCGACCCCGGGGTGGGGTTGAGCGGGATCAGGTTGACGTGCGCGTTGTGGTTCTTCAGCCGGCGCCCGAGCAGGTCGGCCCGCCAGCCGTGGTCGTTGATGTCCTTGATCAGCGCGTACTCGATGGAGACCCGGCGACCGGTGACGCCCTCGTAATGCCAGGCGGCGTCCAGCACCTCGCGCACGTCCCAGCGGGTGTTGACCGGGACGAGCGTGTTGCGCAGCTCGTCGTCCGGCGCGTGCAGGGACAGGGCGAGGGTGACCGGGATCCGCTCCTCGGCAAGCTTGTACATCGCCGGGACCAGGCCGACCGTGGACATGGTCACCGAGCGGGCGGAGATGCCCAGGCCCTCGGGGCTCGGGTCGACCAGCCGGCGCACCGCGCCGACCACGGCCTTGTAGTTGGCCAGCGGCTCGCCCATCCCCATGAAGACGATGTTGCTGACCCGGCCCGGACCGCCGGGCACCTCGCCGCGCGCGAGGGCCCGCGCGCCGGCGAGCACCTGCTCGACGATCTCGCCGGTGGACAGGTTGCGGGTCAGGCCCGCCTGGCCGGTGGCGCAGAACGGACAGTTCATCCCGCAGCCCGCCTGCGAGGACACACACATCGTGACCCGGTCGGGGTAGCGCATCAGGACGGCCTCGACGAGGGTGCCGTCGAAGAGCTTCCACAACGACTTGCGGGTGGCCCCGTCGTCGCAGGAGATGTCCCGTACGGAGGTCATCAGCGAGGGCAGCAGCGCCTCGGCGAGCCTGGCCCGGGTCGCGGCGGGCATGTCGGTCCACTGCTCGGGGTCGTCCGAGAGGTGGCCGAAGTAGTGCTTGGACAGTTGGGCCGCGCGAAACGGCTTCTCGCCCAGCTCGGCCACCGCCTCGCGGCGCTCGGCGAGGGTGAGGTCGGCAAGGTGGCGCGGCGGCTTCGAACGACGCGGCGGCGCGGTGAAGGTGAGTTCTCCAGGTTTGGGCATGGCTCGTCCAGTGTCGCAGGTGTACGGGCGGGGCCGGATCCGACGGGTTCCGAAGACCCGCCCGGCCCCGCTCCGTGCATCTGCCGGGCCTGTCCGGAAAGGGCCGGATCAGGTCCGGGTCATACGAATACGGCGAGCAGCAGCCACACCACCGGGGCGGCGGCGAGCAGCGAGTCGAGGCGGTCCATCACACCGCCGTGACCGGGCAGCAGGCTGCCCATGTCCTTGACCTTGAGGTCGCGCTTGATCATCGACTCGGCGAGGTCGCCGAGCGCGGACACCGCCGCGGCCGCGACGCCGACCACGGCGCCCTGCCACCACGCGCCGTCCAGCATGGACACCACGCACAGCGCGCCCGCGGCGGCGGCCAGGATCACGCCGCCGGCGAAGCCCTCCCAGCTCTTGCCGGGACTGATCGTGGGCGCCATCTTGTGCCGGCCGCCGGAGATCACCCCGGCCGCGTAGGCGCCGGTATCGGCGCACACCACCAGGATGATGAAGGTCAGCACCCGCTTCGCGCCGTCGTCGTCGCCCAGCATGAGCACCGCGAAGCCGGCCAGGAACGGCAGGTAGAAGACGGTGAACACAGCCGCCGTCATGTCCCGCAGGAAGTCCTCGGCGCCCTCGGTCATCCGCCAGATCATCACCGCCACGGCGGTCAGCGCGGTCGCCACGGCCAACCCCTGGGCACCGCGCGCGTAGGCGGCGATCAACATCGCCGCCGAGCCGACCGCCAGCGGGATCACCGGAATCCGGATCCCGCGCCCGACGGTGGCGCCCTGCGCGGTCCGCCCGGCCGCGTCGGCGACCGCCTCGGCC
This sequence comes from Embleya sp. NPDC020630, assembly GCF_044334985.1. Taxonomy (NCBI): domain Bacteria; kingdom Bacillati; phylum Actinomycetota; class Actinomycetes; order Kitasatosporales; family Streptomycetaceae; genus Embleya; species Embleya sp. NPDC020630. The sequence continues at coordinate 507,781 of NZ_JBIRUB010000003.1, forward strand.
CGGCCGAAGGCGCCCGCCAGCTCCCACAGTCCGACCAGGACCGCGAGCAGCACGACGCCCACGAACAACACCTGGACGGTGAGCAGCGAGGCCACGATCACCCCGCCGAGGGCGACGCCGACGCCGATCGCCTGGGGCAGATTGCGTCCGGCCTTGCCGACCGGTTTCGCGGGTTGGTCCCCGGTCACTCCACGGCCTCCGCGTGGCGCCTCGGTGTACGCCGGATCCCGCCGAACGGGCTCCTCGTGGAAGCGCCCGTCCGCGTGCGATTGCGACCCGTCGTCCGGGTCGTGACCCGCGATCGGTGAGAGCACCTGCGTGTGGTCATCCTGTGTCCGTACCCCGACGCCGGCGGAAAAGTGCTGCTGCGCACGAGTGGCGCCGCCGCCGTGGCCGCCGGACCGTGCCGCATCGTAGTGGGCCGGTTCCTGACCGTTCGGCGCGTCCGGGACCTGCTCCGGCCACGCGCCGTACGACCCGTACGGGTCGTGGCCGGGCGGCAGATCGGGGTGCGCTCCCGCGGACGGATCGGCCGGCGGCGTACCGCCCCAGGTCGAGTCGTTCATCAGACTTCGAGCAGCTCGGCTTCCTTGTGCTTCAGCAACTCGTCGATCTGCGCGACGTACTTGTGGGTCGTGTCGTCGAGTTCCTTCTCGGCGCGACGCACCTCGTCCTCGCCGGACTCGCCGTCCTTGACCCGCTTGTCCAGCGTGTCCTTGGCCTTGCGGCGGATCGACCGCAGCGAGATCTTCGCGTCCTCGCCCTTGCTCCGCGCCACCTTGATGAACTCCTTGCGGCGTTCCTCGGTGAGCTGCGGGAAAACGACCCGGATGACCTTGCCGTCGTCGGTCGGGTTGACCCCGAGGTCGGAGTCGCGGATCGCCTTGACGATCGCGTTCCTCGAACCGCCGTCGAACGGGGTCACCAGGACCATCCGCGGCTCGGGGGTGGTGAACGACGCGAGCTGGTTCACCGGGGTCGGCGAGCCGTAGTAGTCCACGAGGATCTTGTTGAACATCGCCGGGGTGGCCCGGCCCGTGCGGATCGCCGCGAAGTCGTCCTTGGCGACCACGACGGCCTTCTCCATCTTTTCCTCGGCCTCGAGGAGAATCTCGTCGATCATGTCGGCTCCTGTCCCGGTCCTGTCGCCGTCGATCAGCCGTCGGTACGGCTGACCAGGGTGCCGATCTTCTCACCCCGCACGGCGCGGGCGATGTTGCCCTCGACGAGCAGGTTGAAGACGACGATCGGCAGTTCGTTGTCCATGCACAGGCTGATCGCGGTGGCGTCCGCGACCTTGAGCCCGCGGGCGAGCACCTCGGCGTGATCCAGACGATCGAACATGACCGCGTCCGGGTTGGACTTCGGGTCGCAGTCGTATACGCCGTCGACGCCCTTGGCCATGAGCAGCGCGACCGCGTCGATCTCGAGCGCCCGCTGGGCGGCCGTGGTGTCGGTGGAGAAGTAGGGCATGCCCATACCCGCGCCGAAGATGACCACGCGACCCTTCTCCAGATGTCGCACGGCGCGGCGCGGGATGTACGGCTCGGCGACCTGGCCCATCGTGATGGCGGTCTGCACGCGGGTGTCGATGCCCTGCTTCTCCAGGAAGTCCTGGAGCGCCAGGCAGTTCATCACGGTGCCGAGCATGCCCATGTAGTCCGAGCGGGCGCGGTCCATGCCGCGGATCTGCAACTCGGCGCCGCGGAAGAAGTTGCCGCCGCCGATCACGATGGCGACCTGGGTGCCGCGGCGGACCACGTCGGCGATCTGGAGCGCGATGGTCTGCACGGTGTCGGGGTCGACACCGAGGGCCCCGCCGCCCGCGAACGCCTCACCGGAGAGCTTGAGCAGCACCCGGCGCGCGTAGGGGTTCGGCTCGTCGCCCTCGGCGGACGACGAGGAGGCCGCCTTCGTTTCGGTTTCCTGCACGGTTCCCTCCACGCCTTGCGGCCTCCTCGCCATACTGCTTTTCACTGCGTTCATGCCTACTACATGCCCCGGCCGCGCTCACTTTCCGGCCGGGGCGGTGCCACAAGTGGCGATCAGACGCCGACCTTGAAGCGGGTGAAGCGCTTGACCTTGACGCCGGCCTCGTCCAGGACCTTGCCCACGGACTTCTTGCTGTCCTTGGCGAACGCCTGGTCGAGCAGCACGTTGTCCTTGAAGTAGCCGGTCACCCGGCCCTCGACGATCTTGGACAGGGCGGCCTCGGGCTTGCCCTCCTCGCGCGCGGTGGCCTCGGCCACACGACGCTCGGTCTCGACCGTCTCGGCCGGCACGTCCTCGCGGGCGAGCACGGTGGGCGAAAACGCGGCGATGTGCTGCGCGACGTCCTTGGCCACCTCGGCGTTGGCGCCGTCCAGCTCGATCAGCACGCCGATCTGCGCGGGCAGGTCGGGGCTGGTCTTGTGCAGGTACGCGGCGACGAAGCCGTCGGCGTACTGCGCGAAGCGGTCGAGCACGATCTTCTCGCCGAGCGTGACGTTCGCGTCGTCCACGAACTGCTGGACGCTCTTGCCGGCCTCGATCTCGCTCGCGAGCAGCGCGGCGATGTCGGCGGGCGAGGTCTTGGCGACGTGCGCGGCGATCGCGTTGGCGGCCTCGATGAACTTCGGGCTCTTGGCCACGAAGTCGGTCTCGCACTTGAGCTCGAGCAGGACGCCGGAGGCGTTGCCGTCGAGCAGCGCGACGACGGCGCCGTTGGACGCCGAGCGGCCCTCGCGCTTGGTGACGCCCTTCTGGCCCTTGACGCGAAGGATCTCGACCGCCTTGTCGACGTCGCCTTCGGCCTCTTCGAGGGCCTTCTTGCAGTCCATCATGCCCGCGGCGGTGAGCTCACGGAGCTTCTTCACGTCCGCGGCGGAGAAGTTCGCCATGTCCTGATTCTCTCGTCTCTCGGTCAGCGGCCCGGTTGCCCGAGCGACTGCGGGTGAGGGTGTCGCCCCACCCGATGAAGGTCAAGGGTCCGTGCGGTATTCCGACACATACAGGGACGTACGGGATGCGTACGCACCGTGATCGGGTCCCGGCACAGGGCGAGGGGTACGCCGGCCTAGCCGTCGTACCCCTCGTTCCAGGGTCAGGCCTGCGGGTCGGCCTCGGCGGCGGGCGCCTCGGCAGCGGCGGCCTCGACGGCCGGCGCCTCGACGGGCTCGGCAGCGGCGTCGGCCTCGGTGACCGAGCCGGACTCGACGACCTCTTCGGCGGCGGGGGCGGCGGCCTCGTCCTTCTTGCCCGCCTCGAGCAGCTCGCGCTCCCAGTCGGCGAGGGGCTCGCCGGCGGTGGCCTTGGTGTCGGCGGCGGCGCCACCGGCACGCGACATGAGGCCGTCGGCGACGGCGTCGGCGATCACGCGGGTGAGCAGCGTGACCGAACGGATCGCGTCGTCGTTGCCCGGGATCTTGTAGTCGACCTCGTCGGGGTCACAGTTGGTGTCGAGGATCGCGACGACCGGGATGTGCAGCTTCCGGGCCTCGCCGACGCCGATGTGCTCCTTCTTGGTGTCCACGATCCACACGGCCGAGGGCACGCGCTGCATGTCGCGGATGCCGCCGAGGGTCTTGGCCAGCTTGTCCTTCTCGCGCTTGAGGACGAGCAGTTCCTTCTTCGTCATGCCCGAGCCGGCCACGTCGTCGAAGTCCAGCTGCTCGAGCTCCTTCAGGCGCTGGAGGCGCTTGTAGACGGTCGAGAAGTTGGTCAGCATGCCGCCGAGCCAGCGCTGGTTGACGTAGGGCATGCCCACGCGCGTCGCCTGCTCGGCGATCGCCTCCTGCGCCTGCTTCTTGGTGCCGACGAACAGGATCGTGCCGCCGTGGGCGACGGTCTCCTTGACGAACTCGTAGGCGCGGTCGATGTACGACAGCGACTGGAGCAGGTCGATGATGTAGATGCCGTTGCGCTCCGTGAAGATGAAGCGCTTCATCTTCGGGTTCCAGCGGCGGGTCTGGTGACCGAAGTGGACGCCGCTTTCCAGCAGCTCCCGCATCGTGACGACGGCCATGGCCGTACGCTCCTTGGACTCTCGTCCCGGCGATCGAGCCCGGGACTCTCGGTTGTGTCGTGACGACGGGTCGCCGTCACGCCTGACGCCCGCGACACCACGCCGAGGTCCTTGCGGATTCCCGGACCGAGAGGTGTCCCCATCGAGTCCCGCTCACTGGCGTCTCGCCATGCGGGACGTCGGCGGCTCGAAGGTGGGCGCGCGAAGTCGACCCGGAAGGCCGGGCCGCTCCGGGAAGTGTACGGGACCGGTACGCGGCCCGGCGACTCGCCTTCCGGCCACCCTTTTCCACCGTCTCGTCGGCTTGTATGCCGGCTTTTCGCGGGGTATCGCACTTCGACGATCGACGACCGCTTGTGGACGAAAAAGTTGTCTACACGCACGGGACGGCTGTTTGTCCACAGGCCGACGCGGCTCGGCGCGCGCGGCGGGCGCGGGCGGTGAGTCTGGGCGCATGAACGATTCGAGGTCGGTTCGCGGACCCGCCGTGATGGGTCTGCTGTTGCTCACCGCCGTGGTGTCGACGGTCGCATCGCCCCTCGCCTCCCCGGCGCCGCTCGCGTCGGGGGCGGCTCGGGCCGCGCCGGAGGTGCGGCGCTGGGTGTGGCCGCTGGATCCCCGGCCGGTGGTGCTGCGCGGGTTCGAGCCGCCGGCGGCGGCGTGGCTGGCCGGGCATCGTGGGGTGGATCTGGCCGCGACGGTGGGCCAGTCGGTGCGCGCGGCGGGCGCGGGGGTGGTGGTCTTCGCCGGCGCGGTGGCCGGGCGCGGGGTGGTCACCGTGCGGCACGGCGACGTGCGCACCACCTACGAGCCGGTGCTCGCCTCGGTGGCGGCGGGTCGGGTGGTCGCGGCGGGCGAGGCGATCGGGGTGCTGGCGCCTGGGCCGTTCCATCTGCCGGTGCCGTGCCTGCACTGGGGGTTGCTGGTGCCGGGGTATCAGGACCCGCTCACGCTGCTGCGTCGGCCGCGGGTGCGGTTGTACCCGAACCGCCCGGGGCCGGGCCCGTCGGGTTCGGCGGGCTATGCGACCCGGGCGACGCCGCCGAGCACCAGGGCCAGGGTGGCGGACTCGGCCTCGGCGGGGTCGGCGCCGCACTCGATCCGCCGGACGGCCGCGTCGACCATGCCCTGGACCAGTGTGGCGACCAGCATCGGGTCCCGGTGGCCGAGCGCGGACAGCGCGTCCACCACCAGTTCGACGATTCGCCCGTGGGCGGCCCGGATGCGCTCGCGTGCGTTCGCGTCCAGCTCGCCGGTGGAGATCGCGACGACGACGCGATGACGACGATCACCGACCAGTTCCAACTGGCGCGCGACATAGGCCGCGATCTTCTGCGCCGGGTCGTCGGTCGCGCCCATCGCGTCCTCGACCTCGGCCACCCACGCCGGCAGGTCGACGGCGCACAGCTCCTCGACCACGGCCGCGCGCGAGGCGAAGTATTCGTAGAGCGAGGAGCGGGCCAGGCCGGTGCGTTCGGCCAGGGCGGGGAAGGTGAGCGCGGCGAAACCGCCCTCGTCGAGCAGGCTCCGGGCGGCGTCGAGCAGCGCGGCGTGCTGCATCGCACGGTGCTCGGCGACGGAGGAGGCTCGAATCTTGGGCATTCCCTCACTCTACGACGTCACCGTGCGTGCCATCGGGGAGCTTGCGCAATTCCCCGGTCAACCGCCGGAGTGGTCCAGTTCGGCGTCGACCGGGGGCAGCGCGCACTCGGGGTCGTCGAGCCATCCTTCGGGCAGCACGACGCGCTTGCCGCCCGCGGTGCGCCCGCGCGGGCCGTCGGCGCCGATCGGCCAGGGCTGGTCCAGGTCGAGTTGCCCGAACCAGTCGTCGAGTTCGGCCAGGCTGCTCGCGGTGGCCAGGCCGCGGCGGATGGTGCCGCCGACGGAGAAGCCCTTCATGTACCAGGCGACGTGCTTGCGCAGGTCGGTGACGCCGTGGGTCTCGTCGCCGATCCACTCGGCGAGCAGCACCGCGTGCCGGCGCATGATCGTGGTGACCTCGCCCAGGGTCGGCCGGGCCCGCTCGGCGCTGCCCTCGAAGGCGGAGACGAGGTCGCGGAACAACCACGGGCGGCCCAGGCAGCCGCGGCCGACCACGACGCCGTCGCAGCCGGTCTCGCGCATCATCCGCAGCGCGTCCTCGGCGTCCCAGATGTCGCCGTTGCCGAGCACCGGGATGTCGGTGACGACCTCCTTCAGCCGCGCGATGGCGGACCAGTCGGCGGTGCCGCCGTAGTGCTGCTCGGCGGTGCGGCCGTGCAGGGCAACCCAGGTGACGCCCTCGTCCACGGCGATCCGGCCCGCGTCGAGGTAGGTCAGGTGGTCGTCGTCGATGCCCTTGCGCATCTTGATGGTGACCGGCACGCCCCGCGCGTTCTTGACCGCCGAGCGCAGGATGTCGCGCAGCAGGTTGCGCTTGTAGGGCAGCGCGGAACCGCCGCCCTTGCGGGTCACCTTGGGCACCGGGCAACCGAAGTTGAGGTCGATGTGGTCGGCCAGGCCCTCGTCCACGATCATCGCGACCGCGCGACCGACGATGTGCGGGTCGACCCCGTACAGCTGGATGCTGCGCGGGCGCTCGGTCTCGGCGAAGCGGATCAGCCGCAGCGTCTTGGCGTCCCGCTCGACCAGCGCGCGGGTGGTGATCATCTCGCTGACGTACAACCCGGCCGGGCGCGCGGTGGTGGCCGCCTCGGCCTGCTCCTGGCACAACGTGCGAAACGGCGCGTTGGTGATGCCGGCCATGGGGGCCAGTACCACAGGCGGCCGAATCCGCGCGCCGCCGAAGGCGCCCAGGCGCAGCGGCGGCCACGGGCTGCCGGGGGCGTCGGGCGTGGGTGCGTCGGCGGGTGCCATGGACGGTGCTCCAGGAGGGGTGCGGGGATGGGTCCGACCCATTGTCCCCCACCGGGAAAAGCGGTTTCCGGGTGTCGCCGGGTCCTGACAGCATCGCGGGCATGACCTCCGATTCCCTGCCGGCGTCCGCCGGGTCCGCCGCCGAGTCCGACCCCGAGCCGCTCGACGTCGCGTCCCTGATCCTGCGGGCCCGGCGGCAGCCCCGGCTGAAGTACGTCTTCTTCTGGGGGCACCGCGAGCCGATCCGGGGTGTGGACGCGAGTTGTCTGAGTCAGTGGTATCCGTCGCCGTTCGAGGTGGACGGGATCATCTATCGCACCGCCGAGCACTGGATGATGGCCGGCAAGGCCCGGATGTTCGCCGACGCCGACGCGGAGCGCCGGGTGCTGGCGGCCGATCACCCCAAGACGGCCAAGACGATCGGGCGCCAGGTGCGCGGCTTCGACGAGCGGCGGTGGGTGGACGAGCGGTTCGAGTTGATCGTGCGCGGCAACGTGGCCAAGTTCGGGCAGCACCCGGACATGGGCGCGTTTTTGCTGGGCACCGGGCGGCGGATCCTGGTCGAGGCCAGTCCGCTGGATCGGATCTGGGGCATCGGGCTGGCCGCCGACGACGAGCGGGCGGGCGACCCCGAGCGCTGGCGCGGGCTGAACCTGCTCGGCTTCGCGCTGATGGCGGCCCGCGCCCGGCTGGCCGACGCGACCGGCTCCGGCATTTCGACCGGCCCGAACGGCTCGACGACGTCGGCCGGTGGGCACGATCTCGCGGTGTCGGAATCCGCTCCTGCGCCGTCGTCCGGATGAACTAACCTCCGCACATGAGTGCCTTCCCGCCCCCGCAGCCCCCGAACGGGCCCGGCTACGGCCACGGGCAACAGCCGTACGGACAACCGAACAACGGCCGGTCGGCCTACGGGCAACAGCCCCAGGGGCAACCGGCCCACGGGCAACAGCCGTACGGACAACAACCGTATGGGCAACAGCCGTATGGACAGCAGCCCTACCCCCAGCAGTACGGGCAGGGTTACGGCCAGCCGCCGCCCCCGCCGTCGGGCCGGCCGAGGTGGCTGGTGCCGGCGGCGGCGGTGGTGGCGCTGGCGGTGATCGGCGGCGGGGCGTTCTTCTTCCTGTCCAAGGACAAGGACGACGACAAGAAGCCCGCCGCGCAGACGTCGCCGACCGCCCCCGTCAACGGCGGTTCGCTGCCCGCGACCGGCGGTTCGCCCGGACCGACCGCCGACGAGCCCAAGGGGTTCCAGTCGGCGCCGCCGCCGAACAACTCGGCCATCGACGACCTGTCGACCGACAAGTTGTCCTTCACCACCGACTACTTCTTCAAGGACCCCGCCGAGTTCCAGGGCCGCACCGGCGCGAAGTATCGGCAGCTGAGCAGCGACGACTCGGCGGCCAAGGACTGCTCGAAGGTGATCACGGCCGGCGGCTCGGCGGTCACCCAGAACGGTTGCGTGGGTGTGCTGCGCGGGTCGTACAAGGACTCGGCCGGGAAGTACGCGGTGACGCTGTCGGTGATCTCGATGCCGAACAAGGAGAAGGCCGAGGCGGTGAAGAAGGGGCTGGGCACGATCGCGCTGTCCAACTCCCCGATCGCCTGGCTCCAGCCGCCGGCGTCGAGCGGGGTCACCTTCAAGGACGGCTCCGAGCACGCGGCGATCGCCACCACGACCGGGCGCTACGTCCTGGTCCTGGACATCGGCCGGGCCGACGGCGGGCCGATGAAGGGTCAGGGCGAGGATGCCTCGAAGGCCGCGGGCAACGTACTGAGCGACCTGAACTTCCGGATGGCCGACCGCATCGTGGCGGGCGTCTTCAAGTAGTTCCGATCAGACCCGGGACACACGTGAGGGGCGCCGTCCGAGACGGCGCCACTCACGGCGTTCACCCGGCCCACGGCCGGTTTCGGGTCAGCAGCCCGGCAGGCGTGCCGCCAGATAGCCCACGACCTGGTCGAGCGACACCCGCTCCTGCTGCATCGTGTCGCGCGAGCGCACGGTCACCGCGTTGTCCTCGAGCGTGTCGAAGTCGACGGTGATGCAGAACGGCGTGCCGATCTCGTCCTGGCGGCGGTAGCGGCGGCCGATCGCACCGGCGTCGTCGAAGTCGCAGTTCCAGTATTGCCGCAGGTCGGCGGCCAGGCTCCGGGCCTTCGGCGACAGGTCGGCGTTGCGCGACAGCGGCAGGATGGCCGCCTTGACCGGCGCCAGGCGCGGGTCGAGCCGCAGCACGGTGCGCTTTTCCAGCTTGCCCTTGGCGTTCGGCGCCTCGTCCTCGAAGTAGGCGTCGAGCAGGAACGCGAGCATCGCCCGGTTCAGACCGGCGGCCGGCTCGATGACGTACGGGAACCAGCGCTCATTGGCGTCCTGGTCGAAGTACGACAGGTCGGTGCCGGACTTCTCCGAGTGGGTGCGCAGGTCGTAGTCCGTGCGGTTGGCGATGCCCTCCAGTTCGGAGAACTCGGTGCCGCCGAAGTTGAAGCGGTACTCGATGTCGACGGTGCGCTTCGAGTAGTGCGACAACTTCTCCTTCGGGTGCTCGAAGAAGCGCATGTTGTCCGGGTTCAGGCCGAGACCGATGTACCAGTCCCAGCGCTGCTGCATCCAGTATTCCTGCCAGTGCTCGTCCTCGCCGGGCTTGACGAAGAACTCCATCTCCATCTGCTCGAACTCGCGCGTGCGGAAGATGAAGTTGCCCGGCGTGATCTCGTTGCGGAAGCTCTTGCCGGTCTGGGCGATGCCGAACGGCGGCTTCTTGCGCGAGGTCTGCTCGACGGCCTTGTAGTTGACGAAGATGCCCTGGGCGGTCTCCGGGCGCAGGTAGGCGCGGCCGGACTCGTCCTGGGTGGGGCCGAGGAAGGTCTGCAGGAGACCGTTGAACATCTTGGGCTCGGTGAAGGTGCCCTTGTTCCCGCAGTTGGGACACGTGATGTCGGCGAGGCCGTTCTCCGGCAGCCTGCCGCGCTTGGCCTCGTAGGCCTCTTCGAGGTGGTCGGCGCGGTAGCGCTTGTGGCACGAGGTGCACTCGGTCAGCGGGTCGACGAACGCCTCGACGTGACCGGACGCCTCCCACACCTCGCGGGCGAGGATGACCGAGGAGTCCAGACCGACGATGTCGTCACGCGAGGTGACCATCGTGCGCCACCACTGGCGCTTGATGTTCTCCTTGAGCTCCACGCCGAGGGGACCGTAGTCCCAGGCGGCCTTCTGGCCGCCGTAGATCTCACTACAGGGGTAAACAAAGCCTCGGCGCTTGCTCAGGCTGACGATGGTGTCGATCTTGTCGGCGGCCACAATGCTCTCTTCGGTGCGACGATGCGGGCAGTGACAGTGTCGGCACAGGCTACCGGCGCGCTGGTCACCCCCGTAAATCGATAACTGCCGGCCCGGGTCCGCCACGGTTGGCCCAAACCCGTATTATTGACAACGATTGTCATTCTAGTTGAGAATCATTGTCATGAAGATACGTCGCTCCGCCCCGGTCGCCCTGCTCGCGACCGCCGCCGCATCCGCGCTGCTGCTCTCCGGATGCGCCGGCACCGACGACGCGCAGGCGGACACCGGGGCGGGTGCGAAGGTGCGGGTGATCGCCGCGTTCTACCCGATGAAATTCGTCGCACAGCAGGTCGGCGGCCCGCATGTGAAGGTGACCAACCTGACGAAGGCCGGGGCCGAGCCGCACGACCTGGAGCTGACCCCCAAGCAGGTCGGCGCCGTCTCGCAGGCCGATCTGGTGGTCTATCTCAAGGGCCTGCAGCCCGCCGTGGACAAGGCGATCTCGCAGAACAAGCCGAAGCACATCGCGGAGGCGAGCCGGTTCGCGCCGCTGGAGGAGCACGGCACCGAGGTACAGGGCGCCGAGGACGAGCACGCGGGTCACGACCACGCCGACGCCGAACACGGCGACCCGCACGTGTGGCTCGACCCGATCCGGCTGTCCGCGATCGCGACCGGCGTGGGCGAATCGCTCGCCGGCGCCGACCCGGCCAACGCGGCCGACTACCGCGAGCGCGCCGCGGCGCTGGTCGCCCGGCTGAAGACCCTCGACGGCGAGTTCACCGCCGGCCTGACCACCTGCGCCCGCAGGGACGTGGTGACCAGCCACGCCGCCTTCGGCTACGTCGCGGAGCGTTACCACCTGAACCAGATCGGGGTGAACGGCGTCAACCCGGAGTCGGAGCCCTCCCCCGCCCGGCGGGCCGACATCCAGCGTCTGGCCCGGGACCGGGGGGTGACCACGATCTTCTTCGAGACCCTGGCCGAGCCCAAGACCGCCAAGACGCTCGCCGAGGACCTGCACGTGCAGACCGCGGTCCTGGATCCGCTCGAGGGCATAAAAGACGAGGCGCACAACGATTACTTCTCGGTGATGCGCGCCAACCTGGACGCGCTGCGGAAGGGGCTGGGCTGCTCATGACGGATTCTCGGACCCCGGTCGCCCGGTTGACCGGCGGCACCGCGTCCCTCGGCGGCCGACCGGTGCTGCGCGGAGTGGACCTGACCGTGCACCCCGGCGAGGTGGTCGCGCTGCTCGGCGCCAACGGCTCGGGCAAGTCCACGCTGGTGCGCACCCTGGTCGGGCTGGTCCCGCTCACCGGCGGCACGATCGAGCTGTTCGGCACCCCGTTCGCGCGTTTTCGCGACTGGTCCCGGATCGGCTACGTACCGCAGCGCACCACGGCCGCGGCGGGTGTGCCCGCGAGCGTGCGCGAAGTGGTCACCTCGGGTCTGCTGGACGGCCGCCGGCTGTTCGGGCCGGGCCGCGAGGGGCGGGCCGCGGTGGACGCGGCGCTCGACGCGGTCGGCATGCGCGACCGCGCCCGCGACGGCATCGCCCACCTGTCCGGCGGCCAGCAGCAGCGGGTGCTGATCGCCCGCGCCCTGGCCCGCCGCCCCGACCTGCTGATCATGGACGAGCCGATGGCCGGCGTGGACCTGCGCAGCCAGGAGGTGCTGGCCGGCACCCTGCGCGGACAGCAGGAGCAGGGCCGGGCGGTGCTGCTCGTCCTGCACGAACTCGGCCCGCTGGAGCCGCTGATCGACCGCGCCGTGGTGCTGCGCGAGGGCTGCGTGTGCCACGACGGACCGCCGCCGCGCGCGGTCGGCCAGCACGCGCTGCCCGGCCACGACCACGTACATCCGCACGACGATCACACCGCGCACCACGCCGGGATGGGACTGCTCTCGTGACGATCCTGGACTTCCCCTTCATGCAGCGCGCGCTGCTCGCGGCCCTGCTCGTGGGCATGACCGCGCCCGCCGTCGGCGTATACCTCGTGCAGCGCCGGCAGGCGTTCATGGGCGACGGCATCGGGCACGTCGCGCTCACCGGCGTGGGTCTCGGCTTCCTGCTCAGCACCTCCCCCGTGCTCACCGCGGTGCTCACCGCCTCGGTCGGCGCGGTGCTGATCGAACTGATCCGCGAACGCAGCCGGGTCAGCGGCGACGTCGCGCTCTCGGTGCTGTTCTACGGCGGCATCGCGGGCGGGGTGATGCTGATCAACCTGGCCCCCGAGGGCTCGAACGCCAATCTCCAGTCGTACCTGTTCGGCTCGCTGACCTCGGTCTCGCCCGACGACATCCGGGTGATCACGATCCTGGCCGCGGCCGTGCTCGCGGTCACCCTCGGACTGCGTCGCGCGCTGTTCACCGTGTGCCAGGACGAGGACTTCGCCCGGGTCACCGGGCTGCCGGTGCGCACGCTGAACCTGCTGCTCGCGGTCACCGCCGCGGTCACCGTCACGGTCGCGATGCGGGTGGTGGGCCTGCTCCTGGTCAGCGCGCTGATGGTGGTCCCGGTCGCGGTCGCGCAGCAGATCTCCCGCACGTTCTCGATGACCGCGGCGCTGGCGATCGTGGTCGGCGTGCTGGTCTCGGTCTCCGGCACCGCGCTGACGTACTACGTCGACGCGCCGCCCGGGGCCACCATCGTGTTGCTCGCGATCGGGCTGTTCGTATTGGTGGGAGTGCTCGCGACGCCGTTGAATCGGCGCCGGGCCCGACGCGCGGAGGCGGCGGCGGGGGAGGTGGACGCGCCTCGGATCGACGACGTGCGTGTGGACGCGCAGGCCGCCGGCGCCGGCACAATGGCGGGGCAGGCACCCAGCGTCGTCGTCCGGCCCGCACCCATCGAGGAGGCACCCAGGTGACCACCGCCCACGGCACGAGCCCGGTTCGGGGTCGGTCCACCCGGCAGCGTGCCGCCGTCTCCGCGCTCCTCGACGAGATCGAGGACTTCCGCAGTGCGCAGGATCTGCACGACCTGCTCAAGCAGCGCGGCGAGGCGGTCGGTCTGACCACGGTGTACCGCACCCTCCAGGCTCTGGCGGACGCGGACGAGGTCGACGTCCTGCGCACCCAGGACGGCGAGTCGGTCTACCGTCGATGCAGCCGTGGGCACCACCACCACCTGGTCTGCCGCTCCTGCGGCCGCACCGTCGAGGTCGAGGGCCCGGCGGTCGAGCGCTGGGCGAACCGGATCGCCGCCGAACACGGCTTCGGCGACGTCTCCCACGAACTGGAGATCTTCGGTACGTGCGCCCAGTGCGCCGGCACGCCGGGCTGACCCCGCCCGCGTCGGTGTCGGGGTCGGGGTCGGCTACCAGCTGCCGCCCCCGGTCGCACCGGTCGTGCTACCGCCCCACGTCCCGCCCTCGGAGCACGTGCCCGTGGGCCGCACCGTGGCCGAGCCGACCGGATTGGGCTTCAGCACGTTGAGCTGCCCGGCCGCGATCGAGCCGCCGGACAGGAACTCCGAGTAGGCGAACGTCTTGGTGATCGACTTCTTGCCCGCGGGCACGTCGATCTCCTCCTGCTTCATGCCGCCGGAGGATCCGCCGTAGGAGATGGTGATCCGGCCGCCCCGGTGTCCGTCGGCGAAGGTGATCGTGCCGATGTACGTCTCCATGAACGCGGTCCGGCACCGGACGCCGGCCAGCGTGCCGGGCGTGACGGTCAGGAACACGCCCTTGACCCGGAGGTCCCCGTCGCCGGCCTTGCCGTCCGCGTCGGCGGTCCCGACCGGCTCGCTCGTCTTTCCCTTCCGGTCGGCGTCCGCTCCCCGGTCCTTCTGGCACGCGGTGGCACCCGATACGAGTGCGCCCACGACGGCCGCCGCGACGACGGCACGACGAATTCCCCAACCCATGACGATTCCCCCCGATTGGTTCGGCGGATCGTCCTCCCCAGGCGATCCGTCCGCGAACTCACGCTAGGGGAAAGGATCTTGCGGCACCGCCGTGCTCGCAGGACACGAACGCGGCGGTGACCGGACGGTGACATCGTCACAGCGCGGCCGATCGGCACCACGTGCCTACTCGTATGGCTCCTTCGGCATCGGCACCCGATCGACCTTGGTCGCGGTCAGGGCCGGCATCGCGTCGTCGGCCTGGACCTGGCCGTTGGGCAGCCAGCGGCCGGTGACGGTCACCCACGAGTCGGTCGGCGGGGCCGCGGCGCCGTGCACCTCGATCTTGCGCGCGAACGCGTCCGCCGCGCAGCAGCTGATCACCATCCGGGTCACGTACCAGGTGCCCGCGCTCTTGCCGGGCGTGACGAAGCCGGTGAGCTGGACGTCGCGGTCCTTCAGCGGCGCGGCGGTGTCCCACACCGAGCGGATGAGGAAGTCGGCCAGGGTCATCGGCAGCGGGTTCCCCGGCGGCAGCGCGGGAAAGCCGGCGTCGTTGTTCGCGGCGGCCGGCTTGGCCACCACGTTGTCCGAGCGCGAGGCGGTGTACGACCCGAGCGCCGGCGGTGCGATCAGGAAGAGCGCGAGCACCGGCAGACACAGCAGCCAGGCCGCGCGCGGGCCCGCCGCGTGGTCGTGCCCGTGTCCGGCGTCGTCGACCGCCGGGGGCTCCCCGTCCCCCGCGTGTGGGTGCCCGGCCTCCGCCGGTTCCACCGCCCGCCGCTGGATCCCGTCCCGGACCGCCGAGACCAGGCCGACCAGGAGCAGGATCGCGCCCGCCGCGATCAGCGCGGGCCGCAGCCCGTCCTTGACGTAGCGCAGGTACATGTCGGTCAACGAGATCCGCAGCAGCGCGCCGCCGATCAGGATCAACAGCACCGCCTGGACGTCCCGCCTCACAACAACCACCATCCGACGACGTAGCTCGCGACGATCGCCACCACGAACGTCGCCGAGGAGAACCGGGCCGCGAAACCGCGCCCGAAGGTGCCCGACTGGAGCGCGATCAGCTTCACGTCCACCATCGGGCCGACCACCATGAAGGCCAGCTTCGCGGTCGGCGAGAAGCCGAGCAGGCTCGCCGCCACGAACGCGTCCGCCTCCGAGCACACCGCGAGCACCACGGCCAGGAAGGCCAGCGCGAGCACCGCGAACCAGGGCGAGCCGGAGACCGCGTCGATCACGTGCTTGGGCACCGTGACGTTGAGCGTCGCGGCGGTGATCGCGCCGATCACCAGGAAGCCGCCCGCGTGCAGGAAGTCGTGCTGGAGCGCGAGCCGGAAGTTTTCCCACCTGCCGTTGCCGCCGTGATCGTGCGGACGGCGCATGGGCTTGATCCACTCGGGCCGGCCGAACCGGGCCCACAGCCAGCCCATCAGCACCGCCGTGCCGAGCGAGGCGACGAAGCGGGCGAGCACCATCTCGGGCTGCTTGGGGAAGGCGACCGCGGTCGCGGTCAACACGATCGGGTTGATCGCGGGCGAGGACAGCAGGAACGCCAGCGCCGCGGCGGGCGCGACCCCGCGCGCCATGAGTCCGCCGGCGACCGGCACCGACGCGCACTCGCAGCCCGGCAGGATCGCTCCGGCGGCGCCCGCGACCGGCACCGCGAGGGATTGCCGTTTGGGCAGCACCTTGGTGAACACCGAGGGCGGTACGAACGCGGTGATCGCGGCGGACAGCAGGGTGCCCAGGACCAGGAACGGCAACGCCTGGACGGAGATCGCCACGAACACGGTCGCCCAGGTCTGCACCGCGGGCGTGCCGAGCCGGTCCACGATCCACGGCTGCGCGAACAGCAGCACCAGCAGGGCGAGTACGAAGAATTCGAGTTGGCCCGGCCGCCACCGCTCGGCGGGCGGGCGCGCGTGTGCCGCGGACCCGGCGGTCGCGGCCGACGACTCGGCGCCACGGGGTGGCGGGGGCGCCACCCGAGCGGCGGCAGCGGGGCGCGGCGGCGCGCTCTTTTCGAACATGATGGTCATGTTCGCATCGATCGCGGCGCCGCCGCTCGCTCCACACCCCGCTTTGCGAAGCTTTCACGCTTCGGGAGCCGCGACTTCGGGAGCGGGCCCGGACATTTCGGGCCACCGAGCCTCAGGAGCCCGACGGCACCGGCTCCGGCTCGGCAACCGCGTTCGGCAGCGCGCCGCCGTAGCGGCGGTCGCGCGACGCGTACGTCTCGCACGCCTGCCACATGTGCCGCCGGTCGAAGTCCGGCCACAACACGTCGAGGAAGACCATCTCGGCGTAGGCGGACTGCCACAGCAGGAAATTGGAGGTGCGCTGCTCACCGGAGGAGCGGATGAACAGATCGACATCCGGCATGTCCGGCTCGTCCAGATACTTGGCGAACGTCTTCTCGTCGACCTTCTTCGGGTCGAGCCGGCCCGCCTTGACGTCCTCGGCGATCAGCGCGGCGGCGTCCGCGATCTCGGCCCGGCCGCCGTAGTTGATGCACATCGCCAGCGTCAGGCGGGTGTTGTCCTTGGTGCGCTCCTCGGCGATCTCCAGCTCCTTGATCACGCTCGCCCACAACCGGGGCCGCCGGCCGCACCAGCGGATCCGAACGCCGAGTTCGTCCATCTCGTCGATCCGGCGGTGGATCGTGTCGATGTTGAAGCCCATCAGGAAGCGCACCTCCTCGGGCGAGCGCTTCCAGTTCTCGGTGGAGAACGCGTACGCGGAGACGTACTTGACGCCGATCTGGGCGGCGCCCTCGACCACGTCGAACAACGACGCCTCGCCCGCGGTGTGCCCGTCGGTGCGGGCCAGGCCGCGCTCCTTGGCCCAGCGGCCGTTGCCGTCCATCACCAGCGCGACGTGTTTCGGCACCAGATCGGCCGGGATGTCCGGCGGCAGCACGCCCTCGGCGTGCGGCTTGGGATCGCGGTAGTGCCGCTGCTCGCGAGCGGCCCGGGCGGGCGCCGACTCGGCCCGCCGACGGCGGGGAAACAGGCCGAAGCGGCCACGCGACTGACTCACGATCTCTCCACCAATCTCAACGAGCGGATACCCCGCTCCAGGTGCCATTGCAGATACGCGGCCACCAGGCCGCTGCCCTCGCGCCGGTGCCGCGGCTCGCTGGCGTCGGCTCGGCCCCAGTCGCCGGTCAACAGCGCACCGAGCAGGGAAAGGGTCTCGGGTGAGGGTACGACGGATCCGGCCGGCCGGCAGTCGCCGCACACCGTCCCGCCGCCCTGGACGGTGAAGAACCGGTTCGGTCCGTCCAGGCCGCAGCGGGCGCAGTCGGCGAAACTCGGCGCGTAGCCGGCCACCGCGAGCGAGCGCAGCAGGAACGCGTCGAGGACCAGACCGGGCTCGTGGGCGCCCGAGGCCAGCGTGCGCAGCGCGCCGATCAGCAGCAGGTATTGCTGCAGCGCGGGCTGGCCGCGCTCGTGGTCGGTCAGTCGCTCGGCGGTCTCCAGGATCGCCGTGCCCGAGGTGTACGCGGCGTAGTCGAGCGCGAGCCGACCGCCGTACGCGCCCAGGGTCTCGGCCTGCGTGATGATCGGCAGGCCGCGCCCGGGGAAGTCGCTGCCCCGGGTGAAGAACTGCACGTCGACGTGCGCGAACGGCTCCACCCGGGCGCCGAACTTGGACTTGGTCTTGCGCACTCCGCGCGCCACGGCGCGCACTATCCCGTGGTCGCGGGTCAGCAGGGTGATGATGCGGTCGGCCTCACCCAACTTCTGGGCTCGCAACACGACACCCTCGTCACGGAGGAGGCTCATGCTCCCATTGTGCCGCGCGCGGCCGACGTGCCGCGTCGGCCGGTCCCCTCCTACCCGCGGGTCACGGGCCCGCGAGCACGTGGTCGACGCGGGCTCGGCCGAGCCCGAGCTGGTCGCCGGCGTGGTACAGGATCACCCGATGCGCCGGGTCGTACGCCCCGCAGGCCAGCGCCACCCGGGCCGCGACGCCGACCAGGTGCTCGCGCCCGGCGACGGCGAGGTGCGGGGCGATCTCGGCGAGCGCCCACGCGGTGTCCTGGGCCAGGTGCGCGCCGACGTCGACAGCGAGCGCGCACGCGTCGTAGCTCGGCATGCCCGCGGCCCGGACCGCCTCGACCGCCGCCGCGCGGACCGCGTCCACCTCCTGCGGCTCGTCGTCGACGGCGGCCACCACGGCCACCACCAGCGTGCGCACGGCCTCGCGCAGGAGCAGGGTCAGCGCCCGGGCGGTCGGCGTCTCGAGCACCGCGACGTCGTGCCGGGTGCAGCACACCGCGCACTCGACGCCGGAGCCGGCCCGCCCGAGCGGAATCAGCGCGACGCCGAACAACACGAGCCGACGCCGACCGCCGCCCTTGCGAAAGCGCCGATCACCTCCGCACGCCGGACAGTGGAACTCGCCGTCACCGATCGCCGATCGGATGGTCCGGATGCCCACGACGAAGAACATGGTGCCGCCCCCTGCGTCCCGCGCGGCGGAGAGCCTTCTGTCCGCCTGCTTCGATGCTGCCACGAATTTCACGAAGCGTCATCGAAAGCGGACAGATGGTTACTTTTTCCCGGTGCGGAACGGGGCCGACCTGCATCGGAGCCGGTGGGGGCGGCCGGATCCGGCGGGCGCGGACAGGCCGGCCGGGCGTCAGTAGGGACGGTCGCCCAGGATCGCCGCGCGCTCCATCACCCGCACGTGCGGGTGGTAGTCGTTGACCGCGTAGTGCTGGGTGGCCCGGTTGTCCCAGAAGGCGACCGTGTCCGGCGCCCAGCGCAGCCGGACCTGGTACTCGGGCGTCATCGCCTGCCGGAACAGCACCCCGAGCAGTTCCTCGCTCTCCGCCTCGGGCAGCCCGACGATGTGGTCGGTGAAGATCCCGTTGACGAACAGGGTGCGCCGGCCGGTCACCGGGTGGGTACGCACCACGGGGTGCTCCACCGGCGGGAACTCCCGGCGCCTGGCCGCCAGTTGCTCGGGATCGAGGCCGTGCCCGAAGGCCAGGGTGAAGTCGTGGACGGCGGTCAGACCGGCCACCCGCTCCCTCAGGTCGGCCGGCAGCGCGTCGTAGGCGGCGCCCATGTCCGCCCAGACCGTGTCACCACCCCGCTCGGGCACCTCGATCGCGCGCAACACCGAGCCGAGCGCGGGCCGTTGGCGCCAGGTGACGTCGGTGTGCCAGATGTTCTCCACACCCACCGAGGCGGCGTCCTTGGCGAATCGCACCACCTCGGGCACGTCCCCCTGCCCGAGGAAGGGGTGCACCTCCAACTCGCCCCAGAGGCGGGCGAAGGCGCAGTGTTGCGCCGGGGTGATCGGCTGGTCCCGAAAGAACAGCACCTTCCATTCGAGGAGAGCGCGGTCGAGTTCGGCGAACAGTTCGGGGCCCACCGGTTCGGCGAGCGAGATGCCGCGGATCTCGGCGCCGATCAGGTCGCCGTAGGGGACCAGCTCGAACCGGGTGTACGGCTCGGAGCCGACGCCCTCGGGCAGCCGGCGCAGCGGTCGCGGCCCCGGCATCAGGCCGCGCTCGGCGATCCGACTACGCCCGGAGGCGGCGGGCGTACCGGATGCGACGGGTGTACCGGGGGCCGTGGATGACGTCATGGCAGAGCCCTCCCTGGAGTAGAGGGCCGCACTTTAACCCAGTCGAGTTAAATGGGGAATGGCGTCGGACCGGTCGGAAACAGCGAAACGGCGGCCCCGGTCGCCCGGGAACCGCCGTCGTCTCGCCTCACCGCGTCACGTCACCCGCGGGCTGCCCGGTTCACCGCGCTCACCACGGCCTCCAGCGACGCGCGCACGATGTTCTCGTTCACGCCGATGCCCCACAGCACCCGGCCGTCGACCGCGCACTCGACGTAGGCCGCGGCCCGCGCGTCCTCGCCACCGCTCATCGCGTGCTCGCTGTAGTCCAGCACCCGGGTGTCGAAGCCCAGCCCGCCCAGGGCCCGGACGAAGGCGTCGATCGGACCGTTGCCGATCGCCTCCAGCGTCTGCACCTCGCCGTCCACGCTCAGCTCGACGGTCAGCACGTCCTTGCCGTCCGCGCCGGAGACCGTACGGTGGCCGCGCAGCGCCAGCCGACCCCACGGGGCGTCGGGGGTGGGCAGGTACTCGTCCCGGAACACCGCCCAGATCTGGGCCGGCGTCACCTCGCCGCCCTCGGCATCGGTCTTGGTCTGGATGATCCGGGAGAACTCGATCTGCGCGCGCCGCGGCAGGTCCATCCGGTGGTCGGCCTTGAGCACGTACGCGACGCCGCCCTTGCCGGACTGGCTGTTCACCCGGATCACGGCCTCGTAGGTGCGGCCGACGTCCTTGGGGTCGATGGGCAGGTACGGCACCGCCCACTCGATCTCCTCGACCGACTTGCCCGCCGCGGCCGCGTCCCGCTCCAGGATCTCCAGGCCCTTCTTGATCGCGTCCTGGTGCGAGCCGGAGAACGCGGTGTAGACCAGGTCGCCCGCGTACGGGTGGCGCGGGTGCACCGGCAGCTGCGTGCAGTATTCGACGGTGCGCCGGATCTCGTCGATCTCGGAGAAGTCGATCATCGGGTCCACGCCCTGGCTGAACAGGTTCATCCCCAGCGTGACCAGGTCCACGTTGCCGGTGCGCTCGCCGTGCCCGAACAGGCAGCCCTCGACCCGGTCGGCACCCGCCATCACGGCCAGTTCGGTCGCGGCCACCGCGGCGCCGCGGTCGTTGTGCGGGTGCACCGACAGGGCGATGAACTCGCGGCGGGTCAGGTTGCGGCTCATCCACTCGATCTGGTCCGCGTACACGTTCGGCGTGGAACGCTCGATCGTCGCGGGCAGGTTCAGCGTGATCTCGCGACCGGTCTGCGGCTGCCATACGTCCATCACCGACTCGCAGACCTCCAGCGCGAAGTCCAGCTCGGTGTCGATGAAGATCTCGGGCGAGTACTCGTAGCCGAACGCGGTCTCCTCGCCCAGGTGCTTCTCGGCGTAGCGCATCACGTGCTCGGTGCCGGTCACCGCGATCGCCCTGCACTGGTCGCGGTCGACGTTGAAGACCACCCGGCGGAAGGTCGGCGCGGTCGCGTTGTAGAGGTGGACCGTGGCCTTGGGCGCGCCGATCAGCGACTCCACGGTGCGCTCGATCAGTTCCTCACGGGCCTGGGTCAGTACCGAGATGGTGACGTCCTCCGGTACCGCGCCCTCCTCGATGATCGAGCGGATGAAGTCGAAGTCGGTCTGCGAGGCGGCCGGGAAGCCGACCTCGATCTCCTTGTAGCCCATCCGCACCAGCAGGTCGAACATGGTGCGCTTGCGGGCCGGGCTCATCGGGTCGATCAGCGCCTGGTTGCCGTCGCGCAGGTCGGTGGACAGCCAGCGCGGGGCGACGGTGATCGTCTTCGACGGCCAGGTGCGGTCCGGCAGGTCGACGCCCCGGAACGGCTGGTACTTGTGGATCGGCATCCCGGACGGCTGCTGGGTCACGGACGCGGCGGTGATCGGGGTGGAGCGATTCACGGAAGGCATGCGGACGGGTCTCCTGAACGCGAGGAAGGACTGCGGCGAGAGCAGATGGGCCGGCGACGGGAGGAACGACATCCCGGAGGCTCCGACGTGCGGACATGCCTCTATCCCCGCGACGGGGGAGCCGGTCTGACCTCTGTCAGAGGGATGAGCCCCCGGCGCGGCGGCTAAGGAGAAGCAGCCACTGACGCATGATGTCGGCAACCATACCCGACGGGTCGAAGACGTCGAGACGGCGTCCGTCATACGAACACATGTGATCTTTTCGGCCGGCCCCCTCCCCCCGACGGGCGCGATGCTCCTACGCTCACTCCCCATGAGCGATTACAACCAGGGTCCCTACGGACCACAGCCGGGCCAGGGCGGCCCCGGCGGATACCCCCAGCAGGGCGGTCCGGGCTACGGACAACAGCCCCAGCAGGGCGGGTACGGACAGCAGCCGCCTCCGCCGCAGTACGGACAGCAGCCCCCGCAGTACGGCCAGCAGCCGCCCGCGTACGGCCAACCGCCGAACCCGTACGGTCAGCAGCCCGGTGGATACCCGCCGCCCGCGCCGGGCGGAGGCGGCATGGGCGGCGGGCTTCCGTCGTTCGGGCCGGGTGCGATCGCGGGTGCGATCGCGGCGGTGCTGATCATCGTCGGCTCGTGCCTGCCCTGGCTCAAGATCGACGCCGACGGCAGGACCGGAACGTACAAGGGCCTCGGCGGGGACGGCGTCTACACCCTGATCGCCGGCATCGTGGTGCTAGCCCTGTTCGGCGCCGCCATCCTGGTGCGCAAGGCAACCATTGCCGCCGCCGCCGCGGTGCCGGCGGTCGTCGCGCTCGGTCTGGCGGCGTGGAACCTCGCCGAGCCGTCCCGGCTGCCGATCAAGAAGGACAACATCCCCAGCCGCGCGCACGAACTCGTCAAGAAGACCATCGACGAGTACGGCAGCACCGGTATCGGCCTGTGGCTGCTGCTGGTCGGCGCCGTCGTCGCGCTCGGCGCGGCGGTCTTCATCCTGGTGACCGCCAAGCGCAACACGCCGGCACCTTACGGCCGCTGACCCGCCCCTTCGGGTCGGATTCGGGGGCGGGCTCGGGTCAGAAGCCGAGCTTGCGGAGCTGCTTGGGGTCGCGCTGCCAGTCCTTGGCCACCTTCACGTGAAGGTCCAGGTAGACGGGCGTCCCAAGCAGCGCCTCGATCTGCTTGCGGGCGCGCGTGCCCACGTCCTTGAGCCGCCCGCCCTTGTGCCCGATGACGATCGCCTTCTGGCTGGGGCGCTCGACGTAGAGATTCGCGTGCACGTCGAGCAGCGGCTTGTCGGCGGGGCGGTCCTCGCGCGGGATCATCTCCTCGATGACCACCGCGAGCGAGTGCGGCAGCTCGTCGCGCACACCTTCGAGCGCGGCCTCGCGGATCAGCTCCGCGGCCATCACCATCTCGGGCTCGTCGGTCAGCTCGCCGTCCGGGTACAGCGGCGGGCCGGCCGGCAGCAGCGGCATCAGCAGGTCGGCGACCAGGGTCACCTGGCTGTCGCCGACCGCGGAGACCGGGATGATCTCGGCCCACTCGATGCCGACGTCCTCGCCCATCTTCTGCACCGCGAGCAACTGCTGGACCAGCGTCTGCGGGTCCACGAGGTCGGTCTTGGTGACGATCGCGACCTTGGGCGTGCGCTTGGCCTCGGCCAGCTCGGCCGCGATGAAGCGGTCGCCGGGACCGACCTTCTGGTCGGCCGGGATGCAGAAGCCGATCACGTCGACCTCCGCCCAGGTGGCCCGGACCAGGTCGTTGAGCCGCTGACCGAGCAGGGTGCGCGGCTTGTGCAGGCCGGGGGTGTCGACCAGGACGAGCTGGCCGTCGGGGCGGTGCACGATGCCGCGCACCGTGTGCCGCGTGGTCTGGGGGCGGCCCGACGTGATCGCCACCTTCGTGCCCACCAGCGCGTTCGTCAGGGTGGACTTGCCGGCGTTGGGGCGGCCCACGAAGCACGCGAAGCCCGAGCGGTGGACGGGTGCGGAGGGGTTGGGGCGATCACTCATGGGTGACATTGTCGCTCAAGCCGCGAGCACTCCTCGCCGCGCGGGTCGGTCGCGGTCGCGCCGGCCGGGGGGACGCGGGCCCGGGGGCGGCCTCAGACCGTCACGATGGTGCGTACGACCGCGTCCGGGCCGGCGGACAGGATCGGCGTGCCGGCGCCGCCGAGGTCGCGCACCGCGTCCCGGTCGGCCTCGGTCACGGTGTCGTGGGCCCCGACGATCGCCGCCGCCTCCAGGCCGCGCGCGCCGCCCGCGACGGCCATCGCGACCGCCGTGCGCAGCGCGGACAGCTCCAGCGAGGGCAGCGCGACCGTGGACGCGGTGTAGGTGCGCCCGGTCTCGTCCCGTACCGCGGCCCCCTCGCTCGCCCCGTTGCGCGCCCGGGTGGCCCGGGCCAGCGTGACGATCTTGGCGTCCTCGGGGTCGACGGCGAACTCGGGCGTCTCGGCGCTCACGGCGGCTCTCCTGTTCGGCGCGGTACGAATGCCGACACAGTAACTTGCCGCCGCCGAGGCCCGATGTACCGGTCCGAACCGGCCCGGCGGGCCTGCCGGGCCGACTGGGCCGACGTCACCGCCCCGCCGTCACTGGTTCCGCTCGGCCGCGGAATCCCCCTCGGCGGGTGCCTCCTGGCGCTCCTCTCCCCGCTCGGTCCGGCGCACCACGATCGTGCCGACCCGGTTGCGCCGCCCCGACGGGCTCTCCGCGACCAGCCGCAGCCCCTCGACCACCGCCGTCGCGCCCGGGATCGGCACCCGGCCCAGCGCCTTGGCCAGCAGGCCGCCCACGGTCTCCACGTCCTCGTCGTCGAGTTCGAGCCCGAACAGCTCGCCCAATTCGTCCACGGGCAGCCGGGCGGTGACCCGGAACGCGCCGTCGGGCAGCGGCTCGACCGGCGCGGTCTCGGTGTCGTACTCGTCGGTGATCTCGCCGACGATCTCCTCCAGGATGTCCTCGATGGTGACCAGGCCGGCGGTGCCGCCGTACTCGTCGACCACCACGACCATGTGCGTGCGCTCGAACTGCATCTCGCGCAGCAGGTCGTCGGCCGGCTTGCTGTCCGGCACGAAGGTCGCGGAGCGCATGATCGAGTCGACGCTCTCCTTGGCCCAGCCCGGATCGCCCATCGTGCTGCGCCGGGCCAGGTCCTTGAGGAAGACGATGCCGACCACGTCGTCCTCGTTCTCGCCGATCACCGGGATCCGCGAATAGCCGCTGCGCAGCGCCAGCGACATCGCCTGTCGCAGCGTCTTGTGCCGTTCGATGAAGACCATGTCCGGGCGCGGCACCATCACCTCGCGCACGATCGTGTCGCCCAGTTGCAGCACCGAGTGCAACATCTCGCGCTCGTCGTCCTCGATCAGCGAGTCCTTCTCGGCGAGGTCCACGAACGCGCGCAGTTCCGCCTCGGAGGCGAACGGCCCCTCCCGGAAACCCTTGCCGGGGGTGAGCGCGTTGCCGAGCAGGATCAGCAGTTTCGGCAGCGGCCCGAGCACCCGCGCGAGCCCGAACAGCACGGGCGCGCCGATCGTGGCCACCGTGACCGGGTGTTGCCGGCCGACGGTGCGCGGGGAGACCCCGACGGCGACGTAGGACACCACGACCATGATGCCGATGGTGACCAGTACGGCCTGCCAGGTCTCGTCGAAGTCGTCCACGCACACCACGGTGACCAGTACGGCCGCCGACAGCTCGCACGCGACCCGCACGAGCAGGGCCAGGTTGAGATATCGGGCGGGGTCCTGAACCACCGTCAGCAGTCGTTTGGCGCCCCGGCGTTCGGCGCGGACCAATTCCTCGGCGCGGACGCGCGAAATGCGCGAGAGGGCCGCCTCCAGGCACGCGAAGAGACCGGCCACCACGACCAGGACGATCGCGCCGACCACGAGGCGCACCACGCTGTCAGCGGGCACTGCCGCCCCCGACGCGCGCTCGGCCGGGGGCAGGGATATCCCGTGGCCGGCTCATCCGCGGTCGTCCGCGGCGCGGCGGGCCTCCCGCCAGGATTCGAGCAGTTCCTTCTGCAGCGCGAACATCTCGCGCTCCTCGTCGGGCTCCGCGTGGTCGTAGCCGAGCAGGTGCAGCACGCCGTGCACGGTGAGCAGGTGCAGCTCGTCGTCCATGGTGTGGCCGGCCGCCGCACCCTGGCGCTCGGCGACGGTCGGGCACAGCACGACGTCGCCGAGCAGCCCCTGCGGGGGATCCTCGTCGGCCTTGCCCGGACGCAGTTCGTCCATTGGGAAGGACATCACGTCGGTCGGACCGGGCAGGTCCATCCATTGGATGTGCAGCTGCTCCATCGCGGGTTCGTCCACGATGACCACGGACAGTTCCGCCAGTGGATGGATGCGCATACGGTCCAGGGTCCATCGGGCGACGTCCACGATCGCGTGTTCGTCCACCCCCGTGCCGGACTCGTTGGCGATGTCGATGGACATGGCCCTCAGTTCACTTCCCGTTCCACTGTCTGCATGTTCACTGTGTGCTTGCCGCGGCCGTTCTTGTCGATCGGCCGCCGGCCGCGCGACCTGGGCACGTCACCGTTTCCGGAGCCGTTGCCGTTCGGCCGCGCGTCCGCCTCGACTTGGATGTCGTAGCGCGCGTACGCGTCCACGATCCGGCCGACGAGCTTGTGTCGGACCACATCATCGCTGGTGAGCGTGCAGAACGCGATATCGTCCACGCCGCGCAGGATCTCCTGCACCACGCGCAGCCCCGACTGGGTGCCGCCGGGCAGGTCGACCTGGGTGGTGTCCCCGGTGACCACCATGCGCGAACCGAACCCGAGGCGGGTCAGGAACATCTTCATCTGCTCGGCCGAGGTGTTCTGCGCCTCGTCGAGAATGATGAACGCGTCATTCAGGGTCCGACCACGCATGTAGGCGAGCGGGGCGACCTCGATGGTGCCCGCGGCCATCAGGCGCGGGATGGAGTCGGGGTCGATCATGTCGTGCAGCGCGTCGTAGAGCGGGCGCAGATACGGGTCGATCTTCTCGTAGAGGGTGCCGGGCAGGAAGCCGAGGCGTTCGCCCGCCTCGACCGCGGGCCGGGTCAGGATGATCCGGGTGACCTGCTTGGACTGCAGGGCCTGGACGGCCTTCGCCATCGCGAGGTAGGTCTTGCCGGTGCCCGCCGGGCCGAGTCCGAACACGATGGTGTGCTCGTCGATCGCGTCCACGTAGCTCTTCTGGTTGAGCGTCTTGGGACGGATCGTGCGGCCGCGGTTGGACAGGATGTTGAGGGTCATCACCTCGGCGGGACCGTGTCCGTCGTTCGAGCGGACCATCGCCACCGAGCGCTCCACGGCCTCCTCGTTGAGCGGCTGGCCGGTGCGGACGATGACCAGGAGTTCGTCGAAGAGCCGGCGGACGAGGGCGACCTCGGCCTCGTTGCCGGAGACGGTGACCTCGTTGCCGCGGACGTGGATGTCGACCTCGGGGAAGCCCTGCTCGACCACTCGCAGGAACGAGTCGCCGGAACCGAGGAGCGCCACCATCGGATGCTTGGCGGGGATCGTGATCTTCGCCTGGGCCTGCGCGGTCGGAGTTGCCCGGGAGTCGGTCCGCGGGGTGTTCTCGGAGCTCGCGCCTCGCGCGTTCGTCGTGGGAGCCATGGGCGGCCTTGGCGGCCTGATCACGCCTCATTTCCGTGCTCGGGAAGCGGTTCGATGCTGCTCAATGGTAACTCTCCGGCCCCCGCGAACTTCGGGATTATTCCGGCGCCGGCCGGCGGCGCGGGATCGGGATCCGGTCCAGGTCGTGGGCGGCGATCGTGTCCGGGAACACCTCGCGGGCCTGGTCCAGGAGCGGGCCCACGTCGGGGTAGCGCTGCGAGAAGTGGGTGAGCACCAGTCGCCGCGCGCCCGCCTCGGCCGCGATGGCCGCCGCCTCGCGGGCGGTGAGGTGGCCGACCTCGTGCGCGAGGTCGGCGTCGGCGTCGGCGAAGGTGGACTCGCACACGAGCAGGTCGACGTCGCGGGCCAGCTCGACCGCGGCCGGGCAGCGCCGGGTGTCCATCACGAAGGCGAACTTCTGCCCGGGTCGGGGCACGCTCACCTGCTCCAGGGTCACCTCACCGATCCGGCCCTCGCGCTGGAGCCGGCCCACGTCGGGACCGGCCACGCCGTGCGCGGCGAGTCGCTCGGGCAGTATCCGGCGGCCGTCCGGCTCGACGACGCGGTAGCCGTAGGACTCGACCGGGTGGGACAGGCGGCGGGCCTCCAGCGTGAACGGCCCGGCGGGGGCGTGTACGTGCTCGCCCGCGAGCGGGTGCTCGACCAGCACGGCGGCCTCGTGGAACGCGGTCGCGTGGTGCAGTCGGTCGAACCAGTGTTGCCCGCTCGCCGGGAAGTGGGCGGTCACCGGGTGCGGGACCCGGTCGAGCGAGAGCCGCTGGAGCACGCCGGGCAGGCCGAGGCAGTGGTCACCGTGGAAGTGCGTGACGCAGATCCGGGTGATGTCGTGCGCGGCCACGCCGGCGTGCAACATCTGGCGTTGGGTGCCCTCGCCCGGGTCGAACAGCAGCCCCTCGCCGTCCCAGCGCAGCAGGTAGCCGTTGTGGTTGCGCTGCCGCGTCGGGGCCTGGCTCGCGGTGCCGAGGACGACGAACTCCCTGGTGCTCACGTACGCCTAGCCGGGAGGCCAGCTCAGCCCTCGGCCGCCGAGGAGGTGCGCGTGTACGTGGAAGACGGTCTGGCCGGCGCCGGCGCCGGTGTTGAAGACGATCCGGTAGCCCGAGTCGGTGATGTCCTCGGCGGCCGCGATCACGGCGGCCTCGGCCAGCAGTGCGCCGGCCAGCTCGGGGGCGTCGGCGCCCAGTTCGCCGGCGTTGGCGTAGTGCGCGCGCGGGATGACGAGGATGTGCGTGGGCGCCTGCGGGTTGATGTCGCGGAAGGCCACCACGTCCTTGGTCTCGTGGACGATCGTGGCCGGGACGTCGCCGGCGAGGATCTTGCAGAACAGGCAGTCGGCCTGGGGTTCCCCCGCAGCCATGGGTGCCTCCATCGGGTCCGTGTCGATCACGAGCGGTCGCCGTCGATCGTAGTGGGCCGGACCCCTCGCTCGCGCGGGTCCACGGGGCGGCTCAGCTCCAGCGGCCGGAGCGGGCCAGGAGGACCGAGGCGGCCGAGACGCCTGCCGTGGAGGTGCGCAGTACGGTCGGGCCGAGTCGGTAGGCGCTCGCGCCGACGGCGGTGAACGCGGCCAGTTCGTCCGGGGTGATCCCGCCCTCGGGGCCGACCACCAGGACCAGGTCGCCCTCGCTCGGGACGGCGGCGGTCGCGATCGGCTCGGTGGCCGCCTCGTGCAGGACGCCCGCGAACGAGGCGGCGGCCAGCAGCGCGGTCACCTGCCGGGTGCTCATCGGCTCGGTGACCTCGGGCAGGTGCAGCCGACGGGCCTGCTTGCCCGCCTCGCGTGCGGTGGCGCGCCACTTGGCCAGTGCCTTGGCCCCGCGCTCGCCCTTCCACTGGGTGATGCAGCGGGCGGCGGTCCAGGGCACGATCACGTCGACGCCGACCTCGGTGGTCGTCTCCACCGCGAGTTCGCCGCGATCGCCCTTGGGCAGCGCCTGGACCACCACGATCCGGGGCGCGGGGGCGGGTTCCTCGGTGCGCGAGTCGACGTCGATGTAGAGCGTGTCCTTGCCCTCGGTGCGGTTGACCGTGCCGTACACGGCCAGTCCGGCGCCGTCGGCGAGGACGATCGGCTCACCGGCCGCGAGCCGGCGCACCGTGACGGCGTGTCGGCCCTCGGCGCCGTCCAGGACGACCTGCCGGCCGTGCCGGATCGTGTCGCCGGGGGCGAGGAAGACGGGGGCGCTCAAGCGGATGCCTTTCGGGCTGCGGCCATCTCGTCGACGAGCCGGTGGATCACCTCGGCGGCCGGCTCCTCGCGGGCGAGGCGCCAGCCCTGACCGGCCCACAGGGCCAGGCCGTCGGCCTCGCCGCGCGCGGCGGCGGCCTTGCGGATCGGCGCGACCAGGTGGTGGACGTACGGGTAGACCCCGGGAGCCTCGGCCTCGTGCCGGGCGACGAAGCCGTTGTGCAGCCCCCGCGCCCAGCGGCCGGAGAAGGCGCGGGTGAGCACGCTGCGCTCGAAGGCGGGGTCGCCGAGGGCCGCCTTGTGCGCGGTGGAGGCGACGCTTTCCGGGCAGCGCAGGAACGCGGTGCCCAGTTGGGCGGCGCTCGCCCCGGCGAGCCGGACCGCCTCGATCTGCCGGCCGGTCATCAGGCCGCCGGCGGCGATGAGCGGGAGGTCGGTCTCGGCGGCGATCAGGGTGAGCAGCGTGAGCAGGCCGTACGGGGCGGGGGCGGCGGGGTTGTCGAAGCTGCCCTGGTGGCCGCCGGCCTCGCCGCCCTGGACGCACAGCGCGTCGACGCCATGCGCGACGGCGAGCCGGGCCTCCTCGGGGGTGGTGACGGTGGCGACGGTGAGCGTCCCGGCCGCCCGCAGCGCGGTGATCGCCTCGGTGTCGGGCAGGCCGAAGGTGAAGCTCACCACGGGGACGGGGCGGGCCAGGAGGAGGTCGAGCTTGGCGTCCCAGTCGTCGCGCTCGACGCCCGGCGCGGGGGTGCCGACACTGCCGCCGTAGCGCGCGGCGGCCCGGGCCAGCGAGCGGGCGTAGCGCGCGGTGAGCTCGTCCTCGGCGCGGGTGGGCGGCGGCTGCGGCATGAACGCGTTGACCCCGAACGGCAGGTCACCGACCAGCGACCGCAACTCCTCGATCTCGGCACCCAACGCCGCGGCCGACCGATACCCGGCCGCCAAAAACCCGAGCCCCCCGACACGGGTAACCACCGCCGCCAACGCGGGCCCGCCGGCCCCGGCCATCGGCGCCTGCACGATCGGCAGTTCGGTCAGCCGGATCGGATCGACGTTCGTCGCCATCATGCTCCCCGTTCCCTCGATCGACGGCACACCCACAACCCACCCAAGCCTAGGCGCCCCGGGGTCCCCCGAACCGAACCCCACCCACGGACCCCCAACACGCCACCAGGGCGCCTTCCCGATCCGGCCGGGTGTTTCCGGCGCGCGCTGCGCCTTTGGTTGCGGGTGGTCAGGGCCGGTGCGGGGCTGGTCACGGTCGGTGGTGGGCCGCCGCCGGCGTGCGGGGCTCCGAGACTTCGCGGTCCCGACGAGCGGGACGTGTTGGTCGGCGAAAAAGCACCCGGCGGCGGGCAGGGTGGGTGCTCGGGTCGGGTTCGCCGGGCGTGCGTTCCCGAATGGGCCGGGGTATTTTCGGCGCACGTTGTGCCTTGGTTGCGGGTGTGGCCGGTGCGGGGTTGGTCGGAGTCGGTGGTGGGCCGCCGCCGACTCGGACCGGCCACCCGCAGCCGACAGCGCAACGCGAGCCGGAAGCACCCGGCTCACTTGGAAAGGTGCCCCGGGGAACACGGCCCGAGCGCCCTCTCGCTCCCCGCCCCCGCTGCCGGCCGGTTTTCGCCGAGCAGCGCATCCGCCACGCCGACGCCCCGGAGTACCCGAGCCCCGCACGCCGGCCGGCTGCGGCTCAGCCCACGGCTCGGGGCGGCCTCGGCGTCGCTCGGTCGAGGCGTGCCGTGACCGCTTCGCGTTGTCGGGCGCGGTCGGATTCAGCCCGTCCGGCGTTTGAGGGCGCTCGCCGCAGGCGGCCCGAGGGCGCCGGACGCGGCCGAATCGCAGCCCGTCCGGCGCCTGAGGACGACGTCACGACGCGCCGTCGCGCCCGCCCGCTACCGGCCGTTGAAGGCGTCCTTCAGGCGGGAGAACAGGCCCTGTTGGCCCGGTGTGAATTGTCCCGACGGGCGTTCCTCGCCGCGTAGTTTGGCCAGGCGGCGGAGCAGTTCCTCCTGCTCCGGGTCGAGCTTGTTCGGCGTTTGCACCTCGACGTGCACGACCAGGTCGCCTCGGCCGCCGCCGCGCAGGTGGGTGATGCCCCGCCCGTGCAGCGGGATCGACTGGCCCGACTGGGTGCCCGGGCGGATGTCGATCTCCTCCGTGCCGTCCAGCGTCTGCAGCGGCACCTTCGTGCCGAGCGACGCCGCCGTCATCGGGATGGTGACCGTGCAGTGCAGGTCGTCGCCGCGCCGCTGGAAGGTGGCGTGCGCGACCTCGACGATCTCCACGTACAGATCGCCCGCCGGGCCGCCGCCGGGGCCGACCTCGCCCTCGCCCGCGAGCTGGATCCGCGTACCGCTGTCCACGCCCGCCGGGATCTTGACGGTGAGCGTGCGCCGCGCGCGGATGCGGCCGTCGCCCGCGCACTCGGGGCACGGGTGCGGGACCACGGTGCCGAAGCCCTGACACTGCGGACACGGCCGCGACGTCATGACCTGGCCCAGGAACGACTTGGTGACCTGGCTGACCTCGCCCCGCCCGCGGCACATGTCGCAGGTCTGCGCCGTGGTGCCCGGAGCCGCGCCCTCGCCGTTGCACGTGTTGCACGTGACGGCGGTGTCCACCTGGATCTCCCGGGTGGTGCCGAACGCGGCCTCTTCGAGGGTGATCTCGATCCGGATCATCGCGTCCTGGCCACGGCGCGTGCGCGAGCGCGGTCCGCGCTGGCTGGCCTGGCCGAAGAACGCGTCCATGATGTCGCTGAACCCGAAGCCGGCCTGGCCGAAGCCACCACCGCCCCCGCCGCCCCCGGAGGACAGCGGGTCGCCGCCGAGGTCGTACATCTGACGCTTCTGCGGGTCCGAGAGGACCTCGTAGGCGTTGTTGATCTCCTTGAACCGGTCCTGCGTCTTCGGGTCCGGATTGACGTCCGGGTGCAGCTCCCGAGCGAGCCGGCGGAAGGCCTTCTTGATTTCCTCCGGGGTGGCGTCGCGCCGTACCCCGAGGACCTCGTAGTAATCGGTAGCCAACTCTACGACTCCGCGAGGATCTGTCCGACGTACCGTGCCACGGCGCGCACCGCTCCCATCGTTCCGGGGTAGTCCATCCGGGTCGGCCCGAGTACTCCGAGCTTCGCCAGTGTTTCCTGCCCACTGCCGTATCCGACGGCGACCACCGAGGTCGCGGCCAGTCCTTCGTGCATGTTCTCGTGTCCGATCCGCACGACCATGCCCGGGTCGGTCGCCTCGCCCAACAGCCGCAGCAATACGACGTGTTCCTCGAGTGCTTCCAGGACCGGGCGGATCGTGTTCGGGAAGTCCATGCCGAAACGGGTCAGGTTGGCCGTCCCGGCCAGGACGACCTTCTCTTCCTTGTGCTCGACCAGGGTGTCGAGCAGGGTGGCCAGGATGTCCGCCACGATCGGCCGTTCCTCGGCGGTGAACGGCTCGGCGAGATCCTGGACCAGCAACGGCACATCGGCGAACCGCTTGCCGGTGATGCGGCTGTTCAGCCGCGCCCGGACGTCGGCGAGCAGGTTCTCGCCGACCGGGCCCGGCGTGTCCATCACCCGCTGCTCGACCCGGCCCGTGCTGGTGATCAGCACCAGCATGACCCGGGTGGGCGCGAGGGTGAGCAACTCGACGTGCCGGATCGTCGAGCGGGTCAGCGACGGGTATTGCACGACGGCGACCTGATGGGTCAGCTGCGCGAGCAGCCGGACCGTACGGCCCACCACGTCGTCCAGGTCGACCGCGCCGGCCAGGAAGGTCTGGATCGCCCGGCGCTCGGCGCCGGACAGCGGCTTGACGCCCGCGAGGCGGTCGACGAACAGCCGGTAGCCCTTGTCGGTGGGCACCCGGCCGGCGCTGGTGTGGGGCTGCGTGATGTAGCCCTCCTCCTCCAGCGCGGCCATGTCGTTGCGAATGGTGGCCGGGGAGACCCCGAGGTTGTGTCGGTCCGCGAGCGCCTTGGAGCCGACCGGCTCCTGGGTCGCCACGTAGTCCTGCACGATGGCACGCAGCACGTCCTGTTTCCGATCGTCGAGCATGGTGCGCACCTCCCTGACCCGTTCTTCCACCCGTTGCCGTGTCGCGTAGGCGGTGGTTCGTCCCACTGGTTGGCACTCCGTCCCGCCGAGTGCCAGTGTACGGGTCACCCGATCCGGACCGTACCCCTGCGTCCGTGCCAAGGTTGACGCATGCTACGCGCCGAACA
This sequence comes from Embleya sp. NPDC020630, assembly GCF_044334985.1. NCBI lineage: Bacteria > Bacillati > Actinomycetota > Actinomycetes > Kitasatosporales > Streptomycetaceae > Embleya > Embleya sp. NPDC020630. The sequence continues at coordinate 541,336 of NZ_JBIRUB010000003.1, forward strand.
GCCGAAACACGCCACGTGGGAGCCGATCGGGCCGGGCGTACTGCGTCGTCGGTTGCCCGGCCTCGAACTGAATGTGGCGGTCGTCACGGGGCGGGACGGGATCCTGCTCGTGGACACCGGTTCGCACGACCACGAGGCCGCCGACATCCTGGCCTCGCTGGCCCGCGAACTGCCCGGACACGGATTGCCCGACCGGGTGGTCGCGGTGGTGAACACCCACGGTCACTTCGACCACTGCTACGGCAACGACGAGGTGCTGCGCGCCTTCCCCGACGCGGAGATCTGGGGCCACGCGGACCTGCCGCGGTATCTGGAGCGGTGGGCCGAGGCCGGGCGGGCGAGCGGCATCCACCACGGGTTCGACCCGGAGCTGATGCGCGCGGCGCGGATCGTGCCGCCGACCCGCCCGGTGTCCACGGGCACACCGGTAACGGTGGATCTGGGCGGGCGCGAGGTGGTGCTGTTCGCGCCCGGCCGTGGACACACCGACCACGACGTGGTCGTCCACGTACCGGACTGCGGCGTGCTGATCGCCGGAGACATCGTGGAGGAGAGCGGGCCGCCGGTCTTCGGCTCGGACGCGTTCGCCGCCGAGTGGAGCGATTCACTGGCCCGGGTGCGGGGGTTGCACGCGAGTGTCTGGCTGCCCGGACACGGCGCGGTCGTCGACGAGGAGTTCGTGATCCGGCAGAACCGTTGGCTGGCCGAGGTGGCCGCCGGGCGCGTCGTACCGGACTGACGTACCGTCACCCGGCTAGCGTCGTGGTCATGCGCAGTTATGGACCCGAGTCGCTGATCCCGGGATGGAAGAAGGACAAGCCCGTCCCCGAGGTCGCGGCCGACCGCGATCTGGTGGTGGAGGAGGCGTCCACCGGCTTCTGCGGCGCGGTGGTCCGGGTGGAGAAGACCCCCGAGGGCTTCACCGTCACGCTGGAGGATCGGCACGGGCGGCTGCGGGTGTTCCCGATGGATCCGCGCGGGTTCCTGATCGACGGCGAGGTGGTCACCCTGGTCCGACCGGCCGCCCCCGGTCCGGCCCGTGCCCCGGGGCGCACCGCGTCGGGCTCGATCGCGGTACCGGGCACCCGGGCCCGGGTCGCGCGCGCCGGGCGGATCTACGTCGAGGGCCGCCACGACGCCGAGTTGGTCGAGCGGGTGTGGGGCGACGACCTGCGGATCGAGGGCGTGGTCGTGGAGTATCTGGAGGGCGTCGACGATCTGCCGGACGTGGTCCGCGAGTTCGCGCCGGGCCCGGGTCGCCGGCTCGGCGTGCTGGTCGACCACCTGGTACCGGGCTCCAAGGAGAGCCGGATCGCGGGCCGGGTGAGCGGTGACCACGTGCTGGTGGTGGGACACCCCTATATCGACGTCTGGCAGGCGGTACGCCCCGCCTCCGTCGGCATCGCGGCCTGGCCGGACGTCCCGCGCGGCGTCCCGTGGAAGGAGGGCGTCTGCGCGGCCCTCGGCTGGCCGGTGAATCCGCCCGCGGCCTGGCGCCGCATCCTCGCGGCGGTCGACTCGTACCGCGACCTGGAACCGGCCCTGCTCGGGCGGGTCGAGGAACTCATCGACTTCGTGACGGCGCCGTCCGAGGGGTGAGGCCCCGGTCGACGCGATGGCCGGCCCGCACCGCGCGCGACCTGCGGCGCTACCGTACGGCGATGGCGCAGGAAGAGATCACCCTCGTATTGCCGGACTCGGCGGGACCGAAGTATCGGTTGTTCGGCGTCTTCGACACCACGTTCGTGCGGTCCGCCCGCTCGGGTGATGGGGCGGCCCGGGAGACGCGCAAGGATTTCGCCGACCCGGCCGCCGCCGTGATCGCGCTGCGCCGGGAGGTGGGCAAGGCGATGCGCGCGGGGTTCGTGCGACTGGGCGGGGCCGAGGACCCGGTGGTGCTGGAGTTCATGCCGCCGGGCAAGACCTCGTCCCGGGCCGTGGACCTGCATCCGGACGGGCGCACCGTGCTGATCGCCTACGACGGCGCGATCCGGCTCGTGGACGTGGCGACCGGGGTCCGCCGCACGGTGCACGCGGTGCCCGCGGCGGAGCGGCCGGCCGGCATCGACACCGCGCTGTTCGACGCGACCGGATCGGCCGTGGTCTACACCGTCGGCGGCTCGACCCGGCGACTGGACCTGGGCACGCTGTACGAGGAACCACTGGCCGATTACCGGCAGTTCGAGAACGCCCTGTTCAATCCGCACATCGTGCAACCGTCCTGGGACGCGGCCCGGAAACGGCTGGTGGTCTTCGACGCCGACGACCGCGTGCGCGTCCTGGACGCGGCCGGCGCCCCGGTCTGCGAGGTGTCCACCGGATCGCCGACCACCGAGTGCCGGGGCGCCGCGCTGTCCCCCTCGGGTCGGCTGCTCGCGGTGTGGCGGGTCAGTCGCGGGCTGGTGTACGGGCATCGGGACGCGAGCGGCGATCCGACCAACGAGGTCGAGGTGTGGGACGTGGACACCGGCCGCCCGGTCGCGCGGGTGCCGCTGGAGTGGGAGATCGGCGACCTCGGCTTCGATCCGAGCGAGACGTTGCTCCTGGTCAACCGGGGCCGGGTACACGGGCCGTTCGCGATCTCGATCGACACCGGCGAGCCGGCCTGGCACCTCGGTGATCCGCACCACCCGAACGGCTGGGCGACCTGCTACGCGTGGGTTTACTCGCCGGACGGCCGGCGGATCGCGGTGGGCGGTCGTCGTACGAGCGCCCTGTGCGTGTACGACGCGGAACTGCGCGAGCGCGACGCCGTCGCCCTCCCCGGCCACGACGAACAACGCGTCCGCCGCCTGGCCTTCTCCGCCGACGGAACCCTCCTGGCCACCGGCGGCGACTTCGGCCGGGTCTTCGTCCGCCGGGTGTAGGGCATCCGCCCGGGCGCGCCGAACAACCCGTCGGCTTCGACACGGCGCCACTCGAACGGTGACGCCCGAGCCCATGGTTCGTCAGACGAATCTGCTGGTGCTCAACGTCATCGAGAACGGCGCGGGAAGATCGATCTGCTTACCGAAGGGACCGGTGTGACCCTCCAGGTAGTCGTCACCCTTCGGCGTCAGGAAGAGCGTGACCTTGCTCTGCTCTCGATCCACCAGCAGGTACAGCGGAATGCCGCTGCGGGCATAGGCCCGTCGTTTCTGTTCACGATCGAAGCCGGCGCGATACGACGTCACCTCCAGGACCAGGGCAACCCCGGCGCACGGCATCCACGATTCGGCGTCCAGGAACAGGTCCAGGTCCTCGGGCGCGAACGTGCCGTCCGGGATGACGTGGTTGCGGGCGAGTCCCCCACCGGCGGCCACCACCAATCCCTTGCCGCCGGAGAAATCCATCGGCACGGCCGATCCGCTGAGGATCTGGCGAACCACCGCGCTGATGATGCGCTCGTGATTCCCCATCGGCGGTGGTGTCACGACGATGTCCCCCTCGATGAACTCGGCGCGGAAGCCCAAGGGGGTGTCCAACGCCAGGAAGCCGTCGAGCATGACGTCTTCCTGCGCGGGGATCTCGTGTGCCATGACAGACATTCTCAACCCCTTCCGTAGTCGAGGCGAGCATAGGGACGCGTCGTGCGGGTGACCCGAACGTTTCCGTTCCGGTCACCCGCACGGGTGAACGACTACGTGAAGCGGCGTTACGGGGTCTTCGCCGAGGCCGACAGGGCGGCGATGGAGTCGTCGGTGCAGTCCGCCCAGAAGGTGCCGACGACGTCTTCCAGCTGGGTCATCGAGTGGGCGGCGTACAGGATGTCCTGGTAGTGCGTGATGTCGTATTGCATCGTGCCCATCGCGACCAGGTCCAGGTCGCGGATGTCGACGGTGCGGAACTCGCGGATCTCGCCGTAGGAGGACAGGATCCCGGCGCCGTAGGCCTTGAGCGCGCCGCCCTCGTGCATGACGCCGAATTCGAGGGTGAACCAGAAGACCTTGGAGACGAACTCCAGCGCCTCGCGGCTCTCCACCCGGCGGGCCGCCTCGCCCGCGACCCGGTACAGCGCCGCGAAGCGGTCCGAGGCGAGCATGTTGGCGTGGCCGATCACCTCGTGCACGACGTCCGGCTCGGGGGTGTACAGCGGCACGCTGTGGTGGCGGATGTACTGCGTGGAGTGGAAGTAGGAGTCGGCCAGCGACCCGTAGAAGTCGCGCAGCGGAACCAGGCCGGCCGCGGGCAGGTAGCGGAAGCCGGTGAGCGGCTGCAGCGCCTCGCTGACCTCCTCCAACTGGGGGATCCGCTCGGTCGGCAGCTTCAGGCGCGCGGCGCCGTCCAGGTAGTCCGCGACCGCGTACTCCGCGTGCGAGGCGGACAGCTCGCGGGAGACCAGGCGCCAGACCTCGTGCTCCTCGTCGGTGTACTCGACCTCCGGGATCGGGTCGCCGCGGTGGTGGTCCAGCGCCAGCGCCGCGATCCGGTTCCGGCGTTCGCGGTAGACCGCGTCCGCGAACCCCGGGTGGCTGCGCGACAGCTCGACCTCGACTCCGCCGTCGGCCCTACGGGTGACCGGGGCCAGATACTGGGCCTCCTCGAACATGCCATCTCCTGATCGCATCGGAATCGACTCGCCGGACAAGTCGCGGCACCCACGCAACCAGTATGCGCCGTTTTCATGCCATTCAGACCGATCGGGTCGGGGGCCACGGCAACGGGAATCAGCTGCGAGGGATCGCCTCGACGCCCTCATCGCATCATCCGGACGGGCGTCACACAAGGGGCACAGGGGTGCAGACGGCCGCGTCGAACGCACCGTCCACAGACCGAGACGGGATTCCCGCGCGCGTGACAGGATCGCCCGTACATCGGGGAGGGCACCGTCGAGAGGGGGCGCGCGGTGGTGGATTCACACGGCATCGCCGGGGATCGGGCGAGGCGACGCGAGGTGGTCGAGGCACTCACCGAGACCTCCGACCATCTCGACTTCGCACTGGCGATGGTCCGCCGCATCGTCGGCGACCAGGAACGGCTCGGGGAACTGACCGCCCGCATCCGCGAGATCGAGACCCGGCTCCGGGACGACCGCTACTACCTCGCGGTGATCGGCGAGTTCTCGGCCGGCAAGAGCACCTTCGTCAACGCGCTGCTGGCCGACGACCTGCTGCCCACGTCGGCGCTGCCGACCACCGGCGCCGCGACCAGGATCACCCACGGGGAGGAGTTCTCCGTCGAGGTGCGCTTCACCGGCCACGGGATCCGCTACGTGTACCCCTCCGGGCGCTACACCGGGGCGGACAGCCCGCTCGGCCGGATGCTCGCGCACCTCGCGCCGGACACCCCGATCCCCGAGGACACCGCCGGCATCCTGCGCCTGCTCACCGCCGACGAGGCGATCGCCCCGCGGGTGCAGAGCCTGGAGGTCCGCCACCCCGCGCCGGCGCTGCGCGACGGCCTGGTGATCATCGACACGCCCGGAACCAACGCCCGGGCAGGTCACACGGAGATCACGCGCGCGGTGATGCGCGACGTCGCCGACGTGGCGGCCGTACTGACCGCGTCCACCTCGCCGTCGCCGGTGTCGCTGACCGAATTCCTCACCGATGCGCTCGATCCGGGGCAATTGCGCCGCTGCATCATCCTCGTCACCAAGATGGACCACATCGACGAGGACGAACGGGACGATCTGCTCGCCCACGTCCGACAGCGGTTCGCCCGGATGCTCGGTGTGCCCGACCCGGTCCTGGAACCGGTCGCCGCCGAGCCGGTGGTGCGACTGGCCACCGGACGGCCGCTGCGCGGCCCCGAACAGGAGCACTGGGCGGAGGAGTTTCCGCGCACCGTGGCCCGGCTGCGCGACCTGATGCAGCGCCAGCGCATCGTCGCGGTCTCCGACCACCTGCTGCGACTCCTCGAGGACCTGCTCGACGAGTTGCGCCGCGAGGTGACGCTGGCCGAGCAGCGGCTCGACGCCGAGGAGGCGGAGCTGGCCGAGGCGCGGATCGCCGACATGGCCGCCTTCGTCCGGGCCCAACACGGCGAGACCGCGCGCCTGCTCGGCGCCGGCGCCCAGCGCGCCCAGCAGGCGGTCGGTGGCATGGCCCCGCAGTGGTGGGGCTACACCCGGGACGAGATCGATCGGGCCCTGGAGCGCGCGAACACCCCCGACGAACTGCGCGCGGTACTCGCCGAACAGGCCCCCGAACTGATCCGGCGCGGCCTGCCCCGGATCGGCGACATCGTGCAACAGGCGGTCACCGGCGCGCTGTCGACCGCGGCCGAGACCGCGCGCGCCGCCGCGGACACCGCGTTCGCCGCCGCCTACGCCCGCCTCGGCGCGGTGGCCCGACCAGCCGGATCGGAGGCGGTCACGGTGCTGACCGGGCATCAACTCGCGGACGCGGCGATGCGCGCGTACGAGAGCTCCGTCACGGGGGTGACCCAGCAGATCCGGGCCGTCCGGCTCGACCCGACCGCGCCCAAAACCCCGGGCGCGCGGATCGGCGGCGCCCTGGACCAGTGGTTCGGCGGCACCCGCAACGGCTCCCAGAGCGTCCCTCCCGGACGGATCGGATTCGGCGGATTCATCGCCAAAGTGGCCGATTCGTTGTCATCCACCGACATGACGGCCCTGCGGAACCACGCGCGCACCGAAATGCATCAGACACTGCGAACCGTCGCGGACGGTTTGTCCGGACAGATCGACGAGGCCGTGCGCACGGCCACCACGCACTACTCGCAGGACGTCTCGCGACACGTGGACCGCTACCGGGCCACCTACGAGGCGACGGTCGCCGAACTGGTGGCCGAACACCAACGCCGTGAGGATATTCTCGCGGCTCGCAGAAACCTGTTGCAGGACGCGGACAGGCAGACGGAACGGCGTCGCGCCACGGTGAACAGCCAACGCGAACGCCTCACGCACCGGGGGGATTTCGGCAGATGAGCGACTACACGCACGACGACGACCTGTTCGCGGTGGTCTCCGACGACACCATCGACACAGTGGACACCGCCGTCGGGGCGGCGCCACTGTGGGAGACCGACGCGACCGGCGGATCCATCGGCACCTACCCGAACTCCACCCTTCCGTACACGGATCCCAACTTCGATCCGCTGCACGACCCCAACTACGACCCGTTCCAGGCGGACAGCGACGGCGACGGCAAGGTCGACGCGTGGGACCCGAAGGCGTTCGACCCGACCGACGGCAACCAGCCCACGCCCAGTCAGCAGTGGCACGACGACCAGGTCAACAACCCGTACCTGGACCCGTACGGCGACCCGTTCACGGATCCCTACGGCGACCCGTACGGCAGCGACCCGTACGGCGATCCGTACGGCGACCCCTACGGCTCCGACCCGTACGCCGACCCGGCCTCGTACGACCCGAGCACCTACACCGAGGCGACGCCCGCGTCGTGGGGCGCGGTCTACGACGATCAGGGCAACTGGACCTACCACGCGCCGGACTGGGCTCCGGAGCAGTTCCATGGCACCGGCGACCCGGTCGGCGACGCCAAGTACTGGCACCAGCAGGCCGGCAACACCAGCTGCGCGGTGGTCTCCCAGGGCATGATCCTGGAGAAGCTCACCGGCATGCCGATGGACGAGAACGCGCTGGTGACCGAGGCGCAGCAGGCGGGCATCTTCGACCCCGCCACCGGCACCATGACCAGCGACATCGGCAAGCTGCTCGAAATGCACGGCGTGGACACGGACATGGTCCCGGGCGCCGACATGCGCCAGATGCTCGACGCCCTGCAGAAGGGCGACCAGGTGATCGTCGCCCTCGACGCGCAGGAGATCTGGTCGCCGCTGCACGACGCGACCACCGGCGCGCCGCTGGAGCAGGACCCCACGATGGGGCACGCGGTGTGGGTGACCGGCGTCGACACCCGTCCCGACGGGTCGACGTATGTGCTGCTCAACGACCCGGGCGCACCGTTCGGCAAGGTCGAGCCGATTCCGCTCGCCGACTTCGTCAACGCGTGGCAGGACCGGGACACCACGATGATCGTGGCCCACCCCACGCACGCCTGATCGTTCGACACCACCACACATTCGACGGGAGTAGGGACCACACATGTCGTTCGATCGTGAACACGTGCTGCGCCAGGCCGCGCAGGTACAACCACGCCGCCGTCCGGGCGTCGCGGGTCTGCTGAGCGGGATCCACCGCAGCGACGAGCTGCGCGGCTGGATCACCATGGAGTCGGTGGCACTGCCGCCGGTACCGGAGCGGACCGCCGACGGCTGGACGTTGTGGAGCCTGATCGGGGTCGGCAAGGCCACCCCGGGACGGCGGGAGCTGCCGATCCACCCGGTCTGGGGCGCGGTCCAGTGGGCCTGGCCGAGCGAGAACGTGCTGCGGCACGTCAAGCTGAGCGAGCTGCCCGAGGTCGCCGCATCGGTGGAGAGCACCATCTCGGACGTGTCCGCCTGGACGTTGTCGATGCAGCCCGACGCGCTGGCGGAGCGGGCCCGCTTCTTCCAGTCGCTGGGCCGATTCCTGGCCGACCCGGAGGCGGACGCGCGCGGCGGACCGAAGATCCTCGCCGGGCTCTACGCACGGGTGATGCCCGTCGGGGCGGTGGCCGCGTATCACCGGCTGGTGCCGTCGACCGCCTCGTGGCTGCGCGCGGGCGCACCGCGTGAGGCGGGCGCGCGGCGCGACTCGGGCGACTCGCCCACCGGCCGACCCGGCCCGTCGGGGCAGACGGCGGACCGGAGGCAGGCCCCGGCTCCGGGTCCGCGCCCGGCGGGCGACGACTCTTCCGGTACAGCGGGGCCGAACCAGGGGTGGGCGGGGCGCCTCGGGGGCGGGCCCGGCGCGGGTGGTGCGGGCGGCGCGGGTGCGCCGGTCGCGCCTCGGCCGCCGGCGCCGCGGCCGGCCACCGAGGCCCCCGCCGCGCCGGTGTCGGCTTTGCCGCCCGCCCCCGCTCCCGCTCCCGCCGCAGCACCCGCCGCCACGCCTCCCGGCTCGGTGACGAGCCTGGTCCGGCAGGCGCCCTCGGCGACCACGCTCGGCCGGCGGATCAACGACGCACACACGATCGCCACCGACTTCGGCCTGGACGCGATCGCCGCCGAGCTGGACCGGTTGCGGGCGCGGATGCGCCGACCGGGGCTGCGGATCGCGGTGGTCGGCGAGTTCGGCCGCGGCAAGACGTCGCTGATCAACCGGCTGCTCGGCGCCCCCGTGCTGCCCGAGGGCCGGCACACCCCGGTGCCCCTGGTGGTCGTGGCCGGACCCGAGCCGCGCCTGGAGTTGCAGTTCGCCGACGGGCGCGCCGAGCCGCGTCCGGCGGTGGCCGCGGCCTGGGACGAGGTGTATCGGCTGAGCGAGGACCACGATTTTGAGGCACCCCGCCTGGTCGGCGTGCGCGTGCTCGTGGCCGAACCCGAACTGGCCCGCCTGGACGTCGAGTTGGTGGACACCCCCGGCGTCAACGCGGGCCGGGGCAAGGGCGAGGACGCGGAGGACCTGGACCGCCGGACCGAGGACCTGGTCCGGCGTACGGTCGCGGCCAGCGACGCGGTGCTGATGGTGGTCTCCGCGAGCGCGCCGCTCGGCCTGTCCGAGACCGCGTTCCTGGAGGAGGAGGTGATCGCCCGGCACGTGCCGCGGATCACCGTGGTGGTGTCCAAGCTGGACACCGTCGACGAGGACGAGCGCGAGGACATCGTCGACTACCTCGGCGGCCGGGTGCGCCGCATCTCGCCGACCCTGCAGGTACTGGCCGGCCCGCATCGCGAGGACGCCTCGCCCGCGGCCGGCGTGTACGCGCGGATCACCGAATACACCACCTCCGGCGGCCGGCGCAGCATGCGCTCGCGCCAGACGGCGGGCCAACTGCTCGCGCTGCTCGACGAGATGGCGGGCCTGGGTCGGGACGGACTGGCCACCGCGGCGCTCGGCGAGGCGGAACGGCGGCGCGCCGTCGAGGAGTCCGAGGTGGAGATCGACCGCATGGCCGGCGAATGGGGCCGGGTCCGGGTCGAGCTCCAGCAGCGCCGCACGCAGACGTCGGAGAAGTTCCGCGAGCACCTGCAACTCTCGCGCGGCGACCTGTTGGACACGCTGCGCTACGAACTCGAGCGCGCGCCCGACTCCCGGACCTGGTGGGAGCGCGATCTGCCGTTCCGACTGCGCCGCGAACTGACGGCGCTGGCCAAGAAGTTCGAGGCCCAGCTGCACTCCAGCGTGCAGGCCGACGTGCAGTGGCTGGACGCGAAGATGAAGTTGCACTTCGGACGCGGCAGCGGCTACCGCCTGGAGAAGGTCGAGCAGTTGTCCACCGAGTTCGAACTCGGCGAGGCGGAGTCGTTGGGCCTGAAGGACCTCAAGAGCCGCAAGCTGGCCTGGCGGATCGGCCCGACCGGTCTCGCCGTGCTCGGCGCGCTGCTGATCCCGCTCACCGGCGGCGTCGCCGCGCTGCCGATGGGCGCGAGCATGGCGGCGTCGGCGGGCGGCATGGTGCTCGGCGAGGTCAAGTCGACCTCGCTGACCGAGGCACAGCGCGCGCAGGCGATGAAGGCCCTGGAGCCGATGGTCGAGGAGGTCCTCGGCGGCTTCTCCGAGGAGGTCTCCAAGCGGCTGCACACGCTGTACGCCGGAGTGATGGACGAGGCGGTGCGCGGCCAGCGGGCCTGGCGCACCGATCGGCAGACCGCGCTGGCCAAGGTCGGCGCCGATGGACCCGCATGGCAGGATCTGGTCTCGCGCAGCGAGCAGCTCGGGGTTCAGCTCAACACCATGCTGGGCGCCAGAGGCTAGTGCCGGACGCCGATGCCGGGACCGAAACAGGTCCCGGCATCGGGCAGCCGTCGAGGAGGGGAGCGGTCAGGTGGACACGGGTCACGGGGCGGCCGATGGGGCCTACGCGGGGTACGGCGCGTGGCGGGCACGGCAGGAGACCCTGGTCGGCCTGATCGATCGGCTCACGCCGATCGTGGCCGGACTGCGCATCGGCGCGGGCGTCAAGAAGCTGGACTCGCTGAAGCAGCGGGCCGCGTCCGAGGCGTTCAAGGTGATGATCGTCGGCGAGTTCAAGCGCGGCAAGAGCACCGTGATCAACTCGATGCTCGGCGAGAAGGTGCTGCCCTCCTTCGCCCGACCGTGCACCGCGATCATCAACGAGGTGACGTGGGGCGACACCCGCTCGGCGCTGATCTACCCGCTGGAGGCGGACGGCAGCGCCGGTGAGCCGCTGACCGTCGGCGTGGACGAGATCGCCGACTACGTCACCATCGGTGCGGACGACGACAACACCCCGAACCCGTACGAGCGGGCGGTGGTGCGCTGGCCGCTCGAACTGTGCCGCAACGGCGTGGTGGTGGTCGACTCCCCCGGCCTGAACGAGGCGCCGGAGCGGGAGAAGGTCACCCTGAACTACCTCGAACAGGCCGACGTGCTGGTGTTCGTGGTGGACTGTCAGGCCGCGATGTCGCGCAGCGAGCAGCTGTTCCTCGACGTGCACGTCAAGGCGCGCGGCCACGAGGACGTCTTCTACGTCGGCAACAAGATCAACCTGGTCGAGGAGGAGGAACGCGAGGACGTACAGCGGGAGATCCGCAAGCGCCTCTCGCCCTACCTCTCCCGCCCGGACCGGGTCTTCTTCGTCAACGCCCGGGCCGCGCTGACCGGTCGGCAAAAGGGCGACCCGGACCTGCTGGCCGGATCCGGGATGCCCGAACTCGAACGCGGCCTGGAGGAGTTCCTGACCCGCGAGCGCGGCCGGGCCAAGATCCTGTCCCCCGCCCGGGAGCTCAAGTACCTGCTGATCGAGGCGCGCGAGCAGATCGACCGCAAGGAGGCGCTGCTCACCCAGGACGTGGAGGAGCTGCGCGCCACCTACGAGCGGGTCCAGGGTCCGCTGACCCGCCTGGAGCAGAACCGGCGGGTGATCGTCGCGCAGATGGAGGAGCACCTGCGCGAGACCCGCGGCGAGGTCGAAGGTGCGACCCGGCGGTTCATGGACCGGGTCGCGGCGAACATCCCGACCTGGGCGCAGGAATACGACCCGAGCAACACCATCGGCGCCAACCCGTTCAACGCCCGGGAGAAGATGGAGGCGGCGGTCAAGGAGATCACCGACCACCTCTCCGGGCGGGTCCAGGTCGAGTTCGCGCAGTGGCAGGAGAACGAGCTCAAGCCGCTCGTCGCGCGCCGTGTCGAGGACATGGAGCGGATGATCGACGACGACGTGAAGCAGTTCGTCACGCGCATCGACGAGATCCGGGCCTCGCTCACCGCCGGGCCGGTCGGCACGGAGGAGGACGGCAAACCCTCGACGCCGATCGAGCGCCTGCTCGCCGACGCGGTCAGCTTCGTGCTCGACCCGGCGACGGCGGTCTCCGGCGGCAAGTTCAACCTGCGCTCGATGCTCACCGCGCTCCTTCCGCAGATCGCGGTCGGCACGGCGGCGTTCCTGGTCGGCCTCGGACCGTTCGTGATCCTGGGCGCGGTCCTCGGCTCGACCGTGTTCAAGGGCGCGCTGCAACTGAACAAGGCCAACCGCCGGCTCAAGGAGCAGGTGGCCGAACAGGTCCAGCTGGAACTGCGCAAGCAGGCCGACACCGACGTCACCAACCTGGGCGAAGAGGTCGTCAAACAACTCCGCAAGATGCGCGACGCGATCGCCCAGGGCCTGGACGCGGAAATCAAGTCCATCCGCGACGAGGTCGGCGCAGCTTTGCGCACAAAGGAACAGGGCGAATCAGACGCAAAGCGCGAAAGCACCGAAATGCGCCGCTACGCTCAGGAACTAAACCGAGTCGACGAATCCTTGGCCGACTTGATCATGGACGTAGCCATGTAAACGAAGCAAACGCCGGCTGGGCCTGCGCACGAGCCCAAACAGCCACAAGGAGGCTCAAAACCAAGCACCCGGACCGGCCAAGCAGCCCGGCCGGCGCATGAGGCCAAGCAGCCCCGCCGGCGCTTGAGGCGAGCAGCCCGGCCGGCGCATAAGGCCACACAGCCCGGCCGGCCAACAGCCCGAGTACGGCCGGCCGGCTAGTCGACCAGATCCCGCACGACCGCGTCGGCCAACAGCCGCCCCCGCAAGGTCAACACGACCCGATCCCCCGCGTCGCGGACAAGCAGGCCATCCGCCACCGCCCGATCCGCCGCCTTTCTCCCCACCTCCGTGAGGAGCGAGCGCGGAACCCCCTCCACCAGCCGCAGCTCCAGCAGGATCCGCTCGACCCGCCGATCCTCCGCGCCCAGCAACTCACGTCCCTGCCCGGGAGACGAACCCGCCGCCAAACGCTTCGCGTATGCGGCGGGATGCCGCACGTTCCACCACCGCACACCCCCCACATGGCTGTGCGCCCCCGGCCCGGCCCCCCACCAGTCAGCCCCGGTCCAGTACAGCTCGTTGTGCCGGCACCGCGCCGCCGCGTCGGTCGCCCAGTTGGACACCTCGTACCACCCGAGCCCCGCCGCCTCGAACGCCTCGTCCGCCATCAGGTAGCGGTCGGCGAGCACATCGTCGTCCGGCATCGGCAGTTCGCCCCGCCGCACCCGCCCGGCCAGGCGCGTACCGTCCTCGACGATCAGCGCGTACGCCGAGACGTGGTCCGGCCCCGCACCGAGCACCGCGTCCAGCGAGGCCCGCCAGTCGTCGTCCGACTCCCCCGGCGTGCCGTAGATCAGGTCCAGGTTGACGTGCTCGAACCCGGCCGCGCGCGCCTCGGCCACACACCGCTCGGGCCGCCCCGGAGTGTGCCGCCGGTCCAGGACCCGCAACACGTGCTCGCGCGCACTCTGCATGCCGAACGACAGCCGGTTGAACCCGCCCGCGAGCAGCGTGTCCAGGTAGGCCGGATCCACCGACTCGGGATTGGCCTCGGTGGTCACCTCCGCCCCCGGCGCGAGCCCGAACTCGTCCCGGATCGCCCCCAGGATCCGGGCCAGGTCGGCGGCCGGCAGCAGCGTGGGCGTACCGCCGCCGAAGAACACCGTCTCCACCGGCCGGTCCACGTCCCCCAGCAATCGCCGGGCCAGCCGGATCTCGGCGATCGCGTCGTCCGCGTAGGACCCCTGCGAGGCCGATCCGCCCAGTTCGGTCGCGGTGTAGGTGTTGAAGTCGCAGTAGCCGCAGCGCGACGCGCAGTAGGGCACGTGCACATAGAAGCCGAACGGACGGCTCGCGCCGGCGAACTCGGCGAGCGCGGACGCGGGCAGCGAGCCGTCTTCGGGCACGGGCAGACCGTCGGGGGGTGCGGAGGGCATCTCCCCATTGTCCACGAGCACACGACCGACCCGCCGACGGCAACCGCCCTCAGGTGACCAGCGTGCCCTTGTACATGTCGTCCAGGACCGCCGCGTACTCCTTCTCCACCACCCGCCGCTTCACCTTCAGGCTCGGCGTCAGCTCACCGCGTTCGACGCTCAGGTCTCGCGGCAGGATGGCGAACTTCTTCACCGTCTGCCACCGCTGCAGGTCGGCGTTGAGCCGGTCGAGGTAGTCCGCGACGAGCGCCCGGACCTCCTCCGCACCGACCAGTTCCTCGTACGACCTGCCCCGCAGCGCCGGCTGTCCCGCGGCCCAGCCCAGGAGCGCGTCCGGGTCCAACGTGATCAGCGCGGAGCAGAAGTTGCGGCCCTCCCCGTGCACGAGGATGTTGCTCACGAACGGGCACAGACCCTTGAACCGGCCCTCGATCTCGCTGGGCGCGACGTACTTGCCGCCCGAGGTCTTGATCAGGTCCTTCTTGCGGTCGGTGATCCGCAGATAGCCGTCCTCGATCACGGCGATGTCGCCGGTGCGCAGCCAGCCGTCCTCGGTGAGCACGTCGGCGGTCGCCTCGGGGTTGTTGTGATAGCCCTGCATCACCGCCGGGCTGCGCACCAGCAGTTCACCGTCCTCGGCGATGCGCATCTCCGAGCCGGGCAGCGCCGGGCCGACGGTGCCGATCCGGTGCCGGTCGAAGCGGTTGACCGAACTGCCCGCGCTGGCCTCGGTGAGACCGTAGCCCTCCAGGATCGGTATGCCGATCGCGTCGAAGAACTCGGCCACGTCGGGCGAGAGCGCCGCGCTGCCGGAGATACAGCCCTTGAGCCGACCGCCGAACAACGCGCGCAGCTTGTCGAAGACGAGCCGGTCGGCCACCCGATACTTCGCGTCGAGCACCGCGGACGGGGTCCGGCCGGCCTGCCTGACCTGCGACATCTCCCGGCCGACGCCGATCGCCCAGCGGAAGACGCGGTACTTGAGGCCGCCCTCGGCGCGCACCGTCATGTGTACGGAGTTGTACACCTTCTCGAACACGCGCGGCGCGGCGGCCATGAACGTCGGCCGCACGATCGGGAGGTTGCTGATCAGCTTGGGGATCCGGCCGTCGATGGCGGTCGGATAGCCGATCCGGATCTGTCCGCAGACCATCACCTTGCCGTAGCAGTGCGCGAGCGGCAGCCACAGGTACTGGAGTTCGTCGGCGTCGTTGTCCCCGATCGCGGCCTGCGCGGCGGCCTGATACGCCCAGGTGTCGTGCGAGAGCCGGACGCCCTTGGGCCGACCGGTGGTACCGGAGGTGTAGATGAGGGTCGCGAGCCGGTCCCGGGTGATCGCGGCGACCCGGGTCTCCACCAGGTCGGGCTCCTCGGCCAGCCGGGCGCGGCCGAGGTCCTCCAGCTCGGCGAGGGTGATCACCCAGTCGTCGGCGGGCTCGCCCTCGGGCCCGGGCTTCGGCGGGTCGAAGACGATCACCTTGCGTATCGCGGCGAGGTCGGCCCGCACGCCGCGCAGCTTGGCGAGTTGGGCGTCGTCGGATACGAACGCCATCACGCTGCCGGAGTCGGTCAGGATGAAGGCGGCCTCGTCGGCGTTGGTGGTCGGGTACACGGTGGTGGTGGCCGCGCCGGCGCAGATCACCCCGAAGTCGGCCAGCACCCATTCCAGCCGGGTCTCGGCCACGATCGCGACCCGGTCCTCGGCCTCGACTCCGAGCGCCACCAGCCCGGCGGCGATCGCCTTGGCCCGCTCGCCCGCCTGCCCCCAGGTGACCGAACGCCACTCCTCGCGATCACCGTCGCCCACCGCGACCGGGTGGCGGTACGCCTCGTTGTCGGGCGTGGCCCGAATCCGTTCCAGGAAGTCCACCGCGATGGACGGCGAACGGTTCTCGATGGCGGCGGACTCTGAACTCACTTCGGCCTCCGTGTCCAGGGCGGTTTCCGGGGTGTGGTGGTGGTGCCGAGCGGTGTCGCGATCGCATACCCGTATCGGTACCGGTATGCGCGTGCCCGGGGTGGGCGTCGAAACCGACCAACCGGTCTGCGGAAGATGCCGATGAAGAAATCAGACGATGAAGCATGGTCGGTTTGGTTCGGGTCGGTGCGGTGCGGCGCGCGGCTCGGCCGACAGGTTCGGTACAGCGCGGGCAAAACACGAAGCGGGTGCATCGATTCTGCCCGATGCACCCGCAACGTACGCTGCTCGAGGGCTACGCGGTAGTAGCTTTTTCGGATCTGTTGCTGAATCGAGTAATCGATTCTCCTCCCGGGCGACCGACGTCGCCCGGATGTCCTATTTCAGCCCTGTCTCGGTCCAGACCGCGGCCACAACCACGGCCCTGACCACATCCCGGCTCGCAGCGCTGCCTCGGCCCTACTTCCGCCCGCCGCTGTCGTCGGTGGACAGCGCCGCGATGAAGGCCTCCTGCGGCACCTCCACGCGGCCGACCATCTTCATCCGCTTCTTGCCTTCCTTCTGCTTCTCCAGCAGCTTGCGCTTACGACTGATGTCACCGCCGTAGCACTTGGCGAGCACGTCCTTGCGGATCGCGCGGATGTTCTCGCGGGCGATCACCCGCGCCCCGACGGCGGCCTGGATCGGCACCTCGAACTGCTGACGCGGAATCAACTCGCGCAGCTTCTTGGTCATCTCGACGCCGTAGTTGTACGCCTTGTCCTTGTGCACGATCGCGCTGAACGCGTCGACGGCCTCGCCCTGGAGCAGGATGTCGACCTTGACCAGCGCGGACTGCTGCTCGCCCGTGGTCTCGTAGTCGAGCGACGCGTAGCCGCGCGTCTTGGACTTGAGCGCGTCGAAGAAGTCGAACACGATCTCCGCGAGCGGC
Organism: Embleya sp. NPDC020630; assembly: GCF_044334985.1. Classification (NCBI taxonomy): domain Bacteria; kingdom Bacillati; phylum Actinomycetota; class Actinomycetes; order Kitasatosporales; family Streptomycetaceae; genus Embleya; species Embleya sp. NPDC020630. The sequence goes on from NZ_JBIRUB010000003.1 coordinate 558,352, forward strand.
AGCGTGTAGCGCAGTTCGACCCGGTCCTCGGAGAGGTAGTCCATCCCGATCTGGACGCCGCGCCGGGTCTGGCACAGCTCCATGATCGTGCCGATGTACTCGCTCGGGGCCAGGATGGTGGCCCGCACCACCGGCTCGTGCACCTCGGCGATCTTGCCACCGGGGAACTCGCTCGGGTTGGTCACGGTGTGCTCGGTGCCGTCCTCCATGACGACCCGGTACACCACGCTCGGCGCGGTCGAGATGAGTTCCAGGTTGAACTCGCGCTCCAGCCGCTCCCGGACGATCTCCAGGTGCAGCAGCCCCAGGAAGCCGCAGCGGAAGCCGAAGCCGAGCGCGACCGACGTCTCCGGCTCGTACACCAGCGCGGCGTCGTTGAGCTGGAGCTTGTCCAGCGCGTCGCGCAGCTCGGGGTAATCGGACCCGTCCAGCGGATACAGGCCGGAGAACACCATCGGCTTCGGGTCCTTGTACCCGCCGAGGGCCTCGGTGGCGCCGTTGTGCAGGGAGGTGATGGTGTCACCGACGCGGGACTGGCGAACGTCCTTCACGCCGGTGATGATGTAGCCGACCTCGCCGACGCTCAGGCCGTCGGACGGCTTGGGCTCGGGCGAGATGACGCCGATCTCCAGGAGCTCGTGGGTCACCCCCGTCGACATCATCTGGATGCGCTCGCGCTTCTTCAGGTCGCCGTCGACCACGCGGACGTAGGTGACCACGCCGCGGTACGAGTCGTAGACCGAGTCGAAGATCATCGCGCGGGCGGGCGCGTCCTTGACCCCGATCGGCGGCGGCACCAGGCGTACGCACTCGTCCAGCAGCTCGGGCACACCCACGCCGGTCTTGCCGGAGACCTTGAGCACGTCCTCCGGGTCGCAGCCGATGATGTGCGCGAGCTCGGCCGCGTACTTCTCGGGCTGGGCGGCCGGGAGGTCGATCTTGTTCAGCACCGGGATGATCTGGAGGTCGTTCTCCAGGGCCAGGTAGAGGTTGGCGAGCGTCTGCGCCTCGATCCCCTGGGCCGCGTCGACCAGCAGGATCGCGCCCTCACAGGCCGCGAGCGAGCGGGACACCTCGTACGTGAAGTCCACGTGGCCGGGGGTGTCGATCATGTTGAGGATGTGGATCTGCCCGTCGGGGGCCGTCCACGGCAGCCGCACCGCCTGCGACTTGATGGTGATGCCGCGCTCACGCTCGATGTCCATGCGGTCGAGGTATTGCGCGCGCATCTGCCGCGCATCGACCACGCCGGTGATCTGAAGCATCCGGTCGGCAAGCGTCGACTTGCCGTGGTCGATGTGGGCGATGATGCAGAAGTTCCGGATCAGCGCCGGGTCGGTACGGCTGGGCTCCGGCACGTTCACTGGCGGGGTCGCGGGCACGCGGGCTTCCAGATTCTCGATCGGGTGGACTGGCGAGGGTCGGGCGAAGGTCAAGCAAGGGTCAAGCTCGGATGTCGCGAGTGCCCTGTGCGGGCCGCGGGTGATCGTGATCGGATCACGCGCCGGAGCACAGGTGTCCTCCATATCGTCCCATGCGGCATGGGTACGCCGCGTTGGCGGCGGGGGTCGGGGGTGTTCGGCGGGTCGAGGTGGGGTCGGAGTGGGGTCCGGGCGGGGTCGGAATGTGGGCCGTGTCCGTGCCGACCGCCGGCTGCTGGTAATCTGATGGATCGCGTGTGGCGTACGTGTCTCTGCCACGCAAGTCAACGTCCGGACGGGCCCTCTCCCTGGATCGGATCCCGACCTAGTACTCAGAAGGCTCTTTCGTGGCGAACATCAAGTCCCAGATCAAGCGCAACAAGACGAACGAGATTGCGCGCCAGCGCAACAAGGCCGTCAAGTCGGAGCTGAAGACCTTCGTGCGCAAGGCGCGCGAGGCCGCCGAGGCCGGCAACGTCGAGCAGGCCGAGGCGCTGACCCGCCTCGCGGCCCGCAAGCTCGACAAGGCCGTCAGCAAGGGTGTCATCCACAAGAACCAGGCCGCCAACAAGAAGTCGGCCCTGGCGAAGCGTGTCGCGACGGCCAAGGCCTGACTCGCAACACCGGTCACCATGGCGTGACACCCGAGCGCACCGCGCTCAGCACACCTACGAGAGCGCCGCTCCCCATTTGGGGGGCGGCGCTTTTGTGGTGCGCGGGGGGTGGGTGGCGATGGAGAGTTGGCCGCCGAGGGCATGGATCATGGGCGGCGACGCGGGTGGCGGCGGTCGGGGCGGCGGCCCACGCCGCGGCGGGCCGAGGCGGAGACGGAGTGGTTTCTCCTCCGCTTCGCTCCGTCCGGGGGGGGCGGAAGGCGGCGGGGCGTTGCCGCTGCGCGGCGCCTGGTGGTTCCGGCTGCGCTGCGCTCCGCCGCTGCCTGGATCGGATCGGGGCCGGGTCGTGGCGGGATGGGGCGGGGTGGGGCGGTTCCTGACGCCTGCCGCTAGGCCGGGTCAGCCCCGAGGTGGGGCATCGGAGCAGGACGATCGTGTCGTCTGGATGCGAAGCGACGAGCGCTTCGGGCCGCCACTGGGATGGTGGTGATCGCGGTGGTCAGGCGTTGCGGGCGGTGGAGATCGTCACCACGGCCTTTTCCAATGCATACGCGGGATCCATACCGCCGCCCTTGACCGCCGCGTCGGCGTCGGCGACGGCGGTGAGGGCTCGGACGATGCCGTCCGGAGTCCAGCCGCGCAGTTGCTGCCGAACCCGATCGACCTTCCACGGCGGCATGCCGAGATCACGCGCCAGATCGTTCGGTCGGGCGTTCCGGGGGGCGGCGCCGACCCGGGCGATCTGCCGCACGCTCTGCGCGAGCGCGCTCGTGACCATGACCGGCGCGACACCCACGGACAACGCCCAGCGCAACTGCTCCAGCGCCTCGGCGGTACGCCCCTCGACGGCCTTGTCGGCGACGGTGAAGCTGGACGCCTCGGCAACGCCGCTGTAGTAGCGCGAAACCACTTCCTCGTCGACCACACCGTCGACGTCCGCCATCAACTGGCTGCACGCGGAGGCCAACTCCCGCAGATCGTTGCCGATCGCCTCGACCAACGTGCGACAGGCGTCCTCGGTGAGCGAGCGCCCGGCAACCCGAAACTCCGCCCGCGCGAACGCGATGCGATCCCCGACCTTGGTCACCTTGGGACACGCGACCTCGCGCACACCCACCTTGCGCACCGCGTCCAACAGCTTCTTGCCCTTGGGGCCGCCCAGATGCGCGAGCACCAGCACGATCTCGTCGGCCGGATCGGCAATCAACCGCGTGACCTCGCCGACCAGATCCGTCCCAAGGTCCTGCGCGGACCGGATCACGATGACCTTGCGCTCACCGAACAACGAGGGACTGGCCAACTCGGACAACATCCCGGCCTGCAACGCCCCCGGCGCCAAGTCCCGAACATCCGCCTCGGGATCCTGCGCCCGCACGGCGCGCACCACATCCCCGATCGCCCGATCCACGAGCAACTCCTCGGCCCCGACGACAAGCGTCACCGGCGCGAGCGGATCATCCTGCATTCGTCTGGCCACCCGACCAAGCATCCCACGCCCAACAGACACCCCACCCCACCCACACCAGGCCGGGCCGGGCCGGGCCGGGCCGGGCCGGGCCGCCCCAGCGTCCCCGCAACCCGCAATCCGCCAGGCCCCTGCCTGCCTCACACGCAACACCTCGGACCGCCCCCAAGCAACGGAGCACCAACGGGCGCGCCGAGGCCAGAAGTTGGCATTGACCGGCCGGCGGCACTCCCGAAACCGGATGGCACGGGGGCCTACGGCACGACCAGCAGGTAAAACCGCAGGTCGGCATGGACACGAAGCCAGGAGAGCCGTCCTGGAATCCGGTTCCGCCTCCCACTGGGCAATCTCGGGGGCTCGACTCGCGCACTCCAGTTACGAAATGCCGGAAATCAGCCCTCGGCACCTGCTTCTCGCCACACCGCCCACAGACATCCGACTCCAGTCTCGGAACCGCCTCCACCCCGCCCCATCACGACCCACCCCGCCCCGCCCCGACCCGGCCCGGGCCCGATCCAGGCAGCGGTGGAGCGCAGCGGAGCCGGACTCTCTCCACCACCGGCGGAGCGCAGCGGAGCCGGAACCACCAGGCGCCGCGCAGCGGCAACGCCCCGCCCCCCTTCCGCCCCCGACGGAGCGAAGCGGAGGAGAAACCACTCCACCACCACCCCGACCCAGGCGGCGCCCACGCCGCCCTTGGCCACGCTCCCCCGGGCCGGCCACACCCCGCCCCACGCCACGGAACGCCGTCCCCCGACCCGCCGCAGGATCCACAGCGCCGACGCCCGCTGCCTGCGGCCACACCGGCGGGCCGACCGCCATCCACCAAAGACCGGTGGGCATGCGTGGTGGCCGGTCCTCGGGCCACCGCCCTGAGGTGGGCCGAGGAGCCGGATACCGCAATGGGCCCATCGGTGTCGGTGCGCAGAAGACGGGCGCCGGATGCGGCGACCAACGCACGGGCGGACGGCGACGGGTGGCCGTAGGGGTTGTCCTTCCCCACCGAAACCAGAGCCAGCCTGGGGTGCAACCCAAGAACGAAGGCGGGGTCCTGTCGAGCCGAGCCGTGATGCGCAACCTTCAGGACGTCCACCCGAACACCGGCCAGCCGCCCCCGCAGGGCCTCCTGCGCCTCGACTTCGGCATCGCCGGTGAGCAACATCCGAACCCCGTGCCGCTCCGCAAGCACCACCAGACTCGCGTTGTTGGCCACCGACCCACCCACCGACCCACCCACAGCCCGCCCCGGCCTCGCACCGCCCACCACCACCTCCCCCAAGAATGGATCCGCAGCCATGACGGTTGACGCGGCGTGCGACAGCGCCTGCCGATCCGGCAGGTGGCCCGACGAACGGCCGCTCGTCCTCCTCACCTCGGTCCCGCCCCCGCCCCCTCCCGACACAATCGGGCCGGAAGCAACGGAGAGCGCTTCCGGGTTCGACGGAGTAAGCGTTTGCCACGCCAGCGAGCCCAATGTGCGCCGCTCAATGGCGCCGGCAGGGGCACTCAACGAGGCACCGGCTCTGGCGGCCCAACGACGGACTCGCGTTACTTCACCCGAAGGATCAAGAATCGGAGTCCCCTGGATAAGCCCCACCCCTCGACCGCGCAAGGCACCAGGAAGGCCCTCCACGTGATCCGCATGGAAATGGCTCAGCAAAATCAGCGGCAGCCGGCGAATGCCAAGGTCGCGTAGACACCCGTCCACCGCATCCGGATCAGGACCGGCATCGATCAGAACGCCCGCGCCGGCACCCGCGTTCAGCACGATGGCGTCGCCCTGACCGACGTCACACATCACCAAATGCCAGCCCGGAGGCGGCCAGCCGGTCAATGGGCGCACCAGCATCGGCGGACGCAACAGCAGAACCACCGCAAGGGTCGCGAGCAGCGCCGTCGTCATCGCCCGCCCCCACCCCGACGGCCCGGACCGCCCGAACTGCCCGGACTGCTCGGCCCGCCCGGGTCTCGGCGGCCGGCGAAGCAATCGCAGAGTCGGGACGGCCGCGACCGTGATCGCCGCCAGCGCCGCGCCGCCGAAGAGGCCGGTCGGCCAGGTGACGGCGGCGCCGGGCAGGTCGGCGCCGGTGCGCGCCACCGCCGCGATCCAGGCGATCGGCCACGAGCCGAGCCAGGCGGTGAGGTGGGCGAGCGGAAGGCAGATCGGGGCGAGGAGCAGGGTGACGAAGCCGAGAATCGTGGCCGGTGCGACCGCGAACTCGGCGAGCAGGTTGCACGGGACGGCCATCAAGCTGACCCGGCCGGCGAAGGTGACCACGAGCGGCCCGCATACGGCCTGCGCGGCGAGCGGCACGGCGACCAGGACCGCGGCCCACGTCGGCCGGCCCCGGGCCCGGAGCCGGTTCGTCCAGTGCGGGGCGAGCAGGAGCAGCGCGCCGGTGGCCAGCGCGGACAGCGCGAACCCGTATGAGCGGGCCAGGGTCGGATCGAGCAGGACCAAGCCGAGCACGGCGACCGCGAGCGCCGGGAGTCCTCGCCGGGGCCGACCGGTGTACAGCGCGACCACGGTGACCAGGCCCATCGCGGCGGCCCGCAGCACACTGGGCTCGGGACGGGCGACGACCACGAAGCACGCGACGGCGGCGGCGCCCGCGATCGGCAGCGTACGTCCATGGACGCCCACCCGGCGAAGCACGAACAGCACAAAACCCAACAAAATTGTGATGTTGGTTCCGCTGACCGCCGTCAAATGGGTGAGTTCGGTGGTACGAAAGTCGGCTTCGAGGTCGGTCGGAAGCCGACTCGTATCGCCGACGACCAGGCCCGGAAGCAATCCCCGGGCAGCGGGCGGCAGTTCAGTGCAGGCGGCCCGCAGCCGCGCCCGGAGCAGACCCGCGAAACGCTGGTGGGCGGCGGGGGCGCCGATCCGGTCCGGAGCGGCCCGAATCAGCAGCAGGGCCTGGCCGCTCCGCCCCGGAACCAGGCGGCCGTGGACCCGAATCGGGGTACTCGGCAACAGCCCGAGCCAGGCGCCCGCATCGGGCCCGGTGGCCAGCACCGTGACCGGCGTCCGCACCCGCACCCCGGCCATCCGCGGGATCCCCGGTGCGCCGGAGCGGCCGGGCGCGCCGAGTGGGCCGCCGGGTGGATCGATGCGGTCGACGCGGTCGATCCGGGCTTCGAACATCGTGGGCGGCGAACCGAGTTCGCTGCCTCGGACGCGGGTGACGCGGCGCTCCGGGTCGGTGCGTACCGTCAGCTCGACGGTGGCCTCGGCGCGCTGCCGAGCCGCGACCGCCACCGGGCCGTCGTGGTCGGCGGCGGTGCGGAGGCCGGCGACCAGTCCACCGGCCGCGACGCACACGAGCACCACGGCGAGCGTGGCCCGGCGCCGAACCGTGGGCCGACACGCGAGCACGGCGGCACACACGGCGGCGCACACGCTCACCACGACGACGGCCCGGAGCGGGATCAGCGGCGCACCCCACGCGGCGGCCCAGGCGGAGGCCGCGCCGGGGACGAGGCGGGCGTCGATCCGGACACGGCTTCTCCGGCGCATGGGTGCCGGACGAGGGGGCGCCGGGGGCGGGGCTCCCGGGCGCTGGCGGCCGAGGGCGTCGGGCGCGGTCATACCCGAACCCTCGGCTTCAGGTCGCTGTACTTGCGATCACCGATGCCCCGGACCTGACGCAGTTGATCGACGGTGGCGAAGCGGCCCAACTGGGTGCGCTTTTCGATGATCTGGCGAGCCAGGACCGGGCCCACGCCGGGCAGTTGCTCGAGCTGTGCGGCGGTCGCCGTGTTGAGGTCGAGAACGGCTGCCGGGGCGCCGCCCGCAGAGGCGGTGGAGCCGGCTCCGGACGGATCGGCGGCGGGCGGCGGCGTGGCACCGGGGACACCCACCGGGATCTGCTCGCCGTCGGCCAGGGGGCGGGCCAGGTTCAACGTGGCCAGATCCGCCGCCGGCAGCGCACCCCCGGCGGCCTGCACCGCGTCCGCCACCCTCGACCCGGGCGGCAGGACGACCACCCCGGGCCGGGCCACCTTCCCCGCCACGTGCACGGTAAGCGGCCCACCCGCGGAACTCGGCGCACCGCCGGCGACCCCCGACGCGGGCCCGGCCTGCACCGGAGCCCCCACCCCGGCCCCACCCGTCGCCTGTCCCACCGCAACCGGCGCGGCCACACTCTGCGGACGCGCCCGCCACCACCCGCCCACGGCCAGCGCAACCGCCACCAACGCCAGCACCGCGACGGCAACCACCACCCGCCGATCCACACCCACCCGAAGCCGAGGCGGCACCCGATCCGCAACCGCCTCGACCAACCGCCGCCCCGAATCCGCCCCCCGCACCGAAAGCACCTCCGGTGCCCCCAGCAACGCCGCAACCCGCTCCGCCCCCGACCTCGGCAACCCCGAGGGAGCAGATGCAGAAGAACCAGCCGAATTCCCGGACATGCCCCGAAACTAGGCCGCCCCTATCCCCCGACCGGGCCGTCGCCCTGCACCTGTGCACAACAGCCCACCTGTGGAAACCGGATCCCCCCACTTGGGTACCGGGCGGGGGTTCTGGTGTTCGACGGGAGTCGGGGGCCTTCCGGGTGGGTTGGGCGTTTCCGGCGGGTGCTGCGCTTGTGGCTGCGGGTGGCCGGTGCGGGGTTGGTCGGAGTCGGTGATGGGCCGCCGCCGGCGTGCGGGGCTCCGAGACTCGAAGCTCCCGACGAGACGGGTGTGTTGCTCACCGAAAACCGGCCGGCAGCGGCGGGCAGGGAGGGCACGCGAGTCGAGTCCTCCGAGGAGCCCTCCCGGGTGGGTTGGGACGTTTCGGGGGCGTTTGGAGGGGAGTTGGGGTTGGAAACCGGATCGCGGTGGGTGGTTGTGGGCTTCGGGCTTCGGTGACCTGGGGTTTTGTGGGATCGGGGTGGAAAGTCGGGCGTCGAGTGCCGGTTTCGTGTGCTCCAGGCACCTGTAATGCCGCTGTGGAGACCGAAACTGGCCGGCGGGGGGTCGGCTTCGGGCGCTGCGACTTTGCAGAGGCCGTTGAGGTAACCGAAATTGCCCACTGGGGGTCGAAACCGGATCCCGAGGCGTTCGAAACGGCTTCCCTTCTCGCTGACCTGCGGTTTTCTCTCGCGCCGAGTCCACGGCACCTCACGCCGTCCGGTTTCGTGAACTCCCGCCCCCACACCTTGAAATACCCTGCCCAACCCACTCGGGAAGGCCCCCGGCAGGTTCGACCCGACCGCCCTACCTCCCCGCCGCTGCCAGCCGGTTTTCGCCGAGCAAGGCGCCCATCTCGTCGGGGGCCGGAGCCTTGGAGCCCCGCACGCCGGCGGCGGCCCACCACCGACTCAGACCGGCCCCGCACCAGCCCACGCCACCAAAAGCGCAACTCCCGCCAGAAACGCCCGACCCACTCGGGAAGGCTCCCGGGCCACTCGACCCGAGCGCCCTCCCGCTCCCCCGCCGCCGGCCGGTCTTCGCCGAGCAACGCGGCCGGCTCGCCGGGCACCCCGGGTCTCGGAGCCCCGCACGCCGGCGGCGGCCCACCACCGACTCAGACCAGCCCCACACCAGCCACCCGCAGCCACAGGCGCAACGCACGCCGGACGCACCTCAACCCGCCCGGAAGGGCTGGCCGGCGGGCTCAAGCCGAGCGCCCTCTCACCCCGCCGCCTCAGGCCGCCTTCCCGCCGTGCCACACCGCGCACCGCACCCCAATCACGAGCGGCCGGCACCCGACACCCCAGCCCACCCGCCCACCCACCCGCCTCACCGCGGCGACACCACCACCGCCAGCAGCCCCGGGCCCGCGTGGGCGCCGATTACCGCGCCCACCTCCGTTACGAAAAGTTCGTGCAGATTCGGCAGGCGCTCCTGGAGGCGTGAGGCCAGTGCCTCTGCTCGGTCCGGGCTGGCCAGGTGGTGTACCGCAACGTCTACCGGGCCTGCGCCCGCGTGTTCCACCGCCAACTCCTCCAGGCGGCTGATCGCGCGCGCCGAGGTGCGGACCTTTTCCAGTGGGCCGACCAGGCCGTCGCTCACGTGCAGCAGCGGCTTCACCGCCAGCGCCGTGCCCATGAAGGCCGCCGCCGCGCCGATCCGGCCGCCTCGGCGCAGGTATTCGAGGGTGTCGACGTAGAAGAGGGCCGAGGCCGCCTGGGCCCGCTTTTCCGCCGCGATCGCCGCCTCCTCCAGGGTGGCGCCGTCCCGGGCCGCCTCGGCCGCCGCCAGTACGGCGAAGCCCATCCCCATCCCGAGCGTGCGCGAGTCCACCACCCGCACCGGCACCTCGGCGTCCCGGGCGGCCAGCAGCGCCGCCTCGTACGTGCCGGAGAGTTCGCTGGAGAGGTGGATCGAGACGATGCCCGTCGCGCCCTTCTCGGCGAGTTCGCGGTAGGTCTCCGCGAACGTCTCGGGCGCCGGCCGCGAGGTGGTCACGATCCGGCGCTGGCGCAGGGCGTCGGTGAGCTGGGCCGGGGTGGCCTCGATGCCGTCGTCCAGTGGCCGCCCGCGCAGGACGACCTTGAGCGGGACCACCACGAGGCGGTGCCGCTCCACGAGCTCCTCGGGCAGGTAGGCCGTGGAGTCCGTGACCACGGCGAGATCGGTCGGCATCGTCGGCATGAGCGGGCAACCACCCGGATGTGAGACGACAGGGGGGCGGGGTCGGTGTCCCGGCTACCCGGGGTCGGGTTGCCGATTCGGGACACCACAATCAATTTTCGGTCACCATGCCACGCCCCGGCACGCGGGTGGCGCGCGCCACGGTGCGGCCGACGCGTCCCGTCGTGGGGGCTCGCCGTCGGCACGTGTTCAGGTCAGGCGCTTGCTTTCGGATCGATCGGAGCGACCGAGCCGACCGGAGCGATCCGGACGATGCGACGGGTCGGACGCGCCGGAGCCCCCCGACGGACCCCGCAACCCCGCCGGACCCAGCCCACCCGCTCCACCCGCCCCGCCCTCCTCCGCATACGCCCGCAAGGCCGCCGCCTCGCGCTCGACGTCGGTGCCGAGTCGGTCCAACTCGTCCTCGCCCAAATGGCGTTCGCGGTCCTGGACGGCCCACCGCAGGGACGCCGCGGCGTGCTCGATGCGGTCCGCGCGGTCCTTGAGACCGGGCAATTCGCGGTCGACCCTGGTCCGGTCCGGCTCGCGTTCGAGCAGCTTCAGGTCGGTGTCCAGCGCCTTGGCGAATTCGTCCAACCGGCGCAGCAGCGCGACCGCGTCGGACAGCTGGGCGTCGTGCGCGTAGCCCGCCTCCAGCACCCGCCGGGTCTGGTCGAGCGAACGACGCACCGAACCGCGCATCCGAGCCGCCTCGCCGGCGCCGCCGGTGAGCGTGTACGAACGGGCCTTCGACGCGGCGTCCTCGACCATGCCGCGCACGCGTGGGGCGTGCCGCTCGATCCGGCGCCGCACCGCGCGGCGCATCATGGTGATCAGGCCCACCACGACGCCCACGAGGACGAGACACGCGAGCACGCCGGCGCCCAGCACCACGCCCAGGGTCTCGGCACCGCCCGCCAAGGAGTGGGTGGGCGCGGGAACGTCGGCGAGGGCCACGAGGCGTCTCCTGCCTGGTCGGGGCCGGAAGGTACTCACTCACACTAACCCCGCCGCGAGCCTCCGCCACGCACGCGCCGGGAAAACCCCGCGTTCCGGGCGATCGTCACCGACCGGAAACACCCCCGCCACCGGCCGGAAATCACCACCCCTAAAGGCCACTCGCCGGCGCCGCTCACCCGGCCCGCGAGCCGGGCCGCCCGCCCCGCGACGAGCGACGCCCCCGTGCCGAGCAGCCGGGCCGGCCGCCACCAACGAGCGACCGACCCGCCACCAACCCCCTACGCCGGAACCACGTTCACCAGCTTCGGCGGCTTGACGATCACCATCCGCACACCCGCCCCGTCCAGCGCCGCCACGATCGCCGGATCGGCCAGCGCCAGCGCCTTCAGGTCGTCCTCGCCGATCGTCGGCGGCACCTCCAGCCGGGCCCGCACCTTGCCCTTGACCTGCACCACGCAGGTGACGGTGTCCTCGACCAGGTAGGCCGGATCCGCCTGCGGGAACGCCTCGTAGGTGACCGTGTCGCCGTGCCCCAGCCGCGACCACAGCTCCTCGGCCACGTGCGGCACCAGCGGCGCGACCATCAGGACCAGCTTCTCGGCGATCTCGCGCGGCACGGCCGGCAGCTTGACCAGCGCGTTGTTCAGCTCGATCGCCTTGGCGATGGCGGTGTTGAAGCGCAGCGCGTCCATGTCCCGCCGCATGCCGTCGATCGCCTTGTGGGTGGCGCGCAGCGTGGCCTCGTCGGCCGGCTCGTCGACCACGGTCGGCATGCCGGTGTGCTCGTCCACGATGTTGCGCCACAGCCGCTGCAGGAAGCGGTACGAACCGACCACCGCGCGCGTGTCCCACGGCCGGGAGATCTCCAGCGGGCCCATCGACATCTCGTACAGGCGCAGCGTGTCCGCGCCGTACTCCTCGGCCATCTGGTCGGGAGTCACCGAGTTCTTCAGCGACTTGCCCATCTTCCCGTACTCGCGGCTGACCGCCTGCTCACCCAGGAAGAAGCCGCCGTCACGCTCCTCGACCTCGCTCGCCTCGACGTAGACGCCGCGCTCGTCCTTGTACGCGAACGCCTGGATGTAGCCCTGGTTGAACAGCTTGTGGAACGGCTCGAACGAGGACACGTGGCCCAGGTCGAACAGCACCTTGTGCCAAAAGCGCGAGTACAGCAGGTGCAGCACCGCGTGCTCGACGCCGCCGACGTACAGGTCCACGCCGCCGGTGTGGCCCTCGTGCCGCGGCCCCATCCAATACTTCTCGACCTCGGGGTCGACCAGCACCTCGGAGTTGGTCGGGTCCAGGTAGCGCAGCTCGTACCAGCACGAACCGGCCCAGTTGGGCATGGTGTTGGTCTCGCGGCGGTAGCTCTTGGGCCCGTCGCCCAGGTCCAGGGTGACGTTCACCCAGTCGGCGTTGCGCGACAGCGGCGTCTCGGGCTTGGTGTTCGCGTCGTCCGGGTCGAAGGTGCGCGGGCGGTAGTCGTCGATCTCGGGCAGCTCGACCGGCAGCATCGAGTCGGGCAGCGCGTGCGCGACGCCGTCCTCGTCGAAGACGATCGGGAACGGCTCGCCCCAGTAGCGCTGCCGGGAGAACAGCCAGTCGCGCAGCTTGAAGTTGACCGTGCCCTCGCCGATGCCACGCTCGGTCAGCCACTCGGTGATCGCCTTCTTGGCGTCGGCCACGCCCAGCCCGTCCAGGCCGATGCCCTCGCCGGTGCTGTTCACCAGCGCCGCGTCGTAGGACACGAACGCGTCGGCCCAGTCGGTGGTGTCCTCGATCGAGCGGTCGTCGCTCGGCCGGACCACACACCGGATCGGCAGCTCGAAGGCGCGCGCGAACTCGAAGTCGCGGTGGTCGTGCGCCGGGACCGCCATGATCGCGCCGGTGCCGTAGCCCATCAGCACGTAGTCGGCGATGAAGATCGGCACCCGCTCGCCGTTGACCGGGTTGGTCGCGTAGGCGCCGGTGAAGACGCCGGTCTTGTCCTTGCCCTCGCTCTGCCGCTCGACGTCGCTCTTGGACTGGGCGAACCGGCGGTACGCGGCGATCGCCTCGGCCGGCGTGGCCGCGCCGCCCGTCCAGACCGCTGGAATACCTTCGGGCCACGCGTCGGCCACGATCGAGTCGACCAGGTCGTGCTCCGGCGCCAGCACCATGTACGTGGCGCCGAACAGCGTGTCGGGGCGGGTGGTGAAGACCTCGATGGGCGCGGCGTCGGTGGCGAACGAGACCCGGGCGCCCTCGGATCGACCGATCCAGTTGCGCTGCATGATCTTGATCGGCTCGGGCCAGTCCAGCTTGTCCAGGTCGGCCAGCAGCCGGTCGGAGTACGCGGTGATCCGCATCATCCACTGCCGCAGATTCGCCTTGAACACGGGGAAGTTGCCGCGCTCGCTGCGACCGTCGGCGGTGACCTCCTCGTTGGCCAGCACGGTGCCCAGGCCCGGGGCCCAGTTGACCGGGGCCTGCGAGACGTACGCCAGGCGGAACTCGTCCAGCACGGCGGCGCGCTCGGTGCCGCTCAGGTCGGCCCACGCACGCCCGTCCGGGGTGGGCCGCGCGCCCTTCTCGAACTGCTCGACCAGTTCGGCGATCGGCCGCGCCCGCCCGACGCCGCCGTCGGCGCCGGGCGCCTCGGGGTCGTACCAGGAGTTGAAGATCTGCAGGAAGATCCACTGCGTCCAGCGGTAGTACGCCGGGTCGGTGGTGGCCACCGACCGGCGCTGGTCGTGGCCCAGGCCCAGCCGGCGCAGCTGGCGGCGCATGTTGGCGATGTTCGCCTCGGTGGTCACGCGCGGGTGGGTGCCGGTCTGGACCGCGTACTGCTCGGCGGGCAGGCCGAAGGCGTCGTAGCCCAGTGTGTGCAGCACGTTGTGGCCGGTCATGCGCTTGAACCGGGCGTAGACGTCGGTCGCGATGAAGCCCAGCGGGTGTCCGACGTGCAGGCCCACACCCGAGGGGTACGGGAACATGTCCATCACCATCATCTTGGGCCGCCCGGCGACCTTCTCCGGCTCGGCCAGCGGGCCGGCCGGGTTGGGCGCCTCGAACGTGCCGTCGGCCTCCCAGCGGTCCTGCCACCGCGCCTCGATGTCGCCGGCCAGGACTGCGGTGTAGCGGTAGGGCTCGGTCGGGGCGTCGGTGTTGCCGGCAGGGCCCTGCGTCATCTCGGTCATCGTCCTCAACCATCGGGGTGTGGGCAGCCGTCGACTGCTTCTTCCGGTTACGGCCGCCTCCGCGAAGCGGCCGGTTCTGGAAACGAAAAGACCCCTCGCTCAGGAGGGGTCGCCGCGCCGAGTCGGGTGGGAGTGGTCTCCACCCGGCCTGCTCAGCGCGGCCCGGTAAGCAGCAGTACGGCACGCATGGCCCCAGGTTACCGCAGGACGCCGTCGGCCCGGGGTCGCACCCGGGCCCGCACCGCTCACAATCCCGGGGCGGGCCCGGTGGACAGCGACAACACCAGCAGGATCTGGGCGAGATGGTAGGCGCCGGCGATCAGCACCGGGGCGTAGGGCGTCGGGGCGCGGAACCGGTTCCAGGCGACGAGGGTGTCGGAGACGTAGAACAGGAACGCGCCGGCCACCGCGCTCGGCCGGCCGGTGGCCGCGGCGGCGACGACCATCACCGACACGACGCCGACGTAGACCGGCACCATGCCGGTGTAGGCGGGCGCGGTCTCGCGCGCGCCGGTGACCAGCCGGACCGCGTACGCCCCCGCCGCGAACAGCACGACCACGATGCCCGCGGCGGCCCACAACCAGGACCAGCCCATGCGCTGGAAGCCGCCGACGTAGACGCCGTGCGCGAGCAGCGAGGCGGTCACGGCCCCGGCGAACCAGCGGGGCGCGAGCACGTCCCGCGCCAGCGACAACGCGAGCGCGACGCTGAACAGCGCGCGCAGTGCCCCGTCGACGTCGTCGAACGACCAGACGACCACGATCAGGGCACAGATCACCGCGGGTTTCAGGAGGCGATCGAGCGGGAGTCGTTCCCGGGCGACGGCCACCCAGTCGGCGACCGCGAGCAGGCTCGCGAGCACCAGCACGAGTACGGCGGTGAGGGTCACGTCCGGCGACATTACTGGCCGGAAACCGGACCATTCGCCCACTCGTTCGACCCGTCACGCAACCGTGACGGGAAAAACCCCAATCGTGATCACCGGTGCCGGACGGGGGCGACAAACCGCCCGGGCCCGCCGCTTCACCGCGCTCGTGGCGATGCCGGCTCGGGAGGTGTCGAGCGGGCGTAGCGGGCGGTCAAGGCGCGCAGGTGGGCGACCAGTTCCGGGGGCTCGGTGACGTCGAAGTCGTGGCCGAGCAGGCCCAGGTGCACGGCCAGGGTGTCGAGCGAGTCGGCGCCGGTGTCCAGCACGCAGGTGTGCGCGTCGACCACCTCGACGGTGCCCACGGCCGGGTTGATCCGCTCCAGCACCTCCGCGGCGGGCGCGTGTACCAGCACCCGGGCGCGGTACCGCCAGGCGGCGGCCGAAACCTTGCCCGCGACGTACCGAGCCGCGTCGCCCTCCGGATCCTCGCGCGGCGCGAACCTCGGCCCGGTCGGGGTGCGCGGGGTGAGCCGGTCGACCCGGAAGGTACGCCAGGCGTCGCGGTCCACGTCCCAGGCGACCAGATACCAGCGGCGCCCCCAGTTGACCACCCGCTGCGGCTCGACCGTGCGCCGCGTCGCCGCGCCGGTGTGGTCGAGGTAGTCCAGGCGCAGCCGCTCGCGGTCCCGGCAGGCCGCGACCAGGGCGGTGAGCACCTCGGTGTCCACCCTCGTGTCCGGCCGATCCGCGGGCACCGACACCGCGTAGCGCTGCAACGCGCGCACCCGGCGGCGCAGGCGCGCGGGCAGCACCTGTTCGAGCTTGGCCAGGGCCTGTACCGAGGTCTCCTCCATGCCCGCCATCGCGCCCCGGGCGACGGTGGTCAGGCCGACGGTGACCGCCACCGCCTCGTCGTCGGTCAGCAGCAGCGGCGGCATCGCGGCGCCGGCGGCGAGCCGATAGCCGCCGGTGGAGCCGCGGGAGGCGTCGACCGGATAGCCGAGTTCGCGCAGCCGGTCGACGTCCTTGCGGATCGTGCGACCGGTCACGCCGAGTCGTTCGGCCAGTTCCGAGCCGGGCCACTCACGGGGTGTCTGGAGCAGGGACAGCAGGCGCAACAACCGCGCGGAGGTTTCCAACATTTTCTCAGCGTGCCGCCTCGATAGGAGCGTAGTGTTCCTAATTGGATCCTAGTCTTCTTCTCATGGAGAACAGCAGCAGCACCGCAGCCCAGACCGTCGCCGACACCACGATCCGCCCCTTCCGGATCGACATCCCGCAGGCCGATCTCGACGACCTGCGCGACCGGCTGGCCCGCACCCGCTGGGCCGCCGACGTGCCGGGTGTGCCCGCCTGGTCGCGCGGGGTGCCGACGGACTACCTCCGGGACCTGGCCGCCTACTGGGCGGACGGGTTCGACTGGCGCGAGGCCGAGGCGCGGCTCAACGCCTTCCCGCAGTTCGTCACCCGGATCGACGGCCAGGACGTGCACTTCGCGCACGTACGCTCCGAGCGGGCCGACGCGCCCGCGCTGTTGCTGATCCACGACTGGCCGGGCTCGTTCGTGCAGTTCGTCGACGTGATCGAGCCGCTGTCTCGCGACTTCCATGTCGTGGTCACCGACACCCCCGGAGTCGGCTTCTCCGGCCCGCTGTCCGGCCCCGGCTGGACCACCGGCCGGATCGCGGGCGCGTTCACCGAGTTGATGGCCCGCCTGGGCTATGCGCGCTACGGCGTACAGGGCAACGGCGGCGGTGCGTGGATCGCGGGCGAGATGGGCCGGATCGATCCCGAGCACGTCATCGGGATCCACGTCAACGGCCTGGTCACCTTCCCCTCCGAGGACCCGGCCGACTTCGCCGGGCTGACCGACGGCGAGCAGGCCAGACTTGCCCGTCTCCAGGAGTTCCGCGACGACAAGATGGGCTTCAACGCGATCCAGTCGACCCGGCCGCAGACGCTCGCCTTCGGGCTGCACGACTCGCCCGTGGGCCAGCTCGCGTGGATCGTGGAGAAGTTCAAGGAGTGGACGGACACCGCGAGCGCGCTGCCCGAGGACGCGGTGGACCGGGACACCCTGCTGACCAACATCAGCGTGTACTGGTTCACCGGCACCGCCGGATCCTCCGCCAACCTCTACTACGAGATGGCGCACGACCAGGGCGCGTGGGCGCCGAAGGAGCGCGGCACGGTGCCGACGGCGGTGGCGGTCGCACTGCCGTCGGACGTGGCGATCCGCCGGTTCGCCGAGCGCGACCACCACGTGGTGCGCTGGACCGAGTTCGAGCGCGGCGGCAACTTCCTGTCGCTGGAGCAGCCGGAGTTGCTGATCGGTGACGTCCGCGCATTCTTCGCGGGCCTGGTGCGATAGGCACCGACGAACGCGCGGGCGCGGGGCACGCGGGTCGGAGACGATCGAAGGCCGCCTCCCGAACCGGGAGGCGGCCTTCGACGCGATGTGGAGCTACGGAGAATTGAACTCCGGACCTCTTGCATGCCATGCAAGCGCTCTACCAACTGAGCTACAGCCCCGCGCGAATACGTTATGAGTCTACCCGCTCGGTCACCGTGCTCATGACCAAGGGTGGTTTGAGCGGCGGCGGGGTGCGCAGCGGCCCGGCCAGGCGCAGCACGATCGCGGCGGCGAGGCCGCTGATGGCCGCGTACAGGTGCCCGAAGTCCCAGATGCTGTGATTCACGATCACCGGCAGGACGACCCACACGAACATCACCGCGGCGCCGGCCAGGCGGACCCAGCCGGTCATGATCAGCACCGCCGCGACGCACGAGCCGACCTCGACGTAGCTGACTCCGACGTCGGTGGCGAACGCGATCTTCTCCGGCAGTCGCCCCGCCCTGATCGCGCCCTTCTCCACGGCGGCGGTGATCAGCGAGCCGAACACGTGCGCGCTCGCGCCGATCAGCAATATCCGAGGCGGCCCGTAGCGGCGCTCGGCCCAGGCCACCACGGTGCCGAACACGAGCACGTACGTGGCCAGGCCGGACCCGTGGTCGGCGACCCAGAACGCGCTGGTGAGCAGCGCTTCCACCGGATCGTCGCCGAGGCGGAACAGGTTGGTGCTGTTCAGCTTGGTGAGCAGGTCGATCAGCCGTGGCGGCGACGTGCGTTGCACCACGGTGGACGCGGTGAAGATGGCAATGTAGGTGAAGGTGACGGGTGCGGACAGGACCCACGCGTGCAGTCGCCGGGTCCACGGGCTCAGCCGGTTCACCCAACGCCGCGCCCACCACCACCGGTTGCCGAACCCGCGCAGCACGTACCACGCGACGACGAGGCCGAGCCCGATTCCGACGATCACGCCGGGCCGGTGCCCGAAGCCGATCGTGGCCAATCCCGACCCGCCCCGGCGCTCAGCCCGTCGTGCTGCGGAAGCGGGCCCGGTAGGCGGAGGGGGTGACGCCGAGGCGGCGCAGGAATGCCCGGCGCAGCGACTCGTCGCTGCCGAGACCGCTGCGCGCGGCGGCGGCCGTGACCGTGGCGCCGGCGGCGAGCAGCGCCTGGGCCGCCTCGATCCGCACGGCCTCGACGTACACCGCCGGCGTCGAGCCGACCCGCTCGTGGAAGAGCCGGGTCAGGTGGCGCGGACTGAACCCGCCGAGCCGGGCCAGCGCGGGCAGCGAGTGGTCGGCCGCCGGATCCGCCGCGACCGCGTCCAGCACCGGGCGCAGCGGGTCGTCGGCGCCGGGCGGGGTGCGCGAGGGCACCGAGAACTGCGACTGGCCGCCGGGTCGGCGCAGGAACACCACCAGGTCGCGGGCCACCTCGCGGGCCAGGTCGGCGCCCTCGTCGGCCTCGACCAGGGCGAGCGCGAGGTCGATGCCGGCGGTGACCCCGGCCGAGGTGTAGACCGAGCCGTCCCGGACGAAGATCGCGTCCGGCTCGACCGTGATCGCCGGGTGGTACCGGGCGAGCAGCGCGGCGTGCCGCCAGTGCGTCACGGCCCGTCGCCCGTCCAACAGGCCGGCCCGGGCCAGCACGAACGCCCCCGTACACACCGACGCGACCCGTTCGGAAACCTCGGCGAGCGCGGCCACCGCGTCGAGCAGCGCGAGCGGCGGCGCGTACTGCGGGAACTCGACCGATCCGGGCACCACGAGGGTGTGCGCGGCGTCGATCTCCGCCGCGGCGGCGGCCGGCATGAGCCGGGTGCCGGCCGAGGTGGTCACCGGCTCACCGGTCGGCGAGCACAGCGTCACGGTGTACGCCCCGCCCATGCGCTCGGCGGTGCCGAACACCTCCAGCGGTGCGGTCACGTCCATCAGTCGTACTCCGTCGTAGCCGAGCACGGCCACATGTCTGCGTCGCATGACCTCAGGCTAGCCGGAGAGCGTGTCCGAATCCGAGGGATCGGTGTCCGGATGGACATGGCCCCGAACGGGCACGGAGCGGGAGGCTCGATGCAGACAAAGACCCGCCACCGTCATCCAGGAAAGGATCGACGCCATGTCCGAACGCATCGCCGACGTCGACATCCCCGACAGCGCGCTCGCCAAGGAGGCGACCGAACTGGTCCGGGACACCGCCGGCCCCCTGCTCTACGACCACTCGCGCCGCGTGTACCTGTTCGGCGCGCTTCAGGGTCGCCGCCGGGGCCTGGTCTTCGACCCCGAACTGCTCTACGTTGCCGCGCTGTTCCACGACCTCGGACTGACCGCCGAGCACCGCGACTCGCAGCAGCGCTTCGAACTGGACGGCGCCGACGCGGCCCGCGACTTCGTACTGCGACACGGCCTCTCCGCCGAGCAGGCCCGCATCGTGTGGACCGCGATCGCCCTGCACACCACCCCCGAGATCCCCACCCGGATGGAGCCCGAGGTCGCCCTGGTGACCGCCGGCGTCGAACTCGACGTGCTCGGGATCGGCCTCGACGACCTCTCCGAGCAGGCGCGCGCGGCCGTGGTCGCCGCGCATCCCCGCCCGGATTTCAAGCGGCGGATCCTGCGCGCGTTCACCGAGGGCATCGAACACCGCCCGCAGACCACGTTCGGCAACGTCAAAGCGGATGTCCTGGACCGGTTCGTCCCCGGCTTCGAGCGCACGAACTTCGTCGACGTGATCGAGCAGTCGGGGTGGTCCGAGTGAGGCCGCCGCTGCCCCCCTTCACCGAGGCCGACGCCCGCGCCAAGGTGCAGGCCGCCGAGGACGCCTGGAACACCCGCGACCCCGAGCGCGTCGCGCTCGCCTACACCCCCGACTCGGTGTGGCGTAATCGCGACCGCTTCGTCACCGGCCGCCCGGCCATCGTCGCGTTCCTGACCGAGAAGTGGGCCCGCGAGCAGGACTACGCGCTGCGCAAGGAGTTGTGGTCCTACACGGCCGACCGCATCGCGGTCCGCTTCCAGTACGAGTGGCACGACGGCGCCGGCGCCTTCTGGCGCAGCTACGGCAACGAGTTGTGGGAGTTCGCCGACAACGGCCTGATGCGGCGGCGCGAGGCGAGCATCAACGACGTCGCGATCACCGAGGCCGACCGGCGCATCCACGGACCTCGGCCGGTCGAGGAGCACGGGGTCGGATTCCCGCTCGCGTAGGCGGTTCGAGGGGTGGGGCCCGGAGGCGTCGGCCGTCCTCGGGCCCGCCCCTCGGACCCGACCGGCCCGGGCACGCTCAGTCCCCGCGTCCCCCGCACTCCCCCGCCCACGGGTGGGTGAGTTCCTGGCACCGCCGCCAGAACCAGGCCCGGTCCGGCCGGCTCTCGCGTGTGGCCGCGCGGTAGTGGGTCGGGCGCGGGACGCGGTCCTGCCAGAACAGCCCGGTGGTGCGGCCGGGTTCGTCCGCCGCGCACAACCACACGGCGGTGTCCGCGCCCTCCTCGGGGCTGCGCAGGAGCGGTGCGGTGAGCCGGCGGAAGGTGGGCATCGACGCGCGCAGCCCCGGGGTGTCGGTCCAGCCCGGGTGGGTGGCGTGCACGACCGGGCCGCCCTCGCCCAGGTGTTCGGCCCACAGTTCGGCGAGCACGACCTGCATACGTTTGGTCCGGGCGTAGGCGACGGTCGGCCGGTACGGGCCGCGTTCGTACTCGATGTCGTCCACCGGCAGCCGCTGGGTGTACATCCCGCCCGAGCTCATCCACACCACCCGCGCGCAGGAGGCGGCGTCGGTGGCGAGGAGCCGGGTGAGCAGATGCGGTCCGAGCACGTGCACCGCCAGGCACACCTCGTGCCCCTCGGCGGTCACCGCACGCTCCCGGGGCAATACACCGGCGTTGTGCACGAGCGCGTGCAGCGGACCCTGTTCGGCCCGCAGCTCCTTCGCGAGGCGGGCCACGTCCGGCAGGTTGCCCACGTCGCAGCGGCGCACGGCGAGGTCGGCCCCGGGCACCAGTTCGGCGACCCGCCGGCCGGCCGCCTCGGCCCGCGCCTCGTCCCGCCCGACCAGCACCACGGTCGCGCCGAGCCGGGCCAGGCCGGCCACCGCCGCCTCGCCGATCCCGGACGAGGCCCCGGTCACCACCACGGTCCGCCCCTTGAGCGCGTGCTCGGGGTCGGCCGCGAATCCCGACCGCCGCACCCGGTACCCGATCCGGCTGTATCCGGGCACGATCGCCCGGTCCATCGCCCGCTCCCAGAACCGACTCTCCGTCATCGCATGCTCACCTTCGTCGAGATCCCGAAGGGAGAATGCCCGGAACAGGGCTTTCACACTTTTTCCACCGACGCCGCATCGAGGACGCGAAAAAGACCGCCTCCCGAACGAATCCGGAAGGCGGTCTCACCATCTCTGTGGAGCTACGGAGAATTGAACTCCGGACCTCTTGCATGCCATGCAAGCGCTCTACCAACTGAGCTACAGCCCCGCTATTCACTTGGGCCGGATGGGCTTGCCCGCCCGACCACGGATACTTTACACGCTCCCCCGCACCGCTTCCAAACGCCTTTCCCGGCACCGATCGCGGGTGACCGGGGATGCGCGGAGCGCGCTCGTCGAGCCGCCCCACCCACCCCCGGTCCCGGCCGATACCGGCCGCAGACGCCTAGAAGCTGCCGACCGGCCTGACCATCCCGGCCATGGCGCCGCCGTCGACGACCAATTCGGTGCCGGTCAGGTAGGACGCCGCATCGGAGGCGACGAAGGCCACCACCTCGGCGACCTCCTCCGGGGCGGCGATCCGGCGCAGCGGCACGGACGGGTACTTCCCCGCGCCCTGCTCCAGCCCGACCGCGGCGATCATCGGGGTGTCGATGGTGCCCGGGTGTACCGAATTGACCCGGATGCCGTGCTCGCCGACCTCCAGGGCGACGGTCTTGGAGAGTCCGCGTACCGCCCACTTGGTCGCGCCGTAGGCCGCGTGTCCCGGCATGCCCTCCAGGCCGGCCTGGGACGAGATGTTGACGATCGAGCCGCCGCCGCGCGCCTTCATCGCGGGCAGCACGGCCTGCATGCCGTGCCAGACGCCGAAGAAGTTGACCCGCATGATCCGCTCCACGCGCTCCGCCGTCTCGTCGGCGAAGCCCCTGGTCCAGTAGATCGCGGCGTTGTTGACCAGGATGTCGAGGCCCCCGAACGCCTCGACCGCGACGTCCACCACCGCGGCCCAGTCCGCCGGGTCGGATACGTCGTGCCGGACGAAGCGCGCGGCGGCGCCCAGTTCGGCGGCCACCCGCTCACCCTCCTCGGTCAACAGGTCGGTGAGCACCACCCGCGCCCCGGAGGCCACGAACAACCGCGCCTCGGCCGCCCCTTGCCCACGGGCGGCCCCGGTGACGATCGCCACCTTGCCGGTCAGATCAGCCATGCCCACGCACCCCATCCACGTCGCCCACACCGTCCACGGAAACCACGCCATCCACCGGACCCGCCCGGCCCGTCACCGGACGCGGCGCGATCACCCGCCTCACTGGCCCATCACGTACTTGACCGTCGGCCCGGTGGTCCACCCGCCGTCCACCGCCAACTCCGCACCCGTCACATACGACGCCGCGTCGGAGAGCAGGAACGCGACGGCCGCGCCGATCTCGCTCGGCTCGCCGACCCGACTCATGGGGGTATTCGGGTAGTTGCCCTCGCCCTCCCGGATGCCCACCGAGGACGTCATCGGGGTGTAGATCATGCCGGGGTGCACCGAGTTGACCCGGATCCGCGCCGGGCCCAACTCCACTGCGGCGACCTTGCTCATGCCGCGCACGGCCCACTTGGACGCGCCGTAGGAGCCGGTCATCGCGAGCCCCATCAGGCCCGCCGCGGAGGAGATGTTGACGATCGACCCGCCGCCGTTCGCCTTCAGGTGCGGGATCACCGCCTGCATGCCCAGCCAGACGCCGGTCAGATTGACCTTGATCACGAACTCGAAGTGTTCGAGCGTCTCGGTGTCGAACATCGCGCCGGTGGACACGCCGGCGTTGTTGACCAGCCCGTCCACCCGGCCGAACTCGGCCACGGTGAAGTCGACGACGGCCTTCCACTGCTCCTCGCTCGTCACGTCGTGCCGGTGGAAGCGGGCATGCGCGCCGAGTGCGGCGGCCGTCTCGGCCCCTTCGTCGAGCAGATCGGTGAGCACCACCCGGCCGCCGCCGTCGACGATCTGCTTCGCCGCCGCGGCGCCGAGGCCGCGGGCTCCGCCGGTGACGATGACGACCCTGTCGGTGAGATTGGGGCCCTGGAGTTCAGCCATGATGCGTTCCTTCGATCCGTGCCTGCCGACTTCTCGGCTCGCATTTGCATAGTACAACTAAGCAAATCGAAATCCGACCGAACGGTTGCCGGCCGGCCCCCGCTGCCGCCGCTACCCCTGCACCGGCGGCACGATGCCCGCCATCGAACCGCCGTCGATCACGAACTCGGTGCCGGTGATCCACGAGGACGCGTCGGAGGCCAGGAACACCACCAGTTCGCCGATGTCCTCCGGCTCGCCCACCCGACGCAGCGGCACGGTGGGGAAATTGCCCGGCCCGCGCGTGAAACGGTTGCCGATCATCGGCGTATCCACGGCGCCCGGGTGCACGGAGTTGACCCGGATCCCGTACTCGCCCAGCTCCAGGGCGGCGGTCTTGGTCAGGCCGCGGACGGCCCACTTGGAGGAGCCGTAGGCCGCGTGTCCCGGGATGCCCTGGAGGCCGGCGAGCGAGGAGATGTTCACGATCGACCCGCCGCCGTTCGCCCGCATCAGCGGCGCCACCGCCCGGATCCCGTGGAAGGTGCCGAACAGGTTGACCTTCAGGATCCGATCCAGGCCCTCCGGCGTCTCCTCCAGGATCGGCTTGGTCCACATGATCCCGGCGTTGTTGACCAGCACGTCAACCCCGCCGAACTCCCGCACGGCCAGCTCCACGACCGCCGCCCAGTCCGCCGCGTTCGACACGTCGTGCCGCACGAATCGGGCCTCGGGGCCGATCTCCTCGGCGACCCGGGCGCCCTCGTCCTCCAGCAGATCGGTCAGCACGACGCGGGCCCCGCACCGGGCGAACAACCGCGCCTCGGCCTCACCCTGACCCCGCGCCGCACCGGTGACGATCGCCACCTTGCCGGTCAGATCGATCGAATCGCTCATGGTGGATACCTCCCAGTCGTGGGGCCCTCGGCCCGGGGTCGGCCGGATCCGGTCCTCCGCACCGGATCCGGCCGGTCGGTCTCGTTCGGAACACCGGCGCCCACGCGCCGCGTTCCGAACGAAGTCTCGATCGCTCAGGCCCCGTACTTCGCACGGAAGTGCGGGATGACCTGCTCCCCCCAGATCCGGATCGTCTCCATGCAGTCCGCCTGCGGAACCGTGCCCATCTGGATCAGGCACATGATCTCGTCGGCCCCCGCGTCGATCAGCTTCTGGACGTAGCCGATCGCGTCCTCCGCCGTGCCGTACGCGTGGTTCACGTTGTAGGTGGCGGTGGCGTTCACCGTGACCGGGATCTTCGCCTCGTGCAGCATCGCGACCTGCTGTTCGGCGGCCTCGTGGATGACCGCCACCTCGTCCCGGCCCTCGACCACGGCCTCGTCGGGGATGCCGGACCTGCCGCCGGAGAACCAGTGCGCGATCGACTGGGCGAAGAAGCGCTGACCGCGCGCGCCCACCTGGCGGGCCCGGGCGCCGTCCTCGGAGACGATCGTCGGGCACAGCGCGACGAGGTGGTCGTTGGTCACCGAGGACACGAACCGCTCGCCGGTGCGCTCCTTGATCGCGTCCCGGTAGATCTGGTTGAGGTTGGCCACCTCCTCCGGACCGGCGAAGCCGAGCACCAGCGCGCCGACGCCGTACTCCGCCGCCTCGACCAGGCTCGGCTGCTTGCTGCAGGCCAGGAACAGCGGTGGGTGCGGGGTCTGCACCGGGCGCGGCAGGATCGGGTGCGAGCCCTCGATGTCCAGCACGTCGCCGTGCCACACCAGCTCGTCCCGCTGCCACGCGGCGCCGATGATCCGCAGCGCCTCCTCGACCTGGGCCTTGGTCTGCTCGATGTCCACGCCACACAGCGAGGACTCCTGGAGCGTGCCCCCACGGGCCGCGCCGACGTCGAGCCGGCCGCCGGAGAGCGTGTCCAGCATGCCGATGCGCTCGGCGACCCGGGCCGGGTGGTTGAAGTTGAACGGCATGCAGACCGCGCCGTGGGCGATCCGGATCCGGCTGGTGCGCGCGGCCACCCAGGTCAGGAAGATCTCCGGGGCGCTCATGTGCGAGTACCACTTCGTCGAGTGGTGCTCCACGGCCCAGATGCGGTCGAAGCCCATGCGCTCGGCGTATACGGCCTGCTCCACGGAGTCGAGGATGACCTCACGCTCGTGTTCCGCCGTGGGGTTGGCCATCTGGGCTTCGAAGATCATCGAGAACTGCATGCCGTACTCCTGGTGCGCGAGGCGTGGAATACTTCAATTAGATGTATGACGACCAGTCAGGTCAATAGCCAACTGACGTAGAATCAGAAAAAGTCGCCGCGTACCGATGGAGGCCACGATGACGGGGGATCCGCTCCCGAAGCTGCCCGCAACCGCGTGGGCCGTGCTCGGCCTCTTGTCGTTCCCGGGCGAGCGCTCCGGCTACGACCTCAAGAAGTGGGCCGACGCGTCCCTGCGCTTCTTCTACTGGAGTCCGGCGCTCAGCCAGATCTACAGCGAGCTCAAGCGCCTGGAGCAGCTCGGCTTCGCCGTCTCGCGGATCGCCTCGCAGGACGAGCTGCGCAACAAGCGGCTGTACCGCATCACCGATTCCGGTCAGGAGGCGCTGGCCACGTGGGCGCGCGAGACCCCGGCGGGACCGCCCGTGCTCAAGCACGGGGTCGCGCTGCGGGTCTGGCTCGGTCACCTCAGCGAGCCGGAGGAACTGCGCAAGACCCTGGTCGAGCACCGCGACTACGCGGCGAGCACGCTGGTCGAGGTGCGCGCGAGCGAGGACACCGCGCAGGACCGCTGGCCGTTCCCGGCCCTGGTGCTCAAGTGGAGCGAGCGCTACTGGCAGGCCGAGCGCGATCTCGCCGACGGCATGCTCGCCGACCTGGAGGACCTGTACCGCAAACAGGGGGGCGAGGCCGCCGGGTGAGGAACTAGGCGAGGCGACGGGGGGACAAAGCGGGAGATGAAGCGGGGATGAAGCGAAAACGGTCTCGGAGCCGGGTGCGAACCCGGCTCCGAGACCGTCACATGTCTCGTGTCGCGACCGTCAGACGTCGTCCCCGATGACCGGTTCCGGCAGCGTCCCCGCGTTGTGCTCCAGCAGGCGCCATCCCCGGGCTCCCGGGCCGAGCACCGACCAGCAGCAGTTGGACAGCGCGCCCAGCGCACCCCAGGTCTCCCGGGGCAGGCCCAGCAGCGCGCCGAGTCCGCAGCGGATCGCGCCGCCGTGCGAGACGACCACGAGCGTGCCGTCCTCGGGCAGCTTCTCGACCGCGAGGCCGATCGCCTCGGCCATGCGCTCGGCGACCTCGCTCTCCAGCTCGCCGCCGCCGCGCCGGACCGGTTCGCCGCGTCGCCAGGCGGCGAACTGCTCGGGGAAGGTCGCCTCGATCTCGCGATTCGTCAGCCCCTGCCACTCGCCCGCGTAGGTCTCACGCAGTGCGGGGTCCAGGGTGACCGGCACGTCGACCAGCCGGGCCAGCTCCGCCGCGGTGTCCACGGTGCGGGTCAGGTCGGAGGACACGATCGCGTCCGGGCGCAGCGCCGCCAGCAGTCGGGCCGAGCGCCGGGCCTGGGCCAGGCCCTCGTCGGTCAGCGGGATGTCGGTCTGGCCCTGGAAACGCCGCTCGACGTTCCACGTGGTCTGGCCGTGCCGCCACAGCAGGACCCGGCGGCCGGTGCCGCTCAGAGCGCGCCCTCCGCCGCCCCCGCCGCCTCGGCGGCCCTGGCCTGCTCGTTGCCGCGCAGCACCGCTTCCGGCAGCTCGATCCGCGGGCAGTCCTTCCACAACTTCTCGAGCGAGTAGTAGGCCCGCTCCTCGGCGTGCTGGACGTGCACCACGATGTCGATGTAGTCGAGGAGGATCCAGCGCCCTTCGCGCTCGCCCTCACGGCGGACCGGCTTGGCGCCGAGCCCGCGCAACGCTTCCTCGACCTCGTCCATGATCGCCTTGACCTGGCGGTCGTTGGACGCGGAGGCGAGCACGAACACGTCGGTGATCGTGACCACCTCGCTCACGTCATAGGCGACGACGTCGGTGGCGAGCTTCTCTGCACATGCCACGGCAGCCGCGGTGGCGAGCTCCAGGGCGTGGGGGGTTGCGGTCACGATTCGCTTCCTGCGGACGACAAGGGGATTACCGTTCAGGGTCTCACACGCGGGGCGTGCGACGGCGACTCGTTATTTCCCCGCCGGCCCGGCCGGAGCCGACCGGCCCGCCGGTCCACACGGGACCGGCGGGCCGGGGAACGCCGCCGCTACGACTTGGGCGCTTCGAACGTGTAGTCCTGGCCGAGCGTGACCACCACGTCCGCCAGCATCTCCCCCGTCGCCTTCTTCACCGAGGTCGGCGGCAGGTGCAGGGTCAGCGCGGCCTGTTCCGCGTCGACCTTGCGGGCGTCGTTGGAGTACTGCACGACCGACGTCGGCTGTGCGCGCTTGCCCGACGCGCCGCCGGGGACGTACGTGACACCCGCGTTCAGCAGCTTGGCGTGCGCGTCCTCCTGGGCGCCGTTCTTGCCGCTCGCGTCCTCGACCATCACGCGCGCCGGACCCGCCTCGACCCGGCCCTGGCGTACGGTGCCGCCCAGCAGCTCGCGCACGATCGGGACGGCGGCGTTGATGTCCAGGATTCCCTCCGGCGACACCGGCAGCGCCCGGACCTGCAACAGCTTCGCCTGGGTCGCCTTGGCCAGGTTCGCCAGGAGGGTGCTGAGCTTGTCGTCCGGCAGCGAGGGGTCCGGCAGGTTCGCCATGTTGGCGAGCAGCGTCAGGACCGCGTCGGGCTGGGTCGGGAACGCGGCCAGCAGGCCTTGGAGGACCCGGCCGAACCGGTCGCCGGTCACCGTCGGCGACTCGCCCGGCTGCTTGTACGTGGCGAAGGCCAGCGCCGCGACCCCGTTCGCCGGGTTGCGGCCCTGTCCGACCAGGACCTTGCCGTCCTGGCCCTTGACCTCGACGTCGGCGTTGAGCTGGATGCCGCCCGCGAGGTCGACCAGGCCCTGCAGGACCGGTTCGGAGACCACCCAGGAGCCGTCCAGCTTGACCCCGAGCAGGTCGGACAGCGCGTCCCGGGACGCGCCGGGGCCCTCGTCGGCCATCAGCTGGCCGAGCGGGAAGGAGCTGTTGTCGGAGTTGACGATGGTGACCGAGGACACGCTGACCATGGACGCGGTGTTCTTCGCCGGGTCGACGGTGAGCAGCGCGTTGGCCGAGGCACGGCCGTCCTTGCCGCGCAGTTGCACCAGCACGCCGCCGTTCTTGCCCGGCGCGGCGACCTTCTTGTCGTCCCGCAGCCAGGTGTCCCAGGCGAACCAGCCGCCGACACCGAGCAGCGCCACCGCGATCACCACGACGAGGGCGATCAGCCGGGTCCGGATCGCCCGGCGCTTCTCGTCCCGGCGCTCGGAGCGCGTCTCGGCGAAGGAGAGCCAGTCGATGACGTCCTCGGCCTGCTCGCTCTCGTCGTCGACGAAGGCGAACTCGTCCGAGCCGTAGCCGGGTCGCCCCGGCCGCCCCGGACCCGGGCGACGGGTCCTCGGCGGCGGCACCCGGCCGTCTCCGGTCGAGCCGGCCTCGGCCCTGGTGGTGGACGAGCGGGCGGCGGGCGGGGCCGAGTCGCCCTTGGCCCCCGTGGACCGCGAGCGCGACGGCCGCACCGGTGTCGATCCGGCCGCGACCCCGATCGAGGTCGGGTCCGTACCGGCCACCGGCACCGACGCGGCCGACCCGGGCAGGCTCGCGGGCACCACGGGCACCACGGGCACCACGGGCGGCGCGGGCGGCGCGGGCGGCGCGGGGGGCTGCTCGTAGTACGCGGTGGGCTGCTGCGGTTCGGGGCCGCCCTGCTGCCCGTCCGGGTATCCGCCCGGGTTGCCCTGCTGCGGATACGCCTGGCCCGAAGGGGCCGCCGGATCATAGGCGTCGGGGTTGTACGCGTTCGGGTCGTAACCGGCGTTCGGGTCGTACGCGTTGGTGTCGTAGCCGCCGGAGGGGTAGCCGGTGGAGTCGTAGGTGCCGGGGGCGTACGCACCGGGCGCGTAGGCGCCGGCGTTCGGGTCGTAGCCCGTGCCGTAGCCGCCGCTCTGGTCGTACGTCCCCGCGCCCTGGCCGTACCCGTTCGGGTCCTGACCGGGGTTCGCCGCCGGGTAGGCCCCGGACCCGTACGCGTTCGGGTCGTAACCACCCGCGCCGTAACCGGTGTTCGGGTCATAGGCCGCGTTCGGGTCGTAACCGGCGTTCGGGTCGTACGAGTATTGCTGCGGCGCGAAGTTCACCGGTTCGAGGCCCTCCGGGCCCGATCCGGCCGGCGGTTGTGCGGGGTATCCCGGGTGTCCGCCGTCGCCCCGCCCCGGGCCGTACGGTTCCCGCGCCTGCCCGCCGTCCCCTCGCTCGGTGCCGTAAGGCTCCCAATCGCGCCGGTCGTCGTTGCTCACGAAGCTCCCCGGTACAGCCCCCGCTTGCTGATGTATTGAACGACCCCGTCCGGTACCAGGTACCAGACCGGATCGCCCCCGGCCACCCTTGTACGGATGTCGGTCGACGAGATGGCCAGTGCGGGGACCTCCACCAGGCTCACGCCGCCGTCCGGGAAACCCGGGTCGGACAGAGTGTGCCCCGGACGGGTGCAACCCACGAAATGCGCGAGCTCGAACATCTCGTGCGCGTTGTGCCAGGAGAAGATCTGGGACAGCGCGTCGGCGCCGGTGATGAAGAATATTTCGGTGCCCTCGGGCGAGGACTCGCGCAGGTCGCGCAGGGTGTCGAGGGTGTACGTCTCGCCCGCGCGGTCGATGTCCACCCGGCTCACCGAGAACCTCGGGTTGGACGCGGTGGCGATCACCGTCATCAGGTACCGGTCCTCGGGCGAGGACACGTCCTGCGCGGACTTCTGCCACGGTCGACCGGTCGGCACGAACACGACCTCGTCGAGCCCGAACTGGCCCGCCACCTCGCTCGCGGCGACGAGGTGCCCGTGGTGGATGGGATCGAAGGTGCCGCCCATGACACCGACACGTCTGTTCCGCTCGCTCATGGCGCGAGAATCTATCGTTCCGCGCTCCCCGAGCGCGCGCCCCTACTCCTTGACCGCCCCCGAGGTGATCCCCGCGACGATCCGCTTCTGGAAGACGAGCACCAGGACGATCACCGGAATGCTCACCACGACGGAGGCTGCCGCGATCGCGGCGGTGGGCTGCTGGAACTGCGAGGCACCGGTGAAGAAGGCCAGCGCGGCGGGCACGGTACGGGATTTGTTGGTCGAGGTCAGCGACACCGAGAAGACGAAGTCGTTCCAGGCGAAGAAGAACACCAGGATCGCGGTGGTCACCACGGCCGGCACCGCCATCGGCGCGATCACGTAGCGAAACGCCTGCCACGCGGAGGCGCCGTCGATCCGCGCGGCGTCCTCCAGGGCCCACGGGATCTGCTTGAAGAACGAGGTCAGCGTCCAGATCGACAGCGGCATGGTGAACGACAGGTAGGGCAGGATCAGCCCGATCCAGGTGTCGAACAGGCCGATCGAGCGCCACATGTCGAACAGCGGGCCGACCACCGCGATGGTCGGGAACATCGCGATCGCCAGCGCGCCGAGCAGGATCAGCCGCTTGCCGGGGAACTCCATCCGCACGATCGCGTACGCGGTGCCGGTGGCGCAGGCGACCGCGATCGTGGTGGCGATCAGCGAGATGCCGATCGAGTTGCGCAGCGCGTCGGTGAAGAGGTTGTTGCGAAAGACCGTGCGGTAGTTGTCCAGGCTCCAGGTCTTGGGCAGGAACTGCGCGTTGTTGATGTCGTCGCCGCCCTTGAAGGACAGCGAGAGCATCCAGGCCAGCGGGAGCATGGTGATCCCGATCACCACGACGCTGACCAGGGTGCGTACACCCTCGCGGGCCGGGCTTGGCTGACTCACGCGGGGCTCCCGAGCTTGCTCACGTCGGTACGGAAGAGCTTGATGAACAGGAACGCGATCAGCAGCACACAGGCGAACAGCAGTACCGAGATCGCCGAACCCAGACCCAGGGCCGTGCGGCTGACCAGTTGGCGGTAGGCCAGGAAGGACACCGTCTCGGTGTCGTTGGCGCCGCCGGTCATCACGAAGACCGAGTCGAAGATGCGGAACGCGTCCATGGTCCGGAACAGCAGCGCGACCAGGATCGCCTGCTTCATGATCGGCAGGGTGACCCGGGTGAGCCGCTGCCACGGCCCCGCGCCGTCCACGCGCGCGGCCTCGTGCACGTCCGGGGAGACCTGGATCAGCCCACCGAGCAGCAGCAGCGACATGAACGGCGTGGTCTTCCAGATCTCCGAGAGGGCGATCACGAACAGCGCGGTCCAGCGGTGGTCGAACCAGGCGACGTCGGTGCCCAGCCAGTCGTTGACGAACCCGGTGGACGGGTCGAACGCGTAGCGCCAGGCGTAGGCGGAGACGACCGTGACGATGCCGTACGGGATCAGCACGATGGTGCGCAGCGTGCGGCGCAGGTACAGCGCGCGCTGCATCAGTTGGGCGAGCCCGAAGCCGATCACGAACTCGACCGAGACGGTGAGCACGGTCAGCGCGAGGGTGGTCCACACGTCGGTCCACCACAGCGGGTCCTTGAGCACCACCCAGTAGTTCGACAGACCCGCGAACGAGTTGGCGTCGGGCGTGGTCAGCCGCTTGTGGAAGAGCGAGAGCCACACGGCGTCGACCAGCGGCGCGATCGCGACCGCGAGCATGATCAGCACGGCGGGCGCGGACAGCAGCCATCCGGTGCGGCGCATGCGCTGCGCGTGGTCGAGCTGCTTCCGGGGCTTCCTGTGCCGAGGCGCGGTGCGGGTCGCGGATGCCGTGCTCACAGCAGCACCTTGTCGTGCAGGACCCCGGTGATGAGGTCGTCGGTGGCGCGGGGGGCGGAGTTCGGGTCGACGTCGGCGGGCGGGTGGTACTCGCGCTGCACCGACGCGGAGACGTCGTTGTAGTAGGGCGTTCGCGGACGCGGGCCGGCCTGGTCGAGGGACTCCTTGATCAGATCCGCCATCGGCAACGCCGCGCGTACGCCCGGATCGTCGTAGGCGGCGGCCTTGGCCGTGGTCTCCTTCGACTCCAGCATGTAGGTGATCTGGTTCTCCAGGGTGCCCGCGCAGCGCACCGCGCTCACCGCCTCGGCAGCGTGTTTGCCGTAGCGGCTGACGCCCAGTGAGATCCCGCCGAACGGCGGCTTGGACGGCTTGTCCGGGTCGGTCTGCGGGTAGCGCGCCCAGCCGTAGTCGTCCAGCACCTCGCGCGAGAGTTGGCCGCCGGCGACCGCCTCGGCCGCGGCGCCGCGGGCGTACGTCCAGTTGATCATGAAGCCGCCGGAGCCGGACTGGAACACGGTCCGGGTGTCGTCCTCGATCGAGGTGGCCAGGTTGGCCGGCGCGGCGGAGGAGCGGCCGAGGCGGCGCATCACCTCGGCGGCCCGCTTGCCCGCGCCGCCCTCGCGCAGTGTGGGCTTCAGGTCGACGCCCTTCTCCACGTCCCGCACGATCGCCCCGCCGGCGCCGGTGACCAGGCCGTTGACCCACACGGTCAGGCCCTCGTAGCGCTTGGCGGGCACCGCGACGGTCTTGTGCGTCTTCTCCGCGGCGGTGATCAGGTCGTCCCAGCCGATCGGCCGGGTGAGGTCGAGTCCGGCCTCGGCGGCCACCGACTTGCGATACCAGAGGAGTTGGGTGTTGGCCCGGAACGGCGCGGCGACCAGTCGGCCCCGCCACCCCGCGGACTCCACCGCGCTGCTCAGCATGCCGTCGGTCAGCGTCGCGGCCTCGGCCGCCGTGAACGGGCGCAGGAAGCGCGCCTCGGCGAACTCCGGTACGAAGACGGGGTCGAGCGCCATCACGTCGATCGAGGAGTCCTTGGCGGCGAGCCGGCGCACCAGTTGCTCACGCTGTCCGGACGCGTCGGTGGGCAACACCGAGACCTTGACCCGATAGGCGCCGCCGGACGCCCGGCTGCACCGGTCGGCGAGCTTTTGATAGGCCCCGTTGTCCGGCGGCACGTACCAGTTCAGCTCGGGCGGCCCCGAACCGCCGCCCCCGCACCCGACGACGACGGAGGCGACCAACGCGAGCGCGACGGCCAGGAGCCCGTGACGACGAGGCATGTGGTTCACCTGATCAGCAGATCAAGGAACCGACGCTCACCCCGACAACTCCCTCGAATGGTGGCGTGTCGGGGGGCGTGGGTGGGCGGGGCCGCCGCAGGGTCAGTCGGGGATCGTGGTCAGGGTCCAGGCGCCGTCGGCTTCCATCTCGATCAGGCAGGGGCCCTTGGGCAGGATCGACTCGCCCTCGTAGTCGCCGATCACGTTGGCCAGGGTGCCGAGATACGCCTCGTCGTCGCCGTGTTCGGTGAAGGTGCCGACGATGAAGTTGCTGCCGCCGGCGTGCGTCATCGCGACCACCGTGCGCGGGCCGGCCCAGCGCACCGTCTCGGGGCCGGTGCCCTCCAGCCGGTCGGTGAGCAGCCGGGCGGCCTCGGGGATAAGCAGTCGCACGGTCCACGCACCGTCGGCCTCGATCTTCAGGCGCGAGGTACGGGTGCCGCGCTCGTCCACCAGGGCCCGGCTCCGGTGCGCGCCGATCGTGTTGGCCAGGAGCTTGTCCGTCTCCAGGTCGGCGTCCAGCGTCCAGACCACGAAGTTCTCGGTGCCCCGGGACTCCAGCTCGACCAGGAAGGGGCCGGCGTCGACGGGGCGCTCGATGGAGAGGACCCGGTCGCCGCGGCCCTCGTACTCGACGGCGGGCGCGGGGCGGGGCGAGAGGGGGCCGGTGTCGGCGGGGTCGAGCGCGGGCGCGGCTTCCGGTTCCGGCAACTGCTTGGCTGGGAGGGGCGGTTCGGCCACGACGTCGGCCGAGGCGGCCGGCGCGGGTTCGGCGTCGGAACCGATCTCGGGCTCCGGCATGGGCTCGGCGTCGGACTCCGGTGCCGGCTCGGGGTCGATCACGGATTCGGCCTTGGACTTCGTCTCGGACGCCCGGGCGGGTTCCGGCGCGTCGGCCGCGGGCTCGGGCTCGGCCTCGGACCCCTCGGCCGCTTCCGGCGCCGGCTCGGCGTGCGCCGCCGTGTCCGGTACCACCGGGTCCGCCATCACCGCGGCCGTGAACAGTGCCTGGTCGGGCTCCGCGCCCAGGTCCCGCACCAACTGGTCCAGGCCCGCCTCGTAGCCCTGCCCCACCGCGCCGAACCGCCACCCGTCCCGCCGGTAGACCTCGGCCAGGATCAGCGCGCGCTCCCGGGTCAACTCGCCCACCGGCAGCACGAATCGGCCGATCTCGTCGTCGGCGCCGAGCAGGCGCAGCTGCGACCCCGCGCCGAACCCCGGCGCCTGCGCGCCGATCGCGAACACCAGCCGGTCCACCGCGTCGTCCACGGCGGACAGGTCCACATGGAACTCGGCGATCCCGGTCCCGCCGGCCACGAGCGCGACCGCGCTCGTCAGCGACGCGGGCCGGGCGGCGCAGACCACGTCCAGATCCGCCGTCCCGAGGCTGAAGCAGTACGCGGCCAGGCCCTCGCCCGACACGTCGAACTCCACCCTGATGGCGGAATCGTCCAGCCTCGTCTTCTCGCCCATGGCGAATGTGCGCATCGAGCCCTCCCCGGCCTCCCCTGACCTGGCGTCACCTTAACGCGCATGACGAAGCGCCGGGCGGCAACAGGGCACCCGGCGCGGACAGGGAGGTTCGACGAACCGGACGCGGCCGTCCGGGTTCGGACCGAGGGCTCAGCGGTCCTTGTTGAAGCGCGTCACGACGAACAGCAGGATGAGCAGCGTGGCCAGCGCGCCGATGCCGGCACCCAGCGCGTTCAGGTTCTCGTGCTTGCCGCTCTCGTTGGCCAGCGTGGTGAGGACGGTCGTGGCGTGCTGGGTCATCCGTGGTCAGCCCTTGCGTAGTTTTTGCCGACGTGTGCGGACGACATCGTACGGGCGCGGAGGGTGAGGCGCGCGGCCAGGTTCCGGGGACGACCCTCGGCCTCGGGCGTCGGATGTGCCTAGGGTGGGGGGCGGATTGCTCGAGGCTAGGGGGCGCAGCATGCCGGACGACAAGACGATCGGACCGTTCGAGGGACGCCGACGATTCCCCGGGATCTCCTCCCGGGCCTACGAACACCCCTCCGATCGCGCCGCGCTGGTGGCGATGCGCCGGCTGAGCGGTTTCGATCTCGTGCTCAAACAGATGTCGGGTCTGGTGTCCGAGCGGGCGATCCGACTCGCCTTCCTGGCGGGTTCGGTCCGGGCGGGCGAGCAGCAGTTCCACCGCCTGCACGAGATGGCCCGCGAGTCGGCGTACATCCTGGATCTGCCCACCGTGCCGGAGCTGTTCGTCACCCAGGACCCGCAGCCGAACGCCATGGCGATCGGCATGGACAAGCCGTTCATCGTGGTCACCTCGGGCCTGGTCGAACTGCTCGACGACGACGAGATGCGCACGGTCATCGGGCACGAGGTCGGGCACATCCTGTCCGGACACGCGGTATACCGCACGATGTTGCTGATCCTGACCCGGTTCGCCGCCGCGCTGTCCGGGATCCCGCTGGGCACGATCGGCGTGCACGCGATCATCACCGCGTTGCAGGAGTGGTTCCGCAAGTCGGAGCTGTCCTGCGACCGGGCGGGCCTGCTGGTCGGCCAGGACCCCGAGGTGTCGATGCGCGCGCTGATGAAGGTCGCGGGCGGCTCGCAGCTGCACGAGATGAGCACCGACGCATTCCTGGAGCAGGCCGCCGAGTACGAGGGCGCCGGCGACCTGCGCGACAGCGTGCTCAAGTTGATGAACCTGCTCGGGCGTTCCCACCCGTTCCCGGTGGTCCGGGTCGCCGAACTGCGCAAGTGGGCGGACGGGGACGACTATCGGCGGATTCTGGCCGGTGAGTATCCGCGTCGCGAGTACGACCCGAACGCGTCGGTGCGCGAGGAGGTCAAGGCCTCGGCGAACGCCTACCGCGAGTCCGTACGCACCACCACGGACCCGCTGTTCGGCCTGCTGCGCGACCTCGCCGACGGCGCGGTGGACGCGGGCGGCAAGCTCCGGGACCGGTTCACCGGCCGCCGCGACGAGCCGGGGGCGACGCCGGACGGCGGCACGCCGCCCGACGATCACACGCCGCCGTCGTCCGGAGGGAAGAAGGCGGAGTGACCCGAGGGCGGGGCCTGGCCGGGCTCGGGGCCGAGGGATTGGCCCGCATGAGGCAGCTCGCTCTCCCTATATATAGGCGCCGGCGCCACACAGGCCACACCGACAGGCAGCACGGTCAAGTAGTCGGATAGTCATATAAAGCAGCAATGCCGGTCCCGCCTCCCCGCCGGAGGCGGGACCACTAATCTTCCCGGGTGACTGCAAACGGGGAGCAACCGGATCGGGTGCCGTGGCAGCCGTCCCGCGAGAATCCGCCGGCGGGCCGACCGGAGCCACCGGCCTGGCAACAACACGCGGACCACGCGTACCCGCCGCGCACCGGCCCCGAGCCGGGCGAGGGCTGCCTGTTCACGGTGGTTCGCTGGCCCGCCCGGATCATCGCGCTCATCATCGTGGTCCCGCTGCGCCTGCTGTGGGAGTTGGTGCGGCTGATCGGCAGGGGGATCAAGTTCCTGTTCTGGGACTGGTTCCTGCGTCCGATCCTGCGGGGGCTGAAGAAGCTGCTGTGGGACTGGTTCCTGTATCCGGTGCTGAGCTTCGTCGGCCGCTACATCCTCGTCCCGCTCGCCAACGCCCTCGCATGGGTGTTCACCCGGCTGATCCACCGACCCCTCGCCTTCCTGTTCCGCTACCTCCTGCTCGTACCCGGCGCCTGGTTGTGGCGGCACGTACTGCGGCCGATCGGCCGCGCGACGCTGCTCGCCCTGCGGTTCGCGTGGGACGTCTCCACGGCGGTGCTCAACTTCCTGATCGTCCGGCCGCTGTCCTGGTTGTGGCGCGCGGTGCTGGTTCCGATCGGTCGCGGCATCGCGGTGGTGTGGCGGCATCTGGTGGTGCTGCCGGTGGCCTGGGCCTGGCGCAACGTGCTCACGCCGATCGGCAGGGCCATCCGCGCCGTATGGCGGGTTCTGGTCGTGGCGCCGTGCCGCTGGGTCGGTCGGGCCATTCTCCGGCCGATCGGCAGGGCCACGTCAGAGGTGCTCCGAGCCCTCGGAATCGGGGGGCGCTGACCCGACCCGTCCCATGGCCGTAGGCTTGGACCGACTTCTGCCCATCCATCTCGAGTCAAGGACTGAGCGAAACTGGCACGACGTACGCCCGAGGGACCGCCGCCCGCGCCGACGGTCCAGCGACTGCGCCTCCGGTACACCAA
The DNA here is from genome assembly GCF_044334985.1 of Embleya sp. NPDC020630. Lineage (NCBI taxonomy): Bacteria > Bacillati > Actinomycetota > Actinomycetes > Kitasatosporales > Streptomycetaceae > Embleya > Embleya sp. NPDC020630. The sequence goes on from NZ_JBIRUB010000003.1 coordinate 596,301, forward strand.
GCGCGGCCGCCTCCGGTTCACCAGCCACCGGGATTTCCAGCGCGCGTTCGAGCGGGCCCTGCGTCGGGCGGAAGTGCCGATGGCCTACTCCGCCGGTTTCACCCCCCACCCCAAGGTGTCCTACGCGGGAGCGGCGCCCACCGGCGTCGCCAGCGAGGCCGAATATCTCGAGATCGGCGTGGCCACACACTGTGACCCCGCCCGTCTGCGGGATCTGCTGGACGCGTCGCTGCCGAGCGGTCTCGACATCGTCGAGATCGTCGAGGCACAGGGCGGCAACCTCCCCGAGCGCCTGGAGGCGTCGGTCTGGGAGCTGGCCCTGGACGGGGTCGCTCGCGAGGAGGCCGAGCGCGCGGTCACCGCGTTCCTGGCCGCCGAGACCGTCGAGGTCCAGCGGATGAGCAAGAACGGAATGCGCACATTCGACGCCCGGGAGGCGGTGATCGCGCTGACCGTCACCACCCCCGACGCGAACGACGCAGGTCACCAGGGTGTCGATGCGGGTAGTGCCGCACCCTGTGCGATACTGCGACTGGTTGTCCGGCACACCACACCCGCCGTTCGACCCGACGACGTTCTGTCCGGTCTTCGCACGGTCGCCGAACTTGTGACGCCCACCGCCGCCGCGGTCACCCGCCTGGCGCAGGGGCCGCTCGACGCCGCGACCGTTTCGGTGACCGACCCGCTCGCGCCCGACCGCGCGACATCGGCGGTGGAGCACACCTCGCAGGGGGACGAGGAACTCCGAACCGGCCCGCAGGGCGGTGCAGAACCCGTCGTCGAAGCCTCGAAACGGTGACGACCGGGTACACGAGGCCCAAGGCTTGAATTTCCGACAGACTTATCGCCCGGATCACGGCCGCAAGGCCGGGACCGGCGAGTGAGAGAGAAGCTTCCGCGCGGCGCCCTGCGTTGGAGCGCCCGGAAGCGTGACGGGAGACAGACCCGCATGCTCGACACCGAGCCCAACGACACGCCTGAGACATCAGGTACTTCCGGGGTGGTAAACCCCGGTACCGACAACGACAGCAGTACGAAGGACGACACGGCCACGACGCCGGCACCCCGCCGCCGTCGGCGCGCCGCCAGCCGTCCGGCCGGACCGCCGAGCGTGCCCTCACCCGAGGCCGCGCCGGTTCCGGCTGCCGTGACGCCCGAGGCGCCCGCGCCCGCCGGCGAGGCCGACGAGGAGGAGCCGGAGGTCGACGAGACCGCACCGGCCGACGCCGCGCCGGAACCGGAGCCGGAGCCGGAGCCCGAGGCGCCGCGACGGACGCGGCGTACCCGCAAGCGGGTGACCGCGCCGGTGACCGACACGGCCGCGATCGCGGCCGCGCCGACGGAAGCGGTCGAGGTCGCGCCGGCGGAGGTCGCCGCCGAGGCCGCGGCGCCGGCCGAGGAGGAGGCGCCGCGTCGGGTCCGGCGTACCCGCAAGCGGGCCGCCGTCGCGCCCGAGGCTGCCCCGGAGGAGGTCGCGCCCGAGCCTGTCGCGGAGACCGCGCAGCCCGCGCAGGCCGAGGCCCCGCAGGCCGAGGCCGAGGAGGCGCCGCGACGGACCCGGCGTACCCGCAAGCGTGCGGTGCCGGCCGTCGAGGAGGCCGAGGCGACGCCCGTCGCCGAGGTCGCGCCGGTGGTCGAGGCCGAGCCCGAGGCGGCCGCCGAGCCGGTGGCCCCGTCGTCCCGGCGCAAGACGCCGCCGCCGGTCTTCCAGCCGCTGTTCCAGGCCCCGCAGGCGGCGGTCTTCGCGGCGCCGCAGCGGGCCGCCGAACCGGTCGCCGCGCCGGCCGAGGACACCGCCCCGGCCGAGCCGGATACCACGCCGGAGGAGCCGCGCAGCCGGCGTCGCCGACGCCGGGCGCTGCCGGTGGACGAGGTGCACGGCGCGGCCGAGGCCGAGCCGCAGGACTCGCGCTACCAGGACGAGCAGGAGCGGCACCCGGGCCGCGCGGTCGCCACGGCCGAGCCGGTCGAGCGGGTCGAGGAGCCCGAGGGCGCCGAGGCGCACGAGACGCACGAGGACGAGACCGACGGCGACCGCCCGACCCGTCGCCGCCGGCGCGGTGGCCGACGCCGTCGCGGTCGCGGTGACGACGGCGCCGAGGACCACGGCTCCGACGAGGACGACGAGCACCGCATCGAGGGTGTCGGCGACGGCCCCGACGAGGACGCCGACCCCGACGACCCGGGCGACGCCGGCGCGACCACCAGCAGCCGCCGTCGCCGGCGGCGCCGTCGTCGCGACGGGGCCGCCGACGAGCCCGCCGCCGAGCCGCAGGACGATCCCGAGCGCACCGTGGTCAAGGTCCGCGAGCCGCGCAAGCGCGACGTGCTCGCCGACAGCCCCACCGACGAGGTGCAGGGCGTCAAGGGCTCGACCCGTCTGGAGGCCAAGAAGCAGCGCCGCCGCGAGGGGCGCGAGCAGGGCCGCCGTCGGGTGCCGATCATCACCGAGTCGGAGTTCCTGGCCCGCCGCGAGGCGGTCGAGCGGGTCATGGTCGTGCGCCAGAACGGCGACCGCACCCAGATCGGCGTGCTCGAGGACGACGTGCTCGTCGAGCACTACGTGAGCCGCAGCCAGGACACCCAGTCCGCCTACGTCGGCAACGTCTACCTGGGCAAGGTCCAGAACGTGCTGCCGTCGATGGAGGCCGCGTTCGTCGACATCGGCAAGGGCCGCAACGCGGTGCTGTACGCGGGTGAGGTCAACTTCGAGGCGGCGGGCTTCAGCGGTCCGCGCCGGATCGAGGCCGTGCTCAAGCCCGGCCAGTCGGTCCTGGTCCAGGTCACCAAGGACCCGATCGGCCACAAGGGCGCCCGGCTGACCAGCCAGGTCTCGCTGCCCGGTCGCTACCTGGTGTACGTGCCCGAGGGCACCATGACCGGGATCAGCCGCAAGCTCCCGGACACCGAGCGGGCCCGGCTGAAGAGCATCCTCAAGAAGATCGTGCCGGAGAACGCGGGCGTCATCGTGCGCACCGCCGCCGAGGGCGCGACCGAGGAGGACCTGACCCGCGACGTGACGCGGCTCCAGGCCCAGTGGGAGGACATCAAGAAGAAGTCCAAGATGATCACGACCAGTTCGCCCTCGCTGCTGTACGGCGAGCCGGACATGACGGTCCGGGTCATCCGCGACATCTTCAACGAGGACTTCTCCAAGCTGATCGTCTCGGGCGACGAGGCGTGGGGCGTCATCCACGAGTACGTCGGCCACGTGGCCCCCGACCTGGCCCCGCGCCTGTCGCGGTGGACCAGCGAGGTGGACGTCTTCGCGACGTACCGCATCGACGAGCAGCTGATGAAGGCGCTGGACCGCAAGGTCTGGCTGCCCAGCGGCGGCTCGCTGGTGATCGACCGCACCGAGGCGATGGTCGTGGTCGACGTCAACACCGGGAAGTTCACCGGTCAGGGCGGCAACCTCGAGGAGACCGTCACCCGCAACAACCTGGAGGCGGCCGAGGAGATCGTCCGCCAGCTCCGGCTGCGCGACCTCGGCGGGATCATCGTCGTCGACTTCATCGACATGGTCCTGGAGGCCAACCGCGATCTGGTCCTGCGCCGGCTGATGGAGTGCCTGGGCCGGGACCGGACCAAGCACCAGGTCGCCGAGGTGACCTCGCTCGGCCTGGTCCAGATGACCCGCAAGCGGGTCGGCCAGGGTCTGCTCGAAGCCTTCTCGGAGAACTGCGAGCGGTGCAACGGGCGCGGCGTGATCGTGCACATGGACGCGCCGGAGACCAAGGGCCACGGCAACGGCGGACACACCCACGGCGGCAACGGCGCGGCGAGTGGCGGTGGGCGGCGCAAGCGCAACAAGGGCCACGCCGACCGCAACGGCAGCGGGCCGATCACCGAGATCGTCGAGACGGACGAGTCGGTCGAGCGGGACGTGCCGGAGTTCGACGAGGTCGTCGAGGTCGTCGAGGTGCCCGCGATCGCCGAGGCGTTCGAGGACGTCGAGGTCGTCGACGCCGCGGAGCCGGCCGAGGCCGCCGAGGCCGTCGAGGCGGAGATCGTGCCGGAGCCGGCGGCGCCGGTCGAGGTCGTCGAGACTCCGCCGGCGGAGGCCCCCGAGGCCGAGCCCGCGGTGATCGAGGGCACGGACGTACCGGCCGAACCGGTCACGGCGGCCGAACAGGCCGACGAGGCCGAGGAAGCCGGGGAGGCCCCCGCGCCGGCCAAGCGGGTGCGCAAGGCCGCCGCCAAGAAGACGGCCGCCAAGAAGACCGCGGCCAAGACCACGGCGGCGAAGAAGACCGCCGCTAAGACGCCCCGGAAGTCGGCCAAGAAGGCCGCCGCCGAGGCGGAGGCGACGGAGTCGGCCGTGCCCGAGGTCGCACCCGAGGCGGCGCCCGAGGCCGCACCGGCGGCGCCCGCCAGGGCGCGGAAGGCGACCAAGCGGGCCGCGAAGACCGCGGCCCCCGCCGAGGTCGCGACCGAGGCTCCGGCCGAGGCCGAGCCCGCCAAGCCGGCCAAGGCCGCCGCCAAGCCGCGCAAGACGTCGCGGCGGGCGACCCGGCCCGCCGGCCCGCCGGAGGGTGCCGCGGACGGCGCCGAGCCGGTATCGGCGGCGAGCGGAAGCTGAGCCGTACCGGGTCCGCTCCGGGGTGGTATCCCCGGGGCGGACCCGTTTGGCCTTCGGCCCCGGGCATCCTGTAACCTTTGCCCTTGGTGTGCTTAGGCACAGGCTCCTGAGCAACCACCCTCCGGATCGCAAGCTTCGGAGGAGGCCCCCGATTTCTGTTCGGTGTGGCTGGCTTCAGGGGCTCGGACCCTGCAGAGAGAGAGATCCACGGTGTACGCGATCGTTCGCGCCGGTGGCAGGCAGCACAAGGTTGCCATCGGTGACGTCGTCCAGGTCGACCGCATTCGCGGTGCGGCGGGCACGGCAGTTGAGCTCCAGGCCATTCTCGTCGTAGACGGTGAAGCCGTGACGAGTGACCCGTGGGTCCTCGCGGGTGTGAAGGTGACGGCCGAGGTCGTCGACCACACCAAGGGCAAGAAGATCGACATTCTGAAGTACAAGAACAAGACCGGTTACCGCAAGCGCATGGGTCACCGCCAGCAGCACACCCAGCTGAAGATCACCGGCATCAACTCCGGGAAGTAGGGAGCAGCGACATGGCACACAAGAAGGGTGCATCCTCCACCCGGAACGGCCGTGACTCGAACGCGCAGCGCCTCGGCGTCAAGCGCTTCGGCGGCCAGGTCGTCAACGCCGGCGAGATCATCGTCCGCCAGCGCGGCACCCACTTCCACCCCGGCACCAACGTCGGTCGCGGTGGCGACGACACGCTGTTCGCGCTGTCGGCCGGCGCCGTGCAGTTCGGCACGGCGCGCGGTCGCCGCGTCGTGAACATCGTCCCGGCGGAATAATCACGCCGCGGCATTCGCTTCGACACCCGAGGGCGGACCCTATTCGGTCCGCCCTCGGGTGTTTGTCCACAGTGTTCGCTCCCCGCTCGGGAGCCGAGGAGGAATCCACGTGACGACCTTCGTCGACCGCGTCGTGCTGCACGTCGCGGCGGGTAACGGGGGCCACGGCGTGGCCTCCGTGCACCGCGAGAAGTTCAAGCCGCTCGGCGGCCCCGACGGGGGCAACGGCGGTCGCGGCGGCGATGTCACGCTGGTCGTCGACGCCAACACCACCACGCTGCTCGAATACCACCACCACCCGCACCGCAAGGCCACCAACGGCAAGCCCGGCGCCGGCGCCAACCGCACCGGCCCCAACGGCAGCGACGTGATCCTGCCCGTGCCGGACGGCACCGTGGTCAAGCGGCTGCTCCCCAACGGCGACGAGGAATTCGTCGAGGACCTGGTCGGCAACGGCGCCAGCTACGTGATCGCCCAGGGCGGTCGCGGCGGTCTCGGCAACGCCGCGCTCGCCTCGCCGCGCCGCAAGGCTCCCGGCTTCGCGCTGCTCGGCGAACCCGGCGAGGCCGGCGACTTCGTCCTGGAGCTGAAGACCGTCGCCGACGTCGCGCTCGTGGGCTTCCCCAGTGCCGGCAAGTCGTCGCTGATCGCCACGCTCAGCGCCGCGCGGCCGAAGATCGCCGACTACCCGTTCACCACCCTGGTACCGAACCTGGGCGTGGTCACCGCCGGCGACGTCGTCTACACCGTCGCCGACGTACCCGGCCTGATCCCCGGCGCGAGCGAGGGCAAGGGCCTGGGCCTGGAATTCCTGCGGCACGTGGAGCGCTGCAAAGCGCTGGTCCACGTCCTCGACTGCGCGACGCTGGAGCCCGGCCGCGACCCGATCACCGACCTGGACACCATCGAGGCCGAACTCGCCGCCTACGGCGGCCTGGAGGACCGGCCCCGGATGGTCGCGTTGAACAAGGTCGACGTGCCCGACGGCAGCGACTTGGCCGACCTGGTCAAGGCCGAGTTGGAGGCGCGCGGGCTCCAGGTGTTCCCGGTCTCCGCGGTCAGCCGCGCGGGGCTGCGCGAGTTGTCCTTCGCGATGGCCGCCCAGGTGCAGAGCGCCCGCGACGCGGCGCCCGCGCCGGAGGCCACCCGCATCGTGCTGCGCCCGACCGCGGTCGACGACAGCGGCTTCACCGTCACCCGGCGCGACGAGGCGTTCATCGTGCGCGGCGCCAAGCCCGAACGCTGGGTGCGCCAGACCGACTTCAGCAACGACGAGGCGGTGGGCTACCTGGCCGACCGGCTCGCCCGGCTCGGGGTCGAGGAGGCCCTGTGGTCGGCGGGGGCGGTCCCCGGCGCCGAGGTGGTCATCGGCGACGACGTCACCGGTGTGGTCTTCGACTGGGAGCCGACCGTCGCGGCCGGCGCCGAGATGTTGGGCCGACGCGGTGAGGACCACCGCCTGCAGACGCACCGCCCGGCGGTGGATCGGCGCCGTGAGCGTGAGGCGATCGAGACGCAGTACGAGGAGTTCGACCCGTTCTCGGACGACTCCTGACGCACGCCGTAGTCCGATGCCTTTCCCCCGACAGCGCGGTCCGGTGGATGTCCGCCGGCGCGCGGTCCGGGTGACCTTCTCGAATTTCCCGACCGGAAAGCGGGGCCTGAAGTGCACAGTGGGGCCGACGCGGCGCGCGAGGACGTGACCTCCGCGCGCCGCATCGTGGTCAAGGTCGGTTCGTCCTCGTTGACGACCGCGCAGGGTGGCCTGGACCCGGATCGGGTCGACGTCCTGGTGGACGTGATAGCGGCCAAGCGGGCCGAGGGGATCGAGGTCGTCCTGGTCTCCTCCGGGGCGATCGCCGCCGGCCTCGCGCCGCTGGGCCTGGCGCGCCGACCACGCGACCTCGCCACCCAGCAGGCCGCCGCGAGCGTGGGGCAGGGACTGCTCGTGGCCCGCTATACCGCCTCGTTCGCCCGCTACGGCCTGCGGGTGGGCCAGGTGCTGCTCACCGTCGACGACGTCACCCGCCGCGCGCACTACCGCAACGCCTACAACACGCTGGACAAGCTCCTGGCGATGGGCGCGGTGCCGGTGGTCAACGAGAACGACACGGTGGCCACGGAGGAGATCCGCTTCGGCGACAACGACCGGCTCGCGGCCCTGGTCGCGCACGTCGTGCACGCCGATCTGCTGGTCCTGCTGTCGGATGTGGACGGGCTGTACGACGGCGACCCGGCGAAGCCGACGTCCTCGCGGGTTCCGTTCGTGACCGGTCCGGCCGATCTCGAAGGCATCGAGATCGGCAAGGCCGGCAAGTCCGGGGTCGGCACGGGCGGGATGGTCACCAAGGTCGAGGCGGCGGGCATCGCCACCTCGGCGGGCATCCCCGTGGTGCTCACCGCGACCCGCTTCGCGTCCGACGCGCTGGCCGGCAAGGACACCGGAACCCTCTTCCACCGCACCGGAGTTCGCACCGCCGACCGGCTCCTGTGGCTGGCCCACGCGAGCACCGCACGCGGTCGGCTCGCGCTCGATCCCGGCGCCGTGCGGGCCGTGGTGGAGCGGCGCAGCTCGCTGCTGCCGGCCGGAATCACCGGTGTCCAGGGCGGTTTCGTCGCCGGCGACCCGGTGGACCTGGTTGACGAAAACGGTCACATCGTGGCCCGCGGACTGGTCAACTTTGATGCGAAGGAACTGCCGGGCCTGCTCGGGCGATCCACCCGGGAGTTGGCCCGGGAGCTGGGTCCGGCCTACGAGCGCGAGGTCGTCCACCGCGACGACCTGGTGCTGCTGCGCCGCTGAGCGACGACCACCGAAGATCAGCAGCTCGCCGACGGGAGGCCGGCCGTGCCGGAGCGTGGGGACCGCCCCTGGGGACAGCCGACGACGCCGGCGCGGACCGAACCCGACGGCGCGGGCCGGATGTGGCACATCACGCTGACCCTGGCCGGCCCACCGGGCGACCCCGAGGACGTGCGGCGAGCGCTGGAACGCCTCGCCCACGAACACCCGTTCCTGCTCGCCGGCCGCTACGCCGCCGACCACGCCGAGGTGCGCTACTGGGAGGAGGCTCCCAACCTCCACGACGCCGCGGCGATCGCGCTGCGCCTGTGGGGCGAACACCGCCGGAGCGCGGACCTGCCCCCGTGGGAGCTGATCGGCCTGGAGGTCGTCGACCGCCCCACCTACCAAAAACGTGCCGCCGCCCCGGCCCCCCTCCCCATCCAACCGGGCCGCGTACAACCGTTTTGAGCGCCGGTACGACGAGCGCCGGGCGCGGCGGCTACGGCACCGCTGCCATGCGGGTGCAGGTGGTGGGCGGGGTGGGGTGGAAGGGGTCGATCTGTTCGGGCTGGGGTGGGGCGTCGGCCGGGGTGGGGCCGGTGAAGGTGGGGTGGAACCAGGTGGCGTTGTCCGGGGTGCAGGGCTGGGGTCCGGCCACGGTCAGGATGCGGCGGACCTGGAGGAGGCCGTCGTGCAGCATCGGCGCGTCGGTGTGGAAGTCCCAGACGCGGTGCACCACGAAGCGGGTCCAGCCGGGGCCGCCGACTTGGGCAACGGCGTAGACGAGCACCACGTCGGCGGTGACCACGAGGTCGCGCTGCGCGTGCTCGGCGGCCGTGATGGTGCCGGCCGCCCTGGGGGCCGTGTCCAGGACCCGGATCGCCGCCGGGTCGAAGCGGGTGATCCAGCCGGTGGGCGCCGATACGTCATCGTCGAGGGGGGCGACCAGGGCCGCGCCGAGTTGGTCGCGCTGTTCGCGGCGCAGCAGGGGCAGCGCCGCCCACGGCCGGCCGCCCGCCAGGACGGTCGGGTCGAGCTGGGTACCGACCACGAACTCGCGGACCAGGTCGAGGGCTTGGCCCACCTGGACGGCGGAGTAGTGGGCCGTTTCGCGGCGTTCGCCGATGGCGATCCCGGCGACGCCCTGGGCCCAGCCGGCGGCCGGTCCGCCGGCCATCGGGTCGGCGGGCAGCGGGCCGGTCGCGTAGCCCACGGGCGGGGTCAGCGAGACCCGTTGCAGGACGGCGGGGCCGACCTCCAGGTGCGATCCGGCGGTGGTGGCCCGCCGGGCGCCGAGGAAGGTCGCGCCGCCGATCACCAGCAGCACGACCAGCACACCCGCCACGCCGCGCAGCGTGCGCAGCCGGACACCGAGCACCCGGCGCTGCCGGTGCGGTCGTTTGCCCGCGTGCAGCCGCTCCCGCGCGGAGGGCTCGTGCAGGTCCGCCGCACGGACGAAGGTCGCGTCGAATACGACGGCGCTGAACTCGTCCTCGCCGTCGGGCCCACCCCTGTTCGGGCCTTCGGGGGGTACTCCCCGTCCGGACATGGCATCAGCTTAAGTCGCGCGCGAGCGGGTGGATATGCACCCGGGCGCGGGGGTTTGCGGCAGGTGTGCGGCGAGGTCGCGAACGGGCCGTGCCTCGCGGAAGCGGGCGGCGAGGTCGCGAGCGGGCCGTGCCTGCCTTGGGAACCGGGGTGCCCGGTTCCGGGCGGGCTCGCCCCTCCTCAGCCGGGCCCCGAACGTGCCACCGCCGCCTGGGACGGTGCCGCCGTACCGCCGGCCGCGCCCGAATCCCCCGGCGCGACGGTTATTCGCACCTGGGAGGTGTCCTGGCCGGGCAGCGCCGGCACGGGGTTGTTGTCGGTCGTCGCGCTGCGACCGGTGCCCACCGACGGTTGCCGGGGCGCGCTCGGTCCCTGCGAGGATCCGCTGCGGTAGACGGCGGTGACCGCCATCGCCACCACGCCGACCCCCATCAGCAGGGCCAGCACCCAGGCCACGCCGCGCCGCCAGCGTGTGGTGCGCGCGGCCTTGGCCCACGGCTCGCCCGCGAACCAGGCCGGCACGTGCGGCAACATCGGCGCGGTGTCGTGTCCGGGTACGGTCCGGGCCCGCCACGGGTCCTCGCCGTCGGGTGGATACGTCCCGTCGTCGAACCAGTCGGAGCGGTCGGCCTGTTCGGCCGTCCGGTCGGTCCGCTCGGGCGCGGCCGCGGTGGGGGTGGGCGCAGCGTCGATCGCCGCGCCACGCTCGTTCGCCGAGGGTTCGTGCACGCGGGCCGCGCGCACGAAGGACTCGTCGAAGACGACGGAGGAAAGCTCGTCCTCCGAGAACTCGGGAAAGTCTGGGCCGTCCGGGAACTCTGGCCCTGGTGAATCGGGCACTCCTAGACAGTATTACCGCAGGCACTCCGATGGATACCGATTCAAGGCACCGGTCTGGGGCCCTTCACCGCGCCGCTCCGGGACCCGGCTCGGCGCGCCGGGCCCGGACGGGTGGTTCCGGAGTCGATCAGGAGCGCACGTGGCCGTCGCCGGTGACCACGTACTTCGTGCTGGTCAGCTCGGGCAGCCCCATCGGGCCGCGCGCGTGCAGCTTCTGCGTGGAGATGCCGATCTCCGCTCCGAAGCCGAACTGGCCGCCGTCGGTGAACCGGGTCGAGGCGTTGACCATCACGGCCGTCGAGTCGACCAGGGCCACGAATTCGCGTGCCGCGGCCTGCGAGGTGGTGACGATCGCCTCGGTGTGGCCGGAGGAGTGCCTGCGGATGTGCGCGACCGCGTCGTGCAGCGAGGGCACCACGGCGGCGGCGATGTCGTAGGACAGGTATTCGGTGTCCCAGTCGGCGTCGGTGGCCGGCACCACGTCGGCCGAGTAGGTCTGTACCGCGGCGTCGCCGTGTACGGTCACGCCCGCGTCCTTCAGGGCCGCGAGCGCGAGCGGGACGAAGGCGTCGGCCACGTCGCGGTGCACGAGCAGCGTCTCCGCCGAGTTGCACACGCTGACCCGGTGCGCCTTGGAGTTGACCAGGATGTTCACGGCCATCTCCAGGTCGGTCTGCGCGTCGACGTAGACGTGGCAGTTGCCCACGCCGGTCTCGATCACCGGCACGGTCGAGCCCTCGACCACGGTGCGGATCAGGCTCGCCCCACCGCGCGGGATCAGTACGTCGACCAGGCCGCGCGCGGTCATCAGCTCCTTCACCGAGTCGTGCGTCTCGCCCGGCACCAGCTGGATGGCGTCGGCGGGCAGGCCGGCCGCGACGACCGCGTCGCGCATCACCGCGACGATGGCGGTGTTCGAGCGGTAGGCGGACGACGAGCCGCGCAGCAGCACCGCGTTGCCCGACTTCAGGCACAGCGCGGCGCCGTCGACGGTGACGTTGGGGCGGGCCTCGTAGATGATCCCGACCACGCCGAGCGGCACCCGCACCTGGCGCAGTTCCAGGCCGTTGGGCAGGGTCGAGCCGCGCAGCACCTCGCCGACCGGGTCGGGCAGGCCGACCACGTCGCGTACGTCGGAGGCGATCGCGGCGATCCGTTCGCCGGTCAGGGTGAGCCGGTCGATCATCGCCTCGCCGGTGCCGTTGGCCCGGGCGCGCTCCACGTCCTCGACGTTGGCCGCGACGATCTCCGCCGAGCGGGCCACGAGCGCGTCGGCGAGCGCGAGCAGCGCGTCGTCCTTGACCCGCCGGGTCAGTGGCGCGAGGACGGCGGCGGCCTCCCGGGCGCGACGGGCGGTGTCGAGGACTGCGGACGCTGCGCTGCTGGTCATGCCCGCAAGCCTACCTAGCCGGGTCGGTGATCAACACGACGATTTCAGCGGGCGAGACGCTTCCGCCCGGCGAGTGGGCCGGACACAATGACGCCTCCACCCTTCACCGAGGCGAGGAGCCATCCGTGACCGCTGTCCAGGCCCGCCGGCACGGCATCGCCGACCTGCTCACGCGTACCGCCGCCCGGCTGCCGGACCGGCTCGCCGTGGTGGACGGCGAGCTGCGGCAGACCTTCGCCGAACTCGACGACACGGTCTCGCGCGCCGCCGGGGCACTGGCCGCGCGCGGCATCGGCAAGGGCGACCGGGTGGTGCTGCTCGCCCGCAACTCGCACGGGTTCGTGGTGGCCTACTTCGCGCTGGCCCGGCTCGGCGCGGTCTCGGTCCCGGTGAACTTCATGCTCACCGCGCCCGAGGTCGGCTACGTCCTGGAGCACGCGGGCGCGATCGCCGTGCTGGCCGGCCCCGAGCTGACCGCCACCGCTGACGCCGCCCTGGCCGGCCGTGAGGCGCTGCGCGTGGTGCTCGGCCCTGCGGTTTCGGGGTGGGAGCCGTTCGCCGGGCTGATCGCCGAGGGCGGCGAGGTGCCGGATGTGGCGCTCCTCGACGACGACCCGGTCCAGATCATGTACACCTCGGGCACCGAGTCCCGCCCCAAGGGCGCGGTGATGACCAGCCGCAACCTGATCGCCCAGTACGCGACCGCGATCATCGACGGCGGGATGGCCGCCGACGACGTGGAGATCCACGCCCTGCCGCTCTACCACTGCGCGCAGCTGCACTGCTTCCTCACCCCGGACGTCTACCTCGGCGCGACGTCGATCATCCTGCCCGCGCCGGACCCGGCCACGCTGCTCGCCACGATCGAACGCGAGCGGGTGAGCAAGCTGTTCTGCCCGCCGACGGTGTGGATCGCGCTGCTGCGCCACCCCGACTTCGACACGCGGGACCTGTCCGGGCTGCGCAAGGGCTACTACGGCGCGGCGGCGATGCCGGTCGAGGTGCTGGGCGAACTGCGGCGCCGGTTGCCGCGGTTGCGGCTGTACAACTTCTACGGCCAGACCGAGATGTCGCCGGTGGCCACCATCCTGGGCCCGGACGACCAGGAGCGGAAGGCGGGGTCGGCGGGACGCGCGGGGCTCAACGTACAAACGGCCGTGGTCGACGACGAGGACCGCCCGGTGCCACCCGGCGAGGTGGGCGAGATCGTGCACCGCGGCCCCCACACCATGCTCGGCTACTGGAACGACCCGGACCGCACCGCCGAGGCCTTCCGCAACGGCTGGTTCCACAGCGGCGACCTCGGCGTACTGGACGCGGAGGGCTACCTCACGGTGGTCGACCGCAAGAAGGACATGGTCAAGACCGGCGGCGAAAACGTGGCCGGCCGAGAGGTCGAGGAGGCCATCCACGCCCACCCGGCGGTAGCGGAGGCGGCGGTCTTCGGCGTCCCCCACCCGTACTGGATCGAGGCGGTCACGGCAGTGGTCGTGCCGCGGCCGGGCGAGCGGATCACGGGGGAGGAGGTCATCGAACACTGCAAGACCCGCCTGGCGGGCTTCAAGGTCCCCAAGTATGTGGTGATCGCCGAGTCGCTCCCGAAGAACCCCAGCGGCAAGATCCTCAAACGCCAACTCCGGGACGAGCACGCGAAGTTGGCCGCCGAGTAGCGCACCGCGCTCGAAACGGTCGGGGTGGCGGGACAGGTGGGAGGCACTCGGGTCGGGTTCCTCCGGGGGCGTTCCCGAGTGGGCCGGGCGCTTTCGGCGTGCGTTGCGCCTTGGGTTGCGGGTGGCCGGTCCGGGGCCGGTCAGAGTCGGTGATGGGCCGCCGCCGGCGTGCGGGGCTCCGAGAGTTGGGGCCTCCGGCGAGGCGGGCGCGTTGCTCGGCGAAACCCGGCCGGCGGTGGGGGCAGGGTGGGTGGTCGGGTTGGGTTCTCCGGCGAGCCTTGCCGGGTGGGTCGGGTGCTCCCGGCGTGCGTTGCGCCGTGGGTTGCGGGTGGCCGGTCCGGGGTCGGTCAGAGTCGGTGGTGAGCCGCCGCCGGCGTGCGGGGCTCCAAGACGGAGGGCTCCCGACGAGACGAGCGCATTGCTCGGCGAAAACCGGCCGGCAGCGGGGAGCAGGGAGGGCGGTCGAGTCGGGGCCTCCGGGAGCCTTCCCGGGTGGGTCGGCGCTTCGAGGGCATTTCGAGGGGAGTTGGGGTTCGAAACCGGATCGCGGTGGGTGGCTGTGGGCTTCGACCTTCGGTGACCTGCGGTTTTGTGAGATCAGGGCGGAGAGTCGGGCGCCAAGTGCCGGTTTCGTGTGCTCCGGCCCCCTCAATGCCGGTGCGGAGGCCGAAACCGCACAGTCGGAGCCGGCTTCGGGCACCGCGACCTCACAGAAGCCGTCGACGTGACCGAAAGTGCCCAGTGGGAGCCGAAACCGGATCCCGAGGCGCTCGAAACGGCCCCTGCGCGCACTGACCTGCGGTTTTCTCTCACGCTGGGACAACAGCACCCCAGACGATCCGGGTTCATGAGCCTTCGTCACCCACATGCCCATCGCCCGCCGGAAACGCCCGACCCACTCGGGAGGCCCCTCAGGGAACTCGACCCCAGCGCCCTCCCGCTCCCCACTGCCGGCCGGTTTTTCGCCGACCAACACACCCGCCTCGCCGAAAGCCGGAGCCTCCGAGCCCCGCACGCCGGCGGCGGCCCACCATCGACTCTGACCAGCTCCGCACCGGCCACCCGCAACCCAAGACGCAACGCCCGCCGGGAACACCCGACCCACCCGGCAAGGCTCCCCGGAGGACTCGACCCGACCACCAACCCTCCCCGCCGCTGCCGGCCGGTTTTTCGCCGACCAACACACCCATCTCGCCGAAAGCCGGAGCCTCCGAGCCCCGCACGCCGGCGGCGGCCCACCATCGACTCTGACCAGCCCCGCACCAGCCACCCGCAACCCAAGACGCAACGCCCGCCGGAAACGCCCCGCCCCTCCCGAGAAGGAGGTCCGGCGGCCGCGACCCCGTTCCCAGGGGTGAATCTCACGCGTGCCGGCGGTGGTTGTTGCGTCAGGGGATCGAATCGCGGTGGCGTTCGCTGGAGGCCGCACCGTGATCGCCAAGTGCGCGAGCCAGGCGTGGCCGGCGCTGCCTCCGCGCTGGTTCGTGTGGCCTCTTGACCTCCCGCCTTGCGCCCCTGTTGCCGGTGAGGCACGGCCGGCCCCGTGCGTCCCTGCCCAACGCCGGCCGCTCGCCGCCCCGGTCGCGCTCGGCGCCTGCGGGTGGCTTCCGGCCGGGCCGCGGCCGGGAATAATGCGTGGAACGTGACCCGGGTCGCGGGTTAGCGTCGCTGGACAATGCGAACGTTTCCCGTCGCCGACCCCGGCGATCCCGATATCCGGTCGGCGGGCCGCTACCTGCTTTGGCTCGCCGCTCGCACCCGGCGGACGATTGTCATGGGCATCGTCTGGGCGTCGGTGTGGATGGTGGCCCAGGCCCTCATGCCCGCCGCCGTCGGCCGGGCGATCGACGCTGTCGAAGCGCGGGACGAGGGACGGCTGTACGCCTGGTCCGGCGTGCTGCTCGGGATCGCCGTGCTGATCGGCTTCACCGGCATCATGCGCCACCGCAACGCGGTCGCCAACTTCCTCGACTCGGCCTTTCGTACCATCCAGCTCGTCACCCGGCACGCCGCCCGGCTCGGCGCGGTGCTGCAACGCCGGATCGCCTCCGGCGAGGTGGTCGGCGTCGGCACCTCCGACGTGGACGCGATCGGCTCGACCCTGGACATCACCGCGCGCGGCTGCGCCTCGGTGGTCACGCTCGCCGTGGTCGCCGTCGTGCTGTTGCAGATGTCGGTACCGCTCGGATTGCTGGTCCTGATCGGTGTACCGCTGCTCATGGGTCTGGTCTCGCTGCTGCTGCGGCCGCTGCACCGGCGCCAGAACGCCTACCGCGAACTGCAGTCCGGGCTGGCCGATCGGGCCGTCGACATCGCGTCCGGGCTGCGCGTGCTGCGCGGCATCGGCGGTGAGCGCAGCTTCGGGGCCCGCTACCGGCGCGAATCGCAGGAGTTGCGGATGGCGGGCGTACGCACCGCCAGGATCGAATCGATGTTGGAGGCCGCGCAGTTCCTGGTGCCCGGCTTCTTCGTCGCGTTCGGTACCTGGCTGGCCGCCCGGTTCGCCCTGGACGGCCGCCTGACGGTCGGTCAGATGGTGTCGTTCTACGGCTACGCGGCGTTCCTGACCGTCCCGCTCACCACCCTCACCGAGTTCGCCGACCGTGTCGTCCGCGGCCACGTCGCGGCCCGCCGGGTGGTGCGGGTGCTCGGCCTCGCGCCGGGCGTCGAGGACCGGCCCGACCCGCTCGCCTGGCCGGCGCCCGGCGACCTGGTGGACCGGCGCTCCGGCCTGGTGATCCGGCCCGGCGTGCAACTCGGCATCGCCTGCGAGGACCCGCAGGACGCGCCCGCGCTGGCCGACCGGCTCGGCCGCTACGAGGACGCCGACGTCTTCTACCACGACGTGCCGCTGGCCGACCTCGCGGTGGCCGACGTGCGCGAGCGGATCCTGGTCGCGCACCACGACGCCGGGCTGTTCTCCGGACCGCTGCGCCGCGAACTGACGCCCGGCGGCGGGGGCCGGGGCGGCGTCGACCTCGCCCAGGCGGTCGAGGTGGCCTGCGCCGCGGACGTGATCGACGCGCTGGACGAGGGCCTGGACACCGAGATCGCGGCCCGCGGCCGGGAGTTCTCCGGCGGCCAGGTACAACGCCTGCGCCTGGTACGGGTGTTGGTCGCCGACCCGCAGACGCTGGTGCTCATCGAGCCGACCAGCGCGGTGGACGCGCACACCGAGGCCCGGATCGCCGGCCGGCTCGCCGCGCACCGGCGCGGGCGTACCACGGTGGTCGCCACCACCAGCCCGCTCGTCCTGGACACCATGGACGAGGTCGCCTACGTCCAGGACGGCAAGGTCATGGCGGTCGGACCGCATCGCGAACTGCTCGCGAACGAACCGGGATACGCGGCACTGGTCACCCGTGTCGACGACGACGAGGAGGGGAACGCGTGAGCGCGCGCCGCCTGTTGCCGGTGGCCCCGGCCGCCGAGGTCGGCCGGCACGCCGTACGGCTGCTGCGCGAGCGGCAGCGCGACCTGATCCTGACCGTGCTGTTCTACGCACTCGCCGCAGTGGCCGGACTGGTCGCGCCGCGCCTGCTCGGCGTATTGATCGAGAAGGTCCGCGACGACGCCCCGACCCGGACGATCGACCTGCTCGGCCTGGGCATCGCCGGCGCGCTGCTGCTCCAGGCGCTGATCGTGCGTCAGGCGGCGGTGGCCGCGGCGCGGCTCGGCGAGGGCCTGCTCGCGCAGGTCCGCGAGGAGTTCGTGGAGCGCATCCTGGACCTGCCGCTGTCCACCGTCGAGCGGGCCGGCTCCGGCGACCTGCTCGGCCGGGCGAATCGCGACGTGGCGGCGATGTCCCGCTCAGCCCGCCGCGCGGTGCCCTCGGTGCTGGTCGCGGCCGTGACGATCGTGCTGACCTTCACCGGGCTGCTGCTGCTCAACCCGCTGCTGGCGCTGCCGCTGCTGATCACGGTGCCGCTGCTGATCCCGGTCACCTGGTGGTACCTGCGCCGGGCGCCCGCGGGCTATCTGCGCGAGAACGCCGCCTGGGCGCAGGTGACCGACTCGCTCGCGGAGACGGTCGAGGGCGCGCGTACGGTCGAGGCGCTGCGGCTCGCCGATCGGCGTCGGCGGCGCGGTGACGACGACGTCGGCAAGGCGTACGCGGCCGAGCGGTACACGCTGTGGCTGCGCACCATCTGGTACCCGACGGTCGACTTCGGCTACATGTTGCCGGTGGTGGCGACCACGGCCTTCGGCGGCTGGGCGTATCTGCACGGCTGGGCCACGCTGGGCGAGGTGGCGACCGCGGTGTTGTACGTGCAGTTGATCATCGGACCGATGGACGAACTGCTCAACTGGCTGGACGAGGTGCAGATCTCGGCGGCCTCGCTGGCCCGACTCCTGGGCGTGGCCGACGTGCCGTCCGACCGCGAACCCACCGACGCCAAGCCGGTGGACGAGACGCTGACCGTGCGCGATGTGCGGTTCGCGTACGACTCGGGGCGCGAGGTGCTGCACGGCATCGACCTGACCGTGCGACCGGGTGAGCGGATCGCGATGGTGGGGCCGAGCGGGGCCGGAAAGTCCACGCTGGGGCGGCTGTTGGCCGGGGTCAACGGGCCGACGTCGGGCAGGGTGGAGGTGGGCGGGGTACCGCTCGTCGGCTTGCCGCTCGACGAACTGCGCGGTCGGGTCGCGCTGGTGACCCAGGAACACCACGTGTTCCGGGGCACGTTGCGGGACAACCTGCTGCTGGCCCGCGAGGACGCCGACGACGAGGCGGTGTTGGCGGCGCTGCGCGCGGTCGACGCCGACTGGGTGGCCGGGCTCCCTGCCGGGGTGGACACCGAAGTCGGTCCCAAGGGCTACGAGTTGACGGCGCCTCAGGCCCAACAGCTGGCGCTGGCCCGATTGGTGCTGGCCGACCCGCACACGCTGGTGCTGGACGAGGCGACATCGCTGATCGACCCTCGGGCGGCCCGGCACCTGGAGCGTTCGTTGGGCGCGGTGATCGAGGGCCGAACGGTGATCGCGATCGCACACCGCCTGTACACGGCGCACGACGCGGACCGGGTCGCGGTGGTCGAGGACGGCCGCATCACGGAGCTGGGCAGCCACCGGGAGCTGATCGCGGCCGACGGGGCGTACGCGGCGCTGTGGCGGTCCTGGCACGGGTGAGCGAGCGCGTCTCACCCGTGGCCGAGGCCTGCCCGTCACGTCAGAGGGTCCAAGATTCGCCGGTTGGGTCATCCAGCCACACCACATTGGCCTCCGACGTGACCGTGAGCCCATACCGCCCCAGGCCCGGTCGGCCATTCGACAACCAAGAAGCCATCACCGCTTCGACGTTGCTTCCCAACGGCCGAGTTCCGCCCTCGTACAGCCTGCCCGTGCCTGCGGCGTCGGCCTCCACGACCGCCCACGACCCATCCGGGTGGAGGAACCAGCGCCCCGTCACCTCACGCGCGGCGGAGTAGCGAAGGCGAATCGTGCCCGGGAGGGCAAGCTGCGCCGCCCACAGGAAAGCCGGATCATCGAGCACCTCGGCAGCAACCCGAGTGGTACGTCCCGTCGTCGCCGCCCTGCCGGCGATCGCCGCCCGCATCATGGGCCCGATCTCCGGCGACGAACTCCCACGTGAGGGCATGAAGGACACGACCGAGTCAACGAACCGCCCTTCGGCACGCCCATCCTCGATCATGCGCAACTTGACGTACCCATAGGCACCCAACGCCCCGGTGAGCGAAAGCAGGAGCACGGCGTCGTGATCCGCCTGCGCCAACCAGGCCGGCGACACGGTGTCCGGCGAGTAGGTGGCAATGATGCGCTGATACGGCGCCCGGTCCGGATGCCCCAGCGCGCCGTCGCCCACCACCAGGGCAGGACGAAAGCCCAAAGTCCCCAGCCGCTTGGCGTCGGCCGCACAAAGGCCCGCATCGTACTCGACGCTCGTCACGCGTCGATCGCCGAGCCGAGCGCAAAGCAGTGCCGTCGAGTACCCCGTGCCCGTCCCCACTTCAAGCACGCTGTGCCCGTCCTGGACATCCAGGTCTTCCAGCATCCGCACCACAGTGGAGGGAAGCGTGGACGAACTGGTAGGCGTGCCCGTGACCGGCGCGCCATCAGTCGGCAGCGTCGCCCCGTAGTCGAGCTGCGTAACCCACGTCCTGTTCGCGTAGGCCAGGCGCAGCCACTCCTCGGGCGACACCTCGTGGCTCACCGCCCTGTAGGTCGTCACACCACGCTCATCAAGCGCATCCGCAAAGAAGGTCGGCAGAAATGCGTGTCGCGGTACGGCGCGAAGCGCCTTCCGCCACGGCTCCGTACGCAGCGAACCGTCCTGTTCCAGCTCCTCGACGAGGCGTTCGCGCAGCAACCGCGCGCGGACTTCCACCAGCGCGGCAGTATCCGTCATACCGTGTCGCCCTTCTCCAAGAGGTCGGCAATGGCGCGCGAAACAGGCACGCCGGTCTTGTGTTCGATCCACGACCACTGGCCGTTCGGGTTCACCTCAAGGAAACGCCAGTCGCCGCCCGGAGTCACGATGAAGTCGAATGCCCCGAAGACGAGCCCGAAGTGCGCCATGAATTCCATCACGCGTCGGCGCACATCCTTCGGCACCACCGCAGGCTTGTAGGTGAGGCTCGAATAGTCCGCACGCCAATCGACCTTCGCGGCCTCCGAACCGGCATGGATCTCCACGGCGAAGAACCTGTCGCCCACCACGGTCAGCCGTACCTCGTGGCGCTTGTCGACCCACTCCTGGAAGAGGTGGGCACAGAGGGCAATCGAGTCGTCGAACTCGGCAGGATCGACGACGACCGTATGGACGGCCGCCCCGAGACTCTTCGTGATGACGGGTCCGGCGACCTCCTTGGCGAACTCGCGCGCCGTCGCGCAGTCGTTGGTCACCAACGTGCGAGGCGGACGGAGTCCCAGCCGCCGTGCCACGGTGAGCTGAACGGGCTTGCGGTTCGCTTCGAGGTCGCGTGCGGGGTGGTTGATCCACAGGCTGGGGATTGCGCCGACGACCCCGAGGAATCCCGCCCGGGACTGGGCGGCGGCGAACCGCCGCCCGGCCTCGGAGACGCCGTCGGGCATACGGAACTCCTCGGGCCTGCGGAAGTACACAGACCGCACGGCGGCCAGGTCGAGACGTCGGACCCCGTTGTCGAGACTCCCTGCCCAGCCGTTCGCGAGTGTCGCCGAGAGGGTGATCTCGGTGGGGAACTCGGCGGTGTCACAGCGAAATACGGGAACGCCTCGGTGATTGAGGTGATCGACGACCAGGTCTGCGGTGGGATCGAGCCGGTTCGTGAGGACCAGCACCGTCCCGCCCGAGTGTTCCGCCATTCGGCGCTCGCTCCCTACCAGAGGTCCGTGCCCTCGTCGTTGCGGCTGTCGGAGTTGGTGGCGCTGCTCGTGTCGTTGGGCGCGCTGAACGCCCACGGATTGCCGTCTGCGGCTACCGCGATCTGCAACTCCCGGTCATAGGTCACTCCCGCGCTGTCGATCGGCGCGCTGGTCTGGCCGGCGGCATACCGCATACCGAACGGCTCGCACGCGGTGCTCGTCGACGTCACGTCGATTGCTCCTTCTCGTTCCGGAGTGTCAGGTGCCGGCACGTGCGCCGGTGTTGTCGTGGACCTCTGCATCGACATTCCTCTCTGGTGGTTGTTCCTGTGGGATCGGGATTCGGTGAACCTCGTGCTCCCATCGGACCCATGGCATCGCCTGGCCAGGGGGCTGGACGATCACGGATCGGCCGGGTGGGAAGACGTCGACCGCGACGACCTTGCCGTCGGGTTGCGTGCTGCGCTCACCATCCGCGTTGATCCGCACCCAATCGCCCACTACCAGTGGGCCGACCTGCCGGGCCGGTGGCGGCAGCCGCCCACCGGCTCGTTCACATCGGCGGACCACCGTCGGCAGCAACTCGGCCCCACCGGAGCCGCTTGGGCCCGCGAACGTGCGGGGCGCGCTACCACGCGCCGGGGCGGGACCGGCGAGTCGATCGCGCGTGTCCATCGGGTCCCCTGACCTCTCTCTGGTCGGGGTGCAGCACGAGCTGATCGCCGGACACCACGAATCGGAACGGCACCACCCACCAACCGCGCACCCGGTAGTGGACCCCGTCCGGTCGCTCGATCACGTCCAACACCCGGCAAAGCGGCACCTGTTGATGGACCGGCTCGGGGTCGTCGCCCACGAAGGTCCGCGCCCACCCGCCACGCGCGACCACGTATTGCCCGCGCCCGAACCGGACCCCCGTCTCGCCCTCGGCCATCGCCCACCTCAGCCGGGACGGCACTGCTCGGACTCCGCCGAAGTCGTCACTTCGCCCTGCGAAACGACCGCGCCCTGCGGCAACCACCGCGACGCATCGCCCAGTTCGTAGTCCGCAGCGGGCTTGACGTCCTCGCGTTCACCATTCGGGAGGAGCCGGTAAACGCTCAACGTCATCCTGCTCCTGCCCTCGAGCACGCCCATGGATCACTCCTACGGATGAAGTGCCGATCCCACCGCCCTCGGTGGCGTCACGATCAGTCAACGGCCACGCACGGGTTGTCGCTACCCTGGTGGGGATCGCAGGCGGTTTAACGGGTTTAACCCGGGATTCAGGGAGTCATGGCAACCGCACGCACGCCGAACACAGACCTCATGGACGTAATCGCCCAATCCGGCTGGACTTACGAAAGACTCGCGCGGGCGATCCGCGCGATTGCGGCAGAGAACGGCGAGCTTCTACACACCAACAAGTCCGCCGTTGCGCACTGGACGACTGGTGTCCAGCCCGGCATCCGAACTCGGCGATACCTTGCCGAGGCGCTGTCGAGGCGCATGGGTCGGACTGTCACGTTGGTCGAGATCGGCCTGGCGCAGGCCGACGATTCACACCTGCTCACCGTCGATCCGATTACGGCGGCCATAGACCTCGGCCGGGCAGGCATGCGGCGGGAGAGTTTCCTCAGTTCAGCGGCTTTTACGGTCGGCTCGATCGCAGCACCACTGTCGTACGATCATGAATCCGTATCGCGGATGTTGCGTGCCCGGCGGCCGGGTGCTGCTATCGGCGCCGAAGAGATCGCTACCGTTCGCCACGTCACGGCCGCATTCGGCGCAGCAGACGAACGTCACGGCGGGGGCCATGGCCTGACTACGGTCATGGCGTATCTTGCCGACACCGCCGCCCCGTTGTTGTCCGGGCGTTTCCCGTCTGAAGCAGTACGCCGAGACGCTTTCGGCGCCGTTGCCGAACTCGCTTATCTCGCAGGCTGGAAATTCCATGACCTCGGGAGTGAGGGAGCGGCTCAGCGCTACTATCTCACGGCGTATCAACTCGCCTATGAAGCGGACCCGTTCGGACACAGCGCGTGGATGCTTCGCGTCCTGGCACATCAAGCGCTCCACCTCAAGCGCGCCGACCACTGTCTGGAGCTGACTGCCGAAGCGTTGCAACGCGCATCAGGGCGGGTCGACGGAGGTATGCAGGCCGTCTTGTACGTGACACGCGCACGTGCCTGCGCAGCTTCCGGCCGGCCTGCCGAGGCCGCACGGGCGCTCCTAGACGCGGCCGACGCCGTAGCCCGCACAGATGAGCAGACTCCGTCCTATGCGACGGCTACCGGCCCGGCCTCGGGCACAGTAGCCAGCCAAACGGCGAGGACGCTCAAGGATCTTGGGGATCACGTCAACACGGAACGGCATTACCGAGCTGCTCTGTCCGAGCGTGACCCCGGGGCATTTCGGCGTATTCACGCCCTTACCTTCGTCGATCTCGGCACCTCGCTCGCTTCGCAGGCACGCGCGGATGAAGCCGTGGCCACTTGGGGTGAGGCAATGAATCACCTTGGGGGTGTCGCATCGTCCCGGCACCGTGAGGCGGTTGCAACCATGCGGCGTACTCTCACCACCTACAAACGGCGACGTGTACCGGGCGCGGCCGACCTCGACCGACGTGCGCGGGGTCTGCTTGCCACCTGACCGGTTCGACGCCGGCGCCGAGAGGAAGGAATGACCGCGTGTCCGATGGGGTCCGTGGTGATGAGCGGCTGATGGTCATGCTTGCTGTTTCCGTCATCGTTCATGATCAGACAAACGGGCGGGTCGTCCTTTTGCGGCGGGGTGAGAACAAGGCGTTCGCACCTGGCATGTGGAGCCTGCCGAGCGGCAAAGGGGCGCCGGGAGAGCCGATTACGCACACGGCCGTTCGTGAACTCCACGAAGAAACCGGGATAAAGGTCGAGCCCGAGGCATTGCGACTCGTGCATGTGACGCATAGCGCGCACAGTCCGGATGCGCCGGAGGGGTTTGTCGTGCTGGTGTTTGCCGCGAGGGAGTGGGACGGCGAGCCTGTCAACGCGGAGCCCGGCAAGCACTCGACCGTGGCCTGGGTCGACACCGACGACCTGCCGAGCGAGTTCGTGCCGTCGACTCGGTATGCGTTGCAGCGGTACCTCGCCGGTGAGTACCCCGAGGTCGCTGTCGACGGGTGGGGCGACGTGTAGCGCCACCGGGTTGTCGGTCAAGGGCGTTGGCAGGGTTGGCCTGTTTGTAGGTTCGTGGTTGCGGCGGTTATTACGGCGTCGAGTCTCGTTCGGGCAGCTACCAGGTCGGCGATTCGGGTGTCGATGTGATCGCGTTCTGCTGTCAGGCGGGTCAGGAGTTCCGGGGTGGCCTTGCCGTTTATGGCGCACGGCAACAGGGCTGCGATCGACTTGCTGGGGATGCCGGCGGCGTAGAGCTGTTGGATGAGTAGGACGCGGTCCACCGCGCTGTCCGGGTATTGGCGTTGGCCGCTGGGGGTGCGGTCCGAGGTGAGCAGGTTTTGTTCCTCGTAGTAGCGCAGCGCTCGGACGCTGACGCCTGTGCTTGTGGCCAGCTCGCCGATGCGCATTACACCTCTCCACTGCTTGCCTCTGACGTGGGCGTCAGGTTTTAGCGTAGCTCGCGACTGCTTGTCCGCTCCGCGAAGGAAGTTCGCTCATGCTCAGCTCGGACGTTCCCTCCCCCGTCGTCTCGGTACAGCCCGTCGTCCTGGTGGCGCCCGATCGGGGTGTGGATCTGAGGGTGCGGGTTGCCGCGCCGGTTGGTGGGAGTGGGTTGCCGATCGTTGTCTTCTCGCATGGATTCGGGTCGTCGCTGCACGGCTATGGGCCGCTCGTCGACTTCTGGGCCGCGCACGGCTTCGTGGTGATCCAGCCCACGCACCTCGACTCCAGGACCGTCGGCTTGCCGCAGGACGACCCCCGCAGGCCGCAACTCTGGCGCACCCGGGTCGGGGACATGCGGCTCGTCCTCGACCGGCTCGACCTGCTGGAGGCGGCCGTTCCCGGGCTCGGCGGGCGCCTCGATCGAAGCCGCGTCGCCGCCGCCGGGCACTCCTTCGGCGGGCAGACGGCGGGCGTCCTACTGGGGCTGCGTGTCCTCGACCCCCTGACCGGGCACGCCGAAGACCTGTCCGACTCGCGAATCAAGGCCGGCGTACTGCTCGCCACCGCCGGCCGGGGCGGCGACGACCTCACGCCCTTCGCGGCCGAGAACCTCCCGTGGCTGAAGGGGCCGGACTTCGCGCACATGACCGCGCCCGCCCTCGTCGTCGCCGGAGACCACGACGAGTCGCCGCTGTCCGTCCGAGGGCCGGAGTGGCTCGCCGACCCGTACCACCTCAGCCCCGGGCCCAAAAGCCTGCTCACCCTCTTCGGCGCGGAGCACTCCCTCGGCGGGATCGCCGGCTACGAGGTCCGGGAGACGACCGACGAGAACCCGGAGCGTGTGGCCCTGATCCAACGGGTCACCCTCGCCTACCTCCGCCACGCCCTCGGCATCGACAACACCGATTGGGCGGAAGCAAGGAACGGCACACCCATGGGACGCATCGAATCCAAGTAACTCCCCCGCACCCGCCCCACACCCGCCCCGCTCACCCCGCCGCGCGGTCGTACGCCTCCCGGGACGCCGTCATCGCCGGTTCGTGGCGTTCGGCCCAGGCGGTGAGGCCGGACAGGTACTCGAACAGCTCCCTCGCCATCACGGTCGCCTCGTACTCGACCTTCGGCGGCACCGTCGGATACACCGTGCGCGTCAGCAGGCCGTCGCGCTCCAGACTCCGGAGCGTCAGCGTGAGCATGCGGCGGCTGATCCCATGGATCGCTCGCTCCAACTCGGTGAAGCGCACGGGGCCGTTGCGGGCCTCCATCAGGACGCTGATGCTCCACTTGCCCGCCACCCGGTTGAGCACGTCCAGCACGCGGCAGGCCTGGGTGACCTCGGCCGGCTCCGTTACACAGATGTTCCGCTGTGACATGAAAGTGCCTTCTTTCGTCGGCCTCCATGGTCACGGAGGATGTGTCCCGTAACAAGAAGTGCACCAAGCGAAACCCACAGACGCGCGGAACCGGGAGCACCCCATGTCCATCACCTTCGACGATGCAACCCTCAAGCTCCTCGACGCCAAGAACTTCGCCACCGTCTCGACGCTCAACGCCGACGGCGGCCCGCAGTCCTCGGTCGTCTGGTTCCAACGCGACGGCGACACCATCGTGTTCTCCGCGACCGACGGCCGGGCGAAGGTCCGCAACCTCCGCCGCGACCCGCGCGTCAGCGTCACCGTCTTCGACCTGGAAAACCCCTACCACTCGGTCGAGTTGCGCGGCACCGCCGAGATCGTCCCGGACCCGATGAAGGACCTTCCGCTCGCCCTCTCGCTCAGGTACCTCGGCCAGGCCCCGCCACCGGAGCCCGACACGATCGCCCGCGTGATGGTCCGCGTGACGCCGACCAGGGTGAACAGCTTTTCCGTCTGAGCTGCCCGAACCCCGGTCGGCGACCGGCTACTTGACGACCGACAGCGGCAGCAGCTTCTGCCCCGTCGGGCCGATCTGGATCTCCGTGCCCATCTGCGGGCATACGCCGCAGTCGAAGCACGGGCTCCAGCGGCAGTCCTCGACCTCGGTCTCGTCGAGGGCGTCCTGCCAGTCCTCCCAGAGCCAGTCCTTGTCCAGACCGGAGTCCAGGTGGTCCCACGGGAGCACCTCGTTCCACTCGCGCTCGCGCGTGGTGTACCAGTCCAGGTCGACCGGCTCGTCGGCCAGCGCCTCGCCCGCGCAGCGCACCCAGCGGTCGTAGCTGAAGTGTTCGCTCCACCCGTCGAAACGCCCGCCGTCCTCCCACACCGCGCGGATGATCCGGCCCACCCGGCGGTCGCCCCGCGAGAGCAGGCCCTCGATCGCGCCCGGCTTGCCGTCGTGGTAGCGGAAGCCGATCGACTTGCCGTACTGCCGGTCCGCGCGGATCGCGTCGCGCAGCTTGTGCAGCCGCGCGTCGGTGGCCGCCGGGTCCAGCTGCGGGGCCCACTGGAACGGGGTGTGCGGCTTGGGGACGAACCCGCCGATCGACACCGTGCAGCGGATGTCGCGGCTGCCGGAGACCTCGCGGCCCTTTTGGATGACCTTCTTGGCCATGTCCGCGATCTGCAGCACGTCCTCGTCGGTCTCGGTGGGCAGGCCGACCATGAAGTAGAGCTTCACCTGGCGCCAGCCGTTGCCGTAGGCGGTGGCGACGGTGCGGATCAGGTCCTCCTCCGACACCATCTTGTTGATCACCTTGCGCAGCCGTTCGCTGCCGCCCTCGGGGGCGAACGTCAGGCCCGAGCGGCGCCCGTTGCGGGTCAGCTCGTTGGCCAGGTCGATGTTGAACGCGTCGACCCGGGTGGACGGCAGCGACAGGCCGATCTTGTCGTCGGTGTACCGGTCGGCCAGGCCCTTGGCCACCTCGGCGATCTCGGTGTGGTCCGCGGAGGACAACGACAGCAGGCCGACCTCCTCGAAGCCGGTCGCCTTCAGGCCCTTGTCCACCATCGCGCCGATGCCCTCGATGCTGCGCTCGCGCACCGGCCGGGTGATCATGCCGGCCTGGCAGAACCGGCAGCCCCGGGTGCAGCCGCGGAAGATCTCCACGGACATGCGCTCGTGCACCGTCTCGGCGAGCGGGACCAGCGGCTGCTTGGGGTAGGGCCACTCGTCCAGGTCCATCACGGTGTGCTTGGACACCCGCCACGGCACGCCCGAGCGGTTCGGCGCGACCCGCTGGATCCGGCCGTCCTCCAGGTAGTCCACGTCGTAGAAGCGCGGCACGTACACACTGCCCGTGACCGCGAGGCGGAACAGCAGCTCGTCCCGACCGCCCGGCCGGCCCTCGGCCTTCCAGGCCCGGATGATGTCGGTGATCTGGAGCACGGCCTGCTCGCCGTCGCCCACCACCGCGCAGTCGATGAAGTCCGCGATCGGCTCGGGGTTGAACGCGGCGTGTCCGCCGGCGAGCACGATCGGGTGGTCCTCGGTCCGGTCCTTGGCCTCGATCGGGATGCCGGCGAGGTCGAGCGCGTTGAGCATGTTCGTGTAGCCCAGCTCGGTGGAGAAGCTGAGTCCGAACACGTCGAACGCGCCGACGGGCCGGTGCGCATCGACGGTGAACTGCGGCACCTCGTGCTCGCGCATCAGCTTTTCCAGGTCGCCCCAGACCGCGTAGGTGCGCTCCGCGAGCACGTCGGCGACCTCGTTGAGGACCTCGTACAGGATCATCACGCCCTGGTTGGGCAGCCCGACCTCGTACGCGTCGGGGTACATCAGGGCCCAGCGGACCGCGCACGCGTCCCAGTCCTTGACGGTCGAGTTGAGTTCGCCACCGACGTACTGGATGGGCTTCTGCACCTGGGGCAGAAGCGGCTCCAGACGCGGGAACAGGGACTCGACGGGCATGGCGGTCCTTCCGGGAGTGCGGGGAGGGATCGACCACCTCGGTGCGGGAAGGGTGATCGACCTCCCAGCCTAACGCGATGCGGGCGGACCCCCTACCGAGATGTCGGCGAGAGCCCGCCCGCACAGGGTGCGATCAGGGGTGTGATCAGGGGCGCGATCAGTACGATCAGGCGGATTTGAAGGCGCCGGCGTGTCTCATGTGCACCGACTGCAACAGCCCTATCCCCATCCACACGGCGAACATCGACGATCCGCCGTAGGAGACGAACGGCAGCGGCAGCCCGGCCACCGGCATGATGCCGAGGTTCATCCCGATGTTCTCGAACGCCTGGAACGCGAACCAGCCGACCACACCCGCCGCCAAGATCGTGCCGAACAGGTCGTCGGCGTGCAGCGCGATCCGGATACCGCGCCACAGCAGCAGCGCGAACAACCCGATGATCACCGCGCTGCCGATGAAGCCCAGTTCCTCTCCGGCCACCGAGAAGACGAAGTCGGTCTGCTGTTCGGGTACATACGAGCCACTCGTCTGCTCGCCGTGGAACAGCCCCTGCCCGCCCAGCCCGCCCGAGCCGATCGCAAGACGCGCCATGGCCGTGTTGTAGCCGACGCCCCCCGGGTCGAAGCTCGGGTCGGCGAAGGCCCGGAACCGGTCGATCTGGTACTCGCTGAGCAGCCCGAAGTGCACCACCGCCGCCGCGCCGGCCCCGGCGAGCGCGAACATCAGCACCATCCACCGCGCCCGCGCGCCGGAGGCGAGCAGCACACACAGCACGATCATCGCGATCACCATGACCGACCCCATGTCGGGCATCAGCATGATCACCGCCATCGGCAGCGCGGCCACCACGAGCGCCCAGAACACGGCCTTGTCGCCCGGTCTGGCCAGGTCCCCGGTGTCCACCCGCTCGGACAGGATCATGCCCATGCACAGGATGATCCCGATCTTGACCAGCTCGGCCGGTTGCAGCGAGAAGCCGCCGCCGATCTGGATCCACGCCCGTGCCCCGTTGACCGTGCTGCCCAGCGGGCTCAGCGCCGCGAACAGCCCGAACAGGGCCACGATCGCCACTATGGGGGAGAACGCCCGGATCCGGCGGTGACCGATTATCGCCACCGCCGTGGCCAGCACCAGCCCGATCACCAGGTTGAGCAGGTGCCGCTTGAAGAAGAACTGCGGATCGCCGCCGGTGAGTCCGCGCCGATTGCGGGTCGCCGACCAGACCAGCAGCGAGCCCACCCCCGACAACACCAGCGCCGGGCCGAGCAGCAGCCAGTCCAACCGGCGCACCGGCGCGTCGCGCTGGATGATCTGCCGGGTGATCGACCGGCGCGGGGTGAACACCGGTGCCAGGCGGCCCAGGTCCGGTGTCCCGAATCCGGCCACCCGCGAGGCGGGCCGCAGTCGCAGGTTCAGGTTCATGTCCCTCTCCCGGTCCGGTAGGTCACCCGCTCGGGCGGCAGTGCCCCGGGCCCGAAAGCGGCCACGTCCACCGTGCGCCCGTCACCGTCGCCGAACGGATGCGGCGGCGACAGGAGGGACGGTGCCCGGAAGGAGACCGGCGCCACCGTCCCGTCCGCCTGGATGTGCGGCAGGTCCGCGGGCGGGCTGGGCAACAGCGCCTTGCCCGGGTCGATCGCGCCCTTCTCGTCCACGCCGAGCAGCGCCTCGTAGATCTTGCGCACCGACGGACCCGAGGTGCCGGAGCCGGTACCGCCCTGGCTGACCATCATCACCACGGCGTACTGCGGACCGTCCTTGGGCCCGCCGTAGGTGGCGAACCACGACGTGCTCTGCTTGCCGTACACCGAGCCGGTGCCGGTCTTGGCCGCTATCGGCATCTGCGCGTTGGGCCAGTTGGCGAAGACGCCGGCCGCGGTGCCGTTCATCTCGACGCCGATCAGCGCGTTCTGCAGGTACTTCATGGTGGCCTCGCTCACCGGTACCTTGGCGGCGGCCTGCGGCTGGATCTCGCGCACCAGCTTGCCGTCGGGGCTGACCACGGCCTTGCCGATGGTCGGCTTCCACAACGTGCCGCCGTTGGCGATCGCCGCGTACACCCGGGCCATCTGCAACGGGGTGACCGTGGTGTCGCCCTGGCCGATCGCGAAGTTGATCGCGTCACCGGCGCGGAACTGCCAGCCGTCGACGCAGTTCTCCTTGGCGATCTTGTCCACGTACTCGTTGCCGGTGTTGCCCTGCTTGCACCACGTGTCCTTGTTCTGCTCCCAGTTGCGCTTCTTCCAGGCCCGGTCGGCGATCCGCCCGCCCGACTCGCCGGGCAGGTCGATGCCGGTGGGGGCGCCCAGGCCGTAGTTCTTGGCCATGGTCACCATCGGGTCCTTGGGGGTCTTCCCGAAGATCCCGCCGTCCTTGAGCCACATGTCGTAGCCGATGCCGTAGAAGACGGTGTTGCAGGAGACCTCCAGCGCGCGCTGGAGCGAGATCGGGCCGTAGCCCCTGGACTCCAGGTTGTTGAAGGTCGTGCCGCCGACCGAGATGCTGGGCGAGCAGTCGTAGTTGGCCTTGGTGGAGTAGCCCGACTCGGCCGCGGCCGAGGTGGAGACCACCTTGAAGATCGAGCCCGGCGCGAACTGACCCTGTATGGCCCGCGACACCAGCGGCACGCCGGCCTTCTCGTCGGTGAGCGCCTTGTAGTCCTGCGGCGAGATGCCGCCCACCCACACCGACGGGTCGTAGTTGGGCGCGCTCGCCATCGCGATGACCCGCCCGGTCTTGATGTCCATCACCACCGCCGCGCCCGCGTCGGCGATGAAGTTCTTGTGCGTGTTGCCCGCGTCGTAGGTCGCGCGCGCCCGCTTCATCGCCTCGTCCAACTGCTGCTCGGTGATCGCCTGGATCTTCGCGTCGATGCTGGTGACCAGGTGGTTCCCGGGCACCGGCGGCGTCTCCGAGACGGTGCCGGTGACCCGGCCCAGGTGGTCCACGGACAGCCCGGTGACCCCGGACTTGCCGCGCAGGTCGGCGTCGTAGGTGCGCTCCAGACCGCTGCGGCCGACCTCGTCGGCGCGCTGGAGGTCCTTCTTGCCCTCGGCCTTCTGCTTGCTCAACTCCTCGTCGGAGACCGGCGAGAGGTAGCCGACCACGTGCGCGCCGTTGGCCCCCTCGGGCGCCGGATACTGGCGCACGGCGGTGGGCTCGGCGGTCACCCCGGGGAACTCCTCGCGGTGCTCCATGATGGTCAGCGCCTGCTCGGTGGTGGCGTTGTCCGTGACCGGGATCGGCTGGTACGGCGAGCCGTTCCAGCACGGCTTGGGCACGTTGCGCTCACACAGCCGGGTGCGCGCCTTGACCTCGTCGACCGGCAGTTCCAACACCTTGGCCAGCCGGGTCAGCACAGCCGTGCCCAGGTCCGGCATGCGCATCAGCTCGGTACGGCTGACCGACACCACCAGCGCGGTGCGGTTGTTCACCAGAGGCCGGCCCTTGTCGTCGAGGATCCGGCCGCGGACGGCCGGCGTCACCACGTCCCGGACCGCGTTCTGCGAGGCCGCCGCCGCGTAGTGGTCGCCTTCGCGGATCTGGAGGTACCAGAGCCGGCCGAAGAGGGTGATCATCAGCGACAGGACCAGGATCAGCAGGACCACCATCCGGGCGCGCACGGTGTGCGCGCCGTCCCCTCGCGATCGCCCGGCGTTGAGCAGGCTGGGCATACGTTTGCGCATCTGGATCGGTCACCCCCTACCGGGACAGGCCCGAGAGCAGCGGTTTGGGATCCACCTTGCGGGCCAGCGCCATCACCCACGGGACCACGAACGGGGCCAGGATCGCGTCGTAGAGCACCGCGGTCAGCAGCAGCTTCGTCAGCCCCACCTCGCGCACCGCGCCGTCGCCGACCAGCGCGCCGACCGCCGCGTACAGCACGGTGGTGCCCGCCGCGGCGATCGCGACCACCGCGATCGGGGTGAGCACCGAGCGGCGGGGGTTGCGGGAGGCGAACATGCCCGCCACGTAGCCGGTCAGGCACAACACGAACGCGTACCGCCCGGCCGCATGGTCCGCCGGCGGCGCCAGGTCCGCGCACAGGCCCGCCGCGAAGCCGATCACGCACCCCGAGGTCGGCCCGTACGTCAGCGCGAGTCCGACCACCACCAGCAGCAGCAGGTCCGGCACCGCGCCGGGCAGACCGAGCCGGGCGAGCACGCTCACCTGGACCACGAGCGCGACGACGATCAGCAGCGCGGCGTAGAACACGCGAGAGATCCGCACCGTCTCAGTCCCTTCCGGTCGGTGGGGTCGTGCCGCCCGCCGGCGGCTTGGCGTTGGTGCTGCGGTTGCCCGCCGTGGCCGGCTTCGCGGCCGTGGCGCCGCGCGGCGGCTCGGTGCTCGCCGGCGGCGCGGGCGGCGCCTGCTGCGCGGGCGGCGGCGCGGGGGTCTCCGGCGTCGGCGCGGGCGGCAGTATCGAGTCGCGCGGATCGGTGCGCGGCGGCTCGATCACCACGCCCACCGTGTCCAGGCTGGAGAAGTGCACGTAGGACTTCACCTCGACGCTGCGGGTCAACTCGCCCGGGGTGTTGCGCACCTCGGCGACCTCGCCCACCGGCACGCCCGGCACGAACGGCTTGCCGCCCTGCGAGCCGAACGTCACCAGCCGGTCGCCCTTCTTGACCTGGGCCTGTCCGTTGAGCAGCTTGAGGTTCAACGGCTTGCTGCCGCGGCCGGAAGTGATCCCTATTTCCATCGACCCCGCCAGGCGCGAGCCGACCGAGAAGCCGGGGTCGGTGGCGAGCAGCACGGTCGAGGTCATCGGGCCGACCTGGGTCACCCGCCCGACCAGACCGTCGCCGTTGATCACGGTCATGTCGGGCTTGATGCCGTCGCCGGCGCCCGCGTCGATGGTGACCGTCCAGGAGAAGCCCTGGGCGGGGCCGATGGCGACCACGCGCGCGGGCTTGATCCGATACTGGCCGGCCGCCGAGACCTTGAGCAGTTTGTCGAGTTCGGCCGCGCGGTTGCGGTCGAACTGGATGTTGTCCACCTGTTGCCGGAGTTTGGCGTTCTCGTCCTGCAGGCGCTTCTTCTCGCCCTCGTGGGAACCCGCGTCCTTGACCGCGTTCACGGCCCGGCCGACGGGGTCCACGGCCGCGGACACGCCGCGTTCGGCGGGACCGAACACGGCCGAGGCCCAGTCGCGCACGTTCGCGATGGGCGAGTTCCGGCCACCGCGGATGTCCACGGTGATGAGGGCGAAAGAGATCGCCAGCAGCAGCACGAGGACCAGCCGACCATGCCGGGAGTCCCTCACGATGCGCGCCCGCCCCTTTCGTACATTGCGGCGCTGGTGGGCAGTTGTGGTGTGTGGCCGCGCCGGATCGGGCACGGAGGGCGGCGCGTACGGCCGACCGCCTCCGTCTGCTCGGTCAGCGGCGCGGTTGGGCGTCCAGTACCTGCTGAAGCTTCTCGTACTCCTCGACGCACTTGCCCGCGCCCAGAGCCACCGAGTCCAGCGGGTTGTCGGCGATGTGGATCGGCATGCCGGTCTCGGTCCGCAGCCGCTCGTCGAGGCCGCGCAGCAGGGCGCCGCCACCGGTGAGCACGATGCCGCGATCCATCACGTCGCCGGCGAGTTCGGGCGGACACTGGTCCAAGGTGCTCTTGACCGCGTCCACGATGGTGTTGACCGGTTCCTCGATGGCCTTGCGGACCTCGGAGGTGGAGATCACGATCGTCTTCGGCAGCCCGCTGACCAGGTCGCGGCCGCGGATCTCGCTGTGCTCGTCCTCGCCGAGGTCGAAGGCCGAGCCGATCGACATCTTGATTTCCTCGGCACTGCGCTCGCCCAACAGCAGCGAGTATTCCTTCTTGACGTAGGCGATGATCGCGTTGTCCAGCTCGTCGCCGGCCACCCGGATCGACTGCGCGGTGACGATCCCGCCGAGCGAGATCACCGCCACCTCGGTGGTGCCGCCGCCGATGTCGACGACCATGTTGCCGGTCGCCTCGTGCACCGGCAGGCCGGCGCCGATCGCGGCGGCCATGGGTTCCTCGATGATGTGCACGCTGCGCGCGCCGGCCTGGCTGGACGCCTCGACCACCGCGCGGCGCTCGACGCCGGTGATGCCGGAGGGCACGCAGATCACCACGCGCGGACGGGCAAGGTAGCGGCGGCGGTGCACCTTGAGGATGAAGTAGCGCAACATCCGCTCGGTGATCTCGAAGTCGGCGATCACACCGTCCTTGAGCGGTCGAATCGCCACGATGTTGCCGGGCGTGCGCCCGATCATCTTCTTCGCCTCGGCGCCGACCGCCAGGATGCCCCCGGTCGTGGTGTTCTTGGCGACCACCGACGGCTCGTTCAATACGATGCCGCGGCCTCTGACGTACACCAGCGTGTTGGCCGTACCGAGGTCGACCGCCATGTCACGACCGATGAACGACAAGTTGTTCGCCATAAAAAGAACCTAGGGCCTTCCCGAGCTCGTAGCCATGAGGACATGAGCCGGCCGGGGGACGTCGCGTCCGGGACGCCGAACCGACCGACCACAATCGTAGGCACGGTGTAACGACGGTAGAACCACGATGTTCCGGGGGCACGGCTGCACCCTCCATCCACCATGACGTGATCACCGGGTGAGGGGTTGCGTGCCACGCGCGGCGAATGGAGGGATTTCCCTCTAACAGCGCACGCACGGCGCCCGATCGGCACCTCCCGCGCTCGCGCGCGGACACACCCGGTGTGTTCGTGAAAAAATTCGACGCCCCGTGCGGCCCGCGCGCGTCGCGCGGCTCCGGGGATCGTGCCGGCACGGGGTCCGGCCGGATGC
Source organism: Embleya sp. NPDC020630 (assembly GCF_044334985.1). Taxonomy (NCBI): domain Bacteria; kingdom Bacillati; phylum Actinomycetota; class Actinomycetes; order Kitasatosporales; family Streptomycetaceae; genus Embleya; species Embleya sp. NPDC020630. The sequence continues at coordinate 631,404 of NZ_JBIRUB010000003.1, forward strand.
GCGGGGCGCGATCGCGGGATCCGCCCGGGGCGTCGCGGCCGAACCGTCAGGCGTGCTCGGGGAAGAAGTTCTTGATCTCGCGCTCGGCCGACTCCACCGAGTCGGAGCCGTGCACGATGTTCTCCCGGGTGATGGTGGCGAAGTCGCCGCGAATCGTGCCCGGCAGGGCCTTGATCGGGTCGGTGACGCCCGCAAGCGTGCGGAACGACTCGATCACCCGCTCGCCCTCGACGATCATCGCCACCGACGGCGCCGAGGTCATGAAGTCCACGAGCGGGGCATAGAACGGCTTGCCCTCGTGCTCGGCGTAGTGCCGCTCGATCGTCTCGCGGTCCATCACGCGCAGATCGAGCGCGGCCAGGGTGAAGCCCTTGCGCTCGATGCGGCCGATGACCTCGCCGACGAGACCGCGCCGGACTCCGTCCGGCTTGACCAGGACGAGCGTGCGCTCGGACATGGGGCTCCTTGCTTGATCGGAGAGGGGGGCTCGGTACGGGTGTTACGACGTACGGGTGTTACGACGTACGGGTATCGCACCGTACGGATGTTGCGACATACGGGCGTCGCGACCCCGCGAATGGGTCAACGCCCAGAGCCTATCCGGGGTAACGCCCGGACCATTCGGCCGTATCCCGGATCACTCGGCCGTGGCCTCGCGGGCCGCCTTGGCGGCGTCGATGATCCGCCCGACCCGGACGCAGCCGTACCAGATGAGGCCGAACACCACGCCGATCAGGAACATCATCGGGACCACGAAACCGGTCAGGAACAGACCGGCCTGGAGCACCCAGCCCGCGGTGATCGCCCACGGCTCCTTGAGCTTTGCGCACAACCACACGCACACCAGCGCCGAGGGCCCCGCGACCGCCCACAACACCCCGGTGGAGATGTCGGTGAGCTGCATGGCGACCAGCGCGGCCAGGCAGATCACCAGGGCCTGGCCGATCAGGTGGGTCGAACACAGCGCGCGCATCCTCAGGCGTCCCTTCCGTCGGTCGGGCCGGTTCCGCCCCCGCGTGCGCCGCCCTTGAGCAACACCCGCGCCTCGCCGACGGTGACCACCGAGCCGGTGATCAGGACGCCGGCGCCGCCGAGGTCGCCCTCCTCCTCGGCCAGGGTGACCGCGGCCTCGATCGCGTCGGGCAGGGCGGGCTGGACGTCCACCCGGTCGGCGCCGAAGACCTCGACGGCGAGCGCGGCGAGTTCGTCGACGGGCATCGCGCGCGGCTGCGAGTTCTGCGTGACCACGACCTCGGCGAGCACCGGCTCCAGCGCCTCCAGGACGCCCCTGACGTCCTTGTCGGCCATCACCGCGACCACCCCGACCAGGTGCCGGAAGTCGAACGAGTCGGTCATCGCGCGGGCCGTGGCCAGGGCGCCTGCGGGGTTGTGCGCGGCGTCGATCAGCACGGTGGGACTGCGTCGGACCACTTCCAGCCGACCCGGCGAGGTGACCGACGCGAACGCCTCGCGGACCAGGTCGGCGTCCAGCGCGCCGGCGCCGGTGAGCCCGGGTCGATCGGCCGTGCCGACGCCCAGGAACGCCTCCACGGCGGCCAGCGCCACCGCGGCGTTCTCCGCCTGGTGCATGCCGTGCAGCGGCAGGAAGACGTCCTCGTACTCCCCCGCCAGTCCGCGCAGGGTGAGCAACTGGCCGCCGACCGCGAGGTCGCGCCGGACCACGCCGAACTCCATGCCCTCGCGGGCCACCGTCGCGTCCACCTCGACCGCGCGCCGCAGCAGCGCCTCGGCGGCGTCGGCGGGCTGGCGGGCCAGCACGACCAGGCTGTCCTTCTTGATGATCCCGGCCTTTTCCACCGCGATCTCACCGGGCGTGGAGCCGAGCCGGTTTGCGTGGTCGACCGCGATCGGAGTGACCACCGCGACCGTGCCGTCGACCACGTTGGTCGCGTCCCACGTGCCGCCCATGCCGACCTCGACCACCGCGACGTCCACCGGCGCGTCGGCGAACGCCGCGTACGCCATGGCGGTGATCACCTCGAAGAAGGACAACCGATGCTGCTGCGCGGCGTCGACGATGTCGATGTAGGGCTGGATGTCGCGGTAGGTCTCGACGAAACGCTCGGCGCTGATCGGCTCGCCGTCCAGGCTGATCCGCTCGGTCATCGACTCGACGTGCGGGCTGGTGTAGCGGCCGGTGCGCAGGCGCAGCGCGCCCAGCAGGCTCTCGATCATCCGGGCCGTGCTGGTCTTGCCGTTGGTACCGGTGATGTGGATGACCGGGTAGGCCCGCTGGGGTTGGCCGAGCACGTCCATCAGCGCGACGACACGTTCGGTGGAGGGGTCGAGCTTGGTCTCGGGCCAGCGCCCGACCAGTTCGGCCTCGACGGCGCGCTGTGCGGCCAGGGCCTCGGCGGGGTCTGTCACAGGTGTCACCGGTTCTGATCGAGTTCTTCGGGAGCTGGTCGAGTGCCGTCCGTGCGCGCGGCCCGGGGGTGCCCGGGCCGCGCGGCCGTACGGGTCAGGCCGAGGGCAGCCGGTCCAGCTGGCCCTCGATGCGTGCGATGTCGGCCTCGGCGCCGGCCAGCTTCTCCCGGACCTTGTCCACCACGTCGGGGGCGGCCTTGGCCAGGAAGCCCGCGTTGCCGAGCTTCTTGGTGTTCACGTCGCGGACCTTCTGCGCCTCGGCCAGGTCCTTGGACAGCCGCTTGCGCTCGGCGGCGAAGTCGATCGCGCCGGACAGGTCCAGCTCGATCAACGCGCCCGCGACCGGGAAGGACGTGGTCGCCGAGAAGCCCTCGCCGGCCGGCGTGCAGCGGGCGAGCTGCCGCAGCGCCGCCTCGTGCGCGGCGATCGTGGTGCCCTCGAGCGAGATGTTGGCCGGCACCCGCTGGCCGGGCTTGAGGCCCTGGTCCGAGCGGAACCGGCGGACCTCGGTGACCACCTGCTGAAGCGTGGTGATCTCGGCCTCGGCGGCCGGGTCGGCGAACCCGCTCGGCGCCGGCCACTCGGCGACCACCAACGACTCGCCGCCGGTGAGCGTGGTCCACAACTCCTCGGTGACGAACGGCACGACCGGGTGCAGCAGCCGCAGCGTCACGTCGAGCACGTGGCCGAGCACGCGCCGGGTGGCCCGGGCCGCGGCCTCGTCGTCGCCGTTGAGCGGGAGTTTGGCCAGCTCGACGTACCAGTCGAAGACCTCGTCCCAGGCGAAGTGGAACAGCGTGTCGGACAACTTCGCGAACTGGTAGTCCTCGTAGTAGGCGTCCACCTCCGCCACCACCGCGTCCAGGCGGGACAGGATCCAGCGATCCGTCGCCGACAGGTCCTCGGCGGCCGGCATCGGGCCCTCGACGGTGGCGCCGTTCATCAGCGCGAACCGGGTGGCGTTCCAGATCTTGTTGCAGAAGTTGCGCGAGCCCTGGACCCAGTCCTCGCCGATCGGCACATCGGTACCCGGGTTGGCGCCGCGGGCCAGGGTGAAGCGCAGCGCGTCGGTGCCGTACGCGTCCATCCAGTCGATCGGGTCGACCACGTTGCCGAACGACTTGGACATCTTCTTGCCGAACTGGTCGCGGACCAGGCCGGTGAGCGTGATGGTGTGGAACGGCGCCTGGCCGTCCATCGCGTACAGGCCGAACATCATCATCCGGGCGACCCAGAAGAAGATGATGTCGTGGCCGGTGAGCAGCACGTCGGTCGGATAGAACTTGGCCAGGTCGGCGGTCTGTTCGGGCCAGCCGAGGGTGGAGAAGGGCCACAGGCCGGAGGAGAACCACGTGTCCAGCACGTCGGTGTCCTGCGTCCAGCCCTCGCCGGTGGGCGCCTCGTCGTTCGGGCCCACGCAGACCGTCTCGCCGTTCGGGCCGTACCAGACCGGGATGCGGTGGCCCCACCACAGCTGCCGCGAGATGCACCAGTCGTGCATGTTGTCGACCCAGGCGAAGTAGCGCCCGGCCAGCTCCTGCGGGTGGATGGCCACCCGGCCGTCGCGCACCGCGTCGCCGGCGGCCTTGGCCAGCGGCTCGACCCTGACCCACCACTGCATGGACAGGCGCGGCTCGACGGTGGTCTTGCAGCGCGAGCAGTGCCCCACGGCGTGGGTGTACGGGCGCTTCTCGGCGACGATCCGGCCCTGTTCGCGCAGCGCGGCCACGATCGCGAAGCGCGCCTCGTAGCGGTCCAGGCCCTGGAACGGGCCGTGCGCCGTGACGATCGCGCGCTCGTCCATGATCGTCGGCATCGGCAGGTCGTGCCGGCGGCCGATCTCGAAGTCGTTCGGGTCGTGCGCCGGGGTCACCTTGACCGCGCCGGTGCCGAACTCGGGGTCCACGTGCTCGTCGGCCACGATCGGGATCCGCCGACCGGTGAGCGGCAGTTCGATCTCGGTGCCGACCAGGTGCGCGTAGCGCTCGTCGCTCGGGTGCACCGCGACGGCCGTGTCACCGAGCATGGTCTCGGCGCGGGTGGTGGCCACCACGATCGAGGCGTCGCCGTCGCCGTAGCGGATCGAGACCAGCTCGCCCTCGTCGTCCTGGTGCTCGACCTCGATGTCGGAGATCGCGGTCAGGCAGCGCGGACACCAGTTGATGATGCGCTCGGCGCGGTAGATCAGCTCGTCGTCGTAGAGCCGCTTGAAGATGGTCTGCACGGCCCGGGACAGGCCCTCGTCCATGGTGAAGCGCTCACGCGACCAGTCGACGCCGTCACCGAGGCGGCGCATCTGGCCGAGGATCTTCCCGCCGTACTCTTCCTTCCACTGCCAGACCCGGTCCACGAACGCCTCGCGGCCCAGATCGTGCCGCGACTTGCCCTCCTTGGCCAGCTCGCGCTCGACCACGTTCTGGGTGGCGATGCCGGCGTGGTCCATGCCGGGCAGCCACAGCGCCTCGAAGCCCTGCATGCGCTTGCGGCGGGTGAGCGCGTCCATCAGCGTGTGCTGGAACGCGTGACCGAGGTGCAACTGCCCGGTCACGTTCGGCGGCGGGATGACGATCGTGTACGGCGGCTTGTCGCTCTTGGCGTCGGCCTCGAACCAACCCGCGGCTACCCAGCGCTCGTACAGCTTCCCCTCTACCTCGGCGGGGGTGTACTGGGAGGGAAGGGCCTGCGGCTGCTCGGCGGCAGCGGCTGCGGGAGTGGTGTTCTCGGTCACCGCCCCAGTCTACGGAAGGCGCGTGGGCGCCTTCGACGCGGCGGGGAGCGCGCGACGGCGCGGCGGGCGCGGGCCGGTTTCGCGTCGACGGCGTCCCGCGCTTGTCACCGTGCTGTCACCGCGACCCCGCCGGTCGGCGGGCACCGCTAGCTTGCGGTACGAGCCGTTCCGGTTTCGCCGATCACGCGTCGGTCGTAGCGTCGGGAGCGGCCCGATATCCGTGAGTTCTCGAATCCGGGGGGATTTTCGTGCGTACTCGCACCTCGACACTGCTCACCGCCGTCACCGTCTCGCTGCTCGGGGCCACCGTGCTGACGGGCTGCCAGGCCAAGGACGGCAAGGACGACAAGGCCGACCGCAGCGGCCCGGCACAGGCCGCGACGGCCCTGCCGGACAAGGCCACGTCGACCGCGGCCGTCACGAAGCCGCCGACCCTGCCGCCCGGCAAGGGCGTGTCGAACGGGCCGTCGACGTCGGCCCGGCCGGCCGGGTCGGACGGTGTCCTGCGGCTCCGGCCGGCCGCCCAGGCCGGTGGCCTGGCCCGGCTGCTCGACGGGCCGAGCGACGTCCCGGTCGATCCGGGCGAGGTGCGCTCGCCCGCGAACAACGTGCTGGTCGCGGCGTACGGCGCGGCCGGGTCCGGCCCGCGCTCGGTGTTGTTCGTCGGGGTGGACGGGATGACCGGGATCGACGGGAAGCGCCTGGAGCACATGGTCCGCGGCATGGTCGACTACGTGGACGCCACCGAGGGCGGCGTCCCGTCGGGGCTCGCCATGAAGGGCTACGACCCGGGCCCGCTGGGCGGCACCCTGGAGTGTGTGCCCGCCCAGGACGCCCGGCCGGCGGCGATCTGCGGGTGGGCGGACAAGTACACCACGGCCGTGGCGTACTTCGACCGGCTGTCGGCGGACCAGGCCGCGGTGACGTTCAAGGCGATGCGCGCGGACCTGGAGAAGTAGCGCCCGTCGGCGACGCGCGGGGCCGGTCGGCCGGTCGGCCGGTCGAACGCGGTTCGCGCGTCGCCTCGCGGCCCCGCCGTCGTTGTACCGGGTACCGATGACGTACGGCCGGACCACGGGCGGTGGGGGCGATGGGCGACGAATACGGCGGCGGGCAGGGGCCCGGGACGGGCGGGGCGGGGTATCCGTTCGGCCCGCCGGGCGACCCGGACCCGGGCGGGAGCCGGCCGCGGGACCGGTTCGTGCTCCTGGCGGGCGTGATCGGAAGTGTGGTCGTGGTGACGGCCGCCGTGGCGACCGTGCTCCTGCTCCTGGAGACCGGCGGCGAGCCGGCCCGCACGCCGCCCGGCCTGCCCGCCGCGCCGGCCGCCGCGCGGATGTCGGGGCCGCTCGCGATGCCCTCCGCGATCGAGGGCCGCGGGCCGGTGGCCCGCACCGAACTTCCGCCCGCGGTGACCGAGTTGACCGCGACGATGGCCCGCACCTTCGCCGACGTGCGCACCGAGGTCTTCGGCGGCGCACAGACCCGGGAAACGGTGTTGCTGACCCTGGCGAGCAGGCGCGAGGCGGCGCCGGTGGCCTACGTCCGGGACTTCGTACCGGCGGTCGCGACGCCCGAGGAGACGCCGGTGCCCGGCGGTCCGCCGGGGCTGCTCCGCTGCTGGCACAACACCACCACGGCGATGTGCCTGTGGGGCGACGAGCACGACCTGATCTACGTCAGCGACGGCGCGGGCACCGACCACGCCCGCCTGGTGATCGCCAACGTGTACGCGGGCACCGCCCGCTGAGCCGGGCATTCGGGGTCGGGGCCGGCGCTTGTCTTCGGACACGCGCCGGCATGCCGCCCCGACCGGCCTGGCTCAGGCGCTCTTGTCGCGCCGCTCGCGCTTGACCACGTCGCGCGGCACCAGCGTGGGGTTGACGTGCTTGAGCACCACCTGGTCGGTGACCACCACGCGGGCCACGTCCTTGCGGGACGGGACCTCGTACATCACCGACTGGAGCACCTCTTCGAGGATCGCGCGCAGGCCGCGGGCACCGGTGCCGCGCATGATCGCCTGGTCGGCGATCGCCTCCAGCGCCTCCATCTCGAAGTCCAACTCGACGCCGTCGAGTTCGAACAGCCGGCGGTATTGCTTCACCAGCGCGTTCTTGGGCTCGGTCAGGATCTGGATCAGCGCCTCGCGGTCCAGGTTGTGCACCGAGGTGAGCACCGGGAGCCGGCCGATGAACTCGGGGATCATGCCGAACTTGAGCAGGTCCTCGGGCATCACGTCGGCGAACGAGTCGGCGCTCTCCACGTCGCGCTTGGAGCGGATCTGCGCGCCGAAGCCGATGCCCTTGCGGCCGACCCGGCCCTCGATGATCTTCTCCAGGCCGGCGAACGCGCCGCCCACGATGAACAGCACGTTCGTCGTGTCGATCTGGATGAACTCCTGGTGCGGGTGCTTGCGCCCGCCCTGCGGCGGCACACTCGCGGTGGTGCCCTCGATGATCTTCAGCAGCGCCTGCTGGACACCCTCGCCGGACACGTCGCGGGTGATCGAGGGGTTCTCGCTCTTGCGAGCGATCTTGTCCACCTCGTCGATGTAGATGATCCCGGTCTCGGCCTTCTTGACGTCGTAGTCGGCCGCCTGGATCAGCTTGAGGAGGATGTTCTCCACGTCCTCGCCGACGTAGCCCGCCTCGGTGAGCGCGGTGGCGTCGGCGATGGCGAACGGCACGTTGAGCATCCGGGCCAGGGTCTGTGCCAGGAGCGTCTTGCCGCAGCCGGTCGGCCCGAGCAGCAGGATGTTCGACTTGGCCAGCTCCACGCCGTCGTCACGCGAGGCCTTGCCCGCCTCGCCGGCCTGGACCCGCTTGTAGTGGTTGTACACCGCCACCGAGAGCGCCTTCTTGGCGACTTCCTGCCCGACCACGTAGCCGTCGAGGAATTCGTAGATCTCCCGCGGCTTGGGAAGCTCCTCGAACTTCAACTCGGAGGACTCGGAGAGCTCCTCCTCGATGATCTCGTTGCACAGGTCGATGCACTCGTCGCAGATGTAGACACCCGGACCGGCAATGAGCTTCTTCACCTGCTTCTGGCTCTTTCCACAGAACGAGCACTTGAGCAGGTCGCCACCGTCACCGATGCGTGCCACGAGGTGCATCTCCTTCGCCTGGGCCCCGGATGTGTACCGGACCTGGTGCCTGGTCTTTCGACGGTACCCCGCCGGAATCTCCGCTCCCCCGGTTTCCCCCGGTTTTGGCCATCAACCGGTCACCGTTGTCCGGTCGGCGGCAAGCCGCCGACCGGGCGGGGACAACTAGCCGACGACCTTCCGAGGTGCGGTGATCTCGTCGATGAGGCCGTACGCGAGCGCCTCTTCGGCCGTCAGAATCTTGTCGCGCTCGATGTCGTCGCGAATCTGCTCGATCGGCTTGGTCGTGTGCTTGGCGAGCATCGTCTCCAGCATGGTGCGCATGCGCTGGATCTCACGAGCCTGGATCTCCAGGTCGCTGACTTGCGCGCGCCCGGTTTCACTGTACGGCTGGTGGATGAGGATGCGGGAGTTCGGCAGCGCCATTCGCTTGCCCGGAGTTCCCGCGGCGAGCAGAACGGCCGCGGCGGAGGCCGCCTGGCCCATGCACACCGTCTGGATGTCGGGGCGCACGAACTGCATCGTGTCGTAGATCGCGGTGAGCGCCGTGAAGGACCCGCCGGGCGAGTTGATGTACATCGAGATGTCCCGATCGGGGTCCATCGACTCGAGCGTCAGGAGCTGCGCCATCACGTCGTTGGCCGACGCGTCGTCGACCTGGACGCCGAGGAAGATGATCCGCTCTTCGAACAGCTTGGTGTACGGGTCCTGCTCGCGGTAGCCCTGCGACGTGCGCTCGATGAAGCGCGGCAGGACGTAGCGGCTCTCGGCGCTGCGCGAGGCCAGGGGTGCCAGGCCCTCGGGCCGGTGGAACAGATTGTCGTTCATGAAATCTCAGCCCTCCGGGACTGCGGACTCGACTCGGTTGCCGGGCGACCGGTGACCGCCGTCAGCGCTTGTCGGCTGTGCGGCCGGTCGGTACGGACGCCGGGATCAGCTGGTGCTGCCGGTGTTGGGAACCTCGGCCGCACTGCGAACGACGTGGTCCACCAGGCCGTATTCCTTGGCCTCTTCGGCGGAGAACCAGCGGTCGCGGTCCGAGTCGTGCTCGATCTTCTCGGGGGTCTGCCCGGAATGGTGTGCGATCAGGTGAGTCATCTTGCGCTTGGTGCGCAGGAGCTGCTCGGCCTGGATCTTGATGTCGGACGCCGAGCCGCCGAGGCCGGCGGACGGCTGGTGCATCAGGATCTCGGAGTTGGCCAGCGCGATGCGCTTGCCGGGGGCTCCGGCGGTCAACAGGAACTGGCCCATGGAGGCGGCCAGGCCCATCGCGACGGTCGCGACATCGTTGCTGATCCACTGCATCGTGTCGTAGATCGCCATACCGGCGGTGATGGAGCCACCGGGCGAGTTGACGTAGAGCCAGATGTCCTTTTCCGGGTCCTCCGCGTTCAGCAGCAAAAGCTGGGCGGAGATGGCGTTGGCGATCTGGTCCTCGACGACCGAGCCGAGGAAGATGATCCGCTCGCGCAGCAACCGGTTGTAGACCTGGTCGTCGAGCCCCATCCCACCCGGCTGAGATGCACGCGAAGTGGGCACCGCGAGCCCCGGAGTCACGATCTGCGGATTCGTCACGTATCCACCTGCTCGTTTCCGACGGCAATCCCGAGCCGTCACGAAGTCGACCTTGGGAGGCACCTGCTTTTGTGGCGGGTGACCCCCTTCGTACAGCGACCCTAACGCGCGGATCGTCGCAGGCCATCCCAGACTCAGGACTGTTCGCCCAGAGCGCAGCAGGGCGATATCCGGCCGGTGACGGGGTAGTCGCGCGCGGGTCGCACCCGGGTCGACCACCGGACCCGGATGCCTCCACGAGGGCGTGTGCGCGCTTGTGCGGGCCTTCCGAGCATGCCGACGGGCCCGGCCCCCGCCGAAGCGGGGACCGGGCCCGGGTGTCGCGTGTCGCGCCGGTCGTGGCCGGCGCGGGAGGGTGGATCAGGCCTCGGCCTTGTCCGTCGCGGTCTCGTCCGTGCCGCCCTCGTCCGTCGCCGCGGCCTCTTCGGTCTCGGCGTGGTCGTGGCCCTCGTGGTCGTCCGCGTGCAGGTCGACACCGAGGCCGACCTCGTTGCCCGAGGCGTCCTTGGCCTTGGCGCTCTTGGCGATGACCTCCAGGGCCTTGCCGCGGGCCACCTCGCCGACCAGCACCGGCACGTAGCCGGACTGCATGACCTGCTGGGCGAACTGGTCGGGGCTCATGCCGGACTGCTGCGCCCGCTGGATGAGGTGCTGGGTCAGCTCTTCCTGGTTGACGGAGAGCTGCTCCTTCTTCACGACCTCGTCGAGCACGAACTGGGCGCGCATGCCCTTGCGCACGCTGTCCTGGAGCTCTTCCTCGTACTCCTCGGCGGTCTGGCCCTGGATCTCCAGCCACTTGGCCAGGTCCATGCCCATCATGCCGAGCTGCTGCTCCAGCTGACCGCGGCGCTGCTCGATCTCCTCGGTGACGATGCTCTCCGGCAGCGGCACCTCGATCTGCTCCAGCAGGGCTTCGAGGACCTTGTCCCGGCCCTCGTTCTGCTGGTCGTGCAGCTTCTGGTGGTCGAGCTTCTCGCGCAGGTCCGCCTTCAGCTCGTCCAGCGTGTCGAACTCGCTGGCCAGCTGCGCGAAGTCGTCGTCGAGCTCGGGGAGCTCCTTGGCCTTGACGGTGGTCACCAGGACCGAGACCTCGGCGGTCCGCCCGGCGGCGCTGCCGCCCTGCAGCTCGGTCTCGAAGGTCTTGGTCTCGCCGGCCGACGCGCCGATGACGGCGGCGTCGAGGCCGTCCAGCATCGTGTCGCCGCCGATCTGGTACGACATCGCCTTCGCGACGCCGTCCTCCAGGACCTCGCCGTCGACCTTGGCCTCGATGTCGATGACGACGGTGTCGCCCTCGGCCGCGGCCCGCTCGACGGTGTTCAGCGCACCGAAGCGGTCGCGCAGCTCCTCGATCTTCTCGGCGACGTCCTCGTCGGTGACGGTGATGTCATCGACCTCGACCTCGATGCCGGAGTAGTCCGGCAGCTCGATCTCGGGACGGGTGTCGACCTCTGCGGTGAACTTCAGATCGGCGCCGCCGGCCAGCTCGGTCACGTCGGTGACCTCGGTGACCTCGGGCTGGCCCAGCACGCGCAGCTCGTTCTCCTCGACGGCCTTGCCGTACGACGAGGACAGGATGTCGTCGAACGCCTCGACGAAGACGGCCTCGCGACCGAAGCGCTGGTCGATGATGCGCGCCGGGATCTTGCCCTTGCGGAAGCCCGGGACCGTCACCTGCTTGCCGATCTTCTTGTACGCCGCGTCGAGGCTGGGCTTCAGCTCCTCGGAGGGAACCTCGACGGTGAGCCGAACCCGGGTCGGGTTCAACGTCTCGACGGCGCTCTTCACGGTAAGGGTCTCCTTGCTGCGGGCTGTTCTTCCGGGCCTGTGCATCTTGCCTGACGGCACACTGAAGGTTCAGAACCGGTGGTACCGATCCATCCTGCAGCGAATTCTCGATGTGGTGGTCGGGGCGGGGAGACTCGAACTCCCGATCTCCTGCTCCCAAAGCAGGCGCGCTAGCCACTACGCTACGCCCCGTGGCGCCCGATGAAGTCTAGAGGACGACACGCTAGAGTCTGCACTGGCCGCGCACCAATCCGCTAACCTAGGCGCCACGTGCACGCCACACCAGCTGCGGGTGTAGCTCAATGGTAGAGCCCTAGCCTTCCAAGCTAGTGGTGCGAGTTCGATCCTCGTCACCCGCTCCAAAGGTAAAGGCCCAGGTCGGAGGTTGTTTCTCCGGACTGGGCCTTTGTCGTGCCCGGCTGCGGCTCGCAGGAGCTTCGGTCCCGACCCGGTGGACCTTGGTCCCGACTTTTTCGGATTGTCGCCGGGTTCCTCGGAGTGGTTTCTCGGGTCTCTTACGGGGCCGACCGGTCGATGGGGGCGATAGGTAAAGTCGCCAATCTCACTTTTGTCCCGGTTGGCCGGGGTCGCTCCGGTGGGCTATGCGATGTTGATCGCGGTGATGCCGAGCAGGACCAGGATCGTGGCGACGAGGCGGTGGCGGCCGTAGGTCTCGTGGAAGACGACCGTGCCGATCACGGCGCCGATCACCACCGAGGTTTCCCGCAGGGCGGCGATCGTGGCCAGGGTGCCTCGGGTCTGGGCCCAGATGACCAGGGTGTACGCGGCGATCGACATGGCGCCGCCGAGCAGGCCCCAGGCGCGTTGCGGGTTGCGCTCGCGGGTGGGGTCGCGGCGCAGGCGTACGTGCAGGACCACGATGGTCGGGGCCGATTCGAGGACGAAGAGCCAGGCCGCGTAGGACATCGCCGAGCCGGAGGAGCGGGCGCCGACGCCGTCCAGGACGGTGTACAGCGCGATCGCGCAGCCGGTGGCGAACGCGGCCGCGACGGTGGCGGCCTCGGCCCGGCGCGGTATCCCGCCGGCCAGGGCGAGCACGAGCATCCCGACCGAGATCACCACCACACCGACGGTCTGCGTCACGGTGAGGTATTCGTGCAGCAGGGTCACCCCGATCAGCGCGGTGACCCACGGGGAGGTGCCCCGGGCGATCGGGTACACCTGACCGAAGTCGCCGAGCCGATAGGTCTCCAGCAGCAGCAGGTTGTACACCATGTGCAGGGCGGCCGAGCCGAGCAGCCACGGCCAGGCGCCGGCCGCCGGGACGCCGACGAACGGCAGGCAGACCAGCCCGATGCCCAGGCTCGCCACCTGGATCATGACCATGGTCGCGAGTCGGTCCTTGAGGCCGTGCGCGAGCGCGTTCCAGGCGGCGTGCAGCCCGGCCGAGCCGAGTACGGCGGCGGTGACCGCCGGGGTCACGCGCGAACCGCGAGCCGACGGTCGGCCCCGGATGGCCCGGCCGGCGCTTGAGGCCAAAGGCGAGCACCGCCCGGGAGGGGGAACTCGCCGCCGGACGCGGGTAGCTGATGGCACGTCATTCGGATCATCCAAGCACGGCGGGCACGATAATGGCCGTCCATATGACCCATCACTCCTCCGCCCTCGCCTCGCTGCGCGGCCTCGCGCTCGGCGACGCCCTGGGCGCCCAGTTCTTCGTCCCCGACAACCTCCCCCACCTGGCCGACCGTCGCCTTCCGGACGGCGAGTGGCCGTGGACCGACGACACCGAGATGGCCTGCGCCCTGCACGCCGAACTGAACCTGCGCGGGCGGGTCGATCAGGACGCGTTGGCCCGGGCGTTCGCGGTGCGGCACGACTTCGATCGGGGCTACGGGCCCTCGACGAACCGGATGTTGCGCCTGGTGCGCCAGGGCGGCGACTGGCGGACGTTGGCCGCCGAACCGTTCGACGGGCAGGGCTCGTGGGGCAACGGGGCCGCGATGCGGGTGGCGCCGCTGGGCGCGTGGTTCGCGGCCGACCTCGACGCGGTGGTGGAGCAGGCGGCGCGTTCGGCCGAGGTGACGCACACCCACCCCGAGGGCGTCGCGGGCGCGGTGGCGGTGGCCGTGGCGGCGGCGGGCGCGGCCACTCTGGAACAGCCGGAGCCGGCCGACTTCATCGCCTTCGTCCGGGACCGCACCCCCGCCGGTCTGGTTCGGGAACGCCTGGGCGCGGCAGCGGAGTTGGTGGGCCGGACGGACTCGCGGGCGGTGGGTCGCGCGCTCGGCAACGGTCGCCTGGTGAGCGCCCCCGACACCGTGCCGTTCGCGATCTGGTCGGCGGCCCGGCACCTCGACGACTACGCGGCGGCGTTCTGGTCGACCGCGAGCGCGGGCGGGGACGTGGACACGACATGCGCGATCGTCGGGGGAATCGTCGGCGTTCGGGCCGAGTTGCCGGCCGGGTGGGTCGGGCACGTGGAGGCGCTGCCGACGTGGTGGCGCGAGGTGATCGAGGCCGATCGGCTTAAATAGTTGGCAAAGGCGAGAGCGCTGCACCATGATGAGCGCGCTCTCGTCATCCGGGCCCGGACTCCCCTGCTGTGCGGGGTGGTTCGCGTCGCGTCGGACGGGAGCCCTCGGCCCGTTCGCCGTCGCACGCACGTCTCGTGGGGGGACGTCGATCGGCGCACGGTCGCTGCCACCGCTTTCCTGACGGCCGATCACATCCCGCCGGTCCGCACCGCCTCGTCCGCTCCCTCGTGACGACGCGGTGCGGCTCGGGACACGGCCGACCTTCCCCGGAGGATTCCGTCTTCATGCGCAAGTCCCTGTTTCGGTCGAGTTCGCTGGTGATCATCGGTTCGGTGGTGTTCGCGGCGACCGCGTGCGGCTCCGACGACGGCAAGAAGACCGAGGGGAAGCCCGCCGCGAGCAGCACGACCACCAGGACCCCGGTCACCGCGCCCCCGCCGGCCGCGGGTGCACCGAGCGCGGGGGCACCGAGCGCGCCGGTCGCCTCGGGTGCCCCGGCCGGAACCCCGCTGACCGCCGCACAGTTGGAGAAGGCGGTCCTCACGGCGACGGAGTTGCCACAGGGCACCTACCTCACCCGGGAACCGAAGGCGGCCGGCGAGCGGGTGACGGCGGCGGTGCCCGACTGCCAGCCGGTCACCGACCTCTTGGCACCGCGACAGGGTGCCGTCAAGCCGGTCGCCGTGGCACAGGCCGTCGTGATGTTCGGCGGCGCCCCGATGCCGTCGACGGCGATCACGACCGAGTTGTTCTCGTTCGCGGGCACCGACGCGGAAACGATCCTGGGCAAGGCGCGTACCGCGCTCGCGAAGTGCGGTTCGCTCACCACGAAGGACGCCGAGGGCGAGACCTCGACGGTCAAACACGCCGAGGCGGCCCACCCCAAGCTGGGCGACGAGACGCTCGCGATCCACAGCATGCCGGAGGACGGCGGCAGCGGCGGGCAGGTCGTGGTCCGCGTGGGCGGCACGTTGGTCGTCGTCAGGATCGTCGAGTTCACCGGCACCACTCCCAAACTGCCGGACACCGCGACGGTGACCAGGCAGGTCGAGAAGGTCGTGGCAGCGGCCAAGGGCTGATCCGGGCCGGTGGGTCGCTCTCGGAGCGGCCCACACCCTCGCTGTCGTCCCGGAGCGAATCCGGGGAGCGTGCGGGCTTTTTGACGGTTGATCAGGCGCCTATGCGGGTGGCGTCGGACGGTTGGCAAAGGCAAGGGGCGTCCGCGATGATGAGGCCCCTCGCGTCGCCGGACAGGACCTGGACGACGCGCCGGTCCGCGCCGGAGTGGGGCGCGCCGCGCCGCCTCGTGGCGTGCGGCCGGCGGTGGCGGTTTTCGTTCCGCTCGCTCGTGTGATTCCGGTCGTCCGGATCGTTCCCGGCCCCGCGGCGGGTCGGGGCCCGTTGCTTCGGAGGAAGGCGCGTATGCGCAGGATCGTGATCCGGGTGGGCACCGCGGCGGTGGCCGGGGCCCTGCTTCTGGCCGCCACCGCGTGTGGTCGGGACGAGGAGGCGCTGGCGCGCGAGTACGAGGCCGGCCGGGCGACCGCGCCGGCCGCGAGCGGCGCAGGCGTACCCTCGACGCCGGCCGGCACGGCACCGGCCACGAGTCCGGCCGCCAAGGCCGCGCCGAGCCTGGCTCCGCCGGCCGCGACCACCGCGCCGGGGGAGCCGCCGCCGGCGCTGCCGCCCATCGAGGAGTCATCCACGCCGACCGGGGCCGGGACCGGATCCGATCCGACCGCGCAATCCCGGCTCGACGCCGCGCTGTTGACCGCCGGCGAGATGCCCGCGGGCGCCTACGACGGCTCGCGCGGCGACCCCGAGAGCCGGGAGCGGGCCCAACAACCCTCCTGCCAGCCGGTGATCGACCTGCTGCGTCCCGGACAGGCGGCCACCGCCCCGATCGCGTCCGCCCAGGCGTCGGTGACCAGGGGCGCTCCGAACCCGACCGGGTTCACCGTCGTCGAGTTGTTCGCCTTCACCGACACCGGCGCCCGGGACCTGTTCGCGCAGGGCCATCAGGCGCTGCGCGGTTGCCCGTCGATCACCTCGATCGACGCCGACGGCGCGACCGAGACCGACACGTACGCCGAGATCCCGCACGCCGCGCTCGGCGACGAATCGCTCGCGGTCGGGATGAGCCCCGGTGCGGGCGGCGCGCTCGGCATGATCGTGGTGCGCGTCGGCCCGACGATCGTCGTGGTGAGCAACGCCGATCTGGCCGCGGCCACCCCCGGCCTGCCGGCCGACGACCTGGTGGCCCGTCAGATCGCCAAGCTGAGGACCGCCGGCGGCTGACGGGTCCTTCGCCCGCCGTCGGGGCACGGCGCGAACAGCCCCGACGGGCGGGCGATTCAGCCCGACTCGCGCACCCGCATCGCCATGCGCCACTGCGTCAACTCGCCCGCCACCGCGCCCTCGCCTGCCGCGATGATGGCCGCCGCCACCGCGCGCATCGGGATGACCTCCTCGAAGGCGACCGAGGTCAACCGCGGTCGGACCATCTCACACAGCGTCAGATCGTCGGTGCCGACCACCGCGAGTCGCCCCGGCACATCGAGGCCGGCGTCGGCCAGCGCGCCCAGGAGCAGCGCGGCGTACTCGTCGTTGTAGCCGTACACCCCGTCGGGGCAGTCCCCGGCCCGCCACTCCCCCACGATCCGCGCGGCCTCGGCCGCGGTCTCCACCATCTCCACCACGCGGACCGTGCCGCCGGCCGCCTCGGCACAGGCCCGAAAGCCCGCCAGCC
This sequence comes from Embleya sp. NPDC020630, assembly GCF_044334985.1. Lineage (NCBI taxonomy): Bacteria > Bacillati > Actinomycetota > Actinomycetes > Kitasatosporales > Streptomycetaceae > Embleya > Embleya sp. NPDC020630. The sequence continues at coordinate 648,233 of NZ_JBIRUB010000003.1, forward strand.
GTTCCCGGCCGATCTCGACCAGCCCCGGCTCGCGCGGCACCACCACGGCGAAATCGCGTCGCCCGCCCGCGATCAGGTGTTCCGCGGCGCACGCGCCGGCCGCCGCGTGGTCGATCCTCAGGGTGAGCGCGACCGGCACCGCGCTGTGCCCCAGGGCCACCACGGCGGTTCCGCGCGCGGTGAGGTATTCCACGCCCTCGGCGGACATGCGCTCGGGCAGCACCAGGACCACGGTGGGGTTCAGCGCGCCCCACGCCTTGGCCGCCTCGATGCCGTGCGCGGCGGGATTGCCGTGGATCACCAGGGTGTGGCCGAGCCCGTGCAACTCGCGGGCCAGGCCGTCGAGGAACCGCTGGATGAGTTGGCCGAACGGCACCACGTAGGTGGGCACGATCACCAGGTCGGTGCGCCCGCGCCGGAGCGAACGGGCGTCCGAACGCGGCTCGTAGCCCAGTTCGGCGGCCACCTCGCGCACCCGCCGTCGGGTCTCCTCGGGGATGCGCGCGTCCTGCACGTCGTTCATCGCGTACGACACGGTGGCGCGCGAAACGCCTGCGGCACGGGCCACATCGGCCCCGGTCGGGGGGCGTCTCGGTGTGCTCATGGGGCGATTGTGGCCCAGTCGCGAGGCGAACCCGGCATCCGGGCCGCTCGATCGCCCCCGTGTCGGGACGCCCGCCGGGGCCTGCCACATCGGCGTCCGCCGATACGTCGGAAAGGCCCGGCCCCCACGGGACCGGGCCTTTCCGAGCGATCAGCCGCGGGTCACCCGATGAAGGTGATCCGGTCCGCCGGCGGCGGCGCGAGCGGCGCGCTCGCCGACGAATGGGCGGCGAAGTAGGCCAGCAGCGCGTCCAGGTCGGATCCGCCGACCAGCTTGTTCGTACCGGTCTTGAACGCGGCGAAGCCGTCGCCGCCGCCGGCCAGGAACTCGTTCGCGCTGACCTTGTAGGTCGCGGCCGGGTCGATCGGCACACCGTTCAGCTTGACGCTGCCCGGCACGATCTTCTCGGCGCCCGTCCTGGACCGGTCGGTCGTGTAGGTCAGGCCCTTCGAGATCTGCAGCACCTTCGGGTTGGCCGCGTTCGCGCCGGAGTACTGCTGCGCCAGGATGTCGAGCACCGCCTGACCCTTGAGGTCGAGGGTCTGCATCATGTTGGTGAACGGCTGCACCGTGAACGCCTCGGCGTAGGTGACCACGCCGTTGCCCTCGGCTCCGGCGGCCGCGTATTGCAGGTCGGATCGGATGCCGCCCGGGTTCATGAAGGCGATCTGCGCGCCGCCCTTGTCGGCCGGCGCGGTCGCCTCCAGTTGCGCGTCGGCGATCACGTCGCCCAGCGGGGATTCGGGGGTGGTGGCGCCGCGGCCGCGGATGTCGGCGCTGATGTAGCCGATCGAGCGGTTCGCCACCGGTGCGGCGAGCTTTTGCCAGTCGGCGAGCAGTTGCGTCAGGTCCGGGGCCTTCGGGGTGTCCCGGCGCACGACCGTGTTCTGAGCCTTGACCGAGGTGCGCACGACGTCGCGGGTGCGCTTGTCGTAGCTCAAGTCGATCTTGGTGTACATCTTCCCGTAGGACGACGCGCTGGTGACCATGCGCGGCTTGCCCGCCGGGTCCGGGATGTTGCACGCGTACGCCTGGTGGGTGTGACCGGTGACGACGAGGTCGATCGCCGGGTCCAGGTTCTTGGCGATGTCCACGACCGGGCCGGACAGGCCCAGGTTGCCGCCCGCGTTGCAGTCGTAGTTGTACGCGTTGCCCGTCGGCAGGCCGCCCTCGTGCAGCAGCACCACGATCGACTCGACGCCGAACAGCCGCAGCCACGGCACGATGGCGTTGGCGGTCTTGACCTCGTTCTTGAAGGTCAGACCCTTGACGCCCTCGGCGGTGACGATGTTCGGCGTGCCCTCCAGGGTCATGCCGATGAAGCCGACGCGCGCGCCGCCCACGTTCTTGATGCTCACCGGCGCCAGGATCGGCAGCCCGGTGCGCTCGTCGAGCACGTTCGCGGCGAGGTACGGGAAGTCGGCGCCCTGGAAGGTGCGGCCGGGCGTGTAGCAGCCGTCCTTGGGGTGGCAGCCGCCGTACTGCATGCGCTGCAGTTCCTTCTTGCCCTCGTCGAACTCGTGGTTGCCCACGGAGGTGACGTCGAGGCCGATCCTGTTCAGCGCCTCGATCGTCGGTTCGTCGTGGAAGAGCCCGGAGAGCAGCGGGCTCGCGCCGATCATGTCGCCGGCCGCGATGGTCAACGAGTTGGGGTTCTTCGCCCGCTCGGCGCGCAGTTGGGTGGCCAGGTGCTCGATGCCGCCGGCCGGGATCGAGACGGGTTTGCCGTCGGGACCGATCTCGGTGACGTTGCCGGCGGAACCCTGCGGTTCCTCCAGGTTGCCGTGCAGGTCGTTGAGTGCCAGGAATTCGAGGTCCGTCGTGCCGGAGGGTCGGCCGAGGTCGGCGTCCGTGCCGGCCGTCGCGGTGCCGCCCATGGTGAGCAGGCTCGCGGCGACCAGGCCGGTGAGAGCGAGGCGGCCGCGGCGTCGTCCAATCCCGAACATGGGATCCCTTCGGAGGGCGCGCCGAATGGTGACGCGCGTAGAAGTGGAGCCTGAAGATGTCTCGAAGCCAGAGAGTAGGGGCAGTTCCCCGACCCACACGAGACCTCACGCGAAACCGTTTCGTGAAACCGCTGTGAACTTTCCGAGCGTCCCAGGCAGGGGGGGGCATGATCAACGGCCGTTTCCCGGCCTCGGGCTCGGGGCAGCCGTACGGCGTGGCACCTATAAGGGAGGGATGTCCGCGATGCGCGTGGAATTCGCGACCGAGCCGGGTCATCCGGGCGGGCCGAACGAGGATTTCGTCGTCGCGGGACCGACGACGCTGGTGCTGCTCGACGGGGTGACGTCGAGTTCGGACAACGGTTGCAAACACGGTGTGCCCTGGTTCGTCGCGCGATTGGGCACCGCGTTGTTCACCCACAGCGGCGGGCGCCCGGACCGCTCCCTCGCCGAGTGCCTGCACGACGCGATCGAGGACACCTCGGCGCTGCACGTGGACGGGTGCGACCTGGCCCGGCCCGACGCGCCGGCCGCGACCACCGTGGTGGTGCGGGTGGTCGAGGACCGGCTGGAATACCTGGTGCTGTCCGATTCGACGCTGCTGATCGAGCGGGACGACGACCTCACCGTGGTCACCGACGATCGACTGGGCGTGATCGGCGCGGCGGCGCGGCGCCGGCGCGACGCCCATCCGCCGGGCAGTCCGGACTACTTGACGGCGCATCAGGAGTACGCCGACACGGTGCGGGCCACGCGCAACGTGCCCGGCGGCCACTGGGTCGCGGCGGCCGATCCGGCGGCCGCCGGCGAGGCGCTGACGGGCGGTCTGGCACTCGGCGAGGTGCACGCGTTCGCCGCGCTCACCGATGGGGCCAGTCGACTGGTGGACCGGTTCGGGATCGGCGACTGGGACGGGCTGATGACCACGCTGCGCCACTTCGGCCCGGCGGAATTGCTGGCGCGGGTACGGGCCGCGGAGGCCTCCGACGCGGACGGCGCGCGCTGGCCGCGCGGGAAGGTCTGCGACGACGCGACCGCGGTCTGGGCGCTGATCTGACCCGGCCGATCCGGGCTCCGTCCCGCCGAGCGCCTCCGCGACACCGGGCCCCGCCTCGTCCGCGAACCCCGGCCGGTGTCGACGCGGGGTTCGGGAACGAGGCGGATGTGCGGGCTATTTGGGTAGGACGCTCTCGATCGCGGCGATCAGGTTCGGGTCGTGCGGGTCGGTCTTGGGGCGGAACCGGCCGACGATGGCGCCGTCGGCGGAGAGCAGGAACTTCTCGAAGTTCCACTGCACGTCACCCGCGCCCCCCTCGGCGTCGGAGGCCGCGGTGAGCACGTCGTAGAGCGGGTGCCGGTCGGCGCCGTTGACGTCGATCTTCTCGGTGAGCGGGAAGGTCACCCCGTAGGTGGTCGAGCAGAACTCCCGAATCTCCTCCGCGCTGCCCGGCTCCTGGCCCATGAACTGGTTGCACGGCACGCCCACCACGGTGAAGCCGCGCGGGCCCAGCTCCTTCTGCAACTCCTCCAGGCCGGTGTACTGCGGGGTCAGGCCGCACTTGGACGCGACATTGACGACGAGTGCCACCTTCCCCCCGGTCACCTCGCCCAGGGTCGTGCTCTCCCCCGCCAGCGTGGCGATGGGGGTATCGAGGATGCCCATGATCGTTGTCCCTCCTGCGTGATGCCGCCGCAGCCACCCGATCCGAGGACGTGGAGCGCTCCGCGACGGCGCGAGTAAGACGTGACGACTCGACGCTATCGAGCGCGGCCCGAAGCCGCCCGACCCGGTCGGGCCGAATCGTCGCGCCGAGAGGCGTATACCCGGGCCAGTCCCGCACGCCAGTCGACCGCGCACGGCCCGGTGATCGCCGCCCGCTTCGTGGTGTCCTGGATCTGCCCGCGCAGCGTGCCGGGCTGCTCGCGCACCACCACCTCGGCGGGCAGGCCGCTCAGCTCGGCCGTGTACGCCGCCCACTCCTGCACGCTCACCGGCTCGTCGCCGCCCCAGTTGACCACCGTCGCGGGGGTGGACGCCGCGTCCAGGAGTGCCGCCGCCTGGCTGTTGATGTCGTCCTGGTGGATGGGGCTGTACATGCACGGGTCCCAGCGGGTCGTGATCGGCCGGCCGGCCAGCACCGCGTCCATGTGCATCGTCGGCAGTCCGCCGCCTGGGCCGTAGGAGGCGTTCATCCGGGCGATCACCACGGGCAGGTCGAACGCGCGGGCGCAGTAGCGGGCGACCGCCTCCTCGGCGGTCTTGGACACCGAGTAGGTCGGCGCGTGCGTGACGTTGGCATCGCCGAGCGGGTCGCTCTCGTGGAAGACGTGCATCGGGTCCGGATGCGGCTTGAGTACCGACGCGGTGGACATCACCAGCGCGGCCTTGGCCCGGCGACAGTGCTGGAGCAGCAGTCCCGTGCCCTCCGCGTTGACCCGCAGCGCCTCGTCGTAGTCGAGCCCGGGGCCCTGGAAGGTGGCCAGGTGCAGGACGTGGGTGAAGTCCTCGGGCAGGTCGTCGAACGCCCCCGAGCCCAGGTCGACGGCGCGCGTGGTCACCCCGAGGGCGTCCACCCGCGCCCGGTCCTCGGCGTTCGAGAAGCGGGCGATGCCCCACACCTCGTTGTCCCGGGCCAGGTATTCGGTCAGCGGATAGGCGATCTGGCCCGCGGGACCGGTGATCAGGATCTTCTCGCCCGACAACATGCGGCTCCTCGGAGGACTCGGGGACACGATCCGCGCACGATCGGGTGGTGATCGCCCGCGCGAGGTACGTCGAGGCTCGACCGTACATCTGACGTACCGTCATATCCGAGACGGAGCGGGGAGACCAGGGCCGCCGCACGTGTCCCCGGACACCCCACCGGCGCCTGCCGCACGGGGGTGGCGGGGGCGCCGAGGGGTGTCGAGGATGGGTCTGCGAAAGCGCCGAGCGCGCCTCGGCTCGCCGGCGCGTCCGGGCTCAGACCTCGATCTCCTCCTCGACACGCTTGAGGCTGTGTCGGGCCAGCGCGAGGTTGGCGCGGTCCTTCACCAGCACGAGGTACAGGAACAGCCCCTTCCCGGCCCGACCGGACAGCGGTCGGATCAGGTGGTATTGCTTGCCGGTCGTGATCAGGATGTCCTCGATCTGGTCGCCGAGGTGCAACATCTCCATCGTGCGCAGCTTCGCGCGCATCACGTCGGTATTCCCGGCGGCGGCCACATTGAGATCGAGTTCCTTGCTGCCGCCGAGAATTCCGAGCGCCATTCCGCTGGTGTAGTCGACCAGGGCAACTCCCACGGCGCCCTCGATCGTCATTGCTTCCTTGAGGGCCGTTTCCATATTGGCCATGATTGCCTCCGGGGCGATCGGCGGTGCGGCTTTCCGGTGGGCTCCGACGGGCTCGTCGCCGGACGCGGGCGGTCCCGGGTCCGGATCGCTCGGGAGCGGCCCGCCGACCGCGGTCGCCTCGATCGCTGCGATCGGTTCGACCTCGGTCGGCGCGGGGGGATCGGCCTCGACTGCTTCGATGACATCCACCTCGATCGATGGGGCCCGCCCGGGATCGGATCCGGTCGGCGGGTCGGCTGATCTGCGCCGGGACGGTCTGGATCGGCGTGGGGGTGGTGCCATCTCCGCCCAACTCCTCGCGATCGGGCTCCTGGACGCGGGCGCTCGCGTGGGCGTGCCCCGGCGGCCCGCCTCGGTCCTGGCCCGCGACCCCGCCCCGTCGCCCCGGCCGGACCCGGGCGCCCCCGCGGCCGGCCGTGCGCCGATATTCGCGACCTCCGTGGAATGCACTCCCCCGCCGCTCACCTCACGCGCCCCTTCCCCCTGTATACGTCCGCGCGTACTTTTCCCGTCGCCTTCGAGCGGGTCCGGGAATTCGAGTTCGACTGCTTCGGACTCGACCTCCCGGACTCGCTGAACGGCAGCGTAGGAGCGGCCCGAAGGCAGTCGTGGGCAATATTCGATTAATTGCCGGAAACCCGATCCGCACGGCGTTCGGACGCTAGAATCCCGGGCCGCGCGCCCCCGTGCGATCCGGCGCCCGCGCAAGGCTGTCCTCGGATGTGACTCGCGGGTAGCGTCGGCGGCACCCGTGCGCGCCCCGAGTCCGAGGAGATGGACATGTCCGCCACCGATGCGCCCCGCCCCCAGGACGGCCCGCCGAGCACGGGGCGGTCGGCGCCGCCGCGACCGGTCTCGCCCACCGATCTGAGCTTCGCGCTGCCGCCCACGTTCGAAACCGTGGAGCAGGAGCGCCGGCACCGCAAGGAGCGACTGACCGCGGCACTGCGGCTGTTCGGCCGGTTCGGCTTCGAGGAGGGGGTGGCCGGGCACATCACCGCGCGCGACCCCGGGTTCGTCGACCACTTCTGGGTCAACCCGTTCGGGATGTCGTTCAAGCACATCACCGTGGACGACCTGATCCTGGTCAACCACGAGGGGCAGGTCGTCGAGGGCCGATTCCACGTCAACCAGGCCGCGTTCGCGATCCACTCGCAGATCCACGCGGCCCGCCCCGACGTGGTCGCCGCGGCGCACAGCCACTCCACGCACGGGCGCGCGTTGTCCGCGCTCGGGATCCGGCTGGAGCCGATCACCCAGGACGTTTGTCCGTTCTACGAGGACCACGAACTCTTCGACGACTACGCGGGCGTGGTGCTCGACGCCGAGGAGGGGCGGCGGATCGCCAAGACGCTCGGCTCGCGCAAGGCGCTGATCCTGCGCAACCACGGTCTGCTCACCGTCGGACAGTCGGTGGACGCGGCGGCGTGGTGGTTCATCACCATGGAGCGCTCCTGCCAGGTCCAGCTGTTGGCCCAGGCGGCCGGCGAACTGCGGCCGATCTCGCCGGAGAACGCGCGGCTGACCCGGGAGCAGCTCGGCAACGACACGGTGGCGTGGATCAACTACAAGCCGCTGTACGACGTGATCAGCCGCTCCGAGCCGGACCTGTTCGGGGTCGACGGCCCGATGACGATCTGATCGTTTTCGGTCGATCCCGCCGATCGATGATCATTTCGCCGCCGCCCGATCGGGCGGATTGTCCGCCGACCGGGCGCAATCTCCGCGAGATCGGCCGTGCCGGGAGTCAACCCGCCCGGTTGCGGAAAGTACAACACCATGTACGAACGGAGCCTTCCGCAGCGCTTCGCGCGCTCGGCCCATCCCGTCGGGCCACGCGCCCGGGTGTGGCTGCCGACGATCGAACATCGGGTCGGTCCGTCGTTGCTGTACCGGCGGATCGGCCAGTTCGCGGTGGACGTGATCGCCTCCGCGCTGCTGCCCGGCGCCGCGATGTTCCTGTTCGTGCTACTGCCCACCCACCCCGACGGTTCGATCCGCAGCGGTCCGCTCACCGCGACGATCACCGCCGGTGTGCTCGTGGTCGCGGTGGCGATCCTGTTCTGGTACTGGGTGCTGCGGCCCGCCGAGCACGACGGGCGTACCTGGGGCATGCAGGCGTTCGGGATTCGTGTGGTCGACGTGTCCGGTGGTCGGGCCGGGCGGCGCCAACTGGCGATCCGTTGGGTGCTGCTGTGCGTCGACGCGTTCGCGCTCGGTGTGATCGGGTTGGTCGCGGTGCTCACCAGCGAGCGGGGCCAGCGGATCGGCGACCGGGTCGCGGGCACCCTGGTGGTCCGAGGACGCGGCCCCGGACTGTGCTGAGGGCCCGCTTCTCCCTCCAGCAGGGGCGGCTGGTCCCACGATCGCGAGCGTGCCTCGCTCCGCGCTCCCGCCCGGACGGGCCGTCGTGCGCCGCCCCGGAATGCGGCTATTGCTCCGCCGCTCCGTCCGCCTTGTGGTCTTGCGCACGGTTTGCAGATGCCACCTTGTCGCCATGTCCACTCGACCACTAGTGTCGGCTCGCCGTGGTGCTCGGGAAGCCGGTTCGATGCCGGCGCGGCCCTCGCCACTGTGATCGGGAAGTTCTCCTCCACCCCCGCGGGAACGTTGATTCGTCGCCTCGGGAAGCCACTGGGACCGCTGTCGCGGACCCGGGAAGGCGGAGACGTGAACGCACGACCCGTCAGCCAGGAGACCGGCCACGGCGATCGTCCGTCCACGAGGTGTTGGAGAGGGACCCTTCCTCATGCATATCGCCGAGGGCTATCTGCCCTGGGAACACGCCGCCGCCTGGGGCGTCGCGTCGACCCCGTTCGTCGTCCACGGTGCCCGCGCGCTCACCCGCGAGGTGCGCGATCGGCCCGAGAACACCCTGCTGCTCGGCGCGTCCGGCGCCTTCTCGTTCGTGTTGTCCGCGCTGAAGATCCCATCCGTCACCGGCAGTTGCTCGCATCCCACCGGCACCGGCCTGGGCGCCATCCTGTTCCGGCCACCGATCATGGCGGTGCTCGGCACGATCACCCTGCTCTTCCAGGCGTTGTTGCTCGCCCACGGCGGGTTGACCACGCTCGGCGCGAACGTGTTCTCGATGGCGATCGTCGGCCCCTGGGCCGGCTACGGCGCGTACCGGCTCGCCCGCTCGCTCCTGGACCGGCGCGGCGGCACCATGCCGCTGGACGTCGCGGTGTTCGCCGGCGCGTTCGTCGCGGACCTGAGCACCTACTGCGTCACCAGCGTGCAGCTCGCCCTCGCCTTCCCCGACCCGGACAGCGGATTCCCGGGCGCGCTGGCCAAGTTCGGCGGCATCTTCTCGCTCACCCAGATCCCGCTGGCGATCAGCGAGGGCCTGCTGACCGTCCTGGTGGTGCGCCTGCTGCGCCAATCCAGTCGCGGTGACCTGATCCGCCTCGGCGTGCTGAGCGACGCCCGGCCCGTGCGCGAGGAGGAGAAGAGCAAGTGAAGCGCTCGACGAAGATCAACCTGCTGCTCGTGCTGGCCGTGGTGCTGCTCGCGGCGCTGCCCGTGGTGTTCGGCATGGGCGACGACAAGGACGAGCCGTTCACGGGTTCCGACACCCGGGCCGAGACCGCGATCACCGAGAACGACCCGGACTACAAGCCGTGGTTCAGCCCGCTGTACGAGCCGCCGTCCGGCGAGATCGAGTCCGGCCTGTTCGCGCTCCAGGCCGCGCTCGGCGCGGGTGTCGTCGGGTACATGTTCGGCGTCAAGCGCACCCGCCGAAAGCTCGCGCCCGAGGCGAGCGACACCCCCGACGGGTCGGGCCCGGGGCCCGATCCGGCCGCCGCGCAGGACCCGGTATCGGTTCCGGGTCGCTGACCCGTGCTGCCGATCGACGCGGCGGCGCATGCCAGTGCCTGGCGCCGCCGCCATCCGGCCGACAAGGCCGTGCTCTCCTTCGGGCTGCTCGGGTGCGCGGTGGCGCTGCCGCCGTGGCCCGGCGCGGTGCTGGTCGCGGTCGCCGTGCTGACCATCGCGCTCGGCTTCGCCGAGGTGCCCGCCCGACGACTGTGGCGGGCGGCCCGCGCGCCGCTGGGATTCGCGGTGACCGGCGCGCTGACCCTGCTCGTGTCGATCCGCGCGGACGGCGTCGGCTGGGCGCCGGACGGGCCGCGCCACGCGGGCGAGTTGGTGGCCCGCTCCGGCGCGGCCGGTTTGGCGATGTTGTTGTTCGCGTTCACCACGCCGCTGTCGGACGTCCTGCCCCGGCTGACCCGGGTGGGTGTGCCGGCGGCCGTGGTGGACGTGGCGGCGGTGATGTACCGGATGTTGTTCCTGCTCTACGACACCACCACCCGGATCAACCAGGCCCAGGCCGGGCGGCTCGGGCATCGCACCCGGCGGGCCCGGTGGCGCTCGGTGGCCGGGCTCGGGTCGGCGGTGTTCGTGCACGCCTTCGCGCGGGCCCGGCGGCTGGAGGAAGGGCTGGCCGGGCGCGGCTACGACGGGCGGTTGCGGGTGCTCGTGGACGAGGTGCCCGTCTCACGCGGCTTCATGGCCCGGTCCGTGTTCCTCGTGGCGGCGGTCGTCGTCGCGACTCTTCTTCTGGGATCGGTGATGCCGTGATTCCGCTGCGGGTACGAGAGGTCGGCTACGCCTACGAGGACGGGCCGCCGGTGCTGAGCGGGTTGTCCCTGGCCGTCCCGGCGGGCCGGGCGCTGGCCCTGCTCGGGCCGAACGGCAGCGGCAAGACCACGCTGCTGCGGCTGTTGACCGGTGGCCTGGTGCCGGGCTCGGGTCGGGTGGAGCTGCACGGCACGCCGATTCGGCACGACCGCAAGGGACTTGCCGAACTGCGCCGGGTGGTGCAGCTGGTCGTGCAGGATCCCGACGACCAGCTGTTCTCCGCGTCGGTGGCCCAGGACGTCTCGTTCGGGCCGCTGAACCTCGGGCTCGCGCCGGACGAGGTGCGCTCACGGGTGGCCGAGGCGTTGGCCGCGCTGGGCATCGCCGACCTGGCCGAGCGGCCGGTGCACCTGCTGTCCTTCGGGCAGCGCAAGCGGGTCGCGATCGCCGGCGCGATCGCCATGCGGCCGCAGGTGCTGGTCCTGGACGAGCCGACGGCGGGCCTGGATCCGGCCGGTCAGGAGGCGCTGCTCGACACGCTCGCCGAGCTGCGTGCCGCCGGGACGACGGTGGTGATGGCCACCCACGACGTGGACCTGGCGCTGCGCTGGGCCGACGACGCGGCCGTGCTCGCCGACGGGCGGCTGCACACCGGGCCGGCCGCGGACCTGCTCGCGGACACCGCGCTGCTGGCCGCCGCGAGCCTGCGGCCGACCTGGGCGCACGCGGTGGCCGCGGTATTGATCGCGCACGGGGTGGCCCCGCCCGGCACGCTGCCCCGGACCCCGGCCGAACTGACCGCCCTGGCGCTGCCCGCCCGGCCGCGTACGCACTGACCGCGGCCGGGCTCAGCGGCGGCGCAGCAGCACCACCGCGCGGTCGTCGCCCACGTTGCGCCCGGCCGCCGCCACGATCCGCCGCGCCGCGTCGTGGAAGTCGTCCCGGACCAGCCGCTCCGCCTCGCCCAGGAACCGGTCGATGCCGGTGGCGATGTCCTCGCCGGGCAGTTCCACCATGCCGTCGGTGAACAACAGCAGCGCGTCGCCGTGGTCCAGTCGGCCGCGCACCCCCTCGAACGTGGCGTCGTCGAGCACGCCCAGAAGCGGGCCGACCGCCTCGACCACCCGCCACCGCCCGGTCCCGGCGATCCAGTGCACGCCCGGCGGGTGGCCCGCCGACAACAACTCGTACTCGCCCGACTCCAGGTCGAGCACCACGTGCACCGCCGTCGCGAAGCCCTCGGCCCATTCCTGGCGGAGCAGGTAGTCGTTGGCGGCCGGCAGGAATCCGTGCGGCGGCAGCGACCCGAGCAGCCCGCCGAACGCGCCGGAGAGCATCAGTGCCCGCGTCCCCGCCGCCAGCCCCTTGCCGGAGACGTCGACGAGCACCACTTCGAGCACCCGCCCACCGGTCGCACTGCGGGCGGCGACGAGGAAGTCGCCGGAGAACGACTGCCCGCCGGCCGGCCGCAACACCACCTCGGTGTGCCACTGCGGCGGCAACACCGGCATCTCGCCCTGTGCCCGCAACCGGTCGCGCAGATCGAACAACATCGACTCGCCGCGCGTCCACTGCACGCCAAGGCGGGTCCGCATCCGGGCCATCAGCAACACGATGCCGGCGACCGCCGCGACCACCAGGACGGAGCCGGCGGTGACCTCGTCGGGGTCGTGCACCCGGTCCTCCGCGACCAGCACCCCGGCGGTCGCCGCGTAGAGCAGCAGCAGGCTGGGCATGCGCAGCACCAGGCCGCCGACCAGGATCGGCAGCACGGGTGCGGTCGCCGGGAACCAGTCGCCGTTCAGATCGGAGAGCAGCCCGCACGCGGTGACCGCGACCAGCAGAACGGCCAGCGCGAAGCGGTCGGAGGGCAACACCCGATGCCGCAGCCAGGCCACGATCCGCCGGCCCCGGCGAGCCAGCGCCGCCCGCCTCCCCGTCCGGCTTGCCCGGTTCATCCTGCTCGTCGGCGCGGCCACCCCGCGACACTACCGAACGGGAACCAACCGGAGGTTACGCCGACGGCTGGCAGGTGGGGCACCAGAACAGATTCCGCCCGACCAACTCGGCGGTCCGCACCGGGGTTTCACAGATCAGGCAGGGCGCGTCGGTGCGCCGGTAGACGTACACCTCGCCGCCGTGGTCGTCCTTGCGCGGCTCGCGACCCATCGCCTCGGGGGTGTGCTCGGGCCGCACCGTGTCGATCCGGCCCAGCCGCACCCCCTCGTGCATCAGCAGCACCAGGTCGGCCCACATCGCGTCCCAGGTGGCCCGCGCCAGCCGTTTGCCCGGCAGCTTGGGGTCCACTCCGAAGCGGAACAGCACCTCGGCGCGGTAGACGTTGCCCACACCGGCGAGGACGTCCTGCTCCATCAGCAGCGCGCCGATCGGCTTCGCGCTGCGCTCGATGCGCCGCCAGGCCGCGGCCGGGTCGGCGTCCTCGCGCAGCGGATCGGGGCCGAGCCGGGCGTGCACCGCGTCCTTCTCGGCCCGCTCCAGGAGCCGGCACGCGGTCGGTCCGCGCAGATCGGCCCAGCTCGCCCCGCCGGGCACCTTCGCGGCCATCCGCAGCCGGACCTGGCCGACCGGCTCCGGCAATTTCTCGCCCTCGCCGAAGGAGAACTGTCCGTAAAGGCCCAGGTGCACATGCACGAAACGCTCGCCGGGGAACTCCAGGAACAGGTGCTTCCCGTGCGCGTCGGTATCCACCAGACGCTCCCCGTCGAGCAGCGCGGCGCTCTCCGCGAAGCGCCCCTGCGGACTGCTCAGCCGCAGCGGCACGTCGGCGAAACGCTCCCGGTGCTCGGCGGCGAGACGGTGAATGGTGTGGCCCTCGGGCACGCGGCCTCCAGCGCTGCGACGGATGGGGACACGGGCGGTGTGTCGCCCTCCACGCTACCGACCCGCACCGACACGCGGCCGCCCCCGACCGGACGGACCGATCGGGGGCGGCGGGAGGTGCGGGGTACGGGGCGCGGGCTACGGCAGGGCCGGCAGCTCGCCGGTGTTCTCGTACTTGGTCAGCATGGAGATCCGCCGGGTGTGCCGCTCGGCCTCGCTGTACGGGGTGTTCACGAAGACCTCGAGGAACTTGGTCGCGTCGTCGAGAGTGTGCATGCGCGCGCCCATCGAGATCACGTTCGCGTTGTTGTGCTCGCGGGCCAGCGACGCGGTCTCCTCGCTCCACACCAGGGCGCAGCGCACCCCCTTGACCTTGTTCGCCGCGATCGCCTCGCCGTTGCCGGAGCCGCCGAGGACAACGCCCAGGCTGCCGGGGTCGGCCGCGACGCGCTCGCCGGCGCGCAGACAGTACACGGGGTAGTCGTAGGAGTCGGCCTGCACGGCCGGGCCGCAGTCGACGGCCTCGTGGCCGTTGGCGTCGAGCCACGCGATGAGGTGCTGCTTGAGGTCGTAGCCGGCATGGTCGGAGCCGAGGTAAACGCGCATGGGGCGCAGTCTCTCAGGCCCGGTCCCGAACGTCCCCTCAGGGCCGGTATCCACCGGGTGGCGTGTCCGGCGCACCGGTCGGCCGCGGCGGCGCGGTGGGCGGCGGCCCGGCCGGACGGATGGTGGTCGGCGCGTCGTAGGGCGACTGCGCGCCGTAGCCGGGGTGGCCGGAGGCGGGCGGGGCGCCGTAGCCGAAGGGCGGGCCGTATCCACCCGGTGACAGCGGCGAGGCGGGCGGCCCGAAGCTCGCCGCCGACCGGTAGGCGGCCACCGCCGCCAGACCGACCAGCCAACCGAGGACGACGCCGAAGTAGGCCCCGGCCTGCGCGTTGGCCATGACCCGGTCGAAGCCGGAGCCCTCGGAGATGGTCACCTCCTCGTCGTTGGCGATGGCGACCACGGTCAGTCCGTTCACGGCGCCGCCGAACACCAGCGAGAACCAGCCGACGACGAACGCGGTGAACCCGCCGGACCGTTCGCCCAGACCCCGCGCACCGAGCGCGAGCACCGCGGCGACCGCCACGAGCAGCAGCGCGAAGCCGACGAATCCGGCGGTGACGTAGCGGGTGGTGAAGGTCTCGCCGAACTCGTCGCCCAGTTCGTCCCGATCCACGATCCACAGCGGATAGCCGACGATGCGCAGCAGCGTGGTGTACCACTTGTCGCGATCGCTGCTCTCCTTCCACGCCTCCTTGAAGACCCACTGGTTGCCCAGGCCGGCCACGAGGAGGAAGGCGACGACGGTCCCGCTGACGGCGATGCGCTTGCTTGCCCCCGGTCTCATGACACGAGGTTAGGCGTCCCCGGGCGTGCTTCGCCAAAGAAAACCGGACCCCGATTCCCATGTGTGGGAAACGGGGCCCGGGCTTTCGACTTCCGGCGTCCGAAACGCGTGACGAGGCGTCAGCCGCGCCGGCCGACCAGCTTCCAGGCGCTGGGCAGCAGCGCCATCGCCAGCGCGATCTTGACCGCGTCGCCGAAGAGGTAGTTGCGCATGCCGATCTCGTACGCCTGCGACATCGAGATGCCCAGGTCGTGCGCGAGGTAGGTGAGGCCCGCCGCGTAGATCACCGCGTTGCCGAGGAGCATCGTGCCGGCGGTGCGCAGCGGGCTGCGGTCGGTGCCGCGCTGGGCCAGGAAGCCGGCCACGGCCGCCGCGAGCACCATGCCGAACACGTAGCCCAGGGTCGGGAATCCGGTCCCGGAGGTGCCCTCCGCGAACCAGGGCATCCCGGCCGCGCCCAGGCCCAGGTAGAGCACCATCGCGGCGAGCCCGCGCCAGGCGCCGAGCGCGCTGCCGGCGAGCAGGACGGCGAAGGTCTGGCCGGTCACCGGCACCGGCGAGCCGGGCACCGGGACGGAGATCTGGGCGGCGAGGCCGACGAACGCGGACGCGCCGACGATCAGCGCGGCGTCACGAACGGCCGCGCCGCGAAAGACGCGGGCCGGGACGAGGTCGGCCAGAACGGGGCGGCGCGCATCGAGAAGGGCAGTGCTCACAGCGGACTCCACACTCTTGTGTTGCGGGACCCTGTGAACTTAACCAATCGGACATCGAGCGGTCACAGTGGTGCCCGACAACGTACGGATCCGCACTTTGTCGAACACCACCGAAACGACCCACCGCTACCGCAACGCCCGGGAATTCCGGCGCTTCGCAAGCGCGGCGCCTCAGAACTGCAGCGCTTTGACCTCCAGGTACTCCTCCAGGCCGTGGCGCCCCAGTTCGCGCCCGTTGCCCGACTGCTTGTACCCCCCGAACGGCGCGATCGGGTTGAACGCGCCGCCGTTGATCTCCACCTGCCCGGTACGCAGCCGGCGCGCGAACGCCACCGCCGCCTCCTGGGTCGGCGCCCACACCGCGCCGGACAGGCCGTACGGGGTGTCGTTGGCGATCCGCTCGGCCTCCTCCTCGGTGTCGTAGGCCATGATCGACAACACCGGCCCGAAGATCTCCTCGCGCGCGATGGTCATCTCGGGGGTGACGTCGGTGAACACGGTGGGCCGCACGTGGTAGCCGACCTCGACCCCCTCGGGCAGCTCCGCACCGCCCGTGGCCAGCGTCGCCCCCTCGGCCAGCCCCTTGGCGATGTAGCCGCGCACCCGCTCGAACTGGGTCGCGTTGACCAGCGGGCCGAGCCGCTGTGCCGACGCCTCGGCGGCGGCGGTGGCCAGCTCGACCGCGCGCGGCAGGTCGTCGCGGTGCACCAGCATCCGGGTCAGCGCGCTGCACGTCTGACCGCTGTTGCGAAACGCGCCGTCGACGCCCGCCCGAACCGCCTTGTCCAGGTCGGTGCCCGGCAGGATCACATTGGCGGACTTGCCGCCGAGTTCGAGCGCGACCCGCTTGATCGTCGCCGACGCCAGCTCCGACACCCGGGTGCCGGCCCGGGTCGAGCCGGTGAACGAGACCATGTCCACGTCCGGGTGGGACGCGATCGCCTCGCCCACCACCGGACCGGTGCCGGAGACCAGGTTCACCACACCCGGCGGGAAACCCGCGTCGTGCAGGATCTCGAAGAACAGGTGCGCGGCCTGCGGCGCCACCTCGCTGGCCTTGACCACCACGGTGCAGCCCGCGATCAGCGCCGGGGCGAGCTTGTTGGTGATCTGGTGCAGCGGGTAGTTCCACGGGGTGATCGCGCCGACCACGCCGACCGGTTCGCGCACCACCAGCGAGGTCCCGGCCTGCTCCTCCCACGGAAACTCCTCGGCGAGCGCGATGTAGCTCGCGAGCACCGTCAGCGGCAGGCCGACCTGCACCCGCGAGGCCAGCCACGCCGGCGCGCCCATGTCCTCGGTGATCACCTCGGCCATCGCGTCCGTGCGCTCCGCGAGCAGGTCCCGGGCCTTGGTCAGCAGCGCGGCCCGCTCGGCCGGGGCGGTGGCGGCCCAGCCGGGGAAGGCGCGCCTGGCCGCGGCCACGGCCAGGTCCACGTCGGCGGGTGTGCACTGCGGCACCGTCGCCACGACCTGTTCGGTGCCCGGGTCGACGACGTCGATGGTCTCGGTGGACGAGGGCGCCGTCCACGCGCCGTCGATGTAGATCGTGTCGTAAGCCTTGCTCATGCCGCCGGACTCCTCGCCGTTCGCCGCTGGTGACCTCCCCCGAGCGTACGGCGACACGGATACGATCCCCAGCGCCGACCCGAGCGCCCCCGCGACCGGCCCGAGCGGTCCCGCGCCGCCGGCCGCGCCGGTCAGCCCGTCGGACCGTTCGAGGTCCACACCAGTTCGCCGCTGTGTCCGGTCACCGGGAACTCCCGGGCCAGGCCCACCTCGTGCAGGCGGGCGAGCGGGGTGAACGACATCCCGTACTCGTCCTTGTCCTTGTCGAAACCCCAGTCCTTGTACACCTCCACCCGGTACACCAGCCGCACGTCGGGCAACACCGGCGAGCCCGGGAGCGCGGTCGTCCCGGGCAACACCTCGATCCGGCCGGTGATCCGGTACTGCAGACCGCGCATCGCCAGCCACCAGTCGATGTCGTCCGCGCGGCGGATGAGCACCCCGTGCCAGTGCGTGGTGGTCTCGAAGACGCTCTCCGTGCCCTCGCTGTCGTGCCAGCGGATCGCCGCGAGCGCCCACCACTCCTCGAAGTGGGTGAGCGCCGCGCGGCGAAACGGCTTGGCCCGCAGCGGCAGGGCCGGGTCGATCACGAACGGCGCGCCGCGGCCGACCAGGTAGTGCCGCAGCGAGGCGGCGCCGGTCCGCAGCCCCACCAACCGCCACAGCGGGACCAGCGCGCGCAGCCCCACGGCCAGGACGCGATCGCGCCACCGGGGCATGCGCGACGCGTAGGGGGCGTTGCCGTTGGGTGTGCGCGGATCCGGCCGCCCGGTTCGGGAGGTGTGGATCACACTGCTCTGGCGTTCCGGAGCCGTCATTTATCCAGATTAATTAGCTTTGTTTTACTTTGTAGTCGATGGCGAGCCGGAATCGACAGGTTTCATCCGGTCAGTCGAAACCGCCGGCGGCGGTGCGAACCGCCGATCCCGGCCCGGCCGGATCGTCAGTCGAAGATCGGCCCCTGGTCCCGAGTGCGCTTGATCTCGAAGAAGCCGGGAGTGCCCGCGACCAGCACCACACCGTCCCACAGCCGGCCCGCGTCCTCGCCCTTGGGCGCCGGGGTCACCACCGGGCCGAAGAAGGACACGCCGTTGACGCTGATCACCGGGGTGCCGACGTCCATGCCCACCCGGTCCATGCCGTCGTGGTGCGACTTGATCAGCGCCTCGTCGTACTCGGTCGAGTCGGCCGCGTCGGCGAGATCGGTGGGCAGCCCGGCCTCGGTCAGCGCCGCCTCGATCATCTCGCGCGAGAACTCCTCGCCGCCCGGGTGCCGACGGGTGCCCAGCGCCGTGTACAGCGGCAGCAGTACCTCGTTGCCGAATCGCTGCTCGGCGGCGATGCACACCCGCACCGGGCCCCAGCCGCGCTCCAGCATCTCCTTGTATGCCTCGGGTATGTCGTCCCGACCGCTGTTGAGCACCGACAGGCTCATCACGTGCCACTGCACGTCCACGGGGCGGATCTTCTCCACCTCGAGCATCCAGCGCGAGGTCATCCACGCCCACGGACACAGCGGGTCGAACCAGAAGTGCGCGACGTCGCGGGCGGAGCCGTTGTCCTTGGTGGTCACTGCGGGGTTCCTCTCGGTCCTGATCTCTGGTCGTGCACAGTCTCTGGTCGTGCAAGGTGCTGCCTGGTACCGCCTGATGCCGCCTGGTTCGCGATGCGGTACGCCCGGCCGACGACGAAGCGCCGTGCGGACATACCGGCGTCCGCACGGCCGGCGTCGACTGTGCAACGGGCGACCGCGGTGCGCCATTCCCGAACAACCGGGCCGACAGGCGCCCCCGCGCCGTGAAAGGATCGCCGGGACCGCAGCCAACCAGGGAGTGATCCAGTGCCCGGCAGGAACCTGACCCGCGAGGAGGCCCGCGAGCGGGCCCGGATCCTGAGCGTCGAGGACTACGACGTCAGGCTCGACGTCAGCACCGACAGCACGGAGACGTTCCACTCCGAGACGGTGCTCCGTTTCGGATGCCGAGAGGCGGGTGCGGCCACGTTCGTGGACCTGCTCGCCCCGGAGGTACACGAGGTCGTGCTCAACGGCCGTGTACTCGATCCCGCCGAGGTCTTCGACGGCACTCGCGTGCTGCTGACCGATCTCGTCGAGGGCGCCAACGAACTGCGCGTACTCGCCTCCTGCGCCTACAGCCGCACCGGCGAGGGTCTGCACCGCTTCGTCGACCCGGTCGACGATCGGATCTACCTCTACACCCAGTACGAACCGGCCGACTCGCGCCGGGTGTTCGCCAACTTCGAGCAGCCCGACCTCAAGGCCTCGTTCCGGTTCTCGATCACCGCGCCGGCCGACTGGCGGGTGGTGTCGAACTCGACCACCCCGGAGCCGGAGCCGGTCCGCGAGGGGGTCGCTCGCTGGGACTTCGCCCCGACGCCGCGGATCTCCACCTACCTGACCGCGATAGTCGCCGGTCCGTACCACGCGGTCTTCGACACCTACACGAGCGACGCCGGCCTGGTCGTCCCGCTCGGCGGCTTCTGCCGCGCTTCGCTGGCCGAGTCGTTCGACCACGAGGAGATCTTCGCGGTCACCAAGCAGGGCCTGGACCTGTTCCACGACCGGTTCGACTTCCCCTACCCGTTCGGGAAGTACGACCAGCTCTTCGTGCCCGAGTACAACCTCGGCGCGATGGAGAATCCGGGCGCGGTCACCTTCACCGAGGAATACGTCTTCCGCTCCAAGGTCACCGACTCCGCGTACGAGGGCCGCGCCAACGTGCTCCTGCACGAGATGGCGCACATGTGGTTCGGCGACCTGGTCACCCCGCGCTGGTGGGACGACCTGTGGCTGAAGGAGTCCTTCGCGGACTTCATGGGCTCCTACTCGCAGGGCGCGGCGACCCGCTGGACCGACGCCTGGACCAGCTTCGCCGCCCGCCGCAAGGACTGGGCGTATCGCCAGGACCAGTTGCCCACCACCCACCCGATCGTGGCGGTGATCAACGACCTGGAGGACGCCAAGCTCAACTTCGACGGGATCACCTACGCCAAGGGCGCCTCGGTGCTCAAGCAGCTGGTCGCCTACGTCGGCGAGGACGAGTTCTTCGCGGGCGCCCGGTCCTACTTCCGCACGCACGCCTGGGGCAACACCACCCTCGCCGACTTCCTCACCGCCCTGGAGGAGACCTCCGGCCGGGACCTGAAGTCGTGGTCGGCGGACTGGCTGGAGACCTCCGGCGTCAATACGCTGCGGCCGGAGATCGAGACCGACGCCGCCGGGGTGATCACCTCCTTCGCCGTGCTCCAGGAGGCCGCGCCGGGCTTCCCGACACTGCGCCCGCACCGGATCGCGATCGGCCTGTACAACGGCGCCGAGCGCGTCGCCCGGGTCGAGGTGGACGTGGTCGGCGAGCGCACCGAGGTACCGGCACTGGTCGGCCGTGTCCGCACCCCGCTGATCCTGCTCAACGACGACGACCTCACCTACGCGAAGGTGCGCTTCGACCCCGAGTCGTGGCGGGCGCTGCTCGACTCGCTCGGCACGATCGAATCCTCGCTGGCCCGCGCCCTGTGCTGGGGCGCGGCGTGGGACATGACCCGCGACGGCGAGCTGTCCGCCCGCGACTACCTGGACCTGGTGCTGCGGCACGCGGGTCGGGAGAGCGACGTGGGCGTGGTGCAGAAGCTGCACACCCAGGTCAAGACCGGCCTGGACCACTACACCGACCCGGAGTTCCGGGCCGAGGCGCTGCACCGGCTCGCGAGCGGCGCCGCCGACGAGCTGCGGGCCGCGCCTGCCGGCGGCGACCACCAGCTGGCCTGGGCCCGCTGCCTGGCCTCGGCGTCCGCGACGCCCGACGAACTCGCCTTCCTGCGCGAGCTGCTGTCCGGCGCACAGGAGATCCCCGGGCTGGCCATGGACACCGAGCTGCGCTGGGCGATGTTGCGCGCGCTGTGCGCGGGCGGCGCCGCCGACGAGCCCGAGATCGCCGCCGAACTCGACCGCGACGGCACCGCCGCCGGCCGGCGGCACGCGATCGAGTGCCGCGCCGCACGGCCCACCGCCGAGGCCAAGGCCGAGGCGTGGCGCCTGGCGGTGGAGACCGACGAATTGCCCAACGCCACACTCGGCGCGGTGATCGCCGGCTTCGCCACCGCCGGCCAGGAGGAGCTGACCGAGCCGTACGTCGACCGCTACTTCGCCGCCCTGGCGCCGGTCTGGCAGGACCGCTCGATCGAGATCGCGCGGCGCATCGTGGTCGGCCTGTACCCGTCGGGCCGGATCGACCCCGACACGTTGCGCCGCACCGACGACTGGCTGGCCGCCGCCGAACCGGTGCCGGCCCTGCGCCGCCTGGTCCTGGAATGCCGCGACGACGTGGCCCGCGCCCTCCGAGCGCGCGGGCGCGACCGGCGCAACTGAAGTCCCTCCCGGACCCCGCCGCCGACCGCGGCGGGGTCCGATCCGTCGGCCGCCGATCCCGGCGGCGCCCATCCCACAAGGAGCGCAGCGTGCCCGGTACCAACCTGACGCGTGACGAGGCCCGCGAGCGGGCCCGGATCCTCACCGTCGACTCGTACGACGTCACCCTCGACCTGACCGGCACCGGGGCGACGTTCCCGTCCACGACCGTGGTGCGGTTCGGGTGTACCGAGCCCGGCGCGGCGACCTTCGTCGATCTGATCGCCCCCGAGGTGCACGAGATCACCCTCAACGGCAAGGCGCTCGACGTCGACGCGGTGTTCGCGGACAGCCGGATCGCGCTCGCCGACCTGGCCGAGAGCAACGAGCTGCGCGTGGTGGCGTCCTGCGCCTACATGAACACCGGCGAGGGCCTGCACCGCTTCGTCGACCCGGTCGACGGCAAGACCTACCTCTACACCCAGTTCGAGGTGGCCGACGCCCGCCGGGTGTTCGCCAACTTCGAACAGCCCGACCTCAAGGCCACGTTCGCGTTCACCATCACCGCGCCGAGCGAGTGGCGGGTGGTCTCCTGCTCGCCCACCCCCGAGCCGACGGCGGGCACCGACGGCGCCTCGGTGTGGGCGTTCGAGCCGACCCCGCGGATCTCCACCTACATCACCGCGCTGGTCGCGGGCCACTACCACGCGGCCCACGACAGCTACACCGCCGCCGACGGCACCGTGGTGCCGCTCGGCGTGTACTGCCGCTCCTCGCTCGCGCCGCACCTGGACGCGGACGCCATCTTCGACGTCACCAAGCAGGGCTTCGACTACTTCCTGGGCCAGTTCGACTTCCCGTACCCGTTCGGGAAGTACGACCAGCTCTTCGTGCCGGAGTACAACGCGGGCGCGATGGAGAACGCGGGCTGCGTGACGATCCTGGAGGACTACGTCTTCCGCTCCAAGGTCACCGACGCGTCCTACGAGACGCGGGCCGAGACCATCCTGCACGAGCTGGCGCACATGTGGTTCGGCGACCTGGTCACCATGCAGTGGTGGGACGACCTGTGGCTGAACGAGTCGTTCGCCACCTACGCGTCGGTACGCTGCCAGGCCGAGGTGACCCGCTGGTCGCACGCGTGGGCCACGTTCGGCAACAAGATGAAGACGTGGGCCTACCGGCAGGACCAATTGCCGTCCACCCACCCGATCTTCGCCGACATCCGGGATCTGGAGGACGTCGAGGTCAACTTCGACGGCATCACCTACGCCAAGGGCGCCTCGGTGCTCAAGCAGTTGGTCGCCTACGTCGGCAGCGAGAACTTCTTCGCCGGTGTGCGGGCCTACTTCAAGAAGCACGCGTGGGGCAACAGCCGGCTGGCCGACCTGCTCGGCGCGCTGGAGCAGACCTCCGGCCGGGACCTGAAGGCGTGGTCGCGCGAGTGGCTGGAGACCGCGGGCGTGAACACGCTGCGGCCCGAGATCTCGCTCGGCCCGGACGGTGTGATCACCTCCTTCGCGGTGCTCCAGGAGGCCCCGGAGGCGTGGCCGACGCTGCGCTCGCACCGCATCGCGATCGGCTTCTACGACCGCACCGACGCGGGCCTGGTGCGCACCCACCGGCTGGAGCTGGACATCGCCGGCGCGCGCACCGAGGTCGCGGAACTGGTCGGGCGCGCCCGGCCGGACGTGGTGCTGCTCAACGACGACGACCTGACGTACACCAAGATCCGGCTCGACGAGCAGTCGCTGGCCTGCGTCACCGAGGCGATCGGCGAGTTCGTCGAGCCGCTGCCGCGCGCGTTGTGCTGGGCCGCGGCGTGGGACATGACGCGCGACGCGGAGATGGCGGCGAGCGACTACCTCAGGCTGGTCCTGGCCGGCGCGGGCGGCGAGCGGGACATCAACATCGTCCAGTCGCTCCAGCGCCAGGTCACCAGCGCGTTGGAGCTGTACGTCGACCCGGCGCACCGCGAGCGCTCGCTGGCCGAACTCGCGGTCGCGGCGGAGCGGTTCCTGCGGGCGGCCGAGCCGGGCAGCGACCACCAGCTGGCCTGGACCCGCTGCCTGGCGACGGTGGCCGCACGACCGGACCACCTGGCGATCCTGCGCGGCCTGCTCGACGGCACCGAGACGATCGAGGGCCTGGCGATCGACCCGGACCTGCGCTGGACGCTGCTGCTGCGGCTGTCCGCGACGGGCGGGGCGAGCGAGGCCGACGTACTGGCCGAATTGGAGCGCGACTCCACCGCGGCCGGCCGGCGCTACGCGGAAGCGGCCCGCGCGGCCCGCCCGACCACCGAGGCCAAGGACGCGGCATGGGCGGCGGTGGTCGAATCCGACACCCTCCCCAACGCCACCCAGGCGGCGGTGATCGGCGGCTTCGTCCAACCCGCCCAACGAGACCTGCTCGCCGACTACACGGAACGCTACTTCGACGCGATCGCCAACGTCTGGGCCACTCGCACCAACGAAATCGCCCAACAGATCGTCATCGGCCTCTACCCGACCCTCCAGGTCACCGAAGACACCCTCAACCGCACAGACGCCTGGCTGGCCTCCGCAGACCACCCGGCCGGCCTCCGCCGCCTGGTCCTCGAAAGCCGGGACGGCGTAGCCCGAAGCCTCCGAGCCCAAGCCCGAGACACCAACTGACAAAAAGCAGACACCCCAGCACCCCGCCGACACGGGACGGACCGCCCCAGACCCCACCAGCCAGGGCAGACCGCCCTGCAACCCGCCACCCTCAAACACCGGCCGGGCCGAAAACCAGCCCACCAGTCACAAACAGCCCGGCCGGCGCTTGAGGCCACTCAGCCCGGCCGGCGCTTGAGGCCACACAGCCCGGCCGGCGCTTGAGGCCACACAGCCCGGCCGGCGCTTGAGGCCACCGGACCGGAGGTCGGCCCACCCCGAAAGGGTCAACCCGGTGCGCACCCCACCGCACCGACCCGGTACCGTAACCCCCGTGGTGAACAGGAACGCACTTCGCGCCGGGGCCGTATCGGCCGTAGTCACGCTCATGTCGCTGATCTCGACGCCCGCCTTCGCGAACATCCGCGACGACGGCGACGAGCCCGGCGCAAGCATGGGCCTCGGCACGACGCTGGCCGTCTTCGTCGGCATCCCGATCCTGGCGTTCGTGGTCATCGCGGGCCTCGTGATGCTTCCGGACATCATCAAAAAGAAGCGCTGACCCTCCGCCGAAGCCGCCGACCGGGCCCACGCCCACTCGGCGGCTTCCGCACGTACGGCGGCGGCCCATCCCCCGCCCGCCCGAACAGCGCCTAGCGCCCCCGCAACGCCCGCGCCAGCGACACCGCGCGGGGATCCACCGGCAGGTCCTCCAGACAGACCCGCCGCCCCTCGCCGTCGGCAACCGGCAGCAGCCAGTTCGGATACTCGTTCGAGGTGCCCGGCAGGTTCTGCGGCCGGCGATCGCCCACCCCGTCCGGCAGCCACACCCCCAGCAGCCGGCACGGCGTGGCCGCGAGCAGCCGATGCAGCGCCTCAACCGTCTCCCGCTCGCCCGCGCCCGGCCGCAGATACCCGCGCCGGCGCAACAGTTCGAGCCACTGCTCACGGTCGGCCACGTCCTCGGCCCGCTCCACCTCCACGTCCCGCACCAGCAGGTGCAGCCGCTCCCACAGGTCGATGTGCTCCCCCGCGAGCCGGGCCGCGGTGGGCGGCAGATCGTGCGTGGTCACCGTGGCCAGCGAACTCGCCCGCCACTGCTCGGGCGGCAGCGGCCGGCCCTTGTCGTCGCGCTCGAACCACAACACCGAGGTGCCCAGGATCCCGCGCTCGGCGAGGTACGTACGCACCCACGGCTCCACCGTGCCCAGGTCCTCGCCGATCACCACCGCGCCCGCCCGATGCGCCTCCAGGGCCAGGATGCCGACCATCGCCTCGTGGTCGTAGCGCACATAGGCGCCCTCGGCGGGGCTGTTGCCCTTCGGCACCCACCAGAACCGGAACAGCCCGAGCACGTGGTCCACCCGCACCGCGCCCGCGTGCCGAAAGACCGCGCGCAGCAGTTCCCGGTACGGCGCATAGCCCGCCTCGGCCAACCGCTGCGGATGCCACGGCGGCTGGTTCCAGTCCTGCCCGATCTGGTTCATCGCGTCCGGCGGCGCCCCGCCCGTCGCCCCGAGCGCCAGCACCCCACCGCCCCGGGCCGAGCCGAGCACCCACGCGTCCGCCCCGTCGGGGTGCACGCCCACCGCGAGGTCGTGCACCACGCCCACCGGCATGCCCGCCCGGGTCGCGGCCTCCTGCGCGGCGCGCAGCTGATCGGCCAGCACCCACTGGGTCCAGCGGTGGAAGTCGACCGTCCCGGCCAGCCGTTCGCGCGCCGCGGCGACCTCGGCCGAGTCCGGGTCGTGCAGTTCCTCGGGCCAGTCGCGCCAGGTCGGGCCGTACTCCTCGACCAGCGCACACCAGGTGGCGAAATCGGTCAGCCACTGGCCCTCACGCGCGATGAACGCCCGGTAGTCGGCGTCGCGCCCCAGGCTCCGCGGCACCTTGTGCACCAGCGCGAGCGCGGCCCGCTTGGCCGTGCGGACCGCGTCCCGGTCCAGCCGATCCGCACCGTCCGACCCGTCGCCCGCCGAGGCCCGCAACTCCTCGGCGACCGCCCGCTCGACCGCGCTCAGATACGCGAACTCGGGCACCGCCTCGACCCGGACGTACATCGGATCCGGAAAACGACGGCTCACCGGCAGATATGGCGATGCCTCCACCGGCGGCACCGGCGAGGCCGCGTGCAGCGGATTGACCAGTACGAACCCGGCCCCCTGCGCCCGCGCCGACCACGTGGCCAGATCTGCCAGGTCGGCCAGGTCGCCGATGCCCCACGAGCGGCGCGAGGGCAGCGAATAGAGCTGGACCATGTAGCCCCACGCCCGCTCCGCCGGCACGGGCAGCACGGTCGGGGTGATCGCGATCGCGCACGACGCGTACACCCCCTCGCCGTTCGCGCTCGGCACGCCGCCCGAGCCCAGCGACTCCTCCGGCTCGGGCGAGCAGCGCGCGTGCAGGGTGTGCCAGCCCAGCGGCAGGTCGGCGGGGACGCGGTGGGCCCCGATCGGGTCACCCTGCGGGCCGGACCCCGGGCCGGGACCGATGTCGCGCCGGATCCCACCGTCCTCCAGTTCGATCCACAACTCGACCCCGTGCCCCGCCGGCACGTTGACCGTGAAGCCGGCCGCGCGGCCCGCGCGCAGCACCAGCACCGGAGGCAGCAGCCGGGTCCGGCGCGACTCGTCCTGCGCCGCCAGCGCGGCCCGAGCCGCCTCGGGCGTCGACGCGTCCACCCCGAGTGCGCCGAGCACCGCTATCACCGTCTCGGGCGCGGCGTGCACCGCCTCGCCGCGCCACCCCTCGTACTCCGTGGCCACCCCGAACGCGGAGGCGAGCCGGACCAATTCGGGAGACAACTGCGATACGCGTGGTTCCTCCATGCCCGCGAGCATCGCACCCGAACGGCCCGGCTGTCGGCGTGTTCGCCGCGGACGCGAGCGGGTGTGTCGGGACCCGACCGCGACGCGGGCACACGTCGAAATGCGGCGGGAACCCGTCGCAGCGCAGCGCCGCCGCGAAACGCGGCGCCCCACCCCAACGCAAACGGCGACGGGCTCCCCTGAGGAAATCCGCCGCCGTCTAGGCGCTCGCGACCTGGTCGAAATGGTCGAAGCCCGCTTCCTGCGCACCGTACGGCGCCAGGTAGGGCTCCCAGCGTGGATCGCGGAACCCGGTACCGAGGATCCGCCACGCCAGGCCGGTGGGTTGGGCCGGTGGGCGCGGCATTCGCCAGCCCAGTTCGGCGATGTAGCGGTCACTCTTGACGTGATTGCAGCGACGACACGCCGAGACCACGTTGTCCCACGTGTGCCGGCCGCCGCGGCTGCGGGGGACGACGTGGTCGACGCTGGTGGCGGCGCTTCCGCAATAGACACAACGCCCTCCGTCGCGGGCGAACAGCGCGCGGCGGGTGAGCGGGACCTGGCCCCGAAAGGGGATTCGGACGAAACGGGTCAGTCTGATGACACTGGGTACGGGAATCTCGGTGGTGGCGCTGTGCAGGATGGTGCCTGTCTCTTCCAGGCACATTGCCTTGTCGTTCAGCACGAGGATCAGTGCGCGGCGAACGGGCACCACGCACAGGGGCTCGTACGACGCGTTGAGGACCAGCGAATGCGGCACGTATGCCTCCCTGTGACGCCGACAGCGCGTGGCTCGCGCCGGGGACGATCGGCCTCCAGTGTCCATGGCGGGATACCCCACGCGCTACCAGGAATCGACAAGGTCACATAGCGTTCACCTGCACGAGTGGCCGCGCGTGGTGGATCGGTGACCGTCCGCATCGCCCGAACGCGCGACGGACGCGGGCGTCTAGGGTGCGCCCATGACGCGCTCTGTGCAGCCCGCGGAACACGCCCCCCTCGAGACCCCCCGCGCCCCCGCCGCCGCCCGTGGCGACACGGTCGACGTGCTGTTCGGGCGCCCCGTACCGGATCCCTATCGTGCCCTGGAGGACCCGGACGCGCCGGCCACCCGCGCCTGGTCCGCCGCGCAGGACGAGTGGTTCCACGCCCATGTGGACCATCTGGCCGGACGCGATCGGCTGCGGGCGCGCCTGGACGAACTGCTCGCCACCGGGTCGATGGGGCTGCCCTGTTGGCGCGGCGGGCGGCACTTCCTGGTCCGCCGCGACCCGGGGCGCGAGCACGGCGTGTTGTTCGTGGTCGAGCCGGACGGGAGCGAGCGGGAGTTGGTGGATCCGATCGCGATCGACCCCGGCGGCACCACCACGCTCGACCAGTGGATGCCCTCCGACGAGGGCGACCGGCTGGCGTATCTGCTCTCCACCGGTGGGGACGAGGAGTCGCGCCTGTACGTGCTCGACGTCGCCGACGGCACCCGGATCGAGGGCCCGATCGACCGGATGCGGGACACCTCGATCGCCTGGCTCCCCGGCGGCGAGGCGTGTTACCTGGTCCGCCGACTGCCGCCGGAGGCGGTGCCCGAGGGTGAGGAGCAGCACCACCGCCGGGTGTACCTGCACCGGATCGGCACGGATCCGGCCGAGGACGTCGAGGTGTTCGGCGCGGGCACCGATCCGGGCACCTACTTCGGCGTCGGGGTCAGTCGGGACGGCCGCTGGCTGAACGTGTCCTCCTCCTCGGGCACCGCGCCGCGCAACGACCTGTGGCTGGCCGATCTGCACGCGGGTCCGCCGGAGCGGCCGGTACTGCGACCGGTGACCGTGGGACTGGACGCGCTCACCGGGGTGCGGGTGGGCCGCGACGGGCGGCTGTACGTGTTCACCGACCTGGACGCGCCGCGCGGCCGGCTGTGCGTGGCCGATCCGGCCTCGCCCGGGCCCGAAGGCTGGCGCGATCTGGTCGCCGAGGAGCCGGACGCGGTGCTGACGGGCTTCGCGATCCTGGACGGACCGCAGGCGCCCCGACCGACCCTGCTGGTCGCTCGGACCCGGCACGCGGTGGGCGAACTGGCCGCGTACGACCTGGCCGACGGGCGGTTGCTGGCCCGGCCGAGCACGCCCGGCGGCTCGCCCGGATCCATCGGCGGCCTCGCCGAACACCCCGAGGGCGGACACGAGGCGTGGTTCGGCTGGTCGGACTACACCGCCCCGTCGGCCGTGTTGCGCTACGACGCGCGTACGGGGGCGATCGACACCTGGGCCACCGCTCCCGGGACCGCGACGCTGCCCGACGTACACGTGCGCCAGGAGACGTACCGCTCGGCCGACGGCACCACCGTGCGCGTGTTCGTGATCGCGCCGACCGCCGAACCGGACCGCCCCCGGCCCACCGTGCTCTACGGGTACGGCGGCTTCGGCATCTCACTCGGCCCCGCCTACTCGGCGGGTGTGCTCGCCTGGGTGGAGGCCGGCGGGGTGTACGCGATCGCCAACCTGCGCGGCGGCGGCGAGGAGGGCGAGCAGTGGCATCGGGCGGGCATGCGGGGGCACAAGCAACACGTGTTCGACGACTTCCACGCCGCCGCGGAGCACCTGGTCGCCCGCGGGTGGACCACACCCGACCGGCTCGCCGCGTCCGGCGGCTCCAACGGCGGACTGCTCGTCGGCGCCGCGCTCACCCAGCGGCCCGAGTTGTACGCGGCCGTGGCCTGCTCGATGCCGCTGCTCGACATGGTCCGCTACGAGCGCTTCGGCCTGGGGCGGTTGTGGTCCGACGAGTACGGCACCGCCGAGGTGGCGGAGGAACTGCACTGGCTGCTGGGCTACTCGCCCTATCACCACGTGCGCCCGGGCGTGGCGTATCCGGCGGTGCTGTTCACCGTGTTCGACGGGGACAGCCGGGTGGATCCGCTGCACGCGCGCAAGATGTGCGCGGCCCTGCAACACGCGACCACGAGCGGGCGCCCGGTGCTGCTGCGGGCCGAGGCAGAGGTGGGTCACGCGGCCCGCTCGGTCACCCGCACGGTCGAACTGACCGCGGACACACTCTCCTTCCTGGCCGCGCACACCGGGCTCGACCCGGACGGGCCCGGGTCCGCGGCCGCCGGGTCCGGGCTCGGGCTCGGGCTCGGGCTCGGGCTCGGGCTCGGGCTCGGGCTCGGGCTCGGGCAGAGCCTCGGCTACAAGATCGACGAAGGTGGGGATCGGTGACATAACGGTGATAAACGACGAAAGGCGTGAAGGAGAGGTAACGCACGAGTGCCCTCGGCCTCGTGACTACTGTGGGACGCGGGTCCCCGGTCGCGGGGAGATCGTCCCCCGCTCGTCGTCCGAAAGGTCTCGTACGTGTCCGCGCTCGTCCCCGGAGTCCAGTTGTCCCTCGACGCCGCCGCAGGCAACGGCAAGGTGTCGTCGTGGTTCGATCGGCACGGCGAGTCCCTCGTGGTGACGCCGATCCGGATCCTCGTGATCATCCTGGTCGCGCTGATCCTGCGGGCGGTGACCCGAAAGCTGATCACCCAGCTGGTCGGCCGGATGGCCAACAGCGGCACGGACAGCAGCGGGCGGCCGGTCACCGGCTTCCTGCTCAACGCCGAGCGCCGCCGCCAGCGCGCCGAGACGGTGGGCTCGGTGCTGCGCAGCACCGCGTCGTTCGTGATCCTGGGCATCGCCGGGCTGATGGTGCTCGGCGAGTTCAAGGTCAACCTCGCGCCGCTCCTCGCCAGCGCGGGCATCGCCGGCATCGCGCTCGGCTTCGGCGCGCGCAACCTGGTGACCGACTTCCTGTCCGGGATGTTCATGATCCTGGAGGACCAGTACGGCGTGGGCGACCTGGTCGACGCCGGTCCGGCCACCGGCACCGTGGTCGAGGTGGGCCTGCGGATCACCAAGCTGCGCGACGTGGACGGCACCGTCTGGTACATCCGCAACGGCGAGATCAAGCGGATCGGCAACAAGAGCCAGGGCTGGGGCACCGCCAAGGTGGACGTGCAGGTCGGCTACCACGAGGACGTGGACAAGGTCCGTGCGGTGATCACCTCCACCGCCGAGGCACTGGCCGACGTGGAGCCGTGGAACGAGCGGGTCTGGGGCTCGGCGACGGTGGTCGGGATGGAGGCGGTGACGGCCGACGCGGTGGTGCTCCAGGTGCAGGTCAAGACCATGCCGGGCCAGGAACTGCCGGTCGCGCGCGAGTTGCGGGGTCGGGTCAAGCGCGCGTTCGACGACGCGGGCATCCGCATCAGCGAACCGATCGCCAGCGCCACACCCCCCACCGAGGACCCGGGCGCCCCGACCCCCCAGGCCGAACCGGCCCCGGTCCCGGTCAACCCGCCGCCTACACCCCCCACCCCGCAGGCCCCGGGGGCACCCTGATCCCGACCCCGCCGGGAGGGGTCCCCCACCCACCCGGGTCGCGGGTGAACCCGGCCGCCCTTGCCGCCGATGCCGCTTGGCCCGGGGCGCCCCCGATCCCGGCCCCCGCCTGCCCGGGGCCCGCCCGTGTCGCGGGTGAACCCGCCCCCGTGCCGGCGACGCCGCAGGCCCCCGGGCCCTGACCTGGCCCCGCTGCCCGGGGCCCGCCCAGGTTGTGGGTGGGACCGCCACCCGTGCCGGCGACGCCGCAGGCCCCGGGGGCCCTGATCCCGGCGCGGCGTGCCCTGGCCCCCGGTGTGGGTGAACCCGGCCGCCCGTGCCGCCGACGCCGCAGGCGCCTGGGGCGTCCTGATCCCGACTCCGCGTGGCCGACCCCACCCGTGTGCTGGGCGGACCCCCGCCGCCCGTGCCGGCGACGCCGCTTGGTCCTGGGTTGCCTCGGATCGGGGCCGCGCGTTCTCATGCCGGGCGTCGCCGGAGCGCTTGCCGCCCGCGCCGGCGGAGGTGGGGGCGGGCCGGCCGTCTGCGGCTCGCGGCTCGCGGCTCGCGGGGTGCGGGGCGCGGGACCATTCGGGCTACTCGTGGCGCGTCTCCGTTGTTGTGGATGCCGCGTCGCCGAGACTGGGTGGGTGAACGCTCCCCTGTGCCTGGTCACCGGATCCACCGGCTATCTGGGCGGCCGGCTGGTGACCGAGCTGCTCGCCGCCGGCCATCGGGTGCGCTGCATGGCCCGGACCCCGGCCAAGCTGCGCGACCACCCGTGGGCGGACCAAGTGGAGATCGTGCGCGCCGACGCGCTCGATCCGGCCGCGGTACGCCACGCCCTCGACGGCGTCGACGTGGCCTACTACCTGATCCACGCGCTCGGCAGCGGACCGCGCTTCGCCGACACCGACCGCGAGACCGCGCGCGTGTTCGCCGAGGCGGCCGAGGACGCGGGCGTGGGCCGGCTCGTCTACCTCGGCGGCCTGGGCCCGGCCGCCGGTTCCTCGGCCCGCGACTCCTCCCCGCACCTGCGTTCGCGCGCCGAGGTGGGCGAGATCCTGCTCGCCGGCGCGGTGCCCACCGCCGTGCTGCGCGCGGCGGTGATCATCGGCTCGGGCTCGGCGTCCTTCGAGATGTTGCGCTACCTGACCGAGCGGCTGCCGGTGATGGTCACCCCGCGCTGGGTCACCTCCCGGATCCAGCCGATCGCCGTTCGCGACGTACTGCGCTACCTGGTCGGCTGCGCCACGCTGCCCCCGGACGTGAACCGCGCCTTCGACATCGGTGGCCCGGACGTGCTCACCTACGAGCAGATGATGCAGCGCTACGCGGCCGTGGCCGGACTGCGCCGCCGCCGGGTGTTGCCGGTGCCGATGCTCTCGCCCTGGTTGTCCAGCCATTGGGTGGGCCTGATCACCCCGGTACCCGGTGCCCTGGCCCGACCGCTGGTGGAGTCGCTGCGCAGCGAGGTGGTCTGCCACGAGCACGACATCGCCCGCTACGTCCCCGACCCGCCGGAGGGCCTGATCGGCTTCGACCGGGCCCTCGAACTGGCGCTGACCCGGATTCGCGACGCCGACG
The DNA here is from genome assembly GCF_044334985.1 of Embleya sp. NPDC020630. Lineage (NCBI taxonomy): Bacteria > Bacillati > Actinomycetota > Actinomycetes > Kitasatosporales > Streptomycetaceae > Embleya > Embleya sp. NPDC020630. The sequence goes on from NZ_JBIRUB010000003.1 coordinate 680,971, forward strand.
TGGCCACCCGCTGGTCCTCGGCGGCCACCGCCGGGGCGCCCAGCGATCCGCTGCCCACCGACCCGGACTGGTCGGGCGGCACGCTGTACGAGGATGTCCGCGAGGCGGAGCCGGCCGCGTCCCCGGCGGCGGTGTGGCGGGTGATCGAGGGCATCGGCGGCGGCAACGGCTGGTACTCGTGGCCGCTCGCCTGGTCGGTGCGCGGCGCCCTGGACCGGATCGTGGGCGGGGTCGGACTGCGCCGGGGACGCCGTGATCCGCACCGGCTCCGGGTCGGCGACTCGCTCGACTTCTGGCGGGTGGAGGAGGTGGTGCCCGGCCGGCTGCTCCGCCTGCGCGCCGAGATGCGCCTGCCGGGCCTGGCCTGGCTGGAGTTCAGCGTCACCGACCGCGACGGCACCACGCACTACCGCCAGCGTGCGCTGTTCCATCCCCGGGGACTGTTCGGGCACGCGTACTGGTGGGCCGTGTTCCCCTTCCACGGCATCGTCTTCGGCGGCATGCGCCGGGGCATCGCCCGCGCCGCGGAACGCTGATACCGGGGGCCCCCGGGTCGCGGGCCCATCTGAGAGGATGGAACGGTGACCCAGATGCCGGCGCCGGAACCGAGTCTCTACGAAGCCGTGGGCGGCGAGGAGACGTTCGCCAAACTCGTGCACCGCTTCTATCAGGGTGTGCGCGAGGACCCCCTGCTGCGTCCGATGTATCCGGAGGAGGACCTGGACGGAGCCGAGGACCGGCTGCGGATGTTCCTCGTCCAATACTGGGGCGGCCCGCGCACCTACAGCGAACAACGCGGCCACCCGCGGCTGCGGATGCGGCACGCGCCGTTCGCCGTGACCGAGGAGGCGCGCGACGCGTGGTTGCGGCACATGCGGGCGGCGGTCGACGAGATCGCGCTGCCGGCCGAGCAGGAGAACACCCTCTGGGAATACCTGGTCTACGCCGCGCAGTCGATGGTCAACCGGCTCGACTGACGCGGCGACCGACGGCGGGCGGGACGGGGCGACAGCCACACCGGGAGCGATCCGACGGAGGCGGCCGATGGTACGCGGGTGGTGGCACGACGCGGTCTTCTACCAGGTCTATCCGCGCAGCTTCGCGGACGGCGACGGGGACGGGGTCGGCGATCTGCCCGGGCTCTTCGCGCGCCTGCCGTACCTCCGCGACCTGGGCGTCGACGCGATCCGGCTGAGCCCCTTCTATCGCTCGCCGATGGTCGACGCCGGCTACGACGTCGCCGACCCGCGCGACGTGGACCCCCTGTTCGGCACCCTCGCCGACGCGGACCGGGTGTTCGCGCGGGCACACGAACTCGGCCTGGCGGTCCTGGTGGACGTGGTCCCGAACCACACCTCGCGGGACAGCGCGTGGTTCGCCGCCGCGCTCGCCTCGCCCCCGGGCTCGGTCGAACGCTCCCGCTACCTCTTCCGCGACGGCCGGGGCACGGGCAGGGACGAGCCGCCGAACAACTGGCGATCCCAGTTCGGCGGCCCCGCGTGGACCCGGATCACCGAGGCCGACGGCCGTCCCGGCCAGTGGTACCTGCACCTGTACTCACCGGCGCAGCCCGACCTGAACGGGCGCAACCTCGAGGTGCGTTGCGAGTATCTGTCGATCCTGCGCTTTTGGCTGGACCGCGGCGTGGACGGCTTCCGGATCGATGTCGCGCACGGTCTGGTCAAGGCGCTCGGCCTGCCGGACGTGCCGCCGGGCGTGCCGCAGGGGTGGGAGGGTCGGCTGCGGCACCGGCTGCCGTACTGGGACCAGCCCGAGGTGCACGACATCTACCGCACGTGGCGTCGGCTGCTCGACTCGTACGCCGACGTGGACACCGGCGGCGGGCGGCGCGGGCGGATCGCGGTGGCCGAGGTGTGGCTGGACCGGGCCGAGCGGTCGACCGCCTACCTGCGTCCCGACGAGCTGCACCAGGCGTTCGACTTCCCCTTCCTGCTCGCCGGTTGGGATCCGGTCCGGCTGCGCGCGGCGATCGACGACGCCCTGGCCGCCACCGCCGCGGTGGACGCGGCGCCGGCGTGGGTGCCGGCCAAGCACGACGTGGTGCGCCCGGTGACCCGGTTCGGCGGCGGAGCCCTCGGCCTCGCCCGGGCCCGGGCGGCGCTGCTGCTCGAACTCGCCCTGCCCGGCGCGGCCTACCTGTACCAGGGCGACGAGTTGGGCCTGCCCGAGGTCGAGGACCTGCCCGACGAACTGCGCCGGGACCCGGTGTTCGCGCACTCGGAGGGTCGGGTGCCCGGCCGGGACGCGTGCCGCTCCCGTGGGCGGGCGAGGCGGCGCCGTTCGACTTCACCTCGGGGGAGGCCGCCGCCTGGTTGCCCCAGCCCGCGTCCTGGGCGGAGCTGACGGTCGCGGCCCAGCGGCACGACCCGGACTCCACCCTCGCGCTGTGCCGCACCGCGCTGCGCATCCGCCGGACCATCCGGCCCTCGGCGCCCGCGCGGCCGGCCGCGGCCTGACCTGGGCCGGGGACGAACTCCCGCCGGACATACTGGCCTTCACCCGTGCCCCGGGCTTCGGCTGCGCGGTGAACATGGGCGAGGCCCCGGCCCGCGTCCCCGGGGCCGGCCCGCTGCTGCCGGCCTCGGGACCGGTGGAGCACACCGAGACCGGCGACCTGACCCTCCCGCCGAACACCGCGGCGTGGTGGTCGACCATCCCCTGACCACCACCTCGCCCCCGACGAGCCGACCTCGGCGGCTCGACGCGGGCGGCGTTTTTCGGGGCGGTCAGCGGGCGAACAGCAGGCCCGGGGCGTCCTCGCGCCGGACTGATACCGACCCGTAGCGGGCCTCCAAGCGCAGCCAGGCGCCGGTGCGCAACACCTCGGCCCAGGCATCGGCGTCCGGCGGGCCCAGGAAGCCGAAGGACTGCGCGGCATGCGCGGCCCGCAGCGGCAGTCGGCCGGCCATCGGTCGGGTCCAGATCCCGGCCGCGACCCGCTCGAACTCGGCACGCGGCATGCCCGGCTCGGTCCTGGCCCGGAACTCGGCGACACCGGCGGCCACTTCGCGGGTCAGGTCGGGCACCGCGAGGTCGGCGACGTGTTCCCACCCGGTGCGCGGGGGCAGCAGGCCGGCCCACCCCGGACCGGTCACCGACGGCGGGAGCGGCACGCTCGCGTCGTCGGCGATCGCGTCGAGGAGTTGTCCGGCGGACACGGTCGCGTCCACCATCGCGGGTTCGGCCAACTCGCTCGCCCGCAACGTGATCACGCCCGAGGAGGAGGCACCGAACGGCGGATGCCCGAACGTACCGAGCACCATCCCCTCGGCCCGTATCCGCACCGCCGCGCCGCGGTCGTAGCGCAGCAGTCGGCTCAGGTAGCCGCCCAGGTCCGCGGCGGCGGCCGGGTCGGCGAGTCGCAGCACGGTCATGCGCGGGCCGACCGCCCCGCCGACTCGCCCTGCGGTTCGAGGAAGCGGTCCAGGTAGGCCCGCTCCTCCTCGGTCAGCCGCCGGGGACGCTGTTCGACCAGCGAATAGGGCACGAGCACGGACAGCGCCGTGGCGTACACCTGCTCGTCGTCCCTGATCTCGTAGGCCAGGGTGAACCGGGCGGCCCCGATCCGGGTCACCCAGGTCTCCACCCGCACCGGTTCGGCGCGCCACACCAGCGGGCGCTTGTAGTCGATCTCGTGGCGGGCGATCACCACGCCCTCGGAGAGCGTCTTGGCTCCCTCGCGCTGCCCGAGGGTGAACATCATGTCCACGCGCGCCTCCTCCAGATAGCGGAGGTATTGCACATTGTTGACGTGCCGGTAGGCGTCCATGTCGGACCACCGAACCGCCGCGTGATAGATGTGCCTGGCCACGTGTCCAGCCTCTTCTCTGTGATTGCCGACCGACCGGCCCGGCCCGGTGTCGCCGACGGCCTGCCGCATGGGGACATGCGACAGGCCGTCGGCCGCGCCGAACCGATCGGGTGGATCAGTTGCGCTTGAGCTTCTTGTAGGTCGCGCGATGCGGCCGGGCCGCGTCGGCGCCCAGGCGCTCGACCTTGTTCTTCTCGTACGACTCGAAGTTGCCCTCGAACCAGAACCACTTCGAGTCACCCTCGTAGGCGAGGATGTGCGTGGCGACCCGGTCCAGGAACCAGCGGTCGTGCGAGACGACCACGGCGCAGCCCGGGAACTCCAGGAGCGCGTTCTCCAGGCTGGACAGGGTCTCGACGTCGAGGTCGTTGGTCGGTTCGTCGAGCAGCAGCAGGTTGCCGCCCTGCTTGAGCGTCAGCGCCAGGTTGAGCCGGTTGCGCTCACCGCCGGAGAGCACCCCGGTGGGCTTCTGCTGGTCCGGGCCCTTGAAGCCGAAGGCGCTGACGTAGGCCCGGGACGGGACCTCGACGTTGCCGACCTTGATGTAATCCAGGCCGTCGGAGACGACCTCCCACAGGTTCTTCTTCGGGTCCAGGCCGCCGCGCGACTGGTCGACGTAGGAGACCTTGACGGTCTCGCCGACCTTGATGTTGCCGGTGTCGGGCGTCTCGGCGTCGATCAGCATCTTGAACAGCGTGGTCTTGCCCGCGCCGTTCGGACCGATGATGCCGACGATGCCGTTGCGCGGCAGCGTGAAGGACAGGTCGTCCATCAGCAGCTTGTCGTCGAACGCCTTGCTGAGGTGCTCGACCTCGATCACGACGCTGCCCAGGCGCGGACCCGGCGGGATCTGGATCTCCTCGAAGTCCAGCTTCCGCATCTTGTCCGCCTCGGCGGCCATCTCCTCGTAGCGGGCCAGTCGCGCCTTGCTCTTGGCCTGCCGGCCCTTCGCGTTGGAGCGGACCCACTCGAGTTCGTCCTTGAGCCGCTTCTGCCGCTTGGCGTCCTTCTGCCCTTCGACCTTCAGGCGGGTGGCCTTGGTGTCCAGGTAGGTGGAGTAGTTGCCCTCGTAGGGGTGCAGGCGACCGCGGTCGACCTCGCAGATCCACTGGGCGACGTTGTTCAGGAAGTACCGGTCGTGGGTGACCGCGACGACGGTGCCCGCGTACTTCTCCAGGTGCTGTTCCAGCCACTGGACGCTCTCCGCGTCGAGGTGGTTGGTCGGCTCGTCGAGGAGCAGCAGGTCGGGGGCTTCGAGGAGCAGCTTGCACAGCGCCACGCGGCGCTTCTCGCCACCGGAGAGGTTCACGATCGGCCAGTCGCCGGGCGGGCAGCCCAGCGCGTCCATGGCCTGTTCGAGCTGCGAGTCGAGTTCCCAGGCGTTCGCGTGGTCGAGCTGGTCCTGCAGCTCGCCCATCTCCGCCATCAGCTCGTCGGTGTAGTTCGTGGCCATCTCCTCGGCGATGGCGTTGAACCGGTCCAGCTTGCCCTTGATCTCCTTGACGCCGTCCTGGACGTTCTCCAGAACGGTCTTGGTCTCGTCGAGCGGAGGCTCTTGGAGCAGGATTCCGACGGTGTAGCCGGGGGACAGAAACGCGTCGCCGTTGGAGGGCTGTTCCAGCCCGGCCATGATCTTCAGAACGGTCGACTTACCCGCGCCGTTCGGGCCGACGACGCCGATCTTGGCTCCCGGCAGGAAGCTGAGCGTCACGTCGTCGAGGATCACCTTGTCGCCGTGCGCTTTACGCGCCTTGCGCATGGTGTAGATGTACTCAGCCATGCGTCCAAGCCTATGGTCTGGCGGACAGTGCCCGTGCATGGGTGCCCGGTGGGCGCGGGATACGAACCCCGAGCCAAGCGCCCCACACCCATGCCCGGCGGGCACGGGACCGAGACACCCCCGGCGCAGGCTTGCCGGGCGAACTCGGCCCCACGAGGGCCGGCCGGCCTGCGGCCCGCTCGTCCTCAAGCCCATCCGTGCCCGAGGCGCAGGCTTGCCGGCCCGCGGCCCGCTCGTCCTCAAGCGCCGGACGGGCCGGAATTGCTTGGTTCGGGTGCCGGCATGTGCGGTGGATCAACCGGGCTTGTAGCGGCTCGGTGCGGCGGTGCTTGGGTCGCTGTCGGCTTCCACTCGGCCGAGCGCACGGTTCGACCTCGTCGGGCGTCGGATCAAGACTGGGCTCGGCACCTCCGAACCCGACCCCCACCCGCCCGACTCTCGGCCTCGGCTCGCCCCCGCCCGACAACGATCGGCTCGTCGGTCGGCTCGACCCGACCCCACTCGGCCGCGACCGACTCGGCGCTCAGGGCCGACCGAATTCCGCGCCCGATCCCGGCCGGGCCGACTCTCGGCCCCGCCCCGCTGCGGCCGGCCCTGGCGGCCTGGGCTGGGCTTGTATGCGGGCCGGCGGTTGGGTTGTGGCAAGGGAGCGGGCCCCGGCGCGGTTGGGTGCGGCGGGGCCCGGTCCTTGGAACTGGTGCTTTGTGTGGCGGTTCTACTGTCAGGCGGTGGCGCCGGTCGAGCCCTTGCGGCGACGCATGAAGAAGACGAGGCCGCCACCCGCGAGGACGAGCGCACCGGCGCCGCCCAGGATCGCGGGGGTGTTGCTGCCGTCGCTACCGGTCTCGGCGAGGTCCGGGCCCTTCGGGTTCACCGGGGCCGGGGTTCCGCCGGTGGTGCCACCGGTGGTGCCGCCGCCCGTGGTGCCGGCGGTCTCGCAGTCGAGGGTGCCGGTGAACTCCTTGGCGGTCTTGCCGTCGGGGCCCACGATCGTGATCTTGTACGCCTGGTCCTCCTGGACCTTCACGACCTGGTCGTACGACTTGCCCGCCTCGACGGTGGTTTCCTTGCCGTCGAGCTTGAACTTGTACGACTCGTCACCGTTGTTCTTCACGGTGACCTTCACGCCGCCCGCCACGCAGTCCTTGGTGGCGTTGATCTCCGGGAGCGGGCCCTTGCCGGGCTTGCCCCACTTGGCGACCGCGTGGTCCGAGGCCTGCACCTTCTGCTTGTCCGCGACGATCAGCAGCTGGCTGGTCGTCCCGTTGGTGTTGACGCCCTGGAAGACCCGACCGGCCTGCACGGTCGACTCGCCGGAGACCTCGAAGGTCTGGCTGCCTTCCTTGGTGGCGCCCGCGGGGTTCACGTAGAGCTTGTCGCCGTTGCCGACCTTGGTGACCGGCTTGCCGTCGGCGTCCACCAGTACGGGCTTGCCGTCGCTGTCGCCCGCGGTGAGCTTCGCGTTGATCGACTTGCCCTCGGCGTTGGTCTTGACCTCGAACGGGCCGATGCCGGGCTTGTCGGTGATCTTGCCGGTCTTCTCGCCCGGGTTGAGCGAGAGCGAGACGGGCGGTTCGGTGACGTCGCCCTTGTTGGCGTCGCCGACCAGGTACTTGTACAGCTTGACGACGTCGGCGTCGTTCTTCTTGTTGCCCTCGTCCAGGTTCTGGCCGTCGGTGAAGTGCCAGATGGCGGCCTGCGTGGCAGCCGCGGCCTCACCCTCGGTCAGCTCCGGGCTCTTGATCGTCGTACGAACGTTGGCCAGGTCGACGGTCGGGAAGGAGTTGAGCAGGACCCACTTGACCTTGGCCTTGTCGGCCTTGGTCCCGAAGGACGTCTCCTTCCAGTTCGACTCGTCGTACTTCGCGCCGTCGTACACCTTGGTGTGGAAGTCGATGCAGTAGGTGCGGAGGATCTTTCCGTCCACCTGGAGCTTCAGGATCGACGCTCGCTGGGCGCCATCCTTGCCCTTCAGGAAGATGTCCGCACCGACATCGCCGCCCTGATAGACGCCCTTGGCGCCCTCCGCGTTGGCCGCACCCGCGAAACCGATCACGCCGGCCGCCGCCAGGCCCGTCGCCACGACCATGGCCGACAGGCGGGTGGCCGTCCGTCCCGGTGTACGGAACATGTGGTGGTCCCCTCGAAAAATGTATGCCGAATCTCGCGCGGCGCATCGTTCCCCCGAGCACGGCGCGAGTAAAGAACTGTTGAATGGTATGAGCCGGCGGGCCACCCCCCGCGACCCGGGGTAGCAATTTGTTTCACGTTCTTTACCTCGGGAGAAGATCCGACTCGAGGAAGGTAATTCGAATATCGCCGAGTCGACAAGTCCTCGACGGGAATAGCGGCCCATTGCGGTCGGCAAGCCGCATAGCCGGTGATCAGGGCGATCTGGCTCACTATTGATTTTTCAAGGTGCACAACCGTGCGAAACGGTCTTTTGGTGATCAATACCTTGCCTCGGGCGCATTCACCCCCACGTTCCGACGCTTTCCGACCTCACCGCCGTGTCGGTTGCCTTGATTACGGGGATTGGCCCGTTTCGACACGCATCGTACCGACGGCGCGGTCGTCACAATTCTGTTTCAGATTCGTCCCGAAAACCGACCGGAATTATCTCGGCTATCGCCAATGAATGGCTTTCCCGAACATGCGGCCATGCCGTGCATCAATTCATGCCGCCTCCTCTTCGCGTTCGGGACTGCTCCCCGTCCCGATCGCGAGGACGCCCTGGTCGACCGTCGCTCCGGCGGCGACGTCGTCCGCCACGAGCGCCAGTCGCGCCGGTCGGGCCACCCGGCGGAACTCGGCGACCCCTCGGGCGAGGTCGTGTCCCACCGAGGAGGCGTCGATCTCGGTGACCGTCAACCACCGTCCCTCCCGCTCCCACTCGCGCACCCGCAGCCGCCCGGTGACCACGAGCGGGTCGCCCTTGTCGATCGAACTCGTCACGTTCTCGGCCAGCGCCCGAAAGCACGCGATCGTGTAGAAGGACGCGTCCCCCGACACCCACTGGCCGCTGTCCCGGTCGAAGCGCCGCGGCGACACCGCCATCCGAAACCGCGCGAGCGGCACACCGGCCTGGGTCATCTGGACCCGGACCTCGCTCGCGGCATTGCCGACCACCGTCACGTACGTGTCCACGCTTGCCTCCCTGTGTCACCGGCGTGCACCGCGACATCGCCGTCCGCACTCGACGATGCGGCATGCGGCGGTGGGGAGGCCGGGGACCGGGGCGAGGTGTGGACAACTCGGCGCCTGTGGACAACGACGCGTCACTCACGTGGGTGACCACCCACCCACCCGACCCCCTCCCGCGCAACCACGAACTCCGCACACGCCTCCCGATACCGCGCCACCTCCGCCTCCCCCGGCCCCACCACCACCCGATCCGCCACATCGGCCACCCGCGCCCGCAACGCGGCCTCCACCGCCACCACCCGCCGCCCCGCCGCACCCACCGCCGCCCGCCACCCACACCACGCCCCCGAGGCCCCGACCACCAGCCCCACGAACGCCACCCACGCCGCGACCGGCAGCCCGAGCCACCGCGCCACCGGCACCCCCGTCGCCGCCAATCCGATCCCGAGCAGCCCGGCGATCACCGCGACCGTCCCGACCCACCGCGCACCCGCCGCCACCCGCGCCCCCCGAGTCGGCGGCGGCGCCTGTGGCACGGCCCCGACCAGCGCCGCGTCCACCTCGTCCGGCAACACCCGCAACCCCTCGGCCAACACCCGATGCACCCCGCCCACCCACACCGCCGGCATCCCCCGACTCAGCGTCGCCCCGGCCCGCCGGATCGCCTGCTCGGCCCGATGTACCTGCACCGGCTCGACCCGCACCACCGGCCGCCGCGCCCGACGCCACCACGACGCCCGCGCGGTCCGTACCCGCTCCCCCTCGGCCGCCGCCACCACGCCGACCCCGGCCGCATCGCACAACTCGCCCACCAGCGCGTCCCGATCCGCCGCGGCGAACACCTCCACGCCCGGCACCACACCGGCGAAGTACGGCTCCAGCCGCTCGACCAACGCGTCCAGATCCGCGCTCAGCCGCGCCACCGACGCCTCGCCGCTCCCGGACACCCCGGCCACCACCCGGCGCAGCTCGGCGATCCCGAGGCCGGTCTGCGGCGAGGTCGCCAACACCCGCACCTCGGCGAGCCCGTCGGCCGCGAGCAACGCCCGTACATCGGTCAGACACGCCGCGAGATCCCCGACGGGCAGCCGGTCCGCGTGGTTGAGCACGACCGTCATGCAGTGCGCGTGGTGCCGGAACACCCGGAGATAGCGGTCGTGCACGAGCGCGTCGGCGTACTTCTGCGGATCGAGCACCCACACGAGGTAATCCGCGACCGCCACCAACGCGTCCACCTCCGCCCGGTGCGCGAGGTCGATCGAGTCGTGGTCCGGCAGGTCGAGCAGAATCAACCCGGCGGGCATCCCGCCACCGCGCCGAGCGCCCTGCGAGCCGTGGCGGCCGTGCGAGGGCTCCGCCCCACCACCATGCCACGCGTCCAAAACCCCGTGCCGCGCCACCCGACACCCCGGCTCGATCCCGAGCAGATCGAGCAACGGCGCCGCCCCGTCGGGATCCCACGCGCACGCGAGCGTGGTCCGCGTGGTCGGCCGACGCACCCCGGTATCCGCGAGGCGCAACCCCGTAAGCACATTGAACAACGACGACTTCCCCCCACCGGTGGCCCCCGCGAGCGCCACCACGGTGTGCCGCCCGGCCGTGGCGAGCCGCGTCTCGACATGCCCGAGCAGGTCCTCGGCGGCGGCGAGTTCGGCGCCGGGAAGCCGATCCCGGGCCAGCCGCACGGCCCGATCCAACGCGGCCGACCGCGCCGTCAGTCGCGCCGATTCCTCCGTCTCGCTCACGTGCCGGGCCCGGCGCACGGCGAACCGATCGAGGTACTCCCCGCGCGCTGTCATCGGCCCCGCCGAACCACGCCGGCGGCGCGCCCGACCCGGCGCCCACCCGCCCCGACCGGCGGCCCGCTCGGCGCCCCGGCGCCGCCCCTCACGCGCTCCTCCGCACCAGATCCAGCGCCTCGATCAACCCGACGTCGGCCCGCCCCGGCACCATCGCAACCGCCGCCACGCGCCGGCCCCGTTCCGCGTCCAGCTCCGCCGCGAGCTCGGCGCACAGACCCCGACGGACGTCCAGGATCAACCGCGCCGCCGACTCGGCGCCGATCCGGGTCCCGAGCAGCCCCGCCGCGTCGCGCCCGATGCCCGGCTCCATCCCCGGACCGCCCACCGCCGCGATCAGCGCGAGCTGTTCGCCCGCATCGGGCCAGACCACGGGGCCGGGCCGAAGCCGAGGCGGCGCGCCGTACGGCACACACCCCGAGGAACGCTCCGCTCCCCGCGCGAACGCGTCCGCCAGCAGCGCGTCCAGGCCCTCCCGAACCGCTCCCGCCGCCCCGTCCGCGTCCCCCTCATGCCACCGAACGCCCGCCGCCCCGCGCAACAACGAGCCGTCGTCCAGCGCCCGCAACGCCCACCGCGCCGTCGCCGCATAGGCCCGATCCACACAGTCGCGCGTACGCCCCGCCGCCTCGTACTGCCGCTCCACCGCCTGCGCCAACGGCGGCACCCGCCGGTCCAGGCTGTGCAACAGCCCGCCGAGCGTGCGCCGCACCACCGCGGCCCGCGCGTCCGGATCGGCACCGCGCTCGGCGAGCCAGGTACGAATCGGCACCACATTGCGCTCGGGCAGCCCGGCCCCCGGCTTGACCTCGACGACCGGGTACAGCGGTACATCGCCGAGCCCCGCCTGCCGCAACAACCGCACGAAGTCGGCCCGGACCAGGTCCGCCGGCTCCGCCGGCACCCGGTTCAGCACGATCGCAAGCCGCGTGTTCCGATCCCGGGCGAGCCGGAGCAGATGCCACGGCGCGGCGTCCGCGTACCGCGCCGCGGACGTGACGAACACCCACAGGTCGGCGGCGCCGAGCAGACGCACCGCGACCCGGCGGTTGTCGGCGGATACCGAGTCGATGTCGGGCACGTCGAGCAGCGCCAACCCGGGCGGCACCCGCTCGTCCAGGCGCAGTTCGATGGCGGTGTCCGCGGCGAACCAGTGCCGGTCCCGGGATCGGCAGACCAGGACCGGCACGCGCGTGGTCGGCCGTACCGAACCGACCGCCGTGAGCGCCCGCCCGACCAACGCGTTCACCAGCGTGGACCGGCCCACCCCGGTGGAGCCGCCGACCACCGCGAGCAACGGCGCACGCGGCACCGCGAGGCGCGGCAGCACGTAGTCGTCGAACTGTTCGATCAACTCGCGACGGGCCAGCCGCGCCTGCACGGCGCCGGGCAGGTCGAGTGGGAAGCACGTCGCCTCGACCCGATCGCGCAGGTCGGCGAGGGCTGCGGACAGGGTGTCGCTTCCCATGATCACCACGGGCGACCAATGCCCGAATTGTCCACATTCTCAACGTGCGGCCGGCACTACCTCACAGGGGTCACCCGGTCGGCATCACGCGGGCCATCCGCCGGGAGTCACGCCGCCCACGCAGTCGGCATCACGCGGGCCGTCCGCCGGCGTCACGCCGGCGGCCCGTCGACATCACACCGGCCACGCGGTCGGCATCACGCCGGTCCTCCGCCGGCACCACACCGGCCGGCCACCCAGTCGGCGGCACGCCGCTCACCCGGCCGGCAACACCACGGTCGCCCCGTCGGCGGAGGACCGCTGCGCCGCCTCGATCACCTCGATCACGGTCAGCGCCTCGGACAGCGGCACCGGCAGCCCGCTCTCCTCGCGCACCGCCGCCGCGAAGATGGCGTAGTAGTCCTGGTACGCCCCCGGTTCGGTCTCCACCGGCACGGTGTCGCCGGGCGTACCGAGCCTGCCCCACGCACTCTCCGGCTCGGTCCCCCACCCGGGCGTACCCACCGCCGCACTCCCGCCCCGCAGCAGCTCCTCCTGCGGATCCATCCCGAACTTCACATACGACGCCTTCGACCCGAGCACCCGAAAACGCGGCCCGAGATCGGCCGCCGCCGCGCTCATCCACAGGTGCGAGCGCACCCCGCCCTCGTGGGTGAGCGCCACGAAGCTGTCGTCGTCCACGAGCGCCCCGTCCCGCCGCGTGTCCAGCTCGGCGTACACGTGCGTGGGCCGCCCGAACAGCGACACCGCCTGGTCGATCAGGTGGGTGCCGAGGTCGTACAGGATCCCGCCGAGCGCCGCCGGGTCGGCCTGCTCCTTCCAGCCCGAGCTGCGCACCTGCGGCCGCCACCGCTCGAACCGCGACTCGAACCGGTACACCTCGCCGAGCCGCCCCTCCTCGACGAGGCGCCGCACGGTCCGGAAATCACCGTCGAACCGCCGGTTCTGGTACACCCCGAGCCGCCGCTCGCACCGCACCGCCGTCTCGCACAGCGCCCGCCCCTCCGCGAAGGTGCCCGCGAACGGCTTGTCGACGACCACGTGCAACCCGGCCTCCAGCGCCCGGGTGGCCAGCGGCACATGGAACCGGTTCGGCACGGTGATCACCACGAGGTCGAAGTCACCCGCGCGAGCGAACATCTCGTCGGTCGTCCCGATCACCTCGGCCCGCGGATACCGCGCCCGCACCTCGTCCTGCCGAGCCGGATTCCCGGTCACCACGGCGGCGAGTTCCAGCCCCTCGACGGCCGCCAGAACCGGCGCGTGGAAGGCCGAACCCCCCACGCCGTATCCGACAAGTACAGTCCTGATGGGACCCACTGCGCCTCCCGCTGTCCGTTTCGGCCCTTCCCTGATCACATTCTGGCCGCCAACTGCGTCTGATCAGGTAACGGTGGCCTCCGGAACGCCGGTGAGGCATGCACACGGCCCTATTCTGTTGTGCCGCGACCGGATCCGGTGCAAGATCCTGATTCGCCCAGCCCTCGTAGCTCAGTGGACAGAGCAGGTGCCTTCTAAGCACTTGGTCGCAGGTTCGAGTCCTGCCGGGGGCACAGCCACGCCGCCGTCCGCCGCCCGCACCCCCGGGCGGCGTCCGCGCAGGTCACAGCACGTCGAGCACGACCACACTGCAATTCCGGCCCACCCTCGAACCACCCGCCGGCACCCGACGGTCACCACCCATCCACGCACGGCAGCCGCCGACTGGACGACAGCGTTTCGCGTGGGCAGCCGAGGAGCCACTTCGCGTCCTCGGAGCACGCCCTCGGGTGGCCGAAAGTATTCGCGGCCTCACGCAGGTTCTCCCACACCGTCGATCGGCCGTCACCGCCCGGCGTACGGGTGGCCTGGCGCCGGGTGGGTCCCGAGCAGGCGGCGCACACTCCGCGTCGGCACGCCGAGGAGGGCAAAGACGCGTCGGCGGAGGAGGCGGTCGGCGAAGGCCGCGCGTCCTCCGGGGGAGTCGCCCAGCCCATGATCGCCCTCGCGACGAGCGGCCGGCGGCTACTCGATCGAAGTCGGGTAGCCGCCCGCGCCGTGTGTCCGTGGCTCAGCGTTCTCGGCGGGCCCCCGCCGAGGGGACTGCCTGGAAGAAGCGTGGGGGCGTGAAGGAGCGGGCCGCGAAGGCCTTCTCGATCGCCGTTGTCACCTCGGCGCAGCGGGTCTCGTCGACCAGGGCGATCGCCGAGCCGCCGAAGCCGCCGCCGACCAGCCTGGCGCCGAGGGCGCCTTCGGCGAGCGCGGTGTCGACCGCCGTGTCCAGCTCGGGGCACGAGATCGTGTAGTCGTCGCGCATGGACGCGTGCGACGCGGTCAACTCCGGGCCGATCGCCCGGACATCGCCGTTGCGCAGGGCATCGACCACACGCAGTACGCGCTCGTTCTCGGTGAGTACGTGGCGCACCCGGCGGCGCAGCGGGCCGTCGGGCAGTGCGGCGAGGGCCGCGTCCGGGTCGGTCACCTCGCGCAGCGACGGCACGCCGAGCAGCGCCGCCGCCTCCTCGCACGAGGCGCGGCGTTCCGCGTACCCGCCGTCCACCAGCGCGTGCCGGGCCCGGGTGTCGACGACGAGCAGGCGCAGGCCCGCGCCCGCGCAGTCGAACGGGACGTGAGTGCCCGTCAGGTCGCGGCAGTCCAGGAAGTACGCGTGGCCCTCGACGCAGCCGAGCGAGGCCATCTGGTCCAGCATGCCGACCGGTACGCCGACGAAGTCGGTCTCCACGCGCTGCGCGATCCGGGCCAACTCGACCCGGTCCAAGCCGAGTTCGTACAGGTCGTCGAAGGCGAGCGCGACCGCGCAGGACAGCGCCGCCGACGAGGACAGGCCCGCGCCCACCGGCACGTCGCTGTCGATCCGGATGTCCGCGCCGCCGATGTCGTACCCGGCCGCCCGCATCGCCCACACCACGCCCGCCGGATACGCCGTCCACCCGGACAGCGCGCCGGGCGCCAGGTCGGCGACCGCGAGGTCGACCGATTCGCTCCCGGCGTGCGTGGACGCGAGCCGCAGCCGGCCGTCGGCACGCCGGCCGACAAACGCGCGCGCGGTGTGCGGGATCGCGATCGGCAGCACGAACCCGTTGTTGTAGTCGGTGTGTTCGCCGATCACATTGACCCGGCCCGGGGCCGCCCAGACCCCCTCGGCGACGAACTCGCTCACCGACCGGCCTCACCCTCGCGCAGGAAGGACCACGCGTCCGCCACGATGTCCTCCAGGGAGGTGCGCGTGGGCCGCCAGCCGAGCAGTTCGCGCGCCCGGTCGGCCGAGGCGACCAGTACCGGCGGATCGCCCGCCCGGCGCGGCGCCTCGTGCGTGGGCACCGCGCAGCCGGTGACCACCCGTACCGCGTCCACCACGTCGCGGACCGAGAAGCCGGTCCCGTTCCCGAGGTTGCACACCAGGTGTCCGCTCGCCGCGCCGCCCTCGGCGGTGGCGTCAAGCGCGAGCAGGTGCGCGCCGGCCAGGTCGGCGACGTGGATGTAGTCGCGCACGCACGTCCCGTCGGGCGTGGGGTAGTCGGTGCCGAACAGCGCGACCGAGCCGCGGGTGCCGTGCGGTACCTGGAGCGCCAGCGGGATCAGGTGGGTCTCGGTCGTGTGCCGCTCCCCGTAACGCCCGTACGCGCCCGCCACGTTGAAGTAGCGCAGGCTCACCGCGCGCAGGCCGTAGGCGGCGCAATAGGACGCGATCAGCTGATCCACCGCCGCCTTCGAGGCGCCGTAGGGGTTCGTCGGCGCACTCGGCGCGTCCTCGGGGATCGGCGACACCTCCGGGGCGCCGTAGACCGCCGCGGTGGAGGAGAACACGAAGCGGTCGACCCCGTGCGTGCGCAGCGCGTCGAGCAGCGCGAGCGAGCCGCCGACGTTGTTGTGCCAGTACTTCCCCGGGTGCGTGACCGACTCGCCGACCAGGGACGACGCGGCGAAGTGCAGCACCGCGTCGAAGGAGGCGTCGAGGTGCCCGGCGGCGTCCTGGACCCGGCCCCGGACGAACTCCGCCTTCTCCGGCACCGCGTCGCGATGCCCCGTGGACAGGTCGTCGAGCACCACCACGTCGTGCCCGGCCTCGACCAGGTGGGCGGCGACCACACTGCCCACGTAGCCCGCGCCACCGGTGACCATGAGCCTCATTCGCCGACCTCCCGCAGTCGTGCCGCCGCCGTCTCCGGCGGTACGTCGCTGATGAACACGCCCATCCCCGATTCGCTTCCGGCAAGGTACTTCAGCTTGCCCGGTGCCCGGCGGATCGAGAAAAGCTCCAGGTGCAGCGCGAAGTCGACCCGCCCGGAGCGCACCGGCGCCTGCTGCCACGCGGCGATGTACGGCGCGGGCTCGCCGTCGAAGAGGCGGTCGAAGCGGCGCAGCAGGTCCAGGTACATCCCGCCGAACGCGGCGCGCGCGTCCTCGTCCAGGGCGAGCAGGTCGGGCACGCGCCGGTTCGGGTACAGGTGCACCTCGTACGGCCAGCGCGCGGCGGCCGGGACGAACGCCGTCCAGTGCGCGTTCTCCGCGACGATCCGGGCCCCGTCGGCGCGCTCGGCGGCGACCACGTCCTCGAACAGGTTGCGGCCGGTGCGGTGCCGGTGCGCGGCGGTGGAGGCGATCATGGCGGCCGTACGCGGGGTGACGAAGGGGTAGGCGTAGATCTGTCCGTGCGAGTGCGGCAGCGTGACGCCGATCTCCCGGCCCCGGTTCTCGAAGCAGTACACCTGCTCCACACCGGGCAGCGCGGACAACTCGGCGGTGCGGTCGGTCCACGCGTCGAGCACCAGGCGGGCCCGCTCGGGGGTGAGGTCCTTGAACGAGGCGTCGTGCTCGGGGGTGAAGCACATCACCTCGCAGCGCCCGCCCGACGGCCGGCGCGGGAACGGGTCGTCGGCCCACCCCGGCGCGAGCGGTTCGCGCTCGGCGCCGCCGCCGGACATCGACGGGAAGCGGTTCTCGAAGACCACGACCTCGTAGTCGGCCTCGGGCACCTCGGTGGCCCGCTCGGGCGTGGACGGACACAGCGGGCACGCGTCGGCGGCGGGCAGGTGGGTCCGGGTCTGCCGGTGCGAGGCGACTACGACCCACTCGTCGAGGAGTCGGTCGTAGCGCATCTCGGAGCCGCTGACCACGGGGGCGAGGTCGCGCGTGTCGACGGCGGCGCGCACCCCCTCGTCCCGCGTGTCGTAGTAGACGATCTCGCGACCGTCGGCCAGGACGGCCTGCGTCTTCTTCATGCCTTCATTTTGCGAAGCTTTCCAAATCTTGTCAATTAGAAAGCTTTGGCAGGCTTGATGCTTGCCGATGGCTGGCCGAACCCGTCCTCACCTGCGGTTTGACAAGTTTCGGAAGGTGTCCGCAAGATGCTGCCCATGCCTGACGACGACACCGACGGTCTGCCCGCCGAAGGCCGCCGCGCCCGGATGGCCGCCACGATCGCGGATCGCGGCTTCGCCAAGGTCACCGACCTGGCCGAGGCGTTCGGCATCTCGCGCGTCACGGTCCGGGCCGACCTGGAGGTACTGGAGCGCCAGGGTCGGGTACGCCGGGTGCGCGGCGGGGCGATGTTCACCGGTCGCGATCCGCGCGTCGAGCCGTCCTTCGAGGAGGCGCTGACCTCGGCCTCGCCCGCCAAGACGCTGATCGGACGGGCCGCGGCGGCGCTGGTGTCCCCGTCGGAGAGTGTGGTCCTGGACGTCGGCACCACCACCACCTTCGTGGCGCGCGCCCTGGTGGACCGCGAGGACCTGCGCGACCTGGTCGTCTTCACCAACGGGCTGACCATCGCGCTGGAGTTGGAGCGGGCGATCCCACGATTCTCCGTCGTGGTCACCGGCGGCACGCTGCGACCGCTCCAGCACTCGCTGATCAACCCGCTCGGCGACCACATCCTGGAGCGGATCCACGCCGACACGGTCTTCCTCGGCTGCAACGGCGTGCACCCGACGGGCGGCATCACCAATGTGAACCTGCCCGAGGCCGAGGCGAAACGCGCGATGTTGCGGGCGGCGGGGCGGCGGGTCGTGGTGGCCGACGGCTCGAAGCTGGGCCGGACCGAACTCGCCGAGGTGTGCCCGCTGGCGGACATCGACCTGCTGATCACGAGCGGGCCGGCGGACCCGGACGCGCTCGACGCGTTGCGGGATGCGGGGCTGGAGATCCTGGTGGCGGAGTAGGGGGCGGTGCAGCCGTCGCCAGGGGAACTCCGCGTGGCCACGCCCGACTTCGCGCTTGGTCGTCCCCCGCGCGGCCGATGTGTCGTCCGTGCGGCCGTCGCCGAAGTGAGTATCTGTACGGATGTTCGGCCCGGCCCCGCCACCTAGCGTGAGCCGCATGACCTACATGCCTCCCACCCCCGACGGTGGCGAGCACGGATTCGCTCGCGCGATCACCTTCGTCGGCGGCCTGTTCGTGTTCGTCGTGGTCGCGATGACCGACCTGTTCGTGCTGCTCGGACTGGGCGGCGGCACCGAATCCTGCGGCGACCAGGCCTGCCGCGACTGGTACGACACCAGGCTGCCCTGGGTCTTCGGCATGTTCGTACTGTCCTTCATCGTCGCCTTCCTCGCCCTGGTCCTCCCACCCCACCCCCGCCGCCGCTACGCGGTGGGAGTTCCGGTAGCCCTGCTGACCATCACCCTCCAGGCCACCGGCTTCCTCCTATGCCAAAACGGCCCGGCCGCCTGACGATCCCCGGACCGACCCGGCCCACCCGCCGGCCTCGACGGGATCAGGGCGAGACGAGCGGCAAGGCTGCGGTCGTGGCTCTTGGTACGGGGTGTACCCGATCGGGCATGGGCGGGCAAAAGCTGCGCGTTAGGCGGGGGTTCGCGGGCTTTGAGGGGAGCTTCGGGTGCCGTCGGAGCGTTGGCGAAGCGGCGATGTGCACAGATTGTGTGCCTCGTGGACACGTTCCGGACGTACTCTGCGGAGGACGACGATCCGGGGAGCAGGCACATGGACGACAGCGTCGGTCAGCGCATCATCACCGCTCGCCGTGTGCGGCGTCTGACGCAGCAGGAACTCGCCGACAAGGCGGGGATCTCGCGGAGTTACCTCCAGAAGTTGGAGACCGGCTCCCGGCCGACATCGCACTCCGTGCTCGTCAAGCTCGCCCGCACGATGCGTGTCGAGGTCTCCCGGCTGACCGGCCAGCCCTACGACACCGACCCGGGGCCCGAAGATCAACTGGTGCACGGGGTCATTCCCGAACTGCGACGGGTGATGCTCTGCTACCGGGATCCATCGCCGTCGCCGCTGCTGCCTGCGCGCGAGTTCGAAGAGCTGTATGTCGCGGTGGAAGAGGTCAATCGCCATCGGCGGGCCGCGAGTTACGCCCGGGTCGCACCGGCGCTCCCGGGGCTCCTGACCGAACTCGGGGCGCTCGCCCTGGCGGAAACGCCGGGATCGTTGGCGTCGCGCGAGGCGTACGGGCTGCTGGCTCAGGTGTATCGAGGCGTGAACTCGCTTGCCCACAAGCTCGGGTATCTCGACCTCTCGACGGCTGCCCTCGAACGCGTCGAGTGGGCCGCTCGTCTCTCCGACGACCCGCTACTGGTGGCCACCGCACGCTACTTGCTCGCGGGCGCGATGCTTCGCGAAGGCGCGTACGCTCCGGCACGGCGAGTGCTCGAACAACTGGAGCGCGACTTGGTCGACATCGAGAGCCGGGACGCTCGGGGCCTCTTCGGCGCGGTGCTGCTGAAGCGGGTCATGGTCCAGGCCCGCAGCGGCGACGTCTCGGCGATGAGGTCCGACCTGGACCAAGCCGCCGAGGTTGCCGCCCGGCTCGGCGGTGGGGACGCGGTGTTCTACGAGACGGCGTTCGGGACAGCTCAGGTTGGCATCTACCGGGCTGCGGCGGCGATCGAGATCGGCGATTACGACACGGCGGTTCGCGACGGCGGCGCGCTCGTGCTGCCCGACGACATGCCCGCCGAGCGGTCGTCGCATCACCACATCGACCAGGCGCATGCCCGACTGGTGGCGGGCGACCGAGGCGGCGCCTGGGAATCGCTCCGTACCGCTCGCCGGATCGCACCGCTGCACACGCGCAAGCACCCGCGCACCCGGGACACCGTCGGCACCCTGCTCCGTCTGGAACGGGCCGACGACGAAAGTCGTTTGGGGTTCGCCCGCTGGGCGGGCGTAGCCATCTGATCCATCCTCGGCGAGGGGCAATGCGCACATTTTGTGTGCATTGCCCCTCGTTTCGTGCGCCACGCTGAGTACTGCCGACAGCACCCGGATCACGGGAGGAATTGTGGTGCTTCACCGCGAGCGCACGGCCCTGATCGTCGACTGCGAACCCGGGTCGCCTCGGCCCGTCCTGTTGCGGCCGATCGACCAGGCGACCCCGGTCATCAGGCTCACCCGCACCGAGGCGCAGCAGTTGATCGACGACACCGCCAACCTGCTGGACCTGCTGGAGGCGGCGTCCGACGCGAGCGGCGCATCGACGTAACTCCGTCGCGTTCCATCCCCCGGTGTGGTGTCCCGACGGCGGCGTCGTTCTCGTTCCGCACCGACCCCACCTCTGTCCACCTATCTCACGGAGCGTCTTGTGTCCGAAGTCGAGCCGGCCGCTGTGGTCGTCACTCTTCCCGCCTGGTCGGTCACCCTCGAACGGGTCGGTGGGTCCGGGCCCTGGCGGCTCGATGTGTTTGCCTCCGGCTACCACGCTTCCGACGGGTGGCCGGATCGGGCGGTCTGTCACCTCGCGGATGCCGACGTGTCCGCTCTCGCCGTGACCTTGCTGCGGCCGCCGCATGCGGAGGAGCCGGCTCGGGGGCGGGCTCGGCTGGTGCGGGACGGGTTCGGGTTGTTGCTGCGGTTGCTGGTCGCGCCGGTCCGGGACGAGGCCGGGCTGATCGCGCATGTCCAGGAGCATCACCGCGTCGGACTGCTGGACGACATCGCGCGGACGCGGCCCGATCTGATCCCGACCACGACACCGCCCGAGCCGCGCCTGTGCCTCGACCCCCTCCCGGACACCGGACTCACCCTCGATCAGGCCACCCGACTGCACGAACGCATCGGCCGATGGCTCGACAGCGAAGGAATCCGCGCAGCCTTCGCGGACCGCCTCGTCCGCCGCCGCGTCTTTGCCCTCACGACCGACGGCCGACCGCATGAATGACAACCCCGAACCGGACAGGCGCGCCCGCGACCGCCTGACCCGCGCGCTCCGCATCCGCGCCGCCCATCGCGGCATTCAGGACCGCCTCGAACCCCGCACCGCCGCACACGCCCTCGCCCGGGAGATATACGAGGAAGCCGACACCCGCGTAACCCACGCCCTCCACACCGCATGGCAAGCCGGCGTCACCGACGTCGAACTCGCCCACCTCCTGGGCGTATCGACCCGCAGTGTGCGCCGCCTGCTCAGGACCGACCCAACGCCAGGCCGCCCGGACGCCGGGCGGTGACGACACATCGGCGGCTTCGTCGGGCCGCGAGCAGGGGCCGAGATTCCCAGCTGTGCGGCGCATGGGCGGGCTCGGGCCGCGGTGTGCGGGGTACCGGTATACATGTTGCCGATTGCCACGTAGTCGGCCGGCGTGAAATCGGCGGGGAGCCGGCCCTACCCGATGCCGGCGGCGTCGAGGGTGTGCCGGACGGAGCACGGGCCGAGGGCAAGCTCGAGCGGGCCGCCGCCGAGCGTGCCCGGTGCGGCGGCTTCCCCGGCGAGCCGGAGCGGGTGCACCGTCGTGGCCGCCGCGACCGCCTGTGCGAGGCGCTGGATCATCCGTTTTCCGCCGGGGGCGGACCGAACGGTTGCCCGTGCGGCCCGTTCTCTTTCTCCGCCGCGTACCTTGACGGCATGAGCAACCTCGATACCCGACCGACTCTGACCACGTGCGGTGGCCGGGCCGACGTGTCGGGCGAACCCGTGCGCGAGCTGTTGAAGTCGCGCGATGTACTGCTGGGCGAGAGCCACATGGTCCGTCGCCTGCTGCCGAGCCTGGGTCGGCGGATGATCGGCGCCTGGTGCTTCGTGGACCACTACGGGCCCGACGACATCGCCGACCAGCCCGGCATGCAGGTCCCGCCGCACCCGCACCTGGGCCTGCAGACGGTGAGCTGGCTGCGCGAGGGCACCGTGCTGCACCGGGACAGCCTGGGCAGTCTGGCCACCGTACGGCCCGGCGAATTGGGGCTGATGACGTCCGGGCGGGCCATCTCGCACTCCGAGGAGTCGCCGAGGGAGCACGCCCGGCTGCTCCACGGGGCCCAGCTGTGGGTCGCTCTGCCGGACGCGCACCGCCACGTGGACCCGAGCTTCGAGCACCACACCGAACTCCCGCAGGCCACCGGCGGCGGCCTGACCGCCACGGTGATCATGGGCACGCTGGACGGCGCGACCTCGCCGGGCACCGCCTACACCCCGCTGGTCGGCGCGGATCTGACGCTGGCGCCGGGCACGGACGTACGGCCGCCGCTGGAGCCGGACTTCGAGTACGCGGTGATGTCGATGTCGGGCGAGGCCGAGGTGGACGGCGTGCCGCTGACGCCCGGTGGGCTGCTGTACCTCGGCTGCGGGCGCACCTCGTTGGCCATCCGCTCCACGAACGGCGCGGACCTGATGCTGCTCGGCGGCGAGCCGTTCGCCGAGGAGATCGTAATGTGGTGGAACTTCGTGGCGCGCACCGGCGAGGAGATCGCGACGGCGCGCACCGCCTGGGAGAACGGCTCGGACTTCGGCACCGTCACCGGCTACGCGGCGCCCCGGATGCACGCACCGGAGCTGCCGTCCGTACCGCTGCGGGCCCGGGGACGCGTGCGCTAGCGGTATCGATCACGACCGGCCCGCCCACGGTGCACCGCACCGAGGGCCGGCCGTACGCCGACCGGGCCGGCTCTCGGCCCGGTCGGCAACGGCGCCACTCAGCGAATACCCGCCGCCGTCCGCCGCGCCGCCTCCACGATCTCGTCCAGGTGGCCGCCGTGCGCCCCGTGCCAGTACACCCGGTCGCAGGCCCGGCACCGGGCGAACGCGTCCACCTTGTCCAGAGTGCCCGCCTCGACCTCGGACTCGACCTCCTCGCGGGTGGCCGCACGCAGCTCGCCGTTGCACGCCGTACAGCGGGTCCAGGGCGCGAGCGGCAGCGCGAACCGGCGGAGCAGGTCGTCGAGTTGGGCGTCGGCGCGGATCCCGTACACGTACGCCCCGAACCACAGGTTCTTGCGCCGCAGCAGCCCGCGGTCCTGGGTGAGCAGCACTCGGCGTTCGGCGTTGGCCTGGATCACCAGGGTCGGGTCGTCGCAGTCGTTGTGGTACGCGGTGTCGATCCCGACCAGCCGCATCCGGCGGGCCAGCGCGCCCAGGTGCACGTCGAGCAGGAAGCGCGGTGCCTCGTCGGCGAATTCCGGAATCGCCTGCGGGCGCCGGATCGGCAGCACGTCGACCACCTCGCCGCCCACCGGTCGATATCCCCACGCCACCTCGCGGCCGTCCACGAGCAGTCCGCCCACCTCGGGCAGCGGCGGGCCGACCGATTCGACCAGGTGTCCGAGCGTCGAATCCCCGTCGGCGGGGGCGGTCACCGGCAGTCCGCGCAGGCGCGGCGGCAGGAACTGTTGCAATTCGGCGGGGATCTGAAGCAGCACGTCCGATCGGTTCACCGGCCAAGCATCGCACCGCCGACACCCACCGCGCCCGTGGTTTCCGAGCACCCCCGCGACCCCCACCACTCCCACCACTCCCGCCACCCCCGACGAGCGCCGGGGAATACCGAGGTCACCCGCATTGGGCCGAGCGGGCATCGGGTCGTGGAATAACCGGGTGCCCATCCGCATTGAAGCACCCGTCGGGACAGACTTCGAAAACTCCGGGAGGCGTCCATGGCTCGCAGTGAGCTTCGTCCGATCGTGAAGCTTCGGTCCACAGCCGGGACCGGATTCACCTACGTGACCCGAAAGAACCGGCGCAACGATCCGGACCGGATGACGCTGCGCAAGTACGACCCGGCCGCCGGAAAGCACGTGCTGTTCCGCGAAGAGCGATAAGCTCCCGGATTTCGGGCCGAAATCGAAAGGGCCACCCGCTCGTATCGAGCGGGTGGCCCTTTCGATCGCTCCCATTCGATCACCCCCATTCGACCGCCCCTACGCCGGCAACTCGTCCGCGTCGTCCCCCACCAGGTCGTGCCACCAGCCGAGTTCGCGCAGCACCGCCATCCCACGCGGCCCGGACGCGGCGAGGCCGGATACGAGCGCCTTGCGCAGCTGATTCCGCTCGAAATCGTCGGCGTCCCCCAGCAGCGCGAGCAGTTCGCCGGCCGGCGTGCGGGGCGCGGTCGAACCGGCAGGCGTACCAGGCGCACCAGATGTATCGCACACACCAGGCGTACCGTCGGCGCCCCACACCATTCCCCGATCGTCCAGGTGGTCCACCACGGCCTTGATCTGGTCGGGAAATCGAGTCAACCAGTAGGCGATCAACGCCTCCGGCCCCTCCCGAATCAGCCCCCGGTGAAACTCCATCCGCATCAGGGTCAGCCGCTGCCGCTCCTTTTCCAGCGAAATCGCCGCCCGCGCCCGCTCCAACTCCCCGCGAACATCGGCCGATATCGGCTCCGCCCGCAGGAACGCCCCCACCGATCGATAGCCGAGCCCGTATTCCGCGAGCACGATCGTGTCCGACAACGCCACATCGAGCGCGTCCTGCAATCGCGCCTCATCCACATCGGCCGCACCATCCGCGCCATCCGCACCGCCCCCACCCGCAAGCGCCCCGCGAATCCGGTTTTCCACATCGCGATACACGAACGCCCCGGCATCCACCGCCCGGTGCCGGACGACCGCCCTCGGGTCGTGCACCCACCAGCGCAGCTGTACCTCGACCCGGCCGGCCCGTTCCCCCGCCGCGCCGACCCGCACCTCGAACGTACGCACCTCGGCGAACTCGCGGACGGTGACCCACCAGAGCTCCGCCGCCCCGCGTATCTCCGCGAAGGTCGGCGCCGCCCCCGCGCTCGCCGGCACCGCGAGCACCCGCCGCCCCCGCCGGCCCAGGCGATACCGGAGGTAGGCGCTCAGGCGCGATCCGCCGACAGGGCGGACCGGGGACACCGGTTCGTCGATCATGCGCCCGTACCCCCGTTCGGCCCGAGGATCGGCTCCTCGAACGCCCGGATCGCCGGTTCGAGCACCCCGATGTCGATCACCTCGCCGTTCGGCAACCCCTCATAGGCGAGCCGGGTCAGGTCGAAGGCGAGTCGTTCCAGCCCGTGGTCGCGCCCCGGACCGAACAGCCGCGTCAGGCCCTCCCGCAGCGCCGAGGCTCGGGTCGGATCACCCGCCCCCGCCCCGACCAGTCGGGTGAACAACCGGGCCACGACGGCATATCCGTCCCGATCCGTGACCGCGTTCCGGACCACCGCCAGGAACCGGTCGTCGGCCGGCGACCCGCCCGCCCCCTCGTCGAGTACGAGGTGCGCGGCCAACTCGGCCGCGGCGGCGGCCTCTTCCCAGTCCTCCACCCGCTCCAGGACCGATTCGGCGCGGATGCCCTCCCGACACAGCGCCGCGATGCCGTCCCGGGCCGCCTCGGCCACCGCACGGTCCCCGGTCCGGGCCAGGCGCAGCAGACCGGTCAGGGTCGGGCCGGGATAGACGGAGGCGAGGCCGGGGTAGGCGCGGGCTGCCATCAGGCGCAGCCCCGGGTGGGTGGTGTCCCGGCTCCACGTCTCCACCAGGTGCCGTACCTGGGTCGCCACCACCGCGTCCTGGGCCGCCGCCTTCAGGGCGGACACCGCCATCGTGCGCCGGGCGCCGGTTCGGGCCCAGCGGTGGATCGGAGCCAGCGGCCGATGCCCCCGACCCCCGGCCATGAACGCGCCCGCGGCCCGCGCCGCGACCCGGTGGACGTCGGCCGGCTGCCGGGGGGTGGCGGCCAACCACTCGACCAGCGGGTCGCGCAGGTCGGGGTAGGCGTCCCAGACGTGCTCGCGGACCGACGCCGCCCAGCGCGGCCGGTTGAAGCGCACCACGTCCAGCCGGTAGCGGGCTCCGTCCCGGGTGGCGTCGGCGGCGACCGCGGTCGCGTCGATCAGGTCCAGGCGCGCGGACCGGGCCTGCGGCGGCCACCCGTCGGCCGACGCGGCGGCCGAGGTCGGCAGATGCTCGGCCAGCATCGCGCGCAGCGCCGCGGCCCGCTCGGCGACGATGCCGTAGTCGTACCCCTCGAACACCGCGGCGGCGATCATCAACGCCCAGTCGGCACAGGCCGGATGGGCCCGCAACCAGGCGGCCACCGCCACGTGCTCACGATCGCGCAGCGCGTTCAGCACCTGGGTCCTGGTGAACCTGCCGTCGGTGAAACCGGCCAGTTCGGCGGCGATCCTCGCGGCCCGGGCGGGCCGGCCGCCGTCGGCGCGCACCAGTTCGGCGATGTCCTCGTCCACCAGGTCCAGATGCCGGCGCTCCCAGCCCGGCCCCAGGCGGTCGGTGAGGTGGCTGTGCAGCACCTGGACCGGATCGGGTCGGGCACACGGTACGTGCCAGGGCGCCCAGACGCCGAGCATCGGTGCGCCGACGACCGCCGTGGCGACCAGGACGCTGCCGCGTTCGACCAGGCGGCGGCGCAGCAGTTCCAGGTCGTCGCGGGTGTAGCCGGCGAGCGCGTCGGCGCCGATGGAGTCGACCACATAGCCCCGGCCGCGCTGGATCCGACGGGTGGTCAGGTCTTCCTCGGGGTCGAGGGCGATCACGCTCTCCACGTGCTGATCCTGCATCAGGTGCAGGGCCAGTGTGCGTTTTCCGGACCGGGCCTCGCCGGTGAGCAGGATCAGCTGCCGGGACATCATGCCCTGGGCGCGCAGATAGCCCTTGGGCGGCACGAACGTACGCCGGACCAGGTCGCTCTCCTCCGCCCAGATCGGTCCCTCGCGGGCCTGGCGCGGCCGGTGCGGCGCGGCGGGGGGCGAGCCCGCGCCGAAGTGGTGCCGGCCGGTCCCGTCGGGGGTGACGATCACCGTCGCGGCCGACTCGGCGGGCCCGAACTCCTCGTCGGGCCAAGCCTCGTCGGGCCACGCCCCGCCGACCGCCCCGGGGTCGGCCGCCGACGCCGGCCTGCGGGCCCCGCCGCCGGGTCCGCCCGGTGCGTCGACGCCCTCGGGGGCGAACGGACCAGGCGAGTCGAACGGATCGAGCGAGTCGACCGGGTCGAGCGGTCGCTCCTCGCGGTGGGTCATCTCAGACACCCCGGCCCGGGGCGGCGACGTGCGGATCGTCGTCCGGGTCCCGGTCGTCGCGGGCCGAACGCGGGGCCCCTACGGGCGCGGTCGCGCGCCGGTGGTGGTCGAGCGGCTCGGCGTCCACGGCGGACGACGAGCGGATCGGCGGGAGGTCGGACACGGATTCCCCCTTCGGTGAGTGTGTGACCACGCTGGGTTCGTCGGGTCCACCGTGCCGCAGCCGTGGCGTTCTTGCGGGCTCCGTTCGAATTCGGGACGACGGTTCGTGACATCACAGCCGAGCAATTCGCCATCTTCGCTGACGAATCGCCACCGGCGCGGGAGCGTGGCCCGTCACCGCCGGCCACCGCCGAATCGCACCCGGTTGCCGAGCCCGCGACCCGGGCGGGTCTAGGCTCGCTCGTATGGTGATCACCATCGATCCGGCCTCGTCCGTCGCACCGTTCGAGCAGATTCGGGGGCAACTCGCCGATCAGGCCCGGGCCGGCACGCTGCCCGCCGGCACCAGACTGCCGACCGTACGCGGCTTGGCCGGCGAACTCGGCCTGGCGCCCAACACGGTCGCGCGGGCCTACCGCGAGCTGGAGGCGGACGGCGTGATCGAGACCCGGGGCCGCTCGGGCAGCTTCGTCGCCGCGGTCGGGGACACCGCGCACCGGGCGGCGAGCGAGGCCGCGCTCGAATACGCCCACCGCGCACACCGACTCGGCCTGACCCGCGACGAGGCGATCAGCACCGCACTGGCCGCGGTCGAGGCGGCCTATCCAAGCTAGGGCGTGTCCTCGCTCCCCCGCCGAGGCTCCCCGAGCCCTCGTCCGGCCCGGAAACCGCACCGCTATGGGTAAACCCCTGTACGGACGGCCCGGGGCACCGGATCATCGAAATCATGTCGATGCCTCGCCAGACGCCCCGCCCATCGGATGGGGCGCCGAATTCAGCCGGTGACGACCCATCAACGCTGTTGCCCTTCGTGTTCGGACTCGACGACGCGGACACCCCGTACGACGCCGTGGACGGACTCGCCCTCGCCGCCTTCCTGACCGGCGCCCAGCCGTGGGCCAGGACCACCCGACTGGACCGGGTCAAGCCCGGCGCCCGACTCGTCCCGCGCGGCGCCAGAGTGGTCCGCGCCGTGGAGGAGGACGATCGTTCCTCCCAACTCGCCGTCGGTGACGGCTGGACCCTGCGGTCGGTGCGCTGGCGCAGCGGCGGCGGCGAGGTGACCGTGACCGCCGTCGACGAGAAGGTCGGCCGCGCGGTGTTGAAGAAGGCGGTCAAGGGCGCGGCGGCCGACCCGCCGCCCAAGGACGAGGCCGTGGCGATGGGCTTTTGGTACTTCTCCGCCCGGCGCGGCCCGTACCGCACCACCCGGGCGATCACCGCCGCGCCCTGGGAGGACATCCGCCGCAACTACACCGGGCCGACCGCCGGCGCGTTCGACCGACTGATGAAGGTCACCCCCGACGACGTGTCGGGCCGGTTGATCCTGCTGCACGGACCGCCCGGCACCGGCAAGACCACGGCGCTGCGCGCGCTGGCCCGCGCGTGGCAGGACTGGTGTCGGATGGACTGCGTCCTGGACCCCGAGGCGCTGTTCGGCGACACCGGCTACCTGATGGACGTCGCGATCGGGCGCGGCGACGAGGACGAGGAGTCGCACGACAAGTCGAAGAAGCAGAAGTGGCGGCTGCTGGTCCTGGAGGACTGCGACGAGTTGATCCGCGGCGAGGCCAAACGCTCGGCGGGTCAGGCGCTGTCCCGGCTGCTCAACCTCACCGACGGCCTGCTCGGCCAGGGGCGCAACGTGATGGTCGCGATCACCACCAACGAGAGCCTGGGCCGGCTGCACCCGGCGGTGGTGCGCCCCGGTCGTTGTCTGGCCCAGATCGACGTCGGCCCGCTGGAATTCGCGGAGGCGCGCGAGTGGCTGGGCACCGCCGACGGCATCGGTACACACGCGACGCTCGCCGAGTTGTACGCGCTGCGCAACGGGGCGGCGCCGGTGGAGATCGAACGGCCCCGGCACGGGGGCGAAGGGTTGTATCTGTAGCGCCGACGCCGCACACGGCCCCCGAGCCGATCGGTCGGCTCGGGGGCCGTGCGGGGAGTCCGTGCGCGGAGCGCCGACCCGCAGGCCCGCGCGGCAGCGACCGGCTACACGTCGAGGTCCACCACGACCGGTGCGTGGTCGCTGGTGCCCTTGCCCTTGCGGGCCTCGCGGTCGACGTAGGAGTCGGTGACCGCGGCGGCGAACGGCGCGTTGCCGTAGACGAGGTCGATCCGCATGCCCTTGTTCTTCGGGAAGCCCAGTTCGCGGTAGTCCCAGTAGGTGAACGGCACGTCGTACTTGAGCGCCCGGGGCATCACCTCGCGCAGCCCCACCCCCTCCAGCGCGGTGACCGCGTCCCGCTCGGCCTGCGTGACGTGCGTCGAGTTCTCGCCGAACAGCGAGATGTCCCAGACGTCCTTGTCCGTGGGCGCGACGTTGAAGTCGCCGAGCACGGCGAACGGCAGCGGGCCGGCCGCGTCGGCGGCGACCGCGGCACGCAGCGCGCCCAGCCATTCCAGCTTGTAGGCGTAGTGCGGGTTGTCCACCTCGCGGCCGTTGGGCACGTACACCGACCAGAGCCGCACGCCGCCGCACGTCGCGGAGATCGCCCGAGCCTCGTGCGGGCCGTCGGCCTCGGGGAAACCGGGGCCGGGCGTCAGGCCGACGGTGACGTCGTCGAGGCCGACCTTGGACAGGATCGCGACGCCGTTCCAGCGCCCGCCCGCGTTGACGGCCGAGGTGTAGCCGGCCTCCTCCAGCTCCTTCAGCGGATACGCCTCGGGCGTGGACTTCAGCTCCTGCAGGCACACCGCGTCGGGTGCGGCCCGCTCCAGCCACTCGAGCAGCTTGGGCAGCCGGGCCCCGATCGAGTTGATGTTCCAGGTGGCGACCCTCATGTGAACCTTCCAGGGCGGACGACGGCGATCGGGGCCGCCCGGACGAGTCCGGGCCTGCCCTCCGTCATTGTCCCTCGCCGGGGTGACAGGGCCCGGCGGCTCACGGCGCGGCGGGTGCGGTAGGCATGGGGGTATGGACACCACTCCCCCGGCCGGCTCCGACATCGCCGAACTGACCGCCGCGATCGCCGCGTTCTCCGCCGAGCGGCACTGGCAGCCCTTCCACACCCCGAAGAACCTGGTGATGGCGCTCAGCGTGGAGGCCTCGGAGCTGGTGGAGATCTTCCAGTGGCTGACCCCCGAACAGGCCGACGACGTGATGTCGGATCCGGACCGGGGCGAACACGTCCGCGAGGAGATCGCCGACGTCCTGTCCTATCTGCTGAGCCTGGCGCACCGACTCGGCATCGACCCGGCCCAGGCCCTGCGCGACAAGATGGTGAAGAACGCGATCAAGTACCCGCCGGGCGCGCCGGGCCTGTAGGCCCCACCGGGCGGGTCCGGGTGGATCGAGCCCCGGGCGACCTGCGCTCGCGAGGCGGTGGAACCGCCGGCCCGGGGAGCGTTTCGGGCCGGCGGGGGATCGTGGTGGGCGGGTCGCCGGGGTCGCCGGACGGGCCGGTGACCCCGGGTCGGGCGCCCCCGAACGCGCCCGCCGACCCCGCCCCGGGACCGGTGGACCGTCGACGCCGAGGCTCAGGCGTCGTACCCGGCCCTCGCCCCCAGGCAGGCGTCCATCGCGCGACGATTGCGTCGGATCTCGGCCGGCGTGCCCTCCGCAACCACGCGGCCGGTGTCCATGACGGTGACGCGATCGCACAGCGCCTCGACGAAGTCGATCCTTCGATCCACCACGATCAGGCCCACGCCGTCCGCCGCGACCCCCCGCAGCAGTACCAGCAGCGCGTCCGTCTCGCGGGCGTTCAGCCCCGCGCTCGGCTCGTCCAGCATCAGCACCCGGGGCACCGCCGCGATGCCCCGGGCGATGTCGAGCAGCCGACGTTCCCCGTACGTCAGCACGTCCGCGCCCCGGTGCGGCCGTCCCCCCGGCCCGGCCCGGTCCGTCCCGATGCCCCGTTCCAGGTCCACCCGCGCCAGCAGCGGGTGCAACAACCACGCGGCGAGCAGACCCCGGTGCCGGGTGTCGGAGCGGGTGAGCACGAAGTTGTCCGCGCCGGACAGCGCGCGCACCGGTTGCGGGGTCTGGAACATCCGGACCAGACCGGCGCGGCGCGAGCGTTCGGGGCTGCCCAGCCGCACCGGCAGGCCCTCCACGAACAGCGCGCCGGTGGCCGGCACCACCCCGGTGAGCGCGTTCAGCAGCGTGGTCTTGCCGCTGCCCGCGGGGCCGACCACGCCGACCACCTCGCCGCGCTCGACCCACATGGACACCCCGTCCACGGCGGGCACCCCGGCGAACTCCACCCGCAGGTCCCGGGCCCGCAACACGGGGCGCCGGACCGGGTCGATACCGATCGCCGGAATCGGTTCCGGTCCCGAGGCGAACAGCGGTACGGGTTCCGGGATCTCACCGTCGGCCGGCGAGCGCAGCGCCCGGACCCGGCCCCGGGCCGAACGCGCCCGCCGAGCACATCCCGGGTCCGAGCCGAGGCGCGTCGGTCTACGCGCCTCGGCATCGGACCCTCGCCACGGGCGGCGCGCGGGATCGAACGCCATACCTGACACGGCGTCACCCCCCACCCGCGCGCCACCCGTATCGGGAGCCGCACCCGGGCTCGGGTCGACGGTCGAACAGGGCTCCCCCGCCCCGTCCGGCCCCGACCCGAGGACACCCGGAACGACTCCCGCGCCCCGGCCGGGGGACGCCGACTCCCCTCCTGACCCGGCGTCACCTCCCGGCCACGACACGTATTCGGTGCCGGTTTCATACCTACCGGCTCTCGGCACCCCGCCCGGGCGCGGCACGATCGCCGACAGCCGTGTGGGGTAAGGGATCACGCCCACTTGCCTCGGTAACCGGTGCTCATCGAACGGGAGTTGATTCACCCACGCGGCGACGCGGCCGGGTGCCGCACCCGCGGCATCGCCGAACTCGGCCACGGACACGGCCGTTCGACCGGACTCGCCGGCGCGGGACGGCGCGACTGAGGTGCCCATGGTCAGGACGCACCCGTGCGGGGTGTGCGAACGGGACTGGAGTCGCCGATCCAACCGGCCCACCCGGTGGCCACCAGCTCGGTGTGCGCGGGTACGCCGCCGCCGTCCGCCGAGGACGATCCCCCGGCCGGACCCGGACGTGGTGCCACCGCTCGCGTCGAGTCTGTCACGCGGGCCGGTGGTGCGACATGGGTTGCGATGTGTGCTCTGTGCGGTGCCGTCGTACGAGCCATGGGAGCCAACGCCTTTCGCGTCGTCTCCCCGCCCGGCCATCCCCCACGGACTCCCGGATGCGGCACAAGCTAGACCGCAACCCCCGTGCCCCGCAAGGCCCTTGACAGGGAATCGGGAACTGGCGTAGAAGGTTCAGCACAATCTAACAAATGTTAGATAGGTAGTTCGGATCTCCCTGAAGGCATCCCCCACTGAATCAACGGCAACCGCTCCACCTGCGGTTAGGCTGCACGGCACCTGGCAGTACGCGGCAGCAGTCAACCCGCCGGACCGAGAACGGGCGCTCATGGCACGCAGGAAGACGGAACCCGAAGCACTTCCGCGCCGGGAGGTGATCCTGTCCGAGGCCGCCGCACTGTTCGCCCGCAAGGGCGTCGTCGCGTCAACGGTTCGTGAGATAGCCGACGCGTCGGGCATTCTCGCGGGCAGCATCTACCACTGGTTCGGTTCGAAAGAGGACTTGATCGACGAGATCCTCACCGCCGCGATGCGCGATCTCGCGACGTGGTACGACGAGGCGTTCGCCGACGCGCGCACCTCGTCCGACCGGCTGCGCGGACTCGTGCACGCCGCGTTCCGGACCATCGAGCACCACCCCGACGCGGCCATGATCTACGTCCGCGACTACGCCTACCTGGCCACGCTGCCGCGCTTCGCACACCTGGCCGCGGACGGTATGCGGGTTCGCGATCTGTGGCTGAACACCCTTCAGGAAGGCATCGATTCCGGGGAGTTCCGCGCGGACCTGGACCCGGACCTGGTCTACCGCTACCTCGCCTACCCGCTGTGGCTCACGGCCGGGTGGAAGTCGACGGTCGACCGGACCGTGTCCGAACTGGAAACCCAATTCACGGCGCTGGTACTCGAAGGCGTCACCCCGAGGAACTGACGAAGCGTCCCGGTCACCGACCGCGCCGGCGCCGGTGAGGTGTCCCGAGCGTTCGCGAAAGGACCACACCATGCACGTCGACGGTTTCATCGCGCCCGGATTCGCGCCCGTACAGGCCGCGTTCGAGGAGAACTTCGCGATTCACGGCGAGGTCGGCGCGGCGCTCGCGGTACGACTGCGCGGCGCGCCCGTGGTGGACCTGTGGGGCGGACTGGCCGAACCGAACGCGGGCCGAAGCTGGGAGCACGACACCGTACAGGTGGTCTGGTCGGTCACCAAGGGCCTCGTCGCGACCTGTCTGGCGAT
This sequence comes from Embleya sp. NPDC020630, assembly GCF_044334985.1. Classification (NCBI taxonomy): domain Bacteria; kingdom Bacillati; phylum Actinomycetota; class Actinomycetes; order Kitasatosporales; family Streptomycetaceae; genus Embleya; species Embleya sp. NPDC020630. Next base: position 714,672 of record NZ_JBIRUB010000003.1, read on the forward strand.
CCTGATCGACCGGGACCGGCTCGACCCCGCGCTGCCGGTGTGTCGCTACTGGCCCGAGTTCGCGGCGGCCGGCAAGCAGACCGTGACGGTGGCCCAACTGCTCTCCCATCAGGCCGGGTTGCCCTTCCTCGACGAGCCGATCACGCTCGACCAGGTGGCCGTGCCCGACGCTCTGGCCGACGCGCTCGCCGCACAGCGTCCCGTCTGGGAGCCGGGGACGGCGCACGGCTATCACGCGGTGACCTGGGGCTTCTACGCGAGCGAGCTGATCCGGCGGGTGGACGGACGCACCGTCGGCGCGTTCCTGGCCGAGGAGGTGGCCGGGCCGCTGGGCCTGGACGCGCATATCGGGCTGCCCGCCGCGGAGTTGCCCCGGCTCGCGCATCTGACCACGATCGCCCCGAGCGATCCCGCCCTGCTCGACCTCGGCTCCGAACTGGGCCGCACGATGCTGGCGCTGCCCGAACTGGCCGCGCCCGGCGCGGATCACGACCCGAGCGTGCTCACCTGGGAGGTGCCCTCGGGCCTGGGCGTCACCAACGCGCGTGCGCTGGCCCGGGTGTACGCGATGCTCGGCGCGGGCGGCACGCTCGACGGGGTGCGCCTGCTCTCCCCCGAAACGGTCGCCGGCGTGACCTCGACGGTGGTCGCGGGGCCGGACCGGATCCTCGGCGACCACACCGCGTTCAGCCTCGGCTTCATGAAGCCGGAGACCACGTTCTTCGGGGTCTCCGCCGACCCCGCCGCGTTCGGCCACCCGGGCAGCGGCGGCCCCCTGGCCTTCGCCGACCCGGCCACGGGCCTCGCCTTCGCGTATGTGACGAACGGTCAGTCCCCGCTGAACACGGACGTCCGGGCCCTCGGCCTGATCGAGGCGGTCCGGGGTTGCCTGGGGCGGTAGGGCGCGGTGGGGGTCAGCCGGCCGGGCGGCGGGCTCCGGTCGAACGGGGCGGACGGGGCGGACGGTTGCCGCGGCGGCGGGAACCGGCGACGAGTGCGCCGCCGACCAGGAGCAGCGCGCCGGCGGCCAGGCCCAGCGGGAGCACTGCCCCGGATCCGGTGCCCGCCACGTGGTCGGTGATGGCCCGGCGGGCCAGTACGGCCGGACCGTCGTGCACGGCCCGCTTGGCGGCGTCACCGCGATCCTTGTCATCGCCCTCCCGGGCGCGCGGGGTCTTGGCCCGACGCGGGGGCGCGACCTGGCGCGCGGCGCCCCGACGCGACGCGGGGCGCCCGGGCGGGAGGTCGCCGATCGGGTCGGCCTCGGGCCCCGCCGAAACCGGAGCCGGGGCCGACGGGGCCGCGGCCGATCCGGTACGCGCGCCGGGGGCGGGCTCGTGCCGCCGGCCGGGGCCGAGGAGCCCCCGGCAGTCGAAGTGGGCCGGGTCGACACCGGGCGCACGGCCCCGGAGGTGATCCCGGCAGCAGACCGCGGCGTCGCGCGTCGGATGCGAGGTGGTGGCGCCGACCGCTCGCGGCGTCTGGTCCGGACACGGATCCACGGCGGGGGCCCCGGCGCCCGGGGGGCGGACGCCGGGGCGCGGAGCGGAGCCGACGGGAGGGCTCGGCAGCGGCGAAAGCGGGTGGCGCACGGCGGCGAGCGGCAGATGTACGGCCCCGGCCCAAGCGCCGCCGGACCCGGATCCCGACCCGACCCGCGGCGTCGCGGCGGCGCTCGGAACGACGGCCGAGCCGAGCACGACCGCGCCGACGACAACCGCCGCCCGCCTCACCCGACCGCTTCCGCCTCTGCGCACCAGGCCACGCTAAGTCACCGGATGGTTACTCCGGCGTCACCGCGCATACCATTCGCTCGTTCGGCCCAACGTCATCGACCGGCCCGATCCGCCGCGATCGAGTCCCTCTTCTTGCGGCCCGCACTCAGAGCAGCACGGCCTGGCCGCCCGGGCCCTCCTCGGTGATGTCGAGGACCGTCGGCGGGCGCCGACTGGACGGGGGCGGGGGCAGGACCGGCGTCGGGTCGAGCACGGGGGCCTCGGCGGTGCGCGCGTGCAGCTTGGCGCGGGGTTCGGCCAGATCGGCAAGCAGGCCCAGGACGTGGAGCAGGTCGATCAGTTCGCTGGTCAGGTCGGTGGACCAGGTGCGTTCGCGGATCCGTTCCAGGCCCTCGCCCGGGGGTTCGACGCGGGCCGCGATCCACGGTTCGAGGACGCCCGACTCCCACGCCTCGCGCGCCACCGGACCGATCCGGCCGGAGCCGAGCAGGAGTGATCGGGACTCGTCGTCGTAGTGCGCGTCCGCCGGCCGCGCCGGCACCGGCTCACGGACGAACGGGCGGCGCCCGCCCGGCAGTCGGGGCTTGCCGTCGCCGGGCCGGCCGAACCGCGCGCCGAACGTGTGCAGCCCGACCAGCCGGCGGCCGAGGTCGACGCCCGTCGCCCAGACGTCCGGGTCGGCGGTGAGCGGCACCCGCTCGGGGTCCACCGTCACCGCGACGATCCAGGCGAACAGGTCCTCCGCGTCGACCGGGACGCCGAGCCGGTCCGCGAGCAGGTCGACCAGGCCCGGCGCCAGGTTCGGATCCAGGCCCGCCGGGTCCCGGTACAGCGGCGCTACCCGCCCGCCGCGCCCACCGTGGTGCGTCCCGTCCGGGATCAGCGCGCTGCACAACAGGGGCCGGGGATCCCCCGTCTGACGGATCGACAGGTATACCTGCCGGTCTCCGCGCACCCGCCACAACTCGGGCCGGGCGGCGTCCAGCACCCGGTGGTCCGCGAGCAGCCACTGCCGATCGAACGGGTGCCGTGCGATCCGCACCAGCCGGGGCGTCGGCCCCACCTCGCGCGCCAGCGGACCGGACGGGGCGTCACATCCGGGCAGCGGCGCGGGAAACGACATCGCCGTCCGGGAACGGGTGGGCCGCAGCAGGGCGTCGCGATCCTCCGCCTCGGCCAGCCGGGCCCACCGCCGACGCAGCGTCTCCCGCTCGGGTGCGTACACCCAGCTCCGCCCGGTGGCGATCCCGGCCGTGGCCCACGGCATCAGGTCGGTCAGCGCGACCGGCCCGCCCCGGCTCACATCGCGTGGTCCCACACCCGCCGCTCCTCCCGGTCCGGGTCGCCGACCACCGTCGCCGGCACGTCGAGCAGCATCGTGCGCCGCTCGGTCGGGTCGTACAAGGGCCAGTCGGGCAGCCCGTCGGCGACCGGCGGCCCGCCCGCGACGAACGCCGCCCACGCCTGCCGGATCCGGGCGGACAACGCCCGCGCCTCGGCCGGCACGCCGCCGGTCAGCCAGCGGCCGAGCGGGGTGTCCAGGGTGCCGAACACGAACGGGATGTCGATCGCGTGCGGCGAACCCAGGCGCTGCGGATGCGCCTTGGGCGCCCAGCGGAAGCGGTACATGTACGCCTGCCCGTCGGCCGCGTGCTGCGCCTCGGCGAGCCGCACCGTCGGTATCCCGTACGACTCGGCGGTGAGCAGCCGGATCCGCCGCGAGCGTCCGTTCAGTTCGGGGTACAGCTCCGCGTATCCGCGCACCAGCTCGGCCAGTCGGTCCGGTCGGCGCAGGTTGGCCAGGTCGGCGGCCACGGGTTCGCGCCCGCCCGACCGCTCGGTCACGACGAACATCTCCTCCTCGTCCTGATTCGACCCGAGCAGGAGCGGTACGTCGCCCCGAATCGTGTGCAGCGGCACCGCCGGCAGCGGTCCGTCGGGGTCGACCACCGGCCGGAACACGAACCTCGCGGTACCACGCCCGATCGCCTCGGCCTGTGCGGCGAGCAGGTCGGGCACGGGCACGTCGACCAGTTCCGCGGCCCGGTCCGGTCCCAGACCGAGCGCGGCCAGCACGTGGCCGGTCGCCTCCTCGGCCTCGGGCATCGTGCGCACGGTCTGCGCCCCGCCGCTCTGCACGATCGCGCGGTGGAAGAGGCCGCGGGCGGCGGGCAGCGCGAGCAGGTTCGCGGTGACCTTGCCGCCCGCCGAGACCCCGCCGAGGGTGACCCGGCCGGGATCGCCGTCGAACGCGGCGATGTGCTCGCGCACCCAGTGCAGCGCCCGCACCACGTCCAGGAGGGAGTTGGCCGAGGAGTCGGCGTAGGAGTCGCCGAGCAGGTGCCGCAGGTGCAGCAGTCCGAGGACGCCGAGCCGGTAGGCGACGGTGACCACGACCACGCCGTGCCGGGCCAGTTCGGAGCCGTCGTAGACCGCCTCGAACGACGCGCCGCTCGTGTAGCCGCCGCCGTGCACCCAGACCAGCACCGGGTGCGGGCCGGGCTCGGCGGGGGCGAAGACGTTCAGGTACAGGCAGTCCTCGTCGATCTCCACCGGCGCGGCGCCGTACTGCCCGATCGGCTGCGGCGCGGCCCGGGCGAACTCGCGGGCGTCGCGCGCCCCGTGCCAGGCGGACGCGGGGCGGGCCGGGCAAAACCGCGCGGGGCCCACGGGCGGCGCGGCGAAGGGTACGCCTCGGAAGACCCGCACCCCGTCCGACTCCGCACCGATCAGCTCACCCAGCGACGTCCGTACACGCACCATGGCATCGAGCATATGGGGCCGGTCGGCGGCCCGGCCGGGGCATCGTCGCGGTGGGAGGTACCGCACAGGGCCCGGCGGGGGTGTCGTCGCGGTGGGTACTGCCGGGGGATGCGCCGGGGATCGGCCGGTGTCGCCGCCGGGAGCAGGCTCGGATACTCCGCGAGCCGGATGCCGGGGCCGAGGCGGGCATGACACGCTTCCCGTGAAACATTCCTCCGTCCGGGAGCCCCGCCTTGACCGTTGTCCTGGGGATCGTCGTGGCCGTCGTCGTGCTCGCGCTGCTGGTCGGCGTGCACCTTTACGTGTGGCGGCGGCTGGTGCGCGACACCACGCGGCCGGGGGTGGTGCGGCGGGTCGGCGCGGGGGTGGTGGTCGCGCTCGGGGTGTCGATGGTGGGCGCGCTGGTGGTGCCGAAGGTGTTCGGCCCGCGCGGCACGGAGTGGATCGCGTGGCCGGGCTTCGTGTGGATGGCCCTGCTGCTGTATGTGGTGCTCGCGCTCGGAGTGTTGGAGTTGCCGCGCCTGTTCGCGTTGCGGGCGCTGCGCCGGCGCGGGGGCGAGGTGTCGCCCACGGTCGCGCCGGTGCCGGTGGCCGTGGGGGCAGAGGCGACGGAGACGATCGAGCCCGATCCGGAGCCGGCGGCCGGCCCCTCCGGCACGCCGCTCGGCCCGGATCGGCGGCTTGTGCTGACCCGCTCGGTCGCGCTGCTTGCGGCCGGCACCTCGCTGGGCACCGTCGGCTACGGGATGAGCCAGGCCCTGGGCGCGCCGCGCACGGTGCGGGTGCGGATACCAGTGGCCCGGCTCGACCCGCGTCTGGCGGGTTTTCGGATCGCGGTGGTGGGCGACATCCACCTCGGCCCGCTGCTCGGCCACGCGCACACCACGCGGGTCGTGGAGACGATCAACCGCACCAACCCCGACCTGGTCGCCATCGTCGGCGACCTCGCGGACGGCACGGCGGCCCAACTCGGCGGCGACGCGGCCCCGTTGCGCCGGCTGTCCGCCCGCCACGGCGCGTTCTTCGTCACCGGCAACCACGACTACATGTCGGGCGCGACCGACTGGATCGCCGAATTGGCCGAGTTCAACATCCGCACCCTGGCCAACGACCGCCTCGAAATCACCCGGGGCGGCGCCGCCTTCGACCTGGCGGGCGTCAACGACGTCACCGGCAAGTCCCACCACGACGGCCCCGACTTCGCCAAGGCCCTCGGCAACCGCGACCCGTCCCGCCCGGTCGTGCTCCTGGCCCACCAACCGGTCCAGGTGAAGGACGCCTCCCGCTACGACGTGGACGTACAACTCTCCGGCCACACCCACGGCGGCCAGATGTTCCCGGTCCAACTCCTGGTCAAACTCGACCAACCGGCGGTAGCCGGCCTCCACAAGGTCGACGACACCATGCTCTACATCACCAGAGGCGCCGGCTTCTGGGGCCCACCGGTCCGAGTAGGCGCACCCCCGGAGGTCACCATCGTCGAACTCCACCCGAAGTAACGCCCCAGCCCGTCACCACAGTCGCAGCAACGTGCCAGGGTCGAGGGTGATCGGAGTCAGCGCGGGCAACGTGGCGACGGCACCCGGCGCGGCGGAGCCGGAGGCCACATACACGTCGCCGTCGAGGGTGTAGGTCTCGATGGTGAGGGTCGTCGGGTCGACGATCCAGTAGGACACGATCTTCCACTCGGCGTAGCGGGCGGGTTTGTCGATGCGGTCGGCGCCCTCGTGGCCGGGGGACAGGATCTCGGCCGCCAGGAGCACGTCTTCGGGGGGCGAAGGCGACGGCGTCCGATTCCAGTGCGCCGATCGCCGCCGTCGACGTGACCACCGCGATGTCCGGGCGCCGGACGTCCCGGTGTCCACGACGCACGTTCACGCTCTTGAACGGCACGGCGCCGACGCCAAAGTCGTCTACCGCCCGGCGCAGGATGTCGGCCTACACGCCGGACACATGTTGGTGGCGCAAGGTCGGCAGCGGTGACACCAGCGGGATGCCGTCTAGGAGTTCGACCCTGAACAGCGAGGTCTCCTGGGCGGCGAGCACATCGCCGGCGGTCCATTCGCGATCGAAGCCGGCCTGCATGCGGGTACTCCAGGGGATGTCGGCCACGTCCGGACTTGCCGTGATTGTGCCGGCGTTGCGGGCATCACCGCAGGCGTTGCGCGGTTGCGGGCCGGCTCCGGATCCGGGCCGCAACCGCGTGGGGTGGGTCAGACCGTCTCCGTCATGCCGCCGTCCACCATCAAGTGTGTGCCCGTGACGAAGGAGGCGTCGTCGCTGAGGAGGAAGCGGATCGCGGAGGCGATCTCCTCCGGGCGGCCGAGCCTGCGCAGCGGGGAGCTGTTCTCCATGCGTTCCCGGGTGCCCGGGCGGGCGAAGGAGGCGGCCAGCATCGGGGTTTCGATGTAGCCGGGGCAGACCACGTTGCTGCGGATGCCGTGTTCGGCGAGCTTGGCGGCGATCGAGCGGTTGAGCCCGAGCATGCCCGACTTCGACGCGCAGTAGGACGGGTTGAGCGCGTTGCCGACGATCGCGTTCAGCGAGGCGATGCCCACGATCGCGGAGCCGGCGTGTTCGCGCAGGTGCGGGGTCAGCGCCTGGACCAGGAGTGCGAACGAGCGCAGGTTGACGTCCAGGACCCGGTCCCAGTTCTCCGCCGTGACCTCGGTGATCGGGGTCGAGTCGACCACGCCCGCCGCGTGCACGAAGCCGCCGATCGTGCCCAGTGCCTCGACCGAGGCGTGGATCGTGTCCGGATACGCCTCGGTGTCGGTCACGTCCAGGGCCAGCCCGAGCGCCGGCACGCCGTGTTCGGCGGCGATCTCCTTCGCGGCCTCCTCCACCGGGCCCGCCGCGATGTCCCACAGCGCGACCGGCCGACCCGTCGCGGCCAGCGCCCGCGCGGTCGCCCGACCGATCCCGGAGGCGCCGCCGGTGATCACGACGCCGGTGCCGGGTGATGTCTTGTGCGTACCCATTTCGTACTCCTCCGTGGACGGGTGGACCAAGCATCTGACGTACCGTCAGAAGAACAAAACCAGTGGTAGCACGCCGGCCTCGGTGGTCTACTCACCGGCATGGCGAAACGACTCCTGGACCTGCTCCTGGTCATCGACGTCGAGGCGACCTGCTGGAACGGTCCGATCCCCGACGGCCAACGCTCGGAGATCATCGAGATCGGCATCGCCACACTCGACGTCACCACCGGCGAGCGCGTCGACCGACACGGCCTCCTGGTCCGCCCCGCCCACTCCACGGTGAGCGCGTTCTGCACCGAACTGACCACGCTCACCCAGGCCGACGTCGACACCGGCCACACCTTCGCCGACGCCTGCGCGCTGCTGCGCACCGAGTTCAAGGCGCACCAGCGGGTGTGGGCGAGCTGGGGCGAATACGACCGGCAGGCGTTCGAGCGGCAGTGCGCGGCCGAGGGTGTGCCCTACCCGTTCGGCACCCGCCACCTCAACGCCAAGACGCTGTACTCGCTCGCCCACGGCCTGGACCGCGAACTCGGCATGGCCGGCGCCCTCACCCACGCCGGCCTCCCCCTCGACGGCACCCATCACCGGGGCGTCGACGACGCGTGGAACATCGCCGCCCTCCTCGGCGGCGTCCTGCGCGCATCGCGTCGAGGCGACCCGAGCCGGCCGCCCACCCCACACACCGCCGACGCCTCACCGGCCTGAGCAGGCCAAACGCCGCGCGCCGCGCCGCGCCCCGCAGACCCCTCAGTCGCCCGTCACCAGCATCGCCGCGCCCACGATCCCCGCGTCGTTGTGCAGCTTCGCCGGCACCAGATCGGCCCGGATCTTGATGAACGGCAGGAACTTCTCCGGCTTCTTGCTGATCCCGCCCCCGATGATGATCAGCGACGGCGAGAACAACATCTCCACGTGCCGCAGGTAGTCCTGCACCCGCACGGCCCACTTCTCCCAGGACAGGTCGTGCGTCTCGCGCGCCACCGCCGAGGCCCGCCGCTCGACCTCGTGCCCGTCCAGTTCCAGGTGACCCAGTTCGGTGTTCGGCACCAGCCGGCCGTCCACGAACAGCGCGCTGCCGATGCCTGTACCGAACGTCAACATCAGCACCGTGCCGCGCTGCCCGGCGCCCGCGCCGAAGCGCATCTCGGCCACACCCGCCGCGTCCGCGTCGTTGACCATCGTCACCGGCCGGCCGAGCGTCGCGGTGAACAGCGCGTCGGCGTCCAGGTCGATCCAGGACTTGTCCACGTTCGCGGCGGTGCGCACGATGCCGTCGCGGACCACGCCGGGGAAGGTGATCCCCACCGGCCCCTCGGTGTCCGCGAACTCCGCGAGCACGTCGCGGACCACGCCGATCACCGCCTGCGGTTCGGACGGTTCGGGAGTGAGCAGCCGGACCCGCTCCCGGGTCAGCCGCCCGGCGTCGGTGTCCACCGGCGCGCCCTTGATCCCGGTCCCGCCGATGTCGATGCCCATGACCGGCACGTACGGCTCCTTAGCCCTCGAATTCGCCCTCGAACCAACCCGCGCGCCACCCGGCCGGCGCCCGGCAAAAGGCGGCCCGCGTCCCCCGGCCGTTACCCCGCCGGCGCGGACCGATTCACCGCAGGTCGGGCAGATCCTCCGGATGCAGCGTCCGCAACTCCTCCATGCCCGCCCCCGGCAGCTGGGCCAACCGGGTCGCGTGCCGCTCGATCATCGCCTCGAAGGTGCGCCGCGCCTCGCGCGCGTTGCCGAACGCCGCGCCGCGCGGCAGTCGGCGGAAGTAGCCGAGCAGCGCCTCGCACGCCTCGTCGGTGAGCACGTACTCGTGTTCGCGCACCTGCATCAGGGTGATCTCGACCAGGTCGTCGGCCGAGTAGTCCTGGAAGGTGATGGTGCGGGAGAACCGGGATCCGAAGCCGGGGTTCGCGCCGAGGAAGCGCTCCATCTCGTCGGTGTAGCCGGCCACGATCACCACCACGTCGTCGCGGTGGTCCTCCATCATCTTCACCAGCGTGTCGATCGCCTCGCGGCCGAAGTCGCGCGAGGGGTCCGGCGGGGCCAGGCTGTACGCCTCGTCGATGAACAGCACCCCGCCCCGGGCCCGGTCGAAGACCTCCTTGGTGCGCGGCGCGGTGGAGCCGATGTGCTCGCCGACCAGGTCGACCCGGGAGACCTCGACCAGGTGCCCCACCCGCAACACGCCGAGCGCCTGGGCGATCTCGCCGTACAGCCGGGCCACGGTGGTCTTGCCGGTGCCCGGGGAGCCCGTGAAGACCAGGTGACGGCGCAGCGTGGGCGCCTTGAGCCCGGCCTCCTCGCGCCGGCGGCCCACCGAGATCAGGTCGATCAGGTTGCGCACCTCGGCCTTGACTCCGGCGAGGCCGACCAGACCGTCCAACTCGGCCAGCAGTTCGTCCACTCCGCGCCCGGACGTGGCCGCCGCCTCGTCCACGGCCGCACCGTCGCGCGCGCCGGGGATCGGCAGCGTGGCGGTCAGCCGGGCCACCCCCTGGGGCTGTGCGCCGGCCGCCGCGATCGGGCTCGGCGTACCCAGGATCCCGCCCACCGCCGGCTCCGTGCCGCTCGTCCCGTCGCCCTGCGAGGTGCACTCGACCGCGACCGGCCCCGGACCGGCGAACTCGAAGCCGCCCTTGGCGTTGTCGCGCGTGGTGCAGCGGGTGAACACCGGATGGCAGCCCTCGCGCACGTGCACCCCGTAGCCGCGCCCGCCGAGCACCTCGCAGTCCTCGAAGTCGCCACGCCCGCCGCCGGCGATCCGGATGCCCTCGCCGGTGGCCCGGTCCACCCGGACCCGGCGCACCGTGGGCCCGGCCGCGCCGGTGACCGAGACACCGTCGGTGGTGTCCTCGATCGTGCAGTCGGCGATGATGCCGCCGCAGTCCGACTCCATGAACCACACGCCGGTGGTGGCATTGCGCACCTTGCAGGACTTGACCGAGACCACCGCGCCCGCACCCACGCCGATGCCGGTCTCGTCCACGTCGTGGATCTCGCAGTCGTGCATCGACAGGCCGGTACCGGAGCCGGCCACCTTGACCCCGTCGAGCACGTCGTGGATGCGGCATTCGCCGAGCGCGGCGTCCGCGCCGTCGGCCACCCACACGGCCGGCTTGCCGCCGGTGGAGTCGTGGAATTCGCAGTCGATCGCGGACGCGCGGGCCCCGTGGTCGGCCAGCGCGAGCCCATTGCGACCGAAGCTGCGGATCGTACAACCGCTGAGGGTGACCTCGGAGTGGCCGTGCACGTCGACGCCGTTGCGGCCCATGTCGCGCAGTCGGCAGCCGACCAGGGTCAGGTTGGCGCCCCGGTCGACCGAGACGCCGTTGCCCTCGGCGTCGCGGATCGTGCAGTCGTCGAGGGAGAACGTGGCCAGGTCGTCGGCCTGGACGCCGGTGCCCTTGACCGCGCTGATCTCGGTCCGCGACAACGACCCGGCGCTGCCCTGACCGCCGACCGAGATGCCCGCCCAGCCGACCCGTTCGATCCGCGAGTCGGCGATGATCGGCGCGGCGCCGCCCGCGACGCAGATCCCGCCGCCGCCCACGTCGTGGATGTGCAGACCGGTCAGATGCGGCGAGGCCTGGTCGCCGACGAACACTGCGGGTTCCGCGTCCGAGCCGTCCTGGATCTCGCACTCCTGGACACTGCCGGTGGTACCGGGTCCGGTGAAGCGCAGCCCGTGTCCGGAGGCGTCGCGCACCCGGCTCCGGCGCAGGATCGGCGCGCTGCCCTCGCGCACGTCGAAACCCTCGCGCCCGGTGTCGCCGATCTCGCAGTCCTCGAACGTGCCGCGCGAGCGTCCGGTCACCCCGACGCCCACGCCCTTCGGGTTGCCCACCCGGCAGCGGCGCACCATCGGGTCGGCGCCCGCGCGCAGTTCGACCGCGACCACCGAGGCGGCCCGGACCACACACTCCTCCAGTATCGGCGCGCAGCCCTCGATCACGATGGCCGGCGACAACACACCCGCGCCGCCGTCGACGACCAGGCCGTGTACCGCCGCGTCGGCGGTGATGGTGAGCGCGACCCCGTCGGCCGCGCTCAGGATCACCGTCCCCGGCCCGTCCGAGCCGACCACCGTCACCGGCACGGAGATCGCCACATCCTCGCGGTACGTCCCCGCCGCGACCAGGATCGAATCGCCCGCCGCCGCCGCGCCCACCGCGGCCCCGATCGAGGCGTATTCGCCCGCGCGGCGTCGCCAACGAGTGCCCTGCACCACCTGAAGAACCCGACCCGTCATGGCGCCCCTGCCACCAGCCCCTCGGTCCGCACCCAGCACCCTCGCGAGTCCACCGTAAAGCGTCGCGGGCGGCCCCATGACCGGGTCTGCCCCCGGGGGCGATCGGCCGCGTCGTCGGCGAACCCCTGCACCGTACAGTTCAACGACCACGGGTCACGGACCGGCGACGGTTAACGTCCCGCAGTGCCCTGATTCGTGCCCGCGCCCGTACCGCCGGTCGACCCGCTTCGGCCGGATCCGGTCGAACCCGCGCCGGAGCGACCGGTTCCGGTCGATCCCGTGCCGCTCGTCCCGGATCCCGTGCCGTTCCCGCCCGAGGCGTCGGCGCCCCCGGTGCCGTCGGTCGGGCGGGCCGTCCCGGTCGGCGTGGGCGCCGGCGCCCCGTCGCGCAGCGCGGTGAACAGTTGCGCCGCGTCGGGCTGCTTGAGCGCCACCCGGTTCGGGTCGGGGGCGTAGTCGGTCAGCGGCGTGGTGACGAAGTCGATCTTCTCCAGCGGAATCCCGCGCAGGCCGCTCGCGAAGTCGTACAGGCTGACCAGGGTGTTGATCCCGGAGTCGGTGGTGATCGCCTTGGTCGCGGCGTCCATCACGTTGTACGCCTTCGCCGGATTGGTCAGCAGGTTCTCCCCCTGCACCTTCTTGATCAGCGCCCTGAGGAATTCCTGCTGCCGTTCGATGCGCTGTATGTCGCTGCCGTCGCCCAGGCTCTTGCGCACCCGGACGAAGCCGAGCGCCTGCTCGCCGTTCAGGGTGATGTCGCCGGCGGGCAGTTGCAGGTGCGCGGCCTTGTCGTCGATCGGCTGGGCGATGTGCATCGGCACACCGCCGAGCGCGTCCACGACCTTCTTGAAGCCGACGAAGTCGATGGTGATCTGGTGGTCGATCCGGGCACCGGTCAGCCGCTCCACGGTGGCCGCCACACACGGCACGCCGCCGACCTCCATCGCGCTGTTGAACTGGCCGAAGTAGGCCCGCTGGGTGCCGCCGGAAGTGGTCCGGCACGACGGCACATCGACCATCAGGTCACGCGGGAAGCTGACCGCGGTCGCGCTCTTTCGACCCTGGGGCACGTGCAGCAGGATCGTGGTGTCCGAGCGCTGGCTGCCGCCGTCGTCGCGGCCGTACTCGGAGTTGTCGCCGGCCCGCGAGTCGGACCCCACCAACAGCACGTTCAGCGCGCCCGTGGGCGCCGGGCGATCGGTCAGCTGGTCGGCGAAGTCCTGGGTGCGGATGTTGCCGTTCAGGCGGTCGTACAGCCACCAGCCGAAGCCGCCCGCGGCGAGCAGGACGGCGACGAGGCCGCCACCGATCCACGTGAGGATGCGGCGCCGGCGGCGCCGGCGGTCGTGGGCACGCCGTTCTATGCGGCTGGGGCTCTCCGACCCCGGCTCCTCGGCCGACGCCCCCGGAACGGCCGCGGCCCCCGGGGACGTCTCATCCCTGTCCTGCACGTCGTCGTCGCCTTCGTCGGGCCCCCGCGCTCGATGTGCGCCCGGCTCACGGCCCGAAGTGCGCGCACAATTACACAATCATACGTTGTTCCGATCGTTACACGCCGAATAGCGGTAAATGGTTCCCGTCTCGGTCGCAGCCGAATCGAGGCAGGGAAAAATCGCGGATCGGGCGAATCGGCACATCCGGCCGACGCCGAAGCCCCGATCAGGCCGGCCCCGGGCTCGCGCCGGCGCCTGTCGCCTTGGCCGCGCCGCGCTCGCCCAGGACGCCGAGCGCCACGTCGACGATGCGGCCCAGGCGGTCCAGTTCGGTGCGGTGGAACGCGGGGCCCTCGTGCCTGACCACGTACATCGTCAGCCAGGACGCCCCGATCGGCGCCGCCGCGCCGTGGCCGGTGGCCTCGCCCTCGTAGGCGAAACCCAGCGGCCGCATCGGGGTGAGCGCGGGCAACACCGGCGTCTGCGGGGCGCGCCAGCTCGCGTACACCCGCTGTCGACCACGCCCGCCGCGCGTGGCCACCGCCCAGTCGGCGTGGAAGAGCGTCGGCGCCGCGTCGATCAACGTGGCCACCGCCCGGCCGGGGTCGCGCGCCACCTGGCCCAGCACGTCCAGCTCGGGCGCGGAACCGGGCACCTCACCGGCCGCCCAGCACCCCTCGATCCGGACGCCGGCCGACCGCTCCAGGGCGGCGACCAGGCCGGCGACGTCCCGCTCGCCCGCCCAGGAGACGGTGAACTCGTCCACCGCCCGGCCGCCGAGCTGTTCGAGCACGGTCATCTGCATCACATCGGCCCCCGCCGCGCCGAGCAGCTGCGTGACCCGCGCGAGCGACCCCGGTCGATCGGGCAGCGACACCCTCAGTCGGTACAACACGCGACACCTCCTCCATCGACCTGTCTTGAATCCTGAACCTTTCCCGTTTCGAGCATGTTGCGTACATATGACGACACCACATGATCAGGCGCCGCCGGGCCCCGAACGCGTGAGCGGGGCGCCATCGGATGCCCGACGACGCCCCGCTCGTGGTGTGCCTACTTCTTCGTGTCCGATGTATCGGACGCGTCCGGCGCGTCCGATACATCGACAGGGTCAAAGTCGTCGGCCGGTTCCACGTCCTCCGCCTTCCCCTTCGGCTTGCCCTTCGCCGGCGGTACGGCCGGGCGCGGCGGCACGCTCACGTGGGTCGGCTCGTCGTCGGGCGCCACGCTCGTCACCCGGGTCGCCAGATCCTCCGGTGCCTCGTCCCGGTCGGGTACGGCGGCGACCTCGGGCTCGGCGGCCGGCTCCGGCTCCTTGCCCAGGCCGACCCGTGCCGTCGGCGCGGCCGACACCGCCGCGTTCTCCTCGGTGTCGGGCGTGAGCCCGGCGACCGGGGCGAACGCGGTGACCTCCTCGTCCGGCCCGACCGACCGCGACAACGGGTCGGAGGCGCCGACCGACACCACCTCCGTGGGCGCCGCCGACGCACCCGCCGCAGCGCCGGCCGAGGCAGCCGGCGAGGCACCCGCCTCCGCCGCGACCGACGCCGCCGCCTTCCGCGACTCCCGGGGCGGCTTCGGCGGCTTCGGCTGCTTCACCCGCGCGGGCTTGGCCGGCTTCGGATCCTTCGCCGGCTTCCCCGCCTCGACCGAGCTGTTCCCCACCGGGGTGGCGAACACCGGTGCCGGGCCGGTGGCCTTGGGCCCGTACGTCCACCACATCAGCCCGCGTCGGGCGTTCTCGGTGTCCGGGTGCTGCTCGCCGAGCACCCGCGAGCAGTCCGCGACCAGCTGGGTGAGCAGCGTGCGCGCGCCCAGCGGATCACCGGATTCGCCGGTCCAGTGCGCGTGGTTGTGCCGGATCACCAGCGTGTCGTGGTGGTCCGGGCCGAGCACGCGCGTGGCGTCCTCCACCAGCCGCATCATCGCGTCGCGGGCCACCGAGACGTCGCCCGCCTCGCCCGCCCACATCGCGCGGTCGTGCCGGGCGGTCAGCGCCGCGGGGTCGTCCGGCTCGTGCACCTCGGCGCGCTCGTCCGCGATGGCCGCCATCAACCGGGCCGCCTGGATCGTCTCGCCCGAGCGGCCCACCCAGTGCGCGTGCTGGTGTCGGATGGTCAGCGTGTCGGGGTGTACCGGCCCCAGCGCGTCGGTCGCCTCCTCGACGATCGGTCGCAACATCCGGGCCGCGCCCGCGGCGTCACCCGCCTCGCCGATCCAACGAGCCCACCCGGCACGCACGTTCAACGTCTCGGGGTCGTCCTGACCGAGCACCAGGACACAGTCGGCCGCGACGTCGCGCGCCAGCGACTCGGCGGTGACCGCGTTGCCGGACAGCCCCAGGCAGTAGGCGTGGTTGTGCCGGGCCAGGAGCGTGTCGGGATGTTGCGGGCCGAGCACGCGCGCGTAGTCGCCCGCCAGCTCCCCGAACATCCGGGCGGCCTCCGCGGGTCGGCCCTCGTCGCCGACGACCCGGGCCCACGCGGCGCGCGCGTCGAGCGAACCGGGGTGATCGGGCCCGAGTTCCCGCATCCGGGTCTCGGCCTCGGCCCTCAGTTTCTGTATCTCCTGCTCGTTCATCGCCGCTGATTCTCCCTCCTCCACCACAGGTGGCAAACCCGCGGTACCCCCTGATTGTGGGCGACGTGTCCGGAGCGGGCGTGGTTGCGCTCCCCCGAGTACAACCGTACGGGGGAGCGGGTCGGCCCCATGGAAATCCGGGTGATCACAACTCCACGGACGGTTTCAGCCCGGCCATGGTCCACATCCGCTTGTGCCGGACCACGAAAACGGTCGCGATCAGGGCCACCACGAGGTACGCGCCGAGCACCGCGAAGGCGACCCCCAAACGCTCGCCCTGACCACCCGTGAGGGTGATGCGCAACCCGTTCACCAGGTAGGTCATCGGCAACACCGGATGCAGCGCCTGGAACGGCTCGGGGGTGGTGGTGACCGGATACAGCCCGCCGCACGAGGTGAGCTGGAGCATCAGCAGGACCAGGATCAGCACGTCGCCCACCGCGCCGAGCGCGGCCCGCAGGAACTGCGCGATGGCCACGAAGGTCACCGCCGCCAGCGCGATCAGCAGCAGACTCAGGCCCGGATCGTCGGCGTCCAGGCTCAGACCCAGTTGCACCACCGCGTACAGGACGAACGCGCCCAGCACGCCGAGCGCGGCGGCGGGCAACCACCCCGCGAGGGCCACCTTGACCGCGCCGGCCCGCCCGGCGAGCGCGCGCGGGTTGTACGGCCGCAGCAGCAGGTAGCCGACCAGGCCGAACACCCACAGCGCGATCCCGAAGAAGAACGGCGCGAGTCCGCGCCCGTACAGCACCGCCGGATGCAGGTTGTGCACCTCGATCACCACCGGCGCGCCGAGCACCCGCGCGTCCGCCCCGGCGGCCTGCGCCGGCGGCGGCGCCGGTACCGCCGCGTCCAGTTTCGCCAGCCCGTCGGCCAGTTGCGCGGCCCCCTGACGGGTCTGCTCGGGGGGCACGCCGCCCGCGTTCGCCGCGAGTTGCCGCGCGCCGTCGGCCGACTGGGCCAATTGCGCCTTGAGCGTGCCGGTCTCCCCGTACAACTGCTGCACCAGCGTGCTCTGCGTGGTCGCCGAGATCTGCTGCTGGAGCTGCGTCTTGGCGATCTCGGCCATCTTGCCGATGATGAAGCCGTTGGCGTCGTCGAGCGTCATCAGCAGCCTGGCCTGACGCGGCTCGGCGGACGCGGTGGTGGCCAGCGTGGCGCTGAAGTCGGGCGGCACGGTGACCACGAAGTGGTAGTCGCCGTCGTCCAGACCGTCGCGGGCGGCCTTGGCGTCGGTGACCGTCCATGCGAAGTTCCGGTCGTGGCGGATCACCTCGGTCAGCCGACCACCCGCGTCGATGTGCTGCCCGCGCGCGTCCACCGGCCGGTCCTCGTTCACGAACGCGACCGGCACCTGGTGCAGTCGGCCGTACGGGTCCCAGTTGGACCACAGGTACAGGGCCCCGTACAGGGTCGGCACCAGCATCAGCATGACCGGGACCAGCCGAGGCAACGGGCCTCGGAAGCGCCGCAGTTCGAACCAGGCCAGGCGCAGCACACCCATCAGGCGGTACCGCCTCTCGGGTACAGGTGGTGTCCGGGCAGATCGACCACCACGTCGGCGCCGCGCGGCGCGGCGGTCGCGGTGGCCACCACGGTGGTGCCGGTGTCGGCCAGGTCGCGCAACGCCTGCCAGGCGCGGGAGAGGTCGGCGCCCGCGATGCCGCTGTCCACGTCGTCGACCAGGACCGCGCCGGGTCGGTCGGCGGCGGCCAGCGCGACCGCGAAGAGCAGGTGTTCGACCGCGGACAGGTGCTCGACCAGGACGTGGCCCGGCGGGTCGATCCGCAGCAGGTCGTACATCCGCGCGAGCGCTGTCCCGCTGGGCCGGCCGCCGCCGACGGCCTGTCGTTCGGCGACCGTCTCGGTGACGAACAGGTGCGGTTCCAGGTCCAGGCCGGGGCGGGCCCGGGCCAGCGCGGTGTGGGCGCGGGCGTCGGCGGCGCGACCGCTGCCGGCCACGGTCACGGTGCCGGCGACGGTCCGGAATCGGCCGCCGAGCGCGAGGAGCAACGAAGTCCGGCCGGCGCCGGCGGGTCCGACGAGCACGGTCAGGCCGGCCGCGGGCGCGGTCACGCGCACGTCGCGAAAGATGACGCCGTCCGGGCCCTCCGCCGCCAGGCCGACCGCGCTGATCTCCACCCCGGAGGTGGCTGTGGACACGGATTTCCCTCCCTCGGTGGCACGTCCACCGAGGAGTAACCGGTACACGATTCGCCAAACGGGCGAAATGGATGATTGACCCGTCGAATCGAGCCGACCGGTCCATCCGACGCGGTGTCAGCCGTGCTGCTCCGGCAGCGGCTCGGCCAGCCGGTCCAGGTCGAACTCGCCGTCGCGCACGCCGAGTACGAACGCGGTCCACTCACCCTCGGTGAATCGCAGGATCGGCCCCTCCGGGTGGATCGAGTTGCGCATCGCCATGCCCCCGCCGGGCAGTTCGGCGGTCTCCACGATCCCCTCGCCGGTGGTGTCCTCGCCGTAGCCGATCCACGTGACACCACTGATGTCCATGGCGTACAGCGCGGCCTTCTCGTCGTCGAGCTGTTGCCGCGAAGGCTGCCCCGACTCGCCGATGCTCATGATCGAAACCCTCCCGATGACACGTATGTAACCCTCAGGTGACGGCACGCTACGCCGCGCGCGCCGCCGCACACAACGCGAACGCCGACATCGGGCGCGATCCGGCGGCAATCACCCGAAAACGCACGAGGCCCCGAGACACTCGCGTGTCTCGGGGCCTTCTCGGGGTGAGTGACGGGACTTGAACCCGCGACTTCCTGGACCACAACCAGGTGCTCTACCAGCTGAGCTACACCCACCATCGCCGTGGCGTTTCCGTCCCGGCGAGGAAAAGTGTACAGGCTCCCGGAGGCTGCTCGCCGCAGGGTTTCCGCGTGGTGGTTTCAAGGGGTGCGCGTGGTGGTTTCACGGGACGCGCGAGCCTGACGCGAAGCGGGCGCGAGCCCGATCTCAGGCGCGTTCGGCCGGCTTGTGGCCGTACCGGGCGGCGATCGCCTTGGCGGCGTCGCTGTCCGGTCCCGGCTCCGGGACGAAGATCGCCTCGCGGTAGTAGCGCAGTTCCTCGATGCTCTCGTGGATGTCGGTCAGCGCGCGGTGGTTGCCGGCCTTCGGGGGGCTCTGGAAGTAGACCCTCGGATACCAGCGGCGGGCCAACTCCTTGATCGAGGAGACGTCGATCACCCGGTAGTGCAGGTAGGCGTCGAGGTCGAGCATGTCCCGCGCCAGGAAGCCCCGGTCGGTGCCGATCGAGTTCCCGCACAGCGGCGCCTTGCGGCCGTCGGGCACGTGCGCCTTGATGTAGCGCAGCACCTCGGCCTCGGCCTCGGCCAGGCTCACGCCCGCCTCCAGCTCGTCCAGCAGACCTGAAGCGGTGTGCATCTTGCGCACCACATCGGGCATGCCGGCGAGCGCCTCGGCGGGCGGGCGGATCACGACATCGACCCCGTCGCCCAGAATGTTGAGCTCGGAGTCGGTGACGAGCGCCGCCACCTCCACCAACGCGTCCCGGGACAGGTCGAGTCCCGTCATCTCACAGTCGATCCAGACCAAGCGGTCGTTCATGGGGTCACCCTACGGCCCGTGCACACACCTCCTCGTCCCCGGTCTCCTCCGGGCCGCGGGTGCGGAACGTCTCGCGGTACGAGGCCGGCGGCACGCCCAGTTGTTTGCGGAAGTGCCCGCGCAGCGCCACCGGCGAGCGGAATCCGCAGCGCCGGGCGATCTCCTCGACCTGGAGATCGGTGGTCTCCAGGAGCCGCTGCGCCTGAAGCACCCGCTGGGTCAGCAGCCACTGAAGCGGAGCGCTGCCGGTGAGCGTGCGAAAACGCCGGTCGAAGGTGCGCCGACTCATGTACGCGCGGGTCGCCAACTGCTCGATGTCGAAGCGCTCGGCGAGGTTCTCCAGCGCCCACGAGATCACGGTGGCCAGCGGGTCGCCGCTGATCTCCTCGGGCAGGGTCAGGTCCATGTACTGGGCCTGGCCGCCGATCCGATGCGCGGGCACGACCAGGCGCCGGGCGAGCGCGTTGGCCGCGTCCGGACCGTGGTCGAGCCGGACCAGGTGCAGGCACAGGTCGATCCCGGCCGCGGTGCCGGCGCTGGTGAGGATGTCGCCGTCGTCCACGTACAACTCGCGCGGGTCCACCCGGACCTTCGGATAACGCTTGGCCAGGGCGGGTGCGTACATCCAGTGCGTGGTCGCCGGACGGTCGTCGAGCAGACCGGCCGCGGCCAGCACGAAGGCGCCGCCGCACAGGCCGACGATCCGGGCCCCCTCACGGTGCGCCCGACGCAGCGCCTCCAGGACGGGCGGCGGCGGCATCCGCGACGGCGAGTGCCACGCGGGCACGATGACCGTGCCGGCCCGAGCCAGCGCGTCGAGGCCGTACGGCGCTATCAGTTCGACGCCGCCGGTGGTGCGGAGCGGTCCGGGTTCGGCCGCACATACCAGTAATCGGTAGTTCGGCACGCCGGCGTCGCGTCGATCGACCCCGAACACCGATATCGGGATCGAACTCTCCAGGATCGGCGAGTTGGCGAACAGCAGCACCGCGATGGTGTCCGGCCGCCGCCGGCCGAGCAGCGGGCGCTCCCGCCCCGGGGCCAGGACACCCTCGCCGTCGGGGTCGTACTCGCCGTCGAGGTCGATGTCGTCGGCGTACTCGCCGTCGTCGTCGACCGAGTCGTGTTCGGGCGGAGCCTCGGAGAGCACGGTGGACGCCGCGACGATCACCGCCGCGTCCTCGTCGCCGCCCGAACCGACGTCGATCGCGCCCGTCGCGCCCGTCGCGTCGATCGCGCCGGACTCGGCCGGGTGATCGGCATCGACCACGCGTGCTCGGCCCCGTCGCCGGTCCTTGCGGCTGTCGATCCTGCTCATGGCCCCGATCGCCCCCTTCACCCCTCTGTGACCTGCACGGCCCCGGTCGTGCCGGCGGTCCGGATCGCGCAGGCTGTCCCGCCCCAGTAGTTCACAGGCGTCACTCGCGTAACCCAAGATCGGAACTTACTCTCTCTTACCTTGTCTATGCATGGTGTTCTCTACGTGACGTTATGTAGATATGCGTGTTTGTGACGGTGGTCACATCGCGGAACTTATCGACAATTGCGCGAGCTGTCAGGCCCCGGGGCGCCGCCGGGCGGCGTGCAGCAGGTGCAGGGCGCCCTCCGGCAGCTCCCGGCCGCGCGGCCACACCGCGCGCAGGACACGATCCAGGGCGGGCAGATCGGCCACCGGAACGGCCACCAGACGCCCCTCGGCCAGGTCCTCGCGCACCGCCAGATCGGACAGCACGGCGGGCGCGGATCCGGCGATCGCGGCCGAGCGCAGCGGCGCCGTCGCGCCCAACTCCAGGGCGGGCACGGCCACTCCGTCGTAGGCCGCCAGCGCCCGCTCCAGCGTCTCCCGGGTGCCCGAGCCCGCCTCGCGCAGCAGCAGCGGCGTGTTCGCCAACTCGGCCGCCGCGATCGGGCGCCGCCGCCGGGCCCACGGGTGGGTCGGCGCGACGACCACCACGAGCCGGTCCCGGCCCACCGCCGCCGACTGCAGGTCGCGCGGGACCCAGGGCCCCTCGACGAAGCCGATGTCGGCCTCGCCCGCCCGCAGCGCCTCGATCACGTGCAGGCTGTTGGTCACCTGGAGGCCGACGTGCAGCCCGGGCACCGCCTCGCGCAGCGCGGTCAGCCAGCCGGGCACCAGGTGCTCGGCCACGGTCAGGCTCGCCGCCACCCGCAGCCGGTCCTCCTGCCGGGCCTTGAGCGCGGCGGCGCCCTCCACCAGCGCGTGCGCCTGGTCGAGCACCCCGCGCGCCCAGTCGGTGATCACCAGGCCCGCCGCCGTGGGCACCGAACCGGTGGTGCTGCGCTCCAGGAGCCGTACGCCGAGCCGCCGCTCCAGGGTGCGCATCCGCGCGCTGGCCGAGGGCTGGCTGATCCCGAACCGGCGGGCGGCGGCGCCCAGGCTGCCGTTCTCGGTCACCGCCACGAGCAGCTCCAGCGTGTACAGGTCCGGCAACCGGTCCGCCGGGCGCGCGTTCGAGGTCATAGCCAAACCCTATGACCTACCAGGCAATCGACCGCTACCCGCGCGGGGACGGCGGGCCGAGGGTGGTGATCATGACCCTGACGACCGCGCAGCGCGCCCATCACCGGCAGTCCACGGCTTCCGCCGGGACGGCGAGGGCCCGACTGTGGCCGGGGCTGCTCGCGGCGACGCTCGCGGTGGCCGCGAGCTGGGGCGCGCACCGGATCTGGCCGCACGTACCGATGCTCACGGTCGCGGTGGCGCTGGGCGTGCTCGCCGCCAACGTGCGGGTGCTGCCCGCCGCCACCGCGCCGGGGCTCGGCTTCGCGGGGCGGCGGCTGATGCGCGCCGGCGTGGTGCTGCTCGGGCTCAAGCTCGCGCTCGGCGACATCGTCGGACTCGGGCTGCCGACCGTGGCGATGGTGATCGTGGTGGTGATGCTCACCTTCTTCGCCACCCGGTGGCTCGGCCGGCGCATGGGGCTGCCCGGCGACCAGCCGCTGCTGATCGCGACCGGCTTCTCCATCTGCGGCGCCTCCGCCGTCGCCGCGATGAACGGGGTCAGCGACAGCGACGAGGAGGACGTGGTCACCTCGGTCGCGCTGGTCACCCTGTGCGGGAGCCTGGCGATCGGTGTGCTGCCGCTGCTGCGGGTGCCGCTCGGCCTGGACCCGACGCACTACGGAGGCTGGGTCGGCGCGAGCGTGCACGACGTCGGCCAGGTGGTCGCGGCGGGCGGGGTGGCCGGGCCGGTCGCGCTGCACACCGCGGTGGTGGTCAAGCTGATGCGGGTGCTGCTGCTCGCGCCGATCGTGGCGGGCACCGCGTACGCGCTGCGCCGTCGGGCCGCGCGGGCCGGCGACACCGGGCGGGCCGGGTCCCGACGACCGCCGCTGATCCCGCTGTTCGTGCTCGGCTTCCTGGCCATGGTCGCCGTCCGCAGCGCCGGCTTGTTGTCCGTCGGCGTGCTGGAGGCGGCCGGCACCGTGCAGGATCTGCTGCTCGCCGCCGCGCTGTTCGGGCTGGGCAGCATGGTCCGGCTCGGTCGGCTGATCCGCACCGGGTGGCGGGCGCTGCTGCTCGGCTTCGCCTCCTGGGTGTTGATCGCCGGCGCGGCCTACGGCGGGGTGCTGCTCACGATGTGAGCCCGCGCGGGACCGACGCCGGCCGGGTCCAAGGAAGCGTCGAACCCGCCGACGGCCCCGCGCGTGTCGGGCCGTCGGACAGGTTCGACGTCGGCGCCGCGACGCGGGTGGGCGTGCGGGTGGGTCGGCGTCCGACCAGCGGATCGCCGCCCGTGACTACGCGGTCGCCCGGACGCACGGTGTCGCCCTGACCAACGCTCGGGCGGGGTCCGGGGTAACGCCCGTTCCCCCTGCGGCGTCGGTCCGCACCCCCGAACGGTCCCCCCGGGGCCGGCTCGAACCGGCCCGTGTGGCGCCCCGGCGACCGGGCCCGAGACGGCCGCGCCCGGAACGCAATCACCCACACGGCCGCCCGGGTCTCCCCATTCACGGCCTTGTCCGGCTAATGTGCGTGTCTCGCCGAGGCTTTGCCCGGGGGATCCATCCCCGCGCGTGGTCCGGCGGACCGCACCATGCCCAGACCGGTACACGGCCCAGTGTCTTTTTTGTCCGGGAGAACCCCGACCGACACTGTCGAATGTGCGGGTCGGCGCAGTAATCTGGTACAGAAAGCCCCGAGGCGCCCCTCCACAGCAAAGACGCCCGATTCCCATGGCTGCTTTCGAGTTCAGTGACTTCCCGGACGGCACTCCGTTGCTCCGTCCCGATTCCCCCCATCAGCGCGATCCCGCGTTCCAGCATCCCGTCGTGGTCGGTTTCGACGGGTCCGAGTCCAGCGAGCGAGCCCTCGCGTACGCGTCGGGCATGGCGCGCAGACTCGGCGGCGGGCTGGTGATCGTGCATGTGGCCAACCGGATTCCGGCCACCGTGTGGGCCGGCTGCGAGCCGCCGGTCTTCATCGACGTGCCGGACAGTCGTTCCGAGGCCCTGGGCCTGGAACTGGCCTGCGCGGACCACCTCAGCGACGTGCCGTGGATCCTGGTCGAGCGCGGGGGTGACATCTGCCACGAGATCGAGGACGTCGCGCGCGAATTCACCGCCGACGCGATCGTGGTCGGCGGATCCACCGGGCTGGCCAGTCGCATCTTCGGATCGGTCGCGTGCCGTCTGGTCAAACACGCCAAACGCCCGGTCGTGGTCATCCCCTGAGCCTCGCGCCCGCGCTTTCCCGGTTCCGGGATCCGCCGGACCCGTGTTCCGGACCCGTGCTCCGGGAGCGTTCCCGCGCCCATTGCGATCACCGCGTGATCGAACCTCGAACGTATCTGCATTACGTTGGCCGCGGACACGGGGCACGAGGATCGCGAGGCACGAGGTTGGCGGATTATCGGATCGAAGACCTCGCCCGCGAGGGGGGCACCACCGTACGCAACGTACGGGCATACCAGGATCGCGGACTGTTGCCGCGGCCCAGGCGCCAGGGCCGGGTGTCGCTGTACGAGGACGCCCATCTGGGCCGGCTGCGCCTGATCGGCCAACTCCTGGAGCGCGGCTACAGCCTGGTCAGCATCAAGGAGCTGCTCGACGCCTGGGACGGTGGACGCAGCCTCGGCGGCGTGCTCGGCCTGGTTGCCGAGGCGAGCGGTCCGTGGAGCGAGGAGACCCCGGAGCGGATGACCCGCGCCGAGCTGATCGCGATGTTCGGCGGACTGTCCGATCCGGTCGCGCTCGCGGGGGCGGTGCGCCTGGGCCTCCTGGAGCCCGAGGACGACTCGCTGACCGTGTTCCGGGTGCCCAGTCCGCGCGAGCTGGCGGTCGGCGCCGAGCTGCACGCGGCCGGCGTCCCGGTGGGCGCGGTCACCGAGCAGCTGCGGATGTTGCGCGCGGCGATGGAGCACGTGGCCGAGGGCTTCGGGCGGTTGATGGAGACGCACCTGCTGCCGGCCGACGGCGACGCGGACGAGACGGCGGAGATGATCCGTCGCATGCGTCCGCTGGCGCTGCGCGCGGTGGAGGCCGAACTCGCCCGGGCGATGCGCCGTACGGCCGCCCGCCGGCTCGGCGAGGAGCTGGGCAAGGTGCTGCGCGAGGAGCCCGAGCGCACCCGGACCGAGCCGGTGCCGGCCGACGCCGCGGAGCCCGCCCTGGATCGGCACGCGTTCATGTCCGACGCGTGGATCGCGGCGGTGTCCCGGCTGAGCCGATTGATCACCCCGGATCCGGAGAAGCGCACGCCGCATCCGGCGATCGTGGACATCGTGGTCAGCGACGTCCCGGGCCGCGAGGACCCGGCCGAACTGCATCTGGACGTCTTCCAGGGCCGCGTCCTGGTCCGTCCGGGCCTGCTGCCGGGGCCGGACCTGATCGTGCACATGGACTACGACACCGCCCGCCGGGTGATCCTGCTCAACGACCGGCACGCGCCGCGCGAGGCGCTGGCCGCCGGCCGGATGACCGCCCGGGGCGACCTGTTCGGGCTCACCGTCTTCCGCGAGGCGCTGGCGGGATTGTCCAACTGGGACCTGGGCGCGGTGCTGCGCGAGCTGACCGCGGGCGAGGGCGCGCCGGACAAGGGGTAGGGCCCGGGGTCAGGCCCGGATGCGGCGCAGCAGGTGCTCCACGTAGTCGGCGAACAGCGTCGCCATGTCCACGTGTTCGGGGTCGAGCAGCCATTGCAGCTGGAGCCCGTCCATCATCGCGAAGACCTGCGCGGCCACCGCGGCCGGGTCCACGTCCGCGCGCAGTTCGCCCGAGGCCACGCCGGCCTCCAGGGACGCGGTGACGCTCGCGCGCAGGAGCGCGTAGCGGTCCCGGGCCCACCCGTGCGCGGGGTGATCGGTGGTGACCGCCTCGCCGGTGAGCACGGTGAAGAGCTGGACCAGGCCGGGGATGGCCTGGTTGTGCTCGGCGAGTTCGGTGAACTTGGCCAGCACCGCCGCGCCGCCGAGCGGGAGTTCGGCCAGGTCCAGGTGTGCCATGTCCATGCGGTCGCGCAGGTCGAGCACCGCGACGAGCAGTTCCTGCTTGCTGCGGAAGTGGTGCAGCAGCCCGGCCTGGGTGAGTTCGGCGCGCTCGGCGATGCGCGCGAGCGAGGTGCCCCGGTAGCCGTTCTCGGCGAATTCCTGAAGCGCGATGTTGAGGATGCGCGTACGCCGCGCGTCCCCCGACGCGTACCCCCGCCCACGCGGTCTGGCCCGCCCGGCCCGGGGCGGTGGGGCGTCGGAGAGATCGTCGGGTCGTACGTCCATGGCCCCATCCTGCCGTGTCCCGACGGAGGCCCGTCGAGGTGTAGATCACGCTGGGATAACAAAACTACCGACCGCAAAGTTTTCCGATTACGGTACGGGGAGGTCCCCCACCGACCCGTCCGGCGCGATCCGGATCGATCGGGAACGCGAGCGGAAGGCAGACGACGATGTCCGATCCCACCCCCACCGAAGCCACGGACGACGAGCTGCGCGCGCTGGTGGCCCGGCTCACTCTCGAGGAGAAGTTGTCCCTGATCGTCGGCGAGGACTTCTGGTCGCTTCCCGAGATCCCGCGCATCGGCCTGCGCAAGCTGCGCGTCTCCGACGGCCCGGTCGGCGTCCGCGGCGTCACCTGGGACGAGCGGGACACCTCGCTGCTGTTCCCCAGCCCCACCGCGCTCGCCGCCGCGTGGGACCCGGAGGTCACCCGCCGGGCCGGTTTCGTGATGGGCGCGCAGACCCGCGACAAGGACATCCACGTCCTGCTCGCGCCGACCGTGAACCTGCACCGCAGCCCGCTCGGCGGCCGGCACTTCGAGTGCTACTCCGAGGACCCGCTGCTCACCGCGCGGATCGCGACCGCCTTCATCGAGGGTGTGCAGTCCGCCGGGGTCGGGGCCACGATCAAGCACTTCGTCGGCAACGAGACCGAGGACGAGCGCATGTCCTACGACTCGCGGATCGACGAGCGCTCGCTGCGCGAGGTCTACCTGCTGCCGTTCGAGGAGGCCGTGCGCACCGGCCGGGTGTGGCTGGTGATGAGTGCGTACAACCGGGTCAACGGCGAGACGATGACCGAGAACTCGCGCCTGGTGAACGACGTCCTCAAGGACGAGTGGGGCTTCGACGGCGTGGTGGTCTCGGACTGGATGGCGGTGCGCTCCACCGAGGCCGCGGCCGCGGGCGGCACCGACGTCGCGATGCCCGGCCCGTCCGAGGTATGGGGCGAACCGCTGCTCGCCGCCGTGCGCGAGGGCCGGGTCGCCGAGTCGCTGATCGACGAGCGGGTGGTCCGGGTCCTGCGCCTGGCCGCCCGCGTCGGGGTGCTCGGCGACCGCACCCCGGCCACGACCACCACCCCCGACGACGCGATCGCCACGCTGCGCGAGATCGCCGCCCGGGCCATGGTGCTGCTCGCCAACGACGGAACCCTCCCGCTCGACCCCGGCGCGCTCTCGCGCGTCGCGCTGATCGGCCCGAACGCCCTGCGCCTGTCCGCCCAGGGCGGCGGCAGCGCGCATGTGAACCCCGCGCACGTGGTCTCGATCCCCGAGGGCCTGCGCGCCGCGCTCGGCGACGGCGTCGAACTGACGCTCACCGAGGGCGCGTTCACCCACCGCGCGCTGGCCGACCTGTCCCTGGACGCGGCCGTGGACCCGGAGACCGGCGAGCCGGGACTGCGCGCGGAGTTCCTGGACGCCGACGGCAACCTGCTCTCCTCCGAACACCGCCTGGGCTCCAGCCTGATGTTCTGGCCGGACAACATTCCGGCCGGAGCGGTCGTGATCCGACTGCGGGTGAACGTGACCCCGACCGTGTCCGGCACGAACATCCTGGACGTCCGCGGCGCGGGCCGGTTCGAGGTGGACATCGACGGCACGACCCGAACGATCGACATGACCGCCCCCGAGGGCACCGACGTGATCGAGACGATCATGCGCCCGGAGGCCACCCGCATCGAGATCGAGGCGACGGCCGGCACGGAGGTGGCGATCCGGGTCGACTTCAGCCAGGGCGAGCGGTTCTTCATGGCCGCGCTCGGCCTGGGCTGGGCGAACCCGCGCCGCTCCGAGGAGGACGAACTGACCGCCGCGGTCGAGGCCGCCCGGGCGGCGGACGTGGCCGTGGTCGTGGTCGGCACCACCGACGACATCGAGTCGGAGGGCTTCGACCGTGCGGACCTGGCCCTCCCGGGGCGCTCCGACGAACTGGTGCGCCGGGTCGCCGCGGCCAACCCGAGGACCGTCGTGGTGGTCAACGCGGGCTCACCGGTGCTGATGCCCTGGCGCGACGAGGTCGCCGCCGTGGTGTGGGCCTGGCTGCCCGGCCAGGAGGGCGGCGCGGCCCTCGGCGACGTGCTGACCGGCGCGGCCGAGCCGGGCGGGCGGCTGCCCACGACCCACCCGGCCGCCGCCACCGACGTCCCGGTGTACTCCACCGCCCGGATCGACGGCGAGCACCACTACGCGGAGCGGTCCAGCAACATCGGCTATCGCGCCTGGGCCCTGGGCGAGGCCGCCCCCGCCTACCCGTTCGGCCACGGCCTGGGCTTCACGAGCTGGGCCTACGAGTCGGTCGCGGCCAAGGGCGACGCGGCCGGCGTCAGCGTCGAGGTCACCGTCGCCAACACCGGCGAGCGCGCCGGCCGCGAGGTGGTGCAGGTGTACCTGGAGACCGCCGACGGCACGCTGTGGGGGCGCCCGGAGCCGATCCGCCTGGTCGGCTTCGCCGCCCTGGACGTCGAGCCCGGCGCGCGGACGACCACCACGATCGACATCGACGCCCGCACCCTGGCCCGCTGGAACGAGGCGGAGGCGGCCTGGGCCACCGCCCCAGGCACCTACACCCTGCGCGTCGGCCGCTCCCTCGGCGACCTGCGCCTGAGCACCGACATCGCCCTCTGACGCAGCGCACGGCGGTGTCCCGATCCGCCCACCGGGTCGGATCGGGACACCGCCGGCGCCGCGCGGTCGGGTCCCGCCTCAGCAGCGCTGGCCGAAGGTCGGGTTGATGAACGCGAGCGCGCCGGCCTCGTTGCCACAGAGCCCGCTCACCGTCTCGATCGTGTCGGCCCGAACCGTGTGCGTCTCGGCACCGGCCGGCACGGCCACCGCCACGGTCGCGCCGACGACGGGGGCCGCGATGACGGCCGTACTGACCAGAAGGCCGCGAACGATGCGCTGCATGGGGCGGTTTCCTTGTCTCCAGGTCCGGTGTCCGTCGAACGCCGACGAGCCGTGCCTGCCCAACGCCGCACCACACCCGAAGGACACGGCGACTGGTCCGAACGACTGGCGGGCCGACCCCCGCAGTCGCACATCCCCCCTGCGAGGTACCGGACTTCGCCGAAATTCGACCGCCCGGCCGCCACGGCCCTAGCGCGTGTCTTCGAACCCCCGCCGAGCTCCACGACGCCCGGCACCGCACCTCGCCGCCCCGGAGAAGCAGGCGAATAGAACCACTATGCACCTGCTTCTCCGGCACGCCGATGCACGGCACCGAACGCCGCGGAGCCCGACGGGGGTTTGAAGACACGCGCTAGCGTGTCGCGTATGCAGCTCCGCATCGGAACCCGGTCCTCCCCCATGGCCCTCGCGCAGGCCCGGCTCGTCGCCGCCCTGCTGTCCGGACAACCGCACGAACCCACGATCGTGCCGCTGTCCACCAGCGGCGACCGCTGGGGCGGGAGCCTGGCCCGGCTCGGCGGCAAGGGCGCGTTCGTCAAGGAACTCGACCGCGCGCAGCTCGACGGGGAGGTGGACCTGGTCGTGCACTGCCTCAAGGACATCCCGGGCGACGTGCCGCTGCCCGACGGGCTGACCATCGCCGCCTACCTGCCCCGCGACGACGTACACGACTGCGTGGTCGGCGCGCGCCTGGCCGACCTGCCGTCCGGCGCCCGGGTGGGCACCAGCTCGGTGCGCCGCGCGGCGCAACTGCGGCGCCGCCACCCGGGGCTGACCCCGGTGCCGATCCGCGGCTCGGCCAACAGTCGGCTGGCCAAGCTGGACGCGGGCGAGTTCGACGCGCTGATCCTGGCCGTCGCGGGCCTGGAGCGGATCGGCGAACAGCGGCGCGTGGCCCAGGTCCTGACCACCACTCAGATGTTGCCGGCGATCGGCGCGGGGGTGCTGGCGCTGCAGTGCCGAGTCGACGACGCGGCGACCGTGGCCGCCGCGCGGACCCTGGACGACGCGTGCACCCGGGCCTGCGTCACCGCCGAGCGGGCCCTGCTGCGCGAGCTGCGCGGCCACTGCCACAGCCCGATCGCGGCCCACTGCACCGACTCCGACACCGGCCTGACCCTGCACGCCGCGGTGTATTCCACCGACGGCGCGGATCTCCTGGAGGCCACCGACCACGGCTCGGAGCCGGACAAGCTCGGCGCCGCGGTCGCCGGCGAACTGCTCGCCATGGGCGCCCGGACCCTCATCGACGAGATCCCACACTGACGAGACCGTCACCGCCGCCCGACGGGGCGGCGGTGACGCGTCCGGCCGACTCCGTCACCCGGTGTTCAGGCACTTCTGCACGGTGCTCTGCAACTCGTCGGGCAGTTTGTTGGTGCGCGCGTACTCCTGGTCGAACGCGCTCATCTGCGCCTGGCTGTACTTGCCCTGCAGCTCGGTCAGCGTGCACTGGCAGTAGCGGGTGTTGTTGTTCGAGGTGCTGAGGCAACCGTTGAGGAAACTGGTCGAATACGACGACGACCAGTCACCGCCGCTGCCCGCGGAGGTGCCCGACGTCGGGGTGCCCGGCGCGGTGGTGCGCGGACGCGTCGTGGTGGGTCGGCCGGCGGTGGGCGTCGGCGAGGTGTCGTCCGTGGCGCGCGCGGTGGAGCTCTCCTCCCCCGACGGGCTCGGGCCGCTCGCGCTCTGCGTCTTGTTCACCCCCAGGCCGCCGAAACCGTCGTCCCCGCTCCCACAGGCGCCGACGGCGCACGTCAGCATCACCACGAGCAGTCCGACTTTCACAGTGCGCATACATCCCCCTAGAACGACGTGATCGTGACTCTCCTCCCCTCGCTCGACCGCCAACAAGGGGTTCTTTCCAGCCATTGCATAACGGTTTCGTCTTCGGATCGCCACAGCGCACGCCGGCGCCGGCCGGGTTTACCGCTCGGCAAACTCTGACAAACCGGGCAACAACGTGCTGATCATCACATTCCATGGCGTTTGCCGGTCGAGTCTGTCCACTATGGACGGGTTGCCTCCCATCGAACGGAGTTGCCTCCCAGTCGGACGGCAGAAAGGAACGGCACACCATGAGCCTGACGCCCGAGCACGTGGCCGCTCTGCGCGGCCTCGCCGCCGATGTCTCGGCCCTCGGCGCCGAGGGTGCCCAGCGGCACCCCGCGTTCGCCGGTTCCGCCGGTTCGATCGCCGACCGCGCGGACGCGCTGTCCGCGCAGGCACCGCCGTTCCACAAGGTGGCGCTGCGCCGGATCGGCGACGCTCTCCGGGCCTGCGCCGAGTCCCGCGAGGCGGGCGATCCGGAGCGGGTCGCCACCACCCAGCGCACCGCCGCGCACCTGGCCGACCGGCTCGTCATCGCCCTGGACCGCTACGCCTCGGCCTCGCCGACCGCGACGCCGGCCACCTGCACCCGCTGCAACGAGCCGTACATCGCCCAGCTGATCCCCACCCAGCGGCGCTACCTCTCCCGGATCGACGCCCCCGTGTCGGGGCAGGTGTTCAACGCGTCGGGCACCACGTACATCGTCGAGCGCCACGTATTGTGCGCGTTCGGCGGCGCGACCGACCCGGCCGGCCTGCCCGGCTTCGAGAACCCGGCCGACCTCGACAACGCCTGAGCGCAGGTCCCGGCGGTCGCCTGAGCGCGGTCCCTAGCGGTCCTTCTTCAGCCGTCGCAGGTATTCACGTGTCCAGCCGGTGACCTTGGCCACCTCGGACTGCTTGACCCCCGCGACTATCGCCCGGATCGCCGCCCGCTTGAGTTCTTGACGCGCCTCCTCGTGCGCCTTCTCGGTCCTTCGGTAGGCCTTCGCGGCCCTGACCAGGCCCTCTTCGGCGGCTTCGGGGTCCGTGCCGTCGACATCCTTGTGATCCACATCGTCAGGATGCCATATGTACGGCCACCTCCGTAGGCCAACACAGTTGACATTTACGGATCCAAGAAGGAAACTGGAGGCCGAACCGAAGGTGAACGGAAGGTTAACGTCACCAGTCACGGAGGAAGCACCATGCTGAAGACCCTCACCGCCCCCGCGATGTGCACCCGTTGTGGCGAGCCGTATGTCGCGGCGCTCAGCCCGCGCTCGCTCGTCACCCTGCAGACTCCGGTTTTCCGCACCCCGGAGATCGTCGGCGGCCGGTTGATGACGATCGACGACACTGTTTGCCTCGTCGAGCGACACGCCCCCTGCACGGGTCTCGGCAACTACCGCTGATCCTCGGCGGCGGCCAGCACGGCCGCCAGCATCCCCAGCGTCGACCAGTCGACGCGCCCGTCACGCAGCAGTTCGCCGTACGTCGTGATCTCGACCTCGGTGCGCTCCCCGTCCCCGGCCACACCATGTGGACCGGGGACGTCGCGCAGCCGGGCCAGTTCGGCCTCGGTCAGCTCGGCCGACCACACGTGCGCGTGATGCGCGGCCAGCGTCGCGGCGAGTTGCCGCGAGCCGTGCGGGCGCAACCGCTCGGGCGCCAGTACCAGACCGGTTTCCTGGCCGACCTCGGCGCGGCCGTCCTCGGCCGTGTACCCGCTGCCGCCGGGCACCTCGTGGACAAAACCGTCCCCGGTGCGCGCCGCCGAGCGGAATTCGCGCACCAGCACCACGGTGCTCGCCGCGACCGGCTCGGCCCGCCGGTACAGCACCACCGCCGCCACGTCCGGGCGACCGAGCACGACCTCGTTGTCCTTGACCCGGTCCGCCTCGGCGGCGATCGCGACCCGTACGTGCGCCGCCCACAACCACGTCTCGGCGCCGTGCCGCCACACCCACACGATCCGGCCGCCCAGCAGCGTGTTGCCGGCCGCCCGCTGGGCCGCGTACCAGTCGGCGAAGGCCCGGGTCCGCCACACGTCCAACGGGATGTCCAGTTCGCCGTCCGCCCGCGCCGCACCGGCGCCGAGCGCGTCGAGCACGGTGTCGATCGTCGCCGCCAGGGTGTCCCGGAGCGGCACGTCGTGGCCGAGCGCGTAGGCCCGCTGGTAGCGCACCTGCGGCGCGTCGGGCGGGGTGCCCAGGACCGCGCGGCCCGAGTCCTTGAGCCAGCCCCACTCGTCGTTGGTGGTGAGCCCCGGCAGGTCGCGCAGATCGCGCGGGATCCAGAACAGCACCCGGTCGCTGCGGTCGAGGTTGCGCAACTCCCAGTCCCGCTGCACCCGGTGCGAGGGCCACGAGTGCCCGTCGGCGGGTTCGGGCACGAACACCACGAGCCGGCCCGGCCCACGCCACCGCTCGCGGATCAGCTTCAACGCGGCCGGGCGCCAGGAGGCGACGTGCGCGGCGCGCGGCGTGGGTCCGGCCAGAAAGACGCTCGCGTCCCACTCCCGCGGGGCCTCGTCGGGCGAGTTCACGACAACGATCTCGGTCATGCCGCCGACGGTAGTGGGCCCGTACGATCGAAGGCGGGCTCGTCCGCGCCCCACGCCGACCGGCGACGACCGCGCGGAACCCGGCGGGACCCGGGCCCCGTCCCCGAGGCGATGTCGCATACGGTTCCCCCCACGGACGCTGCTACGAAACAATCACATCCACAGGGCGCGTACGGGGAGGCGTTTGCGGTGGCTCGGTTGTGGCTCGGCAGCCGGTATCGGCTGGACGAAAAGCTCGGCTCGGGCGGCAACGCAACCGTATGGCGGGCCTGGGATCGCAAGATGCAGCGCTTCGTCGCGGTCAAGGTGCTCAAGGAGTCCTTCGGCGGATCCAACAGCATGGACCGCTTCGGCCAGGAGGCGCTGATCCTCGGCCGGCTCTCCTCGCCCAACATCATCGTGGTGCACGACCGCGGCCTCAAGCAGGTGATCCGGCACCCCGGCGAACCGAACCGCACCCACCCCAGGAAGCCGCCCCCCGTCGGCCCGGAGAACGCCGCGCCGACGATCGCGCAGCGGCCGGGCGACGTCGCGACGCGGGTGTTCGACCACGACGCCGAGACGCTGCACGACGCGCAGGTGACCTCCGCGCTCGGCGCCGCATCCGCCGACATGCGGGAGACCGACGGCAAGGTCATGTACCTGGCGATGGAGCTGATCACCGGCCGCACCCTGGCCCAACTCGTCGCGGACGGCGCGTGGTTGCCGATCGGCCACGTGATCGGCTGGGCGATCCAGCTGTGCGACGCGCTCGACGTCGCCCACTCGGGCGACGTACTGCACCGCGACATCAAGCCCGCGAACGTCATGGTCACCTCGCGCGGGGTGGTCAAGGTGCTCGACTTCGGCATAGCACGCTACATGCAGAAGGAATCCTCACGCGCGGGCATCACCCTGCCCGGCAGCATGATCGGCACCCCGGCGTACATGGCGCCCGAGCAGATCCGCGGCGAAACGGTCGACGGCCGCACCGACCTGTACGGCGTGGGCTGTGTGCTGCACGAAATGCTCACCGGCACGCCGCCGTTCGGTCTGGACCACCCGCACTCGACGATGCACGCCCACCTGGAGAAGCCACCCGAGTCGGTGCGCAACTCCCGGCTGGAGGTGCCCGAGGACCTGGCCGCCCTGGTCCTGGCACTGCTCAGCAAGCGGCCGGAGAATCGGCCGGCGAACGCGGCGGAGGTGCGGGATCGGCTGGACGACCTGTCCGTCAAGCCGCCGCGCAACCTCGCGCCGCAGCCGTGGGGGGTGCCGGCGCCGGAGTCGGTCACGACGATCGACCCGCAGCCGACCGTGGACCAGCCGGTGCGACTGGTGCCGCCGCCGCCGACCGGGCCGAGGCCGGTGCGGGCGAACGATTCGATCCAGGCGCTGCGGGACGAGATCGGGCGGCAGGTCCGGGCGTTCGGCCACGACCACCCGGAGACCCTGCGGATGCGCGAGCAGTTGGCGGACCGGCTCGGCCGGGACGGCGATCCGACGGCGGCGATGCGGCTGCTGCGCGAGGTGATCTCGGACAGCGGCCCGCTGCGCGGCGCGCTCGACCCGCGCACGCTGCGGGCGCGGCGGCGGCGGGCGCACTGGACGGCGGCTGCGGGTCGGCCGGCGGAGGCTGCCAAGCTGCTCCGGAACCTGCTGCCGGACCAGGTGCGGGTGATGGGCACCGACCACATCGAGACCCTGCAGATCCGGCACGAACGGGCCCGCCGCGAGGGTGAGGCGGGCAACTTCATGACCGCGGTGCATCAGCTGCGCACGCTGATCTCCGACGTGATCCGGGTGCTGGGCGCCGAGCACCAGCTGGTGATCGAGTTGTGGGACGAACTCACCTTCTGGGAGCACCGGCTCGACGGCCACGGCGACCAGGGCGCGGCCCTGGCCCGCGACGGGTCCTGACCGGACGGCGGAGGCCGGGGCGGGCGCGGGCCTTCCCGGAGTCGCCCGCGGCCGTCGTCCGTCACAGCGCCAGCATGTCCCGCAGTTCGCGCTTCAGCACCTTCCCGACCGCGTTGCGCGGCAGCGCCCGTTCGGTGAAGCGGACCACCGTGGGCACCTTGAACGCGGCGAGCCGGCGCGCCACGTGCCCGCGCAGTTCGGCGGCGCTCGCCGCGCCGGGCACGTGCAGCCTCACCACCGCGGCGACCTCCTCGCCCAGGTCGTGGTGCGGCACCCCGACCACGGCCACCTCGGAGATCGCCGGGTGCTCGAACAGGATCGCCTCGACCTCGGCCGAGTAGACGTTCTCGCCGCCTCGGATGATCACGTCCTTGAGCCGGTCGACCACGTACAGCCGCCCGTCGGTGTCGACGTAGCCGAGGTCGCCGGTGCGGAACCACCCATCGGGGAATGCCTCCTCGCTCTCCCGGGGCCGATTCCAATAACCCCGGACCACGTGCGGGCCGCGCACCCGGATCTCGCCCGTGCGGCCGATCGGCAGTTCCTCCCCGGTCAGCGGGTCGGCCACCCGCAGATCCGCGACCGGTACCGGATGCCCGACGCTGTCCGGGTGTTCGTAGTAGTCGTCGCCCGAGTTGACCACCACCACGCAGGTCGTCTCGGTCATCCCGTAGGCGTTCAGCGGGACGATCGTGTTGCCGGACATGCCGCCCACCAGGCCGACCAGGTCCGGCGGCACCGGCGAGCCGCCCATGCCCAGGCTGGTCAGACTGGACAGGTCGCGCCCGGCGCGCAGCGGCGACTCGACCAGCCGGCGCAGCAGCGTGGGCACCATGTTGGCGGTCGACAGCCGCTCGGTCTCGATCAGTTCGAGCGCGGTGGCGGTGTCCCAGTGGTGCATCAGGCACAACTTGGCGCCTTGGGCGGCGCCGATGTACAGGCCGGACAGGCCGGCGATGTGGAAGAACGGGTAGACCTGCAGGCTGCCCGGCGCGGCCGGGCCGGCCGGGGACCCGTCGGGCGCGGCCGGGCCCTTGGCCAACTCGGCCGTGGGCAGGCCGGCCCGGGCCAGAGCGACGGCCCTGGTCAGCTCCATCGTGTGCAGGTTGGTGGTGTGATTGTGGTGGGTGGCGACCGCGCCCTTGGGGCGTCCGGTGGTGCCGGAGGTGTAGATGACGGTCGCGTCGTCGAACGGCTCCGGGCCGCCGTCCGGCAGCGCGCACTCGCCGGTGAACCCGCGCAGTAGCGCCGCCAGGTCCGCCTCGCCGGCCGCCGGCGGCCCGTCGAGGCCGGCCACTAGGGTGGGCAGCGGGCCGTTCGGCCGCCCCCGGATCAGCTCGGCCCGCTCGTCGTCGCAGATCAGGACCGTGGTGCCGGAGTCCTCCAGGGCGAAGCGGAGTTCGTCGACGGTCCACCACGCGTTCAGCGGCACCGCGATCGCGCCGAGCACCTGGATCGCCCAGAACGCGAGCGGCCATTCGATCCGGTTGCGCATCGCGACGGCCACCCGGTCGCCCCGCCGCACGCCGTACTCGTCGGCCAGATGTCGGGCCAGGTGGGCGACGAGGCGGTGTTGTTCGGCGTAGGAGATCCGCTCGCTCTGGTAGACCAGCGCGTCCCGGTCGCCGTGGCCGATCAGGCCCTCGAAGACCGCGCGCAGCGTCGGCGGGGCCTTGCTCAGCACCCGCCAGGGAATGCCGTCGTGGACGACCTCCTCGATCGCGTAGGCCGATTCGGGTCCGGTCAGTTCGGCCAGGGCCTGTGTCCGATCCAGCATCCGGTGGGTCCACCTCCTGCACACTGCGAGCGACTGGTACCGGGGGTTGGGAGCGCATCAACGCTAATGCGGAGATCGCATCGCGGGAACCCTGGCAATCGACATGATCACCTTTACTGGGCGCTCCGCGCGCTTGCGCGGGGGGTGGGTTGTGGGGGGCGGGTGGGGCGGAGTCGCGGCGGTGGCGCGACGGGGGTGACGGCGCGACGGGGGTGATGCTTCTTGTTGGGCGCTCCGCGCCGGCTCGCGAAGCGTGGGTCGCGGCCGTGGCGGGCGGGTGCGCGGGGTCGTGTCGGCGGCGGTACTTCTTATTGGGCGCTTCGCGCCGGCTCGCGAGGGACCACTTTTTTCTCTCCCCCGCTTCGCTCCTCCGAGAAAAAGGCGGTCCCTCGCTCGGGGCCGGCTGTCCCTCCGCTTCGCTCCGGGCCATCCGGCCCAAACTCTGCGGCTCCGCCGCTCTCCGCGCTGCGCGCGTCGATCACGCGGGCGGCCCGGGTCGGGGGCGCTAACGCGCCGACGGGGTTGCGCCGACGGCTCGGGTCGCCGGGGAGGGACCGTGTCGCGGCCGTGGCCGACTCGGGAGTGGTCCGCGTCGTGTCGGGGGCCGGGCGTCCCGACCGCCACCCCCGTGGCGCGTCAGCGTCCACGACCCGGGCCGTCCCCGGGATCGACGCGCGCAGCGCGGAGAGCGGCGGAGCCGCGAAGTTCGGGCTGGGTGACCCGGAGCGAAGCGGAGGGGCGCACAGCCCCGAGCGAGGGGCCGCTTTTCTGCGGAGGAGCGAAGCGGGGGAGCAGAAAAGCGGCCCCTCGCGAGCCGGCGCGAAGCGCCCAACAAAAAGCACCGCCGCCGACACGACTCCGGCTACCCGTCTCGCCCACCCCACGACCCCGGCACCGCACCTCACCCACCCAACGCCCCCAGCACCACTCCGCCCACCCCACGCCCCAGCAACACCCCCGCCCACCTCGCCATCCCGGCACCCCGTCTCGCCCACCTCACGCCCCACTCCCACCCCGGGACCCCCGACCCGCTCCGCGCCCCGTCCTAGGCCCCCATCCCCCACCCGGCGCAGCTTGTTGTGTTTTGCAACCGTTTCCGGCACGCTTGGCGCACATTCAGGGTGCGCGGTGATGAGGAGCAAGGCGATGTCGGACAGCGTTGAGCGGCGAGTGGTCCGTGAGGTCGGTGCCGCGACCCGGTTGATTCGGCTGTTGATGGCTCCTCCGCTCCAGGCCGCGGGGATCACCCAGGCGGAGTTTCATCTGCTCGCCCTCCTGGAGGAGCGCGGCACCTCGACCGGCAAGGAACTGGCCTGCCTGTTGAGCCTGGACAAGACCACGATCAGTCGGCAGTTGACCTCCCTGGAGGAGGCCCTGCTGATCGCCAGGGCCACCGACCCGACCAATCGCCGATCGCACCTGATCACCGTCACCGAGGCCGGCCGGTTGCGGCTCGCCGACGCGCGCCGGCGCAGCCTCGCGGTGATGGCGGAACGGTTCGCCTCCTGGCCCAAGGAGGAACTGGGCGCGCTCGCGGACCACTTGGCCCGCTTCAACGACGTCCTGCGCGGCGACGTGGCGGAGCCCGGCGCCGAGCCCGAACGCAACCGGCCGAGCCAGGACCTGCCCGGCGGATCGGACCGGTCCCAGGACCTGCCCGGCGGATCGGACCGACCCTAGGGTCGGTCCGCCACCCTCGGGTGTACGCGCGGCCTCGCCCGGTAGACGTCGTAGACGCCCTGCACCCGGCGCAGTGCCCGGAGCAGCTTCGGGAGGGTGGCCAGGTCGGCCAGGCGGATCGTGTAGGTCTGCCGGACGCGCATCTGCTGCGGCGGCGCGATCGAGGCCGAGGTGATGTCGGCGCCCTCCGCGTCGATCGCGGCGGTGACGTCGGCGAGGAGGCGGGGGCGGTCCAGGGCCTCCAGTTGCAGGGTGACCCGGTAGCCCTGGTCGGCCTGGTGCGGCAGCCAGGACGCGGCGACCACGTCGCGGCCGGCGCGGCGCATCTGCTGGACGTTGGTGCAGTCGGCCCGGTGTACCGCGACCGTGCCGCCGCGGATCACGAAGCCCGCGAGCTCGTCCGGTGGGACCGGGGTGCAGCAGCGGGCCAGGCGGACCGGCGCTCCGGGCGAGCCCGGCACGCTGACCACGGCCTCGCCGGGGTCGGAGGGGGCCCGTCGGGTTCGGGCGGGGGCCTGGGCGGCGGCCTCGTCGGGCACGCCGGCCGACTCCGGGCGGCTCGCCGGGAGGGTCGGCGCGGCCTCGCCCGCGGCGGCCAGGTTGCCGAGCGGCGGGGCGAGCAGCGGATCCATCCGGCCCTCGATGCCGTTCGGATACTTGGCCAGCCAGGCTTCGATCGCCACCCGGGCCAGCGGGCTGCGGACGAACGAGAGCCATTCCTTCGACGGTGCCGCCGCGCCGGGCGGAGCGGTGATGATGGACACCGTCTCGCCGTCCGCCAGGACCGAACTCAGCGCCACCAGGCGGCCGTTGATCTGCGCGCCGATACATCGGTGGCCGGTCTGCTCGTCGATCGCGTAGGCCGCGTCCACACACGTGGAGCCCGCCGGCAGGGTGAGCGGGCGTCCCCCGGTGGTGAAGACCAGGAGCTCGCGGTCCGCCGACAGGTCGGCGGTCAGCGAGCTCCAGAAGACGTGTGCGTCGGGGATGCCGCCCTGCCAGGCGAGCAGCCGGTGCAGCCACGCGAGCTGCTCGGGGGCGTCCGGCCCGGCCTCGGCTTTGCCGGTGTGTGCCACGACGCCGAACTCGGCCAGGCGATGCATACGACGGGTGCGGATCAGTACCTCGACCTTGTCGCCCTCGGGCAGCGTGATCGCGGTGTGCAGCGATTGGTACAGGTTGAACTTGGGGGTCGCGATGTAGTCCTTGAACTCGCCCGCGATCGGCGACCAGCAGGTGTGCAGTACGCCGAGCGCGCCGTAACAGTCGGTGTCGGCGTCGACCACGATCATCAGCCGGGAGAGGTCGAACGGGCTCAGGTCCTCGCGTCCGCGCCGCTTTTGTACGCGGCGCACGGATACGTGGTGCCGCGCGCGCGGCGATACCTCCGCCTCGATCCCGGCGTCGCGCAGCGCGCGTTTGACCGTCGTACACAGTTTCGACACGGCCTCGTCGGTGACCGCCTGGCTGGCGCTGACGGTGCGGGCCGTGGCGGCGTGCTCCTCGGGTCGGAGCGTGGCGAAGACGATGTCCTCCAGCTCCGACTTGAGCACGTGGATGCCCAACCGCTCGGCGAGCGGGATGAACACCTCCTGCGTGGCCTCGGCGGTGCGGATCTGGCTGGCCCGGCGGCGATATCGGATCGTGCGCATGTTGTGCAGCCGGTCGGCCAGCTTGATCACGGTCACCCGCAGGTCCCGACCGGTGGCCACGATGATCTTGCGCATCGTCTCGGCCTCGGCCCGGTCGCCCAGGTCGACCCGCTCCAGCTTGGTCACCCCGTCGACCAGATGGGTGACGTCGTCGCCGAACGCCGCGCGCACCTCTTCGAGGGTCAGGTCGGTGTCCTCGACCGTGTCGTGCAGCAGCGCGGCCACCAGCGTGGTGGTGTCGGCGCCCAGCTCGGCCAGGATCGTGGCCACCGCGAGGGGGTGCGTGATGTACGGCTCGCCGCTCTTGCGCATCTGCCCGCGGTGGGACAACTCGGCGACCGCGTACGCCTCCTGAATGGCCGTCACATCGGCCTTCGGATGGTGCACACGATGCACCTGGAGCAGCGGTTCGACCGCGTCCGGAGTGCGTCGACGGCTTCCGGTGAGGAACGTGACCGCGGCCAGACCCAGTCGTTGGATGGGTTGTTGGACAGGCCGGCGGGACAGTCGTCCGACGCGGTCGGACATGCTCCGGCTCGGAACGTCACCCTCGGCTCGCGGCGCACCCTTGGGCACACCGGCCCCGGCCGGCGGGTCGAGTCCCCCGATCGTCATGCGGCACCTCCGGCAGCTACCCCCGGAGTCGCCCCCGGTGATTCATGCTACCGACAACAACACGGACGGTGTCCGCGTGATGTCGCCCGTCACACACGATCACCCGCACGGGTCAGATGTGCCCGTCGCGGATGATGTGAAGAGTCCAGCCTAACCCCTCGGGATCTTGTCGGAGCGCACACCCGCCGGGCCCGGGGAGCGCGCCTGCCGCGATACGGGCGCGCGGGTGGTGGTGATGGGGCGTCAGTTATCTGCCGCGCGCTCCCAGTACGTGCCGGCCAGCATCGCCTCGATCAACCCCCGGTGCAGCACCGTCTCGTCGAGGTCGGCGGGCTGCTCGCGCTCGCCGAAGTGCCACTGGCGGTGCGCGATGCGGGCCATCACCGCGCCGTGCCGCACCGCCGCGTACATCTCGAAGTAGCGCATGTCACGCGGCGTGTGGCCGGTCAGCTTCTCGTACTGCGCGCACACGTCCTCGGTGCGCATGAAGTCGGGAAGGCCGGGCAGCCCGTAGCGGGTGGCGATGTCCTGGAAGAACGCGTGGATGAAGATCATCCAGGCCAGGTCCAGCTCGCGCGGGCCCACCGCGGCCATCTCCCAGTCCAGGACCGCGGTCGGCACGAAGTCCACGTAGAGGATGTTGCCGATCCGGGCATCGCCCCAGCTGATCACGTCCGGGCCGACCTCGGCCGGGAAGTTGTCCTCCAGCCATTGGAAGGCGCGATCCAGGAGCGGCACCCGCTGTCCCTCGATGCCCCACTCGTAGAACGCGCGCAGGTCGTCCAGGTGCCTGCGCAGCGCGATCTCGCCGGCGCCGTCGTATTGGAGGAAGGCGATCTCCTCGGGCGTGGTCTCGATCCCGTGGATCGCGGCCACCACGGCCACCGACTCCTCCTGGAGCCGGCGGCGCTGCTCGGGCGTGGCCGCGAGCATCCAGCCGTCGATCGTGTACGGCATCACGTCGGGCGGCGCGACGCCCTCGGCCCGGCGCATCACGAAGAACGGGGCGCCGAGCGGTCCCTCGTCCGGCTCGTTCCACAGCAGCGCGGGCACCGGGATCGAGCAGCGTTCGGCGACCAGCGTCATCACCGCGAACTGCTTGTCCATGTCGTAGCTGGGGAAAACCGGCTTGGCGTCCATCGCGGGCCGCATCCGCACCACGCAGCGTTCGGTGCGGCGCTCGCCGTCCTCGGTCCACGTCGCGTCGAACAGCAGTGTCTCGCTCGACATGCCGTTGCCCGACGGGGCGCGCAGCTCGGAGATCTCCGGTTCGGCCCCCTCCGGCAGTCGGCCGGCCAGCCAGACCAGCAGTTGATCGTGCACCGTCGCCAGGTCCCGCGTGCTGGTCTGCGGACGGGTGACCTCGTCGGAGTCGGCCACGACAACCTCCGGTATCCACGTCGCGAACTGCGACCGGCGGCGCCGGACGTCCCTGCCGACGCCCGGTCCCCGCCCTGTCGGCGGCGTCCGCCGAAAAGTGAAACACGTTCTATCATGTGTGACACGTGTCATCAATGGCCGCGCGTGCCGATCCAGCGGGTGACAGGGCGGTGCTGGGCCTGTGGCGCGGCGGCCGGCGGGGCCGCGGCGCGGCGGTCGTCGGCCCCCGTCCGCGAGCGCCGGCCGGCTGCGCCGACGCGGTGCCGTACCGCACCGGAGCGTGTTGCAAACTGGGTGGATGTCGTCAATCCCCGCCAAGGTCCGCCTGCGTCCGCGCTGGTGGACCGAGTTGCTGCTGATCGCGGTGCTGTACGAGGTGTACTCGCTGAGCCGGCTCGTGGTCCGCGGCGACGCCGACGCCGCGGTGCGCAACGCCGAGCGAATACTGCACGTGGAGTCGCTGAGCCACCTGGACCCCGAGCGCATGCTCAACCAGGTCGTCTCGAACCACGTGTTCATCGGCGTGGTCTGCGACTACGCGTACGCGACGCTGCACTACGTGGTGACGCCGCTGGTCCTGCTCTGGCTCTGGCGCAGTCGCCCCGAGCGGTACCGGGGCGCGCGCACCACGCTGGCCGTGGCGACGGTGGTCTCGCTGGCCGGTTT
Source organism: Embleya sp. NPDC020630 (assembly GCF_044334985.1). Taxonomy (NCBI): domain Bacteria; kingdom Bacillati; phylum Actinomycetota; class Actinomycetes; order Kitasatosporales; family Streptomycetaceae; genus Embleya; species Embleya sp. NPDC020630. The sequence continues at coordinate 757,689 of NZ_JBIRUB010000003.1, forward strand.
CATGCTCTTCCCGACCGCGCCGCCCCGGATGATCGAGGGCTTCACCGACACCATGGCGCACTTCGCGTCCTGGGGCTGGTGGGGCGGCGGGGCCAGTGCGCCGCGCGGGATGGAGCACATGACCAACGAGTACGCGGCGATGCCGTCGCTGCACGTGGGCTGGGCGGCGTGGTGCGGGTGGCAGGTGTGGCGGCACGGGCGCGGCCGGGTGGTACGCGGGCTGGCGGTGCTCTACCCCTTGTTCGTGATCGTGGTGGTGCTCGGTACCGGGAACCACTACCTCGCCGACGTGGTCGCGGGCCTGGCCGTGATGGGCCTGGGCGCGCTGGCCTCGCCGTGGGTGGTGCGCGGGCTCGACGGGTTGCGGGGCGGGGTGGCGATGCGCCGGCCCGGGTCGGATTCCGCTGTCGCGGTGATCGATTCCGGCCACAAAGAAGTCGCCTGACGCCATCGTCAGGTAACGGACAAAACGATTTCGGTCGAGATCCACCGGATCCAACCTCGGAACGACGCCGGACCTGCGGGCAGGCGGTACCTTCTGGATGGCCCCACGCCCAAGCGCGCGGCAAGGATTCCGCCATCGGGCGCACGCCGATCGGACAAGTCGTCACAACGGCGGACGAATCCGATCGGGCTCGGCCTGACAGGCCCATTTCTCGCCTGGCGGACGAAGGGGTTCGACGCACGGGCACAGGACACGGGGCCGGCAGGCGACGACAGCGGGAGCGGTAATGCGGATCAGCGCCGTGGTGTTCGACGTGGGCGAGACCCTGGTCGACGAATCGCGCGAATACGGCACGTGGGCCGACTGGCTCGGGGTGCCCCGACACACCTTCGCGGCCACCTTCGGGGCGGTGATCGCGCAGGGCCTCGACTATCGCGAGGTGTTCCAGCGCTTTCGGCCCGGCTTCGACCTGACCGTCGAGCGAGCCGCGCGCGCCGAGGCGGGCTTTCCCGAGTGGTTCGGCGAGGAAGACCTCTACAACGACACCCGCCCCTGCCTCAAGGCACTGCGCGACCAGCGCCTGTGGCTGGGCGTGGTCGGCAACCAGACGGTGAACGCCGGCATCATCCTGCGCGACCTGGAACTGGGCGTGGACCTGCTCGCCACCTCCGACGACTGGGGCATCAGCAAACCCGAGCCGGCCTTCTTCGAACGCCTGGTCGCCGAGTGCCCGTGCCCGGCCGAGGAAATCCTGTACGTCGGCGACCGCCTCGACAACGACGTCCGCCCGGCCCACCAGGCGGGCCTACGCACCGCCCACATCCGCCGAGGCCCCTGGGGCTACCTGATCGCCGACGACCCGGAACTGGTCGCGGTAGCCGACCTACGCCTGCAATCCCTCGACGAACTCCCCACAGCCATAGCCCGAATCAACAACACAACAGAGCGATAGCCGGGCCCGGGGCCGAACGCGGAGCGCTCGTGGACGGCGAGCAGTCCCGACCCGGCGCGAGTCGGGGCTGCTCGGTTCGCCGAATGCCATCGTCAGGACGCGTCGAACCCGCCGTGCTTGGCGCCCTCGATGAACGCGCGCCACTCGTCGCCGGTGAAGAGAAGGGTGGGGCCGCTCTGCCGCTCATGACGCCGTGGTGCAGGCCCGCGCCAAACGCCACGATACGGATCCCGACGTTGTCCAACTCCGCCAGTTCGACGAGTCGTTCCAACTGCGCCCGCATGATCGTCGTGCCGCCCACCGGTCGCCGCAGGACGGACTCACTCAGCACGACATCCACCATGGGTGCCGCCGTTACGCGGGTGAGCAACGTCTGACGTTCGATGCACACATGAGCACGTCGTTCGACCTCGGCCTCGTCGCGTTCGGGGTTGCTCTCCTTGATCAGCGTCTTGGCGTAGTCGGCAGTTTGGAAGAGCCCGGGGACGAGATCCGACTCGTACCAGTCGAGCGACGACACCGCGCTTCTTCCAGCCCGATGTACAGATCGAAGGACTCGGGGATCACGTCGCCGTACGCGTGCCACCAGCCACAGCCACGCCCCTTCGTCTCCTTGGCAAGTCCCATCAAGCCTTCGGTCGGTTCCTCCGATGCGCCGTACACCTTGCACATGGCTTCGACATCGAGGCTGCGCAGCGAGGTCTGACCAGTCTCGATCCGCCGGATCTTCGGTTCCGACCACTCCAACTTCGCCGCCGCTGCCCGCACTGTCAGCCGTGCCCGGCCGCGCAGTTCACGCAGATGCCGACCGAGTTGCCTGCGCGGGACCGTCGACCCTGTTGTTCCCTCCGACACGCCTGCCACCCTCCTACATTCACTCGGTTACGTGGCGTGGCTTTTCGGACACTGCCGCGCAACCAGGGGCATCCCATGACGTGAATTCGACCGTCGTTCGGGCTGTCTCGACCTTGAGAAGGGAGCACTGTGAAGCCCCTGATGTACGGCTACCTGCGCGTTTGCCCCGACATGGACAACCGGTCCGTGACCGACGCCGGCAGGCAACTGGCCACCTTGGCGCACGATGAAGGCTTCGAGTTGGGACAGGTCTTCCTCGAAAGAGGGACGTCGAGCTCGAATACCTGGACCGCCCTGGCGTCGCACTGCCTTGAAGACGGCGTGCGGGACGTCGTGGTCCTGGAGGTGGCCGAACTCTTCCACGAGCCCCACCCCGTACCGATCCTGCGCGAACTCATCCAGGAGATCATCGGCGGCCGCGTGTGGTCGGCGAACGAGGCGACCGGCGCCCGCAAAACGGCCGGACGGCGGCCCGTCACCTCATGATCAGGACGCGCCCTCAGTACGTCGCCAATATCTGGCTTGCCGCCGTCCCGACCGCCGTCACCTGCTCCCGCCTCTGGATGCCTCGCTCAACCCGCCCGTCATGTCGAGCACGGGCGCAGCCGTGGATGCGGTGGGTGGCCGTGGTCTCATCCTTGTTGGCGAATTCGCCAAACGGGTCGGCCACTTCTTTCCGAAAACGGGTAGCAAAGTGGTCTATGCCGATCTTTCCTTGACCGACATAGCCAAGCGACTCCCACAGAGCGCCGCCGGGAAGCGCACGACCATCGACTTCCCCGAGGCCGACGTCGCTCTCCTGTGCGAACTCCTCGAAGGACTGAGCAGACTCCGATCGCGCCGGACACCGAACACGCGGCGCCCACAAAGGGCGGCGGGTGAATTCCGGGATTTGTTACGACCATAATCGAGTCCGCGTCGAATGCACCGGCAGGGCGCGGAGATGGTGGCGGCCTTCGCCGGGGGCCGGAGTCGCGACCGGGCCCGAGAGGGCGGCGGAGGCGGTGGGTCGGCAGTCGGCCGAGGCGTCGGGTGGTGGGAACGGCGAAGGGCGCCCTTCCCGTGGGAAGAACGCCCTTGCCCTACAACTACCTTCCGGTGCGCCGCCAGGGACTCGAACCCCGGACCCGCTGATTAAGAGTCAGCTGCTCTAACCAACTGAGCTAGCGGCGCTTGCGTTGCGTGGGAAACATTAGCAGGGGTCGGCGGTGATCGAAAATCGACACCCGGGGACCGGGCTCGACCGGGTCCGGGGGCGCGCAGGGAGCGTATCGAGGGCGCGCAAGGTCCCTCGAAGGACTTCTTTGAGGACACGGGGAGGACGCCGCTTTCCGGACATCCGCAAAGAGGTCCCCCGGCCGGTCTCACGGCGGGTACCGTCGGCATCACAGCCTGCACAGCACACCGCACGCGTGAACCGGGAGGGCCGATGGCCATGCGGCAGGGGGCCGGTCCTTCGTCCGGGAATGTCCGGCTCAAGGCCCTGCGGCACTCGCATGGCTGGGTTTCCCAGCAACAATTGGCCGACGCGTTCGAGAAGAAGGCGCTCGAGTGCGGCCTCCGCCTCGGGGTCAGTGTGCGGCAGGTGCGCCGGTGGGAAAGCGCCGACCCGCCCTGGCCGACCCCCGATTATCAGCAGGTCCTGCAGGCTTTGTTCGAGCGGCCGCTGACCGATCTCGGGTTCACCCCGCCGTGGCAGGCGGAGCTGACGGCGGAGTACGGCGAGGGCTATGCCGAGGGGCATGCCGACCGCTACCCCGAGGCGCAGCCCGTGCTCGAGCAACCGGCGCCGCCGAGCCTGCCCGCGCCCGCCCGCGAGGCCGGGTGGGCGTCGGAGCTTTCGGAGCCGACCGGCTACGGCGAGGCCCGGGTGCGCCGACAACCGCCTCCCCCCGGCGGCGGCCCGCTCGGGGGGGCGATGGCGCTGCCCGCCCGCACCGCGCCCCCGGCGCCGCCCGGTCGCACCGCGCCGCCGGCCATCCCCGGCCGCACCCCGCCGCCCCCGACCGGTCGCCACGTGCCGCCCCCGCGATCCGGTCCGGTGCCGCCGCCGGGGCCCGTACCGCCCCCCGGCCTCGCGCCCCCACCCGGCCCGGTGCCCCTGCCCGGTATCGCGCCGCCGCCCGGCCTCGCGCCCGTCCCGGCCCAGGCGCCGCCGTTCGAGGACGGCCCCACCGTCGTCGACGGCCGCCGGCTGGAGGGCGACCGGCCCCGCGACCTGCCGGTCCGCCCACCGCTGCGCGTGATCGGCCCCCGCTCCGTCGAGCAGCCGCCCCGGTCCCTGGAGATCGCCACCCCCGCCGTGCTGCGCCAGCTCCTGCGCGACACCCCCGACCCGGGCCCGCTGGCCGTGCCGCTGCACTCGCGGGCCGGCCAGCTGACCGTGGTCGGCGCCGACCAGTACGCGATGCTCACCCGGACCTACCGGCAGATGTACTGGGTCGCCCCCGCCGCCATCGCCTACCCCTCGGTGATCGCCCACGTGCGCCTGGGCACCCAATTGCTCGCCGCCCCCGGCCCGGCCCGGGCCCGGCGGATCCTGGGCGCATCGCTCGCCGAGACCGCGATGCTGGCCGGCCGGATGGCCTTCTTCGACCTGAACCGCCCGCACGACGCGCAGGACCACTACCTGGTCGCCTACCGGGCCGCCAACGAGGCGGACGACACCCTGCTCGCCGCCGCCGTACTCGCGCACACCGCCTTCATCCCCGCCTTCGACGCCGCCCCCACGGCCGCGGCGGACATCCTCGACTTCGCCCGCAAGACGGCTACGCGCGATGCGCCGACGGTCATGCGCGCCTGGTTCGACGCGGTGCAGTCCGAGTTCGAGTCGCTGCGCGGCACCCCCGAGCGCGGGCTGCACCTCCTCGACCGGGCCGAGGACCTGCTGTGCCACCCCGACAACACCCCCACCCCGCCCTGGCTCGACTTCTTCGACGCCTCCCGGCTGTGGGGCTTTCGCGGCAAGGCCGAGCTCACCGCGCGCCGGATGGACCAGGCCCAGGGCTCGCTCAACGACGCGCTGCAGAACCTGCCGCCCAACGGCGACAAGCAGCGCGCGGTGATGTACGCCGACCTCGCCGAGGCGGCCTTCCAGGCGGGCGACGTGGACGAGGCGTGCGGCCGGCTGTTCCAGTCCATCGACATGTTGCGAATGCACTGGTACTCGATGGGCATGGACCGGGTCCGGGAAACCCGCAAACAGCTGGAGCCGTACAAGAGTTCGGTCGCGGTGCGGCAACTCGACGAGGCGCTGGCGTCGTTCTCCGAACTCGCGCCCACCGACGAGACCGGCTTCGTGGCCCTGCCCTCGGCCGAGGAACAGCGCGTCGAGCGGCGCGGCGATCGGCGCTGAGTTCCGCCTGTCGGTCGCATGGTCCACACTGACCCGGGACCGGACGGTTCGACGACGAAAGCCGTACACGAGACATGCGCACGACGGGTACGACCGGCGCGATGGCCGGCAGGCTGGAGCAGTTGCGCGGCGAACTGCCCACCCGCAATCACAACGCCCGCACGGTGGCCGCCCTCGCGGCCAACCCGGGCTGCGCCCGCCGCGGCGTGCTGGACGCGGCCGGCATCGAGAAGACCGTACTGGCCGAACGCCTCGGCTTCCCCGCCCGCTACGGCCGCTCCCCGTTCGCGATCGGGCGCGGCAACGTGTTCGAAGCCCGGGTCAAGGCCGACGACGGGCGGGAGCTGCGCCGCCTCCTCGCCGAGGTCCTGGGCGCCGACCCCGACGCCGGCGCGCTGGTGGACGTGGATCGCGACGAGGACGCCCCCACGGGTCCCACCGGCCGACGCGACCGACCCGGCCGCGAGGAGCGGGTCGCCCGCACCCGCGAGGCGCTCCTGCGCGCGGCGAGCGGCGACCCGGACGCCTGCGCGATCCTGGACCACCCGCTGCTCCCGCTCGACGTGGCCGGCCGGCGCGCCTACCTGGAGCCCGACGCGATGGCCTGCCGGGTGGCCGGCCGACTGCACGTGGTGGAGATCAAGTCCTTCGCGATCATCGACGGCTCCGCCGACCCGGGCAAGCTGGCCTCCGCCACCCGACAGGCGGCGGTGTACGTGCACGCCCTGCGCGGGCTCGCCGAGGAACTGGGCCTGGACCCCGAGTCGGTGTCCACCGACATCGTGCTGGTGTGCGCCCAGGACTTCGCCAACCGCCCGATCGCCGTGGTACTCGACGTACGCCGCGAACTGGCCACCACCCGGCGGCGGTTGGCCCGGCTGTCCGGGGTCGAGGAACTGTTCGCCGAACTCCCCGAGGGGCTGACCTTCGACGTCGCCGAGGAGCGGGTCGGCGCGGCCGTCGCCCGGGTGCCCGCCGCCTACCTGCCCGACTGCCTGTCCGCCTGCGAACTCGCGCTGTTCTGCCGGGACGAGGCCCGTGGTTGCGGCACCGGCGGCGGCGTGGGCACGCTGGGCACCTCGGTACGCGGCGCGCTCGGCGGCATCGACGACATCGGCACCGCGCTGGCGCTCGCCGACGGCACTCGCGCTCCCGAGCCCGGCCAGGAGGACGTGGCCCGGCTGCTCCGTCGCGCCCAGGCGCTGCGGCACGAGGCACTGGGCGGTGTCGGGTGAGCACGATCGCCGCGCTCGGCCGGTTGCGCGCCGCCGCGACCGGACACGCGCAGCCGGCGGCGACGGTGCGCCACCGGCACCTGTCCGCGCGTCCGGTGGTGCTGGTGCCGTATGTGCTCGCGGGTGAGGCGTTCGCGCCGCTCGCCGCGCTGGTCGGCACCGATCGCGACCGGCCGCACCTGCTCGCCGTACCGCAACCGCGCGACCGCGACCGCCGGTTCGCGCACGCGGCGGAGCTTGCCGGGCAACTGCTGCCCTATCTGGACGCGTTCGCCGCCGAGACCGAGACGATCGAGCGCCGCGGCGACGATCCCTACGAGCGCAGCCTGGACGCACCGCAGGTGCTGGTGCCCACCGCAGGCGGGATCGAGTATCTGCGCCTGCTCGGCCGATCCACCCGGTTCCGGCGCACCGACGGCGAGTTCGCGGTGCCGGCCGGGGTGCCGCTGCTCGGCCGGTGGAGTACCTGGCTCGCGGATCGGGCCGGTGTACCCGGATCGAGCGTGCTGCTCGCGATGACCGACCTGCTCACCCAGGCGTGGGCGACCGGGCAGAGCGCGATGGAGGACGGCGACCTGGCCTCGCTGCTGGCCTGGATCGACCCGCCCGCCGGTCGACGCGGGGACGAGGCGGCGCGGGAGGCGGAGGGTGGTCCGACGGCGGGCCCGGCGACCGATCCGGCGTTCGACGAACGACTCGTGCCGCTGATCACCGCGTTCGACGAGGCGGTGGCCGCCGAGCGCGAGTCGGACGAGGACGAGGACGCCGCCGATCGCGAGCGGCGGGCCGAGCAGGCGATCCGGGACGCGCTGGCCGCCGAGTTGATGCCCACCTGGGATCGCATGTGGCGCGGCGTGGACCTGCTCGCCGCCCTGCCGGCGGGCGCCTCGGTGGCCGGGCGCTGGGAGGCCGACCGGGCCTCGTACAGCTTCTTTGCCGCCGACCTGGCCGACCCCGAGTCGCGTCCGCAGCCCAGGGTGCCCGGCGCGATCTCGGCCGCCGCGCAACTCGCGGGCCGGGAACGGGCCCAGGCCCGGCTCGACGCCGAACAGGTGCGCGACGACCCGCTGTTGATGGCCGCCGTGCGGCTGGCAGGCGAGGCATTCCGGGGCGAGCTGATCGCGGTGGACGCGGAGCGCATGGTCACCGAACCGGGCAAGAAGACCGCCCGTCCCCGGCCGTTGCTCGTCTTTCGTACCGAGGACGAGCCGCTGTCCGGACCCGGTACCGAACTCGCCTGCGTGGAGCGCCCCGACGCGAAGGCCCGGGTGCTGGTCAACGAACCCGGCCGGATGGAGCTGGAGTTGTTCGGCGGGATGGGCGGCGGCAAGGCGCCCAAGCCGGGGAGCGTGCCCGAGCGGGGCGAGGTGTTGTGCTGGACGTCGCTGATCGCCGAGTTCCGGCGCAGCCCCGACTGGCCCGCCGTCGAGGACACCCCCTGGACGCACGGCGGCCCGCCGCCCGAGCCGGAATCGGAGCCGGGCTCGGAAACCGCGACCGGATCCGAGCCGGACGACGACGCGTTGGAGGAGTGGTCGTGACGACCGCGCACGCCCGCGCCCCGCAGGGCGACCCGGCCGCGCTCGCCGCCGCCGCGACCGCCGCGGTGCTCGCCGACCTCGGCTCGGGGGCGCATCGCGGCGTCGTGGTCGACTCGCCGCCCGGCGCCGGCAAGTCCACCCTGGTGGTGCGCGCCGCCGGCGAACTGGCCGCGTCCGGCGAGCGGTTGATGATCGTCGCGCAGACCAACAACCAGGTCGACGACCTGCTGGTCCGGCTCGCCGAGGAGCACCCGCGGCTGGCCGTGGGCCGGTTGTCCGCCACCGGCTACCGGCTGCCGCCCGCCCTGGTGGGCACCTCGGTGTCGAACGCGGAGAAGGCCGAGGCACTGGACGCCTGCGCGGTGGTGGTGGCCACGGCCGCCAAGTGGGCGCTGGTCCAGGACCGGCGCTGGCCGTGGGCGATCGTGGACGAGGCGTACCAGATGCGCTCCGACGCGCTGCTCCTGGTCGCGCGACTGTTCGACCGGGCGTTGTTCGTGGGTGATCCCGGCCAGCTCGACCCGTTCGCCACCGTGGACACCTCGCGCTGGCACAGCCTGAGCTACGACCCGTCGCAGAGCGCGGTGGTAGTGCTCCGCCGGCACAACCCGGATCTGCCGGTGCACCGGCTGCCGGTGTCCTGGCGACTGCCCGCGAGTGCGGCGCCGCTGGTGTCGGACGCGTTCTATCCGTTCACCCCGTTCCGCTCCGGGACCGGCCCCGGCGAGCGTTCGCTGCGCTTCGAGGCGGCGCGGGAGCACGACGCGTACGACACGGTGGTCGATGTCGCGGCCGGGTCCGGGTGGGGTTTGCTGGAGTTGCCCGCGCGGTTCACGGGGGCGGCCGACGAGGAGGCGGTACGGGCGGTGGCCACGCTGGCCGCCCGGCTGCTCGCGCGCGGCGGGACGGCGGTCGGCGAGCGTACTCCCGACGGGGTGCCGCTGGACGCGTCGCGGATCGCGATCGGGGTCAGCCATCGCGAGCAGCGGGCCCGGGTCGAGTCGGCGCTGCGCGACCTCGGCGCGACGGAGATCGTGGTGGACACCGCGAACCGGCTCCAGGGCCGCGAGTTCGACGTGACCGTGGTGCTGCATCCGCTGTCCGGGCGGCGCGACGCGACCGAGTTCCACCTGGAGACGGGTCGGCTGTGCGTACTGGCCTCCCGGCATCGGCACGCGTGCCTGGTGGTGGCCCGGGCGGGTATCCCCGAACTGCTCGACGCGCATCCGACCGCGAACCCGGTGCACCTCGGCGTGCCGGTGTCCTTCCCGGACGGCTGGGAGGCGAACCAGGCGGTGCTGGCCGAACTCGGCAGGCATCGGGTGCCGCTGACCCCCTGAGCACGGGTACGGCTCCCGCGGCGCGCGGCTCGGTGTCCTCCCGCGCGAGCGCCGGCCGCCCCCTCCGGCCGGCGTTCCCGACCGTCCGCTACTCGCCGCGCTCCAGCAGCAGCTGTCGGCCGTGCTCGATCATCTTCGCCGTGTACTCCTCGCCCCATCCCGCGCGCGCCGCGACCTGAGTCGTCGTCAGATGGTCGAACCGATTCGGGTCGGCCATCCGCGCCGCGGCCATCGCCTGGTAGTCCACCGCCCGGTCGGCCGCCGCCCGGAACGCCTCGGCCAGGTCGGTCGAGCGGGTCAGCACCTCCTGGGGATCGGTCAGATCGTCCAGGTCGAAGAAGCGTTCGTCGGGCGGCTCGGGGACCGAGGGCTCGAACAACAGCGGCACAGGCCGCATGCGGGGCTTGCGCGACTCGGACGGCATGCGCGGATTCCTTCCGACAGGGCAGACGTGCTGACGACGAAAACGGACGGGGGAAGCAGCGGAAATCGGCCGATCCGAGAAGATCGGCAAGATCCCGTGCCCTTGCCATTGTCGCCAACCGGGCGCCATGCGAAAGACCCTTGCCCGAAAGAGGGACGCCTGTCCGGGCGGCGCTCGGATAAACCCCGAATCGGGCGGGGCCGGGGGCCGATTTCGGGGGTTGGCCCGGGTTCGACCGGGGTTGGGTCCGGCCTGTGTCGGGCTGTGTCGGGCTGCGGTCCGGCTTCGGCGCGCCTGTGGACCGGCTGTGGCGGGGCTGTGGCGCGGCTTGGGCGCGGCTTGGGCGCGCCTGCGGACCGGCTTCGGACCGGCTGTGGCGCGGCTTGTGCGCGGCGTCGGATCGGCCGCGGACCGGCGGCGGACCGCCCCGGGCCGGCCCCGATCCGGGCCGACGCACGGACCCGCCCCGGCCGAGAGGCCCCCACGCACGGACGCGCCCCCCGGCCGAGAGGCCGAGGGGCGCGTCGCGTCTTGCCGATACCGGTCGGGTCGAGCAGGTATTGGGGGAGCCGCTCGTGATGTCAGGTCTCCGACCGGTACGTCCTGGGCGACCTCAGATCGCCTGCTGCTGGCGCTCGGCGAGCGCGCGGGCCGCCTCCGCGATCGCCGCGCGCACGTGCCGCAGCGTGGTCAGGCGGTTGTCGGGCGTGGGCGGCACCAGCCACACCAGCGGGCCGTCGTTCTGCTCCGGCGGCGGCGGGAAGGTGATCCACGCGCCGCGCCCGTGGTGGCGCGGGCCGAGCCGGCGCTCGCGCGGGCGCATCGGCATCACGGCGGTCGGCGGTACGAGGAATCCGATCCGGCGGTAGCGGCGGTCGAAGATGACCGGTCCGACCGGCACGCGGTGTGCGTGCAGCGTCTCCAGGGCCGCCCGACCGAGCCGGTCCTCCACCTCGATCACGTCGAACGTCTCGCCGGCGGCGACCAGGCGAGGTGCGTACGGGTTCCGAAGCGCGTCCTGCGGCAGCGCTGCCAGCGTCGTTCGGTTCGCGTCGGCGTCCATCGGTGAGGCGGTCCTCTCGTTTCGTCGTGGAAACGGAATCGTCCTCGGGGGCCGGGGAGGTCCTCGAAGCGTCCTCTGTGTCCTGCACGTGCCAGAGACGTCCGAGTTGTGCGTCGTCCGCCCTGCCCTTAGATGCAACCAGGCCGGCACACGGTGTGACGAGGCCCGCGGTGGGACTCCTGAAGGACGCGCTGAGGACTCTTGCCGCCCTAACGGGCTAGAGGCATGACGCCGCAGGTGGGACGGGGTCACGATCGAGATCCAGCACGGATCTATCGGACCCGGTGTATTGCGTGAGCGGGTCCTCCAGTCATGTCCGTCAACCGACGCGTATGGAGGACGCGGTGCAACGACGTACCTTTCTGGCCGGCGCCGCCGTCGCCGGCCTCACGGCGAAGACATCCGCCGCGTACGCCTCCTCGGCGCCGGCACCCGCCCTCCCCGACCCCGCCGCCTATGTGGCCACCACCGCCCGCCTGCGGTCCCGCTACTGGATCGAGGAACCGGGGCGGCTGCTCCCGGTGGTGGCCGAACACGCCCGCCACGGCGCCCGGCTGTTGGCCGAGGGACCCGAGGGCCCGCACTACTCCGCGATCGCGGAAACCGCGCTGCTCGCGTCCCGGATCGCCTTCTTCGACCTGAGTCTGCGCGGGCCGCACGTGCGGCGCTGGCAGGACCTCGCGCTGGAGGCGGCGGACCGGGGTCGAGACGGCTCGCTGGCCGCGGCCGTGCTCGGGCACATGGCCTTCGCGCCGGCCTGGACGGGGCGCGGCACCGAGGCCCGGGACACGCTGGCCGCGGCGCGGGAGCGGACCACGAGCGGCGACGCGGGTCCGACGCTGCGGGCGTGGTTGGACGCGATCGCGGCGGAGGCGGAGGTGCGGCTGGGTACGCCCGACGCGGCCTTTCCGCTGCTGGACCGGGCCGCCGAGACGTTCGCGCCGCCGGACACGCCCGGGTCGTGGACGGCGGACGGCCCGCCGGCCTGGCTGGACTGGTTCTCGGCGGCCCGCCTGGAGGGTTTCCGGGGCGCCGCGGAGGTGGCCGCCGGGCGCTCGGCGGAGGCGCGGGCAACGCTGGAACGCACCCTGGCGGGGCTGCCGCCGCACAGCCACAAGCAGCGCGCGATGACGCTGGCCGAACTGGCCGCGACGGCGGTCGGCGCCCGCGAGCCACAGGACGCGTGCCGGCTGCTGGAGGAGGCCCTCGACCTGGTCGGCGTACAGGGATACGCGACGGCGGTGGACCGCGTCCGCACGGTACGGGCATCCCTGGCCCCGTGGTCCCGCGAACCCTTCGTCCGCGACGTCGACGACCGCCTACGCACGGGCGGCGGGGTACAGCCGGGATAGGCCCGCCGCGTCCTGGGCCGGGGCTGCTTGGGCGCGGCGTCGGTCGGACCGACGTTGAGTTCCGGCGGCGGCCGGCCTCGTGTGGCCTACGCTCGTTGCGTGGATTGTGTTGCTTCGGTGGAGCGGTGGCTTGCGGGGTTGTCGGTCGAGCGGTTGACGGCCCTGTTGGAGGAGCGGGCGTTGCCGCGCTCGGCCGGATACACGCGGGTGGCCGGCTTCGGCGACTTGGCGCGGTTCCTGGTGGCGGACGAGTCCGTGATGCTGGGGCTGTCGCGCGTGACCGCCGGCGACATCGCGCTGTTGGCGGCGGTGGCGTTGCGGGCGTTGGAGGAGTACGGCCCGGTACCGGACGAGCGCCCGCCCGTGCCCGCGTGGTCGGCGGCGGCGGTGCCCCCATCGGTCGAGCCGTACGACCGCCTCGTGTCCGAACCCGAGTTGCTGGACCGACTGGCGGCTGCCGGCATACCGCGAGAGCACGTGGCCGAGACCATGGACGGGTTGCGCGAGCGGGCGCTGCTGTTTCCCGCGCCGAGCGGCCGGCTGGCGGTGCCGTCGCTGTTGCACACGCTCGCGGCGGACCTGGCCGGATTCGGGGCGCCCGCCGAACGGCTGTTGACCACCGCGTTCAACGCGTCCGAGGTCAGGCGCGTCGCCTCGGGGCTCGGCCTCGGCGACGTGCGGACCCGCGCGGACGCGCAGCGTGGGATCGTGGCGGTGCTCTCCGATCCCGAACGGGTACGCGCCATGGTCGCCGACGCGCCGCGGGACGCCTTGGACCTGTTGGAGCACCTGGTGCCGGGGCCGCCGCTGTTGCGCACGCACTGTTTCGTGCCGATCGGCGGCCGGTATTACGGCGCCGGCGCCAAGTACACGTTCCGCGAGGGTGGTTCCGGCGATCCGGGTACCGACTGGCTGGCCGCCCGGGGCATGCTCGTCCCCGTCGATCAGGACCTGGTCGAGATGCCGTACGAGGTGGCGCGTGCCCTGCGCACCGACGACGCGGCCGTGCCGATCGCCTTGACTCCCGAGCCGTTGACCCGGACCACGCCGCTCCCGCGCGGCACCGACGAACACGGCGCCGGGGCGGCCGCTGCCGCCGCCTGGCGCGCCGAGCTGGTCCTGCGGGAGTTGGCCGCCCGCCCGCTCGCCGTGCGCAAGGCCGGCGGCATCGCGGTGCGCGACACCCGTCGACTGGCCAAGGCCGCCGGCGCAAGCGAGGAACACACCCGCCTGTGGCTGGACTTGGCGGTGAACGCCGGCCTGGCCGCACCGCACGTGGACGCGCCGGAGCCCAAGCAGGGCAAACGGCCGGGCAAACGGGCGGCCTCGACGCCACCCCCGGCGGCGCGACTGCTGCCCACGGAGCGCTACGACGACTGGGTGGTCGCCTCGCCCGCGGGCAAGTTGTTGCCGCTGATCGCCACATGGGCGGTGGTGCCGGAGGTGTTCACATGTTGGCCCGAGGACGCGGGCGAGACGCCCGTGGCCCTGGTCAGTCCGCAGGACGGTTTCGCGGTGCCGCTGCGCCATGGCGTGTTGCGCGCCCTCGCGACCCTCCCCGAAGGGCGTTCTCTCGCGCAGGGGCCCGAGGCGAGGGCCGAACTGTTCGAGCGTGCCGCGTGGTTCCAACCCGCCCTCGGCACCTCCCTCCTGGGCGATGTCTCCGAAGCATCCGAGGAGCACGCGCAGTTCGACGGACGACTTGCCGCGACACTGGCCGAGGCGGAACTGCTCGGACTGGTGGCCGGCGGCGCGCTCACCGGGATCGGCCGCGCGGTCGGCGCGTTCCTCGACGCGCGCGCCGCCGACCACTTCCCCGCCGTCCCCGGCGCCGACGCCGATCCGGAGGCATCCGGACTCGACGGTCTCGGCATCGACGTCACCCGACGCCCCGTACTCGCGCGCGCCGTCGCGGCGTTGCGCGACACGTTGCGCACGACGCTGCCCGCGCCGAGCACCACCGCCCGGTTCCAATCCGACCTGACCGCCACCGTGACCGGCGCCCCGGCGCCCGAACTCGCCGAACTGCTCTCCGCCGTCGGCGACATCGAATCCGAGGGCCACGCCGTGGTCTGGCGGATCGGCCCGGCGTCCCTGCGGCGCGCCTACGACGCGGGCCACAGCGCGGACGAAGTCGCCGAACGCCTTTCCGCAGCCTCCGCGAACGGGCTCCCCCTACCCCAGCCACTGGCGTACACGATCAAGGACGCCGCGCGAACCCACGGGCGGCTGAGGGTGGTCCGCTCGGCCTGCTGCATCCGCTGTGACGACCCGGCGCTGATCGCCGAGGTCGCCGGCGCCCGCGCCCTGGCCAAACTGGGCCTGCGCCGCATCGCCCCGACCGTGTTGATCTCGACCGCGCCGCCCGAGGAGACGCTGGCCGCGCTGCGCGGTGCGGGCTACGCACCGGCCCTGGAGGCCGAGACCGGCACCACGGTCCTGGAGCGTGCACCCGCGCAACGCGCCCCGAACCACCTCCTCGCGGTGGACCAGCCCCTGGCGCGGCACGCCCCACCCATCCCCGGAATGCCGGCCGACGCCCGCGAACTCGCGGAACGACTGACCGCGGGAGACTGAGGCCGGCCCCGCGGGCGGGGTGGACCCCGGGGTGGTTGGGTCCATAGCCTGGGGCGGTTGGTTGATGATCTTCGATCGCGTTGCGGGACAAGGGGATTCGATTCGATGACCGCTCTGGACGTGCCCGACATACTTTCGCCCGAGTTCGCGGCCGATCCGTATCCCCTCTACCGGAGCATGCGGGACGAACACCCGCTGCTGTGGCACGAGGGCATGCAGAGTTGGGTCATCTCGCGCTACGCGGACCTCGAACGGGCCTTCAAAGAGCCGGTGTTCACCACCGACAACTACGACTGGCAGCTGGAGCCCGTGCACGGGCGGACCATCCTGCAGATGAGCGGGCGCGAACACGCGGTCCGGCGCGCGCTGGTGGCACCGGCGTTTCGCGGAAACACCCTTCAGGAAACGTTCATGCCGGTGATCGAGCGCAACGCCCGGCAGCTGGTGGATACCTTCCGCGCGCGCGGATCGGTGGACCTGGTACCGGAGTTCGCCCAGCGCTTCCCGGTCAACGTGATCGCCGACATGCTCGGCCTGGACCAGGCCGACCACGAGCGGTTCCAGGGCTGGTACACCTCGGTCATCGCGTTCCTGGGCAACCTGAGCCAGGACCCCGGTGTGGCCGCCGCCGGGCTGCGCACCCGGGACGAGTTCGCCGCGTACATGTTGCCGCTGATCGCCGAGCGGCGCGCGAACCCGGGCGAGGACCTGCTGTCCACGCTGTGCCTGGCCGAGATCGACGGCACCCGGATGAGCGACGAGGACATCAAGGCCTTCTGCAGCCTGCTGCTCGCCGCCGGCGGCGAGACGACGGACAAGGCGATCGCGAGTTTGTTCAAGAACCTGCTCGAACACCCCGACCAACTCGCCGCGGTACGCGCCGACCGCTCGCTGATCCCACGGGCGTTCGCCGAGACGCTGCGCTACTCGCCGCCGGTGCACATGATCATGCGCCAACCCGCCGAGGACGTCGAACTCGCCGGCGGTGTGGTGCCCGCGGGCAGCACGCTCACCTGCCTGATCGGCGCGGCGAACCGGGACGATCGGCGCTACGCGCACCCCGACCGGTTCGACATCTTCCGCGAGGACCTGACCGCCAAGACCGCGTTCTCCGCGGCGGCCGACCACCTGTCCTTCGCGCTCGGCCGACACTTCTGCGTCGGCGCGCTGCTCGCGGTGGCCGAGGTCGAGGTGGGCACCAACCACCTCCTGGACGCCATGCCCGACCTGGCCTTCGCCCCGGGCTTCGCACCCGTCGAGAAGGGCGTGTTCACCCGCGGCCCGGTCGCGCTGCCGGTCACGTTCACCCCCACGGCCTGACCGCGCCCTCCCGCGCGCCGAAAATCGGACGCCCCATCCGGGGACGGGCCACGCGCCCGTCCCCGCGCCGACCCGGGATCACCCCACGTACGCCGGGGTGAACTCGACCGGAAGGTTCTCCAGACCGCGCATCCACACCGAGTCGCGCCAGACCAGCTCCCGGGTGGGCACGGACAGGTTGACATCGGGCAGCCGGTCGAGCAGCACCTCGATCGCCGCCCGCGCGATCACCTCGGCCAACTCCGGCGCCGGGTACGGGCAGCGGTGCTCGCCGTGGCTGAACGACATGTGCGCGCTGTTCCCCGCCGCGCCGGCGTGCGAGTCGGGCCGCACCTGCGGGTCGGTGTTGGCCGCGGACAGCCCAAGCACCAGCAGATCGCCCGCCTTGATCTTCTGCCCGCCGAGCACCGTCGAGCGCACCGCCCAGCGGCCGATGAAGTTCTGCGTCGGGGTGTCCTCCCACAACACCTCGTTCAGCGCCTGCCCGACGCTGCGCCGGCCGCCGGACAGGGTCAGCGCGAAACGGTCGTCGGTCAGCATCAGCCGCAGCGTGTTGCCGATCCAGTTCGCGGTGGGCTGCTGGGCGGCGGCCATCACCACGAGCATGTCCTGGATCAGTTCCTCCTCGGCCAGCTCGGCCGGGTGCACCAGCAGCCGCGACGGCACGTCGGCGCCGGGGCGTTCGCGCTTGCGCTCCAACAACCGGGCCATCGTGGCCCGTACCCGCAGGTGCGCGTCCACCGCGCCCTCGCCGCCGTCCAACGAACCGGCCAGGTCCCGGACCAGATCCGGGGTCTCCTCCTCCGGCAGCCCGAACAGCCGGGCCACCACCAGCGAGGGCAGCCGGTGCGCGTAGTCCGCCATCAACTCGGCCTCGCCCACCCCGGCGAACTCGTCGACCAGCCGGTCCGCTATCCGCTCGGCCTGGGCGCGCAGTTCGAACTGGTCCACCGCCGAGAGCGCGTCGCTGATCGCCCCGGCCCGGCGCCGGTGCTCGGGCCCTTCGGTGAACATCACCGACGGCTGGTAGCCGACGAACGGCATCAGCGGCCAGTCCGGCGCGATCCGGTCCCACGCGTGCCAGCGCCGCGAGTCGCGGGCGAACATCTGGTCGTTCGCCGTGACATGGTGCACCTCGCGGTAGCCGAGCACGAACCACGCGGGGATGTCTCCGTCGAGCAGGATCGGCGCGACCGAGCCGTGCTCCTGGCGCAGTTTGCGATACATCCCGTGCGGGTCCTGCCACAACCCCGGGCCGGACAACCGCGCGGCGCCCTCGTGCGAGGGGTCGAGGGCCGGCCCGCCGCCCGCGTGCGCGGGGCAACCCTGCGGCGGCGCGGGGGCGTTCGGGTCGTTGAGGTCCGAAGGCGTGGTCACAGGGCGTGCTCCCGGGCGAAGGACAACGTGTAGAGGTGGTTCACCAGCGCGATCAGCACGGCCTTGCTGGACTCCCGGCTGCGCGCGTCGCAGTCGACCATCGGGATCTCCGCGGGCAGGGACAGCGCGTCGCGCACCTCCTCCAGCGTGTGCTCGGGCGGCCCGAAGTTGTTGCGGGCCAGGACGAACGGCATGCCGTGGTGCTCCAGCCGGTCGATCGCGTACCACGAGTCCTCGAGCCGCCTGGGGTCGACCAGCACGACCGCGCCGAGCGTGCCCGAGAACAGCCGGTCCCACAGGAACCAGAAGCGCTCCTGCCCGGGAGCGCCGAACAGGTACAGCACCATCTCGTCGTTGAGCGAGATCCGACCGAAGTCGAAGGCGACCGTGGTGGTGGTCTTGCCGTCCGCGGCACGCGCCTCGTCGATGCCCACACCCGCCCGGGTCATCGTCTCCTCGGTGTTGAGCGGACGTATCTCGCTCACCGAGCGCACCATCGTCGTCTTGCCGACGCCGAAGCCGCCCACGATGGCGATCTTGAGCCCGTCGCTCGCGGTGCTCGCCAGGGGGGTACGCACGGCCGGCTCGGACGTGGCGAGCTCAGAGGTTGTGGAGTCCAACGAGCACCTGCTTCAGGATCTCGGTATCGGGTAGTTGCGCCCGGCGCGGGGACAGGCGCGGGTGCCGCGCGGTGATTCGCCCCGTGTCGAGCAGGTCGCAGAGCAGGATCTTCACCACGCCCACGGGCAGGCCCAGTTCGGCGGCGATCTCCACCACAGCGGTCGGTCGATCGCACATCCGCAGGATCCGCACGTGCTCGGACTGCATGCCCGGCGTGGGTTCGCACTCACTGACGATCAGGGTGACCAGGTCGAACGCGTCCTCGTCGGCGCGCGTTCGACCGTTGGTGACCGTGTACAGCCGGTCCGGATCGCCGCTGTCGACTGGCCGCCGGATCATGCCGATCGGCCGCCTTCGTCGAAGTTCCGAGCCGGTGTGCTCAGATACTCGCCGATCTGCTCGACCAATTCGTTCATGTTGTGTCCCACCACCCCGGCGTCCGCGTCGTCGTCCGCGATCACCGCGAGGTGGGCGCCCTCGCCGGCCTCGACGATGAACAGGATCCCGCCGTGGAACTCGGTCATCGACTGGCGCACACCGCCGCTGCCGTCGCCGAACTCGATCGACGCGCCGTGCGACAGGCTCTGGATGCCGGACGCGATGGCGGCGAGCTGGTCGGCCTGGTCGATCGTCAGCCCGCCGGTACGGCACAACTTCAGGCCGTCCTTGGACAACACGAGCGAGTGCCGCGTGCCCGGGGTGCGCTCGATCAGGTTCTCCAGGAGCCAGTCGAGGTCACGCTCGGACCGCCGTTGCGAATCGGTCCGCTGCGCTTCGGTGCCGTGTGCTGTTGCGCTCATAGGGCTTCCGGGGTGGACATCGTTCGGATGCCCGCCCCCGCCTCCGTTCTCTCGTTGCGTACCACCCGGCGAAGGGGCGATCAGGACTTGTCGTCGGGGGACGCCGTCACGTCCCGACCCGGTCGTTCGCCCTGTACCGCCTGGCGGAACGCGCCGAAGCGGGCCCCGGGCGCGGGGCGCGGTTTGCTCTCGGTACCGGCGTCCGAGCGCGACTCGGCCCGCTCGGCCGCCTTGGCCGCGGCGGCCAGGGTCTGTCCGGGGCGGCGCTTGGCCAACCCGGAGAGCGTGGGTGCGGGCGCCGGCTCGGCCACCGAGGGCGCCGCGGGAGCCACGGGAGTCACGGGCGCCTGCGCGATCGCCCGGGTCACGGGCGCCGCCTCCACGGGATGCGCCCGCCCCGAACGCACCTCGTGCGCGGCCCGCTTGCGCGGCTCGGGCCGGATCTCGCCGACCAACTGCCGCGGAATCATCACCACGACGCCCGTACCGCCACGCGAGGACGGCCGGAAGGACACGGTCAGCCCGTGCTTGCGGGCCAGACAACCCACCACGGCCAGCCCCAACCGCGTCCCGGACAGCGTGGTCAGGTCCAACGCGTCGGCCGAGACCGCCTGTTCGGCGCGCCGCAGGGCGAACTCGCCCATCACCAGGCCACCGTCCTCCACCGTGACCACGACGCCCGCCGGCACGTCCTCGACGTAGACGTGCACCTGCTCGGACGGCGGCGAGAACTTGGTCGCGTTGTCCATCAGTTCGGCCAGCGCGTGCATCACGCCCTCGGCCGCGTAGCCGGCCACCGCCGCCTCGCTGGTGGAGTGCACCCGCACCCGCTGATAGGCGCTGATCCGGCCGACCGCGCCGCGCAGGATGCTCTCCATCACGATCGGCTTGGTCCAGCGCCGCCCCGAACGCGCGCCGGTGAGCACCGCGATGCTGTCCGCGAGCCGGCCCGCCTGGGCGGTGCTGTGGTCGAGCCGGAGCAGGTCGCCGAAGACCTCCTCGCCGTGCCGGCCCTCCATCTCGCGCAGGTCGGCGAGCATGCTGGTGGACAACGCCTGCACTCGGCCGGCGGCGTTCGCGCACGCCGACATCGCGGCGGCACGCATCCGTTCGCCCTGGCCCACCTCACGGGCCACGGTGGTCAACATCCGCTCCAGCGCCTCGTGTTGCGGCGTGGGTACACCGGCCAGGGCGGTCTCCACCGACGCGCCGTCGCGCAGCAGCGCCACCAGCGCGGGCAACGTCTGGTCGGCGACCCGGGCCGCCTCGGCCTGGAACGCGGACATCCGGTCCCGGTTGGCGTCGTTCCAGCGGGCCGCGTCACCCTCCAACGTGGCGACCCTGGCGCGCAACAGGTCCGCGGTGCCGATCGCGTAGACGGTGGCCGCGACCGCGATGGCCAACGCCAACGCGACCGCCACGCCGCCCACCGCGACGGTGGTGCGATGCTTCGAGCCGACGGCCGACACCGCCCACACGACCGCGCCTGCGGTACAGATCGACACGACCGCGAAGGCGAGCAGTGGCCGCCCCATCGGGGGTCGTTCGGACCGGACGCGAGGGGGCATGTCTACTGCTGACATCAAGCGGATCCTCGTTGCCGGGGGCTGGTCGGGCGTGAGCCTACCGGGCCGGATCCGGACGTGCCCAACACCGACCTTCCGGACGCATGCGTAGCCTGACGTGTCGCCAACTGGGCTGATATGTCCGTGAGTTACCCATCTCCCCGGCGGCCGATCGAGCCGGCGCAAACCCCTGCCGAGAGCGAATCCGGCCACGTCCGACCGGATTTGGCGCCCGCGCCCACCGGCCCCCGCCCACCCGCGCCCGGCGCCCCGCGACACCGCGCGAGGCCCCCGCGGCGGTGATCAGTCTCACGTACGAAGCCCCGAAAATGGGCCGCGCAACCGGCCCCCGCACGACCCGCGAGCACGCGTGGCCGACCTCGAGCGTCACCCGTATATAGGGGAAACACGGCGGAGCCGATCGCGGCGCGACGCCTATACCCTCCCCGACCGCGCCCACGCAAGTACGCGAAGCGCGGCCTCCATGTCGGCCGCGTCGCACGCACGGTCGCCACGAGCATCCCGACGCCGCGCGATCCGCCGACGCGTCGGCCCGCGATCCACCGCACAACCGACGCACCACCGTCACCGGCGCCGGACCGCCACCGGGCCGCGCGGACCGTCGAGCCGAGGACCCATCGACGACCCGCCCATCGAAACGAGACGTACATCACATCCCTTGGAGAGCAACCTGAGACCCCCTCCGGAAGTCAATGATGCGGAGACTCGCATCGCGCGGCCTCCGTCTTTTCGACCCGTTGTGAAGGGAATCCCGAAACGTGGCAGGTAAAGCGATGCGACGGCGCACCGTTCCGGCCGTTCTGATCGCCGGCGCGATCCTGTTCACGGGGGCCTGCGGGCTGCTGGGCGGCGACGACAAGGGCGACAAGACGAGCAACGCGGGCAGCGAATCCACGGTCGCGCCCGGCTCGGCCGGCGGCACCCCGGGCACCGAGTCCGGCAAACCCCCCGAGCCGGCCAAGGGGGCCGCGCCGCAGGTGACCATGACGCCCGAGGACGGCGCCACCGGCGTCGACCTCGCCGATCCGCTGACCTTCGCGATCGAGGGCGGCAAGGTCTCCGCGGTCAAGGTGACCAACGCGAGGGGCGAACAGGTCGACGGCACCCTGTCGCCCGACGGCAAGTCCTGGAAGCCGAAGGTCCCGTTCACCCCCGGCGGCCAGTACACGGTGAGCACCACCGCCACCAACACGGACAACCAGCCGACCACGATCTCCACCAGGTTCACCACCCAGACGCTGGGCAAGGAGGTGACCGCCTCGATCTTCCCCGACGGTGGGACCGTCGGCGTCGGTCAGCCCGTCTCGGTGCGCTTCGACCGGCCGATCACCAACAAGGCCGAGGCGGAGAAGGCGATGAAGGTCACCGCGACGCCCGCGGTGTCCGGCGCGTGGCACTGGTTCGGCAACACCCGGGTGGAGTGGCGGCCCAAGGACTATTGGAAGGCCGGCACCAAGGTGAAGGTCGACCTGAACCTGCGCGGCGCCGACCTCGGCGGCGGAGCGGGCTCCAAGCAGTACAAGAGCTTCAACTTCGCGATCAGCAACGTCGCGCGGATCTCCACGGTCGATGTGGCGAGCAAGACGATGACCACCACCGAGAACGGCAAGGTGGTCAAGACCACCAAGGTCACCACCGGCGAGTCGCCCAAGTACGACACCTGGGGCGGCGTGATGGTGGTGATGGAGAAGTACGAGAAGACCCGGATGAACTCGGCGACCGTGGGCCTGGGCAAGGAGTACGACATCGCGGACGTCCCGTGGGCGGTCCGGATCACCACGTCGGGTACGTTCGTGCACGGCAACTACTGGTACGACAAGGCCAATCCGCCGTTCGGCCGGGCCAACACCAGCCACGGCTGCGTGAGCATGACGCCCGAGGACGCCAAGTGGTTCTACGACCACGCCGATCGCGGCGACGTGGTCAAGGTGGTCAACTCCAAGGAGCGCGCGGTCGCGGCCGACAACGGCTACGGCGCGTGGAACCTGACCTGGTCCCAGTGGTTGGCCGGCAGCGCAACCAAGGAGTAGTCCCCGGGCGCGACGCACCCGGCGACCAGTGAGACCTCGATCACAGGGCCCCTCGTGCAACGGCCACGCGGCCGGCAGCGTCCCTCAGGTGAATCCACCTGATCGGACGGCTTAGCCCGGGGGGCCCTTTTCATGACCGGTATCACCCAGCGTGTCGGGGTCGCGGCGTTCGTCGCGGCGACCCTGTTGTTGACCGGAGCCTGTAGCAAGGACGACGCGAAGAAGTCGGCGGACCCGGCGAAGGTGGCCGGTGAGAACCGCGCCGGCCCGGCCGAGCCCGCCGTGGTCACCCTGACCCCCGTGGACAAGGCCACCGGCGTCGACCCGGGCGCCCCGGTGAAGATCGCGGTCGGCGGCGGCAAGGTGTCCGAGGTCAAGGTGACCAACGCGAGCGGTGAGGCGGTCGACGGCGCGCTGAACGGCGACTCCTGGAAGCCGAAGGTGCCGTTCATGTACGGCGGCAAGTACACGGTCACCGCCACCGCCGTCAACGCGGAGAACAAGCCGACCACCGCCAACGCGGCGTTCACCGTGCTCAATCCGACGCAGGCGGCCACCGCCACCTTCATGCCGGACGCGGACGCCACGGTCGGCGTGGGCCAGCCGGTGTCGATCACCTTCGACCAGCCGGTGAAGAACCGCAAGGCGGTACAGGAGGCGATCAAGGTCACCGCCACGCCCGCCGTCGAGGGCGCCTGGCACTGGTTCGGCAACTCGCGGGTGGACTGGCGGCCGAAGGAGTACTGGCCGACCGGCACCCAGGTGAAGGTGGACCTGAACCTGCGCGGCGTGGACCTCGGCGGCGGGGTGATGTCCAAGCAGTTCAAGAGCTTCGGCTTCAAGATCGCGGACACCAAGCGCATCGCCGTGGTGGACGCCAACGCGCACACGATGACCGTCTCCGAGAACGACCAGGTGGTCAAGACGATCCCGATCACCGCGGGCGAGGACCCCAAGTACACGACGTGGAACGGGATCATGGTGATGGAGGAGCGCTACCCCACGCTCGACATGAACTCGCAGACCGTCGGCCTGGGCAACGAGTACGACCAAAAGGCCGTGCCGTACGCGATGCGGATCACCGAGTCGGGCACGTTCCTGCACGCCAACACGTGGACCACGGTCAACCCGTTCGGCAACGCCAACACCAGCCACGGCTGCGTCTCGATGACGCTGGAGAACGCCAAGTGGATGTACGAGCGTTCGATCCGCGGGGACATCGTGCAGGTCAAGGGCAACGAGGAGAAGCCGGTGGCGGCCGACAACGGCTACGGCGCGTGGAACCTGACCTGGGAGCAGTGGACGGCCGGCAACTGACGCGCGGTGTGGCCGGACCCGACACCGGGTCCGGCCACGCCAGGCCCCATCGCACCCGCGTCGCCGGCGTCGACCGTGTCCGCGCCAACCATGCCGGACGGTCGGCGGTACGTGTGCCCTACACCCGGGCGTGACCCATCCCACGTCGATTCCCGGGGCCGAATGAGCGTATGAACTGTTGAACACACCAACCATGTGGGTACGCCTGCCACGGGACCACCCCCACCCCTCCCCGTGAATCGAGGCAGCCGTGTGTTGGAGCGCCGGTGCGGACCTCGTGATGGGCAGTGCCATCACGGCGGTCGGCATAGCGAGCGTCGCCTCCGTGCGACGGATCAACGATCTGCCGATGGCGCTGTTGCCGGTCATCCTGGGCGCCCATCAGCTCGTCGAGGCGGTGGTGTGGCAGGGCGAGACGGGTGACGTGTCGGCGGGTACCGCCGAGATCGCGCGCGAGGCCTGGGCGGTGATCGCCTTCCCGCTGTTGCCCGCCTTCGTCCCGTTCGCGGTGCTGGCCGCCCAGTGGCCGCTCGCCCGAGGTCGGGAGCGGGTGCGGGCCACGTTCTTCATCGTGCTCGGCCTGGTGGTCGCGGGCGCCCTCGGGCACGCGCTCGTCTCGCGGCCGGTGAACGCCGAGATCTGCGGGAACACCGTGCGCTATTCGGTGGGCATTCCCGCCGCCCCGTGGGTGATCGCCGGCTATCTGGTCGCCACCCTGGGCTCGTTGTTGTTGGCCCGGGACCGGCTGTTGCGGTTCCTGGGCCTGGTCTGCGCCGTCGGCGCGGCGGTCACGATGCGTCTGTGGTTCCACGCGTTCGCGTCTACGTGGTGCGCGGTCGCGGCGGCGGCGAGCGTGATCGTGTTGTGGTGGGTACGCTCCCGGCGCCCCGCCCCACCGGGGAACGCGGGCTCCTCGCACGGGCCCGTGTCCGAGCTGGTGCGGTGAGCCGGCGGCCCGGAGGGGACTCCGGGCCGCCGCGGCTCAGGGCAGCAGCAGCGAGCTGTCCCCGAACTCGTGCCACAGGTAGTCCTCGGCCATCGCCGCGTCGTAGGCCCTGCGCACCACCATCCGGCCCACCACCGCCTCCAGGAGCAGCAGGTGGGTGGCCTCGGGCGCGTGCAGGCCGCTGATCACGCCGTCGACCACCCGGGCCGGCCGGTCCGGGCCGAGCATCAGGTCGGTCCAGCCGCTCGCGGCGGCGATCTCGCCGTCGGGGCCCACCGCCGACTCCAGGGCCCGGGTCACCGTGGTGCCCACCGCGATCACCCGGCGGGCCCGACGTACCAGGTTCGCGGTGCTCTCCGGCACGGCGAACCACTCGCGCAGCGGCGGCTCGCCGACCTCCTGGGAGGACACCCCGGTGTGCAGCACGATCGGCGCGACGGTGATCCCGCGGGTGATCAGGTCGACCACCAGCTCGTGGGTGAACGGCCGCCCGGCGCTGGGCATCTCGGCGCTGCCCTCGTCCCGGGCGAAGATCGTCTGATACGCCGTCAGCGGCCAGCGCTCGCGCACGTGGGCGTAGCTGATCGGCCGGCCGCGGTCGGCCAGGAAGGTCTCCACCCGGGCGTGCGGCACGGTGATCCGGGCCTTCCACAACCGCTGGGGGGTGTGCTCGTGCGGATACGGGTCCAGGAGCAGCGCCATGCCGCACCGGGTGCCGGGGAAGCGCACCGCCTCGAAGCGGCGCACCCCCGCCACCGGCCCGGGTGTGCCGTCGGTGTGCCGCAGTTCGACGATCCAGGTCTCCTCGTCGAGCCGGGTGGCGAAGTGCACGGTGACCGGCGAGCCGTCGGCGCGGTAGCCGTCCACCGCGGCGGGCAGCGTCGCGGAGGTGTTCACCACGAGCAGGTCGCCGGGTCCCAGGTGCCGTCCGAGGTCGCGGAAGACGGTGTGCTCGACGTGCTCCCCCGTGTGCACGAGCAGCCGGACCCCGTCCCGCGCGAGCCCCCGCGCCTCGGCGGGCTCGGTGGCCTCATGCATCGTCGCGGTGGTCACGAGGCCACCGCCGGGGCGAATTCGGCGACCGTGTACCGCCCGCTCGCGGGACGCTCGTCGAGCAAGCGCAGCAGGGCCGGCGCCACGGTCTCGGGGTTCGGGCGATCCGAGAGGTCCTCGCCGGGGAACGCCTGTTGATGCAGGTCGGTGTTCATGTCCCCGGGGTCGAACGCATATACGTCCAGGTCCGGGTTCTCGGCGGCCAGCGTCGCGCCGACATGGTCGAGCGCGGCCTTGGCCGAGCCGTAGCCGCCCCAGCCGGGGTAGGCGTTGACGGCGGCGTCCGAGCTGATGTTCACCACGGCGCCGCGGTCGCCGTCGAGCAGGAAGGGCAGAGCGAGTCGGGTCAGCGCCAGTGGCGCGAACACGTTCACCTCGTACACCCGGACCAGGTCGGCCGGGGGGTGGGCGGCGAGCGGCGGCAGCGGGCTGGGCCCGAGCGCGCTCGCGTTGTTGACGAGCAGGTCGAGTCGACCGGACTCGCGGACCAGGTCGCGCAGTTCGCGACGGTGCGCGGGATCGGTCACGTCGCCGGCGACGGCGATCACGTCGGCGTCGCCCAGGGCGCGCAGTTCGCGGGCGGCCCGGTCCAGGTCGGCGGGCCCGCGGGCGTCCAGGACCAGCGTCCAGGAGCGGATGGCGAGCGCGCGGGCCAGGGCCAGGCCGAGGCCGCGCGAAGCGCCGGTGACGAGTGCGACAGGCATGGTGTTCTCCAGGGGAATTCCACACCCCACCCGGTGATGGGCTGCCCCTCTACACTGCAAGTTCAAGTGCACTTCAGGTCAAGCGACCGGGAGGCGCGTCGCACGGAAACTTCGGACGAGACCTGGGAGACGGTGTGCTCACCGGAACGGACCTGTTGACGGTCGGGCAGATGACCGCGCGCAGCGGATTCGCGGCATCCGCGCTGCGCTACTACGAGGCCGAGGGCCTGATCACCGCGAGCCGCACGACGGGCGGGCAACGCCGGTACGAGCGGCACATCCTGCGCCGGCTGGCGTTCATTCGGGCGGCGCAGAACATCGGCCTGTCGCTGGAGGAGATCCGGTCGGCGCTGAGCAACCTCCCGGAGGGCCGCACCCCCACCCCCGCCGACTGGGCCAGGATCAGCCGGGCCTGGCGCGGTCGTCTGGAGGAGGAGATCGAGGCCCTGGTACGGCTGCGCGACGGCCTGGAGCAGTGCATCGGCTGCGGGTGCCTGTCGATGAAGCGCTGCCGGATCTCCAACCCCGACGACCAGGCCGCCCGCTACGGCTCCGGCGCGGTGACGCTGCCGGAGCTGCTGCGCGAGGACCGGCGCCACCCCCACGGCTGACGCCGACCGGGCGGGACGGCGCCCAGGCCCGGCCAACGGTCGGTCGTTCAGTCGGTCGGTCGGTCGTCAGTAGCGGTCGCGCACCACCGCGGCCTGTCGCGCGCCGGGCGCACCCGGCGCGGCGGGGGCCGCGGGCACCGGGGGCGCCCCGAGCGCCGCCCAGTCCGGCTTGGCGCCGACGTCGAAGGTGCGCAACTTCGCCAGCACCGCCGGATCCTGCGCGTCGAGCCAGTCCACCAGGTCGTGGAAGCTCACGCACCTGGTCTCCGGGCGGGTACAGGCCGTGCGCATCGCGCGTTCGACGGCCTTCATGTAGATGCCGCCGTTCCACCCCTCGAAGTGGTTGCCGATCAGCAGCGGCGCCCGGTTGCCGGTGTACGCGCGGTCGAAGCCCGCCATGTAGCTCGCGTACGCCTGGTCCTCCCACTCGCCGAACTTCGCCGGGTCGCCCTTGACCGTGCGCGACTGGTTGAACATCACGTTGTAGTCCATCGACAGGACCTCGAACCCCCGCCCCGGCAGCGGGATCTGCTGGAGCGGCAGGTCCCACACCCCGTTCACCTTGGCCGGCCACACCTGCCGCCCGCCGGGCGAACTGGCGTCGTAGCGGAAGCCGAGCGAGGGCGCCGCCGCGAGCAACGCCTTCTGTCCCTCCAGGCACGGCGCCCGGCCGCCGATGAGTTCCTTGTCGTAGTCGAACGGCAGCGCCGGCAGGTCGGTCCAGCCGGTGTTGGTCTTCCAGTTCTTCACGAACGCGCGCGACTGCTCCGTCTCGGCGCGCCAGTCCTCGGCCGACCACGAACCGCCGCCGGTGGGACCGCAGAAGTGTCCGTTGAAGTGGGTGCCGATCTCGTGGCCCTCCTGCCACGCGGCGCCGAGTTGCTCCAGCGTCATCCGCAGGTGGGCGTCGTCGAGGTAGCCGATGTCGGAGGCGCCGATCGGCTTGTGCGGCGGTTGATACCTGGCCTTTCTGGCCTCGGGCAGCACGTACACCCCGGACAGGAACAGCGTCATCCTGGCGTTGCTCTCCTTGGCCACCTGGCGGAAGCGGGAGAACAACTTCTTGTCGTCCTCGCCGGCGCCGTCCCAGGAGAAGACCACGAACTGCGGCGGGGTCGCGCCGGGGGCCAGCTTCTCCGGCCTGGGCCGGTTGGGCTGCTCGCCGGTGTTCGAGGTCGAGCCGTCGCCGATCAGGGTCGGCGGGGCCTGGGCGGCCTGCCCCTGGGGAGGTTTGGCGGGTGCGGCGGCCTTCTGTTCGGGATCACTCCCGTGGTCGCGGGCGAAGACGACGAAGCCGATGGCGGCGACCACCGCGACGACAAGGACGAGGACGGCCATGGTGCGGGATGATCGCACGAATGCCCCAAATGATTGGAAATATAGGGAAATCGACAGCAGGCTAGATCGGCCGCCGACCGGTGCGTCGACCCGCCCCGCCGGGCGGCCGGCCGGCACCACCACATGGGATGAACGGGTACCGCCACTCGGCCGCAGTGTGAGCGGCCGCACGGCCGTCGAAGGTGTCACGGGTCCCGGAGTGGCAATGGATAGCCCCGAGCCGGTGGTTCGCCTCGGCACGGGGCCCGGTCGTCGGGCCCGAACCGAGAACCGGCCCATCCCGGAGGGGACATCGATGCGCGAGACGCTTCGGGACGCCAAACACACACTGCTGCCGCCGCACGACGACCCGCACGCCCCGCTGCCGCCGCTGCTGATCGTGCTCACCGTGGTCACCGGCCTGGTGGACGCGCTCAGCTATCTCGAACTGGGCCGGGTGTTCGTCGCGAACATGACCGGCAACGTGGTCTTCACCGGCTTCGCCCTGGCCGGCGCCCCCGGCCTGTCGGTGGCCGCCTCGCTCGCCGCGCTCGGCGCGTTCCTGGTCGGCGCGGCCGGCGGCGGCCGACTCGGCGTGGTCTTCGGCGCGCGCCGCGTGCGCCTGCTGTGGGTGGGCGCCTCGGTACAGGCCGCCCTGCTCGCCGCGGCCCTGATCGTCGCCGCCGCGGTGCACGGCCTGGGCACCGGCGAGCGCTACACCCTGATCCTGCTGCTCGGCCTGGCCATGGGCCTGCAGAACGCGGTGGCCCGCCGGCTGGCCGTCCCGGACCTGACCACCACCGTGTTGTCCCAGACGCTGACCGGCCTGGCCGCCGACATCCGCCGGCTCGGCGGCACCGGGTCCCGGGCCGGCCGCCGGCTGCTCTCCGCGATCGCGATGGCACTGGGCGCGTTCACCGGCGCGATACTCGTCCTGCGCGTGCACGTACTGATCGCGTTCGCCGCGCCGCTCGCCCTGCTGATCGGCACCGCCGCCGTCGCCTACCGGTTCGACCTGCGGGAACGGCGCGACCGAAAAGCCGACGAAATCGTTTGAGGTCCGCGACGTGCCCGAGGTAGCCTTGCCGGGTCACATTGTCGTCCGTCTGGATGGTCCGTTGCGCATCTGAGGTCAGGACATCGCGCCGCTTGAGCCCGTCGTGCTCGCGGTCGCGTTCTCGACCTCGGTGTGGCCGTCCCGGACGACTTCTTCGTCGACTCTCTCGTTGTCGACCATCTCGTTCCCGGTGCTTCCCGATCCCGCCGCGCGGTGTCCCACGCGATCCGTACATCACCGCGTCCCGGGAGAATCCGCATGTCCATTCCGACCGCACCCGCGATCGTCTGCTCCGCCCTGTCCTTCACCTGGCCCGACGGCACCCCCGTGTGTACCGACCTGGATCTGTCCATCGGCGGCGGGCGCACCGGCCTGGTCGGCGTCAACGGCGCGGGCAAATCCACCCTGCTCAAGCTGATCGCGGGCGAACTGCGCCCCACCGCCGGATCGATCGCCCTCGCCGGCGACCTCGGCTACCTGCCGCAGCACCTTCCGCTGGACGCCGACCGGCGCGTCGACGACGTGCTCGGCATCGCCGACACGCGGGCCGCGCTGCACGCGATCGAGGCCGGCGACGCCGACGTCCGGCACTTCGACACCATCGGCGACGACTGGGACGTCGAGGAACGCGCGCGGGCCCAACTCGACCGGCTCGGCCTGCCGCACGTCGACCTCGACCGCACCGTCGGCACCCTGTCCGGCGGCGAGTCGGTGCTGCTCGGGCTGGCCGCGCTGCTGCTGCGCCGACCGGAGATCCTGCTCCTGGACGAGCCGACCAACAACCTCGACGCGTCCGCGCGCGAGCGGCTGTACGACGCGGTGAGCCGGTACCCGGGGGTGCTCGTCGTGGTCAGCCACGACCGGGTGCTGCTCGACCTGGTCGACCGGATCGTCGAGGTGTTGCCGGACCGGGCCCGTACCCACAGCGGCAACCTCAGCTCCTACCTGGACATCCTGGAGCAGGAGCGGGAGACCGCCGAGCGGCTGGTCCGGGTCGCCCAGACCGACGTGCGCAAGCAAAAGCGCGAGTTGGCCGAGGCCCAGATCCGGCTGGCCCGCCGACAGCGCACCGGCCGCAAGGCCCAACTGGAGGGCGGCATCCCCAAGATCGTGGCCGGCAACCTCAAACGCGGCGCGGAGGTCTCCGCCGGCAAGCTCAGGGGCACCCACGAGGGCCGCCTCGACGACGCCAGGAGCCGGTTGTCCGAGGCCAGGGACGCGGTCCGCGAGGACAAGGAGATCCGGATCGAACTGCCCGAGACCGAGGTGCCGGCCGGCCGCACGGTGCTCACCGCCGAGGGCCTGAACACCGCTGACGCGCTCTACGGCCCGCACGGCGTGGACCTGATCGTGCGCGGCCCGGAACGCATCGCCCTGGTCGGCGACAACGGTTCGGGCAAGACCACCCTGCTCCGCCTGCTCACCGGCGCGGAGCAACCGGCCCGGGGCACGGTCCGGATCAACGTCGAGGGGGTGCGCCACCTGCCCCAGCGGCTGGACATCCTCGACGACGACGCCACCGTCCTGGCCAATGTACGCCGCTTCGCGCCCGAGGCGACCGACGCGGAACTGCGCGGCCGGCTGGCCCGCTTCCTCTTTCGGGGCAACCGCCCCGAGCAGCGGGTGGGCACGCTGTCCGGCGGCGAACGGTTCCGGGCCGTCCTGGCCGCCCTGCTGTCCGCCGACCCGCCCCCGCACCTGCTGATCCTCGACGAGCCGACGAACAACCTGGACCTGGCGTCGGTGCGCCAACTCGAACAGGCCCTGGGCGCCTACCGCGGCGCACTGGTCGTGGTCAGCCACGACCGCCCGTTCCTGGACGGGATCGGGATCACCCGGGAGCTGACCCTGCGCCGCGGCGAGGGCTTCGCCGTCCCCGCCTCGGAGGCCGACGCCGAGGCCCCGGAGGTCGAGCCGGTGGAGTAGCCCCGGCCGGCGCGCGCGGCCGGGGCCCACCGCTCACCCCTCCGCGCGCGCCGAGTCCTCATCGTTGCCCCGCCGGAGCACGCGCACCGGCGCGCCCGGCCGCCAGGTCCGGACCACGATCTCCTGCCCGTCGAGCCCGACCGCGCTCACCTCGTCGAGTTCGACCCGGAACAGGTGGAACGGGGTGGGCGCGTTGGTCTCCCCGACGTATCGCCCCTTCAACTCGTCACCGGTCTCCTCGATCGCGCGCCCGCTCACCCGGACGTCGCCGTGCGTCATCTCGGCCCCCTCCCCCGGGTTGGCGAACAGCGCGAACCTCGGGTCGCGCAGCAGATCGCGCGCCTTGAGCGAGCCGGGCATCATGCCGAGCCACATCTGCTCGAACCGGAAGTCGGCCTCCAGACCGGTCAGCCGCGGCGAGCCGTCCCGACGCAGCGTGCCCAGCACGTGGTGTTTGTACATCCCGAACCGCTCGCGCACCGTCGCCGCGAACTCCGGTTCGGCCTTCTCGAACTCCGCCCAACTCGTCATGACACCCATCGTGCCGCCCCATCCCTGACAACCGTTGGCAGGGATTCCGGGTAGTTTCCGGGTCATGCGATCCGGTCGACTGGTGGCGCTGCTGCTGCACCTGCAGAACCGACCCGGCGGGGCGACCGCCGCCGAGCTGGCGGCCGAGCTGGAGGTGTCGGTACGCACCGTCTACCGCGACGTCGCCGCGCTGCAGTCGTCCGGCGTGCCGCTGTGGACCGAGACCGGTCCGCACGGCGGAATCCGGCTGGTCGAGGGCTGGCGGACCCGGCTGGACGGGCTCACCGGCGACGAGGCCGCCGCGCTGTTCCTGTCCGGCGCGCCGCACGCCGCCGACGCGCTGGGCCTGGACACGGTCCTGGTGGCGGCCCAGACCAAGGTGATGGCCACCCTGCCCGCCGACCTGCGCACCCGGGCGGGCCGGGTGCGGCAGCGGTTCCACCTGGACGCGCCGGGGTGGTTCGCCCGGGACGAGGACGTCCCGCACCTGACCGAGATCGCGGGCGCGGTGTGGACCGGCCGACGGATCGACCTGCGCTACGCCCGCCGCGACCGCGCGGTGGCCCGCCGGCTCGACCCGCTCGGCCTCGTGCTCAAGGCCGGTGTCTGGTATCTGGTCGCCCGGCACCGCGTCGACATCCGCAGCTATCGGGTCTCGCGCGTGGTGGCCGCGAGCACCCGGCCGGAACGCTTCGAGCGGCCCGACGACTTCGATCTGAGCACGTGGTGGACGCACCACAACGACGACTTCGCCCGCTCGCTGATGCGGTTCGCCTGCGTGATCCGGGTGTCGCCGTTCGGCTCCGCGCAGCTGTCCCGGGTGTTCGGCCCGGCCGTCGCCGCGGACGCGTTCGCCACGGCCGGGCCGCCCGACCCGCAGGGGTGGCGCGAGCTGCGCCTGTGGGCCGAGTCCGAGGAGGTCGCGACCGGTCAACTGATCATGCTGGGAGCCGAGATGGAGGCGGTGTCGCCGCCGAGTCTGCGCCGCGCGGTGGCCGCCGTGGGCGCGAGCATCGCCACGCGCCACGGCCTACCCACGGGTCCCCCGAAAGGTTGACGCGCCCCGTCTGCGGGCGCGCGTCGCGATGAATGGGACATTTGGGGAACTCCATACCGTATGCGGATAGCCGACGCCACGAGAATCGACGCAACGTGATCACGCGCGTACACACGTACGGTGACTACCCCACCGGTACGGGGCTCCCCTAGGGGCAAGGGTCGCTTGGCGGACCCCGGGTCCTCCCTGCGTAGGACCGGCAGGTCTGTCCTTGGAGAGGATTCGCCGCGCCGCCCTCCCCCCTACGGTGATCGAGTGCACTGCAAGAGCGGAGCGCGCCACCCTTCACCTCAACATGGGGGACAGACTCGTGACCACGGCCACGGCTGCCATGACCGACGCGGACTCCAGGGGCACCATCGCCGCCCGCGCGCAGCAGCTCACCAAGGCGTACGGCGAAGGCGAGACCCGAGTCGTCGCTCTCGACAGCGTGGACGTCCAGATCGGTCGCGGCCAGTTCACCGCGATCATGGGCCCCTCGGGCTCCGGCAAGTCGACCCTGATGCACTGCCTCGCCGGCCTCGACACCGCGACCAGCGGCAAGAGCTGGATCGGCGACACGGAGATCACGAGCCTGAAGGACAAGGCGCTCACCAAGCTCCGCCGCGACAACATCGGCTTCATCTTCCAGGCGTTCAACCTGCTTCCGACGCTGACCGCGCTGGAGAACATCACGCTGCCGATGGACATCGCCGGCCGCAAGCCCGACCGGGCCTGGCTGGACAACGTGATCGAGACCGTCGGCCTGCGCGACCGGCTCAAGCACCGGCCGACCGAGCTGTCCGGCGGTCAGCAGCAGCGTGTCGCCTGCGCCCGGGCGCTGGCCAGCCGGCCCGAGATCATCTTCGGTGACGAGCCGACCGGCAACCTGGACTCGCGCTCCGGCGCCGAGGTGCTGGCCTTCCTGCGGCGCAGCGTCAACGAACTCGGTCAGACCATCGTGATGGTCACCCACGACCCCAACGCGGCGTCCTACGCGGACCGGGTCCTGTTCCTGGCAGACGGTCGAATCGTCGACGAGATGCTGCGTCCCACGTCCGACGCCGTGTTGGAGCGCATGAAGCGCTTCGACGGTGCCCGGACCAGCTGAAACAGGCGGAGAGTCCCCCACCATGTTGAAAGCCACGTTCCGCAGCTTCCTGGCCCACAAGGGCCGAATGGTGCTGTCCGCCCTGGCAGTGCTGCTGTCGGTCGCGTTCGTCTCCGGCACCCTGGTCTTCACCGACACGATCACCAAGACCTTCGACGAGCTGTTCAAGTCCACCGCGTCGGACGTCTCGGTCAAGCCCAAGTCCGAGTTCAGCAAGGACGACCTCGCGCTCACCGGTGAGACACCCACCCTCTCGCGGTCGCTGATCGACAAGGTCAAGAAGGTCGAGGGCGTCAAGGAGGCACACGGCAGCATCCACGTCGAGTCGTTCACGATCGTCGACAAGCACAACAAGTCGGTGGGACCGTCCTCCGGTGCGCCGACGATCGTCACGAACTGGTTCGAGACCGATCACATGTCGGTCAAGCTCACCAGCGGCGCGCTGCCCAAGGGCCCGGCCGAGGCCGTCATCGACGCCGACACCGCGAAGAAGAAGCACGTCAAGATCGGTGACGAGCTGCACGCGAGCGGGAAGAACGGCGATTTCGCGTTCAAGATCAGCGGCATCTTGACCTTCACCGCCACCAACCCCGGTGCCGCGCTGCTCTCCTTCGACGACGCGACCGCGTCGGAGCGACTGCTCCGCGACCCGAACCTCGTCACCTCGGTGTCGGTGTCCGCCGCCAACGGGGTCGACGACAAGGTCCTCAAGCAGCGGGTCGAGCAACTGCTCAACGACCCGGAGAACTTCGAGGTCAAGACGGCCGCGGAGACGGCCAAGGAGTCCAACGACCAGCTCGGCGGCTTCCTGAACGTGATGAAGTACGCGATGCTCGGCTTCGCCGGTGTCGCCGTCCTCGTCGGCATCTTCCTGATCTTCAACACCTTCTCCATGCTGGTCGCCCAGCGCACCCGTGAGCTGGGTCTGATGCGGGCGATCGGGGCCAGTCGGGCGGACGTGAACCGCTCGGTGCTCCTGGAGGCGGTCCTGCTGGGCGTGGTCGGCTCGACGCTCGGTCTGGCGGCGGGCCTCGGTCTGGCCGTCGGCCTCAAGGCGCTGATCAGCGCGGTCGGGATCAACCTCAAGGGCACGTCCCTGGTGATCAAGACCGCCACCCCGATCGTGGCCTACCTGGTCGGCGTGATCGTCACCGTGATCGCCGCGTACGTCCCGGCCCGCCGCGCGGGCAAGGTCGCCCCGATGGCGGCCCTGCGCGAAGCCGGCGCGCCGCCGCAGAAGTCGATCAAGACCCGCTCGGTGATCGGCGCGGTCCTGTTCGGCCTGGGCGCACTCGCGCTGGTCGCCGGAGCCACCTCGTCCAGCGGTGGCCAGGGTGGCGGATTCGTGGGCCTGGGCGTGCTGTTCACGCTGCTCGGCTTCATCGTGCTGGCGCCGTTCCTGGCCCGCACCGTGGTCCCGGCGCTGGCCGCCTGGTACCCGAAGCTGTTCGGCTCGATGGGCCGGCTCAGCCGGGAGAACGCGCTGCGCAACCCGCGGCGTACCGGCGCCACCGCGTCGGCCATCATGATCGGTGTCGCCCTCGTCAGCGGTATGGCGGTCGCGGCCTCGTCGATGTCGGCCTCCTTCGACAAGCAGATCGACAAGTCGCTGGGCTCCGACTACACCGTCCAGTCGCTGACCGGGACGTTCCCCGAGACCATCGTCGACGCGGCCCGCAAGACCCCCGGCGTCGGCGACGTGGTCGCCTCGTCCCTGGCCAACGCAACCATCACCGCGGACGGCAAGTCCAAGAAGGACTTCGTCCTCGGCTCGGACCCGGGCATCGACGGCACGGTCAAGACCACCTATCTCCAGGGCACCGGCGACGCGGCCATGTCGGCGGGCAAGGCGGCGATCGGCGAGGACTTCGCCAAGGACCATCACCTGGGCCTGGGCGGCAAGATCGAACTCGCCTTCGCGAACGGGCAGAAGACCACGGTCGAGGTCGGCGCGATCCGCAAGAAGTCCGACGACGTCATCGGCCTGGGCGAGACGATCGTGATCCCGAACGCGATCATGAAGAAGTTCGTCCCGGACGTGCAGTACCAGAGCGTCAGCATCAACGCGGCCGGTGGTCAGGACGCGACGAAGGTCGGCGCCGCGCTCAAGACGGCGCTCGAACCCTTCCCGCAGGTCAAGGCGCGTGACCAGAGCGACTACAAGGAACTGATCGGCAAGCAGATCGACACGTTCCTGTACCTGATCTACGGTCTGCTCGGCCTGGCGATCATCATCTCGATCCTGGGTGTGATCAACACGCTGGCGCTGTCGGTGGTCGAGCGCACCAGGGAGATCGGTCTGATGCGGGCGATCGGCGCCTCGCGTCGGCAGATTCGCCGGATGATCCGCCTGGAGTCCATGGTGATCGCGGTGTTCGGCGCCCTGGTCGGGCTCGCGCTCGGCATGGCGTGGGGCATCGGCGCCCAGCGCCTGCTGGCCAACCAGGGCCTGGACGTGCTCAAGGTCCCGTGGGGCACGGTCGTCGGCATCGTGATCGCCGCGGCGATCGTCGGCCTGCTGGCCGCGGTGATGCCGGCCTTCCGGGCGGCACGGATGAACGTCCTGCGCGCCATCGCGACGGACTGACCCGGAGGGGCGACCCTCCCGACAGGCAGCCGGCTCCCCATCCTCCCCCCTTGGGGAGCCGGTGACCGAAGAGCCCCCCGCACCGCCTTGCGCAGGCGGTGCGCGGGGCTCTTTCGCGTCCGCGGTGCGGGGGTCAGGAGCGGGCGCCGGGGTGGGACTTCAGGGCCCGGCGGCAGACTTGGTCGGCCTGGCGGGTGGTCTCCGGGAGGCGGTAGCGCGGGGTCAGGGCCAGGACGTGCGCGCAGGCCGTGTCCAGGTCGACGCCGTGGCCGATCGACACGAAGACCGGCTTGACCGCGTCGCGGGTGCGCAGCGCGCGCCCGACCACATCGCCCTCGTCCACCAGGTCGGCGGCCTCGCCGCGGGTCTGCCCGAGCGGCTCGTACGTCCCGACGAACTGCGTCTTGCCGACCCCGATGGCCGGGATGCCGGTGAGCACGCCGAGGTGGCAGGCCAGGCCGAAGCGGCGCGGATGGGCCAGTCCCTGGCCGTCGCAGAGCAGCAGGTCCGGTGCGGCGTCGAGGCGTTCGAGCGCGGCCAGCAGCGCCGGGACCTCCCGGAAGGCGAACAGGCCCGGGACGTAGGGGAAGGTCGCCACGCCGTGCACCACGGAGTGCTCCAGGACGGCGTGCGTGCGGGGATCCAACACCACGACGGCGGCGGCCAGTTCGTCCGAGTCCTCGGCGTAGGCCACGTCGAGGCCGGCCACCCGCCGCACCTCGCCCGGTTGCGGCCCCGGCCCGACCGTGTCCACCGTCGGCCGCAGCCGATCCTGCACGGCCAGCGCCTCGGCGGCGGTCCGCGGCCACTCCTCGGCCGATGCGATCGCGGAAGAAGTGCTCATCCCGAGAACGTACCGCCGGCTTCGCGGGTGGAACCCCTCGGTGGGCTGTCGCGTCCACTCTGCGGGCGCGTACGACTGCGCGGGTGCGTGCGACCGACGACGAGGGGGCAGGGCGATGACGGTGCGGCGGTGGAGTGTGGGGGCGGTGGTCGCGGCCGGGGTGATGCTCGGGGTGTCGGGGTGTGGTGGGTCCGGGGATGATCCGTTCGTGGTGTCGGCGCCCTCGTCGACGGCGCCCCCGTCCACGGCGCCCCCGTCCACGGCGCCGCCGGTGCGGGTGCACGCGACCAGGGTGGACACCGGCACGGTCGCCTTCGAGGTCCGCGCCGCCGGGGGCACCGATGCGGGCGCGCGGACCGTGAGCACCCCGTGCGATCGGGTCCTGCTCGCGCTCGACGACGTCACGATCGAGTCCAACGAAGTGACCTGCAAGGCGCCGGGAGGCCCGCCCGGCAACGGGTGGCACGGCCTGTACCGCACGGCGGCCGACGTTCCGCCCGGCGCGGTGACCCAGACGGTGCAGACTCCGCTGGGCGAGGCGGTGCTGTTCACCCAGGAGTACTACGAGGCGACCAACTCGGTGCGGCGTTGGCGTGAGCCGGTCGCGATCGTGACCCTGGGCAACCCGCGTTCGCGCAATCATCCGACCCTCGTCGTGCGCGCCGACAAGGGCGGTCTGGACCAGTCCCGGCTGGCCGGCTTCGTCCGCGCCAACCTGCTGCCCCTGGGGTGAGGTCCGCGCCCGGTCCGGTGACGCCGAGGGTAAGGAAGGCGCTCGGATCGGCATGGGCAACGCCAAGAGCGCGTCAACGCGGGCGCCGGCGGGCCGATTCGGGGCGAGGCTGAAGGCGGTCGAGAGGAGGCCGCCATGTTCACCGTGCTGCGTCGGGTCACCGGGATTCGTCGTACCGTCGCGCTCCGCCGGACCGGTGGCCGGGGCGCCGAGGGCGCTCCGCGGGCCGTGGTGGTGCCGATCGTACGCATGGACGCCGCCGCGCTCGCCGCGCTCGGCGCCGCGCGGGACCTGGGTGGACGGGCGATCGCGGTGCATGTGACGCGCCCCGGCGAACGGGCCGTTCGCGACGCGCTGGTGGACGCGTGGGACGCGGCCGGGGTGGACGTGCCGCTGAGCGTGGTCTTCGACGAGCGGGACCGGCTCGTCGAGGCGCTGGCGACGTTCGTCCGGGGTCTGCCGGAGCGCCGGGTGGCCGTGTTGGTGCCGGCCGCCGCCGATCCGGCCCGGGTGCGCGGCCGGCGACACGACACCTTGGTCGAGGCGCTGCGCGCGGAGGGTTGCGCCGTGCTCGTGGCCCGGGCCGAGGCCCCCGCGCCTCCCCTGCCGGTGCGCGACCCGCTGGTCACCGCCGCCTGACGGCGGGTCTGGCCGAAATCGGCGACCCTGTTGACCGTATTCGGCGCGCGACTAGGCTTCCGGGGCGTTGTGCCCATTGACCGGAGGCCGAAGTGACCGAGAGCAGAGCAGGCGGAGCGCCCGCGCGACGTGGCCCCGGCGAGTTGGAGTCCGAGATCCTGTCCCTGCTGTGGACGTCGCCCACGGCGATGGGCGCGGCCGCGGTGCAGGCCCGCGTCTCCGGCGAGCTGGCGTACACGACGGTGGTGACGATCCTGTCCCGCCTGCACGACAAGGGTGTGCTCCAGCGCACCAGGTCGGGCCGGTCCTACGTGTACGCGCCGGTGTACGACGAGGCCGGGCTCGCCGCGCGGCGGATGCGCCAGGTGCTGGACAAGGAGGGCGACCGGCAGGCGGTGCTCGCCCGATTCGTCTCCGACCTGTCCACCGACGACGAGGCACTGCTGCGCCGACTGCTGGAGGAGGGCGGCTCCTAGTAGGTCGGGAAGTCAGCCGTCGTCACCGCGAACCCGAAGCCGGGCAACGGCACGTCCTCACCGAACGCGTAGGCCGCGCGAGCCGTATACCTGCCGCTCTTGGGCTCGGAATTGACCACGATCGTACCCTGGCGCGGGTCGACGATCAGGTAGACCGGGATACGCATGCGCGGATAGTCGCGCAGCTTGGCCTCCCAGTCGTTCTCGGGGTTCGACCGTGACACGACCTCGACGACGAGTCGAAGGTCGGCGGCGGGAATGTGGTTCTCGATGGTGATGAGATCGTCTTCCGGGAAGACGCAGACGTCGGGGTTGCGCCTTATCAGGTTGGTATCGTCCAACACGTCGATCCCACCGTGGACCGCCATCCCGGCCCACTCGGGACGCCCGGCGATCCCCTGCTCGATACGCATGCGCAGGCGACGCACGATGAACTCGTGGATGCCGGATGGGCCGGTCATCATGACGAGCGTGCCATCGCTGATCTCGACCTTGTAATTGGACGGCGCGTGCATGCTCTCGGCGATGGCGGTCAGTCGGTCGAATTCCTCGCGGTCCATGCTCCCCATGGTAGGTCGTACGATTTCGACATCGCGTTGCGTGGCGGGATGGTCACCCGGACGGGAATGGACGCGTGCGAGGTTGACCCCTATGCGGGCCACCCGGAGAATTTCGGTGTGGGGATCACGAGGATGGCACGCGCCGGCGGCGCGGGCGGGCGTGTTGTCGCGTCTGTGATGCGGCGGCATCGGATCGCGCATCTTCCTGTCCCGCCCGGTATGCGCTGTCGGTAGGGCGCGCGCCGGCTTCGGTTTGTTGATGGGTCGTCATGTCTCTCTCGTGGATACGCGGGATTCGGCGTCCCGCGCCCGCGTGCGCCCGCTTCGGATGACGTTTTTCTCCATGCGAAGGCCGAAAGGGACACCACGCTCATGACCGCTGTCACCGTTTCCGTATCACCCGTCGCCGCCCGAATCGGGGCCGTGGTCGAGGGAGTTCGCCTGGGCGGCGAACTGGACTCGATCACGGTGGACACCGTCCGGGACGCGTTGCATCGGCACAGGGTGATCTTCTTCCGCGACCAGCACCACTTGGACGACGCGGGCCAACTCGCCTTCGCCCGGCTGCTCGGCGATCCGATCGGGCACCCGACCGCGTCCGCCGAGGGCGAGTTGATCGTGCCGATCGACAACGATCACGGGGTGGTCGCCGACCGTTGGCACACCGATGTCACGTTCGTTCCCGCCTATCCGCTCGCCTCCATCCTGCGCGCGGTACGGCTGCCGGACGTGGGCGGGGACACGTTGTGGGCCGATACCGCGAGCGCCTACGCGGAACTGCCCGCCCCGCTTGCGGCGTTGGCCGATTCGCTGCGGGCGGTGCACAGCAACCGGTACGACTACGTGGCTTCGGACACGGCTGGGCTCAGCCAGGCGCGGAAGGACTATCGGGAGTTGTTCGAGTCGACCGTGTACGAGACGGAGCACCCGGTCGTGCGGGTTCATCCGGTCACGGGTGAACGCACGCTGGTTCTGGGGGCGTTCGCGCAGCGGCTGGTGGGCTTCGACGCCGAGGACTCGGCGGCGTTGCTCGCGCTGCTCGGGAAGCACGTCACTCGGCCCGAGAACACCGTGCGGTGGCGGTGGCGGGCGGGTGACGTGGCGATCTGGGACAACCGGGCGACCCAGCATCGGGTGATCACCGACTTCGACGGGGCGCGGCGGTTGTTGCACCGGGTGACGATCGACGGGGACGTTCCGGTGGGGGTGGACGGTCGGCGCAGCCGGCCTGTCGGCGAATCGGTGGCTTGATCGGCGGGCGGTGGTCGACGGTTGGCCCCGGTCGGCTTGCCGTCCTCAAACGCCGGACGGGCTTGATGGCCCGGCCTTCAGCCGAGATGGCCTCAAACGCCGGCCGGGCTGGAGTTTTGCCCGGCCGGCGTTTCGACCGACGTTGCGGAGGTGGCTTCGGACTCCCGCGTGGGTGGATGTGCCCCGTCGGCTCCGTGTGCCGTGGTGGTCAGGGCGACTTTCGGGTTGTCGACCAGCGGCGGGTGGCCTGTTCCAGGAGGTGGTGAACCGTGGCTTGGTTCGGGAGGGTTCGTGGGAGGCGGTCGCCGTAGGGGATGTGGGTTCGGACCTTGCGCCACAGGCGGTCGGGGAGGGTTTTGGGGTCCTGGTGGTAGCGGACCTTGGTGAGGAGTTGGCGGGCCTCCGCGTCGGCCGGGTTGAGGGCGAGGGTCACCGCCAGGTGTTCGGCGGCGGTGTTCCAGCGGGCGCGTCGGGCCGCCCGTACCGCGTCGTTGAAGTGGCGGTCGGCCAGTTCGACGAGGCCGGCGAGCGCGCCGAGGTCGCCGCCGCAGGCCGGGCAGCGGCCGGTCAGGTCGGCGATCCGGCGCCGGCACAGGGGGCAGGTGATCGCGAACGCCATGTCACTTCTCCAGGGAGTTCTTCGGGAGCCGCAACCCGATGTGCGGGGAGCCCTCCCGGATCTGTTCCATCCAGCGGTCCGCCCGGGCCCGCAGCGGCATGATCCGACCCCGATAGATCTCCACGAGCCGCCGGTTGCCCGCCGCCTCGTCCCGCACGTCCACCTCCGCCGCGTCCTCGGCGATCGTGTCCAATTCGCGCAGGAACGCGTCCGCGTCGAGCCGGTGCAGGCCGCCGGACGCCTGGTCCATCTCCTGGATCGAGCGGCGCAGGTACTCCACCTCCTGAAGCACCGCGACCTGGAACTCGGCGGCGGTGAACTGCTGCGGGGCGCGTCCGCCGTGCAGCATGCGCTCGGCCGCGTTGATCCGGTCCCTTACCGCCTCGTTGGCCAGGTGCCAGTCCATCTTGTTGCCCGCCGCGTAGGCCGCCCGGCCGGTGGCGCGCAGGCCCGGGATCGCGCTTCGGAAACGCTCCGCCTCGACCGCGTCGTGGTCCACCAGCCGGTCGGCGAGCCGGGCCAGGAAGGCCAGGTTGTCCTCGAACTCGCCGATCACCGGGTTCAGCGCGCTGCCCGCCGTGGTGGCCACCCGCAGGCCCTGGACCAGCGTCTCCGCCTCCAGGAGCTTGTGGTGGGTCTTGCTCGGGTCGATCCGCTCCCGGACCAGCTCCGCGAGTTCGGCGAGGAGGCGATCCAGCGCCGGGCCGACCCGGATGGCGTCGGCGGGCGGGATCGCGTCGCGCTTCTCCGCCCATCCGGTCACCACCTGCCGGTGCCGCTCGGTCAGCTCCGGCCACCCCGGCACGGTCCTCTGCGGGATGTCGATCACCGCGCTGCCCTCCGCGCCCACCTGTGGCAGCCGCGCCTCGGCCCGGATCGTCCAGCCGGTCTCGAACTCCAGCGTCACCTCGACGGTCGAGCCCACCGGCACATCGGTCGGCAGGTCCCGGATCGAGACCTCGCCGATCGGCACCAGGCCCTCGACCAGGCCGACCCGCAGGCTGGACCCGTGGGACGCGGTCTCCAGGCGGAAATCGGTGCGGTACGGCACCATCGTCCCGGCCCGCACCACCGCGTGCAGGCCGTCCACCAGCTCGACCGAGAAGTCGTGCGCGAGCACGTCGCCGGTCGCGTC
Organism: Embleya sp. NPDC020630; assembly: GCF_044334985.1. Classification (NCBI taxonomy): domain Bacteria; kingdom Bacillati; phylum Actinomycetota; class Actinomycetes; order Kitasatosporales; family Streptomycetaceae; genus Embleya; species Embleya sp. NPDC020630. Next base: position 801,015 of record NZ_JBIRUB010000003.1, read on the forward strand.
CGAGCGCGGCTTGTCGTCGGTGGTCACCTCCAGACGCCGGCTCTCGATCTCCCGGCCGTGCACCGAAACCTGCACGGTGAAGCCGTTCTCGCCCTCGCGCAACGGCACGTCGGCGAACAGGAATCGGCCCTCCCCGTCGGCCGTCTCGGTCAGGTACACCAGGCCGTCGTCCGAGGTCAGCACCAACTGCGCGGCGGCCGGCGAGCCGAGGTCGGGGCCGGCCAGGACCCGGCCGCCGATGTCCGTCTCCGGCGGCAGCGCCTCGGGGCGGTCCAGTTCCAGATGGCCGCTGCGACTGGGCACGTTCGCCGCCTTGAGCGCGGCGCCCAGCGCGACACACAGGTCCGGGTTGAGCAGCCGGGGGCCGCGCCCGAAGTGTTCGGTGAGCATCGAGGCCACCAGCGGGATCCGGGACGAGCCGCCGACCATGACGATCTCGTCCAGGTCGGCGGCGGTCATCCCGGCGCGGGCCAGCGCGCGGTCGCAGTCGTCCAGGGTGCCGCGGATACGATCCGCGATCATCTCCTCGAACTCGTCGCGGCGCATGGGCAGTCCGATGTTCATCGGGGTGCCGCGCCGGTCCTCGCAGTACTGGCTGACGATCTCGGTCTCGGGATAACGCGACAGGTCGTGTTTGGCGCCCTCGGCGACCGAGAGCAACTGCGCCTCCACCTTGCCGTCGGCGGGGTTCTCCGAGTCGATCGCCAGATCGTACTCGGGCAGTTGGGCCGCGATCCAGGACACGATCCGCCGGTCGAAGTCGAATCCGCCCAGGTAGCGGTCTCCGCTGAACGAGCGGTTCTCGAAGCCGACTTCGGGATCCCAGGTGACCACGGAGGTGTCGAAGGTGCCGCCGCCGAGGTCGTAGACCAGGAACGTCTGCGGCTCGGTCAGCTCGCGGGCCCGCTCGTGCGTGTACGCCAGCGCCGCGGCCACCGGCTCGATCAGCGTCTCGACCACCTCCAGGCCCGCCGCCTGGCCCGCGCGCGTGGTCTCGTTCTTGGCCCGGGTCTCGAAGAACGCCGGGACGGTCACCACGGCCCGCTCCACCGGCACGCCCAGCACTTCCTCGGCCACCTGCTTGAGGTGGCGCAGGATGTGCGTGGACGCCTCCAGCGGGGTCAGCCGCGCGTGTCCGGCGGTGACCAGCTGGTCGGTGCCCATGTTGCGCTTGAAGAACATCGCGGGCGGCGCGCCGGGCAACCGGGCCTTGTTCTTGGCCAGTTGTCCGACGATCGGGGTGCCGATCGGATCGATCCACACCGCCGACGGGGTGGTCGGCGAGCGGTCGGGGTTGGCCACGATCAGCGAGTCGCCGACCGGGCGCAGCCGACGGGCGGCGATCAGCGCCTCCTTGTCGGGCACCTCGGCGTCGGCGGGGATCGCGATGCACGAGTTGGTCGTGCCGAGGTCGATACCGACCACGATGCTCATCTGGTGCTACCGCCTTCGGAGTTCGGCTCGTTCGAGGGTTCGGGGCGTGGTGCCGCGGGGGTTTCCCGGTCGTCGGTCCGCCCGGGCGCGGCCTCGCGTTCGGCCGGGGTGGGTACGAAGCCGAGCACGACCTGTGCGCGGCGGATCACCTCGCCGTCGTCGAGGAGTACTCCGGGCCGCAGCGTCCTGGCCACGATCATCGCCGCCTCGTCACCGCTGTCGGGGGCGTGCGCGACGTCCACCCGGCGGCCGACCGCGGCGTACGCCTCGCCCACGGGATCGTCGAAGCGTACGCCCGCGCGGTCGAGCGCCGTGGCGAACCGCCGGGCGATCGAGGCCAGTACGGCCGGCGCGGGCTCGCCGTCCAGGCAGCCGCGCAACTCGTGCAGCGCGACCGCGGCGTCGGCGGCCAGACCGGTGTACCGCTCGTGGGTGGACTCCAGGCGTTTGCGCATCTCCTCGCGCCCGGCCTCGCGTTCGCGCGCGGTTCGCCGCACCACGTCGTAGACCAGCGCGAACGGCGGGTCGAGCGCGTGCTCCGGCACCGCGCGCTCGCTCTCGGTGATCGCCATCGGGTCCGCCTGGTCCGCGGCGGAGGCGGCCGACTCGGCCGGATCGACGGGACCGGTCGATGGGGTCGATGTGGTCGATGGGGTCGATCCGGTCGACGCCTTCGACGCGGGCGAGCCGCCCCGATCGGGCGAACCCGTCGCATCCGCCGGTGGGTCCGCCCCGAGGGGGCCCCGCTCGGGTGTCGCTGCCATCAGTGCGCCCCTTCTTCCGTCCACAACGGTACGAACTCGCGTGGCGCGGGCGGCGGCACCAGGCCCGCGAGCACACGTCGGTCGATCCCGATCCTCGGCGGCCCGGCCGACTCCGGGGGTTCGGTCTCGGCGAACTCCTCGGCCAGCTCGGCCGGATCGGGGCCGGGCCGCTCGGGTCGGTGGGTGAGCAGTTCGGCCGCCAGCCGCCCGGCCGGGTCGGTCAGGCTCTCCTCGGCCGCGTTCACCTCGGCCGGGGCGAGCACCCGGCCGTGCACCGGGAACCGGTCCGCGCTGCGGGTGATCCGCTGTCGGCGCTTGCGCACCTGTGCCTTGATCGCAGCTCGGCCGGTCAGGTCCGGATCCAGGTCCAGGATGTGGAAGGCGGTGCCCCGGTAGGGGTTGCGGCCGGCCTGCCAGGCCCAGGGGTTCTCCCGGGCGCCCTCGCTCGCGGTGGGTTCCATCGGCACTCAACTCCATGCGGGGCCGTGCCCCGTGGCCAGGGACAACACGACGCCGCGCAGCGCGTTGACGATCTCGGGTTTGTCCGCGTCCGGGTCGGCGGCCACCTCGTCGGCGAGCCGGCGGGCGGTGGCCAGGTCCTCCGGCTGCGGCGCGTGCAGGTTGATCAGTACGCGGGCCATGAACAGCCGCCCCCACGGCCCGGGCGCGGACATCGCCAGCGCCCGGCGCAACGCGTCCCGCACATGTCCGTCGGGCAGCCCCTGGCGTTGTCGGGCGGTGGCGGCCAACGCCCATTCCTCGGCGGCCAGTTGCTCGACGTCGCGGTACATGCTCTTGAGCGCCAGATCGCGGTCGAGTTCGAGGGCGCGCAGCAGGTGTCGGCCCGAGCGCAGCGTGGCCTGCTCCAGTACGGCGGGTTCGGTGGCCGGGCCCGACTCCAACTCGCGCACCACGATGCCGCGCCAGTATTCGTGCCGGGCCAGCTCGACCGCGAACGAGCCCTCGGGTGTGCCCACTTCGTCCCATGCGGGCAGCACGAGCCGGGCCACCCGCTCGACCAGCGGCTCGATCTTGTGCGCCCACCCGGGCGCGGCCACCACGATCTCGATGTGGCGCCGGGTCGCGTACAGCAGGGCCCGGGCCGCCGCCGAGTTGCCGGGGTCCACCGTGAGCCAGGAGGCGAGCAGTTCGACCACGTCGTCGTAGCGGCCCTCCTCGACGTCGCGCGACGCCTGGGCCAGCGCCTCGCGGACCAGGTCGGCCCGGGCGTTGGCGATCACCGACGGCGGGAAGCCGGACTCGCGCACCAGGTCGAGGTGTTCGCGCGCGGACAGCGGGTCGCGCAGGCGCCGATCGGCGGCCAGGGTCAGGTGCGGGGCGAGCAGGTCACGCGGCAGCCGCTCGCGGACCTCCTGGACGGTCGCCGCTGGCACCGGGCTTCCGGCGACCGCCTCCAGGTGCTCGTGCATCCGGTCCCAGAAGGCGCTGTCGTGGTACAGCTCGGCCCAGTGCGCCAACGCCCGTTTCCAGTACGGATGGGCCGCCTCGCTCTCGCCCGCCAGCTCCAGGTCGTAGGCGCGCGCGTGCAGCGCGACCGCGAGGTGATGGGTGCGCCACGGCCCGCCGCCGGTGGTCCACAACTCCTCGGCCCGCGCGCTCCACGGCTGCGCGTCGGCGCCGGTGCCCAGGCTCGCGTACGCCTCGCCGTCCAACGGCCCGTCGCCGGCGCCGTGTTCGCGCAGCCGGGCGGCGAACGCGCGCAGTTGTGCGCGGTCAGTCATCGGCGCCCCCCACCACGAGCGCACCGGCCACCACCCGCACCCGGACCGCGCCGATCGGCCGGCCGGCCGCGTCGGCCTCGTCGAGCAGGCGCAGCACGCCCGGCACCACGGCGGTCACGCAGCGGTTGACGCCGCGTGCCGCCTCCTCCGGCCGGCCGCGCCAGGCGACGGTGGCGATGTGGTCGGCGGCCTCGTCGGTCCAGGTCAGCGCGACGCCGATTTGGTCGCGCAGCCGCGCGGCGAGTCGGGTCAGGCCGTTGTCCGCGATCCCGCGCAGTTCGGTGGGGCCGAACGGCGAGTAGAGGATCACCTCGTCGACCCGGTTGAGGAATTCGGGCCGGAAGAACCCCTCCATCGTGCGGCGCAGCCGGGCGCTCGCGGCGGTGTGCCCGGTGGAGCCCTCGGCCAGGATCGAGCCGATCAGGTTGTCCACGCTGTCCACGTCGTCCTCGACGGCCTCGGCCGCGGAGTGGGTCGCGCCGAGGTTGGTGGTCAGGATCACCACCGCGTCGTGCGCCTCGCGCACCGGGCCCGCCGGATCGCCGATCCGGCCCTCGTCGAGCAGGCGAAGGAGCGCGTCGAGCACCCGCGCGTCGGCCTTTTCCACCTCGTCGAACAGGAACACCCGGCGCGGATTGTCGCGCAGGCCGTTGGTGAGCTTGCCCTCGCCGAAGCCGACGTAGCCGGGCGGGGCGCCGATGAAGTTGTTGATCGACTCGCGCGCGCTGAACTGGCCCATCTCGAAGACCAGGACGTCGTCCTCGGACCCGTAGACGACCTCGGCGAGCAGCCGGGCGGTCATCGTCTTGCCCGAGCCGCTGGGGCCGCACAGGAGCAGTGCCGCGCGCGGCCGGTCGTCCGGGCGGAAGCCGCGGGTGAGCGAACGTTTGATGAGTTCGACGTGGAAGGCGAGCCGCTCGACCACGCTCTCCTGGCCGATCAGGCCCGCGCGCAGCCGGCGTACCGCCTCCTCGGGGGACATCGGGGTGGCGGCCCGGTCCGGTTCGGGCTCGGCGGGCTCGCGGTAATAGGTGTCCGCGAAGCGGCGCAGCCGGTCCAGATCCAGGCCGATGTCGCGGAAGAATCCGGCCGCCAGGCCGCTGGGGGTGTCCAGGAGTGCGGCGAGCAGGTCGCGTTCGGTGATCCGGGCACCGGTGTCCGGGTCCGGGTCGGGGCCGCTCGCGGCGAACGTCGCCGCGCGGCGCAGGGTCTGCCGCAGCGGCTCGTCGGGGGTGATGGGGCCGGTGCCCGCCGGGCCGCGGACCCGGGCGCCGGTCAGCGCGATGGTCTGTTCGCGCAGCGCCCGTACATCCCGGCGCAGGAACAGGAAGGCCTGCTCCAGGAGTCCGCCCGGGGTGGTGGCCAGCGCGTGCAGCAGCATCGCGATGCCGCATTGCCGCCGGCCGAGTCCGCTCGCCTCGGCGACCATCATCGCCAGCACCCGCCGGGCGCCCTGGGCGAACGCGGCCTCGTCGATCGACCCGTCGGCCCGGCACACCTCCGCCGCCGGGCGCGCCGCGGCCACCTCGGCCCGCCAGGCGTCGAGGTCCACCCGGCCGTAGCCGACGAGCAGGTCCACCGCGCCCGGCTCCAGGCGGGGCAACAACTCCGCGAGCAGCGCGCGTTCGTCGACGTAGCCGGTGTCCGCCGCGGCGGCGAAGCCGGCCCGCAGGTCGGCGGTGACCGGCAGGCCGCCGAGCGCGCCGGCGCCGCCCCGGCCGTTGCCGCCCGCCCCGGCGGCCGGTCCGCCGCCGCCGAGCAGGCCGGCCGCGAGCACGTCCGGCGGGATGCCCTGGCGGGCGAACAGGCCGCAGGCGCGCCCGCCGTCGATCCGGGCCAGGGCGATCAGCGTGTGGGCGACCTCGATCGTGTGCGCGCCGAGTTCGCGGGCCACCGCCGAGGCGGTCTCGAACCGGCGGGTGGCCACCAGCAGCCCGCTGTCGAACACCTGCTCCGGCACCCCGAGGATGTCCGTGTCCACGTCGCCTTCTCCCCCGCCTCGCCGTTTCGATCGCACCCGGTCGGATCACGCCTCGTCGCCGGCGAGCAGCCGCTCGGCCAGGTCCGCCCGGGTTCGGGCCGCCTCGGGCCGTCCCGCGCCCAGGTCCCGTACGCCCAAGGCCAGTATTCGGTACGCGGCGGTCGTCGCGATCGCCCGGCCGAGTCGTCCCTCGCGCAGTTCGGCCGGCGACGCCTCGAGCAGCGCGGCGGCCAGTTCCGGGTCGGCGCGGGTGACCCGGTGCAGCACCAGGCCCGGGCCCAGCGGCGTACGGCGGACCCAGCCCGCGCCGTAGCGCCGGAGCAGGTCGCGCGCGGCGCCGCACACCATCGAGTCGTCGCCCTCCAGCGTGCCGAGCAGCAGCCGCGCGGGCCAGGTGTCGGCGTAGGGCTCGTCGACCACGTGCGGCTCGTGCCCGGCGTCGTCGGGGCCGGCACCGCCCGTCGCGTCGCCGCCCGAAGTCCCACCGGGCCCCGGCGCCCCGCCCGCGCCCGGCAGCCCCCGCCGCAGCAGCCGCACCGCGCCCGCGTCGTCGCCGCGCTCCAACAGCTCCGCCGCCGCGACCACCAGGGCCGCCGCCGTCCCGGGCCGTACCCCGGCCGCCGCCCCGCCGTCCCGCGCCGCGACCGCGGCCCGGTGCAGCTCGCGATACTCGGCGTGGTCCGGATCGAGCATCGCGGCCTCGTACAGATACCGGACCGCCCGTTCCGGGTCGCCGCCGGTCAGCTCCCGATGCCCCTCGACGGCGAGCCGATGGGCCAGGCGCGGCGCGGCGGCGGAGCAGCCCTGCTCGAAGGCGAGCCGGTAGCAGGTGCGCGCCGCGGCCTCGGCCCCGCGCGCCGCGGCCCGGTCGCCGATCACGCACACCCATTCGGCCCGCGTACCCGGCGCACCGGGCGGCGCGACCACCGGCAGCAGCCGCCACAGGTCGTGGTCGGGGTGCCGGGCCGGCTGCTCGAAGCGCTCCTCCAGGCAGTCCAGGACCCGGGTGGTGGCGGCGACCCGCCAGCGCCGGACGGGCGCGCGCGGGTCCAGGCCGCCGAGCACGTCGAGCAGCGCGCGCTCCAGCGGGCGCGGTCCGGCCTCCAGCGCCTTCTCCAGCGTGGTCCAGGTCTCCGCGAAGTCGCTGCCGGGCTGGACCACCCACCAGCGCAGCACCGCGTCGACCGCGCGGGCGTAGTGGCCCCGGGGGTCGCGCCCGAGCACGTCGGCGAGCATGCGCGCGGCGGTCTCCGGCTGCTGGGTGGCCACGGCCTGGATCTGGCTCTCGATCAGTCCCCGATTGCGGACCACCTCGGCGTCGGAGGCGTTGGCCAGGAAGTCCCGCATCGCGACGAGTCGAGGCTCCACCTCGCCCTCCCGATGCGTGGCCATCCGGAACGCCCGCACCGCCCCGGCATCCGACATGGCGTCTCCCCCGCGAACACGACCACCCGACTGCGCCGGTCGTGACGACGTACAAGCAGCCGACGTACAAGCAGCACGGTACCCGGCCGCACCGGCCCAGGGAGGACACCGGGCGAACCCGTCCTCGTAACGTGATCGTCACCGACGGTGAGACCGCGGGCGAGCCAAACCCGGGTGAGAGCGACCCCGAACATCGGGTAGTATTTCTCTCGCAGCAAGCGCCGCTAGCTCAGTTGGTTAGAGCAGCTGACTCTTAATCAGCGGGTCCGGGGTTCGAGTCCCTGGCGGCGCACAGCGGCAACATCGAGAAGGACCCACCGGTTTCCGGTGGGTCCTTCTCGCATGTGCCGATCCCGGCACCCAGGATCGGATCAACGCCCGGCAACTCGGCTCGGCGCCCCGAGCCGGCCGGCCGCGTCGGCGCTCGACCCATCACCGCCCCAGGTAGTCCTCCAGCAGCGCCGGGGTCAGCCCCGCCGCGCGCGTCTCGTCGACGAACGACCGGATGTCGGCCCGGAATTCCTTGCGGAAGTGCATCAACACGATGTCGCCTGGACGGAGTTCGTCGCCGACGGCGAATCGCATGTCGCCGTTGCGGATTTCCGCGCTCCAGTGCACGACCCGCCCGATGCCGCAATCCCCCGCCGCCCGCATGGTGTTCTCGTCGTGGTTTCCGTACGGCGGACGCAACAGCGTGGGCCGGCGGCCGAATTCGCGGGCGTAGTCGTCGGACGTCGCGCAGATCTGGTTCTTCTGCACGTCGTACGGCTTGCCCTTGAGGTCGGGGTGGTCGAGGGTGTGGTTCTCGATCACGCCGCCCGTCTCGTCGCGCAGTTTCCGGAAGAAGCCCGGGTCCTGCTTCACATACTCGTCGGTCAGGAACAACGTCGGTTTGATGCCCGCCTCGCGCAGCAGCCGGATCATCTCCGGGTCCTTGTACGCGCCGTCGTCGATGGTCAGGAAGGCGACCCTGTCCTGTGTCGGGACCCGGTACAGCGGCTTGGTCGGCACCGATTCGTGCGCGGGGATCGGCTTGGCGGCGATCTGGGCAGTCGGCGGCGCGACCTTGGCGGCCTGCGGCGACTTCTGGGTCAGCGGGTCCGCCTCGGTGACGACGAAGGTGGTCACGACCATCGCGACGAGCAGCGGCACGGCCAGGAACGCACTCCGCCGCAGGGCGCGGTTGCGCCGGCTCTCGGGGGTGTCGAGGGGTCCGAGCCGGCCGAAGGCATCGTGGTTGTCCGGAGTGCCCGGAGCACCCGGACTGCCGGGATCGTTGGCGAAGGTCATGTCAGGGACGGTATGCGGCGACGCCCATCCGGTTGATCGCGTCGTCGTTGCGGCCGACCGTCGGTCGTCCGTAGATCATGTAACAACCCTCGACGGGTAGGATCGGTCGGATGTCGGTGAAACGTGGCTTTCCACTGATTCTGTTGCTGTTTGCCCTGATCATGGGGTGCGCGGTGGACTCCGGTGTGCGCGTCGCGGGCAAGCCGGAACCGGTTGGGATCCCGCTCGCACCGCCGCCCTCCGGGGCGGGCCTGAGCATCGATCCGGTCCGGGTGCTGCGGGAGGACGCGGGGATCGGCGTCAAGATCAAGGCGGTGCTCACTCCGTCCTGCGGCACGTCCTACCCGGTGAACGCGCAGTATCTGAACGCGCCGGGAGTGCCCGGGACGCCCCTGCCCATCGCGGTGGTGTCGGTGTTCCACTGCGGGCCCGAGACCTGCACGATGCGCCGGGACGTCGCCGCGTACGTGTACCGGCTCTTCGAGGACGGGCACACCGAGCGGGTGTTCGCCTCGGAGGAGCCGGGGAGTCGGATCGAGGTCGCAAAGCAGATGTTGGTCCTCCAACTGCCGGCGTACCGGGCCAACGAGCCGGCGATCTGCCCCTTCGGCGAGCACGGGGTCGGATTGCGGTGGGATGGTGCGCAGTTCGTCGAGAACGAGGTCGGAAAGGGTGTGTCGTGAGCAAACCGCACGTGCTCGTCGTGGAGGACGACGAGGTCATCCGCGAGGCGACGCAACTCAACCTGGAACGGGACGGGTTCCGGGTGAGCACCGCCGCCGACGGCGAGGCCGGGCTCGCCGCGTTTCGCGCCGAGCGGCCGGACGTGGCGCTGCTCGACGTGATGTTGCCGCTGATGAACGGGATCAGCCTGTGCCGGCGGATTCGGGCGGAGAGCCTGATCCCGGTGATCATGGTGTCCGCGCGCGACGACCCGATCGACATCGTGGTCGGTCTGGAGGCGGGCGCCGACGACTACGTGACCAAGCCGTTCGACACCGTGGTGCTGCTCGCCCGCATCCGGGCGCTGCTGCGCCGCGCGCAGCGCACCGCCGGTCCGGGCGAGGAGCCGGGGCCGCTGCGCTTCGGCGACCTGGAGATCGACCCGGACGGTGTGCAGGTGCGCCGATCCGGCGAGTTGCTCGCGCTGACCCCGACCGAGATGAAGCTGCTGCTGCGCTTCGCCGAATCGCCCGGCACGGTGCTCAGCCGGGACACCCTGCTCGAAGGGGTCTGGGAGTACGCCTGGGGCGGTGACACCCGGGTCGTGGACGTGCACGTCCAGCGGCTGCGCAACAAGGTGGGCCCGGGTCGGATCGAGACGGTTCGCGGCTTCGGCTACAAGCTGCGTCCCGGACCCGTCGGGTGAGTCTGCGCTGGCGGATCTCGGCGGTGGTCACGGTGGTCAGCGTGGCGGTCGCCGTCGCGCTGAGTCTGACCGTGCACTTCGCCTTCGCCTACAAGCAGGCGGACGAGGCGCGCAAACTCCAGATCGACCGGATCGACCTGGCCCTGCGCGAGTTCGTCCGGACCGGACAGCCGACCTTCGGCAGCCGGTTGGACGACCCGCGGGTGCCGGCGGCGCTGCGCCAGGCGGTGCGCGACGGCGACCGGGCCACCGAGTTGTCCGGTGGCCGGATCTGGGCGGCGGTCGGGGTGGACGGGCACATCCTGTCGCTGCGCTCCAGCTATCGGGACCGGACCAGCGACCTGGCCTCGCTCGACCGGGTGCTGATCATCGGCGCGGCCGGCGTGGTGGTGTGCGGGGCCGGAGTGGGTGTGCTGATCGGGGCGCGGCTGTCGCGTCGGCTGCGGCGGGCCGCCGACGCGGCTCGGCGGGTCACCGCGGGCGAGCGGTCGATCCGGGTACGGGCGGCGATCGGCGGCAGCGGTCGGGACGAGGCGGCGGAGTTGGCCACGGCGGTGGACGCCATGGCCGACGCGTTGCAGGCGCGGCTCGACGCGGAGCGCCGGGTCACCGCCGACATCGCGCACGAGTTGCGCACACCGCTGACCGGACTGAGCGCCGCCGCAGATCTGTTGCCGGCGGATCGGCCGGGCGAGCTGGTCCGCGACCGGGTCCGGGCGCTGCGTTCGCTGGTGGAGGACGTACTGGAGGTGGCCCGGCTGGACACCGCGACCCAGCGGGCCGACCTGACCGAGGTACCCCTGGGCGCGTTCGCCGCCCGGCGGGTGGCCGCGCTCGCGCCCGCCGCCGAGTTGCGGGTGATCGGGGACGAGGTGGTGGTCACCGACCCGAGGCGGCTGGAGCGGATCCTGGCCAACCTGCTGACCAACGCGACCAAGCACGGGCTCGCGCCGGTGGTGGTGGAGGTGGACGGGCCGCGGATCCGGGTCGTGGACGCGGGACCGGGTTTTCCGGCGACGCTGCTGCGGGAGGGACCCAGCCGCTTCCGGAAGGGCACCGACGACCGGGCGGCCGGCGGGCACGGTCTGGGCCTGACCATCGCGATGGGCCAGGCGGCGGTGTTGGGTGCGTCCCTGACGCTGAGCAATCCGGAGGCGGGCGGCGCGATGGCCGAACTCAGGCTGCCTTCGGGGGCGTCGGCGGCGGGGTGAGTGGTGGGTTCCGGTTCGGCCTGCGCCGGGCCGGGCCGGCCCGGTCGATGAAGAAAGGGGTGTGCCTCGTGGGTGATGTGGTCGGATTGGTGTTGGCGGCCGGGGGTGGGCGGCGGCTCGGGGGGCGGGCGAAGGCCCGCCTGGTGCATCGGGGGCGCCCGCTGGTGGAGTTCGCGGTCGCCGAGTCGCGCCGCGGCGGGTGCGACCGGGTCGTGGTGGTACTCGGCGCGGAGGCCGACGCGGTGCTCGCCGAGGCCGAGTTGACCGGCTGTGTCGTGGTGCGCAACGACGACTGGGCGAGCGGGATGGGCTCCTCGCTCGCCGCCGGGGTCGCCGCGCTGCCCGGCGACGCCGACGCCGTCGTGGTCACCCTCGTGGACATGCCCGGCGTGGGCGCGGCGGCGGTGGCCCGGTTGATCGCCGCGCACGCCGCGCCGGAGGACCTGATCGCGGCGGCCTACGCGGGTCGGCGCGGCCATCCGGTCCTGTTCGGGCGCGCCTGGTGGGCCGAGTTGGCGGCCGGGGCCGAGGGGGACGCCGGTGCCCGGGCGCTGCTCGCCGAGCAACGGGATCGGGTTCGGCTGATCGAGTGCGCCGACATCGCCGACCCGTTCGACATCGACACGCCCGCCGACCTGGACCGGCTCGACCCCTGACCCCGATCGACGAAGGACCCGAGCCGCCGGGGCTCGGGTCCTCGCGTGCTCGCGTGCCCTTGGGTCCTGTCCGGCGGGATTCCCGTAACCACCGACCCCCGGGATCGCTCCCGACCACGCCGGTTACGCCTGGTTGAAGAACCCGTCCTGGTTCTGCTGCGTCGGGTCGCCCGTGAGCAGCCGCGCGTCGGCCGGCATCAGCAGGAAGACCCGCTTCGCCAACCGCTCGATCGCACCGCGGCGGCCGAAGGTCAACCCCGACGCGAAGTCGACGACACGCTTGGCGTCGGACTCGTCCATCGCGGTCAGGTCGATCACGACCGGGATGTCCTGCCGGAAGTACTCGCCTATCGCCCTTGCCTCGTGGTAGCTCTTCGGGTGCACGACGGCGATCCGGGTGCTCGGCTGCGCCGGTGCCTCCGAAGCGGCCGCGCGCGCGGCGAACACCTCGGACGCCGGCACCACGCTGCCCTCCAGCGCGCGCGAACGCGACTCCTCGGGCTCGTCGTCGTAGACCCAGCGCGACCCCGTGTCGTCGTCGTCCGCGTCGTATGTCCCGGTCTCGTAGGCACCCGCGCCGGTGCGGTAAAGGTCGTCGTCCACGTCCCCCGAACCGATCCCGAGCCACGAGCCGGCCTTGCGCAATGCGCCCATGGGCACCTCCGCGTCCGGTCGTCCCGGCCCCGTCCGGGTTATCTCGTCATCCTCCACTCGACCGAACTGTATGCGAGTGCCGGGTCCGGCGCGTCGAACGACGCGCCTATAAACGGACAGATCATCCAACCGACCTCGAACGGGCGTACTCAGTGCGGCTTCTGACGCTATTTGAGATCTTTATCCGCGTATTCCGAAGCCAACCGCATCGAAAGTGCACCCGATCCGTTCGAACACGATATCTCGAACTGGTGTGCGAATAACGGAATATGCCCGCCGAATGAACCCGAACGGCCCACAGGCGGATACCTCTACCGGTGGACCGGGGGCAGGTCGCAGACTCGGATGCGACATCTTCGGAGGTGAGCATGGATTCGCCTTTCCGCATCGTGCGGCCCCCTCGTCCGCTCGAAGAGCCGTATCCCTCCCGTGCCCGGATCAACGAACAGGTCGGCGCCGTCTGGGAATGGGGGATGCGTGAGGATCCCGCCGCGGCCGTCCGGCTCTACCACCAACTCGGCGACGTCGCCGCCCGGGTGCTCGGCGGCACCGATCGGGACACGCTCAACGTCCGCCGCGCATACGCGCACTTCGTCGGGATCGACGGCGATCCGCGGCGCGCCGCCCAGTTGTTGGCCGGGCTGATCCCGGTGGCGGGACAGGCGCTCGGCCCCGGCGACTGGGTCACCCTCGACATGCGGCTGTGCCACGCCCGGTTCATCGGCGAGGGCGGCGAGCCACCTCGCGCGACGACGTTGTTCACCCAGTTGGTCGCGGACATGACCCGCGCGCTGGGCGCCGAGGCGGAGAGCACGCTGACCGCGCGCAGCTACCTGGCCCGCTTCACCGGGGAGTGCGGCGCTCCGCTGCGCGCGGCGGAGATGTACGGCGCGCTCGCGATCGACTCGATCCGGATCCTGGGCGCCGACTGCCTGGAGTCGCTGGTCGCCCGGGCGGGCCACGCCGTCAACCGCGGCCTGGCCGGCCACCGCGGCGAGGCACTGGCCCTGTACGACCCACTGGTCGCCGACTTCGCCCGGGTGTTGGGCCCGGATCACCCGGAAACCCGGCAGACCCAGACCTGGCAGCGATATTTCCGAGGGGGAATCGGCTGAATCCGGTTGGGGGCCTTCGGCTGAAGTGTCCGGCCGACACGACCGGAACGGGGACACGGTAGTCATGGAAGCACTGCGCGACGGGGATCCGACGCGGCTGGGGCCGTATCGGCTGCGCGGCCGGTTGGGTGAGGGCGGGATGGGCGAGGTCTTCCTCGGCACGTCCCCGAGCGGCGTCCGGGTGGCGGTCAAGACCGTACGTCCGGAGTTCGCGATGGACCACGGCTTCCGGGACCGGTTCCGGCGCGAGATAGACCTGGCGCGGCGGGTGGACAGCGCCTGGAGCGCCCCCGTCGTCGCGGGCGACAAGGTCTACGTAGCAATGGACGCCACCAAGCCGGACGCCTCAAGCGGCAACGCGGCCCAGTTGCCGGCCCTGCACACGAAGACGGGCAGGATCGCCTGGAAGGCCCCCCTCCCCTCCCCGACCTCATCCCGCCCGGTCGCGGCAAAGGGCAACGTATACATCGCCCAACGGCTCCGCCCGGACGAGGGCAACCCAAACACCTCGGTAACCGCATACGAGCAGTAACTCCAAGCCAGACCCGGATCGCGACTCGATACAAGCCGGGTCGGGGCAGCGCCGGGCGGGGCCGACACGCCACCGCCACCGCCCGGGTTCGGCAGCCCGATCGGCGCACGCCCGACCCAGCGGACACCCCGGTCTGCCGAAGGCGGCTCGCGCGCGAATCCTCCATCGCCGGCAGGCGCGTGCGCGTGTGCGCGGACACATGAATGGGCGCGCAACGGGAACGGGAAGGCCGGTTGCGGTATCCGGTCGGCCGTTCGGCCGCCGACTCTCGCCTCCGGTCCCCGGCTTCCGGTGGCCGCAGGTCGTGGGCGTCGGCTGCTCCGTATCGGGTGCCCGGGGTTTCGCGACACACACCCCTACTCCCCGAGACGAGGAAGCATGGCCGAGTTGGGACCCGTCGACGCGATCGTGTTGGGTTTTCCTGGTCAGCGGCTGACCTCGGCCGTACTCGACGCGTTCGAGTCGGTCGAGGAGCGCGGCGACGTCCGGTTGATCGACGCGCTGATCGTGGTCAAGGACGTCGCGGGGGTGGTGAGCAGCCACGAGGTCAGCGAATTCGAAGGGCTGCGCGACATGGCGGCGGAGCTGGCCGCGCGCGAGCTGCTGGGCCTGGCCGGCGCCGAGGACGCCGAGCAGATCGGGCAGGTGATGCCGCCGGATTCGCTGGTCGTGGTGCTGTTCGTGGAGAACATCTGGGCCCGCGAGGTGGCGACCCGGATCCGCGATTCGGGCGGCCGATTGCTCTCGTACACCCGTCTGCCGCAGTCCGTCCTGGACGACGCGGAGGAGACCCTGGCGAGCAGCACCGACGGCGGCTGAGCCCGGCGGGCCGGCGGAAACGAATCGATCTCCGGAGGGTAAAGCAGGGCAAAATCCTGCAACCCGCCCCACCGGTTGGACGTCTCAGCCGATGCAAGGGCACATCCCCAAGCACGTGGAGGTCGACATGACCACCAGCATCGGCCGTACCGCCGTCGTCGCGGTGACCGCAGGACTCCTGCTCACCGGCGGCCTCGCAGCCCCGGCACTCGCCGCGGAGGCATCGCCGCCCGGCAGCCATCAGGCGGCCCGCCGGATCGGCGTCGTGGAGAAGGTGACCGCCTTCTACGACCAGTACCTGGACGCGATCAACGGCACCAATCCCAACATGGACCCGACCGAGGTCCGCAACGAATTCCTCACTCCCGAACTCAACGCCCGCCTGGACGCCTGGGCCGAGCAGAACATGGCCGACCCGGTCTTCCGCGCCCAGAACACCCCCGAGAGCCGCGACGTCCGCTACGAGGGCAGCGGCGCCGGCCACGCGACGGTCATCGTCACCGAGCACTTCGGCGACGGCTCGACCATCGACGTCTGGTATCAGGTCCCGCTCGACGGCAGCCGCATCTCGGACCTGACGGATCCACCGCAGTAGCCGGTTCGAACACGAGGGGAGGGCCGAGGCGGGGTCTCGGCCCTCCCCCTTTTCCCGCCCGATCCCGGGGAGGATCAGGCGGACTCGGTGGGCAGCCCGGCGCCGACCCAGTCCTCGATGCCCTCGGCGTACTTGCGCACGTTCGTGTACCCGAGGTGCGTCAGCCGATCGGCCACCTGGCCGCTGTTCGGGCAGGCCGGGTTCGAGCAGTAGGTGACGATCGCGGCGTCCCGGTCCGGCAGCAGCGTCGGCGCCAGCGTGTCCACGTCGCCCCGAACCAGGGCAACGGCCCCCGGCAGGTGCTGCTTGGCCCAGTAGTCCCCACCGAGCGCGTCGACGACGGTCACGCCGCCACCGGCGATCTCCGCGCGCAGTTCGTCCCGGGTGATGAGTGCGGTCATGGCGGTGCCTCCACCTCACAAGGAATCGGACTAGAGTCCGCTTATGCCTCGAGACATTAACGGACCGCAGTCCGCTTCTGCAATCCCGGTGAGCCTGGACCTCCTCCGCACCCCACCCCCCAAGGAACGCGCCGACGCGGCCCGCAACCGTGCCGCCATCCTGGAAGCCGCCGCGAAGCTCTTCGCCGAACACGGCGTGGCCGCGGTCTCGATGGACCAGATCGCCACGGCGGCCGGCGTCGGCAAGGGCACCCTGTTCCGCCGCTTCGGCGACAAGTCGGGACTGGCCACGGCCCTCCTGGACGCAAGGGAACGCGCTCTGCAAGAGGCCATCCTCAGCGGCCCGCCGCCACTCGGCCCAGGAGCCCCGGCGGAGCAACGCCTCACGGCATTCCTCGACGCCTACCTGGACTACCTCCTGGAACACCTCGACCTGATCCGCATGTCGGAGACCTCGACCCCAGGTGCCCGCTACCGAATCGGCGCCTACAGGTTCTGGCACCGCCACGTAGCAATCCTGCTCCCGCCACAAACCCCGGACCCGACCTACACGTCCCACGCCCTACTGGCCCCGCTGTCCGCCGAACACGTAACGGCCCTACTCCCGGAACTCGGCCCGACCCGCATCCGAGAGGGCATCCTCCACCTGGCCGAATCAACAACCCGAACCCCGAGCCACTGAGTGTCCGAAGACCCGCCCCCGGGCAGGAATCGCCTCATGGTGGAACTACCCGCGCACACCCGCCGAATGATCGAAACGCCACACATCTGGTACGTGGCAACGATCAACAAGGACGGATCCCCCCACGTCAGCCCGATGTGGCTGGGCCTCGACGGCAACCTGCCCCTGATCAACACCGCGATCGGCCGCATCAAGGAACAAAACCTGCGCCGCGACCCGCGCATATGCCTGTCCCTGGCCGACCCGGCGAACCCCTACGACCGAGTACAAATCCGCGGCCACGCCGCGCACTTCATCCAGGGCCCCGAGGCAGACCACAACATGGACAGGCTGGCTCACGCCTACGTGGGCACCGACCACTACGAATGGCGGGTCCCCGGCGAACAACGAGTAATCATCCTGATCGAACCCACCAAAGTCCGCCGCGTAGTCGGAGTGGAACCCTTCCCCAAGGGAACCCCGGGCTCGACCACCCCATAGGCCCGTAACCGACTCCCACCGATGGTGGTCGAGCCGAGATATCCGCCGGCGTGCCGAATGCCCGCAGGTCAGACTCGCCGCCATGGAGGATGTGATCGCCCGGCGGGTCGGCGAGTTGGATGCGGATTCGGGTGAGGTGGCCGAGGACGCGCAGGCCGCGCTGATCGCCCTGGGACCGCAGGTACTGGACCAATTGATCGCAGCAGTACCGGAGTTGGCTTCATTTGGACAACTGTGCGCCATCGAGGTCTTCACCGCGCTGGGAGATCGGCGCCCCGGAGACGCCCTCGTGTACCTGCTGGGCAGCGATGACGGTGTAGTCCGGCAGTGGGCCGCCGAAGCCCTGGCCGAACTCGGAATCCACCATGCCGTGCCGCATCTGTCCCAGACCTACGAAGCCTACCGACGGCGGGGGGAGAACCCCGACGACCATGAAGGCACAGCGCTGCGTTGGGCGCTCACCGAACTCGGTGCCCGCGACGTCGTTCTCCCGCCCCGAGCCGCCGCGCTGTGCCATTCGATCCAGGGGTTGGGCCCCGCATGGCCGACAGCCCATCTCGCCGAAGCCATCGCCGATCTCGCCGACCACGGCCAGGCGGTGCTGTCCTTCCAGCTCTGGCACATCAACGCAGACGGCGGAGCGTATGCAGGCCACGGACCCGACATCGACTGGCCCATCGACCGCAACAAGCCCTGGCCGCAAATCGTCGCCGAATGCCGAGAGTGGTCCCTACTCGCAACCGAAGCCACCAGCACAGCCCGAGACCTCGTGGCAACGATCTCCTGGATCGACGCCTCCGATCTGTGATCGTCCGCGCACCCGAGCCTGCCTCAGTCCGTCTCGTGTGGCCGCCCCCGATAGACATGCGTGTGCCGGTCGGCCCGGACGAGGCTGTCCCAGAGCATGGCGAGGAGGTCGTCACGGGTCATACGCGAACTCTGCCGGGACTTCCTCGACGACGAGCGTCGAGGGCGGCGCGGGAGTGGGGGCCGGCTCGTCCGACTGGGGGAGCAGCATTTCCGGGGTCAGGACGCATTCGTCGTGGATGCCTCGGGCGACCGCCATCGTGCTGCCGATCGAGCCGGTGACGTGCTGGGGGTCCAGGTCGGTGGCCAGGAACCACGAGGTGGGGCCTGCGGTGCCCGGGGACCAGCCGCAGCAGCCGGATACCCAGTCGTGGTGGACCAGTTCGGCGACCAGGCCGAGGCCCCGGCCGTGGTCGAAGCGGCGAGGCGGGGCGGGTTGGGGGCCGTAGCCGTACGGGGTCCAGGTCGGACGCGGCACCACCTCGCGGATGCCGATCTACACGACAGGGGCGAACTCCCACTCCCCGCCGTCGATTTGCACCAACTGGGCTTTGATCCCGACGATCAGCCACTCCGCCTCCGAGCGCAGCGCGGCGTCCGCGACCAACTCGGAGGCCATGAGGACCAGGCTCTCCCGCGATTCGTCGAGCAGCCGAAGCTCGTCGCTCACCCGCCCGACGGTCGCCCGCACCTCGCGAGCCGATTCCGGCGCGACCGGCACGGGCTTGGCAATGGCAATCTCGCTCATCGCCGCCGCTCCGCAGAGCCGTCGACCCCGTCCAGGGCCCGAGTCAGATAGGCGTGCAACAGTTCCGCCCCGACCCCGTCAAGCCGCAAAGCGGTCTCCCCGACGGCCTCGCCCCGAGGCTCCTCCCGCAGCTCCAGCGGCACCGTGATCAGGCCACTCCCCTGGTCCCGCACCGGCCGACAGCCGGCTTTGACAGTGGTGAATCGCGTTTCGGACATGCCTGTCTACATCCCTTCCGCACCAGATACACCCTGGTTGCACGAGTGTGCACCTTCGTCACGGTCAGATGCAATCTACTCACAGAATGCAATTGCATCCCCGCTCGACAGACAGTGACCCTGTCGCGACACTTGCGCCGTGAAGACATCAAGCCCTGTGGTCCGCCGCCGACGCCTCGGACTCGAACTGCGCGCTATCCGTGAGTCCGTCGGCCTCAAGGGCGAGGAAGCAGCGAAGCGTCTGACCTGGTCGAACTCCAAGCTGTCCCGCATCGAGACGGGGCGGACCACGCCGACGGCGGCAGATGTGACGAAGCTGCTCGACCTCTACGACGTCACGGACACCGCCCGGCGCGAAGAGCTGGCGGTGCTCACCCGCGAAGCCCGAAAGAAGGGGTGGTGGCAGCTCTACAGCGAGGTGCCCTACTCGACCTACATCGGCTTGGAAGCCGAGGCCGCGCAGATGCATACGTATCAGCACGTAATCCCGGGCCTCTTCCAAACCGAGCACTATGCCAAGGCGATCAACCGCGCCACCACGATCGGGTTGACCGAGGAGATGCTTGAGCAGCGGCTCGAAGTGCGGCTGACCCGCCAGCAGATCCTGACACGACCGGCACCGCTCGAGGTTCGCGCCGTCTTGGACGAAGCCGCGATCCGCCGCGAGGTGGGCGGCCGTGACGTGATGCGGGAGCAGCTTCGGCGATTGCTGGACGTCGCCGACCTGGAGAACGTCATCATGCAGGTCATCCCGTTCTCAGCGGGCGCCCACTTTGGGACACTGGTCGGGCCGTTCGTCATCTTGAGCTACTCGCACCCCTCCGACCCCGACATCGTCTACGTCGAAGGGAACACCGGAGATCCCTACCCGGACCGCACTGGCGAGGTTGAGCACTACAGAGTGATGTTCGACCATCTGAGGGCTGCCACGTTGAGCGTTGCGAAGACGCAGGACCTGATCCGGAAACTATCGAGGGAACTATGAGCGCGCAGCGGCACCACAGAGCATCGGCAAAGGGTCTGGATGCCTGGCGAACCTCCAGCCACAGCCAGGGCAATGGTGAGTGCGTCGAGGTCGCTCCCACGGTGAGTGGAGCGGCGGTCAGAGACAGCAAGGACCGCGCAGCGGGTATCGTCCGCGCGGACCACGGCGCCTGGGCGGCGCTCGTCGCCGGGATCCGACGCTGACGCGGGCAGCGGAACTCAGCGAATGGCCATGACGGAAGGAGCCGCTTGCCAGGCTTGCTCGTGGGGGATTTCCGTGCCTGGGGTGTGGCCGGCTTCGATGTGGGTCAGGACGGATTCGATGTAGTGGCTTTGGCCGTCCGTGCGCATCGGGGCGATCTTCGCTGCGGCGAATTTGCGGATCGTGCTTGCGTCGGCGTCGGTCCACAGGCGGTCCGTGGCCAGGGCCAGGCGGGTGAGGACGTACTCGAACGTCGCGTGGGAGAACTGGAGTTCCGAGCCCGCCGGCGGTTCGAGCGTGGGGTGGGCGGTGAAGCCGCGGAGTTTGACCAGGGCGTCGGGCTCCGGGACGAAGCGGCCCTCCTCCGGGGGTTCGAGGGCCTCCAGGTAGGCCAGGCCGTTGCGCAGCCGCTGGGTGACCCCCTGCTCCGTGCGCTCCGAGACGCAGCGGCCGACGAGTTCGGCGCCGTTGAGGGCCAGGTGTGCGGCGGCGAGGTACTGGGCCTGCGCCACCAACGACCCCGCCGCCGACACGAATTCGCGCAGGACACCGGCGGTGTGGAGGTACTTGCAGGCGTAGGGCGATATCCCGTAGCGCGCGGAGGCCGGTGCCCAGACCTCGGCTTCGCCGCGCGGCAGGGCGTGTCGGGTACGTCGGATCGATGGCTTCATGGCCCCATGGGTACCGCCGCCCCCGACCCTCGAACAACCGGATTTCGCCGCCGGATCACTCCGGCGGCGACTCGGCGGCGAGGTGGTGGGAGAGAAGGGGGATCGCCGCCAGGGACACCGTCAGGGTCCCGGCGCCCGCCAGTTGCAGGGCTCCCGTACCACCCAGGGCGGTCGCCGCAGGACCGCCCAACGCGGCGCCCGTCAGGTTGGCGGCGTTCAGGCCGGCACTGGACGTGGCGAAGGCTCGGCCCCGGGTCTCGGGTGGGACGCGGGCGTGGATCAGGTTGCGAATGGCCAGGTTGGCAAGCACGTTGGCCACGCCCATCAGGACGAACATGGCCACGGCGACCGCGAACACCGCCGCCGTGGCGCTGATCAGCAGGCACCCGCCGGACAACATCCCGGCACCGATCAGCACCGCCGGCTGTCGCCCCACCGGGATTCGCCCGGCCAACAACGCCGCAGCCAGCAACATCCCGACCATGTGCGCGCTGACCAACCAGCCGTAGCCCGTGTCGTCGGCGCCCAGGTCGTCCCGCACGAAGAACACCCGCGCCACATTCAGGATCGCGGTGAACACGACCGCCACCGCAAGGGTCGGGATCGCCACCCGCAACACCCGATCACCGCCGAGCACACCGATCCCCTCACGCACCTGCGCCGGCCACCCCGGCCGGGCCCGCCCGCCCGACACCGGCTCGCGCCGAATCCGCAGCGCCACGAACGCCGCCGACATCACGGCGTAGGACACCACGTTCCCGAGCAGGACCACCCGATCATCGACCCCGGCGACCGCAAGGCCGGCCGCCGCCGGACCCGCCACATTGCCGACCGAGCGAAACGTCTCCATCCGCGCGTAACCCCGCGCCGCGCCCTCGTCCCCCACGATCTCCGGCACGAGCAGTTGCAATGTCGGTGAAACCACTGCCAACCCGGCCCCGAGCAACGCCAGCAGCACGATGACACCCACCAGATTCGTGGTGACCACCAACCCCAGCGCCACCACCGCCTGAAGCCCGGTCGCCACGACCACCAACCGGCCGCTCTCCACCCGGTCCACCAGCGGCGCGGCCAACGGCCCCACCACCACGATCGGCAACACACTCGCCACCACCAGGGCCGAGATCGCCGCGCCCGATCGGCCTTGATCGTGTAATCGCAGGACCAGCACGACCATCGCCATCTGATCCCCCATCGCCGACAACCCATAGGTCGCGGCCACCACCGACAGCACGACTTCGCGATTCCGGCGCATCCACGGATGTTGCCGGCCCCCACCGACTCGCGCACCACCCGCGCGCCTGCGGCCACCGACACCGACACCGCCCACCCGCACGCCGGCGTGTTGCGGCCGGAAGGGATTAACCCCTCCCGCACACGATGTTGTCCGAGTGATCACGGATGATCATCACCATCGCCGACAGGAGCTGACGACATGGCGGAGCGCGCACACATCGGTGTCACCGGACTGGCCGTGATGGGCCGCAACCTGGCCCGCAACTTCGCCCGACACGGGCACACCGTCGCCGTGCACAACCGGACCTCGGCCAAGACCCGGGCCCTGGTCGACGAGTTCGGCCACGAGGGCGACTTCCTACCCGCCGACACCGCCGAGGAGTTCGTCGCCCTCCTCGAACCGCCCCGCCGCCTGGTGATCATGGTCAAGGCCGGCGCCCCCACCGACGCGGTGATCGACGAGTTCGCCGCGCTCCTCGAACCCGGCGACATGATCGTCGACGGCGGCAACGCGCACTTCGCGGACACCCGCCGCCGCGAGGCCGCGCTGCGCGAGCGCGGGATCCACTTCGTCGGCACCGGCATCTCCGGTGGCGAGGAGGGCGCACTGCTCGGCCCGAGCATCATGCCGGGCGGCTCCCCCGAGTCCTACGCGGCGCTCGGCCCCATTCTGGAGGACATCGCCGCGAAGGTCGACGGGGTCCCGTGTTGCACGCACATCGGCCCGGACGGCGCCGGTCACTTCGTCAAGATGGTGCACAACGGCATCGAGTACGCCGACATGCAGCTGATCGCCGAGGCGTACGACCTGCTCGGCCGCGCCGCCGGGTTGCGGCCGACCGAGATCGCCGAGGTGTTCAAGGGCTGGAACTCCGGCCGCCTGGAGTCGTACCTGATCGAGATCACCGCCGACGTACTCGCCCACACCGACGCGGACACCGGCCGGCCGTTCGTCGACGTGGTCCAGGACCGCGCCGAGCAGAAGGGCACCGGGCGCTGGACCGTACAGACCGCGCTGGACCTGGGGGTTCCGGTCAGCGGCATCGCCGAGGCGGTGTTCGCCCGCTCGCTGTCCGGCCACACCGACATCCGCGCGGCGGGCCGGGGCCTGCCCGGACCGACGCCCACCACGCTCGACGCACAGGCCGCGGCACGCTTCGCCGACGATGTCGAGCAGGCGCTGTACGCGTCCAAGATCGTGGCGTATGCCCAGGGCATCCACCAGATCGAGGCGGGCAGCACCGAGTACGACTGGGCGATCGACCCGGGCAAGGTCGCCGAGATCTGGCGCGGCGGCTGCATCATCCGGGCCCGCTTCCTGGACCGGATCCGCGAGGCGTACGACTCCCCGCAGCGGCCCGACTCGCTGCTGAGCGCCGACTACTTCCGCGACGCGCTCGCCGGTGCCCAGGACGCGTGGCGCCGCGTGGTCGCCACATCCGCCGAACTGGGCATCCCCGCACCGGGGTTCGCCGCCGCCCTCGCCTACTACGACGGCCTGCGCTCGCCGCGCCTGCCCGCCGCGCTGATCCAGGCTCAGCGCGACTTCTTCGGCGCGCACACCTACCGCCGGGTGGACCGCGACGGCTCCTTCCACACCGAGTGGTCCCGCGACCGCACGGAACACGCGGTCTGACCGGGGTCGGCGAACCCGGCGGGGGCGCCCACCCCGTCCCCGCCGGAAGCCCTCACTCCCAACGCCCCGCCAACAACCGCGTCATCGCGCCCGTCAACGACCCGCGCAACTGCCGCCGCACCGCCGGCGTCAGATGGCGCAGCCACAGGTGCGCCGCCCGATCGCCCATCAACCCCACGCACAGCAGCGGATCCTCGAACAGGAACCCCGGGGCGTGCCAGCTCATGCACGCGTCCGGATCGGGGTCCACGGCCGGCACGTGCCGGATGCCCACCGCCGCGAGCGCCGATGCGCAGATCAGACAACACGCGTGGGCGGCGTCCTTGAACTCGCCCGTCTCCAGCGGCAGTCCGAGCATCCGGGCCTGATGCAGGCAGTCCATCTCGGCGTGTAGTCCACGCTTGGCCGAGCCCTCGAAGACCCGCCGACCGAAGCTCATCACGCAGTCGGCCTCGCCCCGCGCCGGCAGCCCCCGCCCGGACGACTCGACCCGCTCGGCGGCGGTCCGCACCCATCCGACCCACTCGCCGGCGATCTTCGGCACGATCATGTCCGCGGGCGGCATCTGCGCGCGGCCGCCGGCAACCTTCGGACAGTACTCGCAGTGCATGGCGCCTCCCCAAAGACGACATGCCGAAAGCTAGCGTGGGCGGGGCCGACGCCACCAGCACAAGACCGGCCGAAACCCGGCGGAAACCCACCGGAACGAACACCGGGTACACACCGGAAGCACACACCGGGCAGAGACGCCGCGAACAACGCCGGGGGCAATCACCGGGGACGGGACACCGAGGAAAAACACCGTTGTGCGGCCGAAGGGACTCGAACCCTCATATCCTCTCGGACGGCAGGACCTAAACCTGCTGCGTCAACCAATTGCGCCACGGCCGCGTGCGACCGGCCTTCGCGACGATGCCCCGAGGCCGGCCAGGGCTCATGTTAGTGCCCCGAGCTGCGGCCGGCCGGCACATATCGGCCGCGACCAACCGTCCGGCCGGCACTCGGAACACACCACCCACCCCGAAACCAACCATCCGGCACCTTGGCGCGTGTCTTCAAGCCCCGGCCGAGCTCAGCCGACCAGCCGCCCCGTCGCCCGCCGCGCCAACACCAGCGCCCCCTCGCGCGTGGTCCCGCCCAGCCCCAGGACGGTTCGCGTACTCAGCCCCTCGAGCAGCGCCAGCAACTCGGACGCCGCCATCGCCGGATCATCCACGACGAGGACCCCCTTGGCCGCCCCCCGGGCCAGCACCGTGGCCAGGTCGCGCTGCCACCCGAGGTCGATCTCGTCCTGCGCGGCCAGGAGTTCCGCGTTGCCCGCCGTCCGGGCCCACAGCTCCACCCAGAGCATCCAGCGCGGATCGCGCGGGCCGACCGGCAGGTACAGGTCCAGGAACAGGTCCAACTTACGATCGGCGGCGACCCGGCGGGCGAGCAGCCGGGTGCGCTCCTCGGTCAGCCGGTCCTCGCTCCAGCGCAGCGCCGCCAGGAGCAGCTGATCCTTGCTGCCGAAGTAGTACAGGATGTGCCCGCCGCTGGTGCCCAGGCGCTCGGCCAGACCGGACATGGTCAGCGCGGCCAGGCCGTTCTCGGCGATCGCCGCGACGGCCTCCTCCAGCATCCGGTCCTGCGCGATCCGACCGTCGCGCCGCCTCGTGGCCACCACCGATACCGCCTCTCGACCGCGCGACCACCCCGCCCGCGCAAGGGCTCGACCCTACTCCCCCGAGGCCGCGAACCTTGAACGACGGTCAAATTCTCCCCCTCTTCGGCACGAACTCTTGACACCCTCCCCCACCTCGGCGCACCTTGAGTGACGTTCAAAGTTCTTGAATGCCATTCAAGCTTTCGGCCGGCCGCGCACCACGAACGACCGAGCCGCACACCACGAAGAGGAGGTCCGGTGTCCCTGCCCCACACGGACTCCGCGAACGCCGCCGGAAGCGCCGCCCGAAGCGCCCTCCCCCGCGACGCTCCGCACACCACCCCGTCCGGCACCGGCGTCGCCTCCGACGAGCTGTTCCAGGTGGAGACACACGGGATCGACCCGATCCCGGACCACGAGCGCCACGGCAGCGCCAGGGACGTCTTCTGGCTCTGGTTCGGCTCGAACCTCTCCTTCACCTTCGTGATCAACGGCACCCTCGCGGTGATGTTCGGGTTGTCGTTCTGGGCGGCGATCGCCGTAGTCGTCGTCACCGGCCTGTCCTTCTTCGCGGTCGGCGCCCTAGGCCTCGCCGGCGTCCGCACCGGCACCGCGACCCTGGTGATCTCGCGCGCCGCGTTCGGCGTACACGGCAACTTCCCCGCCGGCCTGCTCAACTGGGTCGTCGGGATCGGCTACACCATCCTCAACACCGTGGTCGGCACCTTCGCCCTCGAAGGGCTGTTCGCCAAGCTCGGCTGGGCCGGCGGCGACCTCGCCCGGGTGGTCGCGCTGGCGATCACCCTCTCGCTCACCTTCGCGGTGGCGATGTGGGGGCACGCCACCGTGCAGGCCGCGGAGCGCTGGATGGCCTACGTCCTGGGCATCGGCTTCGGCCTGCTGATCCTGTTCGTGGTCCCCGGCCTGAAGACCGGCGACGCGCCCGAGACCTCGAACACGTTCCACGCGATCTCGCTCGCCGTGCTGGTCATGGTCGCCGGCCCGATCTCCTACCTGCCGATGCCCTCGGACTACACCCGCTACCTGCCCCGGGACACCTCGCTGCGCTCGATCACCCTGTGGGGCGCGGCCGGCGGGATGCTCTCGTCGGTGCTGCTCGGCGTACTCGGCGTGGCCGCCGCCACCCAGGCGGACATGAGCGACCCGGTGGCGGGCGTGGCCGACCTGGTGCCCGGCTGGTTCGAGGCGCCGTTCCTGCTGCTCGTGGTGGGCGGCTCGATCACCAACTCGATCCTGACCCTGTACTCCTCCAGCCTGAACCTCCAGGTCCTCGGCATCCCGTGGTCGCGCTCCAGGGGCATCCTGGTCAGCACCGCGTTCATCCTGGTCGGCTCGTTGTGGGCGCTGTTCAACGGCAACTTCACCGACAACCTGACCAGCTTCCTGTCCGTGCTCGTGGTGGTCTTCGCGCCGTGGGGCGGCGTGTTCATCGCCGACACGCTGATGCGCCGCTGCCGCTACGACGCCGACGGCCTGCACGACATGCGCGGCGGCGCCTACTGGTACATCCGCGGCTTCCATCCCGCCGGGATGATCGCGCTCGGCGCCGGCATCGTCTTCGCCGCGCTGACCGCCGAGTCCGCGCTGTGGACCGGCGCGCTCGTGGAGACCTTCGACGGCGACTTCACGCTGCTCGGCGCGGTCGTCTCCGGACTTCTCTACTGGGCCCTCGCCCGCCGCGAACCACAGTTCGCCAAGCACTGATCCACCCGCACCCGACCCCCATCACCCTCTGGAGTTGTCACCGTGTCCCGCACCGCCGACCTGGTCCTGCGCAACGCGCTCATCCACACCGTCGATCCCGATGTGCCCGAGGCCGAGGCGCTGGCCGTCCGGGACGGGCGGATCGCCTGGGTGGGCGCGGACGCCGACGCGGCGGCCTGGATCGGTCCGGAGACCACCGTGCTCGACGGCGCCGGGCGGCGGGTGCTGCCCGGCTTCATCGACGCGCACAACCACGTCCGGCTCGGCTCGGACGACGCCTGCGTACAGCTCGCGGGGGCGCGCACGTTGGCCGACATCCACGCACGGATCGGCGCCTGGCTGGCGGCCAACCCGGACGCCGAGTGGATCGAGGCGGAGGCGTTCGACTACTCGGCGATTCCCGACGGGCGCATGCCGCGCGCGAGCGACCTCGACCCGGTCACCGGCGACGTGCCGGCCTTCGTACTCAGCTACGACGTACACACGGCGTGGCTCAACAGCGCCGCGATCAAGCGGCTCGGCATCACCCGGGACAGCGACGTGCTGCCCTTCGGTCGGGTGGACAAGGACCCGGAGACGGGCGAACCGACGGGCTTCGTCAAGGACTTCGCGGTGCGCGGGCTCTCCCGTGACGGGCATCGGGCGCTGCGGGAGCTGGGCGTGCCGTGGGCCTCGGCCGACCGGCAGTACGGGCGGCTGGCCAAGAGCCTGGACGACGCGATCCGGTTCGGCATCACCACCGTGGTCGAGCCGCAGAACTCGCTCGACGACCTGGCCCTGTACACCCGGGCGCGGCACGAGGGTCGGCTGCGCTCGCGGATCGTCGCGGCGCTGTTCCACCCGAGGGGCACGACCGACGCCGACCTGGACGAATTCGCGGCGGCGGCAGAGGAGTTCGCCGACGATCGGCTGCGGGTGGGGCCGCTGAAGCTGTACATCGACGACGTGGTCGAGCCGCGCACCGCCGCGCTCCTGGAGCCGTATCACGGGTGCGCCCGTCATCGGGGCGAGACGTTCTACCCCGCGTCGGAGTTCGCCGATCTGCTCGCGCGGCTGGACGGTCGGGGCTTCCAGTGTTTCGTGCACGCGACCGGGGACCGGGGCATCCGCACGGTCCTGGACGCGGTCGAGCACGCCCGGGCGGTCAACGGCGAGCGGGACGCGCGGCACCAGGTGGTGCACGTGGAGTGCCTGGATCCGGCGGACGTGCCCCGCTTCGCCGAACTGGGCGTGGTGGCGTGCATGCAGCCCAGGCACTGCGCGCCGGAGATCGCCGGGCCGGGGCAGGACTGGGCGGAGAACGTCGGCGAGGAGCGCTGGCACAAGGCGTGGCCGATGCGGAGCCTGCGGGCCGCCGGGGCGGTCCTGGCGCTGTCCAGCGACTGGAACGTGGCCGAGATGGACCCGATGGTCGGCGTGTACACGGCGCTCACCCGCGCGCCGCTGGCCGGCGGGGCGGCGTGGGTCCCGGAGGAGACGCTCGACGTGGAGGCCACGATCCACGGCTACACGATGGGCTCGGCCTACGCGAACTTCCTGGAACACGAACGCGGTTCGCTCACGGTCGGCAAACTCGCCGACTTCGTCGTACTCTCCCGCGACATCCTGCGGGTCGCGCCTGCGGAGATTCCGGGCACGATCTGCGAGGTCGTCGCGGTCGGCGGCGAGGTCGTCCACAGGGCCTGACGGCCGGGCGGGCAGGGATCGGCCGGCCGGCGGCGGCCTCAAACGCCGGCCGGGCTGAGGTGGGCTCGGCCCGTGTCCGGTCGGCCGGCCTCAAACGCCGGCCGGGCTGACTTACCCGGCCTCCGGCCGAGGTGGCCTCAAACGCCGGCCGGGCTGGATTTTGCTCAGCCCGGCCGGCACCGAGACCACCACCCGACTTCAGGCCAAGCCCACCTCAGCCCGGCCGGCGCTTGAGGCCGCCCACCCGGCACCGAAACCACCACCCGACTTCAGGCCAAGCCCACCTCAGCCCGGCCGGCGCTTGAGGCCGCCCACCCGGCACCGAGGCCGCCACTCGACTTCAGGCCAAGCCCACTTCAGCCCGGCCGGCGTTTGAGGCCGGCCGACCGGGCATCGGGCCGACCCAACACAGCCCGGCCGGCGTTTGAGGCCGCCTGCCCGGGCTTCGGGCCGACCACCCGGCAGCCCGGCCGGCGTCTGAGGCCCGGCCGGCCCGACCTCGGGCGGGAGGCCGGGCCTCAGGTGGTGGCGAGCTTCAGGTCCTTGAGGAGCTTGGCCACGTGGCCCGTCGCGCGGACGTTGTACAGGGCGCGTTCCACCTTGCCGGTCTCGTCGACGATGAACGTGGAGCGGATCACGCCCTTGACCGTCTTTCCGTACATCGTCTTCTCGCCGAAGGCCCCGTACGCCTCCAGCGTGGCCTTGTCCGGGTCGGCCAGCAGCGTCACCCGCAGGTTCTCCTTCTCCCGGAACTTGACCAGCTTCTCCGGCTTGTCCGGCGAGATGCCCAGCACGTCGTAGCCGGCCCCGGCCAGCAGGTCGAGGTTGTCGGTGAAGTCGCACGCCTGCTTGGTGCAGCCCGGGGTCAGCGCGGCCGGGTAGAAGTACACGATGACCTTGCGGCCCGCGTAGTCGGACAGCGAGACGGACGCACCGTCGGCGTCGGACAGGGTGAAGGCGGGGGCGGTGTCGCCCGCCTGGAGGCGGTCGCTCACGAAGAACTCCTCGAATCGAATCGCTCGGCAACGCAAAACGTACGCCGCAACGCTAGCGCCGCGGTCGGACCGATCCCGGCCGCGCACCCCCGGCCGGCCGCGCGTCCCCGGGGCGCGTTCTTCGTCAAAGCAGGGCAAAAACCGACGCGCGAGCGCCCTTGTTGCCACCATCACCCAATTGCAAGCCTTTTGCAGGTGGGTCGGGACGTCATAGGATCCCTCCGCCGAATCCGGCATTTCGGGAGGGGCCACATGCACATACCCAACGGCTTCATCGACGGCCCCGTATCCGCGGGCGCCGGCGTGATCGCGGTCGCCGGCGTCGCCGTCGGCCTGCGCGGCGCACGCCGCGAGCTGGACGAGCGCACCGCGCCGCTCGCCGGCCTGGTCGCGGCCTTCGTCTTCGCCGTCCAGATGCTCAACTTCCCCGTCGCGGGCGGCACCAGCGGCCATCTGCTCGGCGGCACGCTCGCCGCGATCCTGGTCGGCCCCTACACCGGCGTGTTGTGCGTGGCGGTCGTACTGCTGATGCAGGGCCTGTTCTTCGCCGACGGCGGACTGACCGCGCTCGGCCTGAACATCACCATCATGGGCGTCGTGACGGTCGTGGTCGGCTACGGCCTGTACCGCCTCACCCTCGGCCTGCTGCCCGCCCGGCACTCGTCCGTGCCGATCGCCGCGTTCGTCGGCGCGCTGGTCTCGGTGCCCGCCGCCGCCTGCGTGTTCACCCTCTTCTACGCGATCGGCGGCACCACCGACGTATCGATCGGCAAGGTGGCCGGCGCGATGATCGGCGTGCACGTGCTGATCGGCATCGGCGAGGCGATCATCACCGCCGCCACCGTCTCCAGCGTGCTGGCGGTGCGGCCCGACCTCGTCCACGGCGCGCGCGGCCTGGCGCGTCCCCTCGAACTGCGCTCGGCTGGGGAGACCCGATGACCCGCGTCCGTACCCGCACCCTGCTGATCGCCGGGGCCGTGCTCGCCCTGGTCCTGGCCGGATTCGTCAGCTACTACGCCAGCCAAAGCCCCGACGGCCTGGAGAAGGTGTCCGCCGACAAGGGCATCGACGCCAAGGAGCAGGACCACCAGCTCAAGGACGGCCCGCTGGCCGACTACAACGTCAAGGGTGTGCACAACGAACGCCTGTCCGGCGGCCTGGCCGGGGTGATCGGCGTCGCGGCCACCCTCGCCGTCGGCACCGGCGTGTTCTGGCTGGTTCGGCGCCGTCCGGTCGACACCGTCCCGGCGAGGCCCGCCCGCGACGGCGTCGGTTCGGGCAGCGGCGGCTGACATGGCCGGCGGACCCGAACACCGGCTCTTCCGCCCGGGCGACTCCCCCGTGCATCGACTGCCGCCGCACTGCAAGCTGCTCGCGCTGATCGGCTTCGTCCTGGCGACGGTGTCCACCCCGCGCGAGGCCTACTGGGCCTTCGGCGCGTACGCGGCGCTGCTCGCGGTCGTCGCCGCCCTCGCCCGCGTCCCGGCCGGCTTCGTGCTGCGCCGCATGCTGGTGGAGACCCCGTTCGTGCTCTTCGCGCTGCTCCTGCCCTTCGTGGCCGACGGCCCGACGGTCGAGGTGCTGGGCCTGACGGTCAGCCACGACGGCCTGCTCGGCGCCTGGAACGTGCTCGCCAAGGGCACCCTCGGGGTCGTCGCCGGCGTGCTGCTCGCCGCCACCACCGAACTGCGCGCCCTGCTGCTCGGCCTCCAGAAGTTGCGCATGCCGGCGCTGCTCGTGCAGATCATGTCGTTCATGCTGCGCTACGGCGCGGTGATCACCGCCGAGATGGGCCGGATGCGGATCGCCCGCGAATCGCGCGGGTTCGTCGCGCGTGACCTGCGCCAGACCCCGACGGTGGCCAAGTCGGCCGGCGCGCTGTTCATCCGCTCCTACGAGCGCGGCGAGCGGGTGCACCTGGCGATGCTCAGCCGCGGGTACACCGGGACCATGCCGATCCTCGTGGACACCCGCGCCGGCGCCGCCCAGTGGGCCGCCGCCGCGACGCTGCCCGCGGCGGCGTTCGCGGTGTGGGCGGGGGCGCTGCTCCGGTGACCTCGCGCGTGATCGGACAATCGCGGGATCCGCGACCCCGCGCGACCCGAGAACGGAGTACCCCACGTGAGTGAGTCCCCGCCCCCCTCCCTCGCCGTCCGCGGCCTCGCCTACGCCTACCCGGACGGCCACCAGGCCCTGTTCGGCGTCGACCTGACCATCGCCCGCGGCGAACGGGTCGCCCTGCTCGGCCCCAACGGCGCCGGCAAGACCACCCTCGTCCTGCACCTGAACGGAATCCTGACCGCCGGCGCCGGCACCGTCGAGGTGGCCGGACTGCCCGTGGCCAAGGAGCACCTGCGCGAGATCCGCCGCCGGGTCGGCATCGTCTTCCAGGACCCGGACGACCAGCTGTTCATGCCCACCGTCCGGGAGGACGTCGCGTTCGGCCCGGCCAACCTCGGCCTGCGCGGCGCCGCGCTGGAGGGGCGGGTGCGGCACGCGCTCGACCGCGTGGGCATGGCCGACTTCGTCGACCGGCCGCCGCACCACCTCAGCTACGGCCAGCGCCGCCGGGTCGCGGTGGCCACGGTGCTGGCGATGGAGCCGGAGATCCTGGTCTTGGACGAGCCGTCGTCGAATCTGGACCCGGCGAGCCGACGCGAATTGGCCGACGTGCTCCGTTCGCTCGACGTC
This sequence comes from Embleya sp. NPDC020630, assembly GCF_044334985.1. NCBI lineage: Bacteria > Bacillati > Actinomycetota > Actinomycetes > Kitasatosporales > Streptomycetaceae > Embleya > Embleya sp. NPDC020630. The sequence continues at coordinate 833,409 of NZ_JBIRUB010000003.1, forward strand.
ACGGTGCTGATGGTGACCCACGACCTGCCCTACGCGTTGGAGCTGTGTCCACGTTCGGCGGTGCTCGCGGGCGGCGTGGTGGTCGCCGACGGGGACACCCGCGACCTGCTCCTGGACCGCGACCTGATGGCCGCCCACCGACTCGAACTGCCCTACGGTTTCGACCCGTCCTCGGTCCCGGCGTAGCCGTCCGCAGCGCGCCGACGCACGCCACGGGACCCGGTTGACCCGGGGCCGGGGAGGTAACTGACAGACTTGGGCGACATACGAGCGCAGGAGCCGGGGAGGACGGGTTGTGAGCGACCACGGGCGGGAACTGTCTCCGGCGGAGTTGGAGCGGCAAGGCCGGGCGGCATTGGGCCGTCCGGTGACGGCACACGCTGAACGGAGTCGGGTGGAGTCGGTGAACGGTGCACACAAGGCTGACGTTTCGAACGCCGGGCACGGGGACGGCAAGTCCGCCGGCCACGATGTGAACGGTGCCCCCGACCGGCGTACGCCGCAGCAGATCGAACGGGACATCGAGGCGGCCCGGGCCAACCTGGCGGTGACCCTGGACGAGATCGTCGACCGGGTGAAGCCGGCCAACGTCGCGGCCCGCGCGAAGGACAAGGTACGGGCGCAGTTCATCGACAGCGACACCGGCGCACCGCGCATGGAGCACATCGTGCCGCTCGCGGGCGGCGTGGCCGGGCTCATCCTGCTGGTCGTCCTGGTCAAGAGCCGGGGCCGCGACAAGGCCGCGGCGAAGAAGGCCAAGGCCGCCAAGAAGCGTTGACCGCCGCGGCACGCCGGTCGGGCCGACGCCCGGCCCGACCGCGTGCGGCTCGGCCGAGGCCGATTCGGGGCCGTTTCCGGGTCGAAACCGTTCCGGGACCGATTCCGGGCCGAAGCGGATCGGGACATCACACCTCCCGGTGACGCACGTTCGGCCTCGGACGGGTAGCTTGTCGAAGCGTGAGTTCCGACAGGTCCCAGTCTTCGAGCAACAACACCGCCCACGACCTCGGCGAGAAGCTGCCCATCCGCATGCTGCACGACCGTGTCCTGGTCCGCCAGGACGCGGCGGAGGGTGAGCGCCGCTCCGGCGGCGGCATCCTGATCCCCGCGACCGCGCAGGTCGGCAAGCGGCTGGCGTGGGCCGAGGTGGTCGCGGTCGGCCAGAACGTCCGCACCGTCGAGCCGGGCGATCGTGTCCTGTACGACCCCGAGGAGCGCGCCGAGGTCGAGGTGCGCGGGGTCCCGTACGTACTGCTGCGCGAACGCGACCTGCACGCGGTCGCCGCCGAACGCATCGAGGTCTCCGGCGAGGCCACCGGCCTGTACCTCTAGGCCCTGTCCGCCCCGACGCCGACCGATCCGGCGGATCGACCACGGCGTCCTCCGCACGCCGGATGGTGAGACCGTTCACCATCCGGCGGCCCACACCGGCCGATTCACCCCTTGGGGTGAACTCTTCTGCCAGGATGTCCCGATCCGCGGGAAGACCGGCCACGAGGAGAGGGACAGATGCCGCGACGTCGGATCTGGATAGCGGCGCTGTGCGCGGTCGCCTTGGCGGGCTTCCTGGCCGGCGGCCTGGTCGGCGTGTTCGACGGTGGCGACGGGGGCTCCTCGCATGCCGCGGCGACCTCGCCGGGGCCGACCGCCTCGCGCTCGCCGACGGCGGTGACCGCCGGGCAGATCAGCTCCGCGCCGCCGACCACCGCCGCGCCCACCTCGGCGTCGCCGACGCCGTCCAAGACCGCGTCCGCCAAACCGCCGCTGGCCGCGGGCGGGCGCTACGTGCTGCTGCTGCCGGACGGTCGGGCGATGGACGTGATGGGCGCCAGCGACCGGGATCGGGCCGCGGTGATCGCGTACCCGGTGGGACCGGGCAAGGCCAACCAGCAGTGGGTGGTCCGCGACGCGGGCGGCGGCTTCGTCCGGCTCGAGTCGGCGCTCTCGCGCAAGTGCCTGGAGGTGTCCGGCGGCCGGGAGCCGCGCGCCTACCAGGACGACTGCGGGCGGGCCGAGAACCAGATGTGGAAGCCGCAGCCCAGCGGCTCCGGCGTGGTCTTGGTGGCCCGCAACGGGGCCGCCCTCGGGCTTGGCGACCAGGTCGGCGGCCAGCAGGGCCTGGGCCTGGTCCCGGTCGGCTCCGGATCGGTGTGGCGGCCCAGCGGCGCCTGAGCGGCAGCCGCCGGGCCGTCGATGGCGTGCGTCAACCGCCGTTGTACTTCTTCGCGACGCGCGCGCCCAGGTCCGGGTCGACCTTCGTCCAGTATTCGATCACCCGGGGCAACACCTCGGCCGTCACCGGACCGTCGCTCTTCATGTGACCGACGATGTTGCCGACCAGGTGCTCCCGGTCGGTCTCGGACATCACCTTGCGGTACAGCGTGCCCGGCTGGCCGAAGTCGTCGTCCTCGGCGTGCGGCCGGTAGGCCGAGCGCACGATCTCGCCGGCGACCTCGTAGTTCTCGTCCTCGTACGGCGCCGGGTCGGCGACCGGTCCGCCGCGGCTGTTCGGCGCGTACACCGGGTCGCCGTAGTTCTCGTACCGCATCGCGCCGTCCTTGTTGTAGGAGTGCACGGGCACGATCGGCCGGTTGATCGGCAGCTGGAGGTAGTTCGGCCCGATCCGGTAGCGGTGCGTGTCCGGGTAGCTGAACAACCGGCCCTGGAGCATCTTGTCCGGGCTGGCGCCGATGCCCGGGACCAGGTTGGCCGGTTCGAACGAGGCCTGCTCGACCTCGGCGAAGTAGTCCGCCGGGTTGCGGTTCAACGTCATCCGGCCGACCTCGATCAGCGGGTAGTCGCCGTGCGGCCACACCTTGGTCAGGTCGAACGGGTTGAAGCGGTAGTCGGCCGCCGCCTCGAACGGCATCACCTGCACGTGCAGCGTCCACGACGGGTGGTCGCCGCGGGCGATCGCCTCGCGCAGGTCGCGCAGGTGGAAATCGCGGTCCTCGCCGGCCATGGCGGCGGCCTCGGCGTCGGTGAAGTTCTCGATGCCCTGGTCGGTCAGGAAGTGGTACTTGATCCAGAACTTCTCCCCGCCCGCGTTCACCCACATGAAGGTGTGGCTGCCGAAGCCGTGCATATTGCGCCACGTCTTGGGGGTGCCCCGGTCGGACATCAGGAACATCACCTGGTGCGCCGACTCCGGTGAGAGCGTCCAGAAGTCCCACTGCATGTCGTGATCGTGCAGGTGGGTGTCCGAACGGCGCTTCTGTGAGTGGATGAAGTCGGAGAACTTGCTCGGGTCCCGGATGAAGAAGATCGGCGTGTTGTTGCCGACCAGGTCGTAGTTCCCGTGCCGGGTGTAGAACTTGATCGCGAATCCGCGCGGGTCGCGCACGGTGTCCGGGAAGCCGAGTTCGCCGGCGACCGTGGAGAAGCGGATGAACATCGGGGTCTCGCGACCCGGCTGGAACAGATCCGCCTTGGTGAACCGGCTCACGTCCTGGGTGACCCGGAACACGCCGTGGGCACCGCCGCCCTTGGCGTGCACCACCCGCTCCGGCACCCGCTCTCGATTGAACTGGGCCATCTTCTGGATGACGTAGTGGTCCTGGAGCAGCAGCGGACCGTTGGGTCCGACGGAGAGCGAGAACTCGTCGCTCGGGGCGGGGATGCCCGCGTCGGTCGTGGTCGTGGGGCGTTCGGTCATCGCCGATATCCCTTTCGTGGTTTCGGGTCGCGCGTGGGTTGGGTCCGATTGCTCCTTATGCCCGATGTGCTCCCCGGCACGCCTGGCCGGCGGAACAGCACGGGGTGTGGGGCGGTTGCACCTCAAAGCACGAGTACGCCTGCGTGCGGAGCGGCGGGCGGAGCGGGACACGGGCCGGAATGCGGCCGGGAAACAGGCCGAGTGACGGCCGAGAGCGGGCCGGAGAGAGGGACGCGGAGTGGACGCGGTAAAGCTGTCGGTATTGGACCTGGCACCGGTCGGGACGGGATATTCGGCGACCGAGGCGCTACGGACGAGTACCGAATTGGCGAAGCGGACCGAACAGTGGGGCTTCCATCGGTTCTGGGTGGCGGAACACCACAACATGCCCGGCATCGCCAGTTCGTCCCCGCCGGTGCTGCTCGCGCACCTGGCCGCGCACACCACCACGCTGCGCCTGGGTTCGGGCGGGGTGATGTTGCCCAACCACGCGCCGCTCGTGGTGGCCGAGCAGTTCGGCACCCTCCAGGCGCTGCACCCGGGCCGGATCGACATCGGCATCGGCCGGGCCCCGGGCACCGACCAGGTCACCATGCGCGCCCTGCGGCGCGGCGGCGGCGCCGAGTCGGTGGACGAGTTCCCGCAGGCGCTCGGCGAGCTGATCGGCTTCGTCACCGGACGCTTCGCCGAGGAGCACCCGTACGCGCGGATGCACGCGGTGCCGGGTCCCGCGTCCGGAATCGAGGCGGGCGGCGAGTTCGCCACCGCGGAGGCGCCGGTGTGGCTGCTCGGGTCGAGCGGTTACAGCGCGCAGCTGGCCGGGATCCTGGGTCTGCCGTTCGCCTTCGCGCACCACTTCAGCGGACAGCACACGCTGCCCGCGCTGGAGCTGTACCGCGAGTCGTTCCAGCCGTCGGCGTCGCTCAAGGAGCCGTACGCCATGATCGCGGCCGGGGTGATCGCGGCCGACACCCGGGAGCAGGCCAAGCGGCTCGCGTTGTCCCAGGCGTTGTCGATGCTGAAGCTGCGCAGCGGCAACCCCGGGCGCATCCCGTCGCCGGAGGAGGCCGAGGCGTACCCGTGGACGCCGGCCGAGCGCGAGTTCGTGGAGAGCTACCAGCGGCAGCACATCAGCGGGGACCTGGCCGACGTGCGCGCGGGCATGCGGGAGTTGCGCGAGCGCACGCAGGTGGACGAGTTGATGGTGATCAGCAACGTGTACGGGCACGACGCGCGAATCCGGTCGTACGAGTTGATCGCGAAGGCTTGGGGGCTGATCGAGGAGTGAGGGGCGCGCCGCCCGGCGGTGGGGGCCGCCGGGCCGGGCGTGCGCCTCGGCTCGGCGGGCCCTCGGGTCGGTGAGCCCGAGGCTCGGCCCGCCCTCGGCTCGGTCCACCGCTCAGCGGACCGTGACCTCGATGTGGTGGTGGCCGGTGGCGCCGTCGGGGATCACGTCGGCCGACTTGTCGGTCTGGACCGCGCCGGTGCCGTCCGTGGCGCGTACCCGCAGGGTGTGCCGGCCCGGAGTGGCGTCCCACGTCCACCGGTACTGGCGCCACGTGTCGGTGGTGGTCTGCGGGGCGAGTTCGGCGGCTTGCCAGGGGCCGTCGTCGACCCGGATCTCCACCGCGGTGATGCCCCGGTGCTGGGCCCAGGCGACGCCGGCGACCGGGACGGGGCCGGCGCGCAGGACCGCCGCGTCGCGGGGGGTGTCCAGCCGCGACTGGGTCTTGATCGGGGCCTCGCGGGCCCAGCCGAGCCGGACCCAGTAGGCGCTGAACGCGGCGAACCGGGTCACCTCGATGTCCACGATCCACTTGCACGCGGACACGTACCCGTACAGGCCCGGCACCACCATCCGGACCGGGAAGCCGTGCTTGATCGGCAGCGGCTCGCCGTTCATCGCGTACGCCAGCATCGCGTCGCGCCCGTCCATCACCTCGCGCAGCGGGGTGCCGATGGTCATCCCGTCCGGCGAACGCGAGACGATCTGGTCGGCGCCGGGCCGCACGCCCGCCTCGCGCAGCAGGTCGGCCAGCGGGGTGCCCAGCCACCGGGCGTTGCCGATCAGGTCGCCGCCGACGTCGTTGGACACGCACGCGAGGGTGATGTCCCGCTCGATCGGGAAGCGGGCCCGCAGTTGTTCGTAGCTCAGCCGGATCTCCCGGTCGACCATGCCGTGGATGCGCAGTTCCCAGTCCTCGGCGCGCAGTTGCGGCACGGTGAACGCGGTGTCGATCCGGTAGAAGTCCGCGTTCGGGGTCAGGTACGGGGTCAGCCCCGGGGCGACGAAGCCGGGGCCCGCCGGGGCCGCCGCGCTGATCGGCCGGGGCAGCGTGCCCGCGACGCCGGCCCGGGACTTCTCCGCGTTGAAGCGGGCGTGCTGGAGCATCCGGCCGCCGAACCCGGCCAGCGCGGCCGCGGCGGCGGCGCCGACCACGAGTACGGTGCGGCGCGCGGTGTCCGGGGCGGGTTCGGCCGCGTCGTCCTCGGGCGCGACCGGAAGCGGGCGGGCGAGCGGGCGGCGGTCGACCAGGTCGGGGCGGGTGAGCAGGACCAGCGCGAGCACCCCGAACAGCGTGCCGACCAGCGTCGGCGCCAGATCGGCGGCGCGGTACGAGGGACGGTCGGCGGCGGTCCACACGGCGAAGCCGCCGAGCGCCAGGACCCCGGCGACGCCGTAGCGGAGCCGACGGGCGGCGAGCACCCCGAGGCCGGCCGCGAACAGCGCGAGCAGCACGGCGATCACGGTCAGCAGGAACGCCTTGTCGCCGGTCCCGAAGGTACGGATCGCCCACTCGCGCGGCCCGGTCGGCGCCCGGTCGGTGATCGCCCCGCTGATCGTCACGAACGGCGTGGCCTCCGGCCGGACGAACGCCGCAACCGCCTCGGCCACCCCCACCGCGACCGCGGCCGACACCACGCCGACCACCGCGGCCCTGATCCCGCCGGCACGCCGCACCACGCCCACCTCACGCTCGAAATCCGCCTTCCCTCATCCTGACGCTCCGACCCGGCCGGCGGACGAATCGCCTGCTTACCGTTGTGTGACGAAGCGTCAGCGACCCGGCGGCGGGAAACCCGAGGCTTGTTGCAAACACATTGCAATAAGCTTGATCGGTTCGTGTCGCCGCCGTATGGGGAGTTGTCGTGAGCACCGCCGATCGGGAACGGGTCATGTCCGACGCAGAGCTGATCCGGGCCTGGGTCGGTGGGTGGGCGGTGGCTCGGGCGGTGCCGGCGCCGGTCGCGGTGGACGGCGGGTACCGGCTCGACGTCGGACTGCCGGGGCATCGGGTGCGCTACGTGTTCTTCGACCCGGAGCGTCCCGCCGAGGTGGTCCGGGCCCGGACCGAGCCCGGCACCTGGATCAAGACCCTCGCGCCCGTCGAGCGGGTACGGCCCGCGCTCACCTCCGCGTGGACCGTGGGCGAGCCGGAGTACCCGATGACCGGACCGCTGCGCCGGCAACCGGTGGCGGCGCCGGCCGGCTACACGATCGAGGTCGAGACCCGGGACGAAACCACCTTCGGCCGGCTGCTCGCCGCCGACGGCGCGGTCGCGGCCCACGGGCGGATCGGGGTCACCGGGGACACAGCGGTGGCCGACCAGATCCACACCGACCCCGCGCACCGCAGGCGCGGCCTGGGCAGCGTGGTGATGACCGTGCTCGCCGACGCCGCCGCCGCGCGCGGCGCCCGGACCGGCGTCCTGGTCGCCACCGCCGCCGGGCGGGAGCTGTACCGCACGTTGGGGTGGACCCAACACGGCGTGCTCACCGCCGCGTGGATCCCGGAGCAGCCGACGCAGGCCGCCGAGGCCGCGCCGGAGGCCGCCTCCGCTCAGCCGCGCCCCGCCAGGTAGGCCCGCTTCACCTCCGCCCACCGCGCCCGCTGCTCGGGGGTCGACCGGCCGCGCAGTTCGGCGAGCTTGAGCAGGTTGGCCTCCGCGTCGGTGGTCAGCGTCTGCGCCTCCGCCGCGTAGTGGTCGTCCAACAGCCGTTCCACCTCCGCCTCGTCCAGGACCGGCAGGATGCGCTCGGCCAGCTTGTTGGTGTCCCGATACGAGCCCTGCAACCGGAACGGCGGTTCGGTGCGCGCCGCCTCGGACTGCGCGGCCGAGGCGATGTAGGCCCGGTTCGCCGCGAGCACCGTCTCCACCACATGCAGCAGTCGGCGCAACACGGCCAGGATGCGGTCCAGTTCGGTCGCGTCGTACGGGTGCGCGAGTCGATCCGGGCGCGCGGTGCCATCGCCGCGGGCCAACCGGATCAGCAGGTCCAGATCGGCCCGGTCACGCCCGGCGATCGGGGCCAGGACCGGGTTGGCGGTCAGCGCGTTCTCGACGTGGCTGAGCGCGAACAACTCCTCGCGCCCGCCGAGTACTTCGCCCAGGTTCCACACGTCGGCCCGGTTGGCCAGCATGTCCGGGATCCGAAAACGCGCGCCGGACTCGGTGTACGGGTTGCCGGCCATGCACACCGCGAAACGTTTCCCGCGCAGGTCGTAGCTGCGCGACCCGCCGTCGCGCACGCCCTCGATCCGCCGCTGCGCGTCGCACAACGAGACGAATTTCTGCAGCAGTTCAGGCGAGACGTGCTGGATGTCGTCCACGTGCAGCAGCACGTTGGCGCCCAGTTCCAGGGCGAACCCGATCTTCTCCACCTCGCGCCGCGCGGCGGCGTCCGGTGCGGCGGCCGGGTCCAGGGACGTGGTGCGCGCGCCGAGCGCGGGACCGTCGATCCGGACGAAGAGCAGGCCCAGTCGGGCGGCGACGTACTCCATCAGCGTGGTCTTGCCGTAGCCGGGCGGGGACAGCAGGAGCAGCAGCCCCTGACTGTCCGTGCGCCGGTCCGGCCCCGCGGCGCCCAGCTGTTTGGCCAGGTTGTCGCCGATCAGCGGCAGGTAGACCTCGTCGATCAGCCGGTTGCGGACGAACGCCGACATCACCCGGGGGGTGTGCGCGTCGAGCCGCAGCCGCTCGCGGGCGGCGGCCAGCAGTTCGGCGCGCCGACGCTGGTACGCCCGGTAAGCGGGCACCCGGGTGCGGCGGAACGCGTCGGTGCGCACCAGGAATTCGTCCAGCCGCAGGTCCAGCGTGCCGCCGCTCGCCACCCGCGGGTGGGCGCCGAGCAGGCCGGTGACGGTGGCGGAGATCGGGGCGTCGACGTGGTGTCGCTCCAGCGCCGCCCCGCACACCTCGACCGCGATCGCCTCGGCCAACTCCGGGGGCGGGTCGGTGTCGAGGCGGGCGGCGTAGGCGCCGAGCCAGGCGCCGACGAGTTGGTGTCGGGCGGCCAGGTCGCCGTCGAGGGCGCGCAGGTCCTCGGCGAAGTCCTTGGCCGCCGGGGCGTCGTCGCCCCCGAGCGAGGCGCGGAAGCCGGCCAGGAGCGTGCGGGCGACCGCGCCGGTGGCGAAGCGCGGGCCGCCGGCGGCGAGTTCCTCGAACAGGTAGGCGCCGATCGTGGTGCCGGGCGCGGTGGGCGGGGCCAGCGCCTCGGCCAGGAACCCGGTTGCCCGCTCGCCGAGTTCGGCGGCCAGGTCGGCGACGGCGGGGATCGGGCCGAAGGTGTCCCTGGCCCGGCCGAGCGACTGGGCCCGAATCATCCAGGGTTGCCGGGCGTCGGCGGCGACGCCGTGCGCCCAGTACAGCTGGGCCGCGGCCCGTACCTCCGGCGCGAACCGCAGCAGCCCGGCCCCGGCGCGCAGGCGCAGTACGGCCGCGAGCAGCGCGGCGGCGTCCCGGTCGTGCACCCCCCGGTCGTAGCCCTCGCCGGGGCGGGACAGCGCGATCCGGCGCACCTCGGCGAGCAGTTCGTCGGCCGGCAGCGCGTCGATCGGGCGGCCCTCGGTCTCCGCGAGCACCACCGCCGCGAGGTATTCGGCCCGGTAGAGCTGCGGCGACTCGGAGCCCAGCGGCTGGTCGTGGAAGACCCGATGGGCGGCGGGCAGCGGCTCGCGCACCACCTCGCGGTAGTCGGTGCCGGTGATCGCGAACGCGAGGGTGTCCCCGTGCGGGACCAGGGTCAACTCGATCGGGCGGTCGTGCACAGCGAACCGGTGCCGGCCGAGCCGTACGGTGCCCGCCGCGTCGTACAGCTCGGCCCGGTCGCGCAGGGACCGGACGGCCTCCTGGCGGGCCGCGGTGAGCCGGCCCTCCAACTCGCCGGCGCGGACCGGGTCGCCGAGGCGGCGCAGTTCGCCGGCGGTCGAGCGGACCTTGCCGACCAGGGCGTCGGAGGCGAACCAGGTGTTGATCTCGTCGATGCTCGCGAGGGTGGTGATCCGGCGGGCGATGGTGGTCAGGACGCGCTGTGCGGAGTCGGCGAGGCGGCTGCCGTGCCGGGCCCGCTCGTCGAGTCGGGCCTGCTTGCGGGCGGTGAACGCGTCGTGGATGCGCTCGCGTTCGGCGCCGATCCGGGCCAGGTGCTCGTCGAGCGCGCCGAATCCGGCCTCCAGGTCCTCGATCCGGGCCAGCAGCCGGGCCAGGTGTTCGTCGCACTCCTCGGGCGTCTCGGCGGCGGCCAGCGCGCCGACCACGGTCTGCTCCAACAGCGCCATCTCGGCGGCGAACTCGGCGCGCTGCTCGGCGTCGAGCAGGTCGCGGCGGCGTGCGTCCAGGGTCGCGCGGGCCCGGTTGACCCCGCCCAGGACCTCGCCGATCCGGGTCAGGATCGTGGTGCGCACGCCGGCGTCGGTGCCGTCGAGGGTGCCGATCACCTCGGTGACCACGCGCAGCCCGTCGGCCTGTTCCTCGATCCGGGCGGTCAGCGCGGCGGCCTCGGCCACGGTGGTCAGCGCGGCGGCCTCGGCGGTCAGCTCGTCGACGGTCCGGTGGGTGGCCACGAAGGCGTCGTCGTCGGCCAGGAACGCCACCGCCCGCCGGCCCGCCTCGGCCAGTGCCGCGACCAGCGCGGCATCCGCCTCGGCGAGCGCGCCCGCGTCCAGGTAGCGGATGTCCCGCAGGCTTGCCAACCGGCCCTGCGCATGCCGCAGTTCGCCGAGCTGCCGGACACAGGCGCCGGCGCTGTCCGGCACCTCGCCGCGCACCCGCCGGGTCAGCGCGGTGGTGCTCGCGACCGCCTCGGCCAGCGTGTCGGCGGCGATCCGGCGCAGGTCCAGGATCCGGCGGAACTCCTCGACGACCTCCGCCGCGGCACCACGAACGGTGGCCAACGGCGCGGCGAGGGAGCCGAGTTCGGGGTCGCCGAGCCAGTGGTGGGTGTCCTCGACCCGGGCCGCGGCGGCGGTGATCGCGGTGAAGACGGCGGTCGTGGGCGCCGTCTCCTCGGCCATCGCGGCGATCCCGAGGCAGGCGGCGATGCCGCGGACCAGTTCCGGGTTGCCGATCCGGGCCAGTGGGCCGGTGCCCGGCGGGCGCGCCGCCGCGTACGCGTCCGAGGTGTACGGGGTGTCCCACACCTGGACGGTGTGGGTGCGGGTGGGTTCGGGGTCGAGGACCCGCAGGATCGCCATCGTGCCGTCCGCGAAGAACGCCCGGCCGTGCCCGACGATCGGCGCGGCGGCCTCCTCGCGGATCACGTTGTAGGACAGCAGCGTGACCCGGCCCTCGGCGCGGGCGTGGAACACGTACAGCACGTCCTCGCCGTTGGGCGAGCGCACCGTCGCCTCGAACTCGGCGTCGGTGGTGTCGATGTCGAAGGTGCGCGCGCCGCCCGTGCTCGGGTGATAGCCGCCGGGGAAGACGATGCCCTGGTCGTCGGGCAGGCGCCGGCAGGCCGCCGCGATGCCGTCGAGGCGGCGCACCTCGGCGGTGCGCGTGTTGTACACCAGGTGACGCGGGTCGCTCTCGTTGTACGGGCGCACCCGGACCAGGAGCAGCGGTCCGACCCGGGCGTGCGCGACCTCGGCGTCGGCCAACGACTGGAGCGGGTCGTCGACGGGTTCCGCGTAGACGCCCTCGGCGGTCTCGGTGTCGTTCTCGACCTTGACCACGAGCCGCCCGCCCGACGTGGCCAGGTACAGCGTGTCGGCGATCGCGATGTGCGGGTGCCGGCCCGGGACGTGGTCGGCGCGGGTGCTCTCGGTCCAGGCGAAGTCGTACGCGTCCGGGAAGACGTGCTCGCGCTCGCCCTGCGCGTCGAGGTAGGCGGGGGTGCCGTCGGGGGCCAGTCGCCAGCGCAACACCCGTATGTCGGTGAGGCGTTCGCCGACCCGGAAGACCGCGAGCAGGTGGGTCCCGGTGTCGCGCAGTTGCAGCAGCCGGGTGTCCCGGAAGTAGCGGTACAACTCGGTGAAGTCCTGCCGGAAACGGGCGTCGTCGAGCAGGCCCGGGACGGCGTCGGTCGGGGCGGGCACGAAGCCCTCCGAGGTGCGCCGATACAGCGCGAACACGTCGGCGGGCGCCACCTCCTCGCCCGACCCGCCGTCGGTGTTCCAACCGGCCAGGAGCAGACCGCCGACCTGGACGATGTCCCGGGCCACCACGGCCCGTTCGGTGTGCAGTCGGTGGGTGCCGGTCAGCGCCGGCGCGCCGCCGCCGTAGGTGCGCACCCGGCGCTCGTTCAACTCATCTGCCCGCGCGCCCAGTTCGCGGGCGGCGGCGAGCAGTCGGTCGCGCAGCACCTCGTAGGTCCCGGGCTCGGCCTCCGAGGCGCCCGGCACCTCATGGGTCCCGGGCTCGGCCTCCGGGCCGCCCGCCTGGCCGCTCACGTTCGGGTCAACTCCTCTGTCCGGCACGGTGATCGCGCAGCCCCCGCTACTTGGCCAGGCCGTTGAGCCGGGCCGGGGCGGTCAGGTCGGCGAGCCGGGTCTCGCCCAGTCCGCCGGCACGGACCGCGTCCAGCAGGCCCTGGAGGGTGGCCGACTGCGGTCCGCCGCCGGCGATCAGCGCGCCGAGCGCGCCCGCGAGGGTCAGGTCGCGCACGCCGCCCGAGCCCAGGCCCGCGGCCAGCGCGCCGAGGTCGTCGACGAACGTCGAGCCGTTCGGGTCCAGCCAGGAGGCGGCCATCGTGCGCACGGTGTCGGAGCGGTCGACGAAGGCGTCCACGCTCTTCCCGGCGGCCATCGCGCCCATGATCCGGTCGAAGAACATGCTGTCCCCGCCGACGATGTCGATCTTGGCGTTCTCCAGGCCGGTGGCCAGCACGGTGGCCTGCGCCTCGGCGATCTGCCGGTTCACCTCCAGACCGGCGAGCCGGATCTCCTTCTCCGCCTCCAGGCGCAGTCGGTACTCCTCGTGCACCCGACTGGACTCGTCGAGCGCGGCCATCGCGGCGGCCTTCTCGGTCAGGCCCTCGGCCTCGCCCTTCAGCCGCTCGCGCAGCCCGTCGGCACTCGCCAGCGCCTTCTCTCGGGTCACCGCGGCCTCGGCATGGCCCCGCTTGGACACCGCCTCGGCCATCCGCTCGGTCACCTCGGCCTCGGCCAGGCCCACCGCGGCGGCCTCGGCCCGCTTGCCCTCGGCGGCGCGGATCGCGGCCTGGGTGTCCAGTTCGGCAGACTTGCGCCGGGCCTCGGCCATGGTGAGCTGCTCGGCCGCGCGGTGCCCGGCCGACTGCTCGGCGGCCTCGGCCGCCTTGATGTCCTTGACCAGCCGTCCCTGGGCCTCGGCCTCGGCGTGGATGATCTGCGCCTGCCGCTCGCGTTCGGCCTCCTCGACCATCCGCAGCTTCTTGATCTCCTCCTCCTGCGCGGCCACCGTGCGCTCGACCGCGATCCGCTCGCGGATCACCTCGGCGATGTCGCGCTTCTCCGCCTCGACTTCCTTGTCGCCGGCGATCCGGCGCAGCTGGGTCTCCCGCTCGCGGGCGATCACCTCCAGGAGGCGGTCCTTCTCGATCCGCTCGTTCTCCACCGCGATCACCCGCTCGCGGTTCTTCTGCGCGACGGCGACCTCGCGCTCGCGGTTCTCGTTCTGGATCCCGAGCGCTTCCTCGGTCTTCATGTGCGCCGACTGCGCGCGCAGCCGCTCCTCGGCCTGCACCCGGGAGGTCTCCGCCTCCTCGCGGGCGCGGCTGATCTCGATCTCGCGGCGCTGCTTGATCTCCGCGTCGGCCTGGCGGCGCTCCAGTTCGAGCACCGTCTCGCGGGCCTCGACGTTTTGCCGGGTCATCTCCTTCTCCTCGGTGCGCTGGTACTCGTTGGTGCGCACGTGCTCGATGGTGGTCAGCTCGGTGATCTTGCGAATGCCCTGGGCGTCCAGGATGTTCGCGGCGTCGAGTTGGCTCATCGGGGTCTGTTCGAGGAAGTCGATCGCGGCGTCGTCGAGGTGGTAGCCGTTGAGGTCGGTGCCGATCACCGCGAGGATCCGGTCCCGGAACTCCTCGCGCTTGGTGTACAGGTCGACGAAGTCGAGTTGTTTGCCGACCGTCTTGAGTGCCTCGGCGAACTTGGCCGCGAAGAAGTCCTGGATCGCCGCCCGGTCGCTGGCCCGGTCCGCACCGATCGCCTGGGCCACCTTGATCACGTCCTCGACGGTCTTGTTGACCCGGACGAAGAAATAGATGTGGATGTCCGCCCGAATGTTGTCCCGACAGATCAGCCCCTCGCGCCCGGTCCGGCGGATCTCGATCGTCTTCACCGAGATGTCCATGGTCTCGGCCCGATGCAGCACCGGCAGCACCACGGCGCCGGTGAAGGTGACGTCGACCGTGTTGGCCTTGGAGATGATCAGGGCCTGGCCCTGCGAGACCTTGCGGTAGAGCCGGGTCACGGCGAGGAAGACGACGAGCACGACGAGCAGGACGACGGCGACGAGCACGCCGATGCCCACGGTGATGGCATCCATCAGTGAAATCCCCTGGTCGAACGGGACGTTGGTGACCGCGCGGGCAAAGGCGCGCGGCGGAGGGCGGGCGGAGTGGAAGGCGGGCGGGCGCGTGCCCGTGGACCGGCTCGGGCCGGACGGGAACACGGAGGGGATCAGCCGGTGACGCGGTCCGGGTCCAGCGCGCTGTCGAAGCGGGTGACCCGGAAGAACTCGCCGGCGACGTCGTAGTCGAAGATCAACGCGGTGTTGCCGGAGACCAGCCCACTCTCGTCGGTGCGGACCTGGAGGAGCGCGGTCGAGCCGTCCTCGGCCCGGACCTCGGCCTGACCGAAGTCGTGGCCCACCCGACCGGTCCGGATCAGACAGGTACGACCGACGAAGTCGGCCCGCAGGGAGGGCCGTTCGGGCTTCAGGAAGCGGCGGCCCAGGGCCCGCGCGAGGCGCGCGGCCAACCATCCGGCACCGAGCGCCGCGGGGAGCGCCGCGGCGCGCAGCCACCACCGCTCGGTCAACGCGGTACCGACCAGGCAGCAGAACCAGGTCACGGCGATCGCGAACGAGATCGTCACCGTGACCGGGACACCGGCGGTGTCGCCCGGGCCGTGGTCCCCATGGCCCCCGTGACCGTCATGACCCCCGTGGGCCCAGTGCCCGCCATGATGACCACCCCCGGGGCCGCCATGGCCCACGGCGACACCGCCGATCAACACCAGCAGCCAGTAGGCCGCCACCACGACGAGCGCGAAGCTGAACAGGACGGCGGGAAACGCCAGTGCCGCCCGCACGAAATCCCCCACCGTCCCACCCCCCTCGGCCTGTCGTGCGCCGTCATGGTGGCACCGCCGCGGACCCGCGCGCATTGCCGGAAGCCGGCAGTGTTGACGGCTCCTTGACATCCGATCCGCGACCCGGGGAAAGCCCGGTCAAAGGGGGGTACCCGGCCAGCCCAGAACGCGGGCGCCGAGCGCGGCGGTCTCCAGGGTGTAGCGCTGCAACGCGTCGCCCGGGTCGTATCCGGTCAGCGTCCGGATCCGCTCCAGCCGATAGGAGAGCGTGCGTACGCTGATCCGCAGCCGGCGGGCGGCCTCGGCGTTGACGTAGCCCGCCGCCGCGCAGGCCGTGATCGTCTCCAGGAGCGGGGCCGCGCCGCCGCGCGCGTGCACCAGCGGGCCGAGCGCGGAGCGCACCAGATCGGCCATCGCCGCCCGGTCGCGCAGCAATACCGGGAAGACCAGCAGATCGGCGGCGTCGAGCACCGGGCCCGGCAGGTCCAGCCGCTCGGCCAGGTCCAGCGCGCCCAGCGCTTCCTCGTAGGACAGCACGACCCCGCCCGCGCCCGGGTGCGAGCGGCCCAGGGCGACCCGGTCGGCGCTCTCCCGGCCACCGCCCGACCAGGTCGCGTGCTTGGCGAAGGCGGCGAGCACCGGCCGTTCGTCGTCCGGCGCGATGCACACCAGTCGGCCGCCCTTGGTGGTCAGCAGCACGTCGCGTTCGCCGAATCGACCGATCAGCTCGCGCTCGACCCGGCGGACCAGCGGGTGCGCCTCGTCGTACGCCACCTCGCCCACCGCCACCGCGACCGCGTGCGCGCGGGCCAGCCGCAGCCCGAACCGCTCGGCGCGCTCGGCGAGTCGGCCCGGATCGCTGCGGCCGTACAGCAGGTCGTCGATGAACTCGCGGCGGGCGGCCTCCTCTTGGCGGACCGCCAACCGCTGGGCCCGCTCGTGGCCGGCGCCCAGCGCGGTGATCGCCGCCTCCGAGGCGGTCAGTACCGCCTCGCCCGCCCGGGCCGCCTCGCCCACGCTGCCCGCGCGGGCGACGCCCGGCAGCGTGGCCCACACCCGGCGGGTCTCGCGCAGGTACAGGTCGACCAGCGCCCGCCAGTGGTGTCCGGCCTCCGCCGCCCGCTCGCCGAGGTCGGCCAGCACGTCCAACTCGGCGCGCCGCAACAACCGCCCGGTGGTCGAGATCTCGCCGAGCAGTTCGGCCCAGTCGTGCAGGAACTCGGCGGGTATCGCGTCTTCGCTCTTCACGCCTTTTCCCCCGTACCCCGTAGCCCCGCTTCGCTGCCGGAAATCCGGCACGAAGACGCTACCAACCTTGCCGAATCCCGGCAGGGACGGGCGGATGCGGGCACGGGCAGCCGGGTGCGGTGGTCAGCCGATCAGCTCGGCCACGATCGGGGCCAGTGCGCGAAACGCCTTGCCCCGGTGGCTGATCGCGTTCTTCTCGGCGGCGGTCAACTCGGCGGCGGTGCGGGTGTCACCGGCCACCCGAAGGATCGGGTCGTAGCCGAAGCCGCCGGTGCCGCGCGGCTCGCGGGTCAGCGTGCCCTCGAACCGGCCCTCGACCACCCGCTCGGTGCCGTCGGGCAGCGCGAGCGCCGCCGCGCACGCGAACCACGCCTCGCGGTGTTCGTCGGCGATGTCGGACAGTTGGGCGAGCAGCAGCCGCAGGTTGGCCGAGTCGTCGCCGTGCGTACCGGCCCAGCGGGCGGAGAAGATCCCTGGCATCCCGTTGAGCGCGGCCACGCACAGGCCCGAGTCGTCGGCGATCGCCGGGAGCCCGGTGGCCCGCGCGATGGCGTGCGCCTTGAGCAGCGCGTTGGCCGCGAAGGTGAGCCCCGTCTCGGGCACGTCGGGCACGTCGGGGTAGGCGTCCATCCCGACGAGTTCGACGTCGAGTCCGACGTCCGCGAGGACCTGCCGGAGTTCGACGACCTTGTTGGCATTGCGCGTGGCGAGTACGAGACGGCTCATGGCGCAAAGCCTAGGGTCGCCGCTCGCCACCGGCCGAACCGGGCGTGCGGGTCACCCCGTCCGGGCGCGCGCGCCCGGATCGCCGCTTCGTCGGTGAGCGCGACTACTTGGCGTAGTCGTGGATATTGCCGGCGAAGTCGAAGACCAGCGCGGTCTCGTCGCCGACGACCCACGCGTCGTGGCCGGGGTCGCAGACGAAGACGTCGCCCGCCTTCAGGTCCTTCTCCTCACCGTCGTCCATGCGGATGTGCATGTGTCCCTGGGCGACGTAACCGTTGTGGTGGAACTGGCAAGTGTCGGTCCCCGCGATGGGCCCGACGTCCTGCGACCATCGCCAGCCCGGCTCGAATCGGGCAACGCCGAAATCGACACCTTCCAGACTGACCACGTCCAGGTGACCGTGCGGTATGTCGCGGCTCTCGTCGGCTTCGTTGATCGATCGCACAGCGAGCATGGTGGATCATCTCCTTCGGAGGTCACCACTTCCATCCTGCGCCTCCGCGCGGACGATCGCGAGCGCGCCGCCGCGCGGGCTACTTGACGCAGATCGTGGTCAGGTTCTTCGCGCCGTTGATCAGCGGCTGCACGTCGCTCGCGCTGAGGTTGCCGCCGTTGGCCGCCTTGGTGCTGAGCTGGGTGATCACGTCGCCCAGGCCGTTCGCGGCGTTCTTCGCGTCGTCGGAGTCCAGGTCCTTGGTCTTGTCGTTCAAGGTCTTCTGGAGGTTGTCGAGCGCCTTGCGGGCGGCGGGCGGGTCGTTCAGCACCTTGCCGAGATCGGAGACATCGTTGGTGAGGTTCATGGCCAGTTCGGCGCACGAGATCGCCTTCTGCGCCTCGCTGCACGCGGCGGTGGCGAACAACGCGCCCGCCATGACGGTGGCGGCGATCGTAACGCGCAGGACCCGGCGCGGACGGTACGTGGCGCGGAACATGGTGCTCCTCGTCAGGGACGGGCCGTCGGGCCCGGTTGTGGCTGCCGCTGATCGGGATGACCAGGTGCCATGACCGTACTGGTGTCCGGGGCCGCGCCGGGCCGACGGTCGCACACCCGGTGCGTGTCGGTTGCGTGTACGTGACACTCGCAACCGGCGCGTGACCACCTTTTGCCACGGTATGCCGGGAACACCCTCTCGGGGCACCGCCGTTGCCTCCCCGCAGGCCCCGGGACCCGAGGTCTGGGCCCAGGTCCTGTCCGGCGGATTTTGGTGGATCGGGCCGCGTCGTCCGGCGCCGTGCCTCGGCGTGCCGGAGAAGCAGCCGCATAGTGGTTCTCTTCGGCTGTTTCTCCGGTGCGGCGAGGCGAGCGCAGCGAGGAGCCCGAAGGGCGGATGCCGGGCGGCGCGGACCCGCCAAGATCCGCCGGACAGGGCCCAGCGGCCCCGGGGGCTCCGCCGCTCGGTCGCTCAGCCCTCCAGGGCGCGCTGCTGAAGCCCCGTCAGTTCCGCGCAGCCTCGGGCGCCCAGGTCCAGCAGATTGTTGAGCAGCGCCCGATCGAAAGGCTCCTTCTCCGCGGTGCCCTGCACCTCGACGAAGCGCCCGTCCCCCGTGCAGACGATGTTCATGTCGGTCTCGGCACGCACGTCCTCCTCGTATGGGAGGTCGAGCATCGGCACCCCGTCGATGATCCCGACGCTGACCGCCGCCACCGACCCGATCAGCGGGTTGGCGCCCTTGCGGGTGAGCTTGTGCTCGCGCGCCCAGGCCACCGCGTCGGCGAGCGCGACATAGGCCCCGGTGATCGCCGCGGTCCGGGTGCCGCCGTCCGCCTGGAGCACGTCGCAGTCCAGGTGGATGGTGGTCTCGCCGAGCGCCTTGGTGTCGATCACCGCACGCAGCGAGCGGCCGATCAGCCGCGAGATCTCGTGGGTACGCCCGCCGATCCGGCCCTTGACCGACTCGCGGTCGCCGCGGGTGTGGGTGGCGCGCGGCAACATCGAGTATTCGGCGGTCACCCAGCCCTCGCCGCTGCCCTTGCGCCAGCGCGGCACACCCTCGGTGACGCTGGCGGCGACCAGGACGCGGGTACGGCCGAACTCGACGAGGACCGAGCCCTCGGCGTGGTCGAGCCACTTGCGCTGGAAGCCGATCGGGCGGAGCTGCTCGGGGGTACGGCCGTCTACTCGTGACATGCCTCCAGCCTAAGCCGTGGCAGGTGCCGGTCCGGACCGCCCGGCGCCGGGTTCAGACCGTGTGCGAGGCATCCGGCAGGGCCAGGTCGACGGCGCCGCTGAAGGTCTTGCGGGCGTCGTCGAGATTGCGCTCGCGACTGGTCCACGGCGGGATGTGGGTGAGCAACAGCCGCCCCACGCCCGCCCGTTCGGCATGCTCGCCGGCCTGCCGGCCGTTCAGGTGCACGTGCGGCAGGTCTTCTCGGCCGTGCTCGAACGACGCCTCGCACAGCAGCAGGTCGGCGCCGCGCGAGATGCGCACCAGGTCGTCGCTGACCCCGGTGTCGCCGGAGTAGACCAACGATCGCCCGCCCGCCTCGATCCGGAACGCGTAGGACTCGACGGGGTGCGGCATGCGGTCGGCGGTGATCCGGAAGGGGCCCACGTCGAAGGTGCCGGTGACCACCGTGCGGAAGTCGAACACCTCGGCCATGCGCCCGTTGTCGATCGCGCCCTCGACGTCGTAGGCGCGCGCGATCCGCTCGTGCGTGTCGGCCGGCCCGTAGACCGCCAGCCGGGGCAACTCCCCCGCCGGGCAGTACTTGCGAGCCACGAAGTAGCAGGCGAGGTCGAGGCAGTGGTCGGCGTGCAGGTGGCTGAGCAGTACGGCGTCGATCGAGCCGAGCGTGGCATGGCGCTGGAGGGCGCCGAGCGCGCCGTTGCCGAGATCGACCAGGATCCGCACCCCGTCGGCCTCCAGGAGGTAGCACGAGCAGGGGCTGTCCGGTCCGGGAAAGCTGCCGGAACACCCGACGACGGTAAGTTTCACGCGAGCGCTCCGAACACCTCGACGCCGGCGACCCCGAGCACATCCCGCAGCGGCCGACCGGCCACATGCGGCGACCGCTCGAACCCGGTCCGGGCCACGGGAGGGCCACCGACCCCGGAATCGACGATCCCGCTCGGCGCGCCGCTGGATACGAACACCACCCCCCGAGAGTACGCAGAGACCCCCCACGCGCCCCCACACAACGCCCCCGGAGTAACCGACGTCATACCGCCCGCCCCACCCGCGCATCGACGGACGGCGGGAAAGCCGACGACCGTCCGCTTCGGCAGCGTCAGGGGACGAGCAGGATCCGCCCGAGTTGGGCGCGTTCTTCCAGCAGTCGGTGGGCCTGTACCGCCTCGGTCAGCGGGAGGGTCGTGTGGACCGCCACGCGCAGCCGGCCCGACGCCAGGTGTTCGGCGAGTTCGGCCACTTCCTCGCGGGCCCGTTCGGGGGCGGCGGCGCGCCAGGCCAGGAGGGAGAAACCGGCCACGGACCGCAGGGCGAACAGGTCGGTGAGCGCGATGCCGGACACGTCGCCGCTCGCGGCGCCGTAGACCACGACCCGACCGAACGGCGCCACCACGTCGAAGCCGCGGCGCAGGATGTCCCCGCCCACGGAGTCCAGCACGACGTCCACGCCGCCGGGCACGACCTCCCGCACCCGCTCCGGCCAGTCGGCGGCGGAGTAGTCGACGGCGAAGTCGGCGCCGTACGCCCGGACGAAGTCGAACTTGGCGGCCGACCCGACGGCGGCGACGACCGTACCGGCGCCGAGCAGTTTGGCCAGTTGCACGACGAGGTGGCCGATCCCCCCGGCGGCGGCGTGCACCAACACCGTCTCGCCCGGGGTCAGTCGCCCGGTCCGCAACGCCCGCAACGCCACCGGCGCGGCCAGCGGCAGCGCGCTCGCCGCGCCGGCGTCGAGCCCGTCGGGCACCGCCACCACCCACTCGGCGTCGGCGAGCACGAAGTCGGCGAACGCGTCCTCCGCCAACGCGGCCACCCGCGCGCCGACCGGCGGCCCGCCCACCCCCGGGCCGAGCGCTTCGACCCGGCCCACCACGTCACCGGTGAGCACCCCCGGCAACGGCCGCCGGAACAGCGGACCGGCGGCGGGCCCGCGCCGGAACCGGGTGTCGACGAAGTTGGCGCCGATCGCCTCGCTCCGGATCAGCACCTGTCCCGGTCCGGGCGTCGGCACGTCGGCCTCCTCCACGGTGAGGACTTCCGGATCGCCGTACTCGTGATAGCGGACTCGTCGCATTCGACCCTCCGGGCGACAGGAGAACATGGTGGATACCCGACCCGACACCAAACTGGACCGCCGGTCAAGTTGACTCCGAACGTACTGGACCGCCGGTCAAGTTGTCCATCGATCTCCAGCCTCGACCAGTGATGAGGAACGCGATGCCCGAAGCCCCCACCGACCGCCCCGAACGTGCCGACGCGGCCCGCAACCGGCGCGCGATCCTGCGCGCCACCGAGGAGCTGCTGGCCCGGCACCGCCCGGAGCAGATCTCGATGGAGCAGGTCGCCGCGGCGGCGGGCGTCGGCAAGGGCACGGTGTTCCACCGCTTCGGCAGCCGGATGGGCCTGATGGAGGCCCTGATGGCGGAGCGCGCACTCGCCCTGACCGAGGCGGTCACCACCGGTCCGCCGCCGCTCGGCCCCGACGCCCCGCCCGGGGAGCGCCTGCTCGCCTTCCTCGACGCCATCGTCGACGTGGTCGCCCGCAACAAGGGCCTGATGGCCGCGCTCGGCCATGCCGCGAGCACCACCCCGAAACCGGCCGCCGACCCCGCCGAGGACCCGCGCACCGCACACCCGGTCTACGGGTTCTGGCACGAACACATCGCCGACCTGCTCGCCGCCCGCCGCCCCGACCTCGACGCCGAGACGCAGGCCCACCTCCTGCTCGCCGGTTTGCAGAGCCGATCGGTGTTGCGCCTGCTCGAACAGGGCGAGGGCGAACGGGTCGCCGCCGCCCTACGCACCCTGGCCGAAGCGCTGCTCACCGCCGCCTGAACACCCACCCCCCAACGCGTCGAGGCCGCCTCCACACCCCGGCGCGAACCGGGAGGCGGGAAGCGGCCTCGATACGAGAACAGAGAACAAGAACAAAGAGCGAACAGGAGCCTCAGGCCCAGAGTTGCCCGTGCAGCCCCTCCACCGCGGCCTCGGTCGACTCGGCCGTGTAGATCCCGGTCGACAGGTACTTCCACCCGCCGTCCGCGATCACGAACGCGATGTCGGCGGACTCCCCCGCCTTGACCGCCTTGCGCGCGATGCCCAGCGCGGCGTGCAGCACCGCGCCGGTCGAGATGCCCGCGAAGATGCCTTCCTTCTCCAGCAGTTCGCGAGTGCGCCCGACCGCCTCGGCGGAGCCCACCGAGTAGCGCGTGGTCAGCACGTCGCCGTCGTACAGCTCCGGCACGAAGCCCTCGTCGAGGTTGCGCAGCCCGTACACCACGTCGTCGTAGCGCGGCTCGGCCGCCACGATCGTCACGCCCGGGACCTTCTCGCGCAGGTAGCGCCCGACGCCCATCAGCGTGCCGGTGGTACCCAGACCCGCCACGAAGTGGGTGATAGTCGGCAGATCCTCAAGCAGTTCGGGGCCGGTCGTCGCGTAGTGCGCGTCCGGGTTGGCCGGGTTCCCGTACTGGTACAGCATCACCCAGTCGGGATGCTCGGCCGCCAGCTCCTTGGCCACCCGCACCGCGGTGTTCGACCCGCCCGCCGCAGGCGAGGCGATGATCCGCGCGCCCCACATGCGAAGCAGCTCGCGGCGCTCCTCGGAGGTGTTCTCCGGCATCACGCAGACGATCTCGTAGCCCTTGAGCTTGGCCGCCATCGCCAGCGCGATGCCGGTGTTGCCCGAGGTCGGCTCCAGGATCGTGCACCCCGGCGTGAGCAGCCCGTCACGCTCGGCGGCCTCGATCATGTGCAGGGCCGGGCGGTCCTTGATCGAACCGGTCGGGTTGCGGTCCTCCAGCTTGGCCCACACCCGCACGGTCGGCGACGGCGACAACGTCGGCAGGCCGACCAGCGGGGTCCGGCCCACCGAATCGAGCAACGATTCG
Source organism: Embleya sp. NPDC020630 (assembly GCF_044334985.1). Taxonomy (NCBI): domain Bacteria; kingdom Bacillati; phylum Actinomycetota; class Actinomycetes; order Kitasatosporales; family Streptomycetaceae; genus Embleya; species Embleya sp. NPDC020630. Next base: position 856,574 of record NZ_JBIRUB010000003.1, read on the forward strand.
TAACGCATCAGATCGAGCCGCCGGCGACCGCCGGAAGAATCGTCACGGTGTCGCCGTCGTCCAGCTTGGTGGTCAGGCCGCCGGTGAAGCGCACGTCCTCGTCGTTGAGGTAGACGTTGACGAAGCGGCGCAGTTCGCCGTTCTCCTCGACGAGTCGGGCGCGCACGCCCGGATGCCGGACCTCCAGGTCGACCAGCAGGTCGGCGAGCGTGGCGCCGCTGCCGGGCACGGCCTTGGCGCCGTCGGTGTAGGTACGGAGGATGGTCGGGATGCGGACCTCGATGGCCATGGATGCGCTCCTCTGGTTGTGACGCGAACGGAGAGAACGCAGTCCGGACGCGGGCCGCACCCCCGACGCTCCATCGGAGGCGGTGGGGCGGGGGGGGTCGTTCATATGCGCCGGTGCTGCGGGACGTGCCTGCTGCCTGGGTGCCTGGTGGGCCGATCCGACCTCGGGATCAGCCCACGCGCGCAGCGCGACAGAGGGCGCTGGAGAGTCGGCACAGATCGACGTGCAGGCGTGCGACAAGGAAGGCACCCGGGGCTCCACCCGGCACCGCTTCCGTCGTATTCACGCCCGCATAACGCATATGGTCATGCTAGCCATTCCCCCCGGGGCGCTCCGATGTGATCTCGTATGCCGGAACATCCCATATCGACAGGTGAGACGACGGCGGGACGAGAGCGGGGACACCCCCGCCGTTCCCCGGTCAGTAGGCGTCCACCACGTTGACCTCCTCCTCGGTGATCACGCCGTCGACGATCCGGTACGACCGGAACTCGTAGGTGTCCTCCTCGCGCGTGGACACGAGCACGTAGTGCGCGTTCGGCTCGGACGCGTACGACACGTCCGTGCGCGACGGGTACGCCTCGGTCGCGGTGTGCGAGTGGTAGACGATCACCGGCTCCTCGTCCCGGTCGTCCATCTCCCGGTAGAGCTTGAACAGGTCGGCCGAGTCGAACTCGTAGAACGTGGGCGAGCGCGCGGCGTTGAGCATCGGGATGAACCGCTCGGGGCGGTCGCTGCCCTCGGGCCCGGCGACGACGCCACACGCCTCGTCGGGGTGGTCGGCACGGGCGTGGGCGACGATGCGATCGCGCAGGGCTGCGGTGATGGTGAGCATGCCCCGAGCGTACTGAGCACCCGCGCGACCCGTGTGCCCGCGCGACCGGCGCCGGCTCCGCCCCCGCGCTCAGGCCCGTGCCCCGTGCCCGCGCCGCACCGGGATGTACGCCACCACCAGGAACACCACCCAGATGGGCACCACATACAGCGCGATCCGGGTGTCCGCCGAGAAGCCGAGCAGGACCACCACCATCGCCAGGAACGCCATCACCGCCCAGCCCGTGTACGGCGCGCCCGGCATCCGGAAGCCGTGCCCGGCCAGCCGTCCCCGGTCCACCGCGCGCCGGTAGCGCATCTGGCAGCCGACGATCATGCCCCACGTCCACAGCGCGCCGACGGTGGCCACCGAGGTGATGTACATGAACGCCCGGTCCGGGACCAGGGCGTTGACCAGCACCCCCAGGCCCATCACGGTCGCCGAGACGGTGATCGCCATGGCCGGCACCCGGTGCGAGCTGAGCCCGCTCACCCGCGGCGGCGCCTGCCCCTCCACCGCGAGCGTGCGCAACATGCGACCGGTCGAGTACAGCCCCGAGTTGCACGAGGACAGCGCCGCGGTGAGCACCACGAAGTTGATGATCGCCGCCGCGGCGGGAATGCCCACCCGGTCGAAGACCAGTACGAACGGGCTCTCCTTGGCGTGGAAGTCGGTCCACGGCGCCAGCGAGAGGATGATCACCAGGGCGCCGATGTAGAACAGCCCGATCCGGAACGGGATGGTGTTGATCGCGCGCGGCAGCACCTTCTCCGGGTTCTGCGCCTCGCCCGCGGTCACCCCGACCAGTTCGACGCCCAGGAACGCGAACATCACGATCTGGAGCACCAGCAGGGTCTGTCCGACACCGTTGGGCGCGAACCCGCCGTCGGACCACATGTGCGAGACGGACGCCTGGTCGCCGGCCTCGCCGAAGCCGAAGATCAGCACCCCGATGCCGACCAGGATCATCCCGATGATCGCGGTCACCTTGATCATCGAGAACCAGAATTCGAACTCGCCGAACAGCTTGACCGAGATCAGGTTGGCCGCGAACAACACGAGCAGCACCACGAGCGCGGTCACCCACTGCGGCACCGCCGGCCACCAGTACTGCACGTAGACACCCGCTGCGGTGATCTCCGCCATCCCGGTGACCACCCACATGATCCAGTACGTCCACCCGGTGACGAACCCGGCGAACGGACCGAAGAACTCCCGCGCGTATTCCGCGAAACTGCCCGCCACGGGGCGGTACATCAACAACTCGCCCAGCGCGCGCATGACGAAGAAGATCATTACGCCGGCCACCGCGTAGGCGGCGATCAACGACGGCCCGGCCTTCTCGATCGCCCCGCCCGCACCGAGGAACAGCCCGGTGCCGATCGCCCCGCCAATGGCGATCATCTGGATCTGCCGGCCGTTCAGCCCCCGCTCGTAGCCCTCGGCGTCCGCACCGGGCCCGGCCGCCGAGGCGGTCGATCCGGATTCGGTCTCCGTCATGATCGCTCCCGTTCGTCGGTACGGAGGCCGTATTACCAACGATGGGGAGCGGAAACCGGTATTCCGATTGTTCCGGCGTGTCCATTTAGTCAGGAATGGCAGGTTCGCTGTGTATACGCCCGGTACGCGCCTACAACGCTCCGAGCAGCGAGTCCTGGAGGCCGCCCAGCCAGTGGAACACCGCGAACAACCACCGGCGCGGGTCGTCGTCGGCCAGCTTGGCCTCGAACTCCTCCATGTCCTCGGTGACTTCCAGTCGTGTACCGATCACCAGGCGCAGGTCGTTGAGCGTGCCGAGCCAGGCCTGCACACCCGCCGCGTCCAGCACCACCCGGTGCTCGCGGCCGCTCATCACCTTGTCGTCCTCGGCCGGTTCGGTCAGGTCGACCAGTTCGGCCAGGTCGGCGAGCACGATCCGCGCGTTGTCCCGCTTGCGCAGCCGCAGGTCGGTCTCGGTGTAGCGGCGGAACTCGGCCGCCGCCTCCACGTCGTCGGCGTAGGCGTCCGGCAACAGGCGGGCCAGCGCCGGATCGTCCGGAGTGGCCGGCACCTCGGTCGAGCCGAGTCCGGTCAGGCCCAGTTCGGCGGCCAGCGGATCGACCGCCTCGTCGTCGGGCGAGACCATCTCGACCAGTTGACCGCACAGATCGGCCAGCACTCGCACGTGCATGTCTTCCAGGACGATCTCGGGCCGTCCCGAGCGTCCGCGCATGAAGAGGCCGTTCACAGGCTGTGCAACTCCCGGAGAATATGGGCGAGGAGAGGGTGCGGCGGGCGCCCGAGGGCCCGGCCGGGTCGTGCGAACCGCGCGGGCGTCACTTGTCGTGCTGGATGGTCGCCCACAGCCCGAACCCGTGCATCGCCGTGGTGTCGCGCTCCATCTCCTCGCGCGTCCCCGACGACACCACGGCCCGACCCTTGTTGTGCACGTCGTGCATCAGCTTCTCGGCCTTGCGCTTCGGATAGCCGAAGTAGGACTGGAAGACGTAGGTGACGTACGACATCAGGTTGATCGGGTCGTTCCAGACGATGCACACCCACGGGGTCTCGGCCCGGACATCCTCGTCGGGCTGATGCTTCTCGACCTCGATGGGTGCGACACTCATGGGTCCCATGCTGCCATCAGCCCAGGGCCCGGGCGAACCGGCTCGACGGGGCCGGCGTGCCCGGATGTGACCCGGGGCGTACCCGTCCCCCCTCGGGTACGGCAAAATCCCGCGCATGTCCTCTGCGCCCGCACCGGGTTGGTACCCGGACCCGGAGATCACCGGCCACATCCGTTACTGGGACGGCGGTGCCTGGGTGCCGGACAGCAGCCGGCCGGCCGAGGAACCCGGCCGGCCCGCCGACGGCTCGACCGCCGACGCGGGCGGGGCGGGCGGTGGCGCGGCTGGTGGCTCCGCGATCCGGGCCAACGCGCCGGAGGCGATCGGGCAGGGCGGCCGGGTGATCCGCGGCGAGGTGTTGTCCACCAGCACGGGCGCGCCGTACGACATGTCGTCGACCGGGATGTACGCGCCGCCGAGCGCCGAGCCGGGACCGGGCGGGGCGGGTGTGCCGCGTTCGGGGCCGACCGCGCCGACCGGTGGGGCGAGGGGGGCGACGCCGCCGGGGGAGACCGTGCCGCCGCCGCGCGCCGACGGGGAGCCGGGGCCGTGGCGGCCGGTACAGGCCGATCTGTTCGGCAGCAACGAGCGGCGGCCGGCGCACCTGGGCCGGCGCCTGCTCGCCCGGATCGCCGACGCGCTGGTGCCGCTCGCGGCCGGCATCGCTGTGGCCATCCCGACCGTGCCGGACGCGGTCGACCACATCCGGGACAAGATCGACCGGGCCCGGTACGAGGGTCGCGACACCACGGTGTGGCTGCTCGACGGCACCACCGGCACCACGCTCGCGATCGTGCTCGGCACGGTGCTCGCGGCGGCGCTGCTGTACGAGGCGCTGCCCACCTGGAAGTGGGGCCGCTCGCTGGGCAAGACCCTGTTCGGCCTGCGGGTGGCCGACCTGGACAGCCACGACACCCCCACGCTGTGGCAGTCGGTACGGCGCTGGCTGGTCCTGTACGTCCCGGGCGTATTCGTGGTCGGCGTGCTCGGCGCGCTGTGGGGGCTGTTCGACCGCCCGTGGCGCCAGGGGCTGCACGACAAGGCGGCCCGCACGTTCGTCGCCCGGGACTGACCCGGCGGGCGGGGGTCGAGCGGGGGGCCGGGCGGGTCGGCCCGATGTGCCCACTCACCCGACTCACCCGACTCGCCCGACTCGCCCGCCCCTGTCACCCGTCCCCCGTCACACGTCACCCGTACAGACGCGACACGCCAGGGTAGGTCGAAGGCGTCACGCTCACGTCGGCTTTTGTCCGCTTTACTCGGTTTTATGACAGGAAGCCCACCACCCCCGCCGCCTTCCGACCCGTCCGGCAACGACCCGATGCGCGGGAATCCGTACGGACAACAACCGCCGGCCGGCAACCAGCCTCCCTACGGACAGGATCCGACCGGGCAACAGCCGCCCTACGGGCGGGATCCGTCCGAGCAGCCGCCGTACGGTCAGGACCCCACGGGCCAGTACCCCTACGGCCAGGGCGGGCCGTACGGCCAGGACCCGAGCTACGGCGCGGGGGCGGGCGGCGGCGGGTACGGCGGCGGGCCGACGCTCGGCGGGCCGCTGCGCCGACTGGTCGCGCGGATCATCGACAGCCTGATCGTCGGCGTGGTCGCCGGCCTGATCTCCTGGCCCATCGCCGGCAGCGACTACGACTACAACGACGTGTCGTTCGGCGCGCAGTTCGCCTCGGGACTGATCTTCTCGCTGCTCTATTTCCTCTACGACGGCTTCCAACTCGACCGGTTCGGCCGCACCCTCGGCAAGCGGGTGATGGGCATCCGGGTGGTTCGGGTGGCCGACGGCGGGCCCATCGCGGGGTCGATGGCGTGGACCCGCGCCGGCGTGTACAGCCTTCCGCTCATCGTGCCCTGTCTGGGCACGTTGTTCTGGCTGGTCAACGTCCTGTGGCAGTTCTGGGATCAGCCCTGGCACCAGTGCCTGCACGACAAGGCCGCGCGCACCACGGTCATCCGCGGGACGTGATCCGAGCCGAGTGATGCCGGGCGCGGATCCCGAGTACTGCCGTCGTCGTGCCGAGCGCGACCCCGATGCCCATGGCGACGGCAGCCCCCGCCACGGTGCGCGGTTCCCATGCCGCGAGTAGTGAGACCGTCAAGACGATCGTGACGAATACGCCGTAGCCGAGTCGGAAGAAATCTCCTCTTGCCACGACGCACCACCTCCCCTGCACCCCTTTGTGCACGCCCCCCTGTTTCACGCTACTGCGCGCGACGCGCAATGTAAGCATTCGATGGCGATCGGGATTTATCGCTCCCGACCCCGGGCACCCTCCCGCGACCGGTCGGGGTGGTGATCCTCGATCTCGGACCACCCGAGCCCCGGAGCCTCCTCGTGATTCCCAGGCGCGTCACTCCCGCCCTCGTCACCGTGCTGTCCGCGCTGCTGATCCTCGCCGCCGTGCCCACCCCCGCGGCGCCGAGGCCCGACGACCCGGCCGCGGGAGCCGACTCCGGGGCCTTCGCCGAACGCGACCACGACCTGTCGCACCCGTTCAGCGAGCGGCGCCGACAGCGGCGCGACGCGGCGGTGCGGGCGATGACCGAGGACCCGGGGCTGACGTCGCGCACCGTGCCGGCGGGGGAGGCGGGCAGCGCCGAGACCCGACCGCCCGCCGAGTCGCGGGTGTTCGTGATCCTGGTCGAGTTCGGCGATCGCCTCGACGGACCGAACGGGCAGCGCTACAGCTCGCGCCCCGGCCCCCGGCACAACACGATCCCCGCGCCGGACCGGGCCCAGGACACCACCACGATGTGGCGGCCGACTTACGAACGCGACCACTACCAGGACCTGTTCTTCGGCCCGGGCACGGTCGCGCCGTCCCTGGCGTCGTACTACCTGCGGCAGTCGGCGGGGCGCTACTCGATCGACGGCGAGGTCGCCGACTGGGTGCGGGTGCCGTACAACGAGGCGCGCTACGGCAACGACGCGTGCGGCAGGAACGTGTGCCGGGACGTCTGGGCGCTGGTCCGCGACGCGCTGAAGGTCTGGTACGACGGGCGGGCCGCGGAGGGGCTGAGCGCCGCGCAGATCCGCGAGCGGCTCGCCTCGTTCGACCGGTGGGACCGGGACGACTTCGACGGCGACGGCAACTTCGACGAGCCCGACGGCTACCTCGACAACGTGGAGATCGTGCACGCCGGCGTGGACAAGGCCCAGGGCGGCGGCGAACAGGGCCGCGGCGCGATCTGGTCGCACCGCTGGTACGCCGAGGCCGACCAGGTGGGCCGCACCGGCCCGGCCGACAACCGGGCGGGCGGGGTGCCGATCGGGGACTCGGGGATGTGGGTGGGCGACTACACGATGCAGCCGGAGAACGGCGGACTGGGCGTGATCGCACACGAGTTCGGCCACAATCTGGGCCTGCCGGACCTGTACGACCAGGGCGACTCCACCGACGGCCCACCCGGCTTCTGGTCACTGATGGCCCTCGGCGCCTACCTCGGCGACGAGGACGGCGCGGGCTCCCTGCCGGGTGCCCTGTCCGCGTGGGACAAGCTCCAACTCGGCTGGCTGGATGTCCGAGTCGTCGACCCGACCCAAAAAACCGTGGTGCAACTGGCCCCCAACCAGTCCACGGGCGACCCACAGGCCCTGCTGATCCCACTCCCCCCACGCCCCAACGGCGCAAAACGCTGGTACATCGTCGAAAACCGCCAATACGTGGGCGCCGACACCGCCCTGGTCGACGGCCCTTACCAACTCACCGCCGGCAAACGTGTGGCCACCCACTTCCCCTACGGCGAGGGCGTCCTGATCTGGCTGTGGGACACCGCGTTCGCCGACAACGACGTCTCCCGCCACCCGGGCGAAGGCCTGATCCTCCCGATCGACATCCACCCGGACCCCCTCCGCGACCCCACCGGCAAACCCCTGCCCACCCGCTTCCAAACCGCCGACGCGGCCCTGACCGCAGAATCCGAACAGACCTCCGCAATCACCCTCGGCCGACTGGGCACCTTCCCATCCCGCCCAGGCACCCCAACCTTCACCGACACAGCCACGTACTGGTCCGCAGCCTCCCCCACAACAGGCGTAAAGGTCCCCCACACCGGCGTACAAATCCACACGGAAGGCCTCACCAGGACGGGCGGCGCCACAAGAGTCACCATCACCAAGTCCACGCCATGACACCTCCCGTGGGGGAGCCTTCCGAGTGGGTCGGCCGTTGGCGGCCTGCGTTGCGCTTGTGGTTGCGGCCGGCCGGTCCGGGGCCGGCCAGAGTCGGTGATGGGCCGCCGCCGGCGTGCGTGGCTCCAAGACCCGGGCTTCCGGCGAGGCGGGTGTGTTGGTCGGCGAAAACCCCCGTCTCGGAGCCACGCACGCCGACGGTGGCCCACGCCGCGACCCGATTCGCTTGATCCGGCCCGGCCGCCCCCGGCCCGACCGACGCACAAGCCCCGCCTCACCCCGCAAAGCCAAGCCACTCAGCCCGGCCGGCGTTTGAGGCCGCCCCGCCCCGCCGCCGCCCTCACCCCGCGACCGGCTCGCCCACCAGTTCCACGCCCGCCCCCCGCAGCTGCGCCAGCGCCGTCGCCGTGCTCGACGGGCCCACCCCCGCCGTGAGGCTCAGGAGTACCCGTGTGGCGAAGCCCTCGCCTACCGCGTCGAGGGCCGTGGCCCGGACGCAGTGGTCCGTGGCGATGCCCACCACGTCCACCTGGGTGACCCCCCGCTCCCGCAACCACGCGGCGAGGGATGTTCCGTCGGGGGCTGCGCCCTCGAAGCCGCTGTAGGCGGCGGCGTGGGCGCCCTTCGAGAAGACCTCCTCCACCCGCCCCGACTCGACCGCCGACGCGAACGCCGGGTGGAAGAGCGCCCCTTCCGTCCCGGCGACGCAGTGCACCGGCCAGGACCGCGCGTAGTCCGGCGTCGCCGAGAAGTGCTCCCCGGGGTCCACGTGGTGGTCCCGCGTGGCCACGATGTGCGCATACGCCGGCGTCTCCGCGTGTACCGGGTCCGGCGGCTGCTCGGCCGCGTTGGCCGCCACGTGGTGGCGGATCGCCTCGGCCACCGCCGCGCCGCCCGCGACGGCGAGGCTTCCGCCCTCGCAGAAGTCGTTCTGTACGTCCACCACGATCAATGCCCGGGTCATCGCCACCTGCCTCCTCGTGACCGGCCCGCCGCCACCGACGAACCCGCTCGCGCCTACTCGTAAATCGTCGGAAGTACCGGTTCCCCACGCGAGAGCTGCGTAGCCGAAAGCGGCAGTTCCTCACGCGAACGCTCGTGCCGCGCCCGCGCCGCCGACAGCGGCTCGCGCCCGACGATCTCCCCGCCCAGCACCAGCGGGACCAGCAGTTCCCGCTCCCCCGGCACCGGTTCCGCGTCCGCCCGGAACGGCCGCAGCACCTCGGCCTCGGCCACCCCGTCCGCGTCGTAGCGCCGCACCGCGCTCTTGCGGCCGCCGTGGCTGGGCTTGCCCGGCGACTTCTTGGCCACCGGCACCAGCGGTGCGTCCGGCTCGTCGCTCATCGCGCGCGCGACCAGCTTGTACACCAGCGACGCGGTCGGGTGTCCCGAGCCGGTGACCAGCTGCGTGCCCACGCCGTAGGCGTCCACCGGGGCCGCCCGCAGCGAGGCGATCGCGTATTCGTCGAGGTCGCTGGTGACCACGATCCGGGTCTTGGCCGCGCCGAGTTCGTCGAGCTGCGCCCGCACCCGGTGGGCGAGCAGGAGCAGGTCGCCCGAGTCGAGCCGGACCGCGCCGAGTTCGTGCCCGGCCACCTCGACCGCCGTCCGTACCGCGGTCGCCACGTCGTAGGTGTCCACCAGGAGCGTGGTGTCCGCCCCCAACGCGGCCACCTGCGCCGCGAACGCCTCGTGCTCGTCGTCGTGCAGCAGCGTGAAGGCGTGCGCGCTGGTGCCCCGGGTCGGAATCCCGTACCGCTGCCCCGCCCGCAGGTTGGATGTGCTCGCGAAGCCGCTGATGTACGCGGCGCGCGCCGCGGCGACCGCGGCCTCCTCGTGGGTGCGGCGCGAGCCCATCTCGATGCACGGCCGCCCGGCCGCCGCCGAGGTCATCCGCGACGCGGCGGCGGCGACCGCGGCGTCGTGGTTGAGGATCGACAGGATCAGCGTCTCCAGCACCACCGCCTCGGCGAAGGTGCCCTCGACCACCACCAGCGGCGAGCCCGGGAACCAGCACTCGCCCTCGGCGTAGCCCCACACATTGCCGGTGAAGCGGTAGCCGGCCAACCAGTCCAGCGTCGCCCGGCCGACCACGCCGGCCTCGTCGAGGAAGCTCAACGCCTCGTCGTCGAAGCGGAAGTTCTCGATGGCGTCGAGCAGTCGCCCGGTGCCGGCGGTCACACCGTAGCGGCGCCCGTCCGGCAGCCGGCGGGCGAAGGCCTCGAACACCGTACGACGGTGCGCCGCACCGCTGCGCAGTGCGGCTTCGAGCATCGTCAGCTCGTAGTGATCCGTCAGCAATGCCGTGGTTGCGGTGTCCATGTCGTCAGCATAACACGATTACGCGTCAGATTGACGATTACTCGCAAGAGTGGCGCGCATCATGGAAATTCAGTCACAACCACCCATATTCATCCATTATTTATGACATTTACTCGATTCGATCCTCCTCCGGTGTAGGCGCCCACATCGACCCGTTGATGTGCGTCCCGCCGCCCACGAACAGGGTGTTGCCGGTCACGTAGCGCGAATCCTCGCTCGCCAGGAACAGCGCGACGCCGCCGATGTCGGTCTCCGGGTCGCCCATCCGCCCCATCGGATTCAGCGCCTCGGCGGCCGCGGCGGCCTCCGGGTTCGCCCTCGCGTACGCCTCGAACGCCTCGGTCCTGGCCCCGGGGCAGATCACGTTGGCCCGAATCTGGTGCGGCGCCCACTCGCGCGCGGCCGAGCGGGTCAGCGCGCGCAGCGCCTCCTTGCCGACGTTGTACTCGGCCGTGAAGCGGTGCGCGTTGACCCCGTTCAGGCTGGCGATGTTGATCACGCTGCCGCCGCCCGCGTCCCGCATCGGCTCGAACGCCGCGCGCATCGTCCACCACCCGGCCCACATCGCCATGTCCAGGCCGTGCCGGAACTGTTCGTCGGTCTTGTTCTCGATCCGGTTGATCCGGCCGCCGCCCCACGCGTTGTTGACCAGCGTGTCGAGGCGTCCCCACCGGGACAGCGCGGCCTCGACCAGCCCGACCGCCTCGGCCTTGATCGTGACGTCGGCGACCACCGCGAGCGTCTCGACGCCGAACGTGTCGGTGATCTCGGCGGCCACCCGCTCCGCCGCCTCAGCGCGGATGTCGTTGACCAGGACCCGACATCCCTCGGCCGCGAGCCGCCGGGCGATCCCGCGCCCGATGCCGGCGCCCGAGCCGGTGATCACCGCGACGTGGTCCAAAAGACGTCCTGTCATGCGCTGCCTCCCACGTGGATCGTTGTGCTCTCGTGGGTTCGGTGGGTATCGGCAACCGCGCGACAAAGCAAGGGCGTACCGGCGAAACCGCAGGTCAGCTGGGTCGCCACTGATGATCGCAGTCCCGACACTTGCGGTCGCCGTACGGCATCGAGGACACCTTGCCCGAGCCGCACTCGGGACAGGTCGGCCCGTCCGCGGCGGTCGGCGGTCGCCAGCGCGCGGCGCACGAGCCGCAGACGTAGTCGCCGACGATGTCCGTACTCACCTTGGTCGAGCCGCACTTGCCGCACTGCACCTCGACGTGCCGCCGCTTGCGCGGCGCGGCGCGGCCGATCGCGGCCTGGCGTTCGCGCTGCGCGGAGAAGCCCCAGTAGGAGCGCAGTCGATCGGCCATGTCCGGGCGCAGGTCGCCGCCGTCGCCGGCCGGGGCCTCGCTGCGTGGCTGCTCGCTCATGATCGGCACGGTAGGGCATGCCGACCGGCGCGAGAAGCCGGTTCGCCGGGCCCGCATCGGATTTGGGGCCCGAGACCGGTTCGCGGGGCCCGAGCCCCGGATATCCCGTCGACCCCGGCGAAGCGTCCCGTTATCGTCGGGGACATGGAGATCCACGAGCAGCGAGCTACCGGCGTCGGGCCGGCGAACCGGGCGCGATAGCGCGCCTCGGCCCGGCTCGGCGTGTGTGCCCCCGGTGTGTACCCGCACCGTCCGCTGCCCGCTGCTCTCGCGAAGGCCGATGCGCCATGCTCTCTCCACACATCCGCTCCACCTTTCTCGACTTCTTCACCGCGCACGGACACCACCCGGTACCGTCCGGTTCACTGATGCCACCCGATCCGAGCCTGCTGGTGGCGAACGCGGGGATGAACCAGTTCAAACCCTGGTTCCTGGGCGACGTCGAGCCCGAGTTCCCCCGTGCGACCTCGGTCCAGAAGTGCGTCCGCACCGTCGACGTCGACAACATCGGGTACACCCGTCGGCACTCGACCTTCTTCGAGATGCTCGGCAACTTCTCCTTCGGCGACTACTTCAAGCCGGAGACCATCGCGTTCGCGTACGAACTGCTCACCGAACACTTCGGCCTGTCCCGCGACCGGTTGTGGATCACCGTGTACGAGGACGACGACGAGTCGGAGCGGATCTGGCGCGCGGTCGGCGTGCCGTCGTCGCGGATCCAACGGATGGGCGCGGCGGACAACTTCTGGTCGATGGGCGTGCCGGGGCCGTGCGGGCCGTGCTCGGACGTCACCTACGACCGGGGCGCGTCGTTCGGTCCGGACGGCGGACCGGCGGCGGACTCGGAGCGCTTCGTCGAGTTGTGGAGCCTGGTCTTCATGCGCAGCGTGCGCGGCGAGAGCGGGCCCGACGGGAGCTTTCCCGTCCTCGGTGAACTGCCGCGCACCGGCGTCGACACGGGGCTCGGGCTGGACCGGCTCGCGGCGATCCTCCAGGACGTGGGCGGCGCGGTCGAGACCGATCTGCTGCGGCCCACGCTCGCGGTGGTCGAGGAGTCGGCGGGTCGGGGCTACTCCCCCGTCGACCGCGAGGACCCCGACCGGGTCTCGTTCGAGGTGGTCACCGACCACGCGCGGGCGATCGCGTTCCTGCTCGCGGACGGCATCCGGCCGGACAAGGAGGGCACGGGGTACGTCCTGCGCCGGCTGATGCGACGCGCGATCCGGCACGGCCGCCGGCTCGGCATCGAAGGCGCGATCCTGCCGCCGATCACCGCGAGCGTGGTACGCAACCTGGGCCCGTCCTGGCCCGAACTCACCCTCGCGGCGCCCCTGATCGAGGAGGTGACCGCGCGGGAGGAGGAGTCCTTCGACCGAGTCCTCACCCGCGGCACGCGCCTGGTCGACCGCGCCATCCGCCGCCGCCTGGCAACAGGTGAATCCGACCTGCCGGCGGAAATCGTCTTCACCCTCTACGACTCCCACGGCTACCCACCGGACCTGGCCATCGAGGCAGCCCGCGAATCCGGCCTGACGGTAGACCACCCCCACCTACGCACCCTCCTACCAACCCTCCCCCCAAACCCACCCGGCCAATAACGAACCCCGGCCCCGAAGCAAAGCAACTCCACCCGCGGCCGGCCTCCGGCCCGGGTGTCCTCAAACGCCGGACGGACTGAACCACAAGCCCACCACACGCGCGCCACCCCCACCCGAAGCCCAGAGCGCAACCGGTCAACCCGAGCCCACTCAGCCCACCCAGCCCGTCCGGCGTTTGAGGACAACCAGGCCGGAGGCCGGCCGACACCGACGCCGGCCCACACCGCACGCGCACCACCCCAGCCCGAAACCCACAGCGCAGCCGGTCAACCCGAGCCCACTCAGCCCACCCAGCCCGTCCGGCGTTTGAGGACACCCGGGCCGGAGGCCGGCCCGCCCCGAAACACGCCGCCCCGCCCCGCCCCCGCCCCGCTCAATCCCGCCCCATGCCCGCCTCCGCCGAGGCCGTCATGGTCTGCACGCCCACCACCCGAAGCAGCGCCAGCTGCTCCGCCGCCCGGCTCCCCGGCTCGGCCGTGTACACGATCAGCCGCTGATCCGCCTCGGCCGCCACCAGCACCTGGCACCGCACCGTGATGTCGCCGATCGACGGATGCCGGAACGTCTTGTCCATCGACCGCCGCACCGCCACATCGTGCGCGGCCCACAACTCCGCGAACTCCGCCGACCCCGCCGACAGTTGCGCCACCAGCGCCGCCGCCCGGGGATCACCGCCCCGCCGCCCGACCGTGGCCCGCAGATCGGCCACGTGGGTCCGGGACACGGCGGCGGCGTCCTCCGCCCGAAAGCGCGACCGCGAGTCCGGCTCGGTGAACCACCGCACCAGGATGTTGCGTCCGACCCCCGGCCCCATCAACGCGACCGCCATCGTGTTCTGCGCGAGCACGTCGCCCAGATCCGAGATCACCTGCGCCGGCACGTCGTGCAGCCGATCGAGCACCAGCAGCATCGCCGGCGGCACGTGCGCGTCGCGGCCCGACGAGCGCCCCGGCGGTACCTGCCCGGCCAGGTGGAAGAGGTGATCGCGACCGTCCCGGTCCAACCGCAGCGCGCGGGCCAGCGCGGCGAGCAGTTGCGACGACGGGTTGGGGCCCCGGTTCTGCTCCAGCCGCGCGTAGTAGTCGACCGACATCCCGGCCAGCCGCGCGACCTCCTCGCGCCGCAGCCCCGCGGTCCGCCGCCGGGAGCCGTCGGGCAGCCCCACGTCGGCCGGGGACAACCGCTCCCGGCTGCGCGTCAGGAAGCCGGCAAGTTCGCGTCGATCGCTCATGCCCCCAGCATCGGCCCTGGCCGGAGCGGTATCCAGGGACCACGTGTCCCTGGATCCGCAGTGCCCGGACAACCCGTCCGAGGTCGACGAGTCCGCGGTCGAACGGGTCTCTCCCGCGACCGGACCCACCCCACCAGGCTGGGTGCACCGCGTCCGGAACACCGGATGCGGCCCCCACCCCACTCGGGAGCACCACCATGCGCACGATCCTGGTCACCGGCGCCACCGGCAAGGTCGGCACCCGCTTCGTTCCCCGCCTGCGGGCCGCGCTCGACCCCCGCGACACCGTACGCGTCCTGGTCCGCGACCCGCACCGCGCGCCGACCGGTACCCAGGTCGTGGTCGGCGACCTGCTCGCCCCCGCCGACCGGGCGACGGCACTCGCGGGCGTCGACGTCGTGATCAACCTCGCCGCCGCGTTTCGGGGCGTCCCGGACCAGACCGCCCGCGCGGTCAACCTGGAGGCGGCCACGGCCCTGGCCCGGGAGGCGTCGGCGGCGGGTGTGCGGCGCTTCGTGCACACGAGTACGAACCTGGTCTACGGCGCTGGGCTCGGCCGGCCGGCCCTGGAAGGCGATCCGACCGAGCCCAGCGGCGGGTTCGGGACCTACCCGGAGATCAAGGCCGCCGCCGACGCCGAACTGCTCGCGCTGCGCGAGGCGCTCGGGCTCGACGTGGTGATCCTGCGGTTGGCGTTCGTGTACGGCGACGGCGACACGCACATGCGCGATTTCCTGCCCCGCATCGCCGGTTGGGCGCCGCATCGACGGCTGCCGACGGTGCATCACGCGGACGTCGCCCAGGCCCTGGTGCGCGTGGTGCGCGGCGGAGGGGACGGGCGGGACGGGCGCGGCGGACCCGGGCAGTCTCCGGTGTACAACGTCGGCGACGACGTGCCGCTCACCGTGCACGAGTTGGCCGCGCTGCACGGCTTGGACCGCCCGGCCGCCGGCGGCGTGGACGGCGCCGCCGGGGATCCCTGGGAGGCGCTGCCGGACACGGGCCTGGCGCGCCGCGAACTCGGCTACCGCCCGCTGCACCCGACGGTGCGCGCCGCGGCCGAGGCCGGCGCGCTGTGACCCCGCCTCGGCGGCGGGGTCGTACATCGCAAGGGGAGCCGGTCAGGCGGCTCGGCGGATCGCGGTGACGAGCCGGGCGGTGGCCTGCGCGCGTGCCTGTCGACGGCGGCGCAGCGCGATCGCCGCGACTCGTACCTCTCGACTGTCCCGCTTCTCCACGACCGCCACCTCCGAACGCACCCCGGTCCGCCCCGAGAGGGCGACACCGTGCGCCCCAGCAGGGGCGACGTATCCAAACCTAGGTGTCGTACCCCCATTCGGGCGTCGGCCGGGAGTGCCGATCACGCCTACTACCCGAGGACGACCCGACCCCCGACGTACCCCCGGGGCATGCCACCCCGGGAGCAGTCGACAGGACCTCCGAGGGAGCAGCGGCTGCTCCGACGCGCCCCCGGTCGGCGTTCGTTCAGACCACCTTGCCCGGGTTGAGGATGCCCAGCGGGTCGAACACGGCCTTGATGCCGCGCTGCACCTCGACACCCACCGGCCCCAGTTCCTCCGCCAGCCACTCCCGCTTGAGCGTGCCCACGCCGTGTTCGCCGGTGATCGTGCCGCCGAGGTCCAGGCCGAGTCGCATGATCGCGTCGAACGCGAGACCGGCCCGCTCGACCGCGGCCGGGTCGGTCGCGTCGAAGATCACGATCGGGTGGGTGTTCCCGTCGCCCGCGTGCGCGCACACCCCGATCACCGTGTCGTGCCGCTCGGCGATCGCGGCCACCCCGTCGAGCATGTCGCCCAGTCGCGAACGCGGCACCGCGACGTCGTCGATCATGCTCGTGCCCAGCCGCTCCAGGGCCGGCAGCGCGAGCCGGCGGGCCTGCATGAACATCGCCGAGTCCTCGGCGTCCTCCGCGGTGAACGCCTCGAACGCGCCCGCCTCGGTACAGATCGCCTCGATCGCGGCCAGTTCGGCGGCCGGCTCCGGGGTGTCCACGGCGATCAGGAGCAGCGCCGCGCTGTGCTCGGGCAGGCCCATGGCGGCCAGCGCGTTCACCGCCCGCAGCGTGGTGCCGTCCATCAGCTCCATCAGCGAGGGCGTGTGCCCGGCCGCCATGATCGCGGAGACCGCGCGGGCCGCCGAGGCGGTGTCGGCGAACTGGGCCACCGTCACCAGCGCGGGCGGCGGGGTGGGGCGCAACGCCAGGGTGGCCCGGGTGACCACGCCGAGCGTGCCCTCGGCGCCGACGAACAGGCGGGTCAGGTCGTAGCCCGCGACGCCCTTGGCGGTCTGCCGCCCGGTGTGCAGGACTCGCCCGTCGGCCAGGACGACCTCCAGGCCGAGCACGTACTCGGCGGTGACGCCGTACTTGACGCAGCACAGCCCGCCCGCGCCGGTGCCGATGTTGCCGCCGATCGTGCAGGTCTCCCAGCTGGAGGGGTCCGGCGGGTACACCAGGCCGAATTCGGCGGTGGCCTTGGACAGGTCGGCGTTGACCACACCGGGCTCGACTACGGCGATCCGGTCGACGGGGTCGATGCGCAGGATCCGGTTCATCCGTACGAGTGACAGCACGATGCAGCCGTCGACCGCGTTGGCCCCGCCCGAAAGCCCGGTCCGGGCGCCCTGCGGGACCACCGGCACCCGCAGCCGGGTGGCCACCCGCATCACGTGCCGCACCTGTTCGGTGGTCTCGGCGAGGACCACCACCGCAGGGTTACCGGCCGCACACAGGCCGGCCATGTCACGCGCGTACGATGCGGCGATGTCCGCGTCCGTCACCAGGACGTGCGCGGGTAGATCCTCCCGCAGCGCCGCGATCAGGTCGGTCGTCATGCTGCCTCCCGGTGTGGCCGTGAATGGCCCCAGGGTAGGCACCGGGAACCGAGTACCCCGAGGGAGGGCACCGTGCAGATCGACCGGTTGGATGCCGCGCTGATCAGGTTGTTGGTGGACACGCCGCGGATCGGTGTCGTGGAGTGTTCGCGCCGGCTCGCCGTGGCGCGCGGGACGGTACAGGCCCGCCTGGACCGGCTGCGCGAGGGCGGTGTGATCAGGGGCTTCGGGCCGGACGTGGACCCGGCCACGCTCGGCTTCCCGGTGACCGCGTTCATGACCCTGGAGATCCGCCAGGGGCAGGGGCGTGACGTGCGCAAACACCTGGAGTGTGTGCCGCAGGTGCTGGAGGTGCACACGATCACCGGTCGGGGCGACCTGCTGTGCCGGATCGTGGCCCGCTCCAACGCGCATCTGCAGCAGGTGATCGAGGCGATCGTCGAGCTGGACGCGGTGGTCCGCGCCTCCACGACGATCGCGACGGAGAATCCGGTGCCGTATCGGGTGTTGCCGCTGGTCGAGTGCGCGGTGACGGAGGGGTGAGCGCACGCGCTCGTGGCGGGCGGGTGACGGGGCACCGGTTCGGGTGACGATCGTGCCCGCTCGGCCTATCGGCGTTTCCCGGCCGGCGGGCGGCGGTAACTGCCGGCGGTCGGCACCACGATCGCGGAAGGGCCGCCTTGAGCTTCTGGGACTACGTCTCCAGCCGCCGCGAGCAGCTCTGGATCGAAACCTGGATGCACGCCGGCGCCGTGTTCCAGTGCATGGTGATCGCCACCGCGATCGGCGTGCTCATCGCGGTGGCGACCTATCGCAGCGCGTTCGCCTCGCGCCTGGCGATCGGTATCACCGCCACCATCTTGACCATCCCCTCGTTCGCGCTGCTCGGCCTGCTGATCCCGCTGCTCGGCCTGGGCGTCGCGCCGACCGTGGTCGCGCTGGTGTTGTACGCGCTGCTCCCGATCGTGCGCAACGCGATCGTCGGGCCGGCGGGGGTCGATCCACAGCTTGTGGACGCCGCGCGCGGGATCGGCATGAACCGGGTGATGTTCCTGCTCCGGATCGAGCTGCCGCCGGCCTGGCCGGCGCTGCTCACACCGGGATCCGGGTGCCCACCCAGACGATCATGGGCATCGCGGCGATCGCCGCCTACGTGTCCGGCCCCGGCCTGGGCAACGAGATCTTCACCGGTCTGGCCCGGCTGGGCCGCAGGAACGCGATCAACGCGGCCTGCGCGGGCACCCTCGGCGTGGTCGTGCCGGCCCTGCTCTTCGACGCGGCCTATGTACTCCTCGGCCGGCTGACCGTTCCCAGGGGGGATCCGTGACTGACGTCACCGGCGCGACGATTCGACTGATGGACGAGCCGTTCGGCGCGGTGGACCCGATCACGCGCGGCCACCTCCAGGACGAACTGATCCGGATCCAGTACCAGTTGCACAAGACGATCGTGTTCGTCACGCACGACTTCGACGAGGCGGTCAAGCTCGGCGACCGGATCGTGGTGTTGCGCGAGCAGTCGCACATCGCGCAGTACGACACGCCCGAGGCGATCCTGACCAACCCGGCGGACGAGTTCGCGGCCGGGTTCGTCGGGGCGGGGGCGGCGCTGAAGCGGCTGACCCTGTCGCTGGTGCGCGATGTGGAGGTGGTGCCGTTCGCCACGGCGGGGTTGCGGGACGACATCGCCACGATTCGGCGTTCGGCGCGCGAGTACGGCACCGACGGGGTGCTGCTGCTCGACGAACGGCGGTGGCCCACCCGCTGGTTGCGGCGCGAGGAGGTCCGGCGCGGCGGCCCGGGGTCGGCGGTGACGGCGCACGAGGTGGGCGACACGGTCACCCGCGACGCGACGCTGCGGGACGCGCTGGACGCGATCCTGACCGAGGGCGGCGGCAAGGTCGCGGTCACGGGGGCGCGCGGCGAGTACGTCGGGGTGGTCTCGATCGAGACGTTGATGACCTCGATCCAGGAGATGCTCGAAGCCGATCAGGAGGCCGCGCGCGAGCACCTGGAGGAGTTGGAGACGCAGCGCGAGGTGCAGCGTTTCGAGGACGAGCGGCGCACCGGGCACGAGGACGGCGCGCACCCGGCCGAGAGCGACCCGCGATGAGCGGACTGCGGGGCGGGGCGGGGCGGCCTCCCCCGTCGAGGAGGCCGAGACGCGCGCGGCACGCCCGTCGCGCTGCCGTCGCGGTTCCGGTGGACCGACTTCGTGGTGATGCCCGTCATCCTCGCGCTGGTCCTGCCGGCGCTGTGGTTGTGGATCTCACACCAGGACCTGGACCCGATCGAACGCATCACGCCGGCCTGGTCCAACGTCCGGCGCCGGAGCGTCGAGCACATCCGACTGACCGTGCTGTCGACGGTGTCGGTGCCGGCCAACGCGATCCCGCTGGGCGTGGCGCTGACCCGGCGGCAGGCTCGCCGGCTGGTGCCGTTCGCCCTCGCGCCGGCCAACATCGGCCAGGCCACCCCGGCGATCGGGCTGCTCGTACTGCTCACCCAGTGGCTGGGGGCGGTACGTGCCTACTCGGCGAGGTATTCCCCACCGACGGCCGCATCGCCGCGATGAACCTGTCGGTACTCACCGACGATAAACACTTCTTCCCCAACTGCAACGCCGCAGTAACGATCAACGCGAAAGCCTACAAAAAATACCCGGCCATCCGAGACGTCCTGACCCCGATCACCACCAAACTCACCACAGACGTCATGCGCACCCTCAACGCAGAGGTGGACGTAGCGGACCGAGAACCAAGAGACGTAGCCAAGTCCTGGCTAAAACAAGAAGGCTTCATCACCTGACACCCACCCAGCCCGGCCGGCGCATGAGCCCAAGAAAGCCAACCAACGCCCGGGGCCGGCCGAACGACATTCCAGCCCGGCCGGCGCTTGAGGCCAACAAAGCCAACCCACCCCCGACGTCAGCCAAACGACACGCCGGCCCACCCCGCGCCTGAGGCCAAAGGCATCAGCACGACGGAACCTTGCCCCCGGCGTTCAGCGCGTTCAACGCATCGACCGCCCCCGAGAGCGTCTCCACCGGAATCAGCTTCAACCCCGAATCCCCCACCCGCCCGGCCTCGCCACATTCACCCTTCGGCAGGATGAACACCGTCGCCCCCGCCCGCTTCGCCGCCAACAGCTTCATCGGCAACCCACCGATCTCGCCGACCTTGCCGTTCGTATCGATCGCCCCCGTACCGGCAATCGTCCGCCCACCGGTCAACGGCCCCTCGGTCATCTTGTCCACGATGCCCAGCGCGAAGAACAGCCCGGCACTGGGCCCGCCGACATCGGACAGGTGCAACGTGACCTTGACGTCCTCCGGCGACTTGCCCAGATACCGAAGCGCCGCGACCGTCGCACTGTCCTGCGACTTGACCATGTCCTTGACGTTGGTCTCGACGACCTGCTCGACCGATTTGCCGTCCGGGTAGATCGACTTCCGAGGCACCACCGACTCGTCCTCGTCCCACCACGCGGAAAGCAGCGACCCGAGCCGATGCTTCTCGTTCCGCCCGCTCGCGTGGATCGTGGTCAGCAACAGGTGCCCGGTCGTCGGGTACACGGGGGCCGGCCCCGAGATCTCGACCACCGGCCGCCCCCCGTCGTCCCCGAGCGTGTCGGCGACCGAGCCCGGCGTGATCAGGACGTACGGCATCGGCACCAAAAACGCGAAGCCGAAAAGGCACGCGACGAGGAGCAGAGACACCGGCAGGGTGAGCTTGGTTCGGGCCACGCTTGGCAATTAAACACGGCGCGACAGCCCACGCCGTACCGGACTCACCTCACCGCCCCCGCAGGCGCGCCCCAGGCGTCCCACAGCCGGCCCGCAGCCGCCCCACAGGCACCGCCCCGACCCCGACCCTACGCTGCGGACACCCGCACGCCGCCCAGTTCGTTGGACAGTTCGGCCGCCGCCTCGGCCACCCGGCGCCCCAGGCGTTCGGTGTCCAGGTTGCCGAGCGAGACGATCCCGACGCTCGATTCCACCGCCGCCAGATCCGGCACCGCCGCGGCGATCCCCGGCACCGTGTTCCGGCCGTCGCCCGGGGCGTACACATAGGACCTGGGCCCGTCCAGCCCGGCCATCACCCGACGCGCGGCCAGGATCGCCAACCCCGCCGCACCCGCGTCCAGCGCGTGCCGCGAGCCGACCCGATAGGCCACGTGATAGTCGGTCCAGGTGGGTTCGGCCACGGCGACCACGAGGGCCTCCATGCCGTCGACGATGGTCAGGTGCGCGGTGGCCCCGGTCTCCTCGGCGAGCCGACGCAGACACGGCACCGCCGCGTCGCGGACCAGCGGATGGGCCCGACGGGCCAGTTGCAGCGCACCGAGGCCGAGCTTCGTACGTCCGCTCTCGTCGCGGCGGACCAGGCCGTGTTGCTCCAGGGTGGCGAGAATGCGGTAGACGACGGTGCGGTTGACGCCCAGTGCGGCGGTGATGTCGTACACCGACAAACCGTCCGAGGCATCGGCGAGCAGTTCGAGAACCTTGAGTCCTCGGTCCAGGGTCTGTGACGTCTCGGCGACCACCGGCCCCCCTCCCTTCGCGTGACGTTGCATTACGTCCAGCGGCGGCGTTCGATCCCCGAACGGAACGCCACATTCGCGAGGCTGTGCGGCGCCAGGTCATGGGGCCAGGACACGTACTCGTCACCATTCGGCGGGCAGGCCGAACGGATTCCCACGCCCACGCAGGACGGTTTCTCCTGTGCGAGGCGTCAGAGGATCACGCTAACCAGAGGGGGAAGCTTTGGCACCGGATATCCGAGATACGGACAGCTAAAATATCAGATGAATCAGGACATAAGACACAAACAAACCAATCCACAACATGCGATCCTCGCCACGTTGCGCACAGGGCGGTATCCGGGCAGCCCCGTACTCACCAGCCGGACACCGCGTCCCAACCCCTGAGACCAAAGCAGTCCGGCGCCCCGACCCCGAGCGCGCCCCATCCCCCAAATCAAGACGCCCCCAACCGCCCTCATCGACCCGAATTCACAGCCCCACCCGGATCGCCCACCCATCCACCAACCTCAACTCAGGCTCGGACAACCCGCGCTGGAGCCCGAGCGGGGGCCGGGGCTGGAACCCGAGCGGGGGCCGGGCCTGGAGCCCGCTCGGGAGCTGGGGCTGGAACCCAAGCGAAGGCTGGGCCTGGAACCCGAGCAGGGGCTGGGGTCGGGCCCGGAGGCCGGGCGAGGGCTCAGGCAACTCGGGCTGAAGCTCGGGCACGGGCCCTCGGGCACGGGCCGACTCCGGCTGGGGCAAGGGCCGGGCCTGGGGCCCGAGCGAGGGGCCGACTCCGGCCCGGCCAAGGGCTCGGGCTCACCACCCTCCTCGGCGAGCCGCCGCGCCCCCGCACTCACCGCCCCGACGTGGCCCACTCCCGGATCTTCCCGATCCGCGCCTCCAACTGCCCCGCCGAGGCCTGGGCCACCGCCGGCCCGCCGCACACCCGCCGCAGCTCGTTGTGGATCTGCCCGTGCGTCTGCCCGGTGCGGTGGTGCCACGCGGCCACCATCGTGTTGAGCTCCTTGCGCATCGCGGTCATCTGACGATGCGTCACCACCGGGCGCTGGTCGGCCGGTTTCTCCGACAGGTCGGCCTCGTGGTCCGGCCGGCGTCGGCTCTTGGCCACCTGCTTGGCCTGCCGCGACTGCAACAACATCTGCACCTGGTCGGGTTCGAGCAGCCCGGGCAACCCGAGGTATTCCTGTTCCTCCTCGCTGCCCACGTGCGCCTGAAGCCCGAACTCCGCACCGTCGAACAACACCCGGTCGAACCGGGCCTCGCTCTCCAGCGCCTCGAACGCGAACTCCTCCTGCTGTCCCGGCTCGTCCTTCTGCGCGTTGGCCTGGGCGAGGAGGGCGTCCTCCTCGTCGTACATCCCGCCCTCCTTCTTCGGGCGGTCCAGCACGTGGTCGCGCTCGATCTCCATCTCGTTCGCATGCTGGAGCAGCGTCGGCACGGAGGGCAGGAACACCGACGCGGTCTCACCACGCCGGCGGGCCCGAACGAAACGCCCCACGGCCTGCGCGAAGAACAGCGGCGTCGAGATCGTCGTCGCGAACACACCCACCGACAGCCGAGGCACGTCCACCCCCTCGGACACCATCCGCACCGCGACCATCCAGCGCTCCTCGGAGGCGGAGAAGTCCTCGATCTTCTTCGACGCGCCGGCGTCGTCGGAGAGCACCAGCGTCGCGCCCTGACCGGTGATCTCGCGAATCATCCGCGCGTACGCCCGAGCCGACTCGTGGTCGGTGGCGATCACCAGACCACCCGCGTCCGGAATGGCCTTGCGCACCTCGCCCAACCGCTTGTCGGCGGCCCGCAACACCTGCGGCATCCACGACCCCTGCGGATCCAGCGCGGTACGCCATGCCTGACTGATCGCGTCCTTGGTCATCGGCTCGCCGAGCGACGCCGCGATCTCGTCCCCGGCCTTGGTCCGCCAGCGCAGGTCGCCGGAGTAGGACAGGAATATCACCGGCCGCACCACGCCGTCCGACAGCGCGTGGCCGTACCCGTAGGTGTAGTCGGCTGACGAGCGCCGAATGCCGTCCTTGCCCTCCTCGTACGCCACGAACGGAATCGGGTTGATGTCCGACCGAAACGGCGTACCGGTCAACGCGAGCCGCCGGGTGGCCGGCTCGAACGCCTCCATGCACGCCTCGCCCCACGACTTGCTGTCGCCCGCGTGGTGGATCTCGTCGAGGATCACCAGCGTCTTGCGGTTCTCCACCCGCCGCCGATGCAACATCGGATGCACACCGACACCCGCGTAGGTGACCGCGATGCCGTGATACTCCCGCGAGACCGGCCCCGACGAACTCGAATAATTCGGATCGATCCGCAGCCCTATCCGCGCGGCGGCCTCGGCCCACTGCTTCTTCAGATGCTCCGTCGGCGCCACGATGGTGATCTGGTGCACCACATGCGCGTCCAACAACTCGGACGCGATCCGCAACGCGAACGTGGTCTTCCCGGCACCGGGCGTGGCCACCGCGAGAAAGTCCCGAGGCTGCCGCTCCAAATAACGATCAAGGGCCCCCTGCTGCCAAGCACGCAACTTGTTCGCCGTACCCCAAGAGGCACGGTTCGGAAAGGCCGGGGACAGATGGGACGCGGCTGCGGTACTCACTGCGACGGCTCTGCTCCAGACCGAAAGACAACCAAAGACAAGCGCTCAGGCTACCCGAGCGCCCCATCGGAGCCCTCCGAACACGACCCCACGCCCAGGCAAAACCTCTCCGCTCACCCCTGATTCCACCCAAAACCCCAAGCCCTGCGCCCACCCAAATCCCATCCACCTCGACGTCCCAGGCGCGTCCCGACAAACCCCCCGCCCTCGGCGGATCGACGTGTCGGCTTCGACGTCACTCCACGACGGCGGGGGCGTGTGCGCCCACGATCCGGCGCGTCTCCTCGCCGGCCAACCGAACATCCAGACCCCAGACCGCCCTGGCCCGGTTCAGCTTCGTGGTCAACGAGGCAACGAGGCGGGCCTCGGTCCTCGGGTCGACCGCCGCCGCGATCAACTTGGCGTACCTGACGGTGTCCACGAGGGCCGACTTGACCCGCTCGTGCCGGATGTACACGGGCAGATCCACCGCGGCCGCCGTCCGCGCGTCGGCCGGCATCGCCGCGAGCCAGCCGCCGCGCACCACCTCGGCCTCGTCCGGGAGGTAGTCCATCTTGTGCAGGTGTACGGCCAGGTCGTAGAGCGGATCCCCCCACAGGGCCAGTTCCCAGTCGAGGAAGTACGTCCGGCCCGCCGCCACGATCAGATTCTTACGATGCACGTCACAGTGCAGCGCGCGAAACACCCGCCCCGTCAGCGCGGGCCAATCCGCCTCCACCCGGTCGAGCGGATCCGCCGGCACCCCCAGGGCCGCGTACAGCGCCGCGTACGGCTCGCGAAAGCGCCGCCAGACGTCTGCCGTGACCGCCGACAGCCGTGCCCCGAACCCGGCCGTGTCCCCCTCCTTCGGCCAGTCGGCGGGCAGGTCGGGGAGGACGTCGTGCGGCACCGCGGACATCGCGTGGAAGAAGCGCACCACGTCCCCCGGCAGGTGCGCGGGCACCGCGATGCCGCGCGGAGCGATCGTGTCCACCACGTCACCCGCGATGAAGCGGTGGATCTGGAACACCGGATCCGCCGAGACGTGCAGGACCTCGGGGATCGCGGCGACCCACGGCGCGACCGCCCGGATCACCTCCTGCTCCGGCCATACGCGCAGGTCCATACCGTCCGCGCCGTGGATCGGGATGCGGACGATCACCGCTCCGTCGTCCGTCTCGGATCGCACGTTGTCGTTGTAGAACCCGGACGCGCTCGTACCCGACGCGCGGGCCTCGCGATAGAGCGTGATCGGATCCGGCGTCATGCCCCCTCCCCCAGGACACCGGCGATCCAGGCGTCCACTCTCGCCTCGAGCGCGCCGAGGCTGTCGATGGGACGGATCGCGGCCCGGGCCCGGGCCAGGGATGCCGCGTGCTCCGGTCGATCCAACCCCGACCTGCGCAGGGTGCACAGCGAGGCCAGGACGAGCGTGGGATACACCTCCGCCGCCTCGAACTCCCGAATCGCCCACTCTGCGGTGCTGCGCGCGTTCTCCGGTTCGCCGCGGCGCAACAGCGCGAGCGATCGGACCAGCTGGGCGCGTGCCGTGCCCGACCGGTATCGGGCCCGGCCGAGCACCTCCAGCGCGGTGTCCAGCGACGATTCGGCCTCCGCGGTGCGCCCGCAGCGAAGCAGAGCCAGTGCCTTGGCCGTGTACGCCTTGCCGAGTTCGTGCAGGGCGCCGATCTCGCGTTGCGCCGTGATCGCCTCGTCCGCCACGTCGCCGGCGTGTTCGGGTTCCGTCCAGGCGAGGAACTCGGCCCGGTTGACCACCAGGTTCGCAAGATGGACCGCGGATCCGGCCTCCAGGTAGTGCAGTTGCGCCTGGTCCAGGCTGCTGCGGGCGGCCGGGAAGTCGAACGCGAACCGTCGACCCAGGTGGATCAGCCGCGCGGTGTCTCCGCGCAGCAGATGTTCGTCGCGATGCAGGGTAGCGGTGAGCCCGTTCACCACGGTTTCCGCGTCGCGAAAGCGCCCACCGGCCATGTACAGGTCGGCCGCCCACAACGCTGCGCTGCGGCCCTCGGGAACGGTGGCCCGCTGCCACAACGACGAGTAGCGGGCCAGGGCCTCCGAGGTGCGCCCGAGCACCCGCAACGCATCCGCCCCTGCGAGCCCCAACCGCACCTGGGCCGAGTCGCCGCCGTCGATGTCGCGCAGACCGCCGGTCAGCGCCTCGGCGTGCTCGACGTCCCCGACCAGGATCGCGGTCTCGGCCTCGACGCAGCGCGCGGCGGTCTCCAGATCCGGGCGCGGCTGCTCGGCTGCGGCGCAGAACCGCCGTACATCCTCGACCACCCCGCCCAGCGAACGGATGCCGCCGCTCGCGGCGATCTCCCCGGTGAGGGCGAGCAGTTCGGCCGGGGTGAAGTCCCCCGCGTGCATGCTGTGGTAGACGACCTCGCGCAGTTGTGCCCCGGTGGTTCTGCGAATGCTCGCCACCGCTGCCCCCGAGACGTCGGCACGGGCGCGCCACTCGGCCCGGAGCACCCGGTGCACGGCTCGGCGCAGCTCCGTCGTCTGGCGGGCCCGCAACTCGCCGGCCATCAACTGGTGCAGCTGAAACCGCTCGAGGCCGGCCGGCTGGACGAAGGAGTACGCGGTCAACGTTTCCCAGGTCCGACGATCCGCCGCGAGGCCGAACGCCGCCGCGACCGCGCGGAAGATCTCGTAGTCGACGGTGCGGGCCACGGCCAGCACTTCGAGCAGCCGGACCTCCTGCGGGTCCACGTGGTGCAGGAAGCGTTCCAGGATCTCCTCGCCCGACACGACGGGAGCGAGCGCTCCGTCGCCGCGATCGGCGCCGGTGTCCGCGTCGAGGGCCAGATTCAGGTAGAAGGGCACGCCGGCGCTGGCCCGGGCCAGCGCGGCGCGCTGCCGCGCGTCCGACACCCCGTGTACTTCGAGGAGTTCGACCCGCGCGGTCATCGGCAGGCCGTCGAGCGGAATGTGCACCGTGTGCGCCGCCCACTGGCGGTCGTACGTCTCCCAACCCAGTGGTTCGCGACTGGCGATCGCCACCACACCTCGGTCAAGTTGCGACACGAGATCGCGCAACCACGCGTCCAGCCCGGCCGTCCGACCCGCCCGGGTACTGCCCCCGACCAGCGCCTCGTAGGCGTCGACGCAGACGAGGTAGCGCTGCTCGGCACTCGCCAGCCGCAGATCCTCGGCGAACAGGAAGGTCGCGGCGTCGGCGAGTTCGGCGGGATCGAGGTCGTCGAGCCGCCGGAGGGTTTCGTCGTTTCTGAGCCAGCGCCAGCGCTTGAATCTCTCGGACGAACGACCGGCCAGACTCAGCAGCCCACCGACGGTCCGAAACACCGGCAACCCGCCCACCGCGTCCGCGAGATCGGCCAGGACGTCGCTCTGCTGGCGGGCCGCGACGTCGGCAAGTGAGATCTGCAGGTGCGGGTGGAGGCGTTGCCACAGCGCGAGGTAGGCGAGGTCGTAGCGGGGGAAGGCGGCCCCCTGGGCGCCGAAGCCCGACCGTAACACCGCGAGCGCGGCGTCCTGTTCGCGCAGCGCGGGAATCTGCAGGTCGAGCAGCACGGTGCGGGCGTGGGCCGTCGATCGTGCCTGGCACTCCCGCAGGAATCGCGACTTCCCGATGCCGCCGACACCGGTCACGTTCACGACTCGCAGGCCGTTCCCGGCGTCGGTCCACACCGCCTCGAAGGCCGCCGTGGCCTCTTCCCGGTCGACGAATCGCCGCTGCGAGCCAGCGGATCTCCGAAATCGCGGTTGCAACGGCATGAGGCCCCCATCCCCGATGGCGCGCGGTACCGCACGCGCTCGGGACTCAGGGTAGTCGCAGGAGTCGCTGTCCGTATCCGGAATCTCACCGTCGATCGACGAGCCCGTGACCGGGCCGAGGGCTCTCGGTCAGCTTCGGGTGGGGCGGGGGCGGATTCGCGGGGGCAGGAATGTGCCCGCCAGGGCGAGGATGAGCATGATGGCGAAGATCAGGGCGAAGACGCCGCCGTCCTTGCCGGAACCCTCGTGGAGGGCGGCGAAGACGGCGTTGGAGATGCCGATCATGACGATCGTGCCGAGGGAGTCGGCGACCTGGAGGGAGGAGGAGTTGGTGCCGGATTCCTCCGGAGTGGACAGGTCGAGGGTCAGGACGCTCAGCGAGGAGACGGCCAGGCCCATGCCGATGCCGCCGAAGAACCACCCCGCGGTGACGGTGTAGGGGGTCATGCCCGGCAGCAACGCCAGCAGCGCTCCGGCGATCGCGAGCGCCACGAACAGGAAGCCGACACGGACCAGCACGGGGCGGCGCTCGTGGGACGAACGGCCCTGGTACCAGGATCCGATCGCCCAGGACAGCGCCCCCACCGTCAGGGTCAGGCCCGCCTCGGTCGGGGACAGCCCGTGTTCGCTGATCAGCATCAGCGGGACGAACGACTCGACCGTGAAGAACGCGCCCGCGAGCACGCCCCGGGACAGGATCACCGTCGGCAAGCCGCGTACCGCGCGCATCGTGCCCGTCGGCAGCAGCCGGGGCACCGTCACGGCCATCAGCACGGTCCCCGCGACCAGGAGCGGTATGCCGACCACGTCGAGGTCCTGGCCGCCGTACTCCAGCATGCCCGCGCCCAGCGCGGCTCCGGCCGCCGCGCCGATGCGGCGTCGGTTCATCCGTACGTCCGGGGCCGACTCGCCCGCCATCCGCTCCAGTTGCGGCAGCATCATCACGATCGGCAACACCACGAGCACCGGGATCGCCAGGAACACCCAGCGCCAGCCGAGGTGATCGGTGACCAGGCCGGACACCGGCGGCCCGACGATCGAGGGCAGCACCCACGCCGCCGAGAAGGCCGAGAACACGCGTGGGCGCAGCGTGGACGGGTACGCCTTGCCGACCACCACGTACAGGGACACGATCACCAGGCCGCCGCCGAGGCCCTGGACGGCCCGGCCGACGATGAAGGGCCACATCGACTGCGCGGTGCCGGAGAGTACGAGGCCCGCGGCGAACGCCCCGATCCCGCCGAACAGCGGCAGCCGCGGTCCACGCGCGTCACACCACTCGCCGGAGACGACCATGGCGAGCAGGCTGGTGGTGAAGAAGCCCGAGAACGCCAGCGCGTACAGCTGCACGCCGTCCAGTTCCCGAACCGCCACCGGCATCGCGGTACCCACGGCCATCGCCTCGAAGGCGATCAACAGGACGACCGACACGATCCCGAGCGTCAAATGTCGATAGGGCCGGGTCAGCACCCCCGGCTCCCGCCCCTCGGATCCTGCGGCGCCACGTCGTGCGGCGGACTTCGACTCCCCTACGGCTGTCACCGAGACAGCCTAGGCCCTGTCATATCAACCGACTTATCAATGCAATCACCCCACCTTCTCAACGAACCACACCCAAGGCGGGCCACGTCCCTTCGCACACGGGAACGGCGACCGGCCAGACGGCGGGGGCCACATCCTCACGACGGCGCGGGACGTCGGACCCGAGCCGGGGCGGACGCGGCGGGGCAGGGCCACCGGGTGAGGCGGCTCACGGGTCCGGGCGTCTTCGCGCCTGGAAGCGCCGGGTGGGCGGCACCCGGGTGCGTTCCGTCATGTGGCGCCCGGATGGGCGCGCGTGACGTACCGGGGGCGCGGTCTGCGTCTGCCCTTGGCGGCGCCGGCGGGCGGCGTCAGTCCACCACTACGTCTCTTGGGCGCATGGGGAGGCGGGGGAGTTCCAGGCCGGTGGCGTTGCGGACGGCTGCGGCCAGGGCGGCCGGGACCGGGACGATCGCGGCGTCGCCGAGGCCCTTCGCGCCGAAGGGGGCGCCCGGTTGGGGCTCCTCGATCCACGCGGCGACCCGCACCGGCGGTACGTCCCACGGCCCGGGCGGCGCCCACACCGCGTCGGCGTCCTCCGTCAGCGCCAGCCCCACCCCCATCGCCACCGAACTCTCCACCCGCACCCGGGCCTGCGCCGGATCCAGCACCCGCCCCGCGTCGTAGGCCCCGGTCACGTCCACCACCCGGATCGTGCCCAGCTCCGGATCCAGGTCCACCACCACCCGGCACGCCGAAAACGCGACCGCCGGGTACGCGTTGCCCTGCCCCGCGTCGTCCAACGGCTCCGTGCTCGGCGCCCGACACGCGCCCGCCGTGGTCACCGTCGCCGTGTCCTCGTACATCACATCCACCGGCAGGTCGATCAGCCCGTCGTAGGACCGGATCCGCCCGTCGCGCACGTCCAGCAACCGCGCCGTCATCCCGTACCGCGCCGCCACCGGCGCCAACAGCCGCTCCCGGATCTCCCGCGCCGCCTGCTCCACCGCCCCCGCGGTCAGCCAGGTGTGCCGCCCCACCCCCGGCGCCCCCGCCGTCGGCAGCGCGGTCCCGGCCTGGAGCACGATCGCGTCCCGCACCCCCAGCACCTCGTCGACGATCTGCCGCACCAGGGTTACGAAGCCCTGCCCGACCTCCACCGCCGCGCACGTCACCGTCACCACCCCGCCGTCGAGCCGCACCGTCGCCGTCGACGACTCGTCGGCCCCCTCGATCCCGAGCAGCGGCATCAGCCCGACCGCGTACCCCGTCCCGCGCAACGTCCCCGGCGCGGGCGCCACCGCCGGCGGCGCGGCCTCGGCCACCGCCCGCAGCGCCGCCCCCACCGGCACCGGCCCGTCCAGCACCTGACCCGTCGTCAACATCGTCCCGGTGCTCAGCGCGTTGCGCAGCCGCAGCTCCACCGGGTCCATCCCCAGCGCGTCCGCCAGCTTGTCCATCTGCGCCTCGTGCGCGAAGCACACCTGCACCGCGCCCGGCCCCCGCATCGCCCCGGCCGGCGCGTTGTTGGTCCGCACCGCCCACGCGTCCACCGCCGCGTACGGCACCATGTACGGCCCCGCCGCACACCCGATCAACCGCCCGACGACCTCAGCCGACACCCCGGCGTACGCACCGCCGTCCAGGATGATCTGCGCCTCCACCGCGAGCAGCCGGCCGTCCCGGTCCGCCCGATGCGTGTACTTCATCCGCGCCGCGTGCCGATGCCCGCCCGCGCGCAGCGACTCGTCCCGATCGAGCACCGCCTTGACCGGCCGCCCCGTGCGCAGCGCCAACAGCCCCACCACGGCGGTCAGTCCGACGTCCTCGCGACTGCCGCCGGAGCCGCCCGCGCCGGTGGGCATCAACCTGACCATCCCGGCCGGCAGCCCCAGACACTCGGCCACCTGATCGCGGTCCGCGTGCGGATACGGCGTGGCCACGTGCAACTCGACCCCGCCGTCGGGCGAGGGCAGCGCAAGCGCGGCGTCCGTGGCCGGATTGGCCTGATACTGCGCCGGCACCTCGTACAGCCCCTCGACCACCACCTCCTCCACGGGCGTACCGTCCCGACGCACCCTGACCGGCCGCCCGTGCCGCAACGCGATGTGCCGCAGCACGTTCCCGTCCGGATGCAACGGCGGCCCGGCGAAAGCGTGTTCGGGGTCGACGGCCGGCTCCAGCGGCTGGTAGGACACCAGCACCGCCGCGGCGCCGGCCTGCGCCGCCTGCAACGTCTCCGCCGCCACCGCCGCGACCGCCTCCCCGGCGAAGCGCACCACACCGTCGGCCAGGACCGGCCGATCCGCCACGATCGCCCCGTGCCACGCCCCGGCGGGCAGGTCGGCGGCGGTGACCACACCGCGCACCCCCGGCACCGCGTAGGCCGCCCCGGCGTCGATGCCCAGGATCCGCGCGTGCCGATGCGGCGAGCGCACCAGTACGCACCACAGCAGGCCCGGCGCCCACAGGTCGCCGGTGTACGAGAACCGCCCCCGGGCCTTCGCGTCGCCGTCGGGGCGCGGCGCGGATTCGCCGATCACCGGGTCCGCCCGCTCACTGTGCGCCGCCGGACGTCGGCGGCGCGATCACGTTGAACATCATCGTCGAGTGGGTCTCCCGCGGTACCCGCCGGCGCGCCGCGATCCGCACCGCGTCCACCATCGGATGCGGCCCCGCACACCGACACGGGTGCCCGTCGAGCGCCCGTCGGATCTCCACGTCGCTCGGCTCGGCCACCCGGGCCAGCAGCGCGCACACCGACGCGACCACGCCCGGTACGCAGAACCCGCACTGCACCGCGCCGGCCTCGATCAGCGCGCGCTGTACGTCGGCGGTCTCCGGGTCGTTGTCCAGGTCCTCGATGGTGCGGACCTCACGATCGCCCAGCGTGGCCGCGGCGATCAGGCACGCGGCCACCGCGACCCCGTCCAACTGCACGGTGCAGGTGCCGCACACGCCCTGACCGCAGCCGTCCTTGGCGCCGGGCAGGCCGAGCCGCTCGCGCAGCACGTACAGCAGGTTCTCGCCGATCCAGGCGTTCTCGATCAGCCGGGCCTCGCCGTTGACCCGCAGCACGTACGACGTCGTCGGGGTCGTGTCGCCCCCGAGGACGTCCCCAAGTCCGGGCCCGCTCATCCGCCGAACGCCCGTTGTACCGCGCGCCGCGCGCACACCGCGACCACGTGCCGCAGGTGCGCCCGGGCGGCCCGCTGCTCGGCCTCGGGGCGCACCTCGTCGGCGACGAGCCGGCCGAAGTCGGCCGCGTCGCGCACGTCCGAAAGCCGCCCGGTACGCGCGTCCATCCGCCCCGCCAACCACCGCTCGGCCTCGAACGCGCGCACCGGCCCGGGGTGCGCCCCGCCGACCGCGCAGCGCACGTCGCCGACCACGGGCCCGGCCACCAGGGCCAGGGTCAGATACCGGCCCGCGCCCACCGGCGCCTTGACGAACTCCTGTACCCCGCGCAGCAGCGGCACCCGCACGCCGGTGATCAACTCCCCCGGTCGCAACAGCTGTTCGGCGATTGGACCGGACCGGGGTTCGAGCAGGTGCGGTGCGACCTCGCGCACCCCGCCGGGCGAACGGCACGACACGGTGGCCTCCAGGGCCGCGAGTACGGGCAGCGAGTCGGCGGGTCGGCCGCTCGCGAGGATGTTGCCGCCGAGCGTGCCCATCGCGCGGACCTGCGCGGTGCCCACCTCGTTGGCGGCGGCGGCCAGCGCCGGGACGAGCGCCGCCAGGTCCGCGTCCGCCAGCCGGGTCCAGGTGAGCCCGGCGCCGAGCATGGCGAAACCGTCCTCGTAACCCCATCGCCGCAGGTCGGCGACCTTCGCCAGGCCCACCAGGGCCGACGGTCGCACCAGTTCGGCGTTGACACGGGGCATGAGGTCGGTCCCCCCGGCCACCGGCAGTGCCCGGGGATCGCGCGCGAGGGCGTCCACGGCCTCGTCGAGCGACAACGGCATCAAGATCGTCGCGTCCACAGCGCCGCCCACCCTATTGCCACGCGGCCACCAAACGAGCGGACCCGGCCGAGATTTGAGCCAACCCGAAACCCCACCCGGCGAACCGGGCCCCGGAACCAAAACACAACGGGTGAAAAGCGCGTCGAATCCCACCCCGGCCGGCACCACCCGCACCACCCGCACCACAACGCAATGCAAAGCAACGCAAGAGGCGCCGACCGAATCGGCCGACGCCCCACGCACACCTCAGCGACTGCTGCTGCCGCTACCGCGACCGCTACTGCTTGCCGCCGCTCTTGCCACCGCTCTTGTCCTTGTCACCCGACCCGCCCGCAGGCATGGTCTCGTAGATCTCCTTGCACATCGGGCAGACCGGGTACTTCTTCGGGTCGCGACCCGGTACCCAGACCTTCCCGCAAAGAGCGATGACCGGGCTCCCGGACATCGCACTTTCCATGATCTTGTCGCGCTGGACGTAGTGCGCGAAGCGTTCGTGGTCACCGTCGCCGTGGGAGAGCTTCGGCGTCTCCTCGATCAGCGTGCCGGTGCCCGTCCCGTGCTCCGGCTCCGGGAAGCTCTGGGGAGTGGTCATACCCACCAGGATAGCCAGACGCCGACCGCATCGATCGGCGCGTGCGCGCGAGCGCCGAGCACGCCCGCGACCCACCGTCGGCCACGCCCCCGACCACCCCTCCGGCCGCCCCCACAACCGCGCTAATTCAGCGTCGGATCCTCCGGGTACGTGGCGACCATCGCCAACTCGCCCACCTGCCGCCGCAGTACCGCCCGCCACAACCGATCCGGCGTCGGCGTGAAGGCGTCGCCCGGCTCGGAGTCGACCACGTACCACGCGCCCGACCGCAGCTCGGTCTCCAACTGCCCGGGACCCCACCCCGCGTAGCCCGCGAAGACCCGCATCGACCCGAAGTCGGCGGCCACCAGCTCCGGCGGCACGTCCAGGTCCACCAGCCCGAGACCGCCGTGCACCCGACGCCACCCCAGCGGCTCCGCGCCGCCCGGCACAGAGGCGATGGCCAGCGCCGAGTCCATCGCGACCGGCCCGCCCTGGAACACCACGGACGGCTCGCTGACGATCTTGGACCACGGCACGAGCACGTCGTCGACGTCCACCGGGCTGGGTCGGTTGATCACCACGCCGAGAGTGCCGTCCTCGTCGTGCTCCAGGAGGAAGACCACACACCGGTCGAAGTTCGGATCGGCCAGCGCGGGCGTGGCCACGAGCAGGCGTCCGGTGAGCGATACCTCGGTCATAGGGCTCATGATCCCGCAACCGCCGCGTCAGAGTGCGCCTCCCGGCGAGGAAGTCGGCCGGCGAGGGCGAGTCCGGCGCCGATCCCGCACACGTCCGCGAGCACGTCGAACGGGTCACCGCTGCGGTGCGGCAGCAGGAAGTGCTGGACCAGCTCGCTCTCCACCGCGTGCCCCACAAGCAGCGCGCCGAGCGGCAGCGCACCGATTCCGACACGCCGACCCGTCCAGGCAATGGCGGCGAAGGAGAGAAAATGCACGATCTTGTCACGATGTGGAACGAACGGCGCCGGGTCACCCGGACTGCCGGGATTGAACAGGAGGTAGAGATTCACCAGCACCGCCACCGCGAACGCGCAGTACGCGAGCCTGCCGCCCCTCGTTCCCCCGGCCATCCCCACTCCTCGTCCACGGGCCCAAAGACCCTTTTCCCCGGGCCCTTCGGCACCCCAACCCGCCACGGGACCGACGCGGATCCGACTACCGTGTAGCGCTGTCGGCCCATCTTCCCTGTCGGTTCCGGCACCCACAGAAGTGCGAGGATTCATGCAAGACGACGTGCTCTTGGTTCACGGCGGTTCCCCGCTGGAAGGCGAGGTTCGGGTCAAGGGCGCCAAGAACCTGGTGCCCAAGGCGATGGTGGCCGCGCTCCTGGGCGAGGCGCCGAGCCGACTGCGCAACGTCCCGGAGATCAGCGACGTACGCATCGTCAAGGGCCTGCTGCAACTGCACGGCGTCGCGGTGCGCGACGGCGACGAGCCCGGCGAACTGCTGATGGACCCCACCCAGGTGGAACAGGCCAACGTCGCGGACATCGACGCGCACGCCGGCTCCAGCCGCATCCCGATCCTGCTCTGCGGCCCGCTGCTGCACCGCCTCGGCCGCGCGTTCATCCCGGACCTGGGCGGCTGCATGATCGGCGACCGGCCGATCGACTTCCACCTGAGCGTGCTGCGCGAGTTCGGCGCGGTGATCACCAAGCGCCCCGAGGGGCTCTACATCGAGGCGCCCAACGGCCTCGAGGGTGCGAAGGTGCGGCTGCCGTTCCCCAGCGTGGGCGCCACCGAGCAGGTGCTGCTCGCGGCGGTGCGCGCGGAGGGCACCACCGAGCTGTCCAACGCGGCGGTGGAGCCGGAGATCATAGATCTGATCTGCGTACTCCAGAAGATGGGCGCGATCATCTCGGTCACCACCGACCGGGTGATCCGCATCACGGGCGTCGCCAAGCTCGGCGGCTACGACCACCGCGCCCTGCCGGACCGGCTGGAGGCCGCGTCCTGGGCCTGCGCGGCGCTGGCCACGCACGGTGACATCTACGTCCGCGGCGCCCGCCAGCTGGACATGATGACGTTCCTGAACGTCTTCCGGCAGGTCGGCGGCGCGTTTTCGATCGACGACGAGGGCATCCGCTTCTGGCACCCGGGCGGGCCGCTGAACGCGATCGCCCTGGAGACCGACGTACACCCCGGCTTCCAGACCGACTGGCAGCAGCCGCTGGTGGTCGCGCTGACCCAGGCCACGGGCCTGTCCATCGTGCACGAGACGGTGTACGAGCGGCGGCTCGGCTTCACCTCGGCGCTGAACCAGATGGGCGCCACGATCCAGCTCTACAGCGAGTGCCTGGGCGGTACGCCCTGCCGGTTCGGCCAGCGCAACTTCCAGCACTCCGCGGTCATCTCCGGGCCGGCCAAGCTGCACGCCACCGACCTGGACATCCCGGACCTGCGGGCCGGTTTCTCGTACCTGATCGCCGCGCTCGCCGCGGAGGGCACCTCGAGGGTCACGGGCATCGACCTGATCGAACGCGGCTACGAGGACTTCCAGGCCAAGCTGGAGGCCCTGGGCGCCCGCGTGGAGCTGCCGATGCGGGTCGCCGAGAGCGTCGCCTAGCCGTTCGTCGGCCGTTTCCCGCGACCCCTCGGATCACGATGGCCCCTTCCCGGGGCCTCAGGGGCCCGAGGAGGGCCGCGCGGGGCGCCCGGGCCCCACAACGCCGGAAGGGCGGCTTCCCCAGCGAGGGAAGCCGCCCTTCCGGTTTCCACCGGGGCTGCTACGGACTTACTTGCCCGAGGCCGCGGCCTTGAGCTTCGAGCCCGCCGAAACCTTGACGCCGTAGCCGGCGGGGATGTCGATCGGGTCGCCGGTCTGCGGGTTCCGCGCGGTGCGGGCGGCACGGTGGGTGCGCTCGAAGGTGAGGAAGCCCGGGATCGAGACCTTCTCGTCGCCCTTGGCGACGATCTCGCCGACCACGTCGGCGAGCGCGCTCAGTACGGCGTCCGCGTCCTTGCGGGTCACGTCGGCGCGCTCCGCGAGGGCGGCCACCAGCTCACTGCGGTTCATGTGTCACTCCCGTGTCTTGCTGACCTCCGCCGACGACCACGGAACGTGGTCGCAAACGTGGTTCAGTCCAACTCGCTGTTCTTGCCCCGGGGACGAATCCTGCACTCATCCATGCCCGGAAGCTAATCAAGGACACGCCAAATCACTGGGAAAGCCCCGTGATTTCGCGGTTCCGGCAGATTACGGGGCCGTTCGGGGGGCCCCGCAACCGGGATACGGACCGACAGTACGACGATCATCCCGCAGGGTTCTGACGCTCCGCCAACACCGCGTCCCGCACCGCCGCCGCGACCACCGAGGAGACCTCCGGGTGGAAAACGCTCGGGATGATGTAGTTCGGGTTCACTTCGTCGTCGGAGACCACCGACGCCAGCGCCCGCGCGGCCGCGAGCAGCATGTCGTCGCTGATGTGCCGGCTCTGCGCGTCCACCAGACCGCGGAAGACGCCCGGGAAGACCAGCACGTTGTTGATCTGGTTGGGGAAGTCGCTGCGCCCGGTGGCGACCACCGCGGCGTGCTCCAGGGCCGCCGCCGGGTCCACCTCGGGATCCGGGTTGGCCAGCGCGAACACGATCGAGTCGGCGGCCATCGCGGCGATGTCGGAGCCGTCGAGTACGTTCGGCGCCGACACGCCCACGAAGACGTCCGCGCCGACCACGGCCTCCTTGAGCGTGCCGGTCAGGCCCTGCTCGTTGGTGTGCTCGGCGATCCAGCGCAGGTCCGTACCCAGGTCCTCGCGCCCGGTGTGCACCACGCCGCGCACGTCCGCGACCACCACGTGGCCCGCGCCCGCGGAGAGGAGCAGCTTGAGGATGGCGGTGCCGGCCGCGCCCGCGCCCGACATGACGATGCGCACGTCCTGGATCTTCTTGCCGACCACCCGCAGCGCGTTGGTGAGCGCCGCGAGCACCACGATCGCGGTGCCGTGCTGGTCGTCGTGGAAGACCGGGATGTCCAGCGTCTCGCGCAGCCGGCGCTCGATCTCGAAGCAGCGCGGCGCGGAGATGTCCTCCAGGTTGATCCCGGCGAAGCCCGGCGCCATCACCTGCACGGCCCGGACGATCTCGTCCGGGTCCTGGGTGTCCAGGCAGATCGGCCACGCGTCGATCCCCGCGAAGCGCTTGAACAGGGCCGCCTTGCCCTCCATGACCGGCAGCGCGGCCTTGGGGCCGATGTTGCCCAGGCCGAGCACCGCGGAGCCGTCGGTGACCACCGCGACGGTGTTGCGCTTGATGGTCAGCCGGCGCGCGTCGTCCGGGTTCTCCGCGATGGCCAGGCACACCCGCGCCACGCCCGGGGTGTAGACCATCGAGAGGTCGTCGCGGTTGCGGATCGGGTGCTTGGACTGCATCTCGATCTTGCCACCGAGGTGCATCAGGAACGTGCGGTCCGAGACCTTGCCGAGGGTGACGCCCTCGATCTCGCGGATCGCCTCCACGAGCCGGTCGGCGTGATCGGTCGAGGTCGCGGCGATCGTGACGTCGATCCGCAGGCGCTCGTGGCCGGACGCGGTGACGTCGAGCGCGGTGATCGACCCCCCGGCGGATTCCACCGTGTTGGTGAGCCGACTGACCGACGGACCCCCTGCGGGGACCTCCAGTCGAGCCGTGATCGAGTACGAGGCGCTGGGCGCTGCGGGCATGAACTCTTTCTCCTCCGATCGCTGCGACGCCCGTTTCCCACGACGTCGCATCGCTCCCGATGGTCTCACTTCGTGGACATCGGCGTGCCGACCGGGGCGACCGGGAGCCGGCCTTACCCGGACCCCCCGGCCACGCAAACTGTGATCCTCGTCCTTCGCCGATCTCCCGGCGTCGGCGGGAGGGTCGGTTACGCTGGTCGACGACACCGGCTCGATCCAAGCCCCCGGGCCCAACCATTAGTCCCTACGAGGGACCACTTGCCGAGAGGCGAGCATTGGCGGGTCGGTGTCCTCGACGAAACGAGACGGCGGTCCTCCGGGGCCGCCGTTTCGGCGTACGGAACCCCGCACGGGCAGTGCCGCGTCCGCACGTGCGCGCGTCACGGGCAGCCGCCCGGGCACGCGAAAAGCCCGGTGTGCGGACACACCGGGCTTTTCGTTTCAGCGGTTTCAACAGGGGTGGAGGTGGCGGGAATTGAACCCGCGTCCTACGGTGCGGAACCAGAGCTTCTCCGAGCGCAGTCCACAACGATTTTCTCGGCCCCGGTGTTCACGTGGACAAGACACCGACGGGCCCAGTTACTGTTTTTTGTCCCGAACGACCCCGTAACCGGGTCGGGCGGTGAAGTCCCCTAGATTATGCCAGGGTCCGGGGCGGGGACGCACCCGGTCTGACACCTTCGGATACTCGCTTAGGCAGCGAGGGCGAAGGAATCGCGCTTGGTATCGGCGATTATTTGTTTGCGACATATGGTTAACGAGATCATTGTCGCTTCCTCGGCTCGCTTCCTCTGCTTCGACAGCCGCAGTCGAAACCGATCACCCCCTATTGAATTTTCAAGCAACCACCCGAGGGTGTCCTGCTCGAACGGCCCGACTCGCCACACATGCTCGAGCCGAACCAGGCACATCGTACGGTCCAACGTCGGACCGGTCCACTTCATTCCCCGCCGGTCACCCTCGCCGCCGGTTCACTGCCGACGGCCGCGCACGTACTTGGACATCACGCGCTCCGTCTCCCGCCTGTCCTGCTGTTCGCGCAGGGTCTGTCGTTTGTCGTAGTTCTTCTTGCCCTTGGCCAGCGCCAGTTCGAGCTTCGCCCGGCCGTCCTTGAAGTACAGGCTCAGCGGGACCAGCGTGTGACCCGTCTCCTGGGTCGACTGGAGCAGCTTGTCGATCTCGTGCCGGTGCAGCAGCAGCTTCCGCTTGCGTCGCGCCGTGTGATTGGTCCACGTGCCCTGGGAGTATTCCGAGATGTGCACGTTGTGCAGCCACACCTCGCCGCCGTCGATGCTCGCGAAACCGTCCACCAGGGACGCCTTGCCGGCCCGCAACGACTTGACCTCGGTGCCGGTCAGCACGAGCCCGACTTCGAGGGTGTCCTCGATCAGGTAGTCGTGCCGCGCCTTCTTGTTCTGGGCGATGAGTTTGCGCCCGATCTCTTTCGCCATGATCCCTGCATTCTCGCGCATGGCCGCAAGCCCATTACCCCGGAGCCGGCTCGGCCGTCACAACCACAGTGCCGGGTCGACGAAGTCGCCGTCCACCAGCACCTCGAAGTGCAGGTGCGCGCCGGTGGACCAGCCGGTGTTGCCGGAGCGGCCGACCTGGTCGCCCCGGGCCACCCGCTGCCCCTCGCGC
Source organism: Embleya sp. NPDC020630 (assembly GCF_044334985.1). NCBI lineage: Bacteria > Bacillati > Actinomycetota > Actinomycetes > Kitasatosporales > Streptomycetaceae > Embleya > Embleya sp. NPDC020630. Next base: position 897,087 of record NZ_JBIRUB010000003.1, read on the forward strand.
ACGGCGATTCGGGACAGGTGGTTGTACGTCGTGGTCAGCGCGACGCCGCCGACCCGCCCATGGGAGAGCACGACGCGGTAGCCGTACGCAGCGTTGTAGCCGGTCTGCACCACCGTGCCCTCCCGGGCGGCGGCCACCGCGGTGCCCTCGGGGACCGCGAAGTCGGTGCCGGTGTGCAGCTTCGTGTACTCCAGGATCGGGTGGTAGCGCATCCCGAAGCCCGAGCTGATCGAACCGCGGACCGGGTAGGACAGCGCGCCGCCCGTGGCCGAGGAGGACGTCTGCGGGCCGGCCCCGCGGGCGGGCGCGTTGCTGCGGTTGACCAGCTCGGTCAGCCGCTTCTGCTCGGTGCGGATCGCCTCGTAGCGCTGCTGGTCGGCCGCCTTCTCCTCGCGCGCGGTGGCCAGCGCGCGCTCACGCTGCGCGCCGAGCGCGGTCACCCTCGCCGCCGCCTCGGTCGCGGTCTTCTCCAGCGCGACCACCTCGGCCAGGTTCCGCCCGGCCTCGGCGTGCCTGCGCCGGGCCTCCTCGCGGCGCCGCTCCAGCTCGGCCCGGCGGGCGTCCACCGCGTCCCGGGTGCGCTCCAGACGCGCGATGGTCTCGTGGTCCGCCTGCACCATGCGCCGATAGCTCTCCAGGCTGCTCAGCAGCTCCGCGGGGGTCTGTGCGCGCAGGATCATCGACAACTGCGCCATCTGCCCGCTGCGGTACGCCCGCCCCACCAGCTGCGCCACGTCGTCGCGCACCGCCTGGGTCGAGGCGGCCACGTCGCGCAGCTCGGCCTCCGCGGTGGTCACCGCGGCCTCCGCCACCTCCACGGCGTGGCTCAGATCGGCGGTACGGGCCTGCGCCTCGGCCACCTTCGCCCGGGCGGCCTCCGCCGCGGCCCGGGCGCCCGGCGCGGCCGCCTCGGCCTCGGCGTACGCCTTCTCCGCCGCGCTCAGCCGGGCCAGCGACGCGTCCAGGTCGGCCCGCATGTCGCGGGCCGCCACATCGGCGCGCTGCTTCCGGGCCCGCACGTCACCGTCGTCGTCGCCGTCCGCGTACGCGGGCACGAAACCCACCGCGGCAGCCGTGATCACCACGAGCACCGACAATCCGAGTCGCCTGGTCCGAATTCTGCGCATGATCACAAGAAACGCGGAACACACATGAATTGCCACTGAACACACCGGTATGGAAGTAATACGAACTCACACGGAACCCATCCGGACGCATACAGACGTTCGAGAGCCCCGCCGCGCCGTGGCGCTGCGGGGCTCTCGGGCCGCTCCGGGTAGCCGGTGTCCGGCCGGTGCTCAGACCTTGAGGTATTTCAGCAGGGTGAAGAACGACGCGATCGCCGACATCACCGCGCCGAACACGATCAGCCACGGCAGGGTCATCAGCACCGGACCCCAGCCGATCAGATCGAACGCGCTGAACTGCTGACCGAGCCCCTGTTTCACGCCGAAGTAGAACCCGGCGCTCAACAACCCGGTCGCCATCAGACCGCCCAGCAACCCGGCGATCGCGGATTCCATGATGAACGGCAATTGGATGTACAGGTTCGACGCGCCGACCAGGCGCATGATCCCGGTTTCCCGGCGGCGGCTGAACGCGGACACCCGGGCGGTATTGACGATCAGCAGGATCGCCACCAGGAGCATGAAGACCATCACCCCGAGCGCCGCCCATTGCGCGTTCTTCAGCAGTTTGAAGAACGGCTCCAGGATCTTGCGCTGGTCCTGGACGGACTGCACGCCCGGACGCCCCTGGAACGCGCTCGCCACCACCTGGTACTTGGTCGGGTCCTTCAACTTGACCCGGAAGGACTCCGGCAGCTGATCGGCGGTCACGCTGCCGGAGATCGGCGATTCCTTGTTCTGCTCCTTGAAGTGCTGGAACGCTTCCTGCTTGGTCTCGTAGTAGGTCTTCTCCACGAGGGGCATCCGGCTGAGTTCCGCGCGGAAACCCTCACGCTGCTCGTTCGAGACCTCGCCGCCCTCACAACCGGGCCCGTGGTCGCTCTTGCCGCACAGGAAGATCGAGACCTCGACCCGGTCGTACCAGAAGTCCTTCATCTCGTTCACCTGAACCCGCAGCAGCAGACCCGCTCCGGCCAGCGTGAGGGACAGCGCGACACTGACGATCACCGCGATCGTCATGGTCAGGTTCCGGCGGAGACCGACTCCGATCTCCGAGAGGACGAACTGGGCGCGCATGATGTCCTAGTCGCTAGGGGCGCGGCCGGACTGCCGCGCCGGGGTGGTCCGGTGGATCAGTGCTGGTAGCCGTACACGCCGCGAGACTGGTCGCGAACGAGTCGGCCCTGCTCCAGCTCGATGACGCGCTTGCGCATCTGGTCCACGATCGCCTGGTCGTGCGTGGCCATCAGGATCGTGGTGCCCGTCCGGTTGATCCGGTCGAGCAGCTTCATGATGCCGACGCTGTTCTGCGGGTCGAGGTTGCCGGTGGGTTCGTCGGCGATCAGGATCATCGGCCGGTTCACGAAGGCCCGGGCGATCGCCACGCGCTGCTGCTCACCACCGGACAGCTCGCCGGGCATGCGCTCCTCCTTGCCGCCCAGCCCCACCAGGTCCAGAACCTCCGGTACCACCTTGCGGATCGTGCCCCTAGGCTTGCCGATCACCTCGAGCGCGAACGCGACGTTCTGGTACACCGTCTTGTTCGGCAGCAGGCGGAAGTCCTGGAAGACCGTGCCCACCTGGCGGCGCAGCGCGGGCACCTTCCAGTTGGACAGTCGGCCGAGGTCCTTGCCCGCCACGAAGATGTTGCCCAGGGACGGCCGTTCCTCCTTGAGGACCAGCCGCAGGAAGGTGGACTTACCCGAGCCCGAGGACCCGACGAGGAAGACGAACTCACCCTTCTCCACTTCGAGGGAGACGTCGTGCAACGCGGGGCGCGGCTGCTTCGGGTAGGTCTTGCTGACGTTGTCGAATCGGATCACGGTTGCATCACGGTGCGCCAGTGTAGGGGGCAGGGCATGCAGCTGGGGGCACAGAGGAGGCCAAGGGACCACACTGTCGGGAGCCGGGCGCCCAGGCTCGAACAGAGTGGTCGTCGGGCATGGCCATTCCGTGAGTGTAAGCGGCACAGTGGAGGCGGACGGGAACTTCCCGCCGCGTCGTGAGCGTTATGTATATGGATGCGTGTCAGCGGAGCAATCAAGGCGGAGGAGTCGAGATGACCTTGGACCGCCTGGTGTGTGCGAACTGCGCCGGACTGGTCACGGAGGGTCGTTGCCCGACGTGTCGAGCCAGTCGCGAACGCCTCAGGAGCTCCGGCGGGATCAACCCCGCGATGGTGGCGGCACTCGCCCTGCTCGTCCTGGCGTGTGCGCTGCTGCTGGCCCGCGTGGGCGGCTGAGCCGCCCGAAGCGCGCCCGCGGCCGGGAGAGACCCCGGCAACAGCCGAGACCGGACACGACGAAGGCCCTGGGTGCCCCCAGGGCCTTCGCGCTGTGCAGCGGCGCTCCGCGGCTTCCGGAACCCGAATCCGCCCTTGCCGGCAGCTGTCCGGCGCGGACCGATCCGAGCGGGCGCCCCGTTCTCGGGCCGGGCACAGGGCCCGACCGCGTACCGCGGGTGCCGCCCACCGCCCCCGGTTCCGGGCCGACCGTTTCACAGACGCACTCGCGATGACCGCGGTGCGCCCGGCTCGGAACGCCGGGACGGCGGATTCAGTGCCCCGGCACCGCCGCGCCGGGGCACAAGTCTTCGACTCAGGCCGCGGGGGCCTGCTGCCGGCGCCGAAGCCGCGCGGGGAGCACGGTGAAGGTGAAGCCACCGGCCGCCATCGCGGCACCGCCGACGATCAGGAACGCCATGTTGGCACCGGAACCGGTCTCGGCCAGTTCCTTCTTCGTGGCCTGCTGCGCCGGCGCGGTGTCGCCGCCGCCGAAGTCGCGGACGGGGGCGTTCTGCTGGTCGTTGCCGCTGCTCGTCCGGGTGTTCCCGTCGCCGCCGCAGTTCAGGTCCAGCCCGCCGGAGGCGTGCGTGGCGTCACAGGTGTTGCCACCGGTGCTGCCGCCAGTGCTGCCGCCGGTGCTGCCGCCCGAGTTGCCCTTGCTGGTGTTGCCCGAGCCGCCCGAGTTGCCCTTGCTGGTCCCGGCCGAGGTGCCCGACGATGTGCCCGTCGAGGTACCGGCCGAGGTGCCCGAGGACGTACCGGTCGAGGTACCCGTGGAGGTGCCCGTGGACGTGCCCGTCGAAGTACCCGACGAGGTGCCCGTCGACGTACCGGTGGACGTACCCGTCGAGGTCCCGGTCGAGGTGCCCGTCGACGTACCGGCCGAAGTACCGGTGGAGGTACCGGTCGAGGTGCCGGCGGACGTACCCGTCGACGTGCCGGTCGAGGTACCCGTGGAGGTACCGGTCGACGTGCCCGTCGAGGTGCCCGTGGACGTGCCGGTGGAGGTCCCCGTCGAGGTACCCGTGGACGTGCCCGTCGAAGTACCGGTCGAAGTACCCGTCGACGTACCGGTGGAGGTCCCCGTCGAGGTACCGGTGGACGTGCCCGCCGAGGTACCGGTCGAGGTACCCGTGGACGTACCGGTGGAGGTGCCCGTGGACGTGCCGGTCGAAGTACCCGTCGAGGTACCGCCCGGACCACCCGGGCACGTGTGCGTCTGCTCACACCCGTCGTCCGGACCGCCGTCCGTCGCGCTCGCCACGCCGGCGACCGCGAAGGACGCGCCCGCCGCGAACAGCGCGGCGGCGGCCATCCGAGCCGTCCGCACGCGCATTTTGGTTGACATCAATTAACCCCCAGTTGGATGAGATCCCCGTATCCGCGCCGGCGCGGGTGGGGTCCCAAACGCCGTTGGGCATCACCCGACGCGCGTCCGTGCCATCTGTCGATGCGCTTCGGACTCCCCTGATCGGATGCGTCGCGGTAATGCCGCTGTTCAGACTGGTAACCGGGCGGATGCCGCGTCAAGGGCGTTCGGAGAGGGTTGCGGGGGTTAATTCCGATTCGCCGCGAAAATCGGCACGAAAGCGCAACGCCACACGGCCCGGGACCCCCGCCGATTCGTGGGTGTCCCGGGCCGTGATATCGACTTGTTCACCGGAATTCCGGCGGCCGGCCTCGGCTACGCGGCGGCGGTCTGCTGGGTTTTGCGCCAGCGGATACCAGCCTCGATGAAGCCGTCGATCTCGCCGTCGAGCACCGACTGCGGATTACCGACCTCGAATTCGGTGCGCAGGTCCTTGACCATCTGGTACGGGTGCAGGACGTAGGAGCGCATCTGGTTGCCCCAGGACGAGCCCTCGCCCTTGAGCGCGTTCATCCGGGCCTGCTCCTCCTGGCGCTGCCGCTCCAGCAGCTTGGCGGAGAGCACCGCCATCGCGGAGGCGCGGTTCTGGATCTGCGAGCGCTCGTTCTGGCAGGACACCACGATGCCGGTCGGGATGTGCGTGATGCGCACCGCCGAGTCGGTGGTGTTGACGCCCTGGCCGCCGGGACCGGAGGAGCGGTAGACGTCGACCCGCAGTTCGGACTCGTCGATGTCGACCCGGTCGCTCTGCTCGACCACCGGCAGCACCTCGACGCCCGCGAACGAGGTCTGTCGGCGGCCCTGGTTGTCGAACGGCGAGATGCGCACCAGGCGGTGCGTGCCCTGCTCGACGGACAGCGTGCCGTAGGCGTAGGGCACCTTGACCGCGAAGGTGGCCGACTTGATGCCGGCCTCCTCGGCGTAGGAGGTGTCGTAGACCTCGGTCGGGTAGCCGTGCCGCTCGGCCCAGCGGGTGTACATCCGCAGCAACATCTCGGCGAAGTCGGCGGCGTCCACGCCACCGGCCTCGGAGCGGATGGTCACCAGCGCCTCGCGCGCGTCGTATTCGCCGGACAGCAGGGTGCGGACCTCGAGTTCGCCGACCGCCTTGTGTACCGCCGCCAGCTCGCTCTCGGCCTCGGCGCGGGTGTCCGCGTCGTCCTCGCCCTCGGCCAGCTCGAACAGGACGTTCACGTCGTCGATCCGGCGGCGCAGGTCCTCGACCCGGCGCAGTTCGCCCTGGAGGAACGACAGCCGGCTGGTCACCTTCTGCGCGGCCTCGGGGTCGTCCCACAGATCCGGCGCCGCCGCCTTCTCGTTGAGAGCGGCCACGTCGGCCCGCATCTTGTCGAGGTCGAGGACGGCCTCGATCGACCCCATGGTCGACTCGACGGACTTGAGCTCTTCGGAAGGATCAACGGCAGCCACGCACCCATCCTAAGTGGACGGCGGCCCGACTCGGGACTCAGCCCGCGTCGGGGGTCGACGCGGCGCCCTGCAGGCGGCCGTTGTCGGTGCGGACGTACACGTCGACCCGGTCGGCGCCGACGGCCGCCGCCGCGGGGGCGTCGGCGCTGGCGGTGTTCGGGTCGACCGGCCGCCAGCCGCCCTCGCCGGGCACCGCGCCGAGCAGTCGCCCGTTGCCGTCCCGGGCCAGCACGACCAGGCCCCGGGCCTGGCTCCAGGCGGCGGCCGGGCGCGCGGACGCGGCGAGGTTGACCCGCTCCGGCTCGCGCCAGGTGCCGTCGACGCTGGTGATGTGCAGCACCGCGTGGTCGCCCGCGCGCACCACGAAGGCGTCCAGCGTGCCGGGGCCGCTCGCGGTCAGCGCCGGCGCCGCCTCGATCCGGCCCGCGCTGGGCACCGTGGTGAAGCCGCTCCAGCCGCCGCCGGTGAGCGACCCGGCGGCCAGGCCGTCGCTCGCGGTGCGGGCCACGATGTCGATCCGGTCGCCGGTGGCCACCGCCGCGGGCGCGCCGGTGAGCTTGGTTTTGGCGTCCGTCCTGGTCCACTCGCCGAAGCGGCCGTCGGCGAACGTGGCGCGATACAGCAGCTTGTCGCTCGCGCCGACCGCGAACACGTCCATCCGGCCGGCTCCGGTGGCCACCGCCGCCGGGTCGTCGGTGGTGCGGAAGGTGGGCAGCCTGCGCCATTCGCCCCAGCGCGCGCCGTCGCCGATGACGTACCAGAGTCCGCCGTCGCCGTCGCGCTGCACGAGGTAGCTGCGGTCCGCGTCGACCCGGGCCGCGGCGGGGCCGCCCTGGAGCAGCACGGGCGCGGCGGGCAGCGGTGCGAACGCGGCCCACGCGTAGCTGCCGGGGGCCCGCTGCGGGGCCGGTCCCTCGGAGCCGCGGGTCGGTCCGGGCGCGGTGTCGGTGGGCGATCCGGCGCTTTGTCCGGCGGGGCGGGCCGGGTTGTCGTCGTCCTTGCCCAGCCACATCGCGCCCGCGCCGATCACGACCACGGCCAGCACGCCGCCGAGCACCGCGACCCACCTGCGCCGGCCGCCGCGCGCGGGTTTGCCGCGCCGGTGCGACTGCACCGGGACCGCGTCCTCGAACACCGGGCGGGTCAGGTTGGTGTGCGTGTCCCGGCTGCCGTCGGCGGCCTCGGAGATGCCGGAGACCAGCGGGACCACGCCGGCCGGGCGCGGCACGGGGGTGTCCTGGCGGCCCGCGGTGCCGTTGGGGTCGGGCACGTCGAACGCGGGCAGGCCGATCAGCGCGGGCAGGGCCGAGCGCAGCCGCTCGCCGAACTCGCGGGCGGTCAGCCGCGCGGCGGGCGCCTTGGACAGGCACGACGCGAGCACCGCGGCGAGCGGGTCGGGCAGGCCGGGGATCCCGGGCACCGGTTCGGTGACGTGGCGGCGCAGCACCGCGCCGGGGTGTCCGCCGCCGAACGGCGTCCAACCGGTGAGCAGTTCGTACAGGACGGTGGCCAGCGCGTACACGTCCACCGCGGCCGTCGGTTGCAGGCCCTCGATGATCTCGGGGGCCAGGTAGTCGGGCGTGCCGATGATCCGGGTGGCCCGGGTGCGGCGCGGCGCGTCGACCAGGCGGGCGATGCCGAAGTCGGTGAGTCGGGCCCGGGAGACTCCGCCCGAGGTGTCGATCAGAATGTTCTCGGGCTTGACGTCGCGGTGGATCACCCCTTCCGCGTGTGCGGCGGAGAGGCCGTCGGCGACGTCGGCGACGATCGCGGCGGCCAGGCGCGGGGTGAGTACCCGTTCGCGCTCCAGCCGGGCCCGCAGGTCGGGCCCGATCACCAGGTCCATCACCAGGGCGAGGTCGGTGCCGTCGACGACCAGGTCGTGCACGCCCACGATGTTGGGGTGGTCGAGGCTGGTCAGCGCGGTGCGCTCCTGCACGAAGCGGGCGACCAACACCTGGTCGGACGCGAGGTCTTCGCGCAGCAGCTTGATCGCGACGGGTCCCTCGGGGCCCTCGCCCTGCCAGACGGTCCCGCTGGCGCCGCGCCCGAGCACCTTCAGGGCGACGTATCGGCTACCGATCTTGCGTGCCAAAGCAGCTCCGTGGACCCAGCGAGCATGGTGCTCACAGCGGACTTCCCCGACCGCACCCTACGCGGCCGATCCCCGAATGCGGGGACCGTCGGGCAGGACGGCGTGTACGAGGCCGTCCTCGACGCGGGCGACCGGGGGATGACTTCGCGTCAGTTCTTGCCGCCACCGCCGCTGCCGTCGCCCTTGTCGCCGCCGTCGTTGCCGGTGACGAAGTCCTTGACGTCGTCGTACCAGCCTCGAACGGTATCGAAGGTGTCGATGGCGGAGTTCACCCAGTCGTGCAGCGGGCTGAACCAGTAGACGGCGAACAGGACCGCGCCGATGATCACCAGCCGCAGCAGGCAGCCGACGCCGCAGCCCACGCCGGGGATGCTGGTGAGCCGGAACCGCCGTCGGCGCGGCTCGCGTTCGCGGCGGTCGCGCGGCTCGCGCTCCCTGGGCTCCTCCGGCTCGCGCACGGCGCGCGGTCGGCGCCGGGGCTCACGTTCGGCCGCCTCGTCGCGGTGGTAGCGCGACGGTGGCGGTGGGGGCGGCGGCGGGCCGGGATCGGCCTGCGCGGGCGGGCCGGGCCGGCTGTGCATCGGCTCGGCGTAGGCGGGCGGCGGGTGGTTCGGGGCCTGCTGCGCCGGTTGTCGCCGCGTGGGCGGCGGTTGTTGCGGTTGCGGGTAGCCGGGCGGCTGCGTGCTCATCACCCGGGTCGCGTTCGGCGACGCGGGCGGTACGGGCGGCGTCGGCGGCGGGGTGGTCGGCGCGCTCGGGTAGCCGGCCCGGGTCTGCGGGAGCGCGCGGGTGGCGTCGGCGGCCCCGCCGCCGGCTCGGGCGCCGAACGCGCTCGCGGCCAGCACCTGTGCGATCGAGCCGTCGTCGGGTCGCGCGCCGGAGACCACGTCGGCGGCCATCCGCAACGCGCGGCCGAGACCCGCCGCGTCGGGCCGCACCTCGGGCTGCTTGGCCAGACAGCGCTCGGTGATCAGCCAGTAGGCGTCGGGCATGCCCGCCGGCCGCGCCGGGATCTCGGTCAGGTGGTGGTGCAGCAGCGCGATCGGGTTGGTGTCGCGGAACGGCGGGTGTCCGGCGACCAGTTCGTAGAGCACCACGCCCGCCGCGTAGACGTCCACGGCGGGGGTGAGGGGGCGGCCCTCGGCGGTCTCCGGGGCCACGTAGCTGGGGGTGCCGACGAGTTCGTGGGTGCGGGTGAGCGCGGGCGAGTCGGCGAGCCGGGCGATGCCGAAGTCGGTCAGCATCGGGTAGAGCGAGTCGCCGTTGCGGGCCAGCATGATGTTCGCCGGTTTCAGGTCGCGGTGTATCACCCCGTCGGCGTGTGTCACGCTCAACGCGTCGCAGATCTGAGCCATCGTCAGCGCCGCGGGGGCGGCCGGGAGCGGGCCGTTGTCGCGCAGGTAGGTACGCAGGTCGGGACCGTCGATCAGGTCCATCACCAGGGCGAGCGTCTCGCCCTCGACGACGAGGTCGCGCACATGTACGAGGTTGGGATGGCGCAGGTTGAGCAGCAGTGAGCGCTCGCGCAGGAAGCGGGTGACCACGTCCGGGTCGGTACCCAACTCCTCGCGCAGCACCTTGACCGCGACCACCTCGCCGGAGTCGCGCACGCTCGCGCGCCAGACGGTGCCACTGGCTCCGCGCCCCAGGGTCTCCTGGAGCAGATATTTGCTGCCGACCGGCCGGTCCACGCCGCTCCCCACTGTCCTGTCCGCCACCTGGGCGGTGGTGCCGGGTTGCCTCCCACCCTAGGTGGTACTCGGGTACGGACGCATCGACCGCAGGTACGGTTCGGCCGCCCGGTTCGAACCTTGTCCGATCGGGTTCTCGGCGGATACTCGACACGGGTCGACGTCGTGGGGTCGGCGCGGTGGGGGTTGGGATCGCTTCCGTGTTCGGGCGATTCGCCGGCGACCCGGTCGTTTGCGGTCGAAATTCGGACAAGAACCTTCGTCCGTCCGGCCGTGGGCGACATGACGGTCGTGGGTGCGAGGATGCCTCTTGTTTTCTGCTCGGAGGAGGGAGGGCGCGCATGCAGATCCGGCTCACCGTGCACGGACCGCAGCGGACCGGACCGGGCGCCGACGTGCTCGTCACCGCGCCGTCCGGAACGACCTTCGCGGGGATCGCGGGCGCGCTGCGGACCGCCTCCGGCACCGACGGCCAACGTTTTTGGGTGGGCGACGTGCGGCTGCGCGACGACACCCCCGTGGGCCGGCCGCCCCTGGTGGACGGCGCCCTGATCACCGTCGACGCGCTCGGCTCCCCCTCCCCCTCCGCCGGGTCCGCGCAACTGCGGGTGGTCGGCGGGCCGGACGCGGGCGGCGTGCACCTGCTGCACCAGGGCGGGGTACGGATCGGCCGCGCGCCCGAGGCCGAGGTGCGGCTGGGCGATCCCGACCTGTCCCGGCTGCACGCCGAACTGTGGATAGAGCCCGGTCGCATCCGGGTCGCCGACCTCGACTCGACCAACGGCACCACCGTGGACGGCATGCCGGTCGGGCGCGAGCCGGTCGACCTGCCGCCGGGATCGCTGCTGCGGGTCGGCGAGTCCACCCTGCAGACGTTCCTGCCCCAGCCCTACGGCTCGCCCGACGACGCCTCCGGCGCCCCGGCGCGGGCCGACGGCACCGGCCACATCGAGGTCCGCCGGGTCGCCCGCGCGCAGTTGCCGGTGCCCGCCCGGGCCCGGTTCGAACTGCCCGAGGAGGCACCGGGCCGGCGCCGCCCGTTCGCGCTGCGCCGCCGGGCCCGCGGGACCGAGCGCGAGACGATCGAGGCGGCGGCCCGCTCGGCACTGCTCGACGAGGTGCGCTGGCGCCGCGACCAGTCGCCCGACCCGGCCACGCTGCTGCTCGACGCGCTGGCCACCGGCGAGCCGGGTCCGGTGGGCCGGTTGTGGGAGCGTGCGGCCGGTCACCCGGAGGCGCTGAGCGTGCGCCTGGGGGTCGGCGACCTGCCGTCGCGGGTGACCCTGGTGGAGCCGCCGACCTCGGCCGGCGACGGCGCGGAGCGCAGGCTGACCGCGTTCTCCGTACCGGTCACCGTCTCGCTCAAGGACACCGTCCTCGGCCTGGCCGGGCCGCGGCTTCGGCTGCTCGGTCTGGCCCGCTCGGTGGTCGCCCAACTCGCCGGGCTGCACGGGCCGCAGGACGTCGAACTGGTCGTGCTGTGCGCCGACGGCGCCACCGCCGCCGACTGGTCCTGGGCCCGCTGGTTGCCGCACCTGCGGCCGGGCGAGGGCCAGGACTGCCGGCTCCTGGTCGGCCTGGGCCCGGAGCAGGTGCTGGCCCGTGCCGGCGAACTGCTCGACCGCATCGACACGGCCGAGCGGGTGCCGCTCCGACGCACCGTGGTCGTGCTCGACGGCGCCGGCCGACTGGCCGCCCGGCCGGAGATCGTCCGGCTCCTGGTCGAGGGTCCCGCGGCCGGCGTCCACGCGCTGTGCCTGGACGAGCGGGCCGAGGACCTGCCGGCGCAGTGCTCGGCGGTGGCCCACGTCACCGGCGAGGTGGGCACCCGGATCGACCTGATCGGACCGGGCACGCGTCGATTGACCGACGTGGTCGCCGACGCGGTGTCCTCGGCGTGGGCGGACCGCTTCGCCCGCGCGCTGGCCCCGTTGCGCGAGGCCACCCGCCGGGTCACCTCGCCGCTGCCCGAGTCGGTCCGCCTGCTCGACCTGCTCAACCTGGACCTGCTCACCCCCGCCAAGCTGCTCGCGGGCTGGCGCGAGGCGGGCCACTCGCCGCGCGCGGTGCTCGGTTCGGACGCGCGCGGGGCGATCACCGTCGACCTGTCCGCCGAGGGCCCGCACGTGGTGATCGGCGGGGCCGCCCGCTCGGGCCGCTCCGAGTTGCTGGCCTCCGTGTTGTGCTCGCTCGCGGTGGCGAACCGGCCCGACGAGTTGGCCATCGCGCTGGTCCGGGGCCCCGAGGGGCTGTCCGACCTGCCGCACGTGGTGGGCTCGCCGGCCGACGCCGACGCCGACGTCTCGGCCACGGGCGACGCGATCGCCGCCGTGCGCGACGAGTTGGACCGCCGCGAGGGGCTGCTGCGCGGCACCCCGTTCGAGGCGTATCGGGCGGGTCCGGGCGGGGCGCTGCCCCGGCTGGTGGTGGCGGTGGACGACATAGACCTGTTGGCCGAGTCGTACCCGGGGTGCGTCAAGGGCCTCGCCGACGTGGCCCACCGCGGCGGCGCGCACGGCGTACATCTGCTGGTGACCACGGGTCGGCCCGCCCGGAGCCTGGAGATCGAGGCCGCTGCGGGCGCCGAACTGCGGATCGCCCTGCGCGTGGACGATCCGCAGTCCTCCCGCGTGCTGATCGACGTCGAGGACGCGGCGGGCGTGGACGAGGACTACCCGGGTCGGGGTTTCGTGCGCGGCCGCGACGGCGCGGTGATCCCCTTCCAGGGCGGCCGGGTGACCGGCCGGATGCCGCGCACGGCGACCCTGCGCCCCACCGTCGTCCGCCAGGAGTGGCAGGAGATGGGCAACCGCCTGGCCCGCCGCCCCACCCCGGTCGGCGGCGGCAACGGCCCCACCGACCTGGCCCTGCTCACCGGCGCGGTCCGCCGCGCCGCCGAACAACTGGGCACCCCGTTGCAATCCCGCCTATGGCCCAGAGCCCCTTTGCACCTGACCCAAAAAGCCCGGTAGCCACCAAGCCCCACAGGCCGAATCGCCGCCCCGAACGCAGTAACCCGCAGCCCGAACACCAAAACGCCACGGCTGGAGCGGGTGGGTAAACCAACCCGAGCCCACCAACTACACAGCCAACCCAGGCGCCGGAAACCGCCCCAAAAACTCCCGCACCTCACCCCGCACGCGAGACTCCTCGCCCTCCGGCCCCCCGACCACCCGATCGATCCACCCGGCGACCAACGCCATGTCCTCCGCCCCCACGCCGCGCGACGTGAGCGCCGGCGTCCCCAACCGAATCCCCGACGGATCGAACGGCGACCGGGTATCGAACGGCACCGTGTTGTAGTTCACCACGATCCCCGCCCGATCGAGCGCCCGCGCCGCGACCTTGCCCGGCACCCCACGCCGCGTCAGGTCCACCAGGAGCAGGTGCGTGTCCGTTCCACCCGACACCAACTCGAACCCGCGCGCGGCCAGTTCCTCCCCCAGCCGCTTCGCGTTCGCCACCACCTGCCGCGCGTAGGCCCGGAAGTCCTCCGTCGCCGCCTCGCGCAGCGCGACCGCGATCGCCGCCGTGGTGTGGTTGTGCGGCCCCCCTTGCAGGCCCGGGAAGACCGCCTTGTCGATCGCCTTGGCATGCTCGGCGCGACACATCAGCATCGCCCCGCGCGGACCCCGCAGCGTCTTGTGGGTGGTGGTGGACACCACGTCCACGTGCGGGACCGGCGAGGGGTGCACCCCCGCCGCGATCAGCCCGGCGATGTGCGCCACGTCCGCGACCAGGATCGCGTCCACCTCGCGGGCGATCTCCGCGAACGCGGCGAAGTCCACCGTGCGCGGCACGGCCGTACCGCCGCAGAAGATCAGCCTCGGCCGCTCCCGCAGGGCCACGTCGCGCACCTCGTCGAGGTCGGTGCGCCCGGTGTCGGCGCGCACCCCGTAGCGCACGCCCCGGAACCACGTCCCGGTCGCGGACACGCCCCAGCCGTGGGTGAGGTGTCCGCCGCTCGGCAGCGCCATGCCCAGCACCGTGTCGCCGGGCCGGGCGAAGGCGAGGTAGACCGCGAGGTTGGCCGGCGAGCCCGAGTAGGGCTGCACGTTGGCGTGCTCCACGCCGAACAGCGACTTGGCCCGCTCGCGCGCGATGTTCTCGATCGGGTCGACGTTTTGCTGGCCCTCGTAGTAGCGCCGGCCGGGATACCCCTCGGAATACTTGTTGGTGAGCACCGTCCCGGTCGCCTCCAACACGGCGGCGGAGACGTAGTTCTCACTCGGGATCAGCCGCAGCGTGTCCTGCTGCAGGGCCTCCTCGGCCCGCACGAGCGACGCGATCTCCGGGTCGGTACGGCCGAGTTCGACATGACGGTCCATCATTCCTCCGGCTCGGTTCACAACGGGATGTGAGCCGGGTGCCCAGGCGGACGACACCTCGTCGGCGGAACCACCGCTCCCCCGTGGTCATTCCACGTGTACGCCAGTCGCGGCACGGTCAGCATACGGAGCGCGACCGGCATCCGTCCCCCCATTACGCACTGATGATCGAAAGTCACGAATAAGGCTCGTTGCGTGGGGCAGGGCTTGTGGCGAACGCCACACCAGGCGTACGACAGGACATCGGAAGGCGACATCTGTCCACCCTCGGGGGAAATTCGTGGCGGAAGTGGTTCTGGATGGGGTCGGAAAGGTTTACACCGACGGCACGAGAGCGGTCACCTCGCTCGATCTGACCGTTTCGGACGGGGAGTTCCTGGTATTGGTCGGTCCGTCCGGATGCGGCAAGACCACCGCGTTACGCATGGTGGCCGGCCTGGAGGAGATCAGCGAGGGCACGGTCAGCATCGGGGATCGGGTGGTCAACCGGATCCCCTCGCGGGATAGGGACGTGGCGATGGTGTTCCAGAGCTACGCCCTGTATCCGCATCTGAACGTGCGAGACAACATCGGATTCGGGCTCAGATTGCGGAAATTGCCCAAGGCGGAGATCCGCGAGCGGGTCGACCGGGCGGCGCGGACGCTGGGACTGGCCGAGCACCTGGGCCGCAAACCGCGCCAACTCTCCGGCGGACAGCGGCAACGGGTGGCGATGGGCCGGGCGATCGTGCGTGAGCCCCAGGCGTTCCTGATGGACGAACCGCTGTCCAATCTCGACGCGAAGCTACGCGTGCAGATGCGCGCCCAGATCGCCCGGCTGACCCGCGAACTCGGCGTCACCACGCTATATGTGACGCACGATCAGACCGAGGCGATGACCCTCGGCGACCGGGTCGCGGTGATGAAGAAGGGGGTGCTCCAGCAGGTCGCGCCACCCCAGGAGTTGTACGACCACCCGGTCAACCTGTTCGTGGCGGGCTTCATCGGCTCGCCCGCGATGAACCTGCTCACCGGCGAGTTGACCCGCGACAAGGCGGGCGACTTCGCGGTGGGTGTGGGCAGTCAGCGGTTGTCCGTGCCCGCCGAGGTGCTCGCCGCCCGGCCGGCGCTGGCCGGATACGCCGGGCGGTCGCTGATCGTCGGCATCCGCCCCGAGGACCTGCACGACGCCGCCCTGGAGGGCGCCGAGCCCGCGCCGGGCGCGGTGTTGCGGGCCGAGGCCGACCTGGTCGAGGCGATGGGTTCCGAGGTGCTGGTCCACGTGAGCGTGGACGCGCCGCCGGCGGTGACCGAGGACGTACAGGAACTGGCGCGCGACGTCGGCGCGGAGGAGCAGGTGCCCGATCCGGACGCGGCGCACTCCGAACTCGTGGCCCGCTTCGGCCCGCGCACCCGTGCCCGTGAGGGCGCGGGCGTGGTGATGCGGGTGGCGACCGACCGGCTGCACTTCTTCGACCCGGAGACGGGTCTGTCCATTACGGAGGATGCGTGAAGCGGCTTGTGGGCGCCTTGGCGGTCGCCTCGATGCTCGCCATGGGTCTCGCGGCCTGCAGCGACGACGGCGACGGCAAGGACAAGAAGAGCGACTCGACGCCGAGCGGCGGCGGTGCGCCGGTACCCAGGCTCGACGGCACCACGGTGAGCGTCGCGGCGGTGTGGACCGGTGACGAACAGGCCGCGTTCAAGAAGGTGCTCGCCGACTTCGAGAAACGTACGGGGGCCAAGACCGAGTTCATCCCCACCGGCGACAGCGCCTCCACGTTCCTGGGCCAGCGGGTCGAGGGCAACGCGCCGCCGGACGTGGCGTTCCTGGCCCAGCCCGGCGTACTCCAGCAGTTCGCGCAAAAGGGCTGGATCAAGCCGCTCGCGCCGGACGTCCAGCAGAGCGTGCAGGCCAACTTCTCCGGCCAGTGGCAAAAGCTCGGCTCCTACCAGGACAAGCTCTACGGCGTGTACTACAAGGGCGCCAACAAGTCGCTGATCTGGTACAACGCCAAGGTCTACGAGAACGCAGGCGCGACCGAGGCGAAGACCTGGGACGACCTGCTCAAGAACGCGGGCCTGATCTCCGACTCGGGCACACCGCCGTTCGCGATCGGCGGCGCCGACGGCTGGGTGCTCACCGACTGGTTCGAGAACATCTACCTGAGCCAGGCGGGCCCGGAGAAGTACGACCAACTGGCCAAGCACAAGATCCCGTGGACCGACCCCTCGGTGAAGGCCGCGCTGGAGACGCTGGCCCAGGTCTTCGGCAAGAGCGACTGGTTCCCCGGCGGCTCCGGCGGCGTGCTCCAGACCGAGTTCCCCGCGTCCGTACCGCAGGCGTTCGGCGATCCGCCGAAGGCGGGCATGATCGCGGGCGGCGACTTCATCGGCACCAACATCATCAAGGACACCAAGGCCAAGATCGGCGCCGACGCGAAGTTCTTCGGCTTCCCCGCGGTCGGCACCGGCAAGGCGCCGGTGGTCACCGGCGGCGACGTGGCGGTGGCGATGAAGGACTCCCCCGGCGCCCAGGCGCTGCTGAAGTACCTGGCCTCGCCGGACGCGGCCAAGGTGTGGGCGCAGCAGGGCGGTTACCTCTCGCCGAACAAGAACCTGGACTTCGCGGCCTACCGCGACGACACCACGCGCGGGATCGCGAAGAACCTGATCGCGGCGGGCGAGGACTTCCGCTTCGACCTCTCCGACCAGACGCCGGCGGCGTTCGGCGGCACCAAGGGCGAGGGGGAGTGGCGCGACCTCCAGGACTTCCTGCGCAATCCCTCCGATGTCGCGGGGGCGCAGGCCAAGCTGGAGGCGGACGCCGCCAAGGCCTACTCGGCCGGGTGATCGACGGCCATGAGTGACAAGGCACCCGCACAGGTCGCGGTGCCCGAGAAGACAAAGCCGACGCCCGCGCGCGAGACGCGCGGGCTCGGTTCGGGCACCCTGCTCGGCTGGCTGTTCCTGCTGCCGGCCGTCCTCATGCTCGCCGTCCTGGTCGCCTATCCGATCGTGTGGTCGCTGATCCGCAGCCTGTTCGGCGCGGACGGCTGGTCGGACTTCGTGGGGATCGACAACTACAAGGAACTGTTCACCGACGACAACACGTTCACCGCGCTGAAGAACAACCTGATCTGGGTCCTGGTGGTGCCCGCCGCGGTCACCGCGCTCGGCCTGGTCTTCGCGGTGCTCACCGAACGGGTGCGCTTCGCCACCGCGTTCAAGCTGATCGTGTTCATGCCGATGGCGGTGTCCATGCTGGCCGCAGGCATCACCTTCCGGCTGGTGTACGACCGCGACCCGGACCAGGGCGTGGCCAACGCGGTGCTGACCAGCGTGCACGACGTGTTCAGCGAGGGCGCGCCCTATCCCGGCGCCCGCCCGCGCAACGACGCCGTACTCACCCCCCAGGGCGGCGGCTTCGTGACCAAGGCCGGCACCGCGGCCGACGGCACCGCGCTGCTGCCGCTGGTGGCGCTGCCCGCGGACAAGATCCCCGGCGACGCGCAGAACGCCCGGCCCGGCGTGCCGCCCGCCGGCGGCCTGGGCGGCGTGGTCTGGGTCGACTTCAGCAAGGGCAACGCCGGCAAACCCGGCGTGGTCGACCCGGGCGAGAAGGGTCTGCCGGGCGTGAAGGTGGAGGCGGTCCGGGGCGGACACACCGTCGCGAGCGCGACCACCGGCAAGGACGGCTCGTTCACCCTGCCCGCGTCCGCCGCCAAGGACGGCCCGGTGCAACTGCGCCTGGCCGCGTCCAACTTCGCCAAGTCGTTCGCCGGCTACGACTGGCTCGGGCCGAACCTGATCACCGCCGCCATCATCGGCGCCTACATCTGGATGTGGGCCGGCTTCGCGATGGTGCTGATCGCCGCGGGCCTGGCCGCGATCCCCCGGGACGCGCTGGAGGCGGCCCGGGTGGACGGCGCGACCGAGTGGCAGGTCTTCCGCCGGGTCACCATCCCTCTGCTCGCGCCGGTGCTCGTGGTGGTGATGGTCACCCTGGTGATCAACGTGCTGAAGATCTTCGACCTGGTGTACATCATCTCGCTGGGCTCGTCGCAGAAGGAGGCCAACGTCCTGGCCCTGCAGATGTACATCGCCTCCTTCGGCGGCGGCAACAACCAGGGCCTGGGCAGTGCCATCGGCATCCTGCTGTTCCTGCTGGTGCTGCCGGCGATGTTGTTCAACATCCGTCGCTTCCGAAGGGAGAACCGGTGAGCGCGCCCGCGGCCCCCGACCTGACGAAGCCCGCCCCGCCGCCACGACCGGAGATGGGGATCAAGCGCGGCCTCGCCTCGCGGATCGTCGGCCGCACCGGCGGCGGCCTGGCGGCGGTCCTGCTGGCGCTGGTCGCGCTGTTCTGGCTGATGCCCACGTTCGGCCTGCTGGTGTCCTCGCTGCGCGATCCGCAGGAGATGAGCAAGTCCGGGTGGTGGAAGGTGCTCGGCAAGCCGAGCGACCTGACCTTCTCGAACTACGACAAGCTGCTCGACAACAAGGACATGACCCGGGCGTTCCTCAACACGATCTGGATCACCGTGCCCAGCACGCTCCTGGTGATCCTGATCGGCTCGCTCGCCGCCTACGCCTTCGCCTGGCTGGAATTCCCCGGTCGGGACTGGCTGTTCCTGGTCGTGGTCGGGCTGCTCGTGGTGCCGGTGCAGGTGGCGCTGATCCCGATCTCGAAGTTGTACGGAGACACCGGGCTGTTCGGCACGATCACCGGTGTGGTGCTCTTCCACGTCGCGTTCGGCCTGCCGTTCGCGGTGTTCCTGCTCCGCAACTACTTCGCGGGTATTCCGCGCGATCTGCTGGAAGCCGCGCGGATGGACGGCGGTACGGATCTGACCATCTTCTTCCGGGTCATCCTGCCGCTGGGGCTGCCCGCGATCGCCTCGCTCGGCATCTTCCAGTTCCTGTGGGTGTGGAACGACATGCTGATCGCGCTGATCTACGCGGACACCGAATCGGCGCCGCTGACGGTGGCCCTGCAGTCGCAGTCCCGGGCGTTCGGCGCCAACATCGACGTGCTGGCCCCCGGCGCGTTCCTGTCGCTGATCGTCCCGGTGCTCGTGTTCTTCGGCTTCCAGCGCTACTTCGTGCAGGGCGTGATGGCGGGCGCCGTGAAGTAGTCGACCGGTGGGCGACGGCCGCGGGGCGGTCCGGTGACTTCCGGGCAACCGCCTCGCGGCCTCGGCGTTTCGTGCCGGACTCGTTACGGATACCGCCGTCGGGAACGCGATTCCGTATGGCATCGTCCGAAGGCGTAGGGTGCCACCCCTGTTGCGGAACCTGTTCGGGGGCGCATCAAACGGGGGGCAAAACGTCATTTCGGGGGAACAATGAGGGGAAGTCGTCGGATCGGTTTTCTCCGCACGCTGCTGATCGCGCTGGTCGTCGAGACACTGCTGATGAGCGTGGGCGCGGGCACTCTGGCGGTGATGTCGTTCGCGGTGCGCGACGACCGCAAGAGCCTGGAGGGGCTCGGCGATCTGCTGCTGGTCGCGTCGGTGTTGTGCGCGGGCATCGCGGTGATGTGCGGTTTCGGCGTGGTCGGGGTGCGCGACGCGCTGCGGCGCGGCACCGGCGCGCTGGGGCGTGCGGCCGCGGTGGGCCTGATCCACGTGTTCGTCGCGCTGGTGGCGATACTGATGGCCTGTCCGACGTGGTCGATCCTGGTGGCCGGTGTGCCGGCGGTGGTCTATCTGCCGTGTTGGTGGGCCGTGCGCGAGCGCAGCCGACACGAACTGCTCATGCTCGAACCGTAGAAGGCTCGCGGAACACACGCATCACAGGCCGCCGGCCCGAAACCCCGAGGGGTTCCGGGCCGGCGGTCGTTCGCCTCGGTCAGCTCTTGGCGCCCGTACGCAGCAGCGTGCGGATCACCCGCATGGCGACCGACAACGTCGCCAGGTCGTAGCTCTCCGCCTCCTGCAACTCCTCCAGCGTGGACCGCGCCCGCACCAGCACCGGCGCGTTCTTGTGCTCCCACGCCTTGAACCGCAGCTCCGGGGTGTCCTCCGGCTCACCGGAGGCAAGCACGTCGGCGGTGAGCCCGGCCTGCGCCGCGTACAGGTCCTCGCGCAGCGAGGCCCGCGCCATCGACTTCCACCGGTCGCTGCGCGGCAGTTCGATGATCCGGTCGAGCAGGTGCGCGATCGGCAACCGGTCGGCGATGTCGAAGTACACCTGGGCGACGTCGACCACGCCGCGATCGGATTCGGTCGCCACCTCGACGATGTCCAGGGCCGCGTACGCCGAGGACATCCCGGCCACCGCGGTGGCCAGTTCGGTGGGCACGCCCGCCGCGGTGAACTGCTCGTACAGCCCGTCCATCCAGGCCAGGTCCGAGCCGCGCAGCACCTTGGGCAGGTGTGCGACCACCTCGGCCACACCGTCGCGGAACAGCTCCACCTGCGCGGCGATGTCGATCTCGCGCCGGCTGCCCAGGAACCAGCGGGTGGCCCGCTCGATCAGTCGCCGGCTGTGCAGCCGCAGGGTGGTCTGCATCTCGGCCGGGACCTTGTTGTCCAGTGCCGCGATGGCGCCCATGATCCGGTCCGCGCCGAAGATCTCGCGCGCGGTGATGTGCGCCCGGGCGACCTCCTCCGCCGACGCGCCGGTCTCCTCGCGCATGCGGAACATGAACGTGATGCCCGCGAGGTTGACCACCTCGTTCACCACGACCGTGGTGATGATGTCCCGGCGCAGCGGGTGCCGGTCCATCTGCTCGACGAATCGCGCCCGCAGCGCGCTCGGGAAGTAGCGGTACAACTCCCGGGCCAGGAACGGGTCGTCGGGCAGGTCGGAGGCGATCAGGTCCTGGGCCATCACGATCTTCGTGTAGGCCAGGAGCACGGCCAGTTCGGGCTGGGTCATCGCCTGCCCGTTCTGCTGCCGCTCGCGGAGCTGACGATCCGTCGGCAGGAACTCGATCTCCCGGTCGAGGTGCCCGTCGCGGACCATCCGGCGCATGTACCGCATGTGCACGTGCAGCAGGCTGGACGCCTGTGCCACCGCGTTGGCCAGCGCCCAGTTCTGGCCGTAGTTGGCGGCCAGGACCAGGTGGCCGACCTCGTCGGTCATCTGCGCGAGCAGTTCGTTGCGCTGCTTGCCGGTCATGTCGCCGGCCGCGGTGACCTGGTTGAGCAGGATCTTGATGTTCACCTCGTGGTCGGAGGTGTCCACGCCCGCCGAGTTGTCGATCGCGTCGGTGTTGATCCGGCCGCCCGCGAGCGCGAACTCGACCCGGCCCAGCTGGGTGCAGCCCAGGTTGCCGCCCTCGCCGACGACCTTGACCCGCAGGTCGGCGCCGTTGACCCGGATGGCGTCGTTGGCCTTGTCGCCGACGTCGGCGTGCGACTCGCCGCTCGACTTGATGTAGGTGCCGATGCCGCCGTTCCAGAACAGGTCCGCGGGGGCCTGCAGGATCGCCTTCATCAGCTCGGCCGGGGTGAGCCGCACGAGCCCGTCGCGCAGCCCGAGGGCCTCGCGCACCTGCGCG
Source organism: Embleya sp. NPDC020630 (assembly GCF_044334985.1). Taxonomy (NCBI): domain Bacteria; kingdom Bacillati; phylum Actinomycetota; class Actinomycetes; order Kitasatosporales; family Streptomycetaceae; genus Embleya; species Embleya sp. NPDC020630. Next base: position 918,898 of record NZ_JBIRUB010000003.1, read on the forward strand.
CTGATCGGCACCGACTTCGCGGCGCGCGGGTACACGCCGCCGCCGGCCGAGATCAGGCTCGTGTCGTAGTCCGCCCACGAGCTGCGCGGCAGGTCGAACAACCGGCGGCGCTCGGCGAAGGAGACCGCCGCCTCCGGGTTCGGGTCCAGGAAGATGTGCCGGTGGTCGAACGCGGCGATCAGCCGGATGTGCTCGGACAGCAGCATGCCGTTGCCGAACACGTCGCCGGACATGTCGCCGATGCCGACGACGGTGAAGTCCTCGGTCTGGGTGTCGTGGCCCAGCTCGCGGAAGTGCCGCTTGACCGACTCCCACGCGCCGCGGGCGGTGATGCCCATGCCCTTGTGGTCGTAGCCGGCCGAGCCGCCTGAGGCGAACGCGTCGCCGAGCCAGAACCCGTACGACTCGGCCACCGCGTTGGCGATGTCGGAGAACGTCGCGGTGCCCTTGTCGGCGGCCACCACCAGGTAGGTGTCGTCGCCGTCGTGGCGCACCACGTCGGCCGGCGGCACGACCTCGCCGTCGACGAGGTTGTCGGTGATGTCGAGCAGGGCGCCGATGAAGGTGCGGTAGCAGGCGACGCCCTCGGCCAGCCAGGCCTCGCGGTCGCTCGGGTCGGGCAGTTGTTTGCAGACGAATCCGCCCTTGGCGCCGACCGGCACGATCACCGTGTTCTTGACCATCTGCGCCTTGACCAGGCCCAGGATCTCGGTGCGGAAGTCCTCACGCCGGTCGGACCAGCGCAGCCCGCCTCGCGCGACCGCGCCGAAGCGCAGGTGCACGCCCTCGACCCGGGGCGAGTAGACGAAGATCTCGAACCGGGGCCGCGGCGCCGGCAGGTCCGGGATCTCGTGCGGGTCGAACTTCAGCGAGAGGTAGTCGTGCGCCTCGCCGTCCTCGCGGTGCTGGAAGAAGTTGGTCCGCAGGGTGGCCTTGATCATCGCCAGGAAGGAGCGCAGGATGCGGTCCTCGTCCAGGCTGGCGACCTGGTCGAGCGCGCCCTCGATGGCCTCCACGATGCCGTCCACCAACTCGGTGCCGGCCTGCTGGTGGCCGGGCGAGAAGCGGGCCTCGAACAGGTTCACCAGGAGTCGGGTGGTGTGCGGGTTGGAGACGAGGACACCCTCGATGTAGTCCTGCCCGAAGGTGACCCCGGCCTGCCGCTGGTACTTGGCGTAGGCGCGCAGCACCATCGCCTGGCGCCAGGTCAGCCCGGCCCGGAAGACCAGCGCGTTGAACCCGTCGTTCTCCGCGCGCCCGGTCCAGGTCGCCGAGAACGCGTCCTGGAACAGATCCTTGACGTCCTCGGGCTGCCCGTACATCGCCGAGGCGTCGTAGCGCAGGCCGAAGTCGTACACCCACGCCACGGTGCCGTCGGCGCGGTGCAGCTCGTAGGGCCGCTCGTCGACGACCTCCAGACCCATCCGCTGCAGGATCGGCAACACCTCGGACAGCGAGACGTAGTCGCCGATGCGGTAGATCTTGAAGCGCCGCTCGCCCGGCAGTGCTCCTATCGGCTCGTACAGGTGGAGCGTGAAGTCCGCCTCGGGGGTCAGTTCCTCGACCCGCTTGAGGTCGGCGACCGCGGTCCGGGGCGGGAAGTCCGACTTGTACCCCTCGCTGAACGCGTGCGCGTAGCGGCGGGACAGTTCGGACGCGCTCTCCTCGCCGCATTCGGCGACGAGGGCCTCGCCGAAGTCGTCGATCCAGGAGCGGGTGGCCTCGGAGAGCAGGCGCTCGATGTAGTCCACGTCCGGGTCGCCGAGTTCGGCGCCGGTGGGCACGCGCACGGTGAAGTGCAGGCGGGCGAGCACGGACTCGGTGTTGCGCGCGGTGTAGTCGACGACGGAGCCGGCCAGCTCGGCGAGCAGGATGTCCTGCATCTTGAGCCGGATCTCGGTGGTGTACCGGTCGCGCGGCAGGTAGACCAGGGCCGAGTAGAACCGGCCGTACTCGTCCTTGCGCAGGAACAGCCGCAACCGGCGCCGCTCCTGGAGGTAGAGCACGCTGATCACGATGTCGTGCAGTTCGTCGACGGCGATCTGGAACAGGTCGTCGCGCGGGTAGGTCTCCAGGATCTGCAGCAGGTCCCGGCCGTCGTGGCTGACCGGCGGGAAGCCGGCCTTGTCGAGGACCGCGTGCACCTTGCGGCGCACCACGGGGATGCGCTGCACGCTGTCGGTGTAGGCGGCGGAGCTGAACAGCCCCAGGAAGCGCCGCTCGCCGATCACGTTGCCGGCCGCGTCGAACTTCTTCACGCCGATGTAGTCGAGGTAGGCCGAGCGGTGCACGGTGGCCCGCGAGTTGGCCTTGGTGAGGATCAGCAGCTGTTTCTCCCGGGCCTTGGCCCGGGCCTGGGTGGACAGTCGGCTGAAGGACGCCGACAGGTCCTGGTCGGCGCGCAGGATGCCGAGCCCGGTGCCGGGCACCGCGCGCAGCACGTCCTCGTCGTTCTCGCAGACCAGGTCGTACTCGCGGTATCCCAGGAAGGTGAAGTGATCCTCGGAGAGCCAGCGCAGCAGCTCCCACGCCTCGCCGATCTCCTCCTCCGGCAGCGTCGCCGGCGGGTCGTTGGCGAGTTCGTCGGCCAGCCGCAGCGACGTGTCGCGCATCTTGGCCCAGTCCTCGACCACCTCGCGCACGTCGCTGATGATCCGCTGCAACCCGCTCTCCACCGCGCGCAGGTCCTCGCGGTCGGATTCCCGGTCGATCTCGATGTGCATCCAGGACTCGACGAGCGCGTCCTCGGGCACCCCGTGTGCGTCGGTGGTGTCCACGATCTCCAGCAGTTCGCCGGCGATGGTGCGCCTGACGATCAGCTGCGGGTGGATCACCACGTGGATGCTGCGTTCCTGGCGGGAGAGTTCGTTGGTGACCGAGTCCACCAGGAAGGGCATGTCGTCGGTGACCACCTCGACCACGGTGTGCCCCGATGCCCAGCCGTTCTCCTCCACCGTGGGCGTGTACGCCCGGACCCGCGCGGTGCCCTGGGGGCGCTGCGCCGCGAGTCGACAGTGCGAGATCGCCGCACCGTATACGTCGACCGGGTCGCGGTCGATCAGGTCGTCGGGTGCGGTGTGCCGGTAGTAGCGGGACAGGAGGACATCGAGGTCCACCCGGTTCGGGCCCTCGGGCCCGCCGCCTCCGTGCTGTGACGATGCCGCCCGTGCCGCGTCCGCCGCTCGGGCGAGAAGCTCCGCCTTCGCCTCGTCCAGCTTGCTCTGCATGATGCTGCCGCTCCTGTCGCGCGCCGTTGCGTGACCATTGCCGTCCCCGGGCGTGCCCGGCCGTGTACTGCGGGTACCCGCTTTGTCGCGAGTACCTGTTTCAGGCGACGTCGGCGCGTCGGTGGTGGTTCCGGGACTCCGTCGTCTCGGCCCGCGACCCGCACGGCGTCGCCGCATCGTCAGGCTACTCGCGTGGTCCTCGGCCGCCGAGAGGGGATCTCGGATCACCCTGTAAGTAATTTTCGGTTATGCCCGGACACCCCGTACCGCCCTTGCCCTGAGCCCCCCGGTTCCGAAGGGCCGGCGATTGCCCATTGCCCCGGGGCGGACGCTCGGGGCACCGTGGGTGCGGGAGCAACGACACGACGCGGGCGGACGAACTCGGTGGGGAGACGATCGTCATGGCCAAGAAGGTGCTGTTGATCACGGGCGACGCGGCGGAATCGCTCGAGGTGCTCTACCCGTACCAGCGGCTGCGCGAGGAGGGCTACGACGTGCACGTGGCCGGGCCCTCGCGCAAGAAGCTCAACTTCGTCGTGCACGACTTCGTCGACGGCTACGACACGTTCACCGAGAAGCCCGGCTACACGTGGCCGGCCGACTTCGCCTTCGTGGAGGTGCGACCGGAGAACTACGTGGCCCTGGTGCTACCGGGCGGCCGGGCTCCGGAATACCTGCGCAACAACCCGGTGGTGCAGCGCATCGTGCGGCACTTCTTCGCGGCGGAGAAGCCGGTTGCGCAGATCTGCCACGGGCCGCTGGTCAGCGCCGCCGCGGGGGTGCTGAACGGGCGCCGCACCGCCGCCTACCCGGCGATCGCGCCGGACGTACGGGCGGCGGGCGCCACCTGGGTGGACGGCGAGGCGGTGGTCGACGGCACCCTGGTCTCCGCCCGCGGCTGGGTCGACCACCCGGCATGGATGCGCGAGTTCGTCCAGGTCCTGCGCGCCAAGGCACCGGCCTGAGCCCTGGGGCGTGCGCTCAGCCCATGTGCGGATAGCGGTAGTCGGTCGGCGGGTCGAACGTCTCCTTGATCGTGCGCGTGCTGGTCCAGCGCATCAGGTTCTGCATCGCGCCGGCCTTGTCGTTGGTGCCGGACGCCCGCGCGCCGCCGAACGGCTGCTGCCCCACCACCGCACCGGTGGGCTTGTCGTTGAGGTAGAAATTGCCCGCCGCGAAGCGCAGGAAGTCGGTGCCCCGCGCCAACGCGCGCCGATCGCGGGCGATCACCGAGCCGGTGAGCGCGTACGGTGCGGCCGACTCCATCTGCCGGAGCATCGTGTCCCAGTCGCGGTCCTCGTACACGTGCACGCCCAGGAACGGCCCGAAGTACTCGGTGGTGAACACCTCGTCCCACGGATCCTCGGCGAGCACCACGGTGGGCCGCACGAACCAGCCCACCGCGTCGTCGTAGGTCCCGCCCGCGAGCACCCGCAGGCCGTCGGCGGCGTGCGCCCGGTCGATCGCCGCCTTGAGCTTGGCGAACGCGCGCTCGTCGATCACCGCGCCCATGAAGTGGCTGAGGTCGGTCACGTCGCCCATCGACAACCCGTCCACCTCGGCCAGGAACGCGTCGCGGAACTCGCTCTCCCAGATCGAGCGCGGGATGTAGGCGCGCGAGGCGGCCGAACACTTCTGGCCCTGGTACTCGAACGCGCCGCGCACCAGCGCGGTGCGCAACACGTCGTGGTCGGCGCTGGGATGTGCGACCACGAAGTCCTTGCCGCCGGTCTCGCCGACGATCCGGGGATAGCCGTGGTAGGCGTCGAGGTTGTCGGCGATGCCCCGCCACAGCCGCTTGAACGTCGCGGTGGATCCGGTGAAGTGCAGCCCCGCGAAGTCCGGGTCGGCCAGCGCCACATCGGACACCGCCACGCCGTCGCCGTGCAGCAGGTTGATCACCCCCGGCGGCAGACCGGCCGCCTCCAACAGCCGCATCACGTGGTGCGCGGCCAGCGCCTGGGTGGGCGAGGGCTTCCACAACACCACGTTGCCCATCAGCGCGGGCGCGGTCGGCAGGTTGCCGGCGATGGCGGTGAAGTTGAACGGGGTGACCGCGTACACGAAGCCTTCCAGCGGCCGGTGGTCCAGCCGGTTCCACACCCCGGGGGAACTGCTCGGCTGCTCGGCCATGATCCGCCGGGCGAAGTCGACGTTGAACCGCCAGAAGTCGATCAGCTCGCACGGCGCGTCGATCTCCGCCTGCTGCACCGTCTTGCCCTGACCGAGCATCGTCGCGGCGGCGACGGTCTCGCGCCACGGCCCGGCGAGCAGGTCGGCCGCCTTGAGGATGATCGCCGCCCGGTCGTCGAAGTCGAGCGCGCGCCACCCGGGCGCGGCCTCCTTCGCCGCGGTCAGCGCGGCCCGCGCGTCGTCGTGGGTCGCGTTGGCGAGGGTGCCCAGTTCGCCCGCGCGCCGATGCGGCTGGACCAACTGCACACGCTTGCCCGCGCCCATCCGGTGTTCACCGCCGATGGTGTGCGGCAGATCCACGGGTGTGGCGGACAACGCGGCCAACCGCTCCTGCAGGCGGGCCCGCTCGGGGCTGCCCGGCGCGTAGCCGTGGACGGGTTCGTTGCTCGGCGGGGGCACCCGGGTCACAGCATCCATGGATGCGCAGTGCCCACGAACCGGACAATCGATGCGCGAGGGTGGTCAGCGCACGTAGGTACGCGCGAGCTCGACCGCCTCGGCGAGCGAGTCCACCACGGGCACCCCGACGCCCTCCAGGCCGGCCCGCGCGTGCGAGCCGCCCGCGTACAGCACCACCCGCGCGCCCACGTGCAGCGCGGCCGCCGCGTCGTCGGCGGCGTCGCCGATCAGCACCACGTCGGCCGGGTCCCGCTCCAGCGCCGCCAGGTGCCGCACCAGGTGCTCGGCCTTGCCGCCGCCCGGCGGACCCACCCGCCCGTCCACCCGCACGAACCGCTCCTCGATCCCGAACCGGCGCACGAACGGCATCAGCGCCTCGTGCGCGGTCAGCGACAGCAGCGACTGGGTACCGCCCTCGCGCTGCCAGGCGTGCAGCAGCTCGTCCGCGCCGACGGCGAGTTCGCAGCGCGCGCTGTGCAGGGTGTAGACCTCCTGGAAGGCCTGGTCGAGGCGGATCCACTCGTCCGCGTCCGGGACCCGGCCGACGACCTTCTCGTAGAACTTCGGCACCGGCACGCAGTAGAGCTCCCGATAGCGCTCCAGCGTCATCGGCGGCAGTCCGATCAGCGCGAACGAGGCGTTGGTGGCCTCGATGATCGCGTCCAAGTCGTGGAACAGGGTGCTGTTCCAGTCCCAAACCAGGTGCGGATTCCGATACGTCATGGACCTTGATTGTGCCGTGCCGGCCGTCACAGCAGGTCGGCCAGCTCCTGTGTCGCGAACCACAGCAGCTCGTGCTCCTCGGCGGCCTCGATCAGCTCGTCGGTGAGGCCGCCAGCCAGCGCCGCGGCGACCGCCTCCTCCGCGTCGGCGGTGTCCATGTGCACCGCCGCGATCCGCTTGCGCGGCACACGCGCGTCGACCAGGACCGCGCCCGGGCCGTCCTCCCGCTCGGCCACCAGCGTGTCGGGCACATCCGCCGCGAGCACGACCCGACGCACCGCGCCCCGCTCGGCCGCGAGCAACCGCAGCGAGCCCTCGGCGGCGCGGGTCAGCGCGCCGTACTCCAGCTCCTCCTCGTCGTCGCTCCCGTACCACGCGCGAAACGCCTCGGTGACCGCGTACGCCGGCAGCGGCGCCGACTCGATCCCGCCGGCGGCGTGCACCGCGGCCAGGCCGGCGGGCGTCGTAGGGATGAACACGCGCATCGGGCGACTCCAATCGAGTGAAATCCGGACACTCCTTCGGGGACGAAGAGCGCCGAAACCAGGGCCGACCCGGCGCCACCACGCGTGAGTCGACGCGCGTCAGCGTAATCGCAGCGGCGTCCAGACGAATGGTTGACCGCACGGCGCGGGCCGGCTAGGAAGTGCCTGCACACGTCCCGGTCGGGGGAACGAGCGGGACGGGTGCGCCACAACCGTCACATCCGCTTCACGGGGAGGACCCATGGTCCACACGAACACCGGCTCGCCACCACGCCTGTACGTGGTCCGAGCCCCCGCCGGCGAAACCCCCTTCGACACCGCGGCCGTCGCCGAGGTGATCCCGCTGCGCCCACCGGGCCGCGTCACCAACCTGACCCACGGCAACCTGACCCACGGCAACCTGGCCCACGCCCCGCACCCGCTGCCCCACCTGCTGCCCCACCCCGAACACGGATCCGACTCCCGGCCCGGTTTCCGCCCCGCGCCGCAACCCAACCCGCGGCCCGCGCTGCGCCTGGTCCCCGCCCTGGCCGAACCGGACCCGACCGAGGCCCGGCTGCGCTCCCAACGGCTGGCCCACGCACTGGCCGAGATCGCCTCGGGCCGACGCGCACTCACCCAACTGCGCCCGTACGCCTCCGCGCCCGTCTACGGCACCACACAACACCTGATCCGCCGCCTCGCCGCCCGCCGAGTCGGACACCTGCGAGTGGAGTCCTGCGGCGGCCACGCCCCCGCCGAAGGCATCGCCGAGGGCTACGCCCGCCTACGCGCCCCCTCCTGGGTCCTCACCGTCGCCTTCCGCCTGGAACGCGACGCCCCCACCCGCCACCCCACCAACACCTGGCTCTGCACAGCCCTGGAACACGACGAACTGGCCTGAAAACAAAGAGGGCCCGAACCAACAGGTCCGGGCCCTCACCCACACACCATCATCCCACCGGACCCACCAGCCACGAGGCGGGCCTCGCACAGCACGGGGCGCGAGGCCCGGGGCGAGGCTCGCGGGGCGCGGGCCCTCAAGCCCTACGCCACCAAACTCCAGCCCGTCCGGCGCGTGAGGACAAGCAGGCCGCAGGCCGCCGAAGCCCGACCGAGGCCACCATCCACGACCACCGCCAACGGCGCCCTCTCAGCCCGTCCGGCGCTTGAGGACAAGCAGGCCGCAGGCCGCCAAAGCCCGACCGAGGCCACCATCCACGACCACCGCCAACGGCGCCCTCTCAGCCCGTCCGGCGCGTGAGGACCGGCGGGCCGCACGCCGGCCAAACCGACCCACGACACCGCCTACGGCCACCGGCCAACCAGCATCCCCTCAGCCCGTCCGGCGTATGAGGACCCCGCCTACTTCTTCTTCCGCTTCGCCCGCTGCGCCCGCCGCCGCTCGGCCCGCGTCGCGCCCTCTTCGACCTCGTCCGCGTCCTCGTCGAAGTTCTCCTCGGAGGTGATCACGCCACCCTCGCCGTCGATCGTGGGCGCGCTGTACTGCAGGTGCGCCGGCCGCTGGGGCGCGTCGAGCCCCTTCGCGTGGATCTCCGGCAGCGGCGCGGCCTTGTCGATCGAGATGCTCGGCGCCTCCGGCACCTGCTCGATCTCGACCTCGACGTTGAAGAGGTAGCCGACCGACTCCTCCTTGATGCCCTCCATCATGGCGTTGAACATGTCGAAGCCCTCGCGCTGGTACTCCACCAGCGGGTCGCGCTGCGCCATCGCACGCAGGCCGATGCCCTCCTGGAGGTAGTCCATCTCGTACAGGTGCTCGCGCCACCGGCGGTCCAGCACCGACAGGATGACCCGCCGCTCCAGCTCGCGCATGACCTCCTCGCCCAGCTTCTCCTCACGCAGCGCGTAGGCGGCCTGGGCGTCGGCCCGGAGCAGTTCGACCAGCTGCTCGGTGTCCAGCTCCGAGCGGTCGCCGAACTCCTCCTCGACCTCCTCGATCGTGATGCTGACCGGGTACAGCCGCTTGAGGTTGGCCCACAACTTCTCGAGGTCCCACTCCTCCGCGAAGCCCTCGGTCGCACCGTGCACGTACGCCTCGACGGTGTCGTCGATGAAGTGCCCGATCTGCTCCTGCAGGTTCTCCCCCGCGAGCACCCGGCGGCGCTCGCCGTAGATCACCTCGCGCTGCCGGTTCAGCACCTCGTCGTACTTGAGCACGTTCTTGCGGATCTCGAAGTTCTGCTGCTCGACCTGGGTCTGCGCGGACTTGATCGCGTTCGAGACCATCTTCGACTCGATCGGCTGGTCCTCGGGCACGTTGGCCAGGGTCAGCACCCGCTCGACGATGTTGGCCTTGAACAGGCGCATCAGGTCGTCGCCCAGCGACAGGTAGAACCGCGACTCGCCCGGGTCGCCCTGGCGCCCGGAACGACCGCGCAGCTGGTTGTCGATCCGGCGGGACTCGTGCCGCTCGGTGCCGAGCACGTACAGCCCGCCGAGGTCGGAGACCTCCTCGTGCTCCGCCTTGACCGCCTTCTTGGCCTTCTCCAGCGCCTCCGGCCAGGCCGCCTCGTACTCCTCCGGCGTCTCGGTCGGGGTCAGCCCACGCTGCGCGAGTTCGGCCGCGGCGAGGTGGTCCGGGTTGCCGCCGAGCATGATGTCGGTGCCTCGGCCGGCCATGTTGGTGGCCACCGTGACCGCGCCCTTGCGGCCGGCCTGCGCGACGATCTGCGCCTCGCGCTCGTGGTGCTTGGCGTTCAGCACCTCGTGCGGCACGCCGCGCTTGCGCAGCTGGGCGGACAGGTACTCGGACTTCTCCACGCTGGTGGTACCGACCAGGACCGGCTGGCCCTTCTCGTGCTTTTGCGTGATGTCCTCGACCACCGCGTTGAACTTGGCCTCCTCGGTCTTGTACACGAGGTCGGACTGGTCCACGCGCTGCACCGAACGGTGGGTGGGGATGGGCACCACGCCGAGCTTGTAGATCTGGTGGAACTCGGCGGCCTCGGTCATCGCGGTACCGGTCATGCCGCCGAGCTTCTTGTACAGGCGGAAGAAGTTCTGGAGGGTAACGGTGGCCAGGGTCTGGTTCTCGTCCTTGATGTCCACCCCCTCCTTGGCCTCGATCGCCTGGTGCATGCCCTCGTTGTAGCGGCGACCGGCGAGGATGCGGCCGGTGTGCTCGTCGACGATCAGCACCTCGCCGTCCACGACGACGTACTCCTTGTCCCGCTTGTACAGCTCCTTCGCCTTGATGGCGTTGTTCAGGTAGCCGACCAGCGGGGTGTTGACCGCCTCGTAGAGGTTGTCGATGCCCAGGTAGTCCTCGACCCGGGCGACGCCGGACTCGTGGATGGCGACGGTGCGCTTCTTCTCGTCGACGTCGTAGTCGCCGGTCTCCTCGATGCCCTTGAGCGGGTTCGCGGCCTCGCCGCGCTTGAGCCGCTTGACCATGGTCGCGAAGTCGGCGTACCACTTCGTGGCCTGGTCGGCCGGGCCGGAGATGATCAGCGGGGTGCGGGCCTCGTCGACGAGGATCGAGTCGACCTCGTCGACCACGGCGAAGAAGTGGCCGCGCTGCACCAGCTCGTCGGCCGACCACGCCATGTTGTCGCGCAGGTAGTCGAAGCCGAACTCGTTGTTGGTGCCGTACGTGATGTCGTAGCCGTACGCCTTCCGCCGCTCGTGCGGCGGCATGTTGGCCAGGATGCAGCCCACGGTCAGACCGAGGAAGCGGTGCACACGACCCATCCACTCCGAGTCGCGCTCGGCGAGGTAGTCGTTGACCGTGACCACGTGCACACCCTCGCCGGCGATGGCGTTGAGGTAGGCGGGCAGGGTGGACACGAGGGTCTTGCCCTCGCCGGTGCGCATCTCGGCGATGTTGCCCAGGTGCAGCGCGGCGCCGCCCATCAGCTGCACCTTGTAGTGCCGCTGACCGAGCGTGCGGCGCGCGGCCTCGCGCACCGTGGCGAAGGCTTCCGGCAGCAGGTCGTCGAGGGTTTCCCCATCGGCGTAGCGCTGCTTGTACTCGTCCGTCAGCGCGCGCAGCTCGGCGTCGGAGAGGTCCTTGAAGTCGTCTTCGATCGACTCGATCTGATCTGCGATGCGGTTGAGCTTGCGCAGGATTTTGCCCTCGCCGGCGCGCAGGACCTTGTCGAAGATAGACACGCTGGATGAGCTCCTTGCCCGACGGCGCCCGCCCGCCTTTCGGACGTGACGGCACGGCGGGGCCCGTCCCGCCGATACGGCCATCGTATGCGAGGAGGCAAGCCCGGATCGAGCCTCGCGGGCCGGCACAGTGACCGGCATGGAACCTGTGGAGATCGCGGCAGGACGCTTTCAGCTCCGCCCCTGGAACGAACACGACGTCGACGTGATCGCCGGCGCGCTCGCCGACGAGCTGATCGTGCACCGCCCGCCGGTGCCCGAGGACGAGGATCCACACGCGTGGCTGGCCGCGCGCGAGCAACGATGGGCAAGCGGCGAGGGGCCCTCGTTCGCGGTGATGGACGCGGTCAGCGGCGAGGTCCACGGGCATGTCGCGCTGTGGAAGGTGTCGCCGCAGTGGCGCACGGCCGAGGTCGGCTACTGGACGCTGAAGTCCTCGCGCGGTCGGGGGGTCGCCCGGCACGGGGTCGGCGCGCTCACCCGCTGGGCGTTCGGCGCGCTGGAGCTGCATCGTCTGGAACTGCGCCACGCGGTGGCCAACTCCGCCTCGTGCGCCGTCGCCAACGCGTCGGGATATGCACTCGAAGGAGTACTGCGCGGCTGCCTCACCGGCTTCGGCGAGGAGTTCACCGACGTACATCTGCACGCCCGGCTCGCCACGGACACCTGATGCGAACACACGTTCTAAGGTGGCGGCCATGACCTCACAGCCGACCTTCACGCCGGACGCCGAGCTGACCGCCGACGAGGCCCGCCGCATCGTGCTGGCCGCGCAGGGCCTGCTGGGTGCCCCCGATCGCCGGGCGGGCGTGCTCGGCGTGCTGCACTCGCTGGGCGCGGTACAACTCGACACCATCTCCACGCTGGCCCGCTCGCACGAGCTGGTGCCCTACTCCCGGCTCGGCCCCGTCGGCCGCGCCACCGTCGAGAGCGCGTACTGGTCCGGCGAGACCGCGTTCGAATACTGGTCGCACGCGGCCTGCGTGCTGCCCATGTCGACCTGGCCGGACTTCGCCTTCCGCCGCCGGCACTACCGAGGCCGCGGCCACCTGTGGGGCCACCAGGTGTCGAAGGAGTCGTTCGACACCGTCCTGGAGCGCCTGCGCGCCGAGGGCCCGCTGACCGCGACCGCGCTGGGCGGAGCCAAGAACAAGGGCGAGTGGTGGGACTGGAGCGAGACCAAGATCGCCGTCGAGCGCGCGCTGGCCTTCGGCGACGTGGTCTGCGTGCGCCGCGACGGCTGGAAGCGGGTGTACGACCTGCCGGAACGTGTGGTCCCGGCGGCCCTGCTCGCCGAGGAGCCCGACGACGCGGAGTGCCTGCGCCGCCTGGTGCGCCTGGCCGGCCGGCAGCTCGGCGTGGCCACCCGGGCCGACCTGATGGACCAGTACCGGCTGACCCGGGCCCAGGTCGACGCCGCCCTGCCCGGCAGCGGCCTGGTCCCGGTCGCGGTCGCGGGTTGGGGCGAACGGGCCGCCCGCGAGGGTGCGTGGGCGGACCCCGACGCGCTCGCCGCGCCGCCGCGTGGGCGTCATCGCGCCACGCTGTTGTCGCCGTTCGACTCGCTGGTGTGGGATCGCCCGCGCACCGCCCGGGTGTTCGGCGGCTTCGCACACCGCCTGGAGGCGTACGTGCCCGCCGCCAAGCGGGTGCACGGCTACTTCGTGATGCCGATACTGGCGGGCGGGCGGCTGGTCGGCCGGGTGGACCCGGCCCGGGAGGGACGCACCCTGGTGGCCCGGCGCATGTCCTTCGAGGCCGGCGCCGCGGTCGGCGAGCGGGTGCTGGCCGGCGCGGCCGAGGCGCTGCGCGCGGCCGCCGGATGGGTGGGGTGCGACGACGTGCGGATCGAGGCGCTGGACCACGAGAGCACCCGCGCGCGGCTGACCGCGCTGCTCGCGCGCTGACCGGCCGGAGTCGGCCGGGCGTCCGCGTCCGGCCGACCCGGGCCCGCCCGCGCCCGGGACGCGCCCCGGTTCAGTCGCCGATCTCCAGGATCTTCTCCCGCATCGCGTAGACCACGGCCTCCATGCGCGAATGCAGCTGCAATTTCTCGAGGATGTTGCGCACGTGGTTCTTCACGGTGTTCTCGCTGATGAACAACTGCTTGGCGATGTCGCGGTTGTTGCGCCCGGTGGCCACCAGGCGCAGCACCTCGATCTCGCGGTCGGTCAGCCGCGGCGCCGGTACCAGGCGGCGCTCGTCGTCGCGCCGGCTCATCGACTTGAACTCGGTCAGCAGCTTGACCGCCATCGACGGGCTGATCTGCGACTGTCCGTCGGCCACCGCGCGGATCGCCGAGGCCACCTCGCCGTGCGAGATCTCCTTGAGCAGATATCCGGTGGCGCCGGCCTTGATCGCGTCGTAGAGGTCGGCCTCTTCCTCGCTCATCGTCAACATGATGATCTGAGTGCTGGGCGCGACCTCCTTGATCGCGGTGCACGCCTCGATACCGCCGCGTCTGGGCATGCGCACGTCCATCAGGACGATGTCGGGCAGCAGGTCCTGCGCGGCCTCCAGCGCCTCGGCGCCGTCCCCGGCCTCGCCGACCACGGTGATGTCGGGCTCCGGCGCGAGCACGATATCCAGACCGCGGCGAAACAGATCGTGATCGTCGACCACCAGCACGCGAATCGGTTCGCTCGCTGAGCCGTGCTCCACGCGGGCCGGAACAGACTGTTCACCCACCGTGTTTCCCCCCTGGGTCGGCACGATCCGTGTCCAGGACATGATCCCACGTGATCGCCACGACGCCAGGCCCTGATGGGCGTTATGTACGGAACGTACTTGCGAAGCGGAACATTCGCCAGGGAACGCCAGGGTCGAAGACGCAACCGACGCCGAAACCCCGAAGGGTTTCGGCGTCGAATCACGACCAGAGGGCGCGCGGCGACGGCCCGACCGCGACTACTGCGGTCCGCCGTCCTCGCGGTCCTCGGGCTTGAGGTGGATCACACCGTAGTCGTAGCCGTGCCGGCGGTACACCACACTCGGCCACTTGGTGCTCGAATCGATGAACAGATAGAAGTCGTGGCCTACCAACTCCATCTCGTACAGCGCCTGGTCGAGCGCCATCGGACGCCCGGCGTGTACCTTCTCGCGAACCACGAGGGGGCCTTCGCCATCCACCTCGATCGGGCCCGCCATGTGCGGCTGGGGCCTCAATTCGCCGTTCTTCACCGCCTCGATGTCTTCCGCGGACGCCACCACGGCCCCATTGAGCCGGTCGGCGTGATTGATCTCCGCAGTGGCCGCGCCCACCGAGACGGGGGAGCGGTGACCATGGTGCACGCGCCGCCGGTCGGCGGCCTTGCGCAACTGTGCCTCGAGTCTCGCGCACGCCAGGTCGAGTGCGGCGTAGGGGTCGGACGCGGCGGCTTCGCCCCGGATGACGGGGCCACGCGTGTTCAGCGTGATCTCCACCCGGTCCGAGCGCTCCGCCAGCCGCGGGTTCCGCTCCTTGGTCACCTCCACGTCAACGCTGATCACCTTGTCGTCGAGCTTGCGGATCTTGTCCAGCTTCTCGACGCAGTGCTTGCGAAAACGCTCGGGTACCTCGGTCTTGCGGCCCTTGACGACAATGTCCACGCAGAACTCCATCCATTGCGCCATGCCGGAGAGGTGGGCACCCATCCGACCGACCAGGTCGCCGACGGCCCTGCTCCGTCCCGCGCCGCCGAGCGGTCGCGGCCACCACGGCCGCCGCCTCGACTCGCCCTCCCACGGCTCGGACCGCACGGGTCGCCTCCGCGAGAGTTGCGCCGGTGGTGCAAACATCATCGACGACGATCACCACACTAATGCCCGTAAACAAGGGCGCCAACCTGTCCGAAACGATCATTGATCGGCGGACGTTCATCCTCCGTTCATGTGCCGAAAGGCCCGCCTGATCCAGGATTCGACGGGTATGTCGCAGTGCCGGGAGCACCCGCGCGGGGACCCCGGTCGCGCGCAATCGGCCGGCCGCGCGCAGTGCCAGCTCCCGGGTGGCGTCCCGACCGCGTCGACGCACCGCGGCGCGGGTCGAGGGCACCGGGACCAGCAGGCACGGCCCGGCCGCGTCGGCGAGACCGGCCGCCACCGCCCGGGCCAGCGCATCCCCCAGGGGGCCGGCCAAGCGGCGCGCGCCGTGCTCCTTGTAGGCGGCGAGCACCGAGCGCACGGGCCCCTGGTAGGCGGTGACCGCGTGTACGGGCGGCATCCCCTCGGGCACGGGGACCGGGTCGGCCGGCCGCGGCGCCGGGGCGAACACCGCCCGACAGGCTGCGCACAACTGCGCGCCGGGCGCGGCGCAGCCCGCGCAGCACACGGGCAGCACCAGGTCGGCCCATGTCGCGAGCACCCGACGCCGTTCCATACTCCCAAGCTCGCACGCCCGGCCCCGAAACGGACCGGCCGCACGCGCAACCACCCGATCCGGTCATGGCGCGCCGTGGCGCACGGGCCCGGGTGGGGGCGCTACCCCGGGTAGACCGGGTACGTGCCGCTGTGCACCTTGATCCAGTTGTTGCCCTGGGACAGCTGGTAGATGTTCTGCTCGCCGGAGTCGGCGAGCAGCGGCTGGTCGGCGCCGTCCGGCGCGGCGATGTGCAGCATGCCGTTGACCGAGGCGACCGAGATGGAAATACCGCCGTCGATGTCCACGATCTGCGGCTGCAGCGCGCCCTGGCCCTCCTTGCCGAGCACCACCAGCCGATCCGGACCGTTCCACGAGATCGCCTTGACCTCGACCAGCGAGGGCAGCACCGAGCGCGGCGCGGCGATGGTGATGGCCGGCAGCCCGTTGCTCACGCGCCGCTCGACCCGGCCGACCATCACCTGCCCGGTGTTCAGCACCAGCGCCGCGCGCACGCCGTCCGAGGACAACCGCAGGTCGGTGATCCGGGCCGCGGTGATGCCCTCCACGTCGACCGCGACCTTGGTGACCTGGCGCCGCTCGTCCTCGTACAGCGCCAACACCTGCTCGGCGTTCTTGGTGTGATCCAGCGCCCACAACACGCCGCGGCCGTCCCAGGTCGGGCTCGACAACGACCCGGGCGAGGTGTTCAGCCACTCCTGGACCTCGCCGTGACCGTCCACGTCGCCGACCCACAACTTGCGCCCGCCGGTGTCGATGCCCGCGATCCGGCGCCGGAACTGGTCCCGCGAGACGGCGATCTGGTCCACCTTGTAGGTGCCGTCGCCGAAGGGCCCCGGCAGCGCCGGCGGGTTGCCGGGCACCACGTTGACCATGCCGCCCTTGGCGATGAAGTAGCCGGTGGGGCCGGGCGTCTTGGCCGCCCGCGCGGGGTCGTAGCGCGCCGCGTCGTCGTCGGAGAGCAGGCACATCGGCGCACCGCCGCCGGTGATCGAGACCGAGTCCACCCCCGATACCTGGCGCAGCGTGAACAGCAGTTGCGCGGCCATGCGCTCGCAGCTCTTGCCCTGCGCGAGTCTGGCCTGCCGGTTGAGCTGGACCCGGGCGGTGCGGTTGTCCTCGATCGACACCACCCGGTCGGCGGGCTCGGTGCCGGCCGGGATGGCGGTCTCCACCACCGGCCGCAGCCAGTCGGTGGGACCGTTCACAAGTTGCCGCACCAGCGCCGAGGTCAGCCCCACCCTGCTGCGCAGATACACCGGATCGGGCACCAGGACGTCCTGGCCCAGCGGCATCGAGGTGGCGAACCAGTACGTGTTGACCGACCGGTAGATCCGGTGGAACTCGGCGTTGGACAGGATCAACCCGTCGGGCAGGTCGGCGATCCGCCACTGGTTGTCGGTGCCCAGGCGCAGTTGCAGGGTGGCCAGGTAGGGCGCGCCCGCCTGCTGTTCGGGCTGATAGGCGTTGCGGCTGTCGACGGTGCCCACCCGGGTGCCGGAGACCTCGGCCCGATAGGTCCGCTCGTCGGCGCCGGCCACGAGTTCGATCTTCGCGATCGTGTTGAGCACCACGATCTCGCGCGTGGGCACCCACTTGGCCCGGGCCTCCGGGGTCAGGTAGGCGCGCGCGGTGGTGTAGTCGGGTTCGTCGCTGGTGACCGCCTCCAGGAAGCCGGCCACCATGCCGTACGGCTGCTCGCCGGGCTTGGGCGGCACGGCGAACACCCGCACCTGCTGCTCCGGGCCCTGGTCCTTGGTGCCGCCCTTGGCCGCCTCGCGCACGCTGCCGCTGTGCGGCATCGACGCACACGCACTGAGCGCGCACAGCACGCACACCAGGGCCAGGAACGGGGTGATCCGTCTCATCGACTGCCTCCCGCGGAACCGGCGGTACGTACGCCGCGCCGATACGGCGAGCCCGCCGGCCCCAGGCCCCGATTGGCCCGCGAGTCCTCGGGCTCCAACGGCAGCGGGGAGCGCACCAGCTCGCCACCCGCGTTCTTGGGCAGGCTCAGCCGGAACTGCGAGCCGCCGCCCGGCTCGCCCCAGGCCTGGAGCCAGCCGCCGTGCAGATGCGCGTCCTCGAGCGCGATGGACAGGCCCAGGCCGGTGCCGCCGGTGGTCCGCGCCCTGGCCGGGTCGGCCCGCCAGAACCGGGCGAACACCAGCGAGGACTCGCCGGGCTTGAGGCCCACGCCGTAGTCGCGCACGGCCACCGCGACCGAGTCCTCCCCGGCGGCGACGGTGACCACCACGTCGTGCCCCTCGCCGTGCTCGATCGCGTTGACCACCAGATTGCGCAGCACCCGGTCGATCCGCCGGGGATCGACCTCGGCCACGCACGGCTTGTCCGGCACGCGCACCACGAGCCGGCTGCCGCGCCGCTCGGCCAGCGGCTCGGCACCCTCGACCACCCGACGCACCAGGTCGCGCAGATCCACCGGCTCGGCGTCGAGCACCGCCGCGCCCGCGTCGAACCGGCTGATCTCCAACAGGTCCGACAGCAGCGCCTCGAACCGGTCCAGCTGGTTCTGCAGCAGCTCGGCCGAGCGCCGGGTGGCCGGGTCGAAGTCCTCGCGCGCCTCGTGCAGCACGTCGGCGGCCATCCGCACGGTGGTCAGCGGAGTACGCAGTTCGTGCGAGACATCGGAGACGAACCGGCGCTGCACCCGGGACAACTCCTCCAGCTGTCTGATCTGGTTCTGCAGGTTGGACGCCATCTTGTTGAACGACGAGCCCAGCCGGGCCAGATCGTCCGCGCCGACCACCCGCATCCGCTCCTCCAGCCGCCCCGCCGCCAACCGCTCGGCGATCCGGGCCGCCATCCGCACCGGGGTGACCACCCACCGGGTCACCAGCGCCGCGATCGCCACCAGGAGCAGCACGAGGAAGACCCCGGCGGTGGCCAGCGTGCTGCGCACCAGGCCCAGGGTCTTCTCCTCGGGACCGAAGGAGAAGAAGTAGTACAGCTGGTACGAGCCGCCGTCGGGGTCCTCCAACTGGGCGCCGACCACCAGGCCGGCCTCGCGGGTGGTCTCCGCCGGGCCCTCGCCGTGCTGGGCCTCGCGCACGATCTGGGTGTACTGGAGCAGCGCCACCCCGTGTTTGAGCCCGACCTCGCGGCGCAGTTCGGCCGGCACGCTGTCGTCGGGGACCACGTCGCCGGACGCGCGGGGGCTGCGGCCGGACCCGGGCGGGCTGTCCACCGTGTCCTGACTGGTCGCGGCCACGTCGTACACCCCCTGGCCGCCGCTGGAGAGCTGCTTGACCAGCGCGTTGAGCCAGTCCCCGGTGTTCACCCGGTTGCCGCCGGCCGGCGTGCCGGCGGGCATGCCGGCGGGCATGCCGGTGGGGACCTGGACGTGCCGGCCCGGGCTGGTGGCGATCTCGTCGGCCTGCGCGCGGGCATCGGCGAAGCCGCCCTGGGCCTGGGACCGGGCGGAGGCCACCTTCGCGTCGAGCAGGCCGTTGCGGACCTGGCCGACCACCACCACGCCGAGCAGCACCGTGACGGCGACGGACAGCACGAGGGTGGTGGCCACGACGCGGAACTGGATCGATCTGTTCCACAGCGCCATGACCCGGCCCACGCCGCCGCGCACACGACGCAGGGCGAGGGACCAGGCCGACGGGGAGGGCGACCGCTGTGCGGTGCTCACCGGGACGATCTCAAGGTCAGGCCGGTCCCGCCTTGTAGCCGACCCCGCGCACCGTGACCACCGTCTCCGGACGCTCGGGGTCACGCTCGATCTTCGAGCGCAGCCGCTGGACGTGGACGTTCACCAGGCGGGTGTCGGCCGCGTGTCGGTATCCCCAGACCTGTTCGAGCAGTACCTCGCGGGTGAACACCTGCCAGGGCTTGCGGGCGAGTGCGACAAGGAGGTCGAACTCCAGCGGGGTCAGCGCGATGTTCTGCCCGTCCCGCTTAACGGCATGGCCGGCCACGTCGATCACCAGATCGCCGATCACCAGTTGCTCCGGGGTGGGTTCCTCGGCTCTGCGCAGGCGGGCCCGCACACGAGCGACAAGCTCCTTGGGCTTGAACGGTTTGATCACATAGTCGTCTGCTCCGGACTCCAGGCCGACCACGACGTCGACCGTGTCGCTCTTGGCGGTGAGCATCACGATCGGCACGCCGGACTCGGCACGGATCTGGCGGCAGACGTCGATGCCGTCGCGGCCGGGCAGCATCAGGTCCAGCAGCACCAGGTCCGGTTTGACGTCCCGGAATGCCTGGAGTGCCTTGTCGCCGTCCGCCACGAACGACGGCTCGAACCCTTCGCCACGCAGCACGATGCCGAGCATCTCGGACAGTGCGGTGTCGTCGTCAACGATGAGGACGCGTCCCTTCATGTGCCTCATCGTCGCATTACCGGATTGTGACCTGCACTCATCCGACCGATTCCGGCCGCGTCCTCGGGTGACAAAACGTACCTTTCTCTGACGATTGGCACGCCCAGGGAGTGCGGAGTCACCCCGAATGCCGGAAGGTACGCCGTCCCGACCGGGCACGCAACGGACGTTTCGGGCCATCGACACGACCCTCGCGGCCGGCGCCGGGCAACATCCGGAACGTGTGACCGGGCGCCCGTCGTTGTCCACCCGGCCGGCCCGCCCGGCCCGTCGTTCGGATCCGCCGGCCGCCCGTTCACCAAGGGGCCACACGGGCATGCCACGATGAGTCACCACCCATCAGGACGAGGAGCGCAATCGACATGACGGACTCGCCCGGCCGGCCCACCCCGGACGCCCCGGGGCCGGACGCAGCACGCCCGGCGGACGACGCCACGTCACCCGACCGATCCGCGCCCGAGCCCGAGCCCGCGACGCCCTCGTCCCCGGCCGACACGACGGCCGCAGATGGGCCGACCGCCCCCGAGCCGACCACCTCGGGCGAGGCCGCGTCCTCGGAGGGGCCGGTCGAGGCGAACGGTCCCGCCACCTCGGACCGGTCGGAGGCCGCTGACGATCGCGCCGCCTCGGACGGCCCGGCCGCCCCGGACAAGCCGACCTCGCTCGACAAGCCCGCCCGCCCGGAGTCCGACCGGCCCGCGCCGCAGGCCCCCGCACCGGGCTGGGCGCCGGTCCAGCCCCCCGCCACCGGTTGGGGGCCGCCGCACCAGGGCCCGGCCGCCGGCTGGGGACCCCCGCACCAGGGCGCCGATCACCCCGGCGCCGCATCCGACCCGCGCTGGGGCGGCACCCAGCCCCTCTGGGGCGCGCCCCCCGGCTGGAACGGCCCCTACGTCCAGGCCGCCAAGCCCGGCGTGATCCCGCTGCGCCCGCTGAGCGTCGGCGAGATCCTGGACGGCGCGTTCGCCGCGATGCGCACCCACTGGAAGGTCATGATCGGCATCGCCGTCGTGATCGCCCTGCTCACCCAGTGCCTCGAGGTGCCGGCCACCTGGCTGCTCAACCGCGAGTTCTCCCCCGAGGACCTCTCCGACGACCCCACCGGGGAGGAGTTGTGGCGCTACCTGCGTGACACCTCCGCCCTGGTGATCGTGCCGATCGTGATCTCCACCCTCGGCCAGATCGCCGCCACCGGAATGCTCACCGTCGTGGTCAGCCGCGCGGTGATCGCCAAGTCCATGTCGGCGGCGCAGGCCTGGAAGGCGGTCCGCCCGCTGCTGCCACGCCTGCTCGGGGTCACCTTCGCGACCTGGCTGGTCCCGGTCGGCACGATGCTCGTGGCGATGCTGCCGGGTCTGGCCCTGCTGGCCGTCGGCGCCGACGGGCTCGGCGCGCTGCTGCTGCTCCCCGGCCTGATCGGCGGCGTGGTCGCGGCGATCTACCTGTACGTCTGCCTGACCCTCGCAGGCCCCGTCCTGATGCTGGAGAAGCAGACGGTCCGCAAGGCCCTGGAGCGCTCGCGCAAGCTCGTCACCGGCTCGTGGTGGCGCGTGTGCGGCATCCTGCTGCTGATCTGGCTGATCATGGCGATCGTCGGCGGCATCATCCAGACGCCGTTCCTGCTCGTCTCCGACGGCTTCACGGCGATCACCGCCTCCAAGGCGTCCGACATCCCCGACCCCACGTTCGTCGACCTGCTGATCACCGGCATCGGCGCGGTGATCGCCTCCGCGCTGCTGTACCCGTTCGCCGCCGGCGCGACCGCGCTGCTGTACATCGACCAGCGCATCCGCCGCGAGGCGCTCGACCTCGAACTCGCCCGCGCGGCCGGCGTCCCGGACGGGGAGACCGGCACCGGGTCGGCCGCGGGACCCACGCCCGCGTGACCCGACTCGCGCTCGCGCTCCCGCTCCTGCCCCGGGACTGGGAACCGGTGGACATCCCGCGCGACGACGCGCGGGATGCCGCCCGGGACGAGCTGTCCCGGGTCGAGTACCACCGCGACGCCCCCCATCCGGTGCGCCGGATCCTGGACTGGCTCTTCGACCGCCTCGGCGACCTGGTCTCCCGGGCGGGCGACAACACCCCGGGCGGCTTCACCGGCCTCGCGGTGATCGTGCTCGTGCTGATCGGCGCGCTCGTCCTGCTGCGGCTGCGGCTCGGGCCCCTGCGCGCGGCTCGGCGTGCCGAGTTGCCGCTGTACGGCGAGCAGGGCCCGATGCCGGCCGCCCGGCACCGCGCGGCGGCCGACGCGCACGCCGCGGCCGGCCGCTGGGACGAGGCGGTCCGGGAACGTTTCCGGGCGATCGTGCGGGACCTGGAGGAACGCGCCGTGCTGGACGTACGCCCGGGCCGCACCGCCGACGAGGCCGCCGTCGAGGGCGGCCGGGTGCTGCCCGAGGTCGCCGCGGACCTGCGCGCCGCGGCGGCGATCTTCGACGACGTGCACTACGGCGGCCGGACCGCCGACCGGTCCCTGGACGACCGGTTGCGCGCCCTCGACACCCGCTGCGCCGCCGCCCGTCCGCGCGCCGCCGAACGGGTCCCCGGATGAGCGCCGACCCGGCGGGGCCCGGCGCACCCGGCCCCGCGGCACCGGACTTCCCCGCGCCGGACGGCTCGGGCACCTCGGGTGCAACCCCGGGCACCTCGGACACGGCAGCATCCGGCCCCACCCTGCCCGCTCCCACCCCCCTCGGCCGCACCGCCGAGCAGACCTGGCGCCGCCTGCGCCTCCCGCTGGCGCTGGTCGCCCTCGTGGTGATCGTCGTCTCCGCCCTCGTGCTGATCCAGGGCGACCGCCACGAGGGCAGCCTGGACCCGCGCTCGACCGGCAAGGCCGGCAGCAAGGCGGTGGCCCAACTGCTGCGTGCCCGAGGCGTCGAGGTGGAACTGGTCCGCTCGGCCGACGCGGCGGAGCGCGCGATCCGCCCCGACACCACGCTCGTGGTGGCCTACCCCGACCTGCTCACCGACGCGCACCTGGCCCGCCTCGCCGCCGCCGCGCCGGCCCGCACCGTGCTGATCCGCCCCGACGAGGCCGCGCTCGACGCCCTGGCCCCCGGCGTACGCACCGCCCGCGACACCTCCGGCCGCGAGCTCGATCCGGACTGCCGGCTCCCGGCGGCGCAACGCGCGGGCAGCGCCGACGTCGGCGGCGGGCGCTTCGACATCGGCCCGTTCCCCACCGCCACCGGCTGCTACCCGTATGCGGGGCTGCCCACCCTGGTGCTCGCCCCGGCCGGGCCCGGCCGGGACACGGTCGTACTCGGCTCCGGCAGCCTGCTCACCAACGACCGCCTGGACGCGCGCGGCAACGCCGCACTGGCCCTGAACCTGCTCGGCGCCCACCCGCGCCTGGTCTGGTACCTGCCCGGCAGCGGCGAACTCCCGCCCGCCGACGACTCGTTGTGGGACCTGCTCCCCGCCGGCTGGCGCTGGGGCGCGGCCCAACTGGCCGTCGCCGCCGTCCTGCTCGCGCTGTGGCGGGCCCGCCGGCTCGGCCCGGTCGTGGCCGAACCGCTGCCGGTCGTGGTCCGCGCCGCCGAGACCGTCGAGGGCCGCGCCCGGCTGTACCGCCGCGGCCGGGCCCGGGACACCGCCGCCGGACTGCTCCGCGCCGCCGCCCGCGAACGCCTCGCGCGCCTGCTCGGCGCCGACACCGGCGAGGCCGCGCTGATCGCGGCGATCACCGCCCGCACCGACCACACGTCCGCACACGTGCATGCCCTGTTGTACGGTGCGATCCCGGAGAGCGACGAGGCCCTCGTCACCCTGTCCGCCGACCTCGACGCGCTGATAAGGCAGGTACGCACGACGTGAGCGCACCCGAGCAGACCCGCGGGGCGCGCGACGCCCTCGAAGCCCTGCGCGGCGAGATCGGCAAGGCCGTGGTCGGCCAGGACGCCGCCGTCACCGGCCTGGTGATCGCCCTGCTGTGCCGGGGCCACGTGCTCCTGGAGGGCGTACCCGGCGTGGCCAAGACGCTGATGGTGCGCGCCCTCGCCCGCAGCCTGGAACTGACCACCACCCGCGTGCAGTTCACCCCGGACCTGATGCCGGGCGACGTCACCGGCTCGATGGTCTACGACGCGCGCACCGCCGCGTTCTCGTTCCGCGAGGGCCCGGTGTTCACCAATCTGCTGCTCGCCGACGAGATCAACCGCACCCCGCCCAAGACCCAGGCCGCGCTCTTGGAGGCGATGGAGGAGCGGCAGGTCTCGGTCGACGGCACCACGCGCCCGCTGCCCGACCCGTTCCTGGTCGCCGCGACGCAGAACCCGATCGAGTACGAGGGCACCTACCCGCTGCCCGAGGCCCAGTTGGACCGGTTCCTGCTCAAGCTCACCCTGCCGCTGCCCGAACGTGACGACGAGATCACCGTGTTGCGCCGACACGCGGAGGGCTTCGACCCGCGCGACCTCGCCGCCGCGGGTGTCCGACCGGTGGCGGGCGCCGACGATCTGGCCGCGGGCCGCCGGGCGGTCGCCGAACTGCGCGTCGAGCCGGAGGTGCTGGCCTACGTCGTCGACGTCTGCCGGGCCACCCGCACCTCCCCGTCGCTGGCCATGGGCGTCTCCCCGCGCGGCGCCACCGCGCTGCTCGCCGCCGCCCGCGCGTGGGCCTGGCTCGCCGGCCGCGACTACGTCACCCCCGACGACGTCAAGGCGCTGGCCCGCCCGGCGCTGCGACACCGGGTACGGCTGCGCGCCGAGGCCGAGATGGAGGGCGTGACCCCCGACGTGGTGATCGACTCCGTACTGGCCCACACCCCGGTCCCGCGTTAACCGCCGATGGCCCTGACCGGACGCGCCGTACTGGCCGCGGCAATCGGCGTATTGGTGGTCGGCCTGCTGCTGCCCTCGCTGCTCGGCCTGGCCGTGGTCGAGGGCCTGCTCCTGCTCGGCGTACTCACCGACCTGCTGCTCGCCGCCGGCGTCCGCGACCTGACCTTCACCCGCGCCGGCGACACCGCGGTCCGCCTCGGCGAACCCGCCGAGGTGACGCTGACCGTGACCAACCCCGGCACCCGGGCGCTGCGCGGCCGACTGCGCGACGCCTGGCCGCCGAGCACCGGCACCACCACGCAGCGGCACGACCTGGCCGTACCCGCCGGCGAACGCCGCCGAGTCACCACCACGATGACCCCGACCCGCCGCGGCGACCGGCACGCCCACCGGGTCACCGTGCGCTCCGTCGGCCCACTCGGCCTGGCCGCCCGCCAAGGCTCGCACCTGGTGCCGTGGCGCCTGCGCGTCCTGCCCGGTTTCCCCAGCCGCCGCCTGCTCCCCTCCAAGCTGGAACGCCTGCGCGAACTCGACGGCCGCTCGGCCCTGCTCACCCGGGGCGCCGGCACCGAATTCGACACGCTCCGCGAGTACGTGCCCGGCGACGACGCGAAGTCGATCGACTGGCGCGCCTCCGCCCGCAACCAGGGCGTCGTGGTGCGCACATGGCGCCCGGAACGCGACCGGCACATCCTGGTCGTCCTGGACACCGGCCGCACCTCCGCGGGCCGGATCGGCGACATCCCGCGCCTGGACGCCGCGATGGACGCGACCCTGCTGCTGACGGCGGTGGCCAACCACGCGGGCGACCGGGTCGACCTGCTCGCCTACGACCGCCGGATCCGCGCCGAGGTCCGCCGCGCGCCCCGAAACGGGATACTCCCCGCCTTCGTCCAGGCGATGGCCGCGCTGGAACCGGAGTTGGTCGAACCCGACGCCCGCGGCCTGGCCGCGGAAATCCTCCGCCGCTCCCCGCGCCGCTCACTGATCGTGCTGATGACCGGCCTGGAACGCGAGGCGGTCCAGGAGGGCATCCTGCCGGTACTCCCGCAACTGGCCGCCCGACACGAGGTGATCGTGGCAGCGGTCGCCGACCCGGCGATCACCCGCATGGCCGCCCACCGCGGCGACGCGACCGCCGTCTACGAAGCCGCCGCCGCCGAAAAGGAGTTGGCCGAACGCCGCACCACGGCGGCCGACCTGCGCCGCGGAAACGTCACGGTGGTGGACGCGCCGCCGGGCGAACTGGCGTCGGCGGTCACGGACATGTACCTGGCGCTGAAGCTGGCGGGGCGGTTGTAGCAGCCCGGAGCCGGGGCGGCATCGGGGCGAACCGGGGCAGAACCGGGGTCGAATCGGGTGAAAGCGTCACCGCTACCCACCCGGAGCGACATGGCCGTTCGCCCACGCCCAGGCGGCGATCCCGACCCGGTTGCGCACACCCAACTTGGCCTGGATGTTCGCCACATGCGTCTTGGCGGTACCGGCGGAGATGTAGAGATCGGCACCGATCTCGGCGTTGGTGTGCCCCCGGGCAATCAGCCGCACGATCTCGTGCTCCCGGGCGGTGAGCGGGTCGTGGACCGCGCCGGCGGGCCGAGTCGCGTCCGCAACCGGAGCTGCGGCCGGAGCCGCAGCCGACGACAGATGATCCAACAACCGCACCGTGACCTGCGGACTGATCAACGTGTCCCCCGCCATCGCCGCCCGCACCGCCTCGATCAACAACGTCGGCCCGGACCGCTTGAGCAGGAACCCGCACGCCCCGTTCCGCAGCGCGGTGTGTACGTACTCGTCGATTTCGAACGTCGTCACCACGATCACCCGCGTGGGCGCGGCGACTTCTGGCCCGGCCAGCCGGCGGGTCAGTTCGAGCCCGTCGAGCCGGGGCATGCGGATGTCCGCGAGCACGACGTCCGGCCGCAACCGCGCGGCGGCCTCGACGGCCGCGACACCATCGGCCGCCTCCCCGACCACGACCATGTCCGGCTGCGAGTCCAGCACGAGCCGGAATCCGCTGCGGATGTCGTCCTGGTCGTCCGCGATCAGAATGCGCGTGGTCAACCGATCCTCGCTTCACGGGGTATGCCGGGTGCGGCCGAGAGGTCTTTCGAGGGATGGGCCGGAAGCACCGCATGGACCCGCCATCCTCCGGCCCCGTCGTCCTGGTACGGCCCGGCATCGAGTTCACCACCCGCCTCCCGCACCCGCGCCCGCAGCCCCGCAAGACCGCGCCCACCACCCCCGCCTCCACGCCCGGGCACATCGACGCGACGCCTTGAATCGCCGTACGGGGAGGCGTGGTTCACCACGAGCACGCGCACGGCGGGTCGACCGAGGCGAGTCGTCGAGGTCACCGCGACCTCGACGCCGGCGGCACCCGGCGCATGCCGGCGCACGTTGGTCAGCGCCTCGACGACGACGCGGTACACCGTCGCCGACGCCTCCCGGGACACCCGCGCCGGCGAGTCGCCGCAGGCCGGCAGGTCGGGGTCGACGGCCAGGATCGCACCGGCGCCGCCGGGGGTGGTGAAGTCGGCGACCAGTTCAGGGAGTCGGTCGATCCCGGGCAGCGCCTCCCGGGATGCGGCCCGCGCGGGATCGCCGACGTGCAGCGTGGCGACCATACGATCCATCGACGCCAACGCCGCCAGGCCGGCCCGCTCGATGCGCTCCAGGGCGACCAGCGCCTGCCCGGGATCGATGGCACCGACGAACCGGGCGGCCTGCGCCTGCGCGACGATGCCACTCACGTCATGCGCCACGTAGTCGTGCAAATCCCGCGCGATGTCCAGCTGTTGCTCCCGCCGCGCAGCCGCGACCGCATCCACCCGCCGCCGCTCGACCACCCGCGGATAGCCGCCCACCACGACCGCGACCCCCACCGGCAGGCACCAGAACACCACCGCCCCGAACGCCTCGAACAGCCCGCCCCGCCACTCCACCAGGGGCACCGACCACAACGCGACGGCCGCCCCGAGCATCACGACGGCCACCACACCCCCCCGCCCGACCTCCACACGCGCACTAACACCAACCAACACAAGCAACACCGCAACCCGCGCAAGCCCCCAACCCCCGGCCTCCTCGGGCGCCGACCACAACTGCCCCACAAGGCCCGCCAAACACACCCCACCAACCCCAACTCCGGCAATCACCACCGCCCGCCCGGCGACCGTCCCCCACCCACAAACCACCCACACCAACACGGCAAACGCCACAACACTCGGCACCACGGCAAAAACGCTCTGCCCAAACCCCACCCCGACCCCGACCCCACCGACACCGACAACCCCGGCCACCATCGAGGCCCCACGCCCTGTCCCCATCACCCGCGCACCCCCGCTCCCCCACTCCCGCTTCGTCACCGTCGTACGCCGTCGTCCATCCACCCGAGCCTAGACACGCCCCACGCACACCCACCTCTGCCGATCGGCAGACCAAACCGACCGCACCCCCATCAGATCCGCCCATCGGCCGATGGCCGGTCCAACCACCCACCCAACAAGCTGATCGAGCCAACCCAACACCCACAGAAGGAACTCACCATGCTCGACAGCGTCACCACCACAACCACAACCACAACCCCGGCACCGGCAGCAGCCACCAAGTCCCAAAACAACCGCCCGCTCGACATCCACAAGGGGCAGGCCCGCACCACAGCGCCCACAGGCCCCCGCACCCCGGCCCCGTCCCGCATCGCCGTATGGGCCGCACACGTGGCAGTGCTCAGCACGGTGCCCTCGGGGCTCTGGCGCATCGCGGGGGCGGCCGGCATCCCGCTCGGCTTCGGCAAGGACGATCTCCTGCACGAGAGCAACTTCCCGAGCCGCTACTCGTTCTACCTGCTCGGCCTGAGCATCCTGGCCGAACTGGTCGCGCTGCTCACCCTCGGCCTGGTCCGACGATGGGGCGAGGTCGTCCCACGATGGATCCCATTCCTGGGCGGCCGCACAGTCAACCGCTGGGCCGCCACGATCCCGGCCCTACTGGGCGCGGCCGTGCTGTGCACCGTCGGCCTCATGGGCATCCTCACCTGGAACAGCGCAGAAAACATGGGCGCCCCCGACTCCCCCAGCGGCACCGCGTACTGGGTAATGACCCTCGCCTACGCCCCACTACTCCTGTGGGGCCCAGCCCTGACCGTGACCGCAATCGCCTACTTCCGCCGCCGCGCCCCACACACCCCCAACTAGCCAATCCCCACCAGCGCCACCACCCAGCACCCACGCCCTGCCCTCACTGCGCTCCAACGGCGGGGGCGGGGCTCTTCCGGCGTGCGTCGCGCTTGTGGTTACGGGTGGCCGGTGCGGGGCGGGTCAGTGTCGGTGGTGGGCCGCTGCCGGCGTGCGGGGCTCCAAGACTTGGGGCTCCTGACGAGACGGCCGTGTTGCTCAGCGAAAAACCGGCCGGCAGCGGGCGGGCGGGGTGGCGGTCCGGTCGGGTCCGCCGGGTGGCCTTCCCGGGTAGGTGAGGGCGCTTCGACGGCGTTTGGCGGGGAGTGGGGGTTCGAAACCGGATCGCGATGGGTGGTTGTGGGCTTCAGGCTTCGGTGACCTGCGGTTTTGTGGTGTCGGCGTGGAAAGTCGGATGTCGAGTGCCGGTTTCGTGTGCTCCGGCCTCCCCAGCTCCGGTGAGGAGACCCAAAGTGCCCAGTGGGGGCCGAAACCGGATCCCGATGGCACCTCAAACGCCCTCGCTTCGCGCTGACCTGCGGTTTTCTCCCACACCGAGGCCACGGCGCCTCGCGCCGTCCGGTTTCGTGGACTCCCGCCCCTCACACACGCCCGCCGCACCGCGAAATGCCCTGCCCGACCCATTCGGGAAGGCCCCTCGGGAGCTCCACCGGACCGCCCTCCCTGCCCGCCGCTGCCGGCCGGTTTTTCGGTGAGCAACACGGTCGTCTCGTCGGGAAGCCCGTGTCTTGGAGCCCCGCACGCTGGCGGCGGCCCATCATCGACTCGGATCAACCCCGCACCGGCCACCCGAAGCGCGACGCACGCCGGACATGGAAACGGGAAACGGTATCGGGAAACGCAAAAGGCCCGTCCCTTTCGGGACGGGCCTTTCACACGTAAATTCCGGCGGCGTCCTACTCTCCCACACCCCTTCGAGTGCAGTACCATCGGCGCTGGAGAGCTTAGCTTCCGGGTTCGGAATGAGACCGGGCGTT